>UCFC01000044.1 GCA_900471515.1 Hyphomicrobiales bacterium | reverse complement strand
CCGCTGCACACTTTTGCGCGACATGCTTTAGCCGCTTGACGCTGCCGGCCAAAAGGATTTCAACGGCAGCATGGCACTGAATCTCATCAAGCTCTGCGTCGGCTGCGACTCGATCGAAGACCTGCGCGAATGGGTGGCCGAGCGCTCGCTGCGCGCCATCGCCGCCGGAATGGAACCGCACTCGGTCCACACGACCCGCATGGTGCCGAAGCGCGTGGAAGAACTGCTCGACGGCGGTTCGCTCTATTGGGTCATCAAAGGACAGGTGCAGGCGCGACAGAAGATTCTCGACATCCAGACATTTACGGACGGAGAGGGGATCGGCCGCTGCCATCTGGTGCTTGGTCCGGAAGTCATCGAAACCGCGGTACAGCCGAAGCGGGCCTTCCAGGGCTGGCGCTACTATCCCGATGAGGACGTACCGCGCGATATCGACAGTCTCGGCGCCGGCATTACGGAAATGCCCGCGGATCTTCGCCGCGAGCTGTCGGAACTCGGCCTGCTCTGAAAGCGTCCGTCTTGCGTTGCAGTTTCTTGAACCGCGCTTACCGCAGGCGCAGCACGACCGGCGAATGGCCGTCGGGCGACGTGATGTGCAGGTGAATATGCGCCTCCGGCTGCGAATAGCGCCAGGCGCGTGCGCCGTGGCACAGAAGCAGGTTGATGAGATCGCGGGTCTTGGCCGATTTCGCCTTCGGGCGCTGCAGGCCGATTTCAGCCAGACGCAATGCTGCCTCGTGCAACGGATGCAGGCCGGTGCGGCCCTTGTTGACCGCCCGGCGCCCTGAAGGCGCATTTGGTACATTCTCGTTGATCGACATCATCTTCCTCGTACGCAATACAAACCGAACTAGGATCGACTGCCGGCGGCGCGAATGCCGCAGCCGGCAGGCAGGGGCGCTGCCACATCAGTCATAAGCAGCGCCAGATCGCTCATTGGGCGGCCGCCCAGCACTTGACGCCGGCCTTCTTCAGGGCCTTGCAGGCGTTGACCGCATCTCGCTGGTCATCGAAGCCGCCGAAGCGGGCGCGATAGACCTGATCGCCGTCATTGGCATAGGCGACAGCGAAGGGCTTGGCGGAGCTCAGCGCCTTGCCACCCTTGGCCTTGGCGCTGGCCAGAAGGTCCATCGCCATTTCGCGGCTGGAGGAGACGCCGATCTGGACGACCCAGCCCGACGGCTGCGGCATGTCCTTGACGACGGCATCCTTGGCGGGCGCAACCTTGGTGGAGGCGGTCGTCAGCTCGTCGACGGACGTATCCCCCTGTTCCGGCGGCATATAGGCGGGTGCGGGCGTCGGCACGGCGACGGAAGCCTGTTCCTGCTGCTGCTTGATCGCGACGGTCTTGACCTTGGTCGGAGACGGCATCGGCTGCGCCAGCAGGGGATTATCCGTCCTGGGTGCGGCGGTCTCGGCATAGGCGACTTCCGTGCCTGCCGCCTGATAGCGGCTGTCCGGCAGCGGACCCTTGTGCGGCAGGCCAAGATCGGCAGCGGCAGCCGCGACGGGCGGCTGGCTGGCGGCGATCGTCTTCTTTTCAGCCATCTTGGCGACCTTGGCAGGAGAGACCGGAGCAGGCGTCTCGATCATCTCGGGCATGGGCTTTGCCTGGGCGACGAGCGCGCCTCCGCTGGTGGAGGCCTTCGGCAGGTAGGTGGCAAGCAGCCTGCGCATCTGCGCGTCGCGGGCGGGCGTGGATGCGCCGCCGAGAACCACGCCGACGATCGACTTGCCGTCGATCTGCAGGGAGCTGACCAGATTGAAGCCGGCAGCGCGGGTATAACCGGTCTTGATGCCGTCGACGCCGCGCACGGAGCCGACAAGGCGGTTATGGCTGCGGATCACGCGGTTGCCGAACTTGAAGGCGCGCGTATTGAAGTAGCCGTAATATTGCGGAAAATGCTGGCGAAGGGCGATGCCGAGACGCGCCTGATCGCGGGCCGTCGTCATCTGCGCGGTGTTCGGCAGGCCGTTGGCGTTGCGATAGGTCGTGCGCGTCATGCCGAGCGCATGGGCCTTGGCCGTCATCATCTGGGCGAAACGCTCCTCAGAACCGCCGAGCATTTCGCCGAGCGCGGTTGCGGCATCGTTGGCGGACAGGGTCACGAGGCCGAGGATGCCCTGTTCGACCGTTATCGTGCTGCCGGCGCGCACACCGAGCTTGGTCGGCGCCTGGGCTGCGGCATGAGCAGAGAAGGGGACGGGCGTATCGAGGCGGATACGGCCCTGCTCAAGCGCCTCGAAGGTCAGGTAAAGGGTCATCATCTTCGTCAGCGACGCCGGATATTGCAGGCGGTCGGCATTCTCGCTGTAGAGAACATTTCCCGTCCGCGCATCGACGACGATACCGGCATATTTCGGATTTGCAGCTTCCGCTTCGGCGTTGACCGAGTCGACCGCGACAATCGCGACGGCCATCGAAAAGATCATCAGCACCTTTGCGAGGAAACCGGCAGACCGCGGCGACGGTACGGAGGAAATTGACCTTGACACTATTCCACTCTTCGCTTGCATTTCGGATATTCGGCCCGCCACGCACCCCCTACTGCGCAACCGGCTGTCTTGGAAAACTACCGGTTCAGCGTTACCAATCCGTTTATGATGAATCGTTTCTTCAGACATTTGCGGGGATTTTAGCGGAGTGTTGCAGACCGGCTCAGGAGCCGGGTTTCCACAAAGGTCCTGATCGCGGCATCAATATGGTCCCAGTCGGCCAAATGACGGCTTGAGAACCGGTAAAGCACGCTGAGGTCCTTGCCGACCTTGATATCGCGCTGGCAGTCACCGCTGGTCGCCATGTCGGCAGAAGCGGGCAGGATGCAGCGCACCACATAGGCGGCACCGTTTTCGCGCGGCGCGGTCAGCAGCACTTCGCCGTTGTAGCCGGCATCGGCGCGAAGGCGATGCAGCGTCAGGCCGTGCGCGAAGGGTTCGGCGGCGCCCTCGATCAGATGCGAATAGATCGGCTCCAGCCGGCCCGACATGTCCCGCGACATCGTGCCCTGCGTGATCTGCAGGAAAATCAGGCCGGACGACTGGGCGATATCGTCGAAACGCTCGCGCGTTTCCTTGCTGTAGCCCTGCATCTGCGGCCAGGCGAGATAGAGATCCACGCGTTCGGCCGGCCCGTCATGGCGTTCGCTGGGGAAGCGAATCGTATTGGCGGGCAGGGCGATTGTGTCGCGACCGATGGTGAGCGTGATTGCGGCCTCGCTTTCCGTATTGCCGGCAAGCGAGATGTGCCGGCCGAACCAGCGGCCGGCAATGCTGATCGCCACCGTCGCCAGCGCCAGAACCGCAATCGTCGCGGTGACACGGATGAGGAACCGGGTCGAAAGAAGGGGCTGTTCGGCAGGATGGCCCACGGCGGAATGGCTCATCGTCGTCCTCGGATATCGGGCCGCCGTAAGAAAACACGAGTCGTCGGTGCCGGTGATGAATCTCGCGGAGATGATGGGATAGCGAGAGTTAACGGCCCGTTAACTCAACCGGAAGGATCTGCCACAAAAGAAGCGAGCCGCTCCCGGGACAGCGGGAACGGCTCTGGGCGCCGGTCGGGACGGGGATGCGGGGACTGACCGGGGCCGGTAAGCCAGTTACTTCACGCTACCGACAGCCACGGCGCGGCCGTCCTGCAGCTTCGTCCAGCGGGCCGGATCGTCGGCGGACTGGCGCTTCAGGTAGGTATATTCGGTATCCGACCACAGCAGCACCTTGTTGCGCATGTTGTCGAGAATGAAGTCGCCGTGGTCGGTGCGCACGGTCAGCACCGCATGGCCTTCGCCGTTCGGCTGCAGGACCACGGTGATCAGCGTATCGGATGGCGAGAAGCCGGCATCGATCAGCATCTTGCGCTTCAGCAGGGCGAAGTCCTCGCAGTCGCCGACGGTGCGCGGATAGGCCCAGCGCTCCTCGACGCCGTAGATCTCCTTGTCCGTCATCGGCTGGATGGTGGAATTGACGGTGTAGTTGACCTTCAGGATCTCCTTCCAGCGATCCTCGGTCAGGATCGCCGGGCCGGCATCGCCGCCGGCATAGGCGCATTCGCCCGGATTGGCCTGGCAGAATTCATAGTGCCCGATCGGCGGGCTCGCATTGCCTGCGAGCGTCATGCTGGCGGATGACGCCTGTCCTGCGCCCGCCATTGCCATTGTCATGCCAAGGGCCAGAAGGCTGCCTTTCAGAAGATTTCCAATTGCCATTATCGTCTCCCCGTTATGGGAAGGACAATGACACGGACGTTTTTATCTCACGCAAAATTACGCAATAAAATTAATGGCTTAATCTATTAAAATACGCGTCGAACTTGATTCAAATCCATATCGAATACGCATCAAATTAGACGCGCATTCGTCTCGAATTCGATTAAAATTGAAGGATTGGGAAAAAGGCTTTCAGGCCGCAAAAGGCCGGAAATCAGGCCGGCCGTTAACGATATCGGATAAGCCGGGTAAATTTCTCCGGCGGGCGGCAGCCGGGGCGTCGGGCAGCAAGGCTTGGGTCGAGGCGAGGAAACAGGCGGAATTGCCGTCCGGAAAGCCGATTCCGCCTCATGTCCCGATTTTCCGCCTCAAAAATAATTTCGTCAGAGATCGCGGAATCTGTCGGTCGCGGCGACGATCGCGGCGGCAATATCGGCATTGGCCGTGGAATGGGCCGCCTTCGGCAGCACGATGAGTTCGCAGCCCGGCCATGCGCGGGCAAGTTCCCAGGCGGTGACAAGCGGCGCTTCGATATCGAAACGCCCGTGGATCAGAATACCGGGGATGCCGGCGAGGCGACCGGCATTCTTGAGCAGGACGCCGTCTTCCAGCCAGGCACCCGCGCGAAAATAGTGGGTGATGATGCGGGCGCGCGTCAGACGGTAGCGCGGATCGGACCAGCGCCGGGGAAGGCCGGCGGGATCGGCAAGGAGGATTGTCGCGGCCTCCCATTCATGCCAGTCGCGCGCCGCGTCCAGTCGCACCTGTTCGTCGGGATCGTTGAGCAGCCGGTGATAGGCGCTCACCCGATCGACGTCGCGAAGGTCCGGCGGCAACGCTTCGCCGAAGCGGTGCCATTCCTCGGGAAAGAGCGGCGCCATGCCGCGATAGAGCCAGTCGATCTCGCTGCGGCGTGTCGTGGTGACACCTGCGATGACGATGCCGCCGACATGATCGGGATGGGATTGCGCATAGGCAAGCGCCAGCGTGGAGCCCCAGGAATTCCCGAGGACGATCCATTTTTCCACGCCGAAGAGGCTGCGAAGCCTCTCTATGTCTTCGATGAGATGGGCGGTCGTGTTGCGGGAGAGGTCGGTCGCGGCATCGGCGGCGTCAGGCAGGCTGCGCCCGCAATTGCGCTGATCGAAGAGGATGATGCGATAGGCGGAAGGATCGAAATAGCGCCGCGCCGTTGTCGAACAGCCGGACCCCGGCCCGCCATGCAGCACCAGCGCGGGCTTGCCCGCCGGATTGCCGCAGGCTTCCCAATAGATGAGGTTGCCGTCGCCCGTATCGAGCAGGCCGTGTTCGTAGGGTTCGATTTCGGGAAACAGGACCGACATGGGGCGCCTCTCGTTGAGGCGCGCTGTATCCTTCAGATCCGTGACGGACAGATGACGGAACCGGACGATACGAAGATCGCCCCTCGCTTCCGCGGGCGTGGAACTGTTCAGAGAAATTCGCGCAGCGTCTCGCGCGACTGGACCGACAGGAACTCGATCGCGACACCTTCCGTGAAGTGGCGAACGACGCGGCCGCGCATGTTGCCGAGGCGAACGGGCGTGCCGAGCGGCGGGCGCACCTCGACATCGACGGCGGCACCCGAGAGCGAAAGGTCCATGATGCGGCAGATGTAGCGCGTGCCGTCTTCCAGGGAGAGTTCGGTCCTGGTTTCGCGCGGGGTCAGACGATCGTGACGGCGGTCTTCGGGCAGGCCGAGTTCGTGCTTGTTGGCAAGCCAGGTGAGCTGGGCGGCGAGCTTCTCGCGCTTGCGCTCGGTCGCGTTGATCGACATGGTAAAGCCGCGCATGTCGACCGTCTGCACATGGCCTTCGACACGGCCGAGATGGTCGATATAGGCGACGACGCGTTCGTTGGCACGCGGCCGGCCGGGGCAGGTGACATACATGTCGCCGGGCGACATATCGATCACCATGCACTCGAATTCCTCATAATTCGCAAGCATCAGCCGGCCCTGCATATTGATGGGCACACGCTGGAACACCCCCTGTTCGGGGCGAGGCGCAGGCCGTTGCGTCTGAGCGGGCTGGAACGAGTGCATCAAAGGGCTTCTTCATGAAATCGTCGAGCCCAATCCTTATCCACAATCCCTTAACAGAAGGTTGTGGAAAGCCACCCCGGCATAGCCCTAAAGTACTAGGGGCCGCGTCCCGGAACGGGACAGTCAGCGGGCGGCTGCCCCGTGCAGGAAATGCGACATGGCGCGCAGCATTGACCGGCCGAAGGTCACCTGTTTTTCGGGGACGATTTCGACGGGGCGGTGCGGCTGAAGCGGGGCCGTGCGGCCGAACCTGTCGTGCAGCAGCCGGCTGCGGTCCAGGGCCAGAAGCTCCAGCGGCACGATCTCCAGCCAGCTTGCGGCAAGGGCAGGCGCGATGGCGCCGAGCAGCCGGTCGCAGCCGCCTTCCGGCGAACGCAGCGGCATCATGACGATCTCGAAGGCAGCATGGTGGCCGGCGGTGCTGTAGCCCGTCGCGTTGAAAAGCGTGGGGATGGCATGCGCCATGACGCCCTCCGCCGTCCTTTCGATATCCTCATGCTGGCCGTTGGCCCAGAGGGCGGAAAAACGCTCGCCGCGCAGGTCGCGGCCGAAGAGATCGCAGATCTTCGTGCCGGCGAGGCGAAAACGGATGTGCCGGTCCGCGCCGGCCTCCAGAATGAAGAGGCTCGACAGGAGGTGAGGGATCGCGCCGGGCACGATCTGCGACTTCAGCGGGGCGTCCAGCCCGCCACGCAGAGCGTTCCAGTAGTCGAATATGTCGATCGTGATCTGAAGGCGCATGGCAGTGTCTCATTTCGGTTCATTGGCGGGCGATTTTCGCCCCTTCACCTTCTGCCTTGCGGATTTCATGCCAAATCCGGCGAGTTAAGGTTAAGAATGGGTTTCGCTTGAGCGCCGGACGCCGCCGTGAGACCGTTTCCTCACGACTTCTGACAATGAAGTTCTGCACGCGACTGCCAGGGTGGGGGTCATCCTCGGGGAGCATCCAGGCAAGCCGTCCGGCCGGTTCCGGACGGCTTTTTTTTTGATGCCGGCTCCTGTATGGCTGGGGCCTCCAACGAGGCGATGAGAGCATGAACCAAGAGACGTCCGGGCCTGACCAGGCTTTCCAGCCTTCGCAGCCCGAACCGCCGGCCCGGCCGCCGCGCCAGCCGGTCTTCAATCTTCCGCCGGCGCTGTTTGCCACGCTCCTGCTGCTGATCCTGATCTACGTTGGGCAGTCGCTGCTGCCGGGCGACGGGCTTGACTGGTTCCTGTTCAATTTCGGCTTCATTCCGCTGCGTTATGCCGTTTCGCTCGCAGAGCAGGGGCCGCAGCTCTACTGGACGCCCGTCACCTATTCGCTCCTGCACGGCAGCATCGAGCATATCGTCTTCAACGGGCTGTGGCTGATGGCTTTCGGCGCGCCGGTCGTGCGCCGCATCGGCGCGTTCCGCTTCGTCGTCTTCTGGGTCCTTTCCGCTGTCGCCTCGGCGGCGCTGCATGCCGCGCTGAACTGGGGCAGCGAAGGGCTGCTCATCGGCGCGTCGGGCGTGGTTTCCGGCCTGATGGGGGCGGCCTGCCGGTTTGCCTTCCCTTCCGGGCGGGCGGGGCCGCGCCCGGCGCATCTCAATCCGCGCCTGTCTGTGCCGCAGGCGATGCGGAGCCGCACCGTAATCATCTTCATGCTGTTCTGGCTGATCGGCAATGCGCTGATTGCCGTCGGCGTGCCGCTCGTCGGCGACGGCAGCCAGGAGATTGCCTGGGATGCGCATATCGGCGGTTTCGTCTTCGGCTTCCTCCTTTTTGCGTTCTTTGACCGCAAACCGCCCGAAGAACCCGCACCGTATCCTGACGACGAGTTGCAATCCTGACTCAAGCAGTGCACCATTGACCAATTCGCGACGGGAGGAGAGACCGCCGCGGAGCCTGTGTTCCCGACAAGTGTTTCACTTTCGCCATGGGAGGTACAAATGGCCAGTTCCGTCAAAGCAATACTCGATCTGAAGGGTCGTGACGTCGTCACCACCGGGCCGAATACCACGGTTGCGGAGGCGGCTCAGATTCTCAGCAAGAAGAAGATCGGCGCGATCGTCGTCGTCGGCATGGAAAACAAGATTTCCGGCATGTTCACCGAGCGCGACCTCGTGCATGTCATCGCCAAATCCGGCAAGGACGGGCTCGACCAGGCGCTGTCTTCCGTCATGACCTCGAAGGTGTTCCGCTGCAACGAACAGACCTCGGTCAACCAGCTCATGGAGCTGATGACGAGCAAGCGCTTCCGCCACGTCCCGGTCGAGGCCAACGGCAAGCTCGCCGGCATCATTTCGATCGGTGACGTCGTGAAGTCGCGCATTGCCGAGGTCGAGCGCGAGGCCGAAGAGATCAAGGCCTATATTGCAAGCTGAACGATCCTTCATTCGATGTAATTCCAGCAAGACCGCTGAACATTTTTGCTGGAATTGCTTCTTTGGTCTGAACGCAATTCCGGACGCAAAACCGCTGCGCACTTTTGTTGGAATTGCTTTCCTTGTCTTACGCAATTCCGGACGCAGAACCGCTGCGCACTTCTGCTGGAATTGCTTTCCTTGTCTTGCGCAATTCCGGACGCAGAACCGCACGCACTTTTGCTGGAATTGCTTTTCTTGTCTTGCGCAATTCCGCACGCAAAACCGCTGCGCACTTTTGCTGGAATTGCTTATGCCTCAGGGATGTCTGGCGTAGAGTTCCTGCATGCGCTGCAGTTCGGGCAGCCTTGCCCGGGCTTCCTCATAGCCACGCTCGATGGCTTCCCCCGCACGGTGGAACTCCGACAGGCCGATATCCGACAGGCGCGGCTGCAGCGAAATGTCAGGCGGGTCACCGGCAAGGCGGGCGCGCGCGATACGGTCCTGGATGATGTTGAAAGCCTGCACCATCACGCCGGTCATGCCCATGCGTGCGGAATAGGGCGCATCCTTCTGCTGCTGCACTTCAGCCGGCGAGAGGCTGGCATTGTGGCGGACGACGGCGGAGCGGCCGTAGAGATCGTAGTTGAGATTGACGGCGACGACGAGCGGCTGCTCGTAGCTGCGGCAGACGGACACCGGCACCGGATTGACGAGGGCACCATCGACGAGCGTGCGATTGTTGCTGCGCACCGGCTCGAAGATACCGGGGAGGGCGTAGGAGGCACGGATCGCCGTGATCAGCGAGCCGTTGGCGATCCAGACTTCGTGGCCGGTATTGACCTCCGCAGCCACGGCAACGAAGGGTCGGTCGAGATCTTCGATCGTCAGTCCTTCCAGATGTTCCTGCATGCGCTTGGTCAGCCGCATGCCGCCGAACAGGCCGGAACCGCCGATCGTCAGGTCGAGAAGGCTTGCAATGCGGCGCATGGTGAGCGAGCGGGCGAAACTTTCCAGCTCGTCCAGCTTGCCGGCGAGATAGCAGCCGCCGACGAGCGCGCCGATCGAGGTGCCGGCGATCATGCCGATTTCGATGCTCGCCTCATCGAGCGCACGCAACACGCCGATATGCGCCCAGCCGCGGGCAGCGCCGCCGCCGAGCGCCAGAGCAAGCTTTGCTTTCTTTTCGGGAACGGGGAGCGGGGGAGAAACCGGCGCATCTTCACGCATCGCCGAGCTCGAACCGCCCCCATCGGAGCTCTGACGATTCATACTCCAGCCCAACATGGCGTTCCTTCCTCCCGGCAGAACACTTTGGCCCCCTTGGGTTCCTATTAACCGCCCCGAACCCTTTCCAAATTGTATATAGAGGCGACCGGCGTCGCAATAAGGGGCGGGCGGCCGGGATGAAGCCTATTTTCCGTAGACGTCGTTGGGATCGAAATGCAGGTCGTCGTCGACGATGGTCAGCATGGGCTTTCCGTCCTCAAGCGTGACGGTGCGGTAGAAGCAGGAGCGTCGGCCGGTGTGACAGGTTGCGTCATGGCCGGCGACCTCGACCTTCAGCCAGATGGCGTCCTGGTCGCAATCGGTGCGGATCTCCTTGACGGTCTGCAGGTTGCCCGAGGTTTCGCCCTTCTTCCAGATCTTGCCGCGCGAGCGGCTGAAATAGTGGGCGATGCCGGTCTGGATGGTGAGCGCCAGGGCCTGCGCATTCATATGGGCGACCATCAGCAGCTCACCGTCACCGGCATCGGTGACGATGGCGGTAATCAGGCCGCGATCGTCGAAGCGCGGCGTAAAATCGCCGGCATCCTCCAGCTCGGACTTGTCGTCAGACGGCTGGTTGAAAATCAGTTCACGCATCGCGGCCCTCCTGAGGGAGCCGGTGTCAGCGGCCCCTTACCATTGTCATGAATCGGACCTGATCGGCCGGTTCAGTCTTGAACGTTCCTGTAAAGGTTGTCGTCAATGTGGTCGAGCCCTGCTTCTGAACGCCGCGCATGGCCATGCACATATGTTCGGCCTCGATCATGACGGCCACACCGCGCGGGCGCAGCGTTTCATCGATCGCGGTGGCGATCTGCGAGGTCATCGTTTCCTGGGTCTGCAGGCGGCGACCGTAGATTTCGACAACACGGGCAATCTTGGAAAGGCCGAGCACGCGTCCGTCCGGCATATAGGCGACATGCGCCTTGCCGATGATCGGCACCATATGATGTTCGCAGTGGGAGAAGAAGGGAATGTCCTTCACCAGCACCATGTCGTCATAGCCGGCAACCTCTTCGAAGGTACGGCCGAGCACGTCTTCCGGGCTCATCTCGTAGCCGGCGAAGAGCTCGCGATAGGACTTGGCGACACGGGCAGGCGTATCCAGCAGGCCTTCGCGCGAAGGATCGTCGCCGGCCCAGCGCAGCAGGACGCGAACGGCGTCCTCTGCCTCCTGCTGGGAGGGGCGATCGGATTCACGGACGGTATGCGGAAAATTCTTGACGATGGCGTCCATATTCAATGGTCTCCTGGCCCGCAGCGCGGACCGTATTCGGACTAGCCACTGGTACCCCAAGCGGGAATTCTTGCACCTTTGGCAGGCTCCGGGGCTTTCCAGGCTCGCTTTCTCGAACCCTTCCGGCACGGTTTCCCAATCAAACTTATCCGAGGCCATTGCATTTCAATGCCCCTCGAACGACATACATATAGGAAGACGACCCCGGTATGTAAGTATGCTGTCGTTTGACTGTGTGTTTTTTGTTTACATGACAATCACATAGGAATTAGCGTCGCTTTTAGGCGTTTTTGGAGCCAAATCCGTCATGGACGACATCTATAACAGCAAAATCCTCGAATTTGCCGGCAATATCCCCCTGACCGGCACGCTTGACGATGCGGATGCGAGCGCGCAGGCGCATTCCAGGCTCTGCGGATCGAAAGTGCGCATCTGGCTGAAAATGGACGGCGACAGGATCACCGCCTTTTCGCATGACGTGAAGGCCTGCGCGCTCGGGCAGGCATCCTCCTCGATCATGGCCCGCCACGTCATCGGCGCGACAGCGGGCGAGGTGCGCAAGGCGCGCGAGGACATGCTTGCCATGCTGAAGGCAGACGGCGAGGGGCCGGATGGACGGTTTGCCGACATGCGCTATCTTCTTCCCGTGCGTGATTACAAGGCGCGCCACGCCTCCACCATGCTGACCTTCGACGCCGTTGTCGACGCCATCAGCCAGGTCGAGGCCAGGCGCGCGGAGGCTATCGAGGCGTAAGCCATGTGTGAATTCTGCCTGCTGCGCGAAGAGGAGGACGAGGGCGGTGCCGCCGCGCCCGAACCTCGCCCTGCGCGGCCGCAGAAATTCTCCCGCAACTATGCCGGCCCGTTCCGCAAGACGCCGGACCGGTTTTTCGGGATGGGGCTGATCCGCCTCTATCAGCTGACGCTTTCGGGCTTCGTCGGCAATTCGTGCCGGCACATCCCGACCTGTTCCGAATACGGCTACGAGGCCGTCGCCCGCCACGGGCTCTGGGCCGGCGGCTGGATGACGCTCTTCCGCGTGGGCCGCTGCGGCCCGGGCGGCACGAGCGGGCTCGACCCGGTGCCGGAACATCTTGCAATGCGTTACCGCTGGTTCACGCCCTGGCGTTATTTCGCGCTCGGGCGAAAGGAGGCATAAGGTGTGTACCTTCATCGCACTTCTGCACAGCATCGTGCTGAGTTCCGAGCGACGCGTGATCATGGAGGATCTGCGCGCGCTTGCCGAAGAACTCGGATATCGCGAACCGCGCACGCTGGTCTCCACCGGCAACCTCGTTTTCGAGGCGGACAATATGCGACCGCACGAGGTCGAAGAGCAGCTGGAAGAGGCTTTCGAAGAAAAGTTCGGCAAGCATGTCGACATCATCGTGCGCAGCGACTGCACCTGGATGGCGCTTTGCAGCGCCAATCCCTTCAAGGACGGCAAAGGCGATCAGGTGATCGTGCGCGTCAGCCGGCTGCCGATCGATCCGGAAAAGGTCGAAGCATTAAAACCGCTGCTTGCCGACGGGCAGCGGATGGAACTGATCGGCTGCGATCTCTGGATCGATTTCCACGGCAAGCCGAGCCAATCCAAACTGCTGTCTGCGCTCAGCACCAAGCGCATGGGTGTCGGTACGCTGCGCAACTGGAACACCGTGCGCGGCCTTTTCGAAATGGTGCTTTAGGTGCAGGAAGAACACGCCTTCGTTGCTTTTCATCGGCGGCGGAAAATTACACTTGCAGTTGAATAAGTTGGGGATATCACTGTAGTTCCCCGCACGATTTTTCAGATGCTGTACTCATGAAGTTCTCTCGGTATTTCGCCACCGCGTCGTTTTTTCTTGCCCTTGCCACTGTCAATTTTCCGGCAACTGCTGCAAGCGCAGCCCAAACCGCATCGGAAACAAAGTGCCGCTACCTCGCGCGCGATGGCGTGTTCGTTGACAATCTCGCTTATTGGCGGGATGCGCTTTCCGCCTGCGAAACCTATCTGCAGGCGGATCCAGGCTCTGTCGACGCCCGTTATTTCGTGCTCGCAAGCCAGTTCAACCTCCAGCAATATGAGTCAGCGCTCAGCGGCTTTGAGGCATTGGCCGCCCAGGGACATGCCGCTTCGATGGACTACCTGGCGACGGCATATGCTTACGGTTTCGGGCGCGAACGCGACTTCAAGATAGCCTTGTCCTGGCTGGAAAAGGCAAGAGAAGCAGGCGATCCGCGCTCGGCCGAATATCTCGGAGAGATGTACAAGCTCGGGTGGGGTGTCGCACAGGATTTCGATGCTGCCCGGACCTATTTCGAACTTGCAGACCGGCTGGGCTACATTCCCGCCAAGAGATCCCTTGCGTGGATGTATCTGGATGGGATTGGCATTCCTGTCGATGCCAATAGAGGTTTTGGGCTGCTTTCAGTTGCGGCGGAGCTGGGCGACGAAGGCGCGGCCATAGATGTCGCGTATCTTCACATGGAAGGCATTGGAACAGAAAGGAACCCGGTCCGTGCCGTTGCCTTGCTGGACGACATGGCGCGCAGAGGTTCCACCGATGCGATGCGGGCTCTTGCGCGACACTACCTGCGTGTGGGTGACAAGGCTCAGAAAAAGACGGCTGTCGATCTCCTTGAGAAAGCAGTGGACCTTGGCGACGGCGATGCCATGAAGGCGTTGGCAGATGTCTATGTCGCGGGCAAGGAAAGGACGCGCGACTTCGCAAAGGCCGAGGGCCTGCTGGATCAAGCAATTGCGCAAGGAAGCGTGCTTGGCTACCGAGGCAAGGCTTTGCTTTTTTTCAAGATGCCTGATCCGCGTTATGGCCAAGCCCTCTACTGGATGAAGGAAGCCGCCTCCCGTGGGGATGCTTATGCCATGTCGGAGGTCGGCGTCTTCTATGAGCGAGGTAAAGGTGTGCCGGTTGACGCGGGCGAAGCGCGCATCTGGTATGAGAAATCTGCCAAACTCGGAAGTCCTGACGGCGCCGGTCGTTTCGGCGAGTCACTCTATTTTGGAGTGGGCGGCCCTCGCGACGTCGAAAACGGCCTGAAATGGCTCCAGAAGGCAGCAGCGGCTGGCAGCACATACGCCATGCGGGAGCTTGCCTATGGTTATGAAAAGGGCGAGGGCCTTCCGAAGGACGCGGAAAAGGCTTTCGAGTGGTTCCAGAAGGCGGCCGATGCTGGGGATTCCAAGGCTTTTCTCGAAGTTGCCGACCGCCTCTATCAAGGTTCCGGCACCAGCGCCGATGCCCATAAATCTTTCGCCTGGTATCTCAAGGCGGCCGAAGGCGGTTCGGCCACGGCTCAGTATTCCGTCGCGCTCCTATACGCAAGGGGCGAGGGGACAGCCCAGGATTCGAGAGAAGCGGTGCGCTGGTTCAAAGCTGCTGCGGAGAACGGATATACACAGGCTTTCGCCGAGCTTGGTACAATGTATGCCAATGATGCCAGCTTGCCGCGCGACGATGGGAAATCGACCGACTATCTCGAGAAGGGTGCGGCTGCCGGCGACACTTCGGCGATGATCCTGCTCGGAATCAAGTATGAGGATGGCGACGGAGTCACCCGCGACTACGCCAAGGCGATCGAATGGTACGAAGCCGCGGCCAACAAGAAATCCGCCGACGCGATGTACAGGCTCGGAATGCTCTATCGCTCAGCGGACGGCAACCAGAAAGATTATGGCAAGGCCCTGGAATGGCTGACGAAAGCCGGAGCCTACGGCAATGCGAAGGCACAATATTCCCTGGGCGATATGTACGAATATGGGCAGGGCGTGCCCATTGACCGCTCCAAGGCGCTCAGCTGGTTCATGATGGCTGCCTTCAAGCAATATCCCGAGGCAATGAATGCCGTCGGCTATTATTATCAGAATGGCATCGGCACGGAAGAAGACCAGACCATCGCTCGCGACTGGTATCAGAAGTCGGCCGATGCCGGATCTGCGGCCGGCGCGCTCAATCTCGCGTGGTACTATGAAAACGGCAAGGATCAGGATCAGGCAATCGCTTTCAAATATTACAAGAAATCCGCCGAGCTCAATTCGGCCGCAGGAATGTTCGCGCTCGGGCGTTTCTACGATGACGGCCGGGGAACTTCGGTCGACCGACAGGAAGCCATAAAATGGTATTTGCGGGCGACGGATGCGGGCTTCGCAAGAGCTGCCTATCGGCTGGCCTATGCCTATGACGCAACCTTCAGCTCGGATAATGCGGCCGAGAACATCCTTCTCGCAATCCGCCAGGGCGATGGACAGATTACCGACGAACTGAAGGTGTTTTCGCCCTTCACGCGCACGGCGCTGAAAAGAAGTCTTTCAAGACGCGGCCTTTACGATGGGCCGCTGGACGATGAGATCGATCAGCCCCTGAAATCGGCGCTCGCGAACTACACCAGGACCTACGGCGGATAGGAGCAGCATCCTCCTTCGCTAGCCGATCGCCTCGCTTTTTCTTTACTCAGACACCAAATGTCAGTATCAGGCGGCAGCGCTTTCCGAATGGAATGACGCTTCCGTTTCAACCACCCGCATTCGTTGGCGGGACTGGACAAGGAGAATTTCAGTGTCCCAATCCGTTTCCCTGACATTTCCCGATGGTTCCGTGCGCAGCTTCCCGGCTGGCGCGACCGGCAAGGATGTCGCCGAATCCATTTCCAAGTCGCTTGCCAAGAGCGCCGTCGCCATTGCCATCGACGGCACCGTGCGCGACCTTTCCGATGCCGTGACCGACGGCAAGATCGAGATCATCACGCGCAAGGACGGCCGTGCGCTGGAACTGATCCGCCATGATGCCGCGCATGTGATGGCCGAAGCCGTGCAGGAATTGTGGCCCGGCACGCAGGTGACGATCGGCCCCGTCATCGAGAACGGCTTCTATTACGATTTCGCCAAGAACGAACCCTTCACGCCCGACGATCTGCCGAAGATCGAAAAGAAGATGAAGGAGATCATTGCCCGCAACGCGCCCTTCACCAAGGAAATCTGGTCGCGCGAGAAGGCCAAGGAAGTCTTTGCCGCCAAGGGCGAGCAGTACAAGGTCGAGCTCGTCGATGCCATTCCCGAAGGGCAGGACCTGAAGATCTATCATCAGGGCGACTGGTTCGACCTCTGCCGCGGCCCGCATATGGCCTCCACCGGCCAGATCGGCACCGCCTTCAAGCTGATGAAGGTTGCCGGCGCCTATTGGCGCGGCGACAGCAACAACGCCATGCTCTCGCGCATCTACGGCACGGCATGGGCCGACCAGGCCGATCTCGACAACTACCTGCACATGCTGGCGGAAGCCGAGAAGCGCGATCACCGCAAGCTCGGCCGCGAAATGGACCTGTTCCATTTCCAGGAAGAAGGCCCGGGCGTCGTCTTCTGGCACGGCAAGGGCTGGCGCATCTTCCAGTCGCTCGTCGCCTACATGCGCCGTCGTCTTGCCGTCGACTATCAGGAAGTCAACGCGCCGCAGGTGCTCGACACCGCGCTCTGGGAAACCTCGGGTCACTGGGGCTGGTACCAGGAAAACATGTTCGCCGTGAAATCGGCCCATGCCATGACGCATCCGGAAGACAAGGAAGCGGATAACCGCGTCTTCGCGCTGAAGCCGATGAACTGCCCCGGCCACGTGCAGATTTTCAAACATGGCCTGAAATCCTATCGCGAACTGCCGATCCGTCTCGCCGAATTCGGTCTCGTCCATCGCTACGAGCCTTCGGGCGCGCTGCACGGGCTGATGCGCGTGCGCGGCTTCACGCAGGACGACGCGCACATCTTCTGCACCGACGAGCAGATGGCGGCCGAATGCCTGAAGATCAACGACCTGATCCTGTCGGTCTATGAAGACTTCGGCTTCAAGGAAATCGTCGTGAAGCTTTCCACCCGGCCGGAAAAGCGCGTCGGCACCGATGCGCTGTGGGACCGTGCGGAAGCCGTCATGACCGATGTCTTGAAGACGATCGAGGCGCAGTCCGAGGGCCGCATCAAGACCGGCATCCTGCCGGGCGAGGGCGCTTTCTACGGGCCGAAGTTCGAATATACGCTGAAGGACGCCATCGGCCGCGAATGGCAGTGCGGCACGACGCAGGTGGACTTCAACCTGCCGGAACGCTTCGGCGCCTTCTACATCGACAGCAATTCGGAAAAGACGCAGCCGGTGATGATCCATCGCGCCATCTGCGGCTCGATGGAGCGCTTCCTCGGCATCCTGATCGAGAACTTCGCCGGCCATCTGCCGCTGTGGGTCTCGCCGTTGCAGGTCGTCGTCGCGACGATCACGTCTGAAGCCGACGGCTACGGCCAGGAAGTGGCCGACGCGCTGCGCGAGGCCGGACTGCATGTGGAGACCGACTTCCGTAACGAGAAGATCAACTACAAGATCCGCGAACATTCCGTTACGAAAGTTCCCGTCATCATCGTCTGCGGCAAGAAGGAAGCGGAAGAGCGCACGGTCAATATCCGCCGCCTCGGCAGCCAGGAACAGGTGTCGATGTCGCTCGATTCGGCGATCGAAAGCCTTGCCCTGGAGGCAACGCCGCCCGATATCCGCCGTAAGCTTGAGGCAAAGAAGGCAAAAGCAGCCTGAAATCGGCCTTTGGATAATGACAGCGCCCGGCATTGACGTGCCCGGCGCTGTCAGAAATCTGACATGCAACAGTAATATAGCCGCCACAAAACAGGGGACGGGTTCATCCCGGCAGGCATTCGAGTGCGCTTCAAAGAGCTTTCCTACGCGAACGAACGGGACCCGCGCCTGAAGCGCTGGCTCATCCGCTCCATCGAGGGTCTTTCCGGCCGTGACCGCTATGTGCGGCTCTACGACATCTGGCGCAGCGATATCGTCGGCAAGAGCGACCGGGTCTTCGGCAAGATGCTCGACCTGATCGATGTCGAGGTCGATGTGAAAGGCAACTGGCCGCTCGAGCCCGTGCCGGACGAACCGATCGTCATTGTCGCCAACCATCCTTTCGGAATCGGCGACGGCATTGCCGTACTGGCGCTTGCCGAACAGCTCGGCCGGCCGTTCCGGGTGCTCATTCACAACGATCTCCTGAAGGTGCCCGAGATGGCCCCCTATTCGCTGCCGATCTCCTTCGAGGAGACGAAGGAAGCGATGGCGATGAACATGAAGAGCCGGCACGAGGCGGTGCGCCTGCTGAAGGAAGGCACGACGATCGTGGTTTTCCCGGCCGGTGGCGTGGCCACTGCCAAGAAGGGTTTCGGCCGCGCCGAGGACCTGCCGTGGAAGATGTTTCCGGCCAAGCTTATCCAGGCGGCGCGCGCCAGCGTGCTGCCGATCTATTTCGAGGGCCAGAACGGCCGGCTCTTCCATCTCGCCAGCCGCGTTTCGATGACGCTGCGCCTGTCGCTGCTGATCCGCGAATTCCGCCGCCTTTCAGGCAGCACGATCACCGCGCATGTGGGCAAGGTATTGTCCTGGGAGGAATTGAGCAGCGGCAGCGACCGCAAGGATCTGCTCGCCCGTCTCTTCGACGCCGTCTTCTCGATGGCGCCGAAGAAGAAGGCCTTCCTCAAGCGCGCAAGCTGAGAAAAAATCCCTGACGGTCGAAGCTGGCGTCAGTCCAGGCTGGCGCCATCCCCGCCGTTCTGAAGATCTTCATAGGACGGCAGAGGCGGCTGCGGCGGTATCTCGCCGCCCGGCTGGGGCACGCCCTTGGGCGCTGCCGCGCTCTGTCCCGGCGGCACGGCCGTGGCAGCGGGGGCGATCGGCTGCTGGGCCTGCTGATCCTTCATCAGCACTTCGACATCGGTATTGACGCCGGCAACGACGGTGAAGTCGCGCTGGTAGATCTTGTCCTTGTTGCGGGCAACCGCCGTATATTCGCCTTCCGACAGCACCATGGTCGGGAAGGCGCTGACACTTTCGCCGACGCTGTCGCCGGCGGCCGTCAGGATCGACCAGGCGGTATCGGCAATCGCTTCGCCGCCGGTTTCGGAGACCAGCTTGAAATTGATCTGCGCTGCCCGGTGCTGGATCGTCGCTTCGGTGAGCTTGCCGGCCTCCACCTGAATGTCGGCGCGAATGGTGGCGTTGACGTTGCCGTATTCGGAAACGACGTGATAGGTGCCGGCATTGAGGCGCACGACCGTGTTCGGCGGCACATCGGCCATGACAAGGCCGCGCTCGCCGTCGTCGCGCACTTCGGCGGAATAGATCGAGAAGCTCAGCTCATCCGGCCGGATGCGGACATCGGAGCCGGAGACGGCATTGAGCAGAAGGCCGCCGGCGTCGAGCACCATCACCTGTTTGTCGACCTCGCCTTCATCCGGCACCGTCAGCTTCTTGGTGACGCCGGCGCGACCGAAGGAAACGTTGACGAAATAGTCTCCGGCCGCGAGCTGGAATTCCGCCGTGCCGCCACGAGAGCTTGCGATCAGCGGCAGCTTGCCGTCGGCCCCGGCGACCGGGCTGAATACATACCAGGAAAGCCCGTCCTCGACGGGCGCACCGTCAGCCGTCAATTTGGCTTCCAGCGAGACGTCACGCAGATGCACGCCCTCCCGTGCCGCCCCCGGCGCGATGAACGCGTTGAGCTTCGGCATTTTCGGGGTCGATTCGAGCTGCTTGAAATCCTTGAAAGCGTCCTGGGCGGCAGCGCCGAACGACGTCAGCATGACAAGGGCAATAGCAAGGCCGATCCGTGCAAAAGGCAAAATGCCAGACATCCTTTTCGTGAACCGATTGACTTATGAAATCGCAGAGTCCACTTCAAGACCAATGCCATGGCAAATTCAAGACCTCCGGCCTCCCTCTGCATACAAATGAGAGTTTCTCCCGCATGAAATCCGACATCAAACTGATCGATTACCTCGCCGTGCGCCGCTCCATCCCAGCGTTCCAGATGTGCGAACCGGGGCCGGAAAAGGCCGAGATCGAGGAAATCCTGCGTCTCGCATCGCGCGTTCCCGACCATGGCAAGCTCGCCCCCTGGCGCTTCATCGTTTATCGCGGCGAAGAACGCGTGCGGCTCGGCGAGGAGCTTCTGAAACTCGCGCTCGACGCCAAGCCCGACCTCTCCGAGGAGATGATCCAGGTCGAGCGCACCCGCTTTACCCGCGCGCCCGTCGTCGTCGGCATCGTCAGCAAGGCCGGCCCGCATTTCAAGATCCCGGAATGGGAGCAGATCATGTCGGCGGGCGCCTTGTGCCTCAACGTCATCCTGGCCGCCAATGCGCATGGCTATGTCGCCAACTGGCTGACGGAATGGTTCGCCTTCGACGAGCGCGCCTATCCGCTGCTCGGCGTCCAGCCGGGCGAAAAGGTCGCCGGCTTCATCCATATCGGCTCCACGACCTTCCCGCCCGTCGAGCGTCCGCGCCCCGAACTGACCGAGACCGTCACCTGGGTCGGCGGCGAAGACTGATGTTCTATACGACGGATACGAACCGGCACGGGCTGGCGCACGACCCCTTCAAGGCAATCGTCGCGCCACGCCCGATCGGCTGGATCGGCAGCAAGGGCAGGGACGGGTCGCTCAATCTCGCGCCCTATTCCTTCTTCAACGCGGTTGCCGACAAGCCGAAGCTGGTGATGTTTTCCTCAAGCGGGCACAAGCACAGCCAGCGGAACGCGCGGGAAACCGGCGTCTTCACCTGCAATTTCGTCAGCCGCCACCTGGCGGAAAGGATGAACCTTTCGTCGGCCGCGCTGCCGTATGGCGCAAGCGAATTCGACTATGCCGGGCTGACGCCGAAGCAGGCGGAGCTCATCGATGCGCCCTGTGTCGCGGAGGCTTTCGCCGTGCTGGAATGCAGGGTGACGGAGATCATCGAGCCGAAGACGCTTTCGGGCGAAGCCACGGAGAATGTCTTCGTCTTCGGCCAGGTCGTCGGCATCCATATCGATGAGGCCGTCGTCAGGGATGGCCGGTTCGATGCGGCCCTGGCGCGGCCGGTCGCGCGCATGGGTTATATGGATTATTGCGAGGGCAGCGATGTCTTCGAAATGTTCCGGCCGAAAGCCTGACGACTGCCGCGCAAGTCCTAACAAACATGGTGAACCAATCTTAAACTTTTTCCGGCTACCGTCCCTGTATTGAATGAGGCGCGAAGGAATCGCGTTCAGTGCTGGGGCGTGGTCGTGATCATTGAGGCATTTCTTCGTTGGGCCGAGACGGCCAAGGCCGCTGACCGGGCTGCCGCCGCGAGTGCTCTGGGACGTGTCTATCTCCGGTCGGAAATGTCGGAGGAGCGGCGCGAGGCGGCCGAGAAGGCGATGACCTATCTGCTCGACGATCCGTCGCCGCGTGTGCGCCTTGCACTTGCCGAAGCGATTGCCTGGGCGCCGCATGCGCCGCGCAGCATCATTCTTTCGCTTGCCGAGGATCAGCCGGAAATCGCCTGCCACGCGGTCACCTGCTCGCCGGTCCTGACCGATGCCGATCTCGTCGATCTTGCCGCACGCGGCACTGCCACGACGCGAATGCTGATTGCGGCGCGCGCCCATGTGGCGCGCCCGGTTTCGGCAGCCCTTGCCGAAGTCGGCGACGAGGATGAAGTGCTCTGCCTGCTGGAAAACGACGGTGCCGCGATCTCCGCGCAATCGCTGAAACGGATTGCCGAGCGGCTGGGCGATATCAGCGATATCAGGAACCTGCTGCTCGACCGCACCGACCTGCCGGCCGATGCCCGCCAGCTCCTGACGCAGCATGTCAGCAATGCGCTGGTCGGCCTGCCGCTGGCGCAGGCGGCGATCGGCCTGCAGCGGCTGCAGCGCATCAGCCGCGAGGCGACGGAAGCGGCGATCGTTTCCATCGCCGGCGATATCGCACCGGTCGAAGTGCCCGATCTCGTCGAGCATCTGCGCCTGAACGAACGGCTGACGCCGTCCTTCCTCATGCATGCGCTCTGCTGCGGCAAGGTGGAATTCTTCGCCTCCGCCATCGTCAACCTGTCAGGTTGCAGCGACCGCCGCGTGCGGGCAATCCTGGCCACCGGGCGTATGCATGCCGTGCGTGCGCTCTATGAATCCGCCGGCCTGCCGCGCGACATCAGCATCATCTTTGTGGAGGCGACGCTTCTGTGGCGTGAAGCTTCGCGCAAGTCGTCGGCCTCGCTGCTCGGCAGCATCTGCGGGCGCCTGCTGCAGACGTTCCACAACAGGGCAGGCCAGCACGACGCGGTCGGCGAACTTCTCGACATGGTGGAGAAGCTGCATGTGGCCGAGCAGCGCCGCTCGGCGCGCGTCTACGCCTCGCTTGCGGCGGCCTAATCGGCGATACGGGCGGCAGCCCAGGAATAGCTTGCGGAGACGAAGTGCAACGGTTTCGCCAGGGTGCTTCTCACGTCCTGGCCGGAAGGCAGGCTGGCGCGAACGCGCCCGGCGATCGTATCCACGACGCCGCCAAGACCATCCCGCTGCTCGGATATTTCAGGCGCTGCCGGAGCGGCCGGCGCCGGCTTGGCCGGTTCGGCGGCGGCAAGCGATTTTGGCGCCTCGCAGACGGCAATGACGGTCGGATAGCTGGCATTGGCATAGGTCTTCAGCCTTTGCTCGGCCTCGGCATCGCAGGCGACCACGGTTTCCCAGCGTTTGTCGACCGTGGCGACGTAGCTGCACTGGCTGACGGAATCGTCGCAACCGAGGATCGTCATGGCGATGAGGACGGCTTGCATATTTTGCCTCCGTGGCTATTGAACGTGTCATCACCTTCGAAAACACAATTCCAACGGAATGAAGGCAGCGAGATTAACTCCCTGTCATGTACGGGGAAATTGCGCGTGTCGTGGAAACAGGAGAGCAAATGTCCGTCACCATCGCCCTCGAGCCGCCGCGCCAGGATGGCGTGATCCGCCTTCTCGACCTTTCGGACGCCTATGCGCAGTCGCTCTATCCGCCGGAGAGCAATCACCTCGTCGATATTTCGACGCTGGAAAAGCCGGCCGTCAGCTTTCTCGTGGCGCGCAACGGCGGCGAGATCGTCGGCTGCTGCGCGCTGGTGGAGGCAGGCGACGGGACGGCCGAGATCAAGCGCATGTTCGTCGATCCGCAGGCGCGGGGCCTGAAGG
Source organism: Hyphomicrobiales bacterium (assembly GCA_900471515.1). GTDB lineage: Bacteria > Pseudomonadota > Alphaproteobacteria > Rhizobiales > Rhizobiaceae > Rhizobium. Next base: position 40,745 of record UCFC01000044.1, on the reverse strand, counting down.
TCGCAAGCAGGCTGATGGACCGGCTGGAGGAAATCGGCAGGGAGAAGGGCCTTGAGGCAATCCGCCTGGAGACCGGCATCTACCAGCCCGAGGCAATCGGTCTCTACAGGAAATACGGATATGTCGAGATCGAGCCTTTCGGCTCCTACCAGCCGGATCCGCTGAGCCTCTTCATGGAAAAGCGGCTGGCCTGATCAGCCCTCGGCCGCGCGCTGCACCGGCGGCGCCTGCTCGTCGAGAATGACCTGCGGTCCCGGTCCCGCATCGGCGGTGCGGACTTCGTGTATCCATTCGCGCCAGATCGCCACCAGCAGCGCCATCAGCACCGGGCCGATGAAAAGGCCGAGGAAGCCCATCGTCTTCACGCCGCCGACGAGGCCGAAGAAGGTCGGCAGGAAAGGCAGCTTGATCGGTCCGCCGACGAGCTTCGGGCGCAGCGTCTTATCGACGATGAAGAGTTCGACCGTCCCCCAGACGAAGAGGCCGATACCGGCGACATGTGAGCCGCTGGCCAGCAGATAGACGGATACGAGCGTGAAGGAGAGCGGCGCGCCGCCGGGGATCAGCGCCATGACGCCGGTCAGCACGCCGAGGGTGACAGGCGAGGGCACCCCGGCGATCCAGTAGGCGGCGCCGAGCACGATGCCTTCGCCGATCGCAATCAGCGTCATGCCCATGACGGTGGAACTGATCGTGGCCGGCACGACGCGGGAAATGCGCTCCCAGCGGTTCGGCAGGATGCGCTCCCCGAGCATGTCGATCTGCTTGGAGAAGGAGAAGCCGTCGCGATAGACGAAGAAAAGCGCAATCAGCATGAAGAGCAGCGTCAGCAGCAGGTGGAAGGCGCCGCCGCCGGCGGCCAGGACCGCACGATAGATATTGCCGATATTGGCACCGCTGACAGCCTGGATGAGTTCACCCATGGCGCCCGGCGTGCCGATATATTTCGTCCAGGCCTCGTCGAGATAGGTGCCGACCACGGGCAGGGCGATGATCCATTGCGGTGTTTCCGCGCCGAAGCGGTTGGCGTGGATCGCCCAGGCGACCCAGGTGCGCACTTCGCCCGACGTATAGGCAACCGCAAGACCGATCGGAATGATGAGGAAGGTGAGGATGAGGACGATCGCGATGGTCGCGGCAACGGTCGTATTGCCGCCCACACGCGCCAGCAGCTTGCGATAAAGCGGCCAGCTTGCGAAGCCGATGACAAGTGCTGCAAGCACCGGCACGACGAAACCGTAGAAGAAATAAACGCCGGCTGCGGCAACGAGCACGAGCAGCCAGCGGGCAGCCGAGATCGAAGGTATCAGCGGCGTCCGTGTCGTCGCCGACGGCCCCAGCCATCGCGGTTCGGTATTGGTTTTCTGACGATCAAACACACCCACGCGCGCCTCTTCTTCTTGTTGTCCTAGTTTATGGGCTATGAACCGGGCGGTTTCAAGGTCCGCCCGGCTAAAGCGTATACAAAGCGTGGTTGTTCAGGCGCTCTTTCGCCGCGATATTATTGCGGACGGCGATTGATCTTGAAGGCGTAGAACTGCGTCTTCTGGCCGGTCGAGAAATTATTGTCCGAACCGAGGATCAGAACGTCGGTGCCGTCCTTCGCCTTGCCGATCGCCATGGCCTCGATATTGTCGGGCGTCAGGCCGATGGCACGCAGATCCAGCACCTGGCTCTTGCGGGCGGGAACGACGCGCTGGTCGTTCCTGGCAAGCGATGCGATGCCGGAAACGTCGGTCGCGCCGTCGAGATCCATCATGAAGAGCTTGACGTTGTTGCCGAAGCCCTGCGCATAGCTGCGCTCGACGGCGAGCAGGCGGTGATCGTCAAGGGCGATCATTTCCGACATGCCGTTGTCGTTGCCGCCGTCGGGTTTGGTCGCCGCCTGCGGGATCGGCGAAACCGGGTAGACATATTGAGCCTTCGGCTCGCCGGTTGCGCCGTCGTAGCGGATGATGCGCGAGAGGCTGCCGGTCGTCAGGTTCGGATTCGGGCCGTCCTGATAGAGGGCGGCCTCGACACCGACGAAAACGTCACCGGACGGAGACACGGCCAGATCCTCGAAAGCGAGGTTGTCACGAATGCCGCCGGACTTGTCGGCGGTCGGCGCAAAACCGTCCGGCAGCTTGAACTCGCGCACGAAAGCGCCGTCGGGAGAGGTGACGCGAACGAAGGGGGCGATCAGCGCCTTGGCATCGCCTTCGCTGCCCCAGTAGATGCCGTCCTTGCCGAAGCGGATGGATTCGGGATCGACGGTGCGGATGGCGAAGGGCTGGCCGTTCTTGTCCTGAAACGTGGTGTGCTTGACGATGGTGACGCCCTTGAGACCGGCGGCGCTCACGTCGATATCGAGATCGTAGAAGCGGGCCGGCGCCTTTTCGGAGCGGTCGTCGCTGATGGCGATGTAATGGCCGGTGGCGGTATCGAAATCGAGGCCGGAAATGCCGCCGAACTCGACGCCGTTTTCCATATGGCCGGTGGGGATGACGAATTCACCGAGATAGGAGAGGGAGATGGCTGCCGCGCAATCGCCGAAGGGGCAGGCCGTCTCGACGGTCGCGCCAAGATCGGTGGCGTAAACGGAGGCGGTGCTGGACAGGAGAACGAAAGCGGCAGTCGCGAGAAAACGCTTGGTCATGGCAAAATCCGGCAAAGGGTTGAAACAAAAGGGCCGGCGCTGCAGTGACCTCTTGCGAGGGCAGAGCGCCGGCCGCTCTATTGCGCCGGTATTTTGACGGACTCGTTACGGTTCTTCGTCAGTTCGATGAATTCGTTACGGCTTAAATATCAAGGTCCTCGGCGAAGGCGGCGCGCTCCTGGATGAAGCGGAAGCGGGCCTCGGCCTTGGTTCCCATGAGATCGTCGACGGCGTTGCGCGTGCCCTCGAAATCCACGTCGTCGATCAGCACCCTGAGAAGCGTGCGCTTGGACGGGTCCATGGTGGTTTCCTTGAGCTGCGCGGGCAGCATCTCGCCGAGACCCTTGAAGCGGCTGATCTCGATCTTGGCCTTGCCCTTGAACTCCGTCTCCATCAGCTCGGCGCGATGCTGGTCGTCGCGGGCATAGGCGGACTTCGCCCCCTGCGTGATCTTGTAGAGCGGCGGCACGGCAAGGAAGAGGTGGCCGCCCCGGATCAACTCCGGCATCTCCTGATAGAAGAAGGTGATGAGCAGCGACGCGATATGCGCGCCGTCGACGTCGGCATCGGTCATGACGATGATGCGTTCGTAGCGAAGATCCTCTTCGCGGTACTTGGAGCGCGTGCCGCAGCCGAGCGCCTGAATGAGATCGGATATCTGCTGGTTGGCGGACAGTTTCTCGCGGCCGGCGCTGGCGACGTTGAGGATCTTGCCGCGCAGCGGCAGGATCGCCTGATTGGCGCGGTTGCGCGCCTGCTTGGCGGAGCCGCCTGCCGAGTCACCCTCGACCAGGAAGAGTTCCGCGCCTTCGGCGGTGTTCTGCGAGCAGTCGGCGAGCTTGCCGGGCAGGCGCAGCTTGCGCACCGCGGTCTTGCGGTTGACTTCCTTTTCCTTGCGGCGACGCAGGCGCTCCTCGGCGCGCTCGATCACCCAGTCGAGCAGCTTTTCGGCTTCGGCCGGATTGTCGGCGAGATAATGGTCGAAGGGGTCGCGCAGCGCGTTTTCGACAAGGCGCTGGGCTTCGACGGTTGCCAGGCGATCCTTGGTCTGGCCGACGAATTCCGGCTCACGGATGAAGACCGAGAGCATGCCGACGGCGGAGATCATCACGTCGTCGGTGGTGATCTGGGCGGCGCGCTTGTTCTGCGTCAGTTCGGCATAGCTCTTCAGGCCCTTGGTCAGCGCGATGCGCAGACCCGCCTCATGCGTGCCGCCTTCGGGCGTCGGGATGGTGTTGCAATAGGAATGGACCTGCGGATCGCCGCCATACCAGGTGATCGCCCATTCCAGCGCACCGTGGCCGGCGGCCTTTTCGCTCTTGCCGGCGAAGATTTCGCGGGTGACGGTGAATTCCTTGCCCATCGTCGCCTGCAGGTAATCCTTCAGGCCGCCGGGGAAATGGAAGACGGCCTTGTCGGGCACCTCGGACCCTTCGGGCAGGACGCCGGGATCGCAGCTCCAGCGGATTTCCACGCCGCCGAAAAGATAGGCCTTGGAGCGGGCCATGCGGAAAACGCGCGCCGCGTCGAACTTCGCATGATCGCCGAAGATCTGCGGGTCGGGATGGAAGCGAACCTTGGTGCCGCGGCGGTTGTGCACGTCACCCAGTTCCTCAAGCCCGCCCTGCGGCAGGCCGCGCGAGAAGCGCTGGCGATAAAGCTTGCGGTTTCGCGCCACCTCGACTTCGAGATGATCGGACAGCGCGTTGACGACGGAGACGCCGACACCGTGCAGACCGCCCGATGTCTCGTAGGCCTTGCCGTCGAACTTGCCGCCGGCGTGCAGCTTGGTCATGATGACTTCGAGCGTCGACTTGCCGGGAACCTGCGGATGGTTTTCGACCGGGATGCCGCGCCCGTTATCGGTGACGGTGAGGTAGCCCTCGATATCGAGATGCACGTCGATGAAATCGGCATGGCCGGCCACCGCCTCGTCCATCGAGTTGTCGATGACTTCCGCGAAAAGGTGGTGCAGCGCCTTTTCGTCCGTGCCGCCGATATACATGCCCGGACGCATGCGTACCGGTTCCAGCCCTTCCAGAACACGGATCGAGGACGCGCCGTAATCGTCGCCGTTCGACGCCGCCGGGGCAGGGCGGGCGGCTGCCGGAGCGGGCGCGGGCCTGGCAGCCGGCGCAGCGGGCTTTGCAGCCTCCTCCTGCTTTTGCGTCAGAGGCATTCCGGAAAAGAGGTCGTTGCTGTCTTCCATGGAACCGTTCAGATCTTATTCTCGTAAAGGGCCGCCGCTGGCCCGCGCTAGTCACAGTCCGTATCGCGTTTGCGAATCAGGGGAATTCTGACAGAAAGCGCCCCGATACGCGACGCGCCCCGGATTTGCGGAGCTTTTCAAGATGTGATTTGCGTTGCCGGGCGCCGAATGGCAAGTCGCGGCAGCTCTCTGGGAACCATCTCAATGCCGATGTCCACAAGTCATTGCACCATAATCACTGCAATTGCGGCCTTTTTCCTGTCCGCAGCCGCGACGGCCGCCGCGGCCGACGCCTTGCCGCCCTACAAGGACGAGCTGTTTTCGAAACAGACCGTGCTGCAGACGGGCGATGGCGGCGCTTTCGAAGCGATCGATTACGACGAGATGCGCGACATCAACGGACGCGACCAGATCCCGGAAAAACGCGCCCAGCAGAAATATGTCTCGCTTGGCGTCAGGAAGATGCAGGCCGACGAAACGCTGTCGCTCGACGGCATCCGGCTCGATGTCACCAGGGTGGGACCGGCCGAGAATGCCGCCTTCACGGTGATCTTCATCCACGGCCGCGACGGCGACCGGCGGCTCGGCGCCAACGACTATTCCTTCGGCGGCAATTTCAACCGGCTGAAGAACCTCACGGCCGGCAATGGCGGGGTCTATTATTCGCCGACGGTCAGGACCTTCGATGCCAGCGGGGTCGCCGCGATCGCCGGGCTGATCCGCTATGCGAGCGCACAGTCTCCCGGCCGTCCGGTCATCCTGAGCTGCGCCTCGATGGGCAGCCAGATCTGCTGGGGTATCTCGCGTGATGGCGATAGCGTCAAGCGGCTGAAGGGCATGCTGATCATGAGCGGCGTTTCGGACCCCGACTTCGTGAAGAGCCCGTTCTACAAGGCGAAGCTGCCGCTCTGGTTTGCCCATGGCAGCCGCGACCCCGTTTATGCGGCCGCCGACCAGCAGGCGCTGTTCGAGAAACTTAACAAGGCGAAATACCCGACGCATTTCACGCTCTTCCAGAACGGCAATCACGGCACGCCGATCCGCATGATCGACTGGCGAAAGGTGCTGAACTGGATTCTGGCGGCCTGAACGGACGGATTTCGCGCCGCGCGGAGCTTTCAAACGATCATATTCCCCCGACGATGCGCGCGGCGCTTTCCTTTGTTGCAGGCTTTTGCTAAGGCCGCCCGAACAGGCGGATTTTGGGAGGAGCAGCATGACACCTGACGTACGCCCGCTCGTGGCGGGGAACTGGAAGATGAACGGCACGCGCGATTCATTGGACCAGATCAAGGCGATTGCCCAGGGCGTCATGGTCCCGCTGTCGGAAAAGGTCGAAGCCCTGATCTGCCCGCCGGCCACGCTGCTTTACGTGGCAACGGCGCTTGCGACCGACAGCCCGCTTGCGATCGGCGCGCAGGATTGCCACCAGGCGCAGAGCGGCGCCCATACCGGCGACATTTCGGCCGAGATGATTGCCGACTGCTACGGCACTTATGTGATCGTCGGCCATTCGGAACGGCGCATCGACCATGCCGAAACCGACCATATGGTGCGGGCCAAGGCGCAGGCCGCCCATCAGGCCGATCTCACCGCCATCGTCTGCATCGGCGAGACCGGCGACGAGCGCGACGCCTACCAGACGCTCGATATCCTGAAACGCCAGCTTTCCGGTTCGCTGCCGGATGAGGCGACGGCCGAAAATACCGTCATCGCCTACGAGCCGGTCTGGGCGATCGGCACCGGGCTGACGCCGACGGCAAAGGATGTGGAAATCGTCCATGCCTTCATCCGCGACGAACTCGTGCTGCGTTTCGGCGACGAGGGCAAGGGGATGCGCATTCTCTATGGCGGTTCGGTCAAGCCCGCAAATGCGCGTGAACTGCTTGCCGTCGACAATGTGGACGGCGCGCTCATCGGCGGGGCGAGCTTGAAAGCCAGCGACTTCCTCGCCATCTACGGCACATACGAAACGCTGCTTGCCTGAAGCGATTGCATATTCCTGGCCGAAGGGCTTGGAATAGCAGATGACCTCATGTAAAGAGCCGCCAGATTTTTACTTTATGTCCGTCCTCAGACGGGCAGGACTGGACCCATGCAGACAGTATTGATTGTCATCCATCTCATGATCGTGCTCGCGCTCGTCGGCGTCGTGCTCATCCAGCGCTCCGAAGGCGGCGGCCTCGGCATCGGCGGCGGATCGGGCTTCATGTCGGCCCGCGGCACGGCCAATGCGCTGACGCGCACGACGGCGATCCTGGCGACGCTGTTCTTCCTCACCTCGCTCGGCCTCGGCATCCTGACCCGTTACGAAAGCCGCCCGACCGACATTCTCGACCGCATTCCGGCAACGAGCGGGCAGGGCAACGGCATTCTCGATTCGCTTGGCGGCGGCAGCACGCCCGCTCCGGCCCAGCCGACCGACAATAGCGGCATTCCGAACAGCGGCGCCGCCGCGCCGGCAACGCCAGCGCCTGCAGCGCAGGCACCGGCCGCTCAGGCTCCCGCAACTCAGGCACCGGCTGCAAACGCTCCTGCGGCGACTGCTCCGGCCGCTCCGACGACAGCGGCTCCGGCCCAGCCGGAAGCTCCGGCCGCGACCGCGCCGGCGCAGCCTTCCGGCGTCCCCACGGGACAATAAGCCGGTCCAGAAAATGAACCGCCGGCAGGCCCTCGGGTCTGCCGGTTTTCTTTTGTCCGGATTTCATCTCGGCGCCAAAAATTCTGGAAAAGAATTTTTGGGCTGGTGGAATCGTTTTTGAAAAGGTATCCGGTGACTCCCATGGCGCGATACGTATTCATCACTGGCGGCGTGGTTTCTTCCCTCGGAAAAGGAATTGCGGCCGCAGCTCTCGGAGCGTTGTTGCAGGCCCGTGGTTATCGGGTGCGGCTTCGCAAACTCGACCCCTATCTGAACGTGGATCCGGGCACGATGAGCCCGACCCAGCACGGCGAAGTCTTCGTCACCGACGACGGCGCGGAAACCGACCTCGATCTCGGCCACTACGAGCGCTTCACCGGCCGCTCGGCGACCAAGACCGACAACATCACCACCGGCCGCATCTACAAGAACATCATCGACAAGGAACGCCGCGGCGACTATCTCGGCGCGACCGTCCAGGTCATTCCGCACGTCACCAACGAGATCAAGGACTTCGTCACCGAAGGCAATGACGACTACGATTTCGTCATCTGCGAGATCGGCGGCACGGTCGGCGATATCGAGGCGATGCCCTTCATGGAGGCGATCCGCCAGCTCGGCAACGACCTGCCGCGCGGCACCGCGATCTACGTCCACCTGACGCTGATGCCGTATATTCCGGCAGCGGGCGAATTGAAGACCAAGCCGACGCAGCATTCCGTCAAGGAGCTGCAGGCGCTCGGCATTCACCCCGACATTCTGCTGGTGCGCGCCGACCGGGAAATCCCGGAGGCCGAACGCCGCAAGCTGTCGCTGTTCTGCAACGTGCGCCCGTCCGCCGTCATCCAGGCGCTCGACGTTGCCAATATCTACGACGTGCCGATGGCCTATCACAAGGAAGGCCTCGACGACGAAGTGCTGGCCGCCTTCGGCATCGAGCCGGCGCCCAAGCCGCGCCTCGACCAGTGGGAAGAGGTCTGCAACCGTATCCGCACGCCGGAAGGCGAGGTGACGATTGCGATCGTCGGCAAATATACCGGCCTCAAGGATGCCTATAAGTCGCTGATCGAAGCGCTGCATCACGGCGGCATCGCCAACCGCGTCAAGGTCAAGCTCGAATGGATCGAGTCGGAAGTCTTCGAAAAGGAAGATCCGGCGCCTTACCTCGAAAAGGTCCACGGCATTCTGGTCCCCGGCGGCTTCGGCGAGCGCGGTTCGGAAGGCAAGATCCATGCGGCGCGTTTTGCCCGCGAGCGCAAGGTGCCGTATTTCGGCATCTGTTTCGGCATGCAGATGGCCGTCATCGAGGCGGCGCGCAACCTTGCCGACGTTCCCAACGCTTCTTCCACCGAATTCGGCCCGACGCCGGAGCCGGTCGTCGGCCTGATGACCGAGTGGGTCAAGGGCAACGAGCTGCAGAAGCGCACGGCATCGGGCGATCTCGGCGGCACGATGCGCCTTGGCGCCTACAAGGCGGTGCTGAAGAAGGGCACGAAGATTTCGGAGATCTACGGCTCGACCGATATTTCCGAGCGTCACCGCCACCGCTACGAAGTCAATATCGACTACAAGGACCGGCTGGAGGATTGCGGCCTGGTCTTCTCCGGCATGTCGCCTGACGGCGTGCTGCCGGAGACGGTCGAATATCCTGACCATCCGTGGTTCATCGGCGTTCAGTACCATCCGGAACTGAAATCCCGCCCGCTCGACCCGCATCCGCTCTTTGCAAGCTTCATCGAAGCGGCGACGGAACAGAGCCGGCTGGTCTGAAATATCGGCCGCTTCCTCCAGGGCGAGGGAGCGGCCTTTCTCTTTCCGTCACGCCGCTTCCGGCAGCGGCCCGACATAGACGGAGCGCGGGCGGATGAGGCGGCCTTCCAAAGCCTGTTCGCGGGCATGCGCAATCCAGCCGACGGTGCGGCCAATGGCGAAGACGCCGGTGAAGGCTTCGCGCGGAAAGCCGAGGCTTTCCAGCAGCAGCGCGGTATAGAATTCCACGTTCACATCCAGCGGCCGGTCGGGCTTGCGTTCCTTGAGAATGGCGAGTGCGGCCTGCTCCACGGCTTCGGCCAGCGCGATCCTGGCGGCATCGACCTGGCCGGCAGTGACGAGCGGCTTCAGCGCGTTTTTCAGGGCATCGGCACGCGGATCGCGCACGCGGTAGATACGATGGCCGAAACCCATCAGCCGTTCGCCGCGATCGAGCGCGGACCGCAGCCAGGGACCGGCATTGGCCTGGCTGCCGATACCGTCGAGCATGTCGAGCACCGGTCCCGGTGCGCCGCCGTGCAGCGGCCCCTTGAGGGCGCTGATCGCTGCCAGAACCGAGGATGTAAGGCCGGCGCGGGTGGAGGCGATGACGCGCGAGGCGAAGGTCGAGGCGTTGAGGCCATGATCCGATATGGTCACGAGATAGGTGTCGAGGGCTGCGGCCTGCTCGGCGCTCGCTACCGCGCCCGAGAGCATGCGCAGGATATCGGCCGACTGCGGCAGGCCGGCATCGGGCCTGACCGGCTTTTGGCCGCGCTGCAGGCGCAGCATCGCGGGCAGGAAGACGGCAGGGGCTGCGAGCAGGCGAAGTGCGGTATCGATATCCTCGCCATCGGGCAGGCGGGCGAGGAGAGCGCGCATGGCATCGACGGGCGGCAGCGCCAGCAGGCGCGAATCGGCAGCCTCCACGTGGACGAAGACCTCCGTTCGCGCTTCGCCGAGCCGGCGGCGCAATTCGCCCGCGTCGAGATGCGGCTCGATCAGGCCGTCCAGCAGCAGGGCGGCGACATCCTCATAGGTGCTGCGCCCGGCCAGATGATCCAGCGATACGCCGCGGATGATCAGCCGGCCGGCTTCGCCGTCGACATCCGAGAGCTGGGTTTCAGCGGCAATGACATCTTCCAAACCGTTTTTCATGGGTCTTTCTCCTTTACCGGATCAAAGATCTGTCCTAGTTTGATTGACGTCAATCTTGATGCAATCGATCAACATGAGGCAGTCATGACCTGGTTGACGGCAGAGGAAGCACTGGCCGAACTCGGCACCAAGCCGCAGACGCTCTATGCCAATGTCAGCCGCGGCCGCATCCGCGCCAAGGCCGACCCGGCCGATCCGCGCCGCAGCCTCTACCAGGAAAGCGACGTCAAACGGCTTGCCGAGCGCCATGCCGGCCGGCGCAAGAGCGAGACGGTCGCCGCCGAAGCGATCCGCTGGGGCGATCCGGTGCTGGCCTCGTCGATCTCGACCATCGTGGCCGGACGATTGCTCTATCGGGGGCAGGACGCAGCGGCGCTCTCCGCTCATGCGACGCTGGAAGAAACGGCGCGCCTGCTGTGGGACGCGCAGAATTTTTCCTGCCCACCGAACGCTTCGCCGGAGCCGGCTTCGCCTTCCATCCAGGCAGCGCTTCTGGCGCTGGCCGGGCGGGCGGGCACCGACCTGCCATCGCTCGGGCGTGCGCGCTCAGCCCTGCAGGCGGAGGCATGCAATGTGCTTTCAGCCGTTGCGGACGTGTTGGCACCAGGGTCTGCGGACCATCCCCTGCATCATCGCCTGGCCATGTGCTGGGGCAGGCCCGATGCCGCCGATTGCCTGCGGATCGCGCTTGTCATGCTCGCCGATCACGAACTCAACGCTTCCGCCTTCGCGGTGCGGGTCACGGTTTCGACGGGTGCGTCGCTGTCTGCCGCCGTTCTGTCGGGCCTTGCGACGCTGACCGGACCGCTGCATGGCTCGGCCTGGCGCAGCGTCGATGCCCTTGCCGAGGCCGCCGCAACCATTGGCGCCGAACAGGCGATCCGCCGCCTGCTGCTGCGGGGAAGCAGACCGGCCGCTTTCGGGCACCAGCTTTATCCTGACGGCGATGTAAGGGCCAAGGTGCTGCTCTCGACCTTCGACATGCCGGCCGTCTTCCTCGACGTGCAGCGGGCCGGAGAAGAGATGGTGGGCGAGAAGGTCAATGTCGATTTCGCGCTTGCGGCCATGACCGCGGCCTTCGGCCTGCCCGAGGAGGCGCCGATCATCGTCTTCGCCCTGGCACGCACGGCGGGCTGGCTCGCCCATGCGATGGAGCAGATCGAGAGCGGTCATCTGATCCGCCCGCGCGCCCGTTATGTCGGTCCGTCACCGGCCGGCCCCGAACGCTGAAGCTCTCCGGGTGGCTTGCGCAACTTCCAGTTTTTGCATAGGGATCGTGGTCGCAAAACCGCTGCACACTTTTGCGCGACATGCTTTAGTATGGGCCATCCGGCGCATTCAGGAATGCACCTGACGGTCACGAGGGGCGGATCATGAAAGCCATGCCAGCATTCTCCCGCAGCCTGTTTTCGGCTGTGCTGATCATCGGCCTGCTGCCTGAAGGCGCAGCCAATGCCCAGTCTGCCGGATGTGCGATCTCGCGAGCGGCGAACGGCAACCAGGTTTTCCGTTGCCCGGGCGGCGTCAGCATCACCGCCGAACGCGGGGCATCCTTCAGGCTGACCGACCGCAATCGCGACGGCAGCCCGGATTCATTGTCCCTGCGCAGCAAGGCCGTGCTCGTCGATGTCGACAGCGCCCAGCATCGCGGTGGCTTCCAGGTGGTGACGCCACAGGCGATCGCCGCCGTGCGGGGCACGCAATGGGCCGTCGACGTCAAAAGCGGCACGACCTCCGTACTCGTCACCCGCGGGCGCGTCGGCGTGCGTCGTCCGGCTGGCGCCGCAGTGGTGCTGGGTCCAGGCGAGGGCGTCGATGTCGAGCGGGGGACGGACCCGCTGACGGTGCGCACCTGGCCCGGCGAACGCGCTGCGGCACTTCTTGCACGCCTCGGCCAGTAAGACACCATGAACCATCGCTTCCAGACCGTGACCGCATTGCTGCTCGCCGGTCTGTGGGGCGCGATGCTCGGCTATTTTCACCTTCGGCCGGGCTTCGACCCGCTGGAGCGAATGGAAGCGACGCTGGCCGACCTGCGCAGCACGATCGCCGGGGTTCGCACGCCGCCCGACATCGTTTCCATCATCGCGATCGATGACCGCACGGCGGCAGCGCACGGCTACCCGCTGAGCCGCGCCACGCTCGCCAACCTCGTGACATCCATCGGCACGCTGCAGCCGAAGGCGCTGGCGCTGGACATTCTGCTTGTCGATCCCGGGCCGGAGGAGGGGGATGCCGCGCTCGCCGCTGCCTTGAAGGCGACACCGAGCATCATTGCCGGCGCGGCAACCTTCCCGCAAAGTCTCCAGCCGGTGACGGCGAACGCGGAAGATCCGCTGGCGGCGGTTCCGGAGGCGCAGCAGCTTCTGTTGCCGCAGCCGCGCTTTGAGGACGCGGCAGCCCTCGGCATCGTCAATGTCGCAACGGACCAGAGCGGCGTGCCGCGCTTCATTCCGCTGTTTTCGCGCGCACCCGGCCGGCTGGATGCGGCCTTTCCCCTGCGGACGGCCTCGATTGCGCTTGGCGCCGAACCTTTGATCGAGACGGACGACATCCGCCTCGGCGCTCACCGCATTCCGACCGATACCGGCCAGCGCCTGCCGCTCACCTTCTACGGACCGGCAGGCAGCATCCGCACGTTCAGCGCCGCCGATGCGCTCGACGGCAAGCTGCCGGCAGATGCTGTTACCGGCAAGGTGGTTGTGATCGGCGCGACGGTCACGGGCGGCGGCGACGTCTTCCCGACGCCGTTCGATCCCATTCTGCCGGGTGTCGAGGTCATGTCGACGGCGATTACCCACCTGATCGCCGGCGACGGCATGGTGCGCGACCACAAGGTGCGGCAGGCGGATGCCGGCATCGCCGTTATCCTGCCCATGCTGCTGGTGGCGCTGATCGCGTGGCGGAGAAGCGCGCTCGGTTTCGTCATCATCGGCCTGACGGTCATTGTCTGGGCTATGCTCAACCTCGCGGCCTTTGCGAACGGCTATTGGCTGAGCGCGGCCCTGCCGATTGCGGCGGGCCTGCCGCCGGCGCTGATTTTCGGCGCTGCCGAACTCTGGCGCGACCGCAGCCGCGCGCGGCACTTCGCCGACCAGTCGGCGCGGCTGCAGCGCATCGAGGCGCCGGGTCTCGGCGAATGGCTGGCGCGCGATCCGGCCTTCCTTGCCGAACCTGTGCGGCAGAACGCCTCCGTGGTCTTCATCGACCTTTCGGGCTTCACCGGCCTTAGCGAGGCCGTCGGGCCGGCTGCCGTGCGGGAGATCCTCAGCAGCTTCTTCGAATTGATCGACGAGGAGACGCGCCAGCACGGCGGGGCGATCACGAGCTTCATGGGCGACGGCGCCATGATGCTGTTCGGGCTGCCGGCACCGGCAAGCGACGATGCGGCCCGGGCTGCGGCCTGCGCCGTACGGCTGGCGGAGCGCACCCGCCTCTTCCTTGCCGGTCATCCGGAGCTTCGCCGCAGGAAGATCGGCTTCAAGCTCGGTGCCCATTGCGGCACGATCGTCGCCTCGCGTCTCGGCAGCGGCGACCGGCAGCAGATCACCGCGACGGGCGATACCGTGAATGTCGCGCAGCGCCTCATGGAAGTCGCCGCCAGCCGGGGTGCCGAGCTTGCGCTCAGCGCCAGCCTGCTCGATGCCGCCGGTCCCGACGCCATTCCATTGCGGACGGGGCGGCTGACCGGGCCGTTCGAGACGAAACTTCGCGGCCGCTCCGGCGGCATCGCCATCTACACATGGCGTGGCGAGACACTTTGACATTCGCAGCCGGAGCGAGTAGGAACGGCCCAACTCTTCGGCCGGACGAGTCCGGCTACGGCGCTTGACGCGCCTGACAGCTCCGAAAGATCGAACAAATGACTGAATATAACGGCGTCGTTCCGGCGATCGCCAAGGCGTTGCAGAAGCGCGGCTATACCGAGCTCACTCCTGTCCAGAAGGCGATGCTCGACCCGGCGCTCGCCGCCTCCGACGCTCTCGTTTCCGCACAGACCGGCTCGGGCAAGACCGTCGCCTTCGGGCTGGCGCTTGCGCCGACCCTGCTCGATGGCGTCGAGCGCTTTGCGCCGGCGGCCGCCCCGCTTGCCCTGGTGATCGCACCGACGCGCGAACTGGCGCTGCAGGTCAAGCGCGAGCTGGAATGGCTCTATGAAATGGCCGGCGCCGTCATCGTCAGCTGCGTCGGCGGCATGGATATCCGCAGCGAGCGCCGGGCGCTGGAACGTGGCGCCCATATCGTCGTCGGCACGCCGGGACGCCTGTGCGACCATATCCGCCGCAATGCGCTCGACATGGCCGATCTCAAGGCTGTCGTGCTCGACGAGGCGGACGAGATGCTTGATCTCGGTTTCCGCGAAGACCTGGAATTCATCCTGGAATCGGCACCCGACGAGCGCCGCACGCTGATGTTCTCCGCGACGGTGCCCGCAGCTATCGCCAAGCTCGCCAAGAGCTATCAGCGCGACGCGGTGCGCATTTCCACGCAGGCGGAAGAAAAGCAGCATGTCGATATCGAATATCGCGCGCTCGTCGTCTCGCCGAGCGACCGCGAAAACGCGATCATCAACGTGCTGCGCTACTACGAAGCGCGCAATGCGATCGTCTTCTGTTCGACGCGCGCGGCCGTCAACCACCTGACGGCGCGGTTCCACAACCGCAACTTCAATGTCGTGGCCCTGTCGGGCGAGCTGACGCAGAACGAGCGCAGCCATGCGCTGCAGGCCATGCGCGACGGGCGCGCGCGCGTCTGCATCGCGACCGACGTGGCGGCGCGCGGTATCGACCTACCGGGCCTCGATCTCGTCGTCCATGCCGACCTGCCGACGAATCCGGAAACGCTGCTGCACCGCAGCGGCCGCACGGGCCGCGCAGGCCGCAAGGGCGTCAGCGCGCTCATCGTGCCGCTCAACGTGCGGCGCAAGGCCGAACGCCTGCTCGACAATGCCGGCATCGCCGCCAGCTGGGCACGGCCGCCTTCCGCCGAAGAGGTGATGGCGCGGGACGACGAGCGGCTGCTTGCCGATCCGATCTTTGCCGACAGGCCGCAGGACGAAGAACAGGATCTGGTGCAGAAACTCATCGCCAGCCACGGCGCCGAGACGCTGGCCGCCGCCTTCGTGCGCCTCTACCGCGCCAACCAGTCGGCGCCGGAAGACCTGATCGAGGTTTCCGTCCAGGACGACCGCGCCCGCAAGCGCCGCGACAATGGCGAGGCACGCGAATTCGCACCGGCGCAGAAGGGACCGCGCGACGACTTCGGCCCGAGCGTCTGGTTCTCGGTTTCCGTCGGCCGCAAACAGAATGCCGAGCCGCGCTGGCTGATCCCGATGCTGTGCCGCAACGGCAATCTCACCAAGCGCGAGATCGGCGCGATCAAGATGCAGCCGGACGAAACCTTCGTGGAAATCGCGGCCGACAGCGCCGACGGTTTTCTCGGTGCGCTCGGCCCCAACAAGACGATGGAGCGCGGCATCCGCGTGGTCAGGCTGAACGGCACGCCGGATTTCAGCAAGCCTGCCTACGCGAAGAAATCCTTCGAAGAGCGCGGCGACGATCGCTTCCGGGGCGACAAGCCGAAGGGCAAGTTCAACAAGGACAGGCCGGCCGGCGCGGAGCGCCAGGACGACAGGCCCTGGACCAAGAAGCCCGGCAAGCCGAAATTCGAGGGCGGCAAATTCGAGGGCGGCAAGGGCAAGTTCGATGGCCCCAGGTTTGATGGCGGCAAGGGCAAGTTCGCCAAGAAGAAAGACCGCTGAGGCGGTCGCCGGCCGCACCGGTAAGGCGATGCGGCCGGCTGAAGCGCGTCACGATCCTTCAGATTCGCGTGCCGCGCTTTAGCTCTTTGTTTTCACGTGTCGCGGCCGCAGAACCGCAGCGCAGATCTCAGCTGCGCTCGCCTCGACCGGCGGCTGCGAGGATGAGATTGGCGACGGCGCGCGGCTGGGAAATCAGCGAAACGTGGCTGGCGTCGAGTTCCACCGTCGTTGCGTTCATGCGTTTTGCCATGAAGCGTTCGAGATCGGGATTGATGGTGCGGTCGTTCTTCGAAACGGCATACCATGACGGCTTGGAGCGCCAGGCGGCAACGGTCGTCCTGGCATTGAACAGCGTGTCGGAAATGCGGCCCTGCACGGCATAGAGCGCCTTGGCGCGGGCGACCGGCAGGTCGCCGGCAAAATCCCTGACGAAAGCCTCCTCATTCAACTGGGCGTAACCGCCATTGTGGACGAGACCGGCGCTGGCCGGCGGCGTCGGGTACTGCTTGGCGAGTGCCGTATAATCCTCGCCGGCATCGGGCGCACGCGCGGCGATATAGACGAGCGCCGTGACTTTCGGATCGATACCGGCTTCGGTGACGATCATGCCGGAATAGGAATGGCCGGCAAGCACGGTCGGCCCGTCCATGAGGGCGAGGATGCGCCTTGTGGCTTCGACATCGTCGGCAAAGGAGGTGAGGGGGTTCTGCACGGCCATGACATTGAGCCCGGCCGCCTGCAGGCGGGGGATGACATCCAGCCAGCAGGATGCGTCGGCATAGGCGCCATGGACGAGAACCACGTTCTTCGCCCTGGTTACGCCGGCGGCCCGGCCGGCGGCCGGAAACATGCTGAGCGCGGCCCCTGCAACGAGAGCGGCCGAGAATGAACGTCTGGTGATCGGTTGCATCATGGAGTCCTCCTGCTTCGGAAAATGGGAGCGATGCCCTTCGGCGTCGCGGGCGAAAGTTACGCCGGCAGGCGGGCTTCCATAACTATACAAAGGTCCAGCGAGGTATTATGCGTCACGCATGGCCGGATCGGTCTGCAGCAACGAGAAGCGACCGACGGCAGATGAGACCGGCTCCCGCAGATGACCATCCCGACCTGACGGCCTTCATCCGGGCGAACCTGCCGCTTGCGGAAATACCGTCGATACCGGGTATCCGGCTGCACACAGCCACACCGAAGAGCGGCCTCTATCGCCTTGCAATGGCTGACGGCTCCGATCTGATGCCGCCTTACTGGGCCTATCCCTGGGCAGGTGGCGCGGTGCTCGCACGCTACCTTCTGGACCAGCCGCAAGAGGTCGCCGGCAAACGTGTCGTCGATCTCGGAACAGGCTCCGGCCTTGTCGCCATCATGGCGATGAAATGCGCAGCAGCGCATGTGCTCGCCGTCGATATCGATGCGAAAGCGATCGCTGCAGCACGGCTGAATGCCGCAGCCAATGGGGTCTCCATCGACGTCCGGCTCGGCGACATTGTCGACGGCGCGCCGCCCGCGGCCGACGTGATTCTGGCCGGTGACGTGTTCTACGACGAGGCGCTGGCGGAGCGGGTCCTGCCTTTTCTCCGGCGCTGCCGCACGGCCGGTCTCGATGTGCTCATCGGCGATCCCGGCAGGGCGCCTCTGCCGACCGGCTCCCTGCTGCCGATCGCAGACTATGCCGTTGCCGATTTCGGCGGCGCCAGGGGCAGCCCGACCGCCACCAGCGCGGTGTTCCGCTTGAGGTGAAAGGCCGCAGATGGCCCCAGGCGGGCCATCCGCTTTCGGTCTTGCCTCAAAATAGATGATATGTCATCTATTGCTATCCCATCGATATTCCCATGACCGACGATACGATCACAACCTCATTCGGGAGCCTCGTCTCCCAGACCGCGCGCTACTGGCGCCGGGTCGCAAACCAGCGCCTGCAGCCTTTCGGGCTGACGGAGGCGACATGGCTGCCGCTGCTGCGCATCGCCCGATCGCCGACCCCGATGCACCAGAAGGAGCTGGCGGCCTCGCTCTCGCTCGACAATTCCTCGGTCGTGCGGCTGCTCGACAATCTGGAAAAGGCGGGGCTGGTCGAGCGGCGGGAAGGCGAGGACAGGCGCGCGAAGGAAATCCTGCTGACGCAGGAGGGCAGCAGGACCGTGGAGGCGGTCGAACGCGTGGCGCAGGGCATCCGCGAGGAAGCGCTTGCCCTTCTCCCGCGCGAAGACATCGAAACCACATGGCGCGTGCTCGGCCACATCAGCGACGTGCTTGCCCGACAACTCGAGGAGCCAGAACAGTGAATTCGCATCCCGGCCCGATGATTGAAGCCCGGCCGCCTGGCGCAAAGCTTCACATACCGATCTGGCTGCTCGGGCTCATCACCTTCAGCGGCACGCTCGCCATGCATATTTTCGTGCCGGCCCTGCCTGCGGCGGCAGCCGATCTCGGCGCTTCGATCGGCGAGATGCAGCTGACCGTCAGCCTCTATATCTTCGGCCTTGCGGTGGGCCAGCTCGTCTACGGCCCGCTATCGGACCGCTACGGCCGCCGGCCGGTGCTGATGAGCGGGCTCGTGCTCTATACGATGGCAGGCGTTGCGGCGCTGGTTTCGCCCGGCGTGCAAGCCCTGATCGCGGCAAGGCTCTTTCAGGCTTTCGGCGGCTGCGCCGGCCTGGTCATTGCGCGGGCCATCGTGCGCGACACGTCGAGCCCCGACGAAACGGCCAAGCGGCTTGCGATCATGAACCTCATGGTCACGGTCGGGCCGGGCCTTGCACCGATCGCCGGCGGGGCGCTTGCGGCCACCCTCGGATGGCGTTCGATCTTCGTGGCGCTCTGCGCGCTCGGCATCGTCAACCTGCTGCTGACATGGCGCAAGGTGCCGGAGACCGGCACGCGCAACGCCGAGGCTTCGGTGACGTCGCTCAGCCGCGATTATCTCGGCCTGCTCGCCTCGCGCTCCTTTGTCGGTTACGCCATCGGCGGCGGCTGTGCGACGACGTCCATGTATGCGTTTACGGCATCCGCGCCCTTCATCGTCATCAACGAACTCGGCCGCCCCGCAACCGAAGTCGGTCTCTGTCTGGCGCTGCTGATCTTCGGCTACTGGATCGGCAGCATGATCGCCACGCGGCTGATCGGCCGGTTTGCGATGAAGCGGCTGATGGTGATTTCCAATCTCGTCAGCATCGGCGCCGCACTGGTCTTTTTCGGCTTGGCGGTCACGGACCATTTGACGCTGCTGCCGATGATGAGCTCGATCATGGTCTATACGATCGGCGCCGGCGTTGCCTCGCCAAACGCGCTGACGCTGGCCGTCAGCGTCAATCCGAAGGTCACGGGTTCGGCTTCCGGTCTTTACGGATCGACGCAGATGGCGGTTGGAGCCGTCTGCAGCGCGCTCTCGGGCATCGGCGGCGATCCGGGCCTTGCGGCAGCGACCGTCATTCTCGGCGCGAGCGTGCTGGCGCAGATCTGCTTCTGGATTGCCGTCACGTCAGGAAAGGTCAGGCGAGCAGATCTGGCCGCAGAAGCATGACCGGGCAGGCGGCCCCCGCCGGCAGTTCCGGCGCATGCGGCGGACGGATGATGAGGCAGTCCGAATAGGCGAACGTCTTCATCATCGACGAATCCTGCTTGTCGAAGGGTTCGGCCAGCCAGCCGCCGGTCGCCGATTTCGAAAGCCTGGCGCGCACGTAATCCTGCCTGTGGTCGTTGGCGCGCAATGCGACGCCGGCTTCCGCCATGACCTCGCGCCGGACCGGCGGCAGCGAGGCAAGCTTGCGGATCAGCGGCTCGAGGAAGAGCAGCGAACAGACGAGGCTGGAGACGGGATTGCCGGGCAGGCCGAGCACATGTGTCTTGCCGAAGCTGCCGACCATCAGCGGTTTGCCGGGGCGCATGGCGATGCGCCAGAAATCGAGTTGCATGCCTGCCTCGATCAGCGTCGCCTGCACCAGATCATGGTCGCCGACCGAGGCGCCGCCCAGCGTGACGATCACATCGACGCTCGCGCTGCGCGCCCTGTCGATTGCCGCCGATATCTGCGCCTTGTCATCGGGCACGATGCCGAGATCGAGCACATCGGCGCCGGCCCTGCGAGCAAGGGCCGCAACGCCGAACGTATTGGAGGCGATGATCTGCGACGGGCCGGGCGTGCTTCCCGGCGCCAGCAGTTCGTCGCCTGTCGCGAGGATGGCAATCCGCGGGCGGGCCAGCACCTCGACCTCGGGCCGGTTCATGCCGGCAGCCACCGTCAGCCGCGAGAAATCGAGCACGGTGCCGGCCGGCAGCACGACTTCGCCCTCGGTGAAATCCTGGCCGCGCGGGCGCACATGCTGGCTCTGCCGCACCGGGAAATTCGTCCTGATACCGCCTTCGATCTTTTCCGCGTCTTCCTGCAGCAGGACGCTGTCGGCGCCTGACGGAACGGACGCGCCGGTGAAGATGCGCACAGCCTCGCCCTGGCCGACGCTTCCGGCAAAACCGTGGCCGGCAGACGAGGTGCCGATGACCTTGAGCACGGCGCCCGGCTCCGGCGCGTCTTCACGGCGCAGGGCATAGCCGTCCATGGCCGATGCGTCGAAGGGCGGCTGCGTGAGGCCGGCCGTCAGATCGGCGGCCAGGACGCGGCCTTCGGCGGCTGCCAGCGGCAGCCTTTCCGACTTGGTGACGGGCCTTGCGCTGGAGAGCAGCCGGCTCAGAGCCTCGGCGACCGGTAGAAGGTTCATCTTGCCTCCGGATGGCGAAAATCGCCCGACTTGCCGCCGGATTTTTCGAGCAGGCGGACACCGCCGATCTCCATTGCCTTGTCGGCGGCCTTGGCCATGTCGTAGATCGTCAGGCACGCGACGGAGACGGCGGTCAGCGCTTCCATTTCCACACCGGTCTTGCCGGTGAGCTTGGCGGTCGCGGTGACGCGCAGGCCGGGCAGGGCGGCGTCTTCCCCGATCTCCACCGTGACCTTCGTCAGCATCAGCGGATGGCAGAGCGGAATGAGATCGGCGGTGCGCTTGGCGGCCATGATGCCGGCAAGGCGGGCGGTGCCGATGACATCGCCCTTTTTCGCATTGCCTTCGCGGATCAGTGCCAACGTTTCCGGCGCCATCTTCACATGGCCCTCGGCGGTGGCGATGCGCACGGTCTCGGCCTTGTCGGAGACATCGACCATATGCGCCTCGCCGGCGGCATCGATATGGGTAAGGACGGGCTTTTCGCCGCTCATGTCATTCGGCCGCAATGGCGGCTTCGCCAAAGAGCAGCGCGCGGGTGGCAGCCGCCACGTCGTCCTTGCGCATCAGGCTTTCGCCGACGAGGAAGGTGTTGATGCCGGCGGCCTGCAGGCGCTTGCAATCCCCGTTGGTGAAGATGCCGCTTTCGCCGACCAGCAGCCTGTCTGCCGGAACCATGGCCGCCAGCGTCTCGCTGACCGTCAGGCTGACCTCGAAAGTGCGCAGGTTGCGGTTGTTGATGCCGACGAGCGGCGAGGAAAGCTTGAGTGCCCGCTCCATTTCCGGCGCGTCGTGAACTTCCACCAGCACGTCCATGCCGAGCGAGAAAGCTTCGTCCTGCAGACGTTCGGCATCGTCGTCGTTCAGCGAGGCCATGATGAGCAGGATGCAGTCGGCGCCCCAGGCGCGGGCCTCGTGGACCTGATAGGTCTCGAACATGAAATCCTTGCGCAGAGCGGGCAGGGCGCAGGCGGCACGGGCTGCCGTCAGGAATTCCGGCGCACCCTGGAAGCTCGGCGTATCGGTCAGCACCGAAAGGCCGGCCGCACCACCGGCCTCGTATGCCCTGGCGAGAACAGGCGGATCGAAATCCGGACGGATCAGGCCCTTGGAGGGGCTTGCCTTCTTGATCTCGGCGATCAGGCCGATCTCGCCGGCGTCGCGTTTGGCGACGAGCGCCTTGCGGAAGCCGCGCGGCGCCGACTGGCCGGCCTGCATGGCCTTCAGATCCGCAAGCGAGGTCCTTGCCTTGGCGGCAGCGATTTCCTCACGCTTGTAGGCTTCGATCTTCTTCAGGATATCGGTCATGAGACGATCCTAGTCGATATCGTTGGAAACGGCGACGAGTTTGTCGAGTGCGGCGGCCGTCGCGCCGCTGTCCAGCGATTGCGTTGCGAGCTTCATGCCGTCACGGATCGTCTCGGCCTTGCCGGCAATGACGAGCGAGGCGGCGGCATTTGCGAGCGCGATATCGCGGTAGGCGTTCCTGGCGCCGGCAAGCACGTCGCGGAGCGCGGCCGCATTGACGACGCCGTCGCCGCCCTTGATGTCGGCGAGCACGCAGGGTGCGACGCCGAAATCGGCCGGGGACAGTTCGAAAGTGCGGATCTGGCCGTTCTCGAGCGCTGCGACGCTGGTCTTGCCGGTCGTGGTGATCTCGTCGAGACCGTCGCCATGCACGACCCACACGCTTTCGGAGCCGAGATCGCGCATGACCTCGGCAAGCGGCACGACCCATTGGGGGGCGAAGACGCCGAGAAGCTGGCGCTTGACGCCGGCCGGATTGGAGAGCGGGCCAAGCAGGTTGAAGATCGTGCGCGTGCCGAGCTCGACACGCGTCGGGCCGACATGGCGCATGGCCGAATGATGCTGCTGCGCGAACATGAAGCCGACGCCGGCCTCCGCAATGCAGCGCGAGATCATGTCCGGGGTGACTTCGAGGTTGACGCCAAGTGCGGCAAGGCTGTCGGCGGCGCCGGATTTCGAACTCAGCGCCCGGTTGCCATGCTTGGCAACCGGAACACCCGTGCCGGCGACGATCAGCGCCGCCAGCGTCGAGATGTTGTAGGTGCCGCTGGCATCGCCGCCGGTGCCGACGATATCGATCGCGTCGGCGGGCGCCACAACCCGCAGCATCTTGGAGCGCATCGTGGTAACGGCGCCGACGATCTCGTCGACCGTCTCGCCGCGGACGCGCAGGGCCATCAGGAAGCCGCCGATCTGCGAAGGCGTTGCCTGGCCGGACATCAGGATATCGAAGGCCTGGCGGGCCTCGTCACGGGTCAGGGGCTCGCGGCTTGCTGCCTTGGCCAGAAGCGGCTTCAGATCGGTCATGCGTCGCTTCCCCCTAGCGGACGGTCGCCTGTTCGGCGAGGTTCTGGTTCACCGTTACGCCATACTGGCTCTGCAACAGGTTGACCATCTGATCCAGAATGTCATCACCGGCCTGATTTGCAATGGTCGCGATCTGCTGGTCGCGGTTGTTCAAGGCATCGGTCGTCGGCTCGGCGTTGACCTCTGTCACCTTGAGCAGGATCTGCGTGCTCGGATCGGCGCCGACAGCCGCCGCGACCGTGTCGACGGGGCCGGAGAAGGCGGCGTTGATACCGGCGCGACCGAGAACGGGATCGTCGGTCGAGCGGGTAAAGCCGCTCTTGGTTTCGACGGCGATGCCAAGCGGCGCGGCGATATCGGCAAGCGAGGTGCCCTTCTGCGCCTCGGCCTTCAGCTCGTCCGCCTTCTTGGCAAGCTCGGCCTTCTGCTGCTCGGCCGTCCAGTCCTGAACCGCCTTGTCACGCACCTCGGCAAGCGGACGTTCACGCTCCGGCATGACGTCGCGCACGTCGAACCAGACATAACCGTCATTGCCGACGGCGATGGCCGTGGCATCGGCGCCGACATCGGTCTTGAATGCCTCCGGCAGAAGCTGCTGCTGGGCCGGGATATCCTTGACCGGGTTGCCGTCCTTGTCGGCGCCCGTCATGTCGACGGCGTCGATGACGACGGCCTTCAGCTTGAGCTGGCTGGCGATTTCTTCAAGGGAGGTGCCGCCGGCGCGCATGTCCTCGATCCGGTCATGCACGTTGATGACTTCCTGCGAGGCATTGGCGAGCGAAAGCTGCCTGCGGAGCTCTTCCTTCACCTCGTCGAAGCTCTTGGTCGTTTCCGGCTTGATGTTGGTCACGCGCAGGATGACCGGGCCGAAGGTACCGTCGACGACAGCCGTGGTGCCGCCGTCCGTCTTCACGGCGAAGGCGGCGTCGGCCACGGCCTGGTCCGGAACCTTGTCCTTGGTGAATTCGCCGAGCAGCACGTCGCCTGCGGTCTTGCCCTGGTCGGTGACGAGCTGGTCGAAGCTCGTGCCGGTCTTCAGCGCGGTTTCAGCCGCATTGGCGAGATCCTTGCTGGCGAAGGTGAGCTGTTCCAGCGTGCGGCTTTCCGGCGTCGTATAGGCCGCCTTGGCCTTGTCGAAAGCTTCCTTGATCTGGTCGTCGGTGACGGTCGCCGGATCGGCAATATCGTCGGGCTGAAGCTTGAGATAGGCGATCTTGCGGTATTCCGGCGCGCGATAGCGCTGCTTGGCGTCTTCGAACCACTTGGAGAGCACATCGTCGGCCGGCGCCTTGATCGGCTCGATATTGGCGTTGGTCAGCAGCAGGTAATCGACGCTGCGGCTCTCGTTGCCGTAGAGCTTCAGGGCGTTGACGAGCGTCGCCGGCGCCTGGAAGCCGTTGGCGACGGCTTCGATGATCTGGCTGCGCACGGCCTGCTTGCTGCGATCCTTGATATAGTCGTCTTCCCGGATGCCGGCATTGCGCAGGCGCGAGGTGAAGAGCGAGCGGTCGAACTGGCCGTTGAGGGCCTTGAAGGCCGGATCGTCACCGATCAGCTGGGCAAGGCGGTCTTCCGAAAGACCGAGCCCCATATCGTCGGCAAGCTGGTCCAGCGAGGCGCCGGCCAGAAGCTGGGCGAGCACCTGCCGTTCAACGCCCCAGGCACGGGCCTGTTCCGGCGTCAGGCGCGTGCCGAACTGCTGGCCGATCTGGGCAACCTGGCGCTGGTAGGCGAGGCGGAATTCATTGACGTCCACATGCTGGTCGCCGACGGTGACGACCGTCGTGCTGCTGCCGCCGCTTATCAGCTCGCGCGACACGCCCCAGATGCCGAAGGAGGCGACGAGCAGGAGCAGGAGCAGCTTGGCAACCCAGGTCTGAGCGGCTCTTCTCAGAAGATGGAACATGGAAACGCAAACCTCGCATTATCATTGGCCCGGAAGGGCAGACATTCGTCGTTCCATAAAACAAAGCTGCGCGGAAATGAAGGCTTGTCGCACGAAAAGCTTGCAGGGTCCGCACACGCCTTCGCGAGGCTTGCGCGGGAGACAAAAGATGCCGGATTGCGGAACCTTTCCAGCCTTCATGTCGTTGAAGCGGCATTCCATCAAACAGGAGCAGACCATGGCCGAACTGAAAACCGCTTCCGCCGAATCCACCGCTGCGCGCGTCAAGGCGGAAGTTGCCGCCGAAGATCTGTCCGCGCAGGTTGCTGCGCTGCGCGAGGACCTGGCCCGCCTTTCGGAGAGCGTGATCGCGCTCGGGCAGGGCGCCAGGACCGCAGTGGCCGACGAAGCCTCCGTCATGACCGAGCGCGTGCGCGACAAAGTGCGTGAAGAGCCATTGACGGCGATCGCCATTACGGCGGGTGTCGCCTATCTCTTCGGCCTTCTCAGCCGCCGGTAGACGAAAAAAGCCGGACGCGTGGCGCCCGGCCTTTCAGTCTTTGCCGACAATCTTTTCCGTGTCAGGTCAGCGGCGGACGAGGCGTCCGAGCGCGATCAGGATACATGCCCCGACAAAACCCGTGATCAGGTATCCGAGCCAGCCGGTCAGCGGCTGGATATTGAGGATAGCGAGAATCCAGTTGGCGACGATCGCGCCTATGATGCCAAGTATTATGTTCATGAACACGCCCATATTGCTGTGCATGAACTTCTCCGCCAGCCATCCGGCGAAACCGCCGATAATGATGGCTGCAATCCAACCTACACCTTCGTTTTCCATGGCAAGCTCCCTCCTGGGAAAAACGAGGGATTAAACGCGCACAACCGAAAAAAGTTCCGCGAGGGCAGCGACTTAGCGATGTCGGGGGATAGGCAGGATGTCGGGCGCGGCAAAGGCGCGAGCGGCGATCCGCAATATCAGGCGACAAACCCTTTCGCGGCGGCACGAAAAGAGTGTCTTTCGATGAAAATGCGCGGGCGCAAGAAAGACCAATAAAAGTACAGGCAACGGTAAAAACAATCCGAGATTTCGCGCCTCCCTTTACGCAGGATTAACCTAACCTGACGTCAATTCATGGCTAACAAAGTCTCAAGAAGATCGATTCATCGACCTTGCTGTTTCTCGTATTTCAGGCCGCATATGTCTTCTATCAACACCAATTACTCCAGCATTGCGGCGTTACAAACCCTCCGGTCCGTGACGGCGGATCTCTACTCGACGCAGAACAGAGTTTCGAGCGGCCTGCGCATCGCCAAGGCGTCCGACAATGCGGCCTATTGGTCTGTCGCAACCACGATGCGCATGGACAACAGAAGCCTTTCGGCAGTGTCCGACGCGCTGGGCCTCGGCGAGGCACTGGTCGATACGAGTTCGTCGGCTCTCGCCTCGATCGTCGACATTATCGGCGACATGAAAGCCAAACTGATTGCGGCAACCGAAAAGAGCGCCGACAGGACCAAGATCCAGGAGGAGCTCGATGCGCTGAGCGGAAGGCTTGTGGCCACGGCCGGGTCAGCCTCCTTCTCCGGCGAGAACTGGCTGAACACCGATATTTCCGGCCTCGATGCGATGAGCAGATATGACAAGAGCATCGTTTCCGCCCTCCTTCGCGGGGCCGACGGCAGCGTCGGCGTCGGGACCACCGATGTCGACCTGACGCAGCTGACGCTTTTCAACTCGACCGGGGGAGGGCTGCTGCAGGCCGACGAGAAATCGCTTGGCCTCATCGGCGGATTGAGAAATGCCGACTTTGTCGGAACCGGCCAAAGGGGCTTCAGCCTCTTCTGGTTCTTCGGCCCGAATTTCCTGCCCGACCCAAGCACCGCCGCCTTCACGGCAACGGACAGCATGACCTTCGATCTCACGGTCGACGGTGCGGAGACACGCAGGGTCACGATCGACAAGAACACGATCGACTCCACGCTGGGCACGAGCAACGGCATGATCAACACCGCCGACGATCTTGCCGCGGTCATCCGCGCGGCCATGTCCAACATGAGCTGGTCGCCAGGCAGCGTCGTTGCCTCCGCGGGGGAACTCATCTTCACCAGCGGCGAAATTCCGGGCGCCAGCCAATCGAGCATGGTCGTTTCGAACGTGAATTCGACGGTTGCCGGCGGCTATAATTTCGGGCTCGGCGCTCCACCGGCCCAACGGCAGGACGGTACGGTCGCGAGCTATCCGTTCACATTTGCCGGTCCCTTCTTCGTTCATCGCGACGTCAAATTTTCCTTCAGCGTGCAGACCAACAGCGGGCCTGTGAAAAACGTGACCATCGACCGAAACCTCGTCGATAGCGTCCTCGGCACCAGTGACGGGAAGATCAATACCGCCGGCGACTATGCGCGCGTGCTGAGCGCCGTGCTTGCCGGAAGCGGCGTACAGGTTGCCGCAGCAGGCACCGACATCGTCCTTCAGGCGGATCCGGCGCTCTATCCCGACAAGGGGGCAACCCGATCGGCAATTCATCTGTTCGGCGTCAGCGACAATATCGGCTTTGCCCCCAATTTCGACATTACCGGCATCGATATCACAAACCCCGCCAACGACCTGCAGAACTACATCGGCGGTATCGACATGATGGATCAGAAGGTCATCCGGGCCGCGAGCTATCTGGGCGATATCGGCAAGCGCCTCAACATGCAGGACGATTTCGTCGATACCCTGCAGGATTCCGTCGCAAGCGGCATCGGGCGGCTTGTCGATGCCGACATGGAAGAGGAATCCTCGCGGCTGACGGCCCTGCAGACCCAGCAGCAGCTCGCCCGGCAATCGCTGTGGATCGCCAATGGCGCGCAGCAGAACGTGCTCACGCTGTTCCAGTAGGACGGCCCGGCCTCATCCGAGCCGAAGGCACATATCCCGTTCAATCGTCGCCAATCCGGCAGGTCTGGAAGAACGCGTTGTCTTATGCGGCAAGCTGCGCCACCTTCTGCGCTATGGCGAGCGAGGCGGTGAGGCCAGGGCTTTCTATTCCGTAGAGCGCCAGATAGGCGGGATGACCCGTCTGTTGCGGCCCCTGGATCACGAAATCACCGCCGCCGCCGGCGTCCGGCCCGGCGATTTTCGGACGGATGCCTGCATAGGCAGGCTGCAGCGCCCCGTCCGCCAGATCGGGCCAGTAGCGGCGGATTGCGGAATAGAATTTTTCGGCGCGGACCGGATCGACGTCATAATCGATCGCCTCCACCCATTCCACGTCGGGACCGAAACGCGCCTGGCCCGCAAGATCGAGTGTCAGGTGCACGCCGAGGCCGCCGGGTTCGGGAACCGGGTAGATCAGCTGCGTCGCGGGCGCGCGGCCCGTCAGCGCGAAATAGCATCCCTTGGCATAGTGACGGGGCGGGATCGTGCCCGCATTCAGGCCCAGCAGGCTCCCGGACAGCGCCCATGCGTTCAGACCGGCGGCATTTACCACAAGCCGCGCTTCGATTATGGCCGGATCGCGGCCGCCGACGGAAAGGCGAACCCTGTCCGCAACCAATTCGCCTTCGACAACGGGAGAATTGCAGACGACGGCTCCGCCATTGGCCTCGATATCGGCCGTGTAAGCCTGCATCAGGCCGTGACTGTCGATGAGCCCCGTCGAGGGAGAGACGAGCGCTGCAAAGCCTCGGATCTGGGGCTCCCTGCGGGTCAGCTCCGCCGCATCGATGAGATAGCAGTCTTCCACGCCATTTGCGCGAGCCTGCCGGGAAAGCTTTTCGAGGTAGCCAAGTTCCGCCTCGCTTGCGGCAACGACAAGCTTGCCGCAATTCCTGTGCGGGACGCTTCGCAGCCGGCAATAGTCGTAGAGCATGCGCTTTCCGGCCACGCACAGCTCTGCCTTCAAACTGCCGGTGGCATAGTAGAGCCCGGCATGGATGACCTCGCTGTTGCGGGCCGACGTGACGCTGCCGGTCGTCGGCTCCGCTTCGAGAAGAACCACCTCGCGGCCGCCGATGGCAATTTCGCGCGCCACCGCAAGCCCCACGACCCCACCGCCCACGACGACGCAGTCGAGGTCCAGTACCTCCGCCATGCAACTCCCCTCTCGTCGTCCGGCTGCGGGGAGGGGTCTCCGGCCGAATTTCAGCCCGCCCCGACAACGCAATCCGGCTCTCGGTATCGTCGGCCGAGCCTAGCTCAAATCCGAGCGGCAACGAAACAGGATTCGGCGAGAGCAGCCTGAACTGATTCCATCGGATTAGCCGATGCAGATCCTCTGTTGCGCAAGGGGCGAGGGCGCCGGCTTCGCCATCAGGAAGCCGCCCGCCTCACCCTTCTTTGCAACTCGGCTTTCTTCGATGAGCGGCAGCGCATCGACGCCCTCGAGATCGACCAGATTGTGATCTTCGCTGCCCTCGCCTACATTGTCACTTGCCGGCGCGGGAGAAGAAGATGGTCCGTCCCCCTCAACCTCCAAGCGGTGAGTCGTCTCGAGAGGTCGCCGGCGCTCCATTTCGAATGGTTGTCATCAGCCAGGTCTTGCTTTGCTCGTCGCAACCACCCTTGCAAATTATGCGAGATTCTTTCGAACCGTCACCTGAACAATATCCCAGGGCAGGGGCTGGTGCGGCCTCTCACGGCCCGTTCGCTCCTATCGAGACAGTTGCGACAGTGTTGCAGAACGGCGTCGACTGGGTTGTAGGCCAGCCGGATGTCGCTTGATGGGCGCGATGGAAAATGTGCAATCTATTCAATAGAATGGATCCGGAAGAGGTGGGATTCGAACCCACGGTACGGTTTCCCGCACGCCGGTTTTCAAGACCGGTGGTAAGCCGTTGAGATAAAAGCACGTTTTCACGCTCCGAACCCAATGTTGCAGCTATGTTGCAGAAAGCGGAGCGGAAATGGCGAGCATTACGAAGAGGGCTGGGAAGTGGACGGTCACGGCGCGAGTGCCCGAAAACTTCAAGGGACCCTGCAAATCGCGGTCGATCTCGAACACCTTCAAATCTAAACGGGCGGCGCAAACGTGGATCGATGCCACAGAGTCCGCCATGCGTCTCGGCACGTGGACCGACCCCCGGCTGGAAAAGGCGACGAGCGAACCGAAGCCTCAAGCGACGAGCGTTTATCTTGACCGGCCACTTAAGAAGGCCCTCGAAGAGTACCGGGATAAGGTGACGCCCGAGAAGAAGGGTGAGGCCCAGGAGGTCACCATGCTCAACATGCTGGCTCGGCAGCCCTTCGCCCGCAAAGCCCTTCGCGAGGTGTCGGTCGAGGATTTCGTGTCTTATCGCGATGCGCGGAAGAAGAAGGGGCGAGCCGCCTCCACCATCCGCAATAACCTGAACACCATCTCGGCAGTGTACGAGTGGCTCATTCATGAGAAGGGCGTTCCGATCTCAAACCCAATTGCTTCACTGCGGAAACGTCGGCGCGGTATCCCCCAACCGGGTGCTGGGCGGGAACGGAGACTGCGTCCTGGGGAGGAGGATCGCATCTGGCAGTCTCTGCATGGTGACACGTGGCAAAGCCGGGAGTGGCAAGCGCTCTTTCCGGTCCTGCTGGATAGTGGGATGCGGGCAGGGGAGGCGCGCAGCATCCGGGCGGGCTGGGTGCGTCGGGAACACGGCTTCATCGTCATTCCCGAGGAAAATGTGAAGGGGAACGAGCATCGCTACGTGGCGCTCTCGGACCGAGCCTACGGGCTGCTGCTGACGCTGGCCGAGGGCAAGCGAGACGGGGAGCCGGTCTTCACCATGACGAAAAACTCGGCGGAACACGAGTGGCAGAAAATCCGCGTTGATGCCGGTTGCCCCGATCTTCGCATCCATGACCTCCGTCACGAGGCGCTGAGCCGGATGGCCGCGAATGGGGCGGACCTTCGCACCCTCATGCGGCAGTCGGGCCATAAGACCGTTGCCGTGCTGATGCGGTACTTGAATCCGACGAAGGAAGAGCAGCGGGCGAGGTTGTTCGGCTCACAGCCAGTGGCGCTCGCGGCCTAGCCCACGTCAAGACTCCAGCTGTCGCCTCGGGTTTCGGAGTCGGGGCGATATCTTTTTGAAGGAGTCGGAAGGCGCGAAAGCCGAACGGAGTCGAGATACAGCCCCTTCCAAAACGCAACGGTATGGTCGAGGTGGCCGCGCAGCTTTTCGCTTGAGTCCCTAGTCTGACTGCCATGCCGTTTAGCATCCTGCTCTCGCATCCCAGCGCAAGCGACCAATAAACAAGTCTCGATCCGTACGCAATTAAAAGTTGCGCCAGACGCCTGTGGACGCCTGGAATCCCCCTAAGTAATTATTCCGAAATTTACAATTACTGGTGCCTGGGAAGGCATTTTATATTTCTATATTGTAATAATGTACGGCAAATCGAACAATATTGTCGGGTATATTTCGGTATCGGAGCAAAACAATGACCGATAAAATCCCTCCCTCGGACAGAAATACTTTACTGCAGCGAAAGGATGCGGCGGCGGCACTGAGCGCTGCGGGATATCCCATTGCGCTGCCGACGCTTGCCAGCATGGCCTCTCGCGGAGACGGGCCTCCCTTCGTGCGTTTCGGTCGTCGGCCTCTCTATCGGTGGGGGGACCTCCTGACTTGGGCGGAACAGCGATCAACGCCCTCCCACGAAGCCGCCTAACCACCCAACAATCCGCGCGCTCTCGGTGCGCCCAACTAGGAGAAAGTGAGATGCAAAAACACGAATTGCAGAGCCGCATTGATCAGGCCGCGCAAGTGGCCGACCGCTTCCGGCGAGGGGTGATCCCCGTAGTCGTGGCCGAGGTCGAAATCCTGTCCCTCGGGTTCCATTCAGTGCGGCATGGCCCGAGCGGGCTGGAGGCTCAGCGCGATCTGACATGGCACGCCCTCACGCTGGAGAAAGAACATGGCTAATCCGAAATTCGAGGCCTCGACGCGGGCCAACTTCACCCCCGAAGAGCTGGCGAAAGCCAAGGCCAACTTTGATTGGGCCGCGCAGCGGATGCCGGATGAGCACGCAAAGGTCGTTGACCTGATCGCGCAGAAAGGGCTCGGGGGGCATCGCGAGATTACGGCCTATTACCTCACCCATAAGATGCCCATTTCGCCCATCGAGTTGGCGCGTATCGACCTCTACAAAGAGTCCACCTCAAGCGGGCCGTTCGGCATCGATGAGCGGCTGCCGCCGAAGACGAACTGATGCGGCCCGGCACGTTACAACTGCTTGAGGTCTTGCTGCCCCAGCCGCTGGATGCGTGGAACCGGGGCCTGCTGTTGGGCATCTCGGAGAGCGACGAGTCGGTGCTGGACGTGATCCACGCCTTCGCCCTCCTGGCAAGGTCCGGCCACCCCGGCGCTTTCGCGTACTTCCAGATCCTCACTGAGGTCCACGCCGAGGTGTGGTTGCGGAGCCTTGAGGCGCGGGAAGATCTCTCGACCGACGATCTTATCGAGCGGGTCGGCCTGCTGGTCATGTGCCTCGGCCATTCGCACAAGGCGGACCGCATTGTGGAGCTGGCCTGGGACGAGCTGGATCGCCGGGGCAAAGGCCAAGCGCTCCGAGCGGAGCTTTGGTATCGCCGTCACCCGCGCTGTAACGGCTGGGTGGATTGAGGCGAGCGGGGCGGCCCTTCTTCGCGAGCCGGGGGGCCGCCCCCATTCAAGTTGGAGAGAACGATGCGTGAAGAAGATTTGGCGAAGCCGGGGCCTCTCGGGTTGATCGCGCAGGGCCGGTTCGAGGAGACGGAGGAAGCACTCCGTGGATCTCAATTCTGGGAGGAAGCGCTTCACGTTTGGCAGCCCCTCGCGGAGAGCAAGGTTGTGAGTCTGGCCGTATGGAGGGCGCGACACGATGAGCGTTGAAAGGGTGTTGATCGGCCTCCCCAACATGGGAACGATGGTCACAGAGACGGCCCTGTGTCTGGCCGAGCTTGCGGTTTATGAGACGGCGCACAGGCGGCCCCTCCGATTTCTGGACGTACAAACGAGTTTGATCGGAGCCTCGCGAAACGCAATTGTCGAGGCCGCGCTTGAGCAGGGCGTGGCGCACATCCTTTGGATTGACTCGGACATGACATTTCCGATGAACGGGCTGGAGCGTCTGCGGGCGCACGGCGTGCCGGTGGTTGGGACGAATTACCCGGTTCGGTGCGAGCCCGCGCGGCCCACGGCAATCGACCTGACCGGCAACTATCTGCAGCCGAAGGCAGGGGGCCTGGAGGAGGTGCACGGGATCGGGTTCGGGTTTTGCCTGACCTCGATTGAGGTATTCCGCGCGATGCCCAGGCCGTGGTTCGCGGACGAGTGGAACGGGCAGATCTTGATGGGCGAGGACAGCCATTTCTGCATGCGCGCCCCGGCGCGAGTGATGGTGGATCACGCCCTCTCTTGGGAGATCGGCCACGTCGGTCGGAAAACGTTCACCTGGGCGGACCTGCCCTTCATTCAAAAGGACACGATGAGCGATGGCCGAGATAATTTCGCTGCATGACGTGCGGGCGCGGAAGAGGCCCCAACTGAGTTTCGACCCGTTGGCCGAGTTCGATGCGAGCATGGAGGTGCTCTTTGCGTCGCTCGATTTGCTTGAGGGGACTTGGGACCCGAAGGCGCGGGAGGCACGGCGGAAGGTCTGCGAGGGGATTGAGCTGCTGCTCCGGCGGGAAGAAAGGATCATCACATGGACGAGAAAGTAGGGAACAACGTGGTGCCGCTGGACCACTGGGAGCAACTGCGGGCAAAGCAGGCGAAGGATCGGGCCGCGCCGATCAAGACGGCAGATGCCAACGAGTTGACCCGCATTAAAAACCCAAGCGGCATCGTACCGGACCTCGGAAACGCGAAACGCGCGATCATCAAGCTCGGGCTCAACTTTCGCTTCGATGTCTTCCGCCAGAAGATCGTGATCGAAGGGTACGACCAACCGCTCGGGGAGACGCTGGACGACATTGAGCTGAAAGTTCGGGACGTCGTGCTCGAAACCTTGGGCTTCGATCCCGAGAGCAAATTCACGAGGGAGGCCATCCGGCTTCTGGCAATTGGGAACAGCTTCGACCCCGTTCGGGATTATCTGGATGGGCTCAAATGGGACGGTGTGCCGAGGCTCGACACGTGGCTTCGGGACTATGTAGGGGCGGAAGACGATGCGCTGACAAGTGCGATTGGTCGCGCGACACTTTTGGGTGGGGTGCGGCGGGTGCGGAAACCGGGCTGCAAATTCGAAGGGGTGATGGTGCTCGAGGGGCCGCAGGGCGGAGGAAAGTCGACAGTGCCCAAAATCCTCGCAGGCGGCGAAATGTTCTTCTCCGACGAAATCGTCATTGGTGAGTCCTACAAGGAGCAACAGGAGCTACTCCGGGGGAAATGGATCGTGGAACTGCCGGAGTTGGCGGGTCTGAACAACACCGAAATCCGGAGAATAAAGCAGTTCATCTCGAAGACGGTAGACCGCGCTCGGGGCGCGTTCCAAAGGTCGGTCGAGGAAGCGCCGCGCCGCTGCATTATGATCGGCACGACGAACGACGCGCAGTATCTCAGGGACCTGACGGGGGGCCGCCGCTTCTGGCCTGTTGTAACCGGAAAGATTGATCTCGAGGGGCTGCAGGAGGTGCGGGACCAGCTTTGGGCTGAAGCAGCGGCGGCGGAGCCGGATGCTCCCGACCCGATCACTCTGCCCGAGTCTTTGTGGGGCGAGGCGGCAAAGCGGCAGGCCGCGAGGGTGGCGAGCGATCCGTGGGAGGACTTGCTCGCAGCGGAGTTGCCGGGAGTTGCGAAGGAGGTGGAGGGCGAGTTGCGGGTGACGACACGGGCCGTGTTCGAGCAGGTGCTCAAGATGGATGTTCGGACGGCGGCACGGAAGGACACGTTGAGGCTATCCGAGTGCATGCGGGCGCTGGGCTGGTCGGGGCCGAAGGTGCTTTGGGCGGATGGAGTCGCGGTTCGAGGTTATGCCAAGCAGTTGGGTATGGCTCCCGTTCCCTACTGATCCTTACAGTAAGAATGAATGTGAAAATAACCGTTTCACCGTTCCGATCATTTTTCAACAAGAAGAGTAAGAAGAGTAGGGACGGTAGGGAATGGCCCAATTCGATTGAAATCATTGAATAAATTTCCCTACCGTGCCGGGCGCTATTTCCCCGTCCCTACGGTAGGGCTCGATCCACGGAGAATGACATGCCTGAAATCATTTCCCCCGCGCTCGGCGCGCTCCTCGACATCATGGTGTCGCCCGACATTGCCGAGGCGCGGTGCCTTGAGGCGGCCAAGGCCATCATCGAATACGAATGCCCCCCGGATGTCTTCGCCATTGTCCAATCATACCTGATGGGTGTGGCGCAGGGCGAGGGCCAGCCGGTAGAGCTGAGACTTAGAGCCCTCGAATTGATCCGGAAGGTCGAGGCGCGGCGCGTCACCCCCGGCACTACAAAGGCCGTGGACACTACGGCGGCGATGGCGCTTGGGCGGGAGGTCGCGACGGCAAAGCGGCGGGTGGAGTTGGTTCGTGCGAGGGAGTGGCCGCCAAAAGAGGGCTGGGCCGACGACCTGGGCGAGGTCCGGGGGATTGTGGTTGAGGAGGAGGGGATGGCGGAAAGGCTGGAGGCGGCGCGACGCCAAAGGGCCCTCGAAGAGCTGGAGGAATAAAAGGTGCAGGAAGCGAAACTTTGGTTAGCCCTCGTGATCGTGGTGGTTCTCGTGCTCGGTTTGGCTGCGCTGTTGGGTGGGCCGGAGCCGATGGATGCGTGGATTCGGTCGCGCTAGCAGTGAAACTCGGCCCCTCGGGGCCCGCAAAGGAAACCCGCTCGGCGGGGAAAGGATGGAAAGATGAAAGTCCCCACACGAGTAAGCGCCTCGACGCGCTTCGATCCGGGCGCCCACGCATATACCGAGGGTGACTCCAGAAACGGGCTCGCCTCGGTCGGCCAGGGCCTCGGCCAGCTCGGTCAGTCGATCTCCCGCGTCGGCGCGATGTTTCAGCAGCGCGACGAAGAAACGGACCGCTTCAATTCTCTGACCGGGTTGAGCGACTTCGCCGTTTCGCAGGCCCAGGTCATCACGGACCTGAAACGCGGCTACGCGTCGGACGGGAAGGGTTTCGCCCAGACCGCGGACGTGGTGTTTGACAAGGGCGCGGACAAGTTCTTGGCGACGGTGCCACCCGACCTCCAGGGTGAGTTCCGGTCCCGGGTCGCGCAGATCAAGCAGACGGTGATGGGCGATGCCCTGCGGTTTCAGTACGAGTCGGGCGATGCGCATTTCAAGCAGGGGATTAAGGATGAGGTGAGCAAGTCGCAGCTCCTGCTGACCCAGACGCCCCAGTTGCTGGAGCGGGAGAAGCGGCGGATTGGGGAACTGATCGGGGCGACCGGGCTTTCGCAACAAGACAAAGAGGATGCCGCTCGGGCCGCCAATATTGCGCTGGAGTCCGCTGGCTACAAGACGGTTGTGAAGGAAGAGACGGGGCGGTTTTATGACCTCGGCATCGGCCAGTCGAGCGACTTCCCGACGATAGCCAACGCGGCGATCAAGAAGGAGGAGGGATATGTCGGCTCGGCCATGTGGGACGTGAACCACTACCGCGTCGGCTACAGTTCCGATACCGTGACCCTGCCTGATGGGACGGTGCGGGAGGTCCAGCAGGGTGATGTCACGTCGAGGGCCGACGCCGAGCGCGATCTCAACCGACGCATCCAGGCGGCGGACACGACCGGGCGGCAACTCGCCCCGCAGGTTTGGGACGCGCTGGGGCCGAATGTCAAAGCGGGTCTCGCCTCGGTTTATTACCATTACGGTTCGTACCCCGACACAGTTCGCGCCGCGATCCAGACTGGGGACGTGACGCAGATTGCGGGGGCGGTCAGGGAGCTTCGGAGCAACCCGGCGCGGCGCGGACGCGAGGCGGACCTGATCTCGGGCACGCAGGCGGACCGCGACCCCCAATTCGCGTCGATCCCCTATGAGGACAAACTGGCGCTCCGGGCCGACGGGGAGAAAGCGGCGCAGCACGAGTACTCCGCGAGGATGGCCGCCCAGCAGGATCAGGAAGATCAGGCCCGGAACGATCTCTATTTGGGCCTGCTGGACGGGAGGCTGGGCGCGGCGGATATCGAGGCGGCGCGGCAGACGGGCCTGCTGTCGAAGTTCGAGGATGTGAAGAAGGCGAGGGACCTGTGGGAACACGCGAATGAGACTGCCAATCTCCAAGCGCAGGCCCTCACGAAATTGGCGACGCCCGGCCTGGTTTGGGACCCCTCATCCGACGATGACAAGAAGATGCTCAATGCCTTGGTGGGGCAAAAAGGTTTGAGCCTGTTGCAGGAGCGGAACCAGGACTATTTCACCCGGGGCGTGGTGCCGCTCGTCACCAAGACGGGGGATGTGCCGACCAGTGTCGCTGGGACCCTGACCGGGATGTTCCGCTCGAACGACCAATTGGGCGCGAGCTACGCCCTAGACGCGATTGCCCAATTGATCGACGTCAATCCGAACGCAGCGAACCAGCGGTTCACGAGTGACGTGATCCAGGCCGCCGAACTGTGGGACTCGCAAAAGCGGGTGGCGCCGGATCAGGCGAAGCTGCTGCAGCGGGTGCGCGGTGGCCAGAACATGGCCGACATCGCGACGCGGGATGTGCTGCGGAAAGAGGCGCAGGCCATTCTCGGCCAAACGACGAACGGCATAAGGGCGGCGGAGGCGATGGCAACCAAGGCCCTTGGCACTAGGGCAGGCTGGTTCACCTCGGACAAGACGACGGTCCCGCTTGCGAAGCAGGCGATGGTCAAGGAGTTTTCGACCCTGTTTGTCGAAAAGTACTCGATGACCGAGAACGTCGACCAAGCGATGGACTTGGCCGCCAAGGAGATGGCGAGGAACTGGGGCGAAAGCGATATCGGCGCGGGGCCGACGCAACTCATGAAGCTTCCCCCGGCGAAAGTCGGATATCGCCCGCTTGACGGATCGTACAACTGGATCGGAGAGCAGGCCGCCAAGGAACTGGGCTTGCCCCCGGGGACGCCGATCCAGCTTCTCTCGGACGACCAGACTCATGATGAATGGGACGCGTGGAGACGGGGAACGCCCCGGGCACCCGCCACGACGAAGGAGCTGCTTGAGGGGCTTGGTGACGCGCGGGTTGGCGCGGAGTCACTTCAAGGGCCGCACCTCCCAAGTTACCGCATCTTTTGGGCCGACGCGGCGGGAGTGTATCGGGAGGCGGTCAACGCCTCGGGCGAGCCGCAACGGATGTGGTTCGAGGCTCCCCCGGA
The DNA here is from genome assembly GCA_900471515.1 of Hyphomicrobiales bacterium. Classification (GTDB taxonomy): domain Bacteria; phylum Pseudomonadota; class Alphaproteobacteria; order Rhizobiales; family Rhizobiaceae; genus Rhizobium. The sequence continues at coordinate 2,423 of UCFC01000044.1, read as the reverse complement.
ACAGCGGGCGAATGAGGACGCGACCTACGACTATCGAACGGAGCGGTTCAGGCTCGAGCAACGGTTGGCGGAGCTCTTGTCGATCAAGACGCAGGCCGACCTCGAAGGCTTGTCGGTTCCCCCGGGCGACGAGCAGGAACTGGCGGATACGCGGGCGGCGCTGGCGAAGCTGGACCAGACGAAGCCCCCGACATGGCGTTACGAGCCGACTCCGGGGGCGTATAGTCCGGTGAGCGCAGGTGAAACCGGGGTGGTCCCGCTTCCGATGCAGTGAATGGCTCGCCAGTTGGGTATGGTCCGTCAATTGAATTGACGATACGTATCCCACTCCGTTTCCAGTTTTGAGGTGGAGGCCTCTCAGGCCCCATCTCGAAGAAATGAAGCCTCCGAGTTGCTTACGCCTTTGGGGTGGGAGCCATACCCAACCGTTCCGCAAGGAACCATACCAGCAAAGGACCGAACCATGACCGAACCAATGGCGAAGGGTTTGGGATGGTTAGGGCGTGGGGCGATTTGCGGCGGAACGCTTGGAGGTGGCGCGCCTTGCTGGTATTTCTAAGTCTTCAGTATAAGATCAAATATATCGTGAGGGAGAGATAAAAATGAAGCTTATGAAAGTCATCTTGCTCCTTGTGGCAATGTATGTTTCCAATGCTGATTATGGATATACTCAGGAGCCCTTCAGCTTACATTCGGCTGAGATAAACGCGATGGATGAAATAGCGAAACAATCTCTATTTCTGTGCGTGAGAGGTTCAGTCAGCGTCAACTGGAGAGATACACTGAGTACTGCCTTCGCAAAAGGCGGCTCCGATACGTTGTGGGTGTTAAAGGTAAGCGCCTTTGAAAGTTATCAACTTCAAGAACTCGCGAGGCAGTTCGGCATAGAGGAGTTTCGCCGCTATTATTCAGAAGATGTCGAAGACCTCGAGGGATTCATCGCCGGAAGATATGACCGGCAGCGCTATATAGACTTGGGAAAAGCCAATCTTTCCAGCCTGTCTGATTACATGGCTCGCCAAGAGAAAATCAAAGCCGTACACGCCCTGAACTTTATCAAATACAGACCACTATGCGACGACATCTCGTCGTACATTATTGCAAAATCGAAAGTAGTTGCATCGGACCAGCATTAAACCGCCTCGCGCAAAATCCTGAAAACACTGGCCCGCCCGATCCCCAGCCGCTCCGCGATAGCGTCCGCCGTCAGCCCCTCGGCCTTGAGCCGTTTCACCTCGCCCCCCTTCGCCCTCGCAGTCGGTGCGCGGCCCTTGTACTTCCCCTCGGCCTTGGCCTTCGCAATCCCCTCGCGCTGGCGCTCAAGCATCAGATCCCGCTCGAACGCCGCGATGCCCCCGAGGATCGTCAACATGAGCTTGCCCGTTGGTGTGGCCGTGTCCACGTTCATCGAAAGAATGCGAAGCGTAACGCCCTCGGTCTCAAGCTGCTTGGCGATGGCCAGAAGGTCGGCGGTCGAACGCGCCAAGCGATCAGGCTTCGTGACGATGAGTGTGTCACCCTCGCGGACGTAATCGAGCATCCGATCTAGCTCGGGGCGCTTGGTCGCCAGTGCGGAAAGCTCCTCGTGGAATATCTTCTCACACCCTGCGGCTTTGAGGTCGCGGAGTTGGGCCTCAAGCCCTGCTTTCTGATCGGTGGTGGATGTGCGGGCGTAGCCGACAAGCTGTGACATGGTGGTGGCTCCAAGGCTCAATGACATTTCTGACACTGTGATACTGTCGTCTCAAAATGTCAATAACGACTCGTGTGATACTCTCCTGGGCCGCTTGCGGGGGAATCATTAGGGCCTGCCCAAGTGATACTCGGAAAACCGGTGCAGCCCTGTTAGTGTCCGATTTGGGGGTGCTCTATGATTCAACAATTATGCAAGCTCGCGGTCGTTCTGTCCGCGCTCATTCCAACTGCGGTTTATGCCGGTTACGTGAATAATTACTCGGACTGGAAGCGAGCCACTCAGCCGTTTCAGGCGGTCTATTTGCAGGGGGTGATAGATGGGTGGCTCAGCCGCACCACCGGAGAACCGCCCTGGGTCGTGGCTCGGCGTAAAGGATTGAACAAATGCCTTACCAAGCAAAAGATCGATGGCGCGATGCTCGCTGACGCTGTGAACTCGCACTACCAAGCACACAAAGCGGATTGGCGGGTTTCGCCTTCGGTCGTTCTAGAAGAGACAATTCAGGGAATATGCTTGGCCGATATCAACAGCGAACGCGCCGCAGTTGGGCTTGCTCCGTGGGAACGGAAGCCCGACCAGATTTCCAAGGATGCCCCCTGATACTCGGGGAGGGCCGTACGTATCGGATGGTTTGGCTCGGGCGTGTGCGCGGGATGGGGGAATGTCGGGCGGTTGGATGGGGGCAACGCGCCACGGGTCGGGCCGGGTAATGCGGTGGCGGGTTGGG
>UCFC01000043.1 GCA_900471515.1 Hyphomicrobiales bacterium | reverse complement strand
GTTCTCAGTGGCAATCAACAGGCACGAGCATTGAGCGAGGACCTTCGCAGCCGCGTTCTGGCGGCGTCGGAAGGCGGCATGTCGGCGCGGTCTGCGGCAGCGCGGTTCGGGATCGGGGTTTCGACGGCGATTGCCTGGATTGCGAATGCTCGGCAAGGCCAGTTGACGCCGGCCAGACAGGGTCGGCGGGAAGGTTCGCGGTTGGATGCCCATGAAGCCTTTATCGTCGGCCTGATCGAGGCGGAGAAGGACATCACGCTGAACGAGATGGTCTCGCGCCTGGGTGAGGAGAAATCCGTCTCTATCGGCCGAAGCGCTCTCGACGTCTGGCTCCGCAGACGGGGCTGGACGTTCAAAAAAAGACCGCACATGCATTGGAGCAGGAGCGGCCAGACCTTCTGAAGCGCCGCCAGGAGTGGTTCGACGGGCAGCTCGATCTCGATCCGACCCGGCTTGTGTTTATCGATGAGACCGGGATTTCCACGAAGATGTCGCGGTTGCGCGGTCGCTCACCCCGCGGAGAGCGCTGTCGGTCGGGTGTTCCGCATGGACACTGGAAGACCACGACCTTCACCGGTGCGCTCAGGCTTTCCGGCATGACCGCGCCGATGGTGCTCGACGGCGCGATGAACGGCACGGCATTCCGGGCCTATGTCGAGCAGGTTCTCGTGCCGACGCTCAGTCCTGGCGATATCGTCATCATGGACAATTTGCCCGCGCACAAAGCAGACGGTGTCCGGCAGGCCATCGAAGCGGCGGACTGCGAACTGCTCTTCCTGCCGCCCTATAGTCCCGACTTCAATCCCATCGAAAACGCCTTCTCGAAGCTCAAGGCGCTGCTGCGGCAAAGGCCGAGCGTTCCGTCGACGCGTTGTGGAATACCGTCGGTGACATCGTCAAACTGTTCCAACCGCAGGAATGCGCCAACTACTTCGCCGCTGCCGGATATGACCCCGATTAAAGCGGACGTGCTCTAATACTACAGTTGCGTTTGATCTGAAATCATGATTCACTTGCCGCATTTGGCGGGAGGGAATCCAATGTCGGTAGCGGGTTGGTCCGGGTCAATGCTGGCGTGGCATCGTGAGCTCGATGCCTTGAAGGTGCGGTTGGGCCCGGTGTTTGGTCGCCGCGAATTGCGCGCATCGTGTGGCGCCTTTCTGGATGGGTTGTTGTCGGGAGTAGAGCGCAAGACCGGCTGGTTGATGGCTGAACAGGCAGGACTGGAGCGCCCTTATCGAATGCAATCGCTGCTGGGGCGCAGCCATTGGGATGCTGACGCATTGCGCGATGCGGTGCGCGCTTATGCAATAGAGTCTCTCGGTGACGCGGACGGCGTTCTTGTGGTCGATGAGACCGGCTTCCTGAAGAAAGGCGCCCATTCGGTCGGTGTCGCGCGACAATATTCCGGCACGGCCGGCCGAATTGAGAACTGTCAGGTCGGTGTTTTCCTTGCCTATGCAAGCCGCTATGGTCAGACCCTGATCGATCGGCAGCTTTATCTGCCGAAGGAGTGGACTGAGGATGAAGCGCGCCGTACTTCGGCTCATGTCCCCCAGTCCCAGGCCTTCGCGACCAAACCGACCATTGCTGCCAAGCTCATTGCCGATGCGCTCGATGCCGGCGTGCCTTGTGCCTGGGTATTGGCCGATGCGCTCTATGGTTCGGATTCAAAGCTGCGCCGGATGCTGGAAAGCCGTGGGCAGCCTTATGTTCTGGCAGTTCGCTCCAACCATTGTCTGCGCTTTGTCCGCGAGCAATGCTTCGAACAAACTGATCCGGAGACGATGGCCGCGGAATTAGAGGCGGAGGCCTGGTCAAGCCATGCAGCAGGCGAAGGCGCCAAGGGCCTTCGGCTTTATGATTGGGCCCGTATTCCACTCAGCTCTCGTCCTGATGCACAATGGGAACGCTGGCTTCTGATCCGCCGCAGCCGACGCGAACCCGATGCGCGCGCCTATTATTTTGTCTTCGCGCCTGCCGGTACTCAACTTAGCGAATTGGCTGGTGCTGCCGGGCTGCGTTGGACGGTGGAAGAATGCTTCCAGCGTGCCAAGGACGACCTCGGCCTGGATCATTGCGAAGCGCGATCCTGGCATGCCTGGAACCGGCACATGACGCTCGTCATGGCAGCCGCTGCATTCCTCGCCAAGCTCGGTGCCGACCTACGCCGTACCGCTGCTGGCAAACCGAACGAAACGAGTCCAAATCCGCCAATCGCCGCCTGACAAACACTCTGGCGCTCGTGCCTAGCGTCGCAGAGATCCGCTATATGATCAAACGGCTCTTACTGCCGCCCCCAATCAGAGTTCGTCTGGTCTTGGCATGGTCGCTCTGGCGACGCATGCATCAAGCGTCCGCAATGCTTGCTCACTACAGAGCAAGACATCAAACGCAACTGTAGTATTAGGTTCCAGCCGTCCCGAAATCGAATCTGCCAAAGTAGTGCTATCCATTTGAAGCTTCAACGTTGGCGGTGGGGCGGCCTCGACCTTGCAGTGGATGCTGAGCGACACAAGGCAAAAATGGGAATGTGGCCACGCAATAGTTCTTTATAGACCCAATCCAAACACCAGTTCCCAGACAGGTCCTGAGTAAAAGTCGGGATGTTTAAGTCACCAGCGAGCGAACGAAGTGGAGAAAGGCACGAACCTTTGCCGGCACGATGTGGGAAGCGTGATGGTAGGCGTAGAGGGGAAAGGTCTCCTCCGCCCAGTCCGGCAAGAGAAGAACCACTTTTCCTTCGGCGACGAGGTCTTTTGCGTAGAGCTCCAACAATTGCGCGATCCCGGCCCCGCCGAGACAGGCGCCAAGCAATGAGCCGGTATCATTGACCATGAGGCTGCCGACCGCCGCAAACGGGATCGTCTCCCTGCCGTTCTGGAATTCCCATTCGAACGGACGACCGTTCGAAGGGTCGCGGATCAGCAAACATTGATGCCCCTCGGACAGATCGCGCGGATGCTCGGGCATGCCGTGACGCGCCAGATAGGCGGCCGAGGCGCAGGTCAGGACACGGGTCTCCAGCAACAGCCGTGCCTTCAGCGAAGAGGGCTCCGGCTCTCCGAACCGCACCGCTACATCGAAACCGTCGGCGACCAGATCACCCATGCGGTCACGCACACTGATCTCGACCGTGAGTTCGGGATGGTCGTCCAGGAATTCGCCTATCCGGGGCGCCAGGATATGGTGGCCAAACGTGCCGTCAACATTGACGCGAAGTCGGCCACGCACGACGGCCTTCGATCCGTTGGCGGTCACCGCCGCCTCCTCGATCCCGGCCAGGAGCGGCGTCACCGCCTCGTAGAACTCCCGCCCTTCGTCAGTCAGCGAGATCGCACGTGCCGTGCGGTTGAAGATACGTATGCCGACCCGTTCCTCCAGCCGGGCGACCGCCCGACTGACGGCTGGCTGGGTCAATCCGACAGCCTCGCCGGCGCGAGCGAAGCTCCCGGCCTCCACAACTGCCGACAAGACACCAATTCCGTTGAGCAGCCTGCTGTCAAAGCGCATCGAGACATACTTTCAATCATTCTGACACTGACATCTATGCATTATTTTTAGCCCGAGAGAAGTCATAGATTGCTCCTGTCGCCGGGATCGTCCGGTGAGATCAGAGACAGGAGCAAGACATGAGCAACAAGGACAAGGTTGCGCTGATCACCGGTTCATCGCGCGGGATCGGTGCGGAAGTTGCCCTCCGCCTCGCTGCGGATGGCTTCAAAGTGGTGGTGAACTATGCCGGCAGCGCCGGCCCGGCGCAGCAGGTGGCCGACAAGATTCGACTGGCCGGCGGAGAAGCGATCGTAGCGCAGGCGGATGTCGCCGACCCGGAAGCGGTCATCGCCATGTTTGATGCGGTGGACAAGGCGTTCGGTGGTATCGACGTCGTCGTCAACTGCGCAGGCGTATTGAAGCTCGGCAAGGTTGCCGAGGTCGATGACAAGACCTTCGACCAGACGATCGCAATCAACCTGAAGGGCACATTCAACGTCTGCCGCGAGGCGGCCAGACGTCTGCGCGACGGAGGCCGGATCATCAATTTCTCGTCAAGCGTGATCGGCGTGCGCCTGCCGACCTATGGCGTCTACATCGCTACCAAGGCGGCGATCGAGGGACTGACCCAGGTACTGGCGCAGGAGATGCGTGGCCGCGGGATCAGTGTGAACGCCGTGGCGCCCGGCCCGGTCGCCACCGAACTGTTCCTTGAAGGCAAGAGTCCGGAGCTGATCGATCACATGGCCAAGATGAACCCGCTCGAACGGCTCGGCCAGCCCGAGGATATCGCCCGGGTCGTCGCCTTCCTCGCCGGTCCGGAAGGAGGCTGGGTTAACGGCCAGACCATCCGGGCCAATGGCGGCATGTGCTGAAAAGGCGCGCTGGCGGGAGCACCGGACGAGCCGGACGTCCCCCTTACGCCTCCCCAAATCAAGGAGAAAAATTATGCAGGAAGTCATTCTCGTCACGGGTGCGTCCTCGGGCTTCGGCCTTCTGTCGGCCCAGGCTCTCGCTAAAGCGGGCCACACAGTCTACGCCTCCATGCGCGAAACCACCGGCCGCAACGCGCCGCAGGTCGCCTCCGTTGCCGCCTGGGCGAAGGAGCACAATGCCGATCTTCGTACGGTGGAGCTCGACGTCAGCGATGATGCCTCGGTCGAAGCGGGCGTCGCAAAGGTGATCGCCGACAACGGCCGTCTCGATGTCGTCGTCCACAATGCCGGCCACATGGTATTCGGTCCGGCCGAAGCATTCACGCCGCAGCAATACGCCCAGCTCTACGACGTCAATGTTCTGTCCACCCAGCGCGTGAACCGGGCGGTGCTGCCACAACTGCGCGAGCAAGGTCGCGGGTTGCTGGTCTGGGTTTCGTCCTCGTCGGCACGCGGCGGCACGCCGCCGTTCCTCGCGCCCTACTTTGCGGCCAAGGCCGCCATGGATAGTCTGGCAGTGTCCTATGCCAGCGAGGTGGCGCGCTTCGGTATCGAGACCTCAATCGTGGTGCCTGGCGCCTTCACCAAGGGGACCAATCACTTCGCCCACTCCGGCAAGCCGGCTGACCAGGCGCTCGCCGATGCCTATGCAAGCGGTCCCTACGCCGGGGTCGCCGACCAGGCGCTCAAGGGCCTCGCCGCATTGGAGCCTGCCGATGCCGACGCAGGCGCCGTCGCAGTGGCGATCGCCGATATCGTCAACGCGCCCTTCGGCAAACGCCCTTACCGCGTCTTCATCGATCCGTCGCAGGACGGCGCCGAGGAAGTCTTCCGGGTGGGCGACCGTATGCGCCGCGAGATGTTCCAGGCCATCGGTCTCAAGGACTTGCTCGCCCCCCGCATCAACGCCTGAGCCCGATTGAGGACTGTCAGGTCGCTCCTGTTCCCGCTGCGCCGGCACGCGCGGCGGGGGAATGGAATACTACTCACGGAGGTCGCCATGAGCGAGAAGAAAGTTATCGTTATCACCGGCGCGGGATCGGGCTTCGGCCGCCTCGCCGCTCTCGAACTCGCCCGCGCAGGGCACAAGGTCTACGCCTCGATGCGTGACCTTGCCGGACACAGCAAGGACAAGGCGGCCGATATCCGTTCGATCGCGGCCGGAGAGAATCTCGATCTCGAACCGCTCGAACTCGATGTTCGCTCGGAGGCGAGCTGCCGCTCAGCGGCCGACTATGTCCATGCCGCTACCGGCCGGATCGATGTTGTCATCAACAACGCCGCCATGATGATGGCGGGCATCACCGAATCCTTCCGGCCCGAACAGTTCGCGCAGATATTCGACCTGAATGCTATCTCCTGGGTGCGTGTGAACCGGGCCTTCCTGCCCTATATGCGCTGCCAGGAAAAGGGGCTGCTGCTCTATGTCGGCAGCGGCATTACCCAGATTCCCGATCCGTTCACTGGCCCTTATGCCGCCAGCAAGGCGGCGGGTGATGTGCTGGCGCAGATCATGGGTCTGGAGAACAGCCGCTACAATATCGAGACGGTGATCTGCATGCCGGGAGCCTACACGTCAGGCACCGACCACTTCAAGCACGCCGTCTCCGGCGCCGACCCGACAGTGGCCGCCCAATATGACAGGCTCGAAGGGATTGCCGAGGAACTGGCCGCCAAGCTCGATTCGACAAACGTTCCGGGCGCTCGCACCGACGCCAAGGAGGTGGCCGAACGCATCCGAGAGGTGGTCGACATGCCTCACGGCACGCGCCCTTACCGCTTTGAAGTCGATCCGCAGCAGCGCCAGGCCATGATTGTTGCCGACAAGGCCAACGAGATGCGCAGGACATTCTTCGAGCGCCTTGCCGTTGCGGATCTGCTCACCGTGCCCGGTGAGGTCAACGCCCGTTGAGCGGTGCGGTTTTATGGGGCCGACGCCCGCGTCGCCGCCTCATGTCCGCCCTTGCCACTACATGTGGTCGCCCCGGATAAGACCACCAAGTGAACCGGCATTGCCAGCCCACGCCAAACCAGCACGACTTTGAGATGCTGGCTTACAGAGGATCTCGTCATGCTCCATACGCTCGACACCCACACTTCGAAAACCTGGTTTATCACTGGCATCTCGCGCGGATTTGGCAAGGAGTTCGCTTGCCAGTTGCTCGCTCGCGGAGACATCGTCATCGGCACCACACGTGATGGAACGTCCGATGTGGCCGCGTCCGCCGGCAGGCTGACCGTCTTCGCGCTCGACGTCACCGACGGCGGGGCGGTGCGCAAGGTCGTCGCCGATGCCTTTGCTTCCGGCCCGATCGATGTTATCGTCAACAATGCCGGCTACGGGCTGATGAGCTCGATCGAAAACGCAACCGACGCCGAGATCGACCGTGTCATGGACGTGAACTTCCACGGTCCCCGACGCATCATCCAGGCAGCATTGCCCTATCTGCGCAGGCAGCGCAGAGGCCATATCGTCAACATCACCTCAATCGCGGGAATCGCGGCCGGCGCGGGATCGGGCTACTACGCCGCCGCGAAATATGCCCTCGAGGGGCTTTCGCAGAGCCTCGCCCGCGAGGTTGCGCCGCTCGATATCAAGGTCACCTGTGTCGAGCCGGGTGCATTCCGCACCGACTTCCTCACGGCTCGATCGCTGCGCACCTCGTCGATGATGGATAGCGATTACGCCGCCACTGCTGGCGCGTCTGCCGATTATCTAGCGAAGCTTGCAGGCCGTCAGCCGGGCGATCCGGTCAAAGGTGTGACGGCCATTCTGCAAGCCGTCGATTCCGCTAACCCGCCCTTGCATCTCGTGCTCGGCCCGGACGCCATCAAGCGCGCTGATGAAATGCTCAAAGCCTTCGCGGCCGATCTCGACGCCTGGCGCGCGGTCGGCATGGCGACCGACCATGGCAGCGAAGCCGAGACAGCCGGAGAGGCCAGTTGAAGCAGGAGTGGCAGGCGTAAGCACATCCTTTGCTTCGCAAGGTGGTCGACATACCAATCGAGGGCACCGGCCGCCTCGTGCTCCCTCCAGAGCGATCATCGCCTTGGAGAGGTGATCGCTCTTCACAGGCTCGGCTCCTTGTGGCGCGGCGGCAGACATTGTTCTTCGACGCCTCTTCGATCATTGCGGCGTGGTCTGGTCTTCGTCTGCCTGGGTCAGCTTCGCCAGGCAAAGCCAGGCTTGATCGAAAACCTGATGCGCATAGGCATCCGGCCGTGAATGCCGTGCTGTCGCGTTCCATGCTTCCGACCCGAGCCGGAGGACGCCCACGGCGAGCATGGCGAGCAACGCCGGCTCGCTCAAGAGCATAGCTTCCGAGCCGGAAGACATCGGTGCGCGTTTCTCCAGCACCTCGGCAAGGCGCGCTTCCATGCGCGCATATTTGAGATGCATGCGCGCGCGCAGCGACGGCGTCTCGCGCACGAGCCGGTCCATCTCGATCCCTTCCGGACTGACCGATTCAGAGATCGCTTCCGACATCGCCGCCTCGACCGTCCGGGCAAGCGGCTCGCCTTGGGGACGTACTGCTACCTTGGCAACGAGCAAGTCGCCGAAGGCGTCCTGCCAGGCCGCGACGACATCCTCCTTCGCGGGGAAATAGTCGAAGAAACTGCGCTTGGAGATGTCGGCGCGCTCGGCGATCTGGTCGATCGTCGTGGCGTCGAACCCCTGCGCCAGGAACAGCTCCCGCGCCGCAGCCAGGATGCGCGCCCGGGTTTCGGCGCGCTTGCGGGCTCTGCGCCCTTCTGTGGGTCGTTGAATCTGCATGCCATTTTTATACATCAGTTGCAATCTTGCATCAAGTGCAATATATGTGAATTCAAGAAGACCGCCGGTCGCGGGCCTACCCAAGGAATCTGAGGAACAATCAATGTCAGCATTAATGAAGAAGGGAGATCTCTGCCTCGTCACCGGCGTTTCCGGCTATCTGGCGTCCTGGCTCGCCAAGGACTTGCTCGAACAGGGATATCGCGTCCGGGGAACTGTGCGCAGGCTCGATGATGAGAGCCGGAACGCGACGCTCGGCGCCATTCTCCCCGGCGTCGAACTGGTCGCGGCTGACTTACGTGACAGCCGCGGCTGGCGCGAGGCCATGGAGGGTGTCGACTGGGTCTTCCACGTTGCCAGCCCGCAGGCCGTTCCCTCCGAGACAGATCGAACGGGCGGCGCCGTATCGGGCACCGAGTTTATTCTGTCGGCCGCTTTCGCCAGCGAGACCGTGCGCAAGGTCGTCGTCACCAGCTCCGAGGCGGCGATCGCCTATGGCTATCCCCGTAGCCGGCAGCATTTCACGGAGGACGACTGGACCGATCTCAGCGGCGCTGCCGGCCGGTTCGACTATTTCCGATCGAAGACGCTGGCCGAAAAGCTGGCATGGGAGATGGCGGGCGATCCGGCACGGAACCCGCGCGCCGTTCCGCTGGCCACGATCTGCCCCGGCTTCATCCTCGGTCCCTCGCTCGTACCCTGGGCGCGCTACAGCCTGCAGACGATCAAGGGCATGATCGAGCGCAAGCCGCCGTTCTCGCTCGATATGATGGTTCACAGCGTCGATGTGCGCGATTGCGCGGCCATGCATGTCGCGGTGATGGAGAAGCCGGAGACGGCTGGCCGGCGCCATTTCTGCTTCAGCATGGTTGGCAAGATGGTGGAGACACCGCGCATCATTCGCGAGCTTTACGGCGCGCGGGGCCTGAACCCCAGCACCTTCATCATTCCGACCTGGCTGCTGTTCCTGATGAGGCCGTTCAATTCTGACATCGGCGCCATCTACGGCAAGCTCGGCCATGCCAATGTCTACGAGACGAAATGGCCTAGCGTCTATGCCTACCGCTACACCGATCTGCGCGCGAGCATCCGCGACACGATCGAAAGCATGGCCGCTCGTGGCTGGATCATGTTGAAGCTCTGACGGGAAAGCCATGTTAATGCGGCGCTCGGTGTTTGATCCCGGCATTTGATGGATCGGATCGACGGTGAACCTTTCCGGCTCTAAAGTCCATCGTTTGCAGATGAACTCGTAGGGCGTGAGGCCCTTTAACCTGTTGAGCCTTCGCCCGAAATTATAGGCGTCCGTGAAGTCGGCCAGGTGCCTTTTCAGTTGCGCATGATCGTCGTAGTGGAAGCGCTTGACAGTGGCTTCCTTGATGGTTCTGTTCATCCGCTCGACCTGTCCATTATCCGGTATGTGATCTTTGGTGCCTTTTCGTCCTGCTGTTCTTGTTTCGGAACGCCTTATGGTGAGCCCATCCGGGACGTGGGGCACCGGGACCACGAAAGTGTGGGCAGGCCGTCTTAGACCCTGGGCTGAGAGCCCGAGCTCGTTACATGGCCGCCCCTCGCGACTCCCGGATGCGCTGCGAGCGCGGATCAATAGATGTCGTGTTGCCCGCCAGCTCCCCTCTTTCACCGAGCCAGGAAGGAGGGAACAGGCATGCGCATCATCGGACTGGATATCCACCGCGCCTTCGCCGAGGCGGTGGCGTGGGAGGACGTCGTGGTGATCGAGGCGACTGGCAACGCAACCTCGACCGCTGCAATTGTCGCACCGCATGTGAAGAAAGTGGTGATCGCCAGCCCGAAGCAGGTGCGCATCATTGCCCATGCCAAGATCAAGACGGACATGATCGATGCCGGCGTGCTGGCGCAGCTTTATGCCAGCGGCTTTCTGCCGGAGGTCTGGATTCCGGATGAGCCGACCCAAGCCTTGCGCCGGCAGGTGGCGCGGCGCAATCAGATCGTGCGGCAGAGATCGCGACTGAAGAACGTCATCCAGTCGATCCTTCATAGCCACCTGATCCCGTCTTGCCCGCATGCCGACCTGTGCGGTGCCAAGGGCCGGTCCTGGCTGAATGAGCAGATCGTGCCAGAGGACGAGCGCCTCGCAATCAACCGGCATCTGCGCGAGTTCGACCGGCTGGGCGAGGACCTCCAGGTCATAGAGCGCGATCTTGCCCGCTCGGCGCTTGAGGATGATGGCGTGAAGCGGCTGATGACCATTCCCGGCATCGACATGACCGTCGCGCTGGCTATGAAGGCGGCAATTGGCGACGTGTCGCGCTTCAACAAGCCGCAGAAGCTCGTGAGTTATCTCGGACTGAACCCAAGCGTCCGGCAGTCCGGGCCAGGTCCGGCATACCATGGGCGCAATCGATGGCGATAACCTCGCCAACATGCTCTCTGTCGCTGGCCTGGCAACAAGCGCTGTGCGGCCGGCCGGTCAGCAATGGTACGTTACAGTTGAAGAAAGCCTGCCGCCTCCGCGTATCGCGCTCCTTGCCGATCATTTGAGAGGCAAAGGCTTCGTCTGCGACCAGAACCATGGCCGCCTCCGCATCGCTGTCTCCGGTCCTTGCGCGGCGGACCTGCGCTCTCAGGGAACGGCAGTGGATCTCGACCTCGCCGCCTTCCCCATCGGCCAATCGGCCGTCACACTTTTCAGACATGTCTCCGTCCAACTGACGCGCATGGAGGTTAAACGCTTCGAGCTGACGGTGTTGCGCAGCTTCGCAGAAGGAGTCTATCGGGAGCTGTCGCTCGTGTGTGCTCACAAGCTGCACGTCAAGGAATCTCGAGAGGTTTAGTGCATCTGATCAATGGGCCTGTGTCAGTGCTCGCCACGGAGATCATGCCGAGCCGGCCGGCATCGCATAGCACGACACTCATCAACTGCGTCGTCAGCAAACAGCCATTGCTGCCGATCTGACAGTAAATCACCAGCAGCACGGCAACGACGGCAATGCGCGCTTGTAGCGTGACAGGAAGACTGCCAACTGGCTGTCACCGATGGTCGCGCCGATGCGGTAGACGGAGCTGACAGCGCTTGCCAGTTCAAGGCTACCGGACTCCACATTCATCGATCATCGACCCCGCCGTTGATGAAAAACCGCGCGCAATTGCAGACATGTACGGTTGGACGTCTCGTCCGCATCACGGCCTATTTGAGCTCGTTGGCCCCTCGGACGATAGAGACGCGCTTCCATGCGCTCAATCATATGGTTACATTGTTATACGACAAATTCTATGCCAATATGATTTCGTAGCCTGTGGAAAAAGAGGCGCCTCGCGCCCTGCTTCCGGCAGGCAACAGTCAGACAGAGCTAGGAAAATCAATGCCAACACTAGAAAAGAGAAGCATCAGCGCGGGTCGGCTGGAGGTGACCGTCATGGGCCTGGGCGGGACTGGTCTCGGCAATATGTATCACGCCACAGATCCAAAGGTCGCCCACGAAACCGTGCATGCAGCCTTCGAAAAAGGGTTGCGATACTTCGACACGGCACCCGTCTACGGTTTTGGCCTTGCGGAGACGCGTCTCGGCGAGGCGATCGGCACGTTGCCCCGCGCGGAGATCGTCATCTCGTCGAAGGTTGGCTATGATCTGGTGCCAATTCCAGACAGTGAGGTCAAGCCAGTGCTCTGGGACGAGGCGCCGCCTTTCCGGGCCGATTTCGACTATTCGCGCGATGCCGTCTTCCGCTCGATCGAGGGTTCGCTAAAGCGGCTCGGCACCGATCATATCGACATGCTGGCGATCCACGATCCTGATGAGGCCATTCATTTTGCAAAGGGCGAAGACCCTTACGCGCGCAGCCGCTTCAAGGAAGCGATGGAGGGTGCCTATCCGGTGCTCGATGAGTTGAGGAGCCAGGGCGTCATCAAGGCGGTCGGGGTCGGCATCAACCAGTGGCAGATGCTCTCGGACTTCGTCGAGGCCGGTCAATTCGACTACTTCCTTCTGGCGGGACGCTACACGCTGCTCGAGCAGGAACCGCTTGCAACGCTGTTTCCCGCCTGCGAGCGGAAGGGAACGAAGATCGTTATCGGCGGCCCCTACAATTCCGGCATTTTGGCGACAGGACCAATCAAGGGCGCAACTTTCAACACCCGCAGCGCCTCCCAGCAGGTTCTGGACCGCGTCGCGAAACTCAGCGGCGTCTGCGATCGCCACAAGGTGCCGCTGGCTGCCGCTGCCTTGCAGTTCCCGCTGGCCCACAGGCTCGTCGTGAGCGTTATCCCGGGTGCCCGTTCCATAGCGGAGCTGGAACAGAACCTCCGGTACCTGCATTGGCCGATCCCCGGTGCGCTCTGGTCGGATCTTCGCTCCGAGGGGCTCATCGATCCCGCCTCGCCTCTCCCTGCCCTGGTCTAGAAGATCCGCGCCATGCTTCTGCCTGTGGCAATCGAAGCAGTCGGCGAACTGGAGACGGTGCTTGCGATGACGTCTGCCGGGTTCTGGCGGACGTCGAACCTGCCGGAGCTGGATATCTTCGGTCGGCGCACCAGGCTTTTATTCGTGAGGGCATCTGTAAAGACGTCCACTGTCGAATTCGGGCTGACGGCCCGGGCGCGAAACCTTGCGGTCGCGCTTGAGGCCTATGGGGTGACTCCCGTTCTCCTAACGCAGGATGCGCGCTCCGCCGTCGCAATCGCGGTACGGGAAGCCGGCTGGGGTATCATTGCGGACGTCGCGGAGGCCGCCGCGCCCGGCAATCGAAGGCACCCGTCGTTTGACAGCGAGATCGACGATTTGCCCCGGTCCCAAGTCGTCGGACGGCAGCTCAATCTTTTCTGTGCGCTCTGGCAGATTCGCGACCGCCCTATTACTGCGACCGGCCTTGCGGTCATTGCCGAAATATCGCCGCCGGTCGCACGGCAGGTCCTCTTCGAAGCTGTCGCGGCCGGCTGGATCTCCAGAAGCAAAAGAAAGCGGCAATATGAGTATAAGGTCGAAAACAGGCGCGCACTTGTGGACCGGTTCCACGCTCAGGCGAGGGCCGAGTTCCGGCGGTGGCAATGTTATTCAGTCATGCCCGACATCTTCGCATCGCTACCTGAACGGCTCGTCAACTTCTGTCGGCTGACCCGCGTGGAATATGCCGTGACGGGTCGTTATGCCGCGACACACTATCTCGGCGGTCGCCAAGCCATATCGGAAATGCGGTTGAGGGTCGCATCGTCTGCTCACCTCGCCGCTCTGCTGGCGCATCTTCGCGCTGCGCCCGCTTCCCATGCGGACGCCAACTTGAAAATATTGGTCTCACTGCAACCGGCATGCTGGTTGTTCAGGACGCGCTGCCACGGCCTCGACCTCGCCAATCCGATGATCGTCGCCGCCGATCTCGCACAGACGGGGGATGCTCTCGGCCGAGACATGGATAGCTGGCTTTGCACATGACATGTCTTGCAGGGTCTCTTCCTCAAGCGATCGTCGGCCGGCATCTGTCTTCACAGGCCGACGGTCGGGTTAGAGGTCGCGACCGAATACGGTATCGATATCGCTCCATAGAGCTTCGGGAATGGCGAGCCCTGCCCAGTCCATGTTCTGCGCAATGCGCTCCGGCCGGCTCATGCCGAGCACCGCGGCTGAGACTTGCGGATTCTTGAAGGGGAACTGGATCGCGGCAGCCTGCAGCGGCACGTCATGGAGCGCGCAGATCTCCTCGATCTTCTTTGCCCGGGCAATCACCTCATCCGGCGGCGCACCATAGTCGAAGGTGGCGCCCGAACTGCCGGGGCCTGTGGCAAGAATGCCGGAGTTGAAGACACCGGCGACGACGATCTCGACACCTTGCTTCTGGGCCTCCGGCAGCAGGTCCGCCTCGGCGCCGCGATCAAGCAGCGTATAGCGGCCAGCCATCATGACAGCATCGAGCGAGCAGGCCCGGATGAAGCGCGTTGCGACATCACTTTCGTTGACGCCGACGCCGATCGCCTTGATGTGACCAGCCTTGCGCAGATCGTCGAGCGCCCGATAGCAGCCTTCGATCGCCTCGTTGAAACGCCGCTCATAGGCACGGCCATGGGTGAAGCGATCGACATCATGGATGTAGATCAGATCGAAGTCGGCAATGCCGAGGCGGCTTGCCGACTGCTCGAGCGAGCGCATCGTTCCCGCATAGCTATAGTCGAACACAGGCTTCAGACGGAGCGGCGAAGCCCAGAGCCCATAGTCCACGCTCTCCCCGTAAGGCGGCACCATGTAACGCCCGACCTTGGTGGAGACCGTGACGGTCCTGCGGTCGATCGTACGCAGAAAGGTCCCGAGACGGAGTTCGCTGAGCCCATGACCGTAAAGCGGCGCGCTATCGAAATAGCGCATGCCGCCCTCGTAGGCCCTGGCGAGAACGTCGGCGGCCTGGGCCTCGGTCACGTCGCGGTAAAGCGTGCCTACCCCGCTTGCGCCGAAGCCGAGTCGAGACTTGAAGCCGATGCTGTTTCTGGACGAATTGCCTGTCATGCCGCGCGCTCCCCAAATCCGGGCAGGCGATAGGCTTCGATGGCATTGAGACCCAAGATCTTATCCAGTTCCGCACCGGAAAGATCTTTCAGGCAATCGCGAAGCGCGTCGACGACCCGGTCGTAACTCGCTGCAACCAGGCAGACCGGCCAGTCTGTCCCGAACATGCAGCGGTCGGTTCCGAAAACCTCGACCACCTCCCGGACATAGGGCTTCAGGTCGGCTGGCGTCCACGTCTGCCAGTCAGCCTCTGTCACCATGCCCGACAGCTTGCACCAGACGTGATCACGCTCTGCGCGAAACTGACGGATCAGAACTGCCCATTCGTCAAAGCCACGATTGCGGATCTCCGGCTTGGAAATGTGGTCGAGTACGAAGCGCGTTTCGGGAAACGCCTGGACTGTTCTGATGCAAGCGGGAAGCTGCGGCAGGTTCGGCACAAGATCATAGACTAGCCTGGCCGCCTGAACGGTGCGCAGGCCCCGTTTGACATCGTCGCGTAACAGCCAGTTCGGATCGCTCTCGGTCTGGATCAGGTGGCGCAGGCCGACGAGCCATTTACCCTCCGGTGCCCCTTTCAGCTCTGCGACCGTGTCACCGATCTTCGGATCCGTCAGGTCGACCCAGCCGACGACACCGGCAACGAAATCGGTCGCTTGCGCCGTACGGATGAAGTCCCAGGTTTCGCCAAGATCGTTCCAGGTCTGTACCAGCACTGTCCCCGTGACGCCGTTCTTCTGAAGGGCCGGGCGCAGGTCGCCCGGCTCGAATTTGCGGTTTATCGGCTCGAACGGGCCGCTCAACCAGCCGTAATCGCCGCCGCTTGAAGGATCCCAGAAGTGATGATGGGAATCGATGATCGGATTTGTCATGACTGAAGTTTCCTACCAGCGCTGATGAACATATTGCTTGATGGTGGTGTCGTAGATCGACCGGATTTCTTGCATCGCGCTTTCGGAGATCGTCGGCAGATCGGCAGCCTCCGCATTCGATCGAGCCTGTGCCGGATTGCGGGCACCGGGAATGGCCACGGTGACGGCATCGAACATCAGGATCCAGCGGAGTGCGAACTTGGCCATGGTCGCGTCGCCGGAAACAAGCGGACGGACCTTCTCGACAGCTTCCAGCCCGACCTCATAGGGCACGCCGGAAAAGGTTTCGCCGACATCGAAGGCCTCGCCATTGCGATTGAACAGACGATGGTCGTTGGCCTCGAACCTGGTGTCCTTCTTGAACTTGCCCGAGAGCAGGCCGCTCGCCAGTGGCACGCGAGCGATGATCGCCACTTTCTTTTCCTGCGCCTGACCGAAGAAGTGCTCGATCGGGCGCTGGCGGAAGGCATTGAAGATGATCTGCACGCTGACGACGCCCGGATATTCGATGGCCTTCAGCGCTTCCTCGACACGTTCGACGCTGACGCCGTAGTTGCGGATCTTGCCCTGTTCCACCAGCCGGTCGAGACGCTCGAAGACCTCGGGATGGTAATAGAGATCGGTCGGCGGGCAATGGAGCTGAACGAGATCCAAGCTTTCCGTCTGAAGGTTCTTGAGGCTGCGGTCGATCCAGGTGTTGAGGTTCTCGACGCTGAAGCCTTCCACCGACTGGTGCGGCAGACGGCGACCTGCCTTCGTCGCGATAAACGGCCGTTCACCGCCTCTTTCCTTCATTACCCTAGCGATGAGCTGTTCGGAATGGCCGTCGCCATAGACATCGGCCGTATCGATGAAGGTCACGCCGGTATCGAGAGCCGCATGCAATGCGGCAAGCGCCTCCTCGTCATTGACCTCGCCCCAGGCGGCGCCGATCGCCCAAGCGCCAAATCCAATTTCACTGACCTTGCGGCCGGTTCGGCCGAACTCCTTCGTGCGCATATCTCGCTCCCTCGCTGCTGTGACCGGAAGGCCCGGTTCCGTCTGGTTAGACTTGCTTGACATTCTCCGTCAAGCCAATTATCAGAAAACAGGGTTGTACGACAACCCGGTAAGTACGCAAAATCGGCACTGGGAGGTTGAGATCGTGCGTTCAATCATATTGGGAGGCATTTCCGTTGCGCTGGGCCTCGGCGCATCCATCCAGCTGGCATCGGCCGACGACACGATCAAGATCGGTGTTGTCGCAGCGGAATCCGGCGCCTTCGTCTCTGCAGGCCATACGCTGCCGGCCGGCGTCGGCCTCGCGGTCAAGGAAATCAATGACGCAGGCGGCGTCAAGGTCGGCGACAAGACCTACAAGATCGAGATGGTCAAGCGCGACGACCGAACCGATATCTCGACGGCAATTGCGGCAACGCAGGAACTCGTCAGAGATGTCAAGGTTGCTGCCGTGTTCGGGTCCGAGACACATGACTTCACGCTGGCGATGACCAAGATCACCCAGCCGGCCAAGGTGATCCAGTTTGCCGGCAACAGCACGCTGGCGAAGATCCTCAATCCGCAATCGGTCGCGCCGGGTGCTGAGGATCATTATCTCTTCCAGTCCGAGCCGCAGGAATTCCAGCGCTCCGGTTCGACGGCCCGCGGCGTGCTCAGCCTGCTGACGCCGCTTGTCGGCCACCCCCTGAAAAAGTCGGTCGTCGTCGTCGGCAATGACGCGACCGGCCAGTTCCTGACTTCCTATTATGTCAAGGCGCTGAAGGCCGAGGGGCAGGATGTTCCGGAAGTCATCTCTTATCCGCCCGATACGACGGATTTCTCGCCGTTCCTCACCCGCGCCAAGAGCCTCAATCCTGACGTCGTGCACTTCTGGTACAATGGTGACTCGACGCTGACGGCGCTGCCGCAGGCCCTCGAACTCGGCGTCGCTCCGAGCTACTTCCTGTTCGGCGTCGATCCGGGCATCTGGAAGGAGCGCGGCTTGAGCGCCGACGTGCCGGTCGCCATGAGCTGCGTCCCGATCTGCTGGGGCGAGTCCTCCAATGCCAATGCGAAGACCTACTTCAAGAACTACTTCGCTGCCGGCGCTCCAAAGGGCGTCACCTCCTCCGTTTCGCTGCTCTATTACGACTATGTCCATATGCTCGCCGAAGCCTGGACGAAAGCCGGCTCGCTCGATCCGGACAAGACGGTCGCTGCTCTGGAATCGCTTCATCACAAGGGCGTGGTCTCCGACGACCTCTCCTTCAACAAGAGCCATCAGGTGACGCACGCGACCGAAGTCTGCGCTGCCGCTCCCGGCGGAGACATCTCCTGCGCGATGCAGCAGCCCCCCGCAGAAGCCCCCGCGGAATAAGCTGCCAGAGCGCCGTCCCGCCGGCACCCCAACGCCGGCGGGACCTCATCATTGGCATTGGACGGGCCTCGCCATGGACGGCCCGCACAACAGCGGAATCAGGCTGTGGACATTCTCATTCAGCAAATCCTCAACGGTCTGTCGATCGCGAGCGTCATCACGCTGATCGCCGTCGGAGTCACCTTGATCTTCGGGCTGACCGGCATCATCAATTTCGCGCATGGCGAATTCCTGATGGTCGGCAGCATCGTCACCTGGCTTGCGGTACGCGCCGGCCTCGGTTTCTTTCCGGCCCTCCTGCTCGCCGTCCTGGCGGTCGGTATGATGGGCTTCCTCCTCGAACGCGGACTGTTTCGCTTCACACTGACGCGACCGACCAACGGCTTCATCGTTTCGCTCGGACTGATCGTCGTACTGCAGCACATCGTCATCTTCTTTTACGATCCGAACCAGAAGAGCATTCCGCGACCGCTGACCGGCATCTGGGATGTCGGCGGCGTGCGCATCGCTTCGGTGCGTGTCATGGTCATCCTCGTCACCATCGCTGTTGTCGCATCGACCTTCACCATGGTGACACGCAGCCGTTACGGACGCGCCCTTCGGGCAGCGGTCGACGATCGTGACACGGCCGCCCTCATGGGGATTCCCGTCCGCCGCTACATCACTGGCGTTTTCGTGCTTGGCAGCGCACTTGCCGGTCTCGGCGGCGCTCTCCTGATCGCACTTTTCCCGATCACGCCGTTTACCGGCGGCACGATGGTCATGAAGGGATTTGCGGTGGCGCTAATCGGCGGGCTCGGCAATCTCACCGGCGCCGTAGTGGCCGGACTGATCCTCGGCATCGTCGAAGGTTTCAGCGCAGGCTACGGCTTCTCCGCCTGGACCGACGCCTATTCCTTTGCCCTGATGATCCTCGTGCTGCTCTTCAAGCCGAACGGGCTCTTCGGCGGCACCAGCGGCCCGAAGATGGCCTGATGGCGAAAGGACCACCCATTATGAACGCCACGCTTTCGCCTTTCCGCTCGCTGATCCCCGCACTGGTGGTACTGGTGCTCCTGGCACTCGTGCCGGCGCTGGGTCCCAGCAACCGCATGCTGTCGCTGGCAATCTCCGCCGGCATCAACATCGTGGCCCTCTACGGCCTTTCCGTTCTCTTCGGGCAGACCGGCATTCTCTCCATGGGCCATGCCGCCCTCGTCGGTGTCGGAGCTTACACTGCCGCACTGCTGGCGCGTGACGCCGGCATCGGCTTTTGGGTTGCCCTGCCGCTCGGCGGCATCTTCGCTGCCGTTGCCGCCGTCATCATCGGTGTCCCGTCATTACGCGTTTCCGGCCATCACTTCGTCATCATGACCTTCGCCTTCGGTCAGTTGCTAACGATCGTGCTGACAAACGGCGGTGATTATACGGGCGCTGCCACCGGTCTTGACCTCGTACTTCCGGTCAGCCTGTTCGGCTCGCGCATCGACGACCTCATGCCCTACTATTTCGTGGTGCTCGCTTTCGTGACGCTCAGCGCTATTGCAAGCTGGGCGATCATCAACTCGTCTTACGGCCGCACGCTGCGGGCCATCCGGGAAAACGAAAAGCTCGCCGCTTCGCTCGGCATCAATGTCGGACGCCACAAGATCGGCGCCTTCGTCGTCAGCGGCGTCTTTGCCGGCATCTCTGGCGTATTGCTGGCCTATTTCCTGCGGCACATTTCGCCAAACCAGTTCGCGTCCTTCCCGAGCATCTATCTGGCACTGATGGTGATGATCGGCGGCGCCCGGCTTCTGCTTGGACCGATCGCCGGCGGTATCCTGGTTTCCTTCCTTCCGGAAGTCCTGAATCTCGACCCGGTTCAGTCCCGCATCCTCTACGGCGTCTGCCTGATCGCCGTCATCCTGCTCCTGCCGAACGGGCTCATTGCCGGTCTGCTCGACGGTTGGCAGCGATTGCTGCGCGGCAGCGGACAAAAGCAGGCTGCCCATCATGCGACCGGCAAACAGGCTTCGGAGGCGGGCAGATGAACGCCATTCTCGACATCAAGGGCTTGAAGAAGCAATTCGGCGGCGTCACGGCGCTGTCCGGTGTCGATCTGTCGATCGAGGAAGGCGAGATCCTCGGCATTGTCGGCCCGAACGGCTCGGGCAAGACGACGCTCTTCAACGTCATCACCGGCGTATACAAGCCGACGGAAGGCCACGTGACCTGGCGCGGCCGCGACATTACCAGCCTTGCCGCTCATGAAGTCTCCGGCGCCGGCATCGGTTACACATTCCAGCAGGCCATGGCCTTTCCAGGCCTTTCCGTGCGGGAGAATGTCCAGATCGCCTGCGAACATGCCTGCAGGACGAGTCGCCCCTATCCCTGGACGACGCCGGCAGCGCTCCTCGACTTCATCGGGCTGACAATGCTTGCCGATGAACGGGCGGGCGTCCTGCCCTTCGGCAGCCTGCGGCTCCTCGGGATCGCCCTGGCGCTTGCCACGCGACCCTCCTTGATCCTGCTCGACGAGCCGGCGGCCGGCCTCAACGACCGAGAGACGGCAACCCTGGTCGGTCTTGTGAAGCAGTTTCCCGACCACGGCATCAGCGTCTGCGTCATCGATCATGACATGAAGCTGATGCAGATGCTGTGCAAGCGGCTCGTCGTCCTCGACTTCGGCTCCAAAATAGCCGACGGACCGACGCAGGCCGTCCTGTCGGATCCGAAGGTCCTCGAAGTCTATCTCGGAGGTGCGCTGTGACCTTGCTCAACGTTCAGAACGTGACGACGGGTTATGGTGCGACGGTCGTCAACCGCGATGTCTCCATCACGCTCGGCGAAAACGAGATCATCACAATTCTCGGTCCGAACGGTGCCGGCAAATCGACATTGCTGCGCACCGTCGTCGGGCTGGTCAGGCCGCGTGGTGGCAGTATATCCTTTGCCGGTGAGAACCTGACGGGACGCACGCCCGATATCATGGCCAAGCGCGGCGTCGTGCTGGTCCCCGAAGGGCGGCGCATCTTTGCCGACATGACCGTCGAGGAAAACCTCAGGCTTGGCGCCTATGCCAGAGGCGATGTCGGCGCGGTCGAGGCCGACGTGAAGACGATGGAGAGCTTCTTTCCGATCCTTGCGACCAAACGCCAGCAGAAGGGTGGCTCGCTCAGCGGCGGCCAGCAGCAGATGCTGGCGATCGCCCGCGGACTGATGGCGCGTCCGCGCGTGCTGCTGCTCGACGAGCCGTCGCTCGGTCTTTCGCCGCTGCTCGTCAAGGAGATCCAGCAGATCATTCTCGATATCGGCAAGACCTTCGGCGCTTCCGTTCTCCTCGTCGAACAGAATGCCGGTCTTGCCCTTTCGGTGGCAAGCCGCGGTTATCTGATGCAGAACGGTCGGATCGCGACGTCGGGACCAATCGCCGAGCTCAAGGACATGTCGCTGATGCGCGAGCTCTATCTTGGCGGCGCTACGGAGCATTCTTGACGATGAACGCCATTCCGATTTCCTATGGCCGCGGCCATCTCGAGATTGCCCTTCCCGCGCAGGCAAAAGCGACGCTCATCCGCAAGAGACCGCTGCCGAAACTGCCTGATCCCGTCGCGGCCATCGTCTGCGCGCTGGAAAGCCCCGTCGGCTCGCCGCCGCTGGAAGAGTTGGCGCGAGGGCGCGCGAGCGCCTGCATCCTGATCTGTGATATCACCCGGCCGGTGCCGAACCGGCTCTTCCTGCGCCCCATGATCGAGACCATGCTCGCCTCCGGCATTCCGCTGGAGAAGATCTCCGTCCTCGTCGCGACCGGCCTGCATCGCCCCAACCTTGGCGAGGAACTCGCCGAACTCGTCGGCGATCCCTGGGTGCTGGAAAATATCCGCGTCGAGAACCATTATGCCCGTGACGAGGAAGCCCATGTCGATCTCGGCTTTACCAGCACGCGGCATACGCCGGTCAAGCTCGACCGGATGTTCGTCGAGGCGGACCTGCGCATCGCCACCGGCCTCGTCGAGCCGCATTTCATGGCCGGGTGGTCCGGCGGGCGAAAGGTGATCGCGCCCGGTGTAGCCCATCACGAGACAATCCGTACCTTCCACTCGGCCCGTTTCATGGAAGATCCGCTCGCAATCCAGTGCAATCTCGTCGGCAATCCGCTGCATGAAGAACAGCTGGAGATCGTCAGGATGCTCGACGAGGTCTATGCGCTGAACACCGTGCTCGACGAGGAACGCGATCTCGTCTGCGTCACTTTCGGCGAGATCATCGCCAGCCACCAGGCCGCCGTCGATTTCGTCAGCGCCTCCACCAGCATCCCCTTCACCCGGAAATTCTCGACCGTCGTCACCTCCTCGGCCGGCTATCCGCTCGACAAAACCTATTACCAGACCATCAAGGGCATGGTGACGCCGCTCGATATCCTCAAACCCGGCGGCACGCTGATCATCGCCTCGGAATGCTCCGAAGGCTTTGGCTCGCCGGAATTCCGCGAGGCGCAGGCCCGTCTCGTCGCACTCGGGCCGGAGCGTTTCCTCGCTACGCTGACAGCCAAAAGCCTTGCGGAGATCGACGAATGGCAGACGGAAATGCAATTAAAACCCATGCGGCTCGGCAGGGTCGAACTCTATACGACCGGGCTTGCCGGTGACGATCGCCGCCTGACCGGCGTAGAAATGATCGACGACCTCGCTGATGCGATCGAACGCAGCATTGCCAGAAGCAGCGATCCTCATGTCGCCGTCATCCCGGAAGGTCCCTATGTCGTGCCGCGTTTTGCGTGAGCGGTCAACGATGCAGATTGGCGTCGCGCAGTTCCTCGAAGCGAGCGGTGCTCTTTGCAAGGTGGTTGCGCAAGGCTTTGCGGGCGGCCGCTTCGTTGCCGTCACGGATCGCGTTGAAGATGGCGTGGTGTTCCCGCCGCATCCGCGCCGCATGCCTTCCCCGTTCGGCCGCGCTCATCCTATCGAGCCGGGTCCATTGCCGCGGCACCATGGCCGTTCCGAACGTATCGAAAAGTCGACTGTAGTAGGAGTTTTGGGTGGCAACGAGGATCGCCCGATGAAAGGCAAAGTCCTCTTCCGCGCCATAGCCGCCTTCAGCGATCGCCCGGTCGAGCGCATCAAGCCGGTCCTGCATACGGGCGATATCTTCGGGGGAACGGCGAAGGGCTGCGAGACCTGCAGCCTCATATTCAATGCCAATGCGCAGCTCGAGCACACGCAGCACTTCATCGATCGATTCCAGATCGGTCGGGATGATGGAGAAAGACCTCGGCGTCGGATCGCTCGAGACAAAAGCGCCAAGACCCTGGCGCGTGGTAATCATCCCCTTGGCCCGCAACGTCGCCAGCGCCTCGCGCACGATGGTTCTGCTGACGCCCGTTGCCTCCATGATGGCCTGCTCGGTCGGCAGTCGCTGGCCGGGCTTCAGGTCGCCGGACTCGATCTGCGCAATCAGGCTGTCGGCGAGGCCGCTGCGCAGATTGGGCATCTGCTGGATGGTATTGAAGAGGGCGCTGTCCCTGTCCTTCATGCTGTGTCGTGTTCCGTTCCTGCTGCCCGGCGACAGGCTGTTGGCATCGTGCCTAGTCCATTCGCACCGAAAAAGCAAAAGCCGGCTCGCCAGATGAAACCTTAACGAACTGGGAGGCAAAAATGAAAGACAAAATCGGATTTATCGGTCTCGGTGCCATGGGGGCCGGTATGGCTGCCAACCTGCTCACCAAGGGATGGTCGGTTGGCGTGCTTGCCCACAGGAGGCGAGAGGCTGTAGAAAGGCTAAAAGCTCTCGGCGCCAACGAAGTCGCAACCCCGAAGGAACTGGCGGAGCAATCCGATGTCATTCTCCTTTGCGTGACCG
Organism: Hyphomicrobiales bacterium; assembly: GCA_900471515.1. GTDB lineage: Bacteria > Pseudomonadota > Alphaproteobacteria > Rhizobiales > Rhizobiaceae > Rhizobium. The sequence goes on along the minus strand of UCFC01000043.1, from coordinate 14,788 downwards.
GTTCGGAGCAGGTTCAGGACATCATCTCGGGCAAGGACGGCATTGCCGCTGCCCGAAAGCCTCTTCTATTGATCGACTGCTCCACCTCGAATCCCGCCGTAACGATCCGGCTCGCCGAAGAGCTCGCGTCGATCGGCATCGATCTGGTCGATGCACCACTCGCCCGCACGCCGAAAGAAGCCGCCGAAGGCAAACTCGACGTCATGGTGGGCGGAAAGGCGGATGCGGTCGAGCGCGCCCGCCCGATTCTGGAGGCCTTCTCGGCACGCATCGTCGCGACCGGTGGCGTCGGTACAGGCCACACGATGAAGCTCCTCAACAATTTCGTCTCCATGGGATATTCGGCGATCTATTCGGAAGCGCTGATGCTGGCAGCCAAGGCGGGGTTGACGCCGCAGATCTTCGACAGCGTGCTGCGGGGCAGCCGCATGGATTGCGGCTTCTACCAGGCCTTCTTCGATTTCGTCCTCAACCGCAACGAGAACGCTCAGCGCTTTGCCATGGTCAATGCCTTGAAGGATATGTCCTATCTTGCGGCCTTCGCACAGTCCGTCCAGGCGGCCAACCCGGTCGGCGCAACCGTGCGCAACAGCTTTGCCGCAGCCGTCGCCTCCGGCAAAGGCGAAGCCTTCGTCCCGGCCTTGTCGGACGTGGTGGCCGCGTTGAACGGCGTCTCGTTGATAGAAACGCGCGCAACGGCGCAATAGGCGGAGCCCTTCATGCTAGAGTTTCATCTCGACGCCGTCGGTGGGATTGCGGGTGACATGTTCGCGGCCGCGCTTCTGGACTTCCGGCCGGATCTGGAGCCGGGACTGATAGCGGCACTGTCGCTTTGCCCGCTGATCGAGGGCGTGGAATTCGAGCTTGCCGGATACAATGACGGCGTCCTGACCGGGCGCCGCTTCAGCGTGCGCCGCAAGGGCCGGCGGGCGGAAGAACAGGATGTTCATGCGCAAGGCAGGTATGATCACGGCGACGATCATCATGCCCACCGCCATCATGCTCACGCCGAGTGGAGGCTGATCCGCGAAGCGCTTGTTATCTCGAAGCTCGACCGCGAGACGGTGAGGCACGCCATAGCCATCTTCACCCATCTGGCCGAAGCCGAAGGACGGGTGCACGGCGTCACTCCCGAACATGTACGCTTCCACGAAGTCGGCGCCTGGGATTCGATTGCCGATATCGTTGCCGCCGCCTGGCTGATTGCCAGGATCGGTGCTGCCAGATGGACCATCGGCGCCCTGCCGCTGGGGTCGGGCCGGGTGCGTACGGCCCACGGCCTGCTGCCCGTTCCTGCACCGGCAACCGCCCTGCTGCTCGAGGGTTTTACCACGATCGATGACGGCATTGCCGGCGAGCGAGTGACGCCGACGGGGGCGGCGATCCTGCGCCATCTCTGCGATCCCTTTGAAAGCATCCGCATCCCACGGCGACTGATTGGCTCGTCCTACGGCTTCGGCACGAAACGTTTACCGGGATTGAGCAATTGCGTCCGCCTGCTTGCCTTCGAAACTTTTGACCCACCTCTGCCACAGGATCAGGTGGTCGTTCTTGAATGCGAGATCGACGATCAGACCGGCGAGGACATGGCGCATGCAATTGACAATCTGCGCAGCAACAAGGGCGTACTCGATATCGTGCAGATGCCGGTCTTCGGCAAGAAGGGCCGGATGATGACGCATCTGCGGATCCTTACCGAGCCAGCGGCCCGCGACGACATCCTCGCCGCCGTCTTCGACGAGACGACCACCATCGGCATCCGCCATTCGCTGACGGACAGAACCATCCTGCCGCGGCAGGCAGGCACGGTCGAAGCCGGTGGGCGGTCCTTGCGCCTGAAAGTCGTCGAACGCCCGTCAGGCCGCACGGCCAAATTGGAGGCCGACGATCTCACCGCAGTCAAAACGAGTGCCGCGCGGACAAGGCTTCGCCGGCTGGCGGAAGACCGTATCGAGGAGGAGAAGTCATGAGGCAGAAGCTGGAGGCGGTGCTGTCTTCGCTGGAGGCCTCGGCGGTTGCCGTCAGCGGCGGAGTCGATTCCATGACGCTCGCCGTCATCGCCAACCACGTGCTCGGCCATGACCGCGTGACCATGATGCACGCCGTTTCTCCGGCGGTGCCGCCGGAAGCGACCGAGCGCGTTCGCCGTTTTGCCCGCAGCGAGGGCTGGGACCTTCGCATCCTCGATGCCGGCGAATTCGCCGACGAGAACTATGTCGCCAACCCGGTCAACCGCTGCTTCTTCTGCAAGGGCAATCTCTACGGAGCGATCAGCAAGATCTCCGACCGCCAGATCCTTTCGGGCGCCAATACCGACGATCTCGTCGAATATCGCCCCGGCCTCGATGCCGCCCGCGACCATCACGTCCGTCACCCCTATCTCGAAGCCGGCATCAACAAGAAAGACGTGCGCGCGCTTGCGCATGACCTGGGCCTCGATGATCTTGCCGAGCTGCCGGCTTCACCCTGCCTGTCGAGCCGTGTCGAGACCATGATCGCCATCGATCCCGAGACGCTGACGGCGATCCATGCCATCGAGCGCCTGATCGGCGCGGAACTCGCGCCGAGAACCGTACGCTGCCGTGTGCGCAAAAGCGGCATCGTGATCGAACTCGACGAACAGGCTCTCACCGCGATGGCACCGGGCAGCCAGCCGGCGCTTGCCAATATCATCGCCTCCCTCCTGCCGATGGCCCTCGTAAATCAGTCGATCAGCTTTGCGCCCTATCGCAACGGCAGCGCCTTCATCGGAACAAGCCCGTGAGCACGTCAGACGTCGTTTTCGACTTCGCCCGCGCCGCCCGCATCGGCATTCATGAAGCGGTCTTCTGTGAAGGCAAAACTACCGAACAGATTGCAACCATTCTGGAAAGCGCGCACGAACGGGGTGCCGGCCTGCTGCTCACCCGCCTCGATGCGGGCAAGCTTGCCGTCCTGCCCTCCATGCTTGCCGCCGATATCGACTATTGCCCCCTCTCGCGCACCGCCTTCTTCGGCCCCGTGTCGCCGGTCTCCGTTGCTGGCAAGGTGGCCATCGTCGCGGCCGGCACATCCGATTCAGGCGTGGCACGGGAAACTGCCCGCACGTTGCGCCACACCGGCATCGAGGCAACGCTGATTACCGACGTCGGCGTTGCCGGCCTCTGGCGGCTGATGGAGCGCATCGAGGACATTCGCCGTCACCCTGTCGTCATCGCCGTTGCCGGTATGGATGCGGCGCTCGCCAGCGTGCTCGGCGGCCTCGTTCCGGGCGCCCTCATCGCCGTGCCGACATCGGTGGGATACGGTGCTTCCGAAGATGGTCGCACGGCACTCAACGCGATGCTCGCAAGCTGTGCTCCCGGCATTGTGGTCTGCAATATCGACAATGGTTATGGGGCAGCATGTGCCGCAATCAGGATACTGATGGCCATGAATCCACGGTGAGCGGGAGGTGCAACGCACCTCCCCTTATCTTCGTCAGGCCGCGTCGACCGTCAGCTGGGTTTGTTCACCAAGTCCCTCTATGCCGAGCTTGATCGTCTGTCCCGCCGTCAGGAAAACGGGCGGCTTCATGCCCAGGCCGACGCCTGGCGGCGTGCCCGTGGAGATGATGTCGCCCGGCTGCAGGCTCATGAACTGCGAAATATAATGGACCAGGAAGGCGACGCCGAAGATCATCGTCCTGGTCGATCCATTCTGGCGCATCGTGCCGTCGACCGAGAGCCACATCTTCAGGTTCTGGGGATCGGCGATCTCATCGCGCGTCACCATCCAGGGACCGATCGGACCAAAGCTGTCGGCCGACTTGCCCTTGGTCCATTGACCGCCGCGCTCTGCCTGGAATTCGCGCTCAGAGACATCGTTGATCAGGCAATAGCCGGCAACATGCTTCAGGGCATCCGCCTCCGACACGTAGCGGGCTTCGTCGCCGATCACAACGCCAAGCTCCACTTCCCAGTCGGTTTTCCTCGACTTGCGCGGAATGATGACATTGTCGTTCGGCCCGGTGATGGCGCTGGTCGCCTTCATGAACAGGATCGGTTCGGCCGGGATGTCGGCACCGGTCTCCGCGGCGTGGTCGGCATAGTTCAGGCCGACGCAGATGAATTTGCCGGTGCGTGCGACGCAGGGTCCGTAGCGGCCAGGATCGGCGACGAGCGGCAGCGTCGCCGGATCGATCGCCGCCAGCTTTGAAAGACCCGTGCTCGTCAGCGACTCGCCGGCAATATCGTCCACGCGGCCGCTGAGATCGCGCACCGCACCATTCTTGTCCAGGATGCCGGGCTTTTCCGCGCCGCGCACACCATATCGTACGAGCTTCATGTGAGTTCCTTCTTGGAGCCAGGGGGTGGTCAGGCGTTCGCCCAGCCGCCGTCGATGACGATAGCATTGCCGGTCATGAAGGCCGCCTCGTTGCTCGCGAGGTAGACGACGAGTTCGGCGACTTCTTCCGCGGTTCCGAGCCGGCCCATCGGCTGACGGGCGATGAAGGCGGCGCGGGCCTGATCGTAATCGCCTTGAGCGCGCATGCGATCCTGCAGCGACGGGCTTTCAACCGTGCCGGGGCAGATCGCATTGGCGCGGATGCCCTTGGTGACATAATCGAGGGCGACCGACTTCGTCAGGCCGATTACCGCCGCTTTGGTCGTGCCATAAATGAAACGGTTGGGCGCAGCGATGACGGTCGAGGCGACCGATGCCATGTTGACAATCGAACCACCGCCCCGCTCGATCATGCCGGGCAGGAAGGCGCGGATCATGCGGTACATGGCCCGGACGTTGAGATTGACCGAAAAGTCGAAAGCGTCCTCGTCACAGTCGAGGATCGTACCGTTGTGAACGTAGCCTGCGCAGTTGAAGAGGATATCGGGCGCGTCGATGTCCTTTGCGAAACCCTTGATTTCCTCGGGGTTCAGCACATCCAGCTTGCGAAGAGTGACCCCGGCGCGATCGGAAAGCGTCTCCAGTTTGGCCGCGTCGATATCGGTTGCGAAGACGCGCGCGCCTTCCCGCAGAAAGGCCAGTACCGTGGCCCGCCCCATCCCCTGCCCGGCCGCCGTTACGACGGCCGTTTTTCCCTCAAGTCTACCTGTCATGTGTAACCCTCTACAGATTAATTGGATTATTCCTCGGCAAGGCCGACACGGCTTGCGGCGCCATGCAGGTGCGCGCGCATCGCTTCCTGGGCCTCATCGGCATCACCGGCTTCGATGGCGTCGAGGATTCTCTCGTGCTCTCCGAGCGTTACTGCGGCGAGATCTTCCGATCCCTGCTGGTTGCCGGATGCCAGGATGCTTTCGCGAACCTTCTCGGAGACGAAGGTCAGAAACTGGACCATGTAGATATTGCCGGTTGCCGCCGCGACAGTCTTGTGGAATTCGAGATCGGTCTTCAGCCACATGACGCTGCCGTAGGGGGCTGCCCGCATCGTCTCGAGGGCCTCCTTCATCGCCTGTAGGTCGCCGTCGCTCCGGCGTCTGGCTGCCAGCGCCGCCGCCTGGACTTCAAGAATGCCGCGCAGTTCGAACAGCGACTGAAAGGCATTGGCCTGCTGCAACGCATCGAAGTCGATCGTCAGCACTGTTGCATTCGGCTGGTCGGCGACAAAGGCGCCGCGTCCCTGTTGAGACCAGATCCGGCCTTCTGACCGCAGCCGGGCAATCGCTTCGCGAACGACATTGCGGCTGACGCCGAACGTCTGCGCCAGCTGCTGCTCAGTCGGTAACTGATCCCCGGGCTTCAGACGCCCCTGCGCGATTTCTCGCGAAATCGAACTTGCGACCAGTGTCGACAGGTGTGGCCCCCGATTGACCTTGTCGAGTTTCAACGTCATGTCCCTATCCCTCTGCCTCGGCACGCATGCTTGTAAGGATTCGCCCCTCGCTCAACAGATGGTCCGGATCGAGGGCATCCTTGATCCGGCGTGACAGTTCGAGTGTCAAGGGATCGGCGCGCTTCAGGAAGGCTGCCTGCTTGATCCGGCCGATGCCATGTTCCGCGCTGATCGAGCCACCGTGACGGTCGATGACATCGAAGATCACCTCTTCCGTTGCGTGAAACAGGGTATCGTATTGATCTGCCGGCATGTCCTCCGGCGGAACGATATTGAGATGAATGTTACCGTCGCCGACATGACCGTAGGTCACCGCGATCGCTTCGGGATGCTTCTCGGCAAGTGCCGAAAGGGTTTCCGACACGAAAGCCGCAAGGCTCGAAATCGACACCGAAACATCGGTCCGCAAGTACCGCCCGCCCCGCCCCTGTGCCTCCACCATCATTTCGCGCAGCAGCCAGAGCCGGTCGCCCTGCACCTTGCTGCCAGCTATGACGCCGTCCAGGACGAGATCGGAAGCATCGGCCAGAAAACTCTCCAGCAGCGCACGAAGATCGACGCGGCCGGCAGCCGAGGCCTCGATCAGAACATAGACCGGATAGGGCTGACCGAGCGGATCGGGCAGGTCGTCGCGCGAATTGACGGCGATCTCGATGCCGCGGCGCAGAATGAGCTCAAACGCGGTCAAGAGGTCGCTGCATTGGCGGCGCGCCCGGGAGTAGAGCTGCATGGCGGCCTCGACAGATTCGAGCCCGACCAGGGCCGTCTCCACCTGTTCGGGTTTTGGAAAGACCTTCAGCGCGACGGCGGTGATAATGCCGAGTGTTCCCTCGGCGCCGATGAACAGCTGCTTCAGGTCATAGCCGCGATTGTCCTTGCGCAAGGTCCGCAAGCCGTTCCAGACCCGACCGTCGGCAAGCACCACTTCCAGACCGAGGACCAGATCGCGCGTCATGCCGTAGCGCAGGACGTTGAATCCACCGGCATTGGTGGAGACGTTGCCGCCGATGCGGCATGTTCCCTGCGCCCCGAAGGTGATGGGCAGGATGCAGTCGGCGGCCTCGGCATGACGCTTCGCCTCTTCCAGGATGCAGCCGGCCTCCACCACCATGGCGAAGTCGATCGGATTGACCGAGCGGACCTTGTTCATCCGTTCGAGTGATACGACGACCTCACCGCCCGGGAAGCTTGCGACGGCCCCGCCGACCAGCCCGGTCAGCCCGCCCTGCGGCACGACATGGATCTTGAGTTCGTGGCAGCAGGCCATGAAACGGCTGAGCTCTTCGGTCGATCGGGGTCGGGCGACGGCAAGGGGCTTGCCGTAGTGGTCTCCGGACCAGTCGCGGCTGTATCGCTCGAGCGCTTCGGCGTCCGACAGGAGCAGATCCGCCGGCATCGCGGCGGAAAGGGCTGCAAGCGCTCTTTCCTGGAGGGGCGGGTGGGCGTTCATCTGATTTGCTCCGAGTCAAGCTGGAAAACGTCTGGACAATTAGGTCACTTACATGGTTATCATACAACACTGGTTATGAACATCAAGTGCAGCGAGCTTTTCAACTGCTCCGCTATCGCTGAAAACCAGTGTGAAAACGATAACTTGCAGGAGGATCCGTACTATGACCGCAGCGTCCGGCCAATTTCGCATGATGCACACAATGATCCGTGTTTTCGACCTCGACCGGTCGATCAAATTCTACACGGAACTGCTCGGCATGAAGCTTCTGCGCAAGGATGATTATCCCGGCGGAAAGTTCACCAACGCCTTTGTCGGCTACGGCCCGGAGGAAACGGATACGGTCGTCGAACTCACCTACAATTGGGGTCGGGAAGAGCCCTACGAACTCGGCACCGGTTTCGGCCACCTGGCGCTTGGCGTCAACGATATCTATGCCGTCTGCGACGCGCTCGAAAAGCAGGGGGCGAAGATCCCACGCAAGCCAGGCCCTATGCAGCACGGCACCACGCATATCGCCTTCATCGAGGATCCGGACGGTTACAAGATCGAGCTGATCGGGCTCGACACGATGTAATTGTCGCTGGCCTGCCGAATGGCCGCGCCTTATGGCGCGGTCTTTTTCATATCGAACTGCAGTCGAGGCATGCCCTGTCATTTGATGATCGCGATCTTGCTGCGGTCGATGGTGATTGCAACGGCCAGAATGAGAACCGCGCCGAAGACAACATTCTCCGCGAAGATATTGATCCCGACGAAGGTCATCCCGATCCGCACGATGGAGATGATCAGCGCGCCGACTGCCGTGCGCGCAACGCCGCCGAGACCGCCGGTAATCGCCGTACCGCCGACGATGACGGCGGCGATCGCGGGAAGAAGCAGCTGGTTGGCAAGGTTGGGCGATCCGCTCGACAGACGGGCGGCGAGAATGACGCCGGCAATCGCGGCCAGCATGCCCGACATGGCAAAGGCGATGATCTTGGTACGCTCGACATTGATGCCGGCTGCGACCGCCGCCGGTTCACCGGCGCCGATCGCAAGACTATGGCGGCCAAAACGTGTATATCTGAGCCCGACATAGGCAAGAATGCCGATAACGGTAGCGATCCAGATCACGGTCGGCAGACCCGCAAAGGTGCCGTTGATCCAGGCGGTGTTCTGGCGACCGCCTTCTTCGATCGTAATCGCCCGGCCGGCGGCCGCCCACAGCGCGATGCCGGCGACGACACCTCCCGTTGCAAGCGTCGCAACGAAGGACGGCACCTTGAGCCTGACATGCACATAGCCGCTCAGAATACCGAACACCAGGCCCGAAAGGATCGCCGCGGGGAAAGCGAGAAAGCCGATCTGCGGCAGGAGCTGCGCGAGAATGACGCTCGACAGCGACGCCACCGACTGGATCGACAGGTCAATGCCGCCAATCAGGATGACGAAGGTCACGCCGGCCGCCAGAATGAACAGCACAGCAGTATTCGACAGCAAAAGGACGAGCGTGTCCCCTGTGAGGAAACCGGGTGCGGCGATCTCGATGACAAGAACCAGGACGACGAGGAGAGCCGGCGGAATTGCACCCTGCAGCCATCCTGCGGCAAGAAGCGATTTGAAATCCTTGAAACGTTCCATGACAGCTCCTCACACCATCGCCCGCACGAGATCGACCTGATCCGGCTTGTTGCCCGGCGCCGCATCGAAATGCGCCGTCACCGCGCCGTCGCGCATGACCAGTACCCGGTGCGAAAGGCCGATCGTTTCTTCCAGCGTGTCCGAGATCAGCAGGATTGCGACACCCTGCGAGGACAGTTCACGAACGAGTTCGTAGACTTCCTCCTTCGCGCCGACATCGAGCCCGCGGGTGGGATGGTCGAGGATCAGAATGCGCGAACCGGCCGTCATCCAGCGCGCCAGCACGACTTTCTGCTGGTTGCCGCCCGACAGCTTCCGGCAGGCAATATCGGGACCGGGCGCCTTGATGCGCAGCCGCCTGATCCATTCGGCAGCAAGCCGCCTCTCCTTGCCATAGCTGATGGCGCCGGCGCGCATCACCGAGGAAAGATCCGCGAGCGTGATATTCTCGGCAATCGACAGGAACATCACGAGCCCTTCGACGCGTCTTTCGCGGGGGATGTAGCCGATACTCTTGCGCACGGCCTGCTCGGGTGAGCGAAACTGCACGGCCTCGCCATTGATCTTCAGGGTACCGCCCGTATGTGTGAGGAAGCCGCCGATCGTCCGTGTAACTTCTTCGCGACCCGATCCCACCACACCCGCGATGCCGACGATCTCGCCGGCCTGGATCTGCAGGTCGACATCATGGAAGGCCCCGTTGACCGACAGGCGGCGCGCATCGACGACGATCTCGCTCTGCGGCGGAAGCTGCCTGTCTTCCTTGTAATAAGTGGCCTGCAGCCCGCGCCCGACCATGATTTCATGCAATTGCGGGCCTGTGACGTCTGCCGCCTGATGCTCGGCGACGACCTGCCCGTCCTTCATGGTGTAAACGCGGTCGGAAATGCGCAGCACCTCATCGAGCCGGTGCGAGACGAAGACGAAGCTTGCGCGCGACTTCAGGGATCGCACCCGCTTGAACAGGACGTCGATATCGCTACCGCTCAAGACCGAGGTCGGCTCGTCGAGCAGGATCACGAGCGGGCGGGATACCGTTTCTTCCAGGGTCAATGCCTTGGCGAGTTCCACCATCTGACGTGCGGCAAAAGTCAGCTCCGACGTGCGTGCCGTCACGTCGATGTCGACGCCGATCTTCTCCAGCTGGCGCCGCGCAGCAGCGCGCATAGCCTTCCAGTCCATGATGCCGAAACGGACGAACCGGTCTTCCTGGCCGAGATAGATATTCTCTGCCACGGAGATATTGAGGAGCAGCGACTGCTCCTGAAACACCATGCCGATGCCGTGCACCGCCCCATCGCGGGCATTGCGCAGCTTGAGCGGCTGTCCGTCAAGCATCAGTGTGCCGCTATCGGGCTGATGCGTGCCGGCAAGGATGCGCATGAGCGTCGATTTTCCAGCGCCATTTTCACCGATCAGTCCGACGACCTCGTTCGGCCTGATCTCGAGCGAGACATTCTTGAGTGCCGGCACGCCGGCGAAGGATTTGCTGATTTGATTGGCTGACAGCATGGCGGTCACTTCACGATCTGGAGACGCAGACGGTCGAGCGAAAGCGCGACGGCGGCGATAATCATCAGTCCCTGCACGGTCTGCTGCACGTAAGGCGAGACACCGAGCAGGATCATGCCGTTGCTGAGCACCGTGACGATCAGCACACCGACCAGCGTGTTGATGACGCCGCCCTCTCCCCCGGTCAGCGCCGTCCCGCCGACCACGACGGCAGTAACGGCGGCAAACAGGCGGCCATCGGCAATGACGGCATCCGAGCGGCCGAGCTGTGCGGCTGCAAGCACGCCTGCAATTCCGAAAAAGAAACCGGCAAGGCCAAAGGCCATGATCCGAACGCGGCGCAGGTTGATGCCGGAGAGCTCCGCGACATCCTCACCGCCGCCGATCGCCATGATATGACGCCCGAGCCGGGTATAATACTGGACCGCACAGGCAAGAAGGAAGGCCGCCAACGCCACCCAGACCGCAAGCGGAAGGCCCAGCAGGCGTGCAAGAGCAAGGTCACGGATCGAGGGGTCCATCAGGCGCACGGCCGATCCGCCGAGCATGTAGACCGAAATACCGAGCCCGATGAACCAGACGCCGAGCGTTGCCATGAACGACGGAATCCTGAGAAATGTCTGGATGACGCCGGTGGTAAAGCCCATCGCCGTGCTTGCGGCGATGGCGGCGATGACGGCAAACCAGCCATAGGAATTGCTGTTGGCATCGTTTGTCGCAAGCAGCACGGTGACCATCGCTGCGATCGAGAGCGAACCTTCAACCGACAGATCGATGCTGCCGAGCAGGATGATGAAGGTCAACCCCATGGCAAGCGTCAGCGGAACGGCGGCGGAATTGGCGATACGCACCAGGTTGCGTGGCTCCATGAAATTCGGATTGGCAATCGTGATCAGGATGCAGAGCGCAATCAGCACGAAGACTGGCGCATAAGCGCGCAGGCGCTTGGCATTTGCGCCGCCGAACAGGCGGCTTCCAAAATTCGGCATGGCACCTGCCCGCTCGCTTTTGCTGCTAGTTTTGATGTTTTCGGCATTGATGGTCAACAGACTGCACCTCGCGACGTCGCCAAAAGAGCTGGCGGACGGCTGCAACGTCCGCCAGCGACGATGCGGCCAAGGGAGGAGCCGTGGCCGCTGGAGAAAGGTGATCAGGTTCGGATGGCGCCGACGACACGACCCCACAGATCGTTCCAGTCGAGCGTCGGCTGCGAGTCTATATTGTTCTTGTAATAGTCCTCGACATTCTCCTTGGCGATGAGCACGGCCTTGCCGTAGAACTCGCGATGATCGGCCGGTTCCTTTGCCGGATCGATCTTCTTCTGCAGTGCTGCAAGGCCGATTGCGAGGCCCATGCCACCCTGCCAGAAGGGATCCGACGTGACAGTGCATGCGAACTCGCCCTTGCGCACGGCATCCACCGCAGCCTTGATGCCGTCGACGCCGACAACCGGAACCTTTCCGGCAAGATTTTCGGCACGCAGCGCTTCGAGCGCACCCGTACCCATGTCGTCATTGGCGGCCCAGATGCCCTTCACGTCGTCGCCGAAGCGCGTCAAAAGGTTGCTGGTCAGGTCATAGGCTTCCGACGACTTCCAGTTCGCAACCTGGAAATCGAGAAGCTTGATATTGGAGTTTGCCGCCAGTGCCTCCTCAAGGCCTTTCTTGCGCTCGATCGCTGCCGTGTTCGAAATCTGGCCGCCCAACGCAATGATGCCGCCGGAGCCTCCGATGGTCTTGAAGAGGATTTCGGCGATCTGCTTGCCGCTGGTGATGCCGTCGAACTCGATATGCGAAACGTAATAGGGATTGAAGTCCTTGGGATGCAGGTCTGCAGGCTTGTTCCACTGCGTTACGACATAGGCACCGGCCTTGGCGCAGGCCTCGACGATCGGACGAGCATCCGGTGTGTCGTTCGGATCGGAATTCAGCACCATGTTGCCGCCGGTCTTGGCGAGCATCGCCTTGATGTCGGCGATGCCTTTTTCGCTGTTGCCCTCTGAAACCAGGGTCACATGGTCGAAGCCGACGGATTTGGCAAAGGCTTCAGCACCCGTCTTCCAGACGGCGTGATAGGGATTGGACAGCGAGCGGATCGAGGTGACGAGCGTCGGCTTGTCGGCAGCGAAAATCTGCTTGGGCAGCGCGGCAACCGTCGCGCCGGCCGCCACGGTTGCAAGAAAGGAGCGGCGGTTCATGGCGCCGAATGCGGAATTCAATCTGACAGTCATTCGAAAAACCTCCCGTTGAATGACAAAAACCGGATGCCGTCCTCTTCCCGCGACATGCCGATCCGAAGCGTCATTGTCCTACCATTTGTACGACAACCCTTCAAGACGATAACCGTACCCTTTCTCTTGACGAGGGGCAAGAGACTTGAGATTGTGATGGCGAATTCGTGTCGGGACAATGAGGAGAGCCCCGGCATTTGAAGATTTTGCGGAGGATAGAATGCCCGATTACGTCATCGTCGGCGGCGGTTCGGCGGGATGCGTGCTCGCTGCGCGCCTGAGTGAGGATAAGGACGTTTCCGTGACTTTGCTGGAAGCCGGGCCACGCGACACCAACATGTACATCCACCTGCCCGTCGGTTTCTTCAAGATGACTGCTGGACCGCTGATCTGGGGTTATGAAACCGTTGCCGGCCGGGAAATCGGCGGACGCAAGATGGTCTATCCTCAAGCGCGCGTGCTCGGTGGCGGCAGTTCGATCAACGCCCAGGTCTTCACGCGAGGATGCCCCGAAGATTATGACGGATGGCGCGATCTTGAAGGCTGCGACGGCTGGGGCTACGACGATGTGCTGCCGTATTTCCGAAGGTCCGAGGGCAACGATACGTTTGGTGGTGCCCATCACGGCACCGAAGGGCCGCTCGGCGTCAGTTCGCAGCCCCCTCACCCGTTGACCAGGGTGTTCGTTCGGGCAGCACAGGAAGCGGGCCTTCCCTACAATCCGGATTTCAATGCCGGCTCGCAGGCGGGCACGGGATTTTACCAGACGACCACGCGCAACGGGCGCCGCAGCAGCACGGCTGTCGGCTATCTCAAGCCGGCCATGCGCCGCAAGAACCTCACCGTTCGCACGGACGCGATGGTCAACCGCATCGTTATCGAGAATGGCTGTGCGGTGGGCATTGAGATCATCGAGAATGGCCGACCCGTGCTGCTGCGGGCCGAGCGCGAAGTCATCCTGACAGCCGGTGCGATCGGTTCGCCGAAAATGCTGATGCTCTCCGGTCTCGGACCTGCCGACGCGTTACGGGCGCTCGATATCGATGTTATCAGGGATTTGCCTCAGGTCGGACAGAACCTGCAGGACCATATGGATGTCGACGTGCTCGCCGAACTCAACGGCCCGCACGGTATCGATCGTTACAAGAAGCGGCGCTGGCAGGTCGCTGCCGGCATCGAATACGCGCTGTTCGGCAAAGGTCCCGTCGCGTCGAACATCGTCGAGGGCGGCGGCTTCTGGTGGGGCGACCGCAGCGAAACGACGCCGGACATTCAATTTCACTTCCTTCCCGGCGCCGGCGTCGAAGAGGGGATCGGTAGCGTGCCGGGCGGCAATGGCTGCACGCTCAACTCCTACCACGTTCGGCCGCGCTCGCGCGGGACGGTGACCCTGCGATCCAAGGATCCGCGTGTAGCACCCGATATCGATCCGAACGCCTTTGCCGAACCCTATGATCTTGAACGCGCAGTGGATGGTATCAGGATCTCTCAGGAGATCCTGTCGCAACCGGCCTTCAGGCCCTTTGTGAAGCGTCTGCATCTACCAGACGGCAATATCCGCAGTCAGGACGACTATCGCGCATTCGCGCGGCAGTATGGTCGTTCGGCCTATCATCCAGTCGGCACCTGCCGGATGGGTGGCGGGGAGGACTCTGTCGTCGATCCGCAACTCAAGGTGCGCGGCATCGATCGGCTGCGTGTCTGCGACAGTTCCGTCATGCCGCGGCTGATCTCATCGAACACCAATGCGGCGACCATCATGATCGCCGAGAAGGCCGCCGACATCTTGAAAGGCGTGCGGCAGGAGCGGCAGAGGGTTTCTGCATGACATCGATGGCCGAAACCGCTCTTTTCCTGCCTGCGTCTCGTTCACCCCGCGATTTCCTGGCCAACCTGTTTTCCGCAGCCGTTCGCGCCGCCGATCCGCTGACCGGTATTGCCGCGCATCTGCCGGAAAAACCAAAGGGCAGAACGATCGTGATCGGCGCCGGCAAGGGTGCCGCGCAGATGGCGCGTGCGCTCGAAAGCGTGTGGGACGGGCCGCTCGAAGGCGTGGTCGTCACCCGCTACGGCTATGGCTGCGAGACCGATCGAATCGAGATCATCGAGGCCGCTCATCCGGTTCCCGATGCAGACGGCCTTGCCGCCTCCAGGCGGC
>UCFC01000068.1 GCA_900471515.1 Hyphomicrobiales bacterium | reverse complement strand
GAAGCGAAATCGTTCATCTCCGCAAGCGCAACCGCATAACCGCGCCCAACCGCATCGCGCGCGATCCCGCAGCCGTTGATCCCGCCGCCGATGACGAAAATATCGTGAATACGATCGCTCACACCCAATCTCCAAACCGTCGCCCACAATCAGGGCATTGCGCGTTCCGGTACCGGGGAGGCACCGGGCGTTCCGTATCGCCCCGAAGCCTCAAGCAACCGCAATTCCGCCGCTGCGGGAGCAGCGGTTCATTACTCTGTCAGACTGACGATCGTGCACGTTACGACGGCAAACTACGACGCGATTGAGACAATGATGTAAAGGGGCGTTCGCAGGCAGAGCGCGCCCCGAAAGTTCGCAAGACATGTCATTCGCGGAGAAGAGCTCAGTCCCAGTCCGGCCCCCAGTCCGGATCGACGACGCGGTGGTTGCGGTCGATGGTCTCGATGCGGCCTATCTCCTCAGGCGAAAGCGTGATCGCGCTTGCCCTGAAGTTCGAGCGGATGCGCTCCGGCCGGCCCGAAGTCGGGATGGTGCAATAGCCCTTGGCAAGCTCGAAGGCGATCGCTACCTGCTCCGGCGTCGCGTCGTATTTTTCGCCGATCGAGCGCAGGACCGGCTCGTCGGACAACATGCCGCGGGCGATAGGCAGGTAGCAGGTGACGAGGATCCCCTTTTCCTGGCAATGGTTTGCGAGCTTCTTGTTCTGCAGGATCGGGTTCAGCTCGAACTGGTTGTTGGCGATCTTTCCCTTGCCGAGCAGCGCTTCGGTCTGTTCCAGCAGCGCGATCGTGAAGTTCGAGACGCCGATCAGCTTCGTCAGGCCGCGCGCCTGTGCCTCGGCGATCTGGGTGATGTAGACCTCGAGCGGAACGCGGCCGTTGGGTGAGGGCCAGTGGATCAGCGTCAGGTCCACCCGATCGACCTTGAGCGCTTCCAGGCTCTTTTCCAGCGAGGGCACGAGTGCGCCCGGGCCGAAATTATCGGTCGAAATCTTCGTCGTCAGGAAAACGTCGTTTCGGTCAAGACCCGAGCGGCTGAGCGCTTCGCCGACTTCGAATTCGGTATCATAGGTTTGGGCAGTATCGAGATGCCGGTAGCCGGTTTCGAGGGCGCACAGGATCGCATCGATGCCTGTGGGGCCGTTACGCCCGTACGTGCCAAACCCCATCAGCGGAATAACATCATGTTTTTGCAAATCTATTTCCTCCAATTCGCCTCGCTCCTCCAGCGCGCGTCCAAAGATTTGCAATAGCTTGGGGCCGTGTCCAGCGAAAAACGCCTGCGGAACATGGCGCCAAACCGGATCGCGGCCGGGTTTGAACGGCGCCTAGAACGCCTGCGCAACCCGGCGCAATGGCGCAGCGCTTTCGGCAGCGGCTTCGACGAAATCGAGGCCGATATCGAGAACCGGGGCGCTGTGCGTCAGCCAGCCGACCGAGATCAGGTCGACGCCGGAGGCTGCGATGGCCGGCGCCGTTGCCGGGGTGACGCGGCCCGACGCCTCCGTGATCGCCCGGCCGGCGACGATGCCGACCGCCTCGCGCAGCTGGTCGGGCGTCATATTGTCGAGGAGAACGGCATCGACCCCCTCCGCCATCGCCTCGTGCAGCTGGTCGAGCGTGTCGACCTCCACTTCGATCTTGACCATATGGCCGACAGAGGCTTTGGCGCGGCGGATGGCTTGCGAAACGCTGCCGGCAATCGCGACGTGATTGTCCTTGATCAGCACGGCATCGTGTAGCGCGAAGCGGTGGTTCATGCCGCCGCCGGCGCGCACGGCATATTTTTCGAGCGCCCGCAGGCCAGGCGTCGTCTTGCGGGTGCAGACGACGGAGGCCTTCGTGCCGCGGATCGCCGCCACGATGCCGGCCGTCACCGTGGCGATGCCGGAAAGATGGCCGAGGAAATTCAGCGCCGTGCGTTCGCCCGTCAAAAGCCCGCGCGACGGGCCTTCGATGGTGGCGATCACGCTGCCCGGCTGAACGGCAGTCCCATCAGGCAGATGTTGCCGCATCGTGATGGCGGGATCGACAAGCTGGAAGGCAAGCTCCGCCGCGTCGAGACCGGCAACCACGCCCGGCTGGCGGGCGGCCATGACGACCGTCGAGCGATGGTCCGGGGGGATGACGGCAGCGGAGGTGATATCGCCGGCAAGGCCGAGATCCTCGGCCAAGGCTGCGCGCACCAGCGGCTCGACAATGACGCGCGGAAGGGAAGCGAGGTTCATCTCAGGCACTCCTTGCAAGGGGATGGGAAGCCGTTGTCCGGGCGATTTCGAAGGCTTCGGCCAGGGTCATCCGCCGCCGCGCGGCTTCCGCACGCTTCAGCGGATAATCGGTACGCGCATGCGCCCCGCGCGATTCCGCCCGAAGGCTGGCGAAGACGGCGATCAGAAGCGCAACGATCGCCGGATCGGCAGCCGGTCCTTCGCCTTCGGCGAGCGGCAGCAGGTTAGCGACGGCGTCGTGGATGGCGCCCGCGTTGCGCAGCACGCCGAGATGGCGTGAAACGATCGGCCGGACAAGCGAAGGATCGGCTGCCGGCGGCAGCGCCCGGATGGACGCGGGCATGGGCGGTTTTGCCGACGGCGCGGCGAGAATGGCGCGCGCGGCGCGCATGCCCATGACGGCGGCCTCCAGCAGGGAATTGCTGGCGAGCCGGTTTGCGCCGTGCAGGCCGGTGGCGGCCGCCTCGCCGGCCACCCAGAGCCCGGCGACGGAGCTGCGGCCGGCGGCATCGGTCGCCACTCCGCCCATGTGGTAGTGGACGGCGGGCCGCACCGGGATCAGCTGGGAGGCGGCATCGATGCCGGCTTCCCGGCAGAGTGCGTCGATGACCGGGAAACGGGTTGCGAAACGATTGCCAAGCGCTGCGCGCGCATCGAGGAACACCCTGCCCCCACGCGACAGTTCGGCGCTGATGGCGCGGGCGACGACATCGCGCGGCGCCAGTTCGGCTGCGGCCACGCCGGCCATGAAACGCTCGCCATGTTCGTTGACGAGCACCGCGCCCTCGCCGCGCACGGCTTCGCTGACGAGCGCCAGCGGCCGGCGGCGGGAATCGAGCGCGGTCGGGTGGAACTGAACGAATTCCATATCGGCAAGCTCGGCTCCGGCGCGCGCCGCGAGCATGATGCCCTGGCCGAAATTGCCGGTCGGATTGGTGGTTGCCTCATAGAGCCCGCCGATGCCGCCGGTTGCCAGCACGATGCGCCGCGTCGGCAGCATGACGGCGCCGTTCCTGCCGGCGCAGACGAGGCCGGTGACGCCGCTCTCATCCGTCAGGACGCGGCGGGCCTCCAGCCCTTCGAGCACGGTGATGGAAGGCGTGGCAGCAACCGCTTCGACCAGCGCGCGGATGACAGCCGCTCCCGAACCGTCGCCTTGCGCATGCACGATGCGGCGCCGGCTATGGGCCGCTTCCAGGCCGAGGGCAAAGCGGCCGTCCGCCGTCCTGTCGAAGCGCACCCCTGCCTGCTCCAGCGCGGCAATGGCGGCCGGCGCCTCGGCGACGATGCCGGCGGCGATGACGGGATCGCAAAGCCCGTCGCCGGCTGCAAGCGTGTCGGCCAAATGCAGTTCGGCGCTGTCATCGGCTCCGAGGGCGGCGGCCATGCCGCCCTGCGCCCAGGCGCTCGACGTCTCTGCGCCAAGGTCCGCGCGGGTGACGATGACAACGGGCTCGGGCGCCAGCGTCAGCGCCGTCATCAGTCCGGCAAGGCCGCTGCCGACGATGACGGTGCGGCCGGCAAGCTGGTCGGATATCTCGTTCATATCGCCGCCGTTCATACCGAAAGCATCCTCTCGACGGCGCGCCGGGCGGCAGCGGCAATCGCGGGATCGACCGTCACTTCATGGCGGTTTTCTTCGAGAGCCGTGCGGATATTGGACAGCGAGATGCGCTTCATATGCGGGCAGAGATTGCAGGGACGGATGAATTCGACATCCGGGTGATGCACGGCGACATTGTCGCTCATCGAGCATTCCGTCAGCAGCACGACGCGGGCCGGCTTCTTCTGGCCGACGTAATCGGACATGACGGCCGTGGAGCCGGCAAAATCGGCCTCGGCAACGACATCGGGCGGGCATTCGGGATGAGCAAGAACCGTCACGCCCGGATGGTTTTCGCGCAGTTGCCTGACGTCGTCGGCAGTGAAAAGCTCGTGCACCTCGCAATGGCCGTGCCAGGCGATGATCTCGACATCGGTTTCCTTGGCGACATTGCGGGCAAGATATTCATCGGGGATCATCAGCACGCGCGGCACGCCCAGGGATTCGACCACCTGTTTGGCATTGCCCGAGGTGCAGCAGATGTCCGAGGCGGCTTTGACGGCCGCCGAGGTGTTGACATAGGTGATGACGGGCACGCCCGGATGGGCCTGGCGCAGCAGCGCGATATCCTCGGGCGTGATTGAATCCGCCAGCGAACAGCCGGCACCCATGTCGGGGATCAGCACGGTCTTTTCCGGGTTGAGGAGCTTTGCCGTCTCGGCCATGAAATGCACGCCGGCAAGCACGATGACATCGGCATCGACCTCGATCGCCTTGCGCGCCAGCGCCAGGCTGTCGCCGACAATATCGGCCACGCCGTGGAAGATCTCCGGCGTCTGGTAGTTATGCGCGAGGATGACGGCGTTGCGCCTGCGCTTCAGCTCCAGGATCGCATCGACATCGTCCTGGAACATCATCCATTCGGCTTTGGGAATGACGCGGCTGATGCGATCATAGAGGGACGACGCGGATACAAGGTGGTTCATGGCCGGCTCCATCAATTATGCTCGATTTGAGCATATTATGCGCAAAGAGATATTCTCACGATGAGCATATGTCAATTGCGGGAGAGCGGTAATTTCGTTCCGGCGAGCGCGCGCTCTTCGAGAATGGTCTGGCGGAAGCGGAAAAGCTTGGCCGGCCGGCCGCCGGTCTCGCTTGTCGCCTCACCGGTTTCCTCCACCAGTTCCTGCTGTTCGATCAGGCGACGGAAATTCTGCTTGTGCAGGGTCAGGCCGGCCAGCGCTTCCACGGCGCGCTGCAACTGCAGCAGCGTGAAGCTTTCCGGCATGAGTTCGAAGACGACGGGGCGGTATTTGATCTTGGCGCGCAGCCGCGCAATGCCGGTCGCCAGAATCCGCCGGTGATCGGCAAACATCGGCCGGCCGAGATTGTCGTCCTTGCTGGCGCCGGCTTCGGAGACGAGACCGGCCTCATAGAGCAGCTCATAACGCTGCAGCGTCAGATCCTCGTTCCAGCCGCCGCCCTCGAGCCCGAAGGTGAAATCGGCGCGGCGATGACGGTATTCGCGTCTTGCCGGATCGGCATCGGCCCAGAGGCGCAGGCGCGCGATCAGGTCATCGAGAATGGCCGGCCGCCCGTCGCGATGGTCTTCCCAGGGGAAATATTCGTACCAGCCGTGCCAGCCCGGCCGCCCGGCGCCCGACTGTTCGTTGACGAGGCCGAGATAGCTGATCGAGATGGTGCGCCCGCCCTGGATATCGTTGTTCCGGTCGCGGTCGGCAAAGGTGTAAAGCTGCTCGAGAAAACCGACGGGATGGGCGGTCTGCTCCTGGATCCATTCACGCAGGCCCGATTGCAGCGTGCGATGGCCCATTTCGAAAGGGCCTGATGGCAACGCATCGCCATTGCGGATCGTCATGACGCGCGGTTCATCGCCCGTCACTGCGACGAGAACCGCGATCAGTTCCGCATGTGCAAAGCCTATCGTCACCGGCGCCTGAGAATCTGTTTCTGATGGTCCTATTCTCTGGCATAGGGCATGTCCGATGCCAATGACGGGCGCGCACCCTCCCCAGCAAAGACGTGCGCGTCGAATTGAGAATTACCAAGTATTGGTATATATTGGTAGAAATGCAGGAGGCTTCCTTGTCCAAGAATACATCCATTGCTTTGGGCGATCATTTCGCGGGTTTCGTCGAGCGGCAGGTCGTCGAAGGCCGTTACGGCTCGGCAAGTGAGGTCATTCGCGCCGGCCTGCGACTTCTCGAGGAGCACGAGGCCAAAGTGAAATTTTTACGAGATGCAATCGATGCAGGGATCGATAGTGTCGAGGCCACGGATTTCGATTTCGACGTATTTCTCAAAGACAAGCGTCGAGTTCGGCCCAGATGAAAGCTCAGGTTCTGTCCTGCGTCGAAAGGTGGAAGGTATTTACCCCTCCGCCTCCAGCCGGTGCAGGAAATTGCGCAATTCGGCCTCTTCGATGCCGACGAGATGACGTTTTTCCGGATAGGCGCCGGAGCTGACATCCTCGGCAAATTCGCTGAAGGCGGCGATGCGTTCGCGTTGCAGCCGGTCATATTCGGCGGCGAAGTTGCGATAGACCTTGGCGTGGCGCGGCGTGTGGTCTCGGGTCGTGCCGAGCACGTCGTCGGCGAAGAGATATTGCGCGTCGCAGCCCCGCCCGGCGCCCATGGAAATCATCAGCATCGAGGTACGGCTGGAAATCGCCGTCGCGACGTCGCCGGGAACGACCTCGATTTCGGCTGCGAAGGCACCGGCATCCTGGAGCGCCTTCGTCTGGCGCCAGACATCGAAGGCGCTGGCCGCGGTCTTGCCGACGGCGCGAAAGCCGCCGGTCCAGGTCGCTTTGGAGGGGATGAGCCCGACATGGCCGCAGACGGGAATGCCCTCGTCGCGCATGCGCCTGATGGTCTGAAGGCTTGCCGCGCAATAGACGGCATCGCCTCCGGCTTTCAGCGCCTTGAAGGCCTCGCGCATATAGTCCTCGGCCGAGACATGGTCGCCATATTCGAGGCCCGGAATGGCGAAGGGCGTGGGAGCCGCCTCGCGAAAGGCCGGGCCGAGCAGGGCCGGCGGCACGGAGACCATGTCGATGCCGGCCTTTTCCGCCGCTTCCGCCTCTTCGAGCGAGGTGACGCGCAGCATGGTGAGTTGCCGTTTCCCCTTGAGTGCCAGCAGGTCGGCGACCGTGGCGCGATCGTGCTTTTTCATCGCAATATCCTCTGGACCGGTATCAGGCGGCGAGAAGCGTCTTCAGCTTGACATTGCTGGCCGTCAGCGCAGCCGGATCGGGATGGGCGCGCGCGGCAATCAGCATTTCCGCCAGCCGGATATCGCGGGCGACCGCATTGCCGGGGCCGATGCCGCTTGCGGCGATCAGCCGGCCCTGGGCGTCGAGATGGAAGAGGATGAAGGCGCCCTCGGCGAGATCGCGGCGCAGATGCGTGACCGCGCCGTCGGCCAACCCTGATATCTGCAAGGTCATGTCATACTGATCCGACCAGAACCACGGCACGGCGGAGACCGGCTCATCGGCGCCGAGCATGTTGGCGGCGGCAAGCGCGCCCTGTTCCTGCGCGTTGCGCCAGGATTCCAGCCGCACGCGCCGGCCGCCATAGAGTGCGAGCGGGAAGGAGCAGCAGTCGCCGGCGGCGAAAATATCAGGGGCGGAGGTGCGCAGCCGGTCGTCGACGGCAATGCCGTTGTCGATGACAAGCCCGGCCGCTTCGGCAAGCGCGGTATTCGGCCTGGCGCCGATGCCGACAAGCGCCAGATCGGCCTCGATTACTTCGTCGCAGGAAAGCCGGATCACGGCCTTGCCGTCTTGCTCGGCCAGGGATTCGATGGAGACGCCGCAGCGCAGATCGACGCCCTCTGCGCGGTGGCGTTCGGCGATGTGGCGCGCGATGTCTTCGGGAACGGCGCGTTTCAGCACCCGTTCCAGCCCTTCGACGATGATGACATCGGCACCGAGCTGGCGCGCAGTGGCCGCGACCTCCAGGCCGATGAAGCCGCCGCCGATCACGGCGAGCCGCTTGCCGGGCTGCAGGGCGGCACGCAGCGTCACCGCATCCTGATAGGTGCGCAGCGATCGGATACGGCTGCTTGCACCCGGTGCATTGGGAAAGGCGCGCGCACTTGCGCCTGTCGCAAGCAGCAGCCGGTCGTAAGCGAGTTCGCCGCCGTCGGAGAGAGCGACGGTATGGGCCGCGGCATCGAGGCCGCTTGCCGTCATGCCGGTCAGCAGGCGGATCCTGCCGGCCTCGTAGGCTTCCTCGGCGGCGACGAATTTCGGATCGGCCTTGCCGGCAAGGCCCGCCTTGGAGAGCGGCGGGCGCTCATAGGGCGCATGCGGCTCCGAACCGACAAGCGTGATGTCGCCGTCAAACCCCTTTTGCCGGAGCGCGAAGACGGCACGCGCTCCGCATTCCCCTGCCCCGATGATGACGAAATGGGCCATGGCGCGCCTCAGATGGCGATGAAGACGGCGCCGTCTTCGATCTTGACGGGATAGGTCTTCAGGTTGACGCAGACCGGAGCCCCCTTGGCTTCGCCTGTCCTGTAGTTGAAGCGGCCGTTATGCTTGGGACATTCGATGATCTCGTCCATGACGAGCCCGTCGGCGAGATGGACCTGCTCATGGGTGCAGAGCCCGTCGGTCGCAAAGAATTCGTCGTCCGGGCTGCGATAGACGGCAAAGGTGCGCCCGCCATGGTCGAAGCGAATGACATCCTCCTCGTCGATCTCGTCCCTGCCGCAAACCTCGATCCAGTTTCCGCTCATGTCTTTTCCTCCCTCGATCTTGTTATTGAGCTGCGGGCGCCAGTTCGGCGTGGAATTCCTCGCGATAGGGCCGCGCCGTTGCCGGCAGTTCCCGCTTGAGGAAATAGTCTTCGTTGCGAAGCTGGCGCAGGAAGGCCGGGATCATTTCCCTGTAGCCGGACCAGATCGACGGATTGGGCGCCGGCAGGTCGTGTTTGATCATCGCATGCAGTTTCGGCAGCGCGTGGTAGGGCACCATCGGGAACATGTGGTGTTCGACGTGGTAGTTCATGTTCCAGTAGATGAAGCGGCTGATCGGGTTCATATACACCGTGCGGCTGTTCAGCCGGTGGTCGATGACATTGTCGGCAAGCCCGCCATGCTGCAGCAGGCCGGTCAGGACGTGATGCCAGGCGCCGTAGAGGCGCGGCAGGCCGATCAGCATCAGCGGCAGGACAGAGCCCATATAGACGGCGAGTGCGATGGTGACGACGTAGATCGCAAGCCAGATACGGGCAATGCGGATCGCCTTCGGCTGCTCCATCTCGGGAATGAAGGTCTTTTCCTCGGGGCTGATGACGCCGGCCGAATTTCTGACCATGTCGATGACCGCATGCCAGGCATCGAGAATGCCGAAGACGTTGAGCACCAGACGGAAGAGATCCGGCGGGCGCATGACGGCGATCTCGGGGTCGCGGCCGACAATGACGGTGTCGGTATGGTGGCGCGCATGGCTCCAGCGCCATGTCACCGGATTGCGCATGATCATGAAGCAGGCAATCTGGTAGACGACATCGTTCATCCAGCGCGTCTTGAAGGCTGTGCCGTGGCCGCATTCGTGCCAGCGGCTGTCGGAGGCCGAGCCGTAGAGCACGCCATAGGCCAGAAAGAAGGGAACGGCGATCCAGGAGCCCCAGAAAGAGATGCCAAGTGCTGCTGATACCGCCATGCCGCCGAGCCAGAGTGCCGTGTCGCGGATCGCCGGCGTGTCGGAGCGCTGCATCAGCGCCTTCATCTCCTTGCGCGGAATATCCGTGTGATACCATTCCGCAGCCGCCAGCCCGGTTTCGACCGCCGTGCGCCCGCTCTCTCCCAAGAGGCTGTAATCGCGCTTGCCCGCCTCGCCTGCCATGCCTTCCTCCCTCGTCAGCTCCTGGCCCGGAGAATAGGTTGACTTCGAAAGGCGCTCAATGCAGGCTTGATATATTCTATCAAAAGCCATCAAAATCGGCTTTCATTTATGAGTGAAAACTATCAGGAACAGCCATGCGCCGCCCCACCATCTCCGATCTCGCCCAGGCTTCCGGTGTCAGCGTCGCCACCGTCGATCGCGTGTTGAACGGCCGCCATCGGGTGCGGGAGGAAACGGCGCGGCGCGTCTACGATGCGGCCCAGTCGATCGGCTATCATGCCGTCGGCCTGATCCGGCAGCGCGTCTTCGAGGATCTGCCGCAATATCGGCTGGCCTTCCTCCTGCAGAAGCCGGCGCAGCCTTTCTATCAGGCCTTTGCCCGGGAGATCGAAACGGCAGCTCGCAATGTTACCAGCGCGCGCATCCAGACGCAGGTGGAATATCCGTCAACCGCAACGCCGGCGGCAATCGTCGAGAAGATCAGGCTGCTTGGCGCCAGAAACCAGGCCGTCGCCCTTGTCGGGCCGGATTATCCGGCGCTGACGGCAGCGGTCGAGGAGCTGAAGGAGCGCGGCATCCCCGTCTTCTCGCTGCTGTCGGATCTGGCGACCGGCGTCAGGGACGCCTATGTCGGCGTCAACAACCGCAAGGCCGGCCGCACAGCCGCCTGGATGATCGCGAAAGCTGCGCGCCGGCCCGGCAAGGTCGCCTGCTTCGTCGGCAGCCACCGCTTCCACGGTCATGAGCTGCGGGAAATGGGCTTCCGCTCCTATTTTCGTGAGGAGGCGCCCGATTTCGAGGTGGTCGAAACGCTGATCAATCTCGAAACGCCCGAGATCACCCATGAGGCGACGCTGACGCTCCTGCAGAAACATCCCGATCTCGCCGGCCTCTATGTCTGCGGCGGCGGCATGGAAGGGGCGATCTCGGCATTCCGCGAGGAGGGGATCGGCGGCCGCACCATACTTATCGTCAATGAGCTGACGTCGGACAGCAAGGCCGGCCTTGCCGACGGCATCGTCACCATGGCGATCGGCACGCCGCTGCCGGCGCTTTGCCAGGAGGTGATGTCGCTGATGATGGGGGCGCTGGAACAGGGCGAGATTGCCGTCCCCGGCCAGTCCTTCCTGCCCTTCGAGATTTTTCTGCCGGAGAATATCTAAAAATGATGGAATTCCATCATCCATCCGGAAAATCTAGCAGCAATGATAGAGTTTGATGCGCCGCGGCGGATGGATTGGCCGGGAAATTCCAGTAGAGATCGGCCGAACATTCACAATGCTTCTCACGCATGAGGGGCGAGGAGGAGATTTCGCATGGCATCCATCCGTTTCGCGCTGAACCATATGGCCGCACCGTCGCTGCCGATCGAGGATTTCTTTGCCCTTGCCGCCTCGCTCGGCATCGATGCGGTGGAGATCCGCAACGATCTCGCCGGCAATGCCATTCTCGATGGCACGAGGGCAGAGGTCATCAAGCAAACGGCTGTCCGCCACGGAGTCGCGATCATTTCCATCAACGCCTTGCAGCGCTTTAACGAATGGAACGCGACGCGCGCAAGAGAAGCCCGCGAACTGATCGATTATGCCAAGGCGGTCGGCTCGCAGGCGCTGGTGCTGGTTCCGAAGAATGACGGCACGGGCTGCGCCGACGGCGAACGCCAGGCAAATCTCCGCCGCTCGCTCAAGGAACTCCGTCCGATGCTGGATGCCGCCGGCATTGTCGGGCTCGTGGAGCCGCTCGGCTTCGCAATCTGCTCGCTGCGCTCCAAGGCGGAGGCAGCCGACGCGATCGAGACGCTGAATGCGCAGCCGACCTTCCGGCTGGTGCACGATACGTTTCACCATCACCTTGCCGGCGAAACGCCCTTCTTCCCGCATCTGACGGGGCTTGTGCATATTTCCGGTGTCAGCGATACCGCCGTTTCGGTCTCCGACATGCGCGATCCGCACCGCGTCCTCGTCGATGCCAACGACAGGCTCGGTAACGCCGCCCAGATCAGCGCGTTGCTGCAGGCAAGCTACAAGGGGCCGTTTTCTTTCGAGCCCTTCGCATCCGAAGTCCATGCGCTGAAGGACCCCGGCGCCGCCCTGAAGGCGAGCATGGATTATATCCTCGCGAAGGTCTGAGAAGCCCTATTCCCGGCCGCGGAAGCGGCGCTGGTAGGCAGGGTCGTAAAGAGAGCTTTCGCGGAAATCCTCCGTCGAAAGAGAGCGGCCGACGAAGATGATGGCCGTGCGCTCGATCGGCTCGGCCGCCACTTTCTCTTCGATATCGGCGAGCGTGCCGCGCAGGATGCGCTCGTCGGGCCAGCTCGCCTTGACGACGATGGCGACGGGGCAATCGGCGCCGTAAAGCGGGGTCAGTTCCGTTACAACCTCAGCCAGCGCATGGATGGCGAGATGGATTGCGAGCGTCGCGCCGGTTGCGCCGAATTTTTCGAGCGTCTCCTTGTTCGGCATCGGCGAGGCGCGGCCCGATACGCGGGTGAGCACGAGGCTTTGCGCCACGGCAGGGATCGTCAGTTCGCGGCCGAGCGCGGAGGCTGCGGCCGCGAAGGCCGGAACGCCCGGCGTCATCGTATAGGCGATGCCGTGTTTTTCCAGCCGGCGGATCTGCTCGGCGACAGCGCTCCAGACGGAGAGATCGCCCGAATGCAGCCGCGCCACATCCTGGCCGGAATTGGCGGCCTTCAGATATTCGGCCTCGATCTCGTCAAGCGACATGGGCGCGGTATCGATGACGCGTGCGTCCGGCGGGCAATATTGCAGGAGTTCGGGCGAGACGATGGAGCCGGCATAGAGGCAGACCGGGCATTTGCCGATCAGGTCGCGTCCGCGCACCGTGATGAGATCCGCCGCACCCGGTCCGGCGCCGATGAAATGAACCACCATTCTTCTATTCCTTGATCCAGCGCCATTGCGTGACGGGCATGGCCGGCCGCCAGCCGCTCATGCCGCCGACGGGGGCGGGGCGGGCGATTTCGATTTTGGTGAGCAGACCGCCGCGTGCGGCATATTCGGCCAGGAGCAGCGCTTCCATCTCCAAGGTCACGGCATTGGCGACGAGCCGCCCTCCCCGCTTCAGAGCCGCGATCGCGGCCTCCATGACACCGGCCTCGCTGCCGCCGCCGCCGATGAAGATCGCGTCAGGTGCCGGCAGGCCGGCAAGCGCTGCGGGTGCCGTTCCCTCGACAAGCGCCAGATCCGGCACGCCGAAGGCCGCGGCATTGCGGGCAATGCGGGCCGCCCGTTCCGGCGCCTGTTCGATGGCGATTGCTTTGAGCGACGGATCGGCCAGCATCCATTCGATACCGACAGAACCGGATCCGGCGCCGATATCCCAGAGGAGTTCGCCATGACGCGGCGAAAGCGCCGAAAGGGTCATGGCGCGGACTTCCCGCTTGGTGATCTGTCCGTCATGTTCGAAGAGCGCGTCGTCGAGGCCCGGAGCATAGGGCAGGACGCGCGCCGCCCTGCCCGCCACGACCTCGAGAGCGCAGACATTCAGCGGGTCGATCGCGTCGAAATCGAAACGCGCCGCCGTCGTGCTGCGGATGCGCTCCCGCCCGCCGCCAAGCGCTTCCAGAACCGTCAGCCGTGTCTCGGCAAAGCCGTTGGCGACGAGCAGGTCGGCAAGCGCCTGCGGCCCCGTCTCGTCCGAGGTCAGCGCCAGAATGTGCCTGCCGGCATGGAGATGCGGGCGGATGAGGTCGAGCGGGCGTCCATGCAGGGATATGCAGGCCGTCTCCTGCAGCGGCCAGCCGAGCCGCGCCGCCGCGAGGCTGAACGCGGAAGGTGCCGGGATCGTGCGCATCTCGTGCGCCGCGATCCGGCGCGACAAGGTCGCGCCGACGCCGTAGAGGAACGGATCGCCCGAGGCCAGAACGACGACGGGCGTGCCGCGGCGAGCCACGATCGCCTCCACCGATTTCTCGAAGGGGCTCTGCCATGCAAGGCGTTCGCCCGTTATCAACGTATCGGCAAGTTCGAGATGGCGCGCGCCGCCGAAGACGGCAGGTGCCGCAGCGATCAGGCGCCTTGCCTCTGCGCCGAGCCCGTCTGGACCATCTTCGCCGATGCCGATAAGAGTGAGCCAGCGCGGGCCGGAAGGGGACGTATCAGACATGGAGAAGACCCGTATCCTGATCCTCGGCGGCACCGGCGAGGCGCGCAGGCTGGCCGCGGAACTTGCCACGCGCGAAGAGTTCGACATCCTGTTGTCGCTTGCCGGCCGCACGGAGACCCCTGCCCGACAGCCGGTTCCGGTCCGTATCGGCGGTTTCGGCGGGGCCGACGGCCTGGCGACTTTCCTGACCGAAGGCGGCTACGGCCTGCTGATCGATGCCACCCATCCCTTCGCCGAACGCATTTCTGCCAATGCTGCGATGGCCGCCGGACGCACGGGTATCCCGGCACTTGCGCTCGTCCGCCCCGAATGGCTGCCGGAGCCTGGCGACCACTGGCATATCGTGGCCGATATTCCGGCGGCGATTGCATCGCTTGGGCCGGCTCCGCGCCGCGTCTTCCTGGCGACCGGCCGGCAGGGCGCCCATCATGCCGAGGTCGCGCCGCAGCATTTCTACCTTGTGCGCAGCGTCGATCCCGTCGATCCGCCGCTCGCCCTTGCCGATGTCGAATATATTCTCGACCGTGGCCCCTTCACGCTCGAGGGCGAAATCGAACTGATGCGGCAGTACCGCATCGACGCTGTCGTCACCAAGAACAGCGGCGGCACGGCGGCCTATGCCAAGATCGAGGCCGCGCGTCTGCTTGGGCTCAAGGTCGTGGTGATCGCCCGCGCGCCCGCTGCCGGCCTGACGTCGGTCGAAACGGTGGAAGCGGCGCTCGAAGCGATCGGTCATCTCGTCTCCCCGGCCATGAAGCGCGGCGTATAGATCAGGTCCGGCTGGCCCGCGCGGGCAATCACCCGCGTCTGCGGCGAACCGATGATCACGCAGGTCGCCATATCGGCAATGGAGGAATCGGCCGTTTCCAGCGGCTGCACCGTGATCCGCTCGTCCGGCCGGCCGGCCGCGCGGCCGAAGATGACGGGGGTCGCGCCCGGCAGATGCCGCCGCAGGAGTTCGAAGGCGGTGCCGAGCTGCCAGGGGCGGGCCTTGCTGATCGGATTGTAGAGGGCGATGACGAAGCCGGCTTGTGCGGCAAGCGCCAGGCGGTTTTCGATGACGGGCCAGGGTTTCAGATTGTCCGACAGCGAGAGCGCGCAGAAATCGTGGCCCAGCGGTGCGCCGACACGGGCGGCGACCGCCAGCATCGCGGTGATACCGGGCAGAACGGTGAGATAGATATCTCGCCATTCCGCCGGCCCCGTGTCGATCGCTTCGCAGACGGCGGCAGCCATGGCAAAGACGCCCGGATCGCCGCCCGAGACGACGCAGACATCGGCACCCTCGGCGGCAAGCGCCAGGGCCGCTCCTGCCCGGTCCAGTTCCTCCCTGTTGTCGGAGGCATGGCGGCGCTGGTCGGCGCGCAGCCTCAGGCGATCGAGATAGGGACCGTAGCCGAAGAAATCGCTCGCGGCTTCAACGGCGGCCAGCGCTTCCGGCGTCATCTGCTCCGGATTGCCGGGACCGGTGCCGATTACGAACAGCCGCCCGCTCATCGGCGGGCCTCCCAGCCGGGCACCAGCACCAGCGAGAAATAGGGCGCGTCACCCTCGCCCCGTTCGGCAAGCTTCACCATCGCCGCATTCGCCATCGTGCCGCGCTCGACATAAAGCGCATCTTCGAGCCGGCCTGCCGCCTTGAGCGCACGGCGGATCTTCGGCAGGTTGCGGCCGACCTTCATAATGACGGCGGCCTCGGTATCGGCGAGACGACGCGTAAGCTCCTGCTCGCCCATCGTGCCCGGCAGGACGGAGAGCACGTCGTCGCCCTGAACGATCGGTATGCCGGCCAGCGACCAGCAGCCCGACATGGCGCTGATACCGGGAATGACTTCGGTCTGGTAGCGCTGCGACAGCCGCACATGCAGATGCATGTAGGAGCCGTAGAAGAGCGGGTCGCCTTCGCTCAGCACCGCAACCGTGCGGCCTGCTTCGAGATGGCTGGCAACGGCATCGGCCGAGGCATTGTAGAAATCGGTGATGCGGCTCTGGTAGAGCGGATCGTCCTTGTCGAGCTCGGTCGTGACGGGATAGTAGAGCGGCAGCAGGGCCGTGCCGGGTTTCAGCAGATGCTCGACAATCGCCTTGCCGTTGCCGCCCCTGCCCTGCTTGGCGAAATAGGCAATGACGTCGGCGCCTTCGATGGCGCGGACGGCCTTGACGGTGAGAAGCTCCGGATCGCCGGGTCCGGTGCCGACGCCGATCAGACGGGCGCTCATAGGCCGGCCCTCGAAAGCGCATTGATGGCGGCCGCCGTCATGGCGCTGCCGCCGAGCCGGCCGCGCACGATCGCATAGGGAACGCCGTAGGAATTTTCGGCAAGCGCGTCCTTGGATTCGGCAGCCCCGACGAAGCCGACCGGCATGCCGATGATCGCTGCCGGCTTCGGCGCGCCGTCGCGCAGCAGTTCGAGAAGATGGAAAAGCGCCGTCGGTGCATTGCCGATCGCAACCACGCTGCCGGCGAGCCGGTCGAGCCAGAGATGCAGGGCGGCGGCCGAGCGGGTGTTTCCGGTCTCACGGGCAAGCTCGTGGGTGCGGGGATCGTGCAGGGTGCAGATCACCTCGTTGCCGGCAGGCAGGCGGGCGCGCGTCACGCCATGCGAGACCATTTCCGCATCGCAGAGGATCGGTGCCCCATCCTGCAGGGCAATGCGCGCCGCATGGACGAAATCGGGCGAGAAGACGAAATTCTGAGCCGCCTCGACCAGCCCGCAGGCGTGGATCATGCGCACGGCGATATCGGCCTCCTCGGGTGAAAAACGCGACAGATCGGCTTCGCTGCGAATGATCGCGAAGGAGCGTTCGTAGATCGCGTCTCCGCTGCGGATATAATCGTAGTCTGGCATTGCTATTCCTGTTGCAGCGCTTCGGCGAGACCGGAGGCTCCAAGCCTTTGCAGGCAATCGGCACTCGACTCGCCGGCACCTCTATTGTCTTCGATCAGCCGGGCGAGCCTCTCTATAGCGAAATCGATCCGTTCGCCAGCAATCCTTGCAGCCGGCGGGTCGGCCGCGAGTCCGCCGACGATAAAGCCGTACCCTTCGGCCGATCCCACGATCGCCAGATCGGCGCGCCGATGCGCGCAGCCTTTTGCGCAGCCGGAAAGGTGAAGCTTCATCGAGCCGTCGAAGAGCGCGGGAGCGCGATCCATCAGCCGACCGGCCAGGACCCGCGTTTCGTAAAAGCCCGAAGCACAGGCGCCAGCCCCGGCGCAGGCGGCGACCTGCTCGGCCGGCTCGTTTGCCCGCACACTGAAGCCGTGATCGACGGCCGCCTTCCGGATCGCCGGCATTGCCGTCTCGGGCAGACCGATCACGAAGAAACCACGATCCGGAGCCAGCCGGATTTCTTCCGCGCCGGCGCTCTCGGCCGAGGTCAGGAAGGAGATCAGATCGGCGGCTCTTGCCTGACCGAATGTCAGGCGCACGCCAAGTGCGGCGCGGCCATTGCCCAAGGCCGTGATGCCGACGAAGGAGGATTTTTTCGGAACGGGACGGGTCGATCGAATGCTATCGATATCCGGAAAACGGGCCGTCAGCGCTGCCGCATCGATATCGCGGGCGCGAGCGCGCCTGCCATGGGCGGCCAGCATCTGCAGCAGATCGCTCGCCGCATCGGCAGCGGCATCGGCGTTTCCAAGGGCAAGCGGCGTCGCACCCTCTTCATCGCCTGCTATCGAAACCAGCCATTGTCCCGATGGCTGCGCGACGATGCGGATATCGGCCGTGAGAGCGGAAAGCGAAAAGCGGCCGCCGCCGTCGATCAGGATGGAGAGTTTGGGAGCAAGATGCGCGGAGTTCAGGAGGTCGCCGAGCTTGTGGCGCAGCACGGCCTCCATCTCCGCCGCATCGGCGATCTCCTCGGCGTCGATACCGTGCAGCGGCGAAATCTCGATCGCGACGCCATCGGGCACAATGATCCCTGCATTGTCGACCGCCGCCGTCAGCGGCCCGACGGTATCGCTACGGAGCCCCCGGATCTGCAGATTGCCGCGCGCGGTGATCGCGAGAATGCCGTTGCCATGCAGTGCTGCCGCGCAGGCCAGTCGTTGGAACTGGGAAACCGTGAGTGCGCCGCCCGCAGGCCGCAGCCGCACCAACAGGCCGTCGCCGGTTTGCATGGGTGCGGCAAGCGCCGGGCAGGCACCACGCTGCATGCCCGCGATATCGGGTCTCCCCGCGTTCAAGATCTTGCCGGCAGCGCTGCGCATTCACCCATCCTTTGGTCCATCTCTTACATGATCGCGCCGGATGCAGCAAAGTAAGATCGGTCCGGTGATCGGCGTTCAGTCCTCGAAATCTCGTCCCTTGCGCAGGAGATAGATGTCCATGATCCAGCCGTGCCGCGCGCGTTCCTCGGCGCGCAGACGGGCGATATCCCCGGCAATATCGCCAAGGCGGCCGGAGCGGATGACCTCGTCTTTGGTGCCGAGATAGGCACCCCAGAATATCTCGGCATCGGGATCATCGATCTTCGAAAAGGCCTGTTCGCCATCCAGCATCACGACCGTCGTCTCGTGCGTCAGCCCCGTTTGCGCCAGCCGCCGGCCGGTGGTGATCTCGACCGGCTTGCCGACGAGGTTGACCGGGATGCGATGGCTTGCCGCCAGCGCCTGGATGCTGGTAATGCCCGGCACGACGCTGTAGGCAAAAGCGCATGTCCCGGCATCGCGCACCCGTTCAATGATGCGGATCGTGCTGTCATAGAGGCTCGGATCGCCCCAGACGAGGAAGGCGCCGCTTCCTGCTTCCGGCAGGCCTCCGATCAGGCCCTCGTAGATGCGGGCGATTGCCGCGTGCCAGTCGTCCACGCTCTCCATGTAGCTGCGGTTCTGGCCCGCCCGTTTCGGCACCTCGAATTCGATGATGCGGACATCCTTGCGATTCAGATATCGCTCGCAGATGTCCCGCCTGATGTCGGCTAGGTCCGCCTTGTCGGCGCCCTTGGTCGGGATGAAGACGACGTCAGCGCCGTTCATGGCATTGATCGCCTGCACGGTCAGATGCTCGGGATTGCCCGTGCCGATGCCGATGATATGGATATGCCGCACGCTTCCTGCCTCGCAATTTATGGGCGGTTTTTGCCGCTAAAGCCGGCCCTTGGCAAGAGCGGACCCAGAAGTTGGCCGCGGCCAACTTTCTATCTGTGTGGTTAGCGGAGCGTTTATTGTCGCCATCCCCCGAATCATGTCATCTACGATACGCTTTTTGAAGCTATGTTGACGGAAAAGCGCTTTGAGAAAGGGCAAGTGTTTTGGACAACATTAGCGTATCGACGACAGACATTCGCATCGAGCGGCACGCCACGCAGCTCTCGCGTCAGCTGAAGCTGCTGCGCGAAAGGCTTTTTCCGCCGCTTTCGCAAAAGACGCTGCGCACCTTCACCTCGGGTGAAGCGGCGCAGATGATCGGCGTTTCCGACGGTTATCTTCGCCAGCTCTCCCTGGACGGCAAGGGGCCGCAGCCGGACGTCTCGCAGAATGGCCGCCGCTCCTACACGCTCGGCCAGATCAACGAGTTGCGCCAGCATATGGCGAAAATCAAGCCGAAGGATGCGCTCTCCTACCTTCCCTGGCGGCGCGACGGCGAAAAGCTGCAGACGATCGCGATCACCAATTTCAAGGGCGGTTCGGCCAAGACGACGACCACGCTCT
Organism: Hyphomicrobiales bacterium; assembly: GCA_900471515.1. Classification (GTDB taxonomy): domain Bacteria; phylum Pseudomonadota; class Alphaproteobacteria; order Rhizobiales; family Rhizobiaceae; genus Rhizobium. Next base: position 6,016 of record UCFC01000068.1, on the reverse strand, counting down.
ATCTGGCGCAGCATCTGGCGCTGGAAGGCTATCGTGTCCTGGCGATCGATCTCGATCCGCAGGCCTCGCTTTCCTCCCTGCTTGGTGTCCAGCCGGAATTCGACCTTTTGGATGGCGACACGCTCTATGGCGCGATCCGCTACGATGCACATCGGCGCCCGTTGAAGGATATTGTCCGCAAGACCTATTTCGACGGTCTCGATCTGGTCCCCGGCAATCTCGAGCTGATGGAGTTCGAGCACGAGACGCCGCGAGCACTCAGCGATCGCCAGAGGCCGGAAGAGCTGTTCTTCCGTCGTGTCGGCAATGCGATTGCCGAAGTCGAGGCCGACTACGATATCGTCGTCATCGACTGCCCGCCGCAACTCGGCTATCTCACCCTCGGTGCCGTCTGCGCCGCCACGTCGCTTCTCATCACCATTCATCCGCAGATGGTCGATGTCGCCTCCATGTCGCAGTTCCTGCTGATGACGTCGGATCTTCTGTCTGTCGTGCGCAAGGCCGGCGGCGACCTGCAGCATGATTTCATCAAATATGTCGTCACCCGGCATGAGCCCTTCGATGCTCCGCAGTCGCAGATCGTGGCGCTCCTGCGCGGCCTCTTCGGCGATGACGTGCTGACGGCAACCATCCTGAAATCGACGGCAATCGCCGATGCGGGCCTGACCAAGCAGACCCTCTACGAGATCGAAAAGGGGCAGGTTCGCCGCTCGACCTATGACCGGGCTCTGGAATCGGTGAACGCCGCCAATGGCGAAATTCTTGCCAGCATCCATAAAGCATGGGGCCGCACATGAGCAGACGCGATCGACTGAAGGGACTGTTTACCGATACGGCGCAGGAGTTGGCCGCGGCCAACTTCGAGGGCGCATCCGCGCGCGGCGCGGCCGGCCCGGTGCGCACCATGGCGCTGACGCTCGGACGCATGGAGGAAGAGAGCAGGGCGATGGAGGAAGCCCTGCTGTCCGGCGAACATGTCGTCGAACTCGATCCGGAGCTGATCGATTCCTCTTTCATTCGCGATCGTCTCGGCGACGAGCCGCTCGACATGGAAGACGAACTCGTGCAGTCGATTGCGCAGAACGGCCAGGAAGTGCCGATCCTCGTGCGACGCAACCCGCATCATGACGGGCGCTATCAGGTCGCCTATGGCCATCGCCGCCTCCAGGCGGTGAAGCTGCTCGGCCGCAAGGTGCAGGCGGTCATCCGCAAGCTCGACGATACCGATCTCGTCATCGCGCAGGGCATCGAAAACTCGGCACGGCGGAATCTGTCCTATATCGAACGGGCCGTCTTCGCGCTCAATCTCGAACTGAAGAAGTTCGACCGACCCGTCATCATGAAGGCACTTTCGACCGACAAGACGGAACTGTCGAAGCTCATTTCCGTGGCGAAAGCCATTCCCGCCGACATTATCCAGGCGGTGGGTGCCGCGCCCGGCATCGGTCGCAGACGCTGGATGGCACTTGCCCAGGATTGGACGGATGCTGCCGCCTCGCGGCTGACGAAGCTGATCGGATCGTCCACCTTCAATGCGGTGGAGAGCGACCGTCGCTTCGAGCTTCTCGTCGCCGAGCTTTCCAGGAAGGAAGAGGCGAAGCCCGAAACGGTCGAGTATGACTGGAAACCTGCGAGCGGCGGCAAGATTGCCGGCCGCATCAAGAGTTCCGGCACCTCCTTTACGATTGCCCTGAAGACCGGCGACGCGCCGGAATTCGGCGCCTATCTTTCGAGCCGCCTCGACGAACTCTACGAAGCCTTCAAGGCCGGGAAGTAGACAGCGGGGCAGGGACGGCAAACCGCGGCGGGATTGCTGCCGCGCGCTGGTCGGTAGTGTAACTTCACCGGAGAGGCGGAGCGATTGCGATCGCTCTGCTCGTGACGCTCGGCGAAACGGGCAAACACTCCCGTCTGAAAACCGGGTGATAACCTCGATCTCGCCGGCCGCGACGTTGTTTGCATGTTTTCGCCATGCGATAACTGACGGAAGCAAATACGGCTTTCCCTTCCCTTTGTGAGAATCCGTTAAACCTAACAATGCGCTACGATATAGATGCCGCAACGCTCCAGACGCTGCTTCCGGCCATTGCCGGGGCCGAGGACGCGTTGGCGCGGCTCGACGAGCGGACGGCACGGTCGCCGGTGGGGCAGGGCTTTGCCGCGCGCAGCCATTTCTTCGATGCGGCCGGTGCGCTGTGGGTGGCGGGCGAACTCGTGCATGTCGAAGACCTGGTCCTTCACGATGCGCATATGGACAGCCGCGCGCCGAGCCACGAGCTGACCATCGCCCATTCCGTCCTGCGCACGCGGCGGCGGATCGAGACGGCCGATCCGGCCTGGGCGCTCAGCCCGGCGGGCCTTGGCGTTCTGACCGCCAGCATGCTGGAAGGGGAGGAGAGGGCGCCCGAAGCACCCGAGGCCGCGCCTGTAGCACATGAGCCTGACGAAGAGGACGACGGGGCGCCGCTTGCCGCCGAAATCGCCGAACTCGATGCCCTGCTCGCCCGTTCGCAGAGACTTCTCGACCGGCATGCCGGAAAACCTGTGGCGGAAGAGCTGGCAGAGGCTGCGTCGACGCAACGCAACGACGATCCGCTTGGCCTGTTCGGCGACGACGAATGGAACGAGGAAGAGCGGCTTCAGCAATGGCGCGGGCTGATACCGCTCGTCGAGGAGCTGCCGCACAGCCTGGCGGCCGCCGTTCTCTTCGATGCCTGGGAGCGGATCGAACCCCTGCGCCGGCAGCATTGGCTGGGCGGACTGCTGATTGCAAGCAGCCTGCGGGCGCGCGGCAAGGTCGCCTCGCATCTCTTTTCCTTTCACACCGGGCTGAAGCAGATCCGCCACGAACGCCGCCGCTCGCGTGATCGCGTCACACGCCTGCAGGCCTTTCTCGATGCGATGCGGGAAAGCGCCATCGTCGGTCTGAAGGAGATCGATCGTTTGTCGCTCGCCCGCACGCAGATGGAGCTGCGCTTCCGCGGTCGCCGCTCGAACAGCAGCCTGCCGCAGCTTGCCGATTTCATCCTGTCGCGGCCGATGGTGTCGGCCGCCATGGTTGCGCGCGAGCTTGGGGTGACGCAGCGCGGCGCTCTGAACCTCATCAACGAGATCGGCATCCGCGAAATCACCGGCCGTGGCCGCTACCGGGCCTGGGGCATTCTCTGAAGCCGCTACCGGATACGTCTTTTCGACCGCAGCAAGGGTGTATCCGCAAAGACTTTGAGTGGCATCGTAAACTTAACGAAGTAGCGATCAAGATGTGGGATCTGGCGGCATGACCCGCTTTGCCCGTGATCCGCTTTATCGCCGCCATCGCTTTCCAACCGAAATCATCGCCCACGCCGTGTGGCTCTATTTCCGCTTCCCACTGAGCTTGCGAATGGTCGAGGCCATCCTGGCCGCACGCGGTATCATCGTCTCGCATCAGACGGTCCGGCTGTGGGCTGAGAAGTTTGGCGGTGCCTTCGCCAACGACATCCGCAGACGCACGGCCGGCCGGCTCGGCGAGCGAATTGCGCGCCGCGGCAATGGACCAATGGGCCAAGATCGCCCGGATATGACCTCTTGCTGAAACTCGGCATCTCCGCTTGTTTCGTGACCGTTAAGTTTACGATGCCAATCCGGTCTCAAGACTTCAGTGAAGCCTGAATTCACCTTCGACACGGCGCCATTCGTTGGGTCCAATCAGGCGCTGATGGGTGTAGCGCACGGAATGCAGCGGCCCATCGAGGTTCGCCTGCCAGAAGTCCAGGAACTTGTGCATTTCGGGAAAGTCGGGAGCGAGATCGTAGTCCTGCCAGACATAGGTCTGCAGCACGGATTCAAAATCAGGAATGCGGTAGAGGATATGCGCGGTTGTCAGTCCATAGCCATTAAGCTGGCGCTCCAGATCCGATGAGAATTGCATGCTTCCTCTCCGTTTCATGACAATCCAAAGGTGGCGCAAAATTTTGCGGCCATCAACGAATTTCTGAACGCGACAGCTCAGTTTGTTGTTCCTTTACAGCATGTTAGCAGCCGCTGACGGTAAGTGCTAATTTTTCGTTTTGACCTCTTGAAATCGAAAATCCGCAAAACCAGATCATTTCGCGCAAAACGCTCGAACGAGGTTTTGCACCCGCCCGGACTGGTCATCCGGTCCGGCCCAGGGGGAACAACGTCATCTTTTTTGCTCAACGGAGGAAAACATGTCGTTCCGACCGCTTCATGATCGCATTCTCGTTCGCCGGGTCGAATCCGAAGAAAAGACCAAAGGCGGCATCATCATTCCCGACACCGCCAAGGAAAAACCGCAGGAGGGCGAAGTCATCGCCGTCGGCCCCGGCGCGCGCAACGAGGCCGGCCAGATCCAGGCGCTCGACGTTAAGGCCGGCGACCGCATCCTGTTCGGCAAGTGGTCCGGCACCGAGATCAAGATCAACGACGAAGACCTGCTGATCATGAAGGAAAGCGATGTCCTGGGCATCATCGAAGCTCAGGCCGAGCAGAGACAAGCGGCCTGAGGCGATACCCGTCAATCCAACCCATCAGTCAGATAGCTGCCTATTGAGGAGTTAAAGAAGTGGCTGCGAAAGAAGTCAAGTTTCACACCGATGCCCGTGAACGCATGCTGCGTGGGGTCGACGTGCTCGCCAATGCGGTCAAGGTCACCCTCGGACCGAAGGGTCGTAACGTCGTGATCGACAAGTCCTTCGGCGCCCCGCGCGTTACCAAGGACGGCGTTTCCGTCGCCAAGGAAATCGAACTCGAAGACAAGTTCGAGAACATGGGCGCCCAGATGCTGCGCGAAGTGGCATCGAAGACCAACGATCTCGCCGGCGACGGCACCACCACCGCGACCGTTCTCGCTCAGGCAATCGTCAAGGAAGGCGCCAAGGCCGTTGCCTCCGGCATGAACCCGATGGACCTGAAGCGTGGTATAGACCTTGCTGTCGACGCTGTCGTCAAGGAGCTGAAGACCAACGCCCGCAAGATCACCAGCAACTCCGAAATCGCCCAGGTCGGCACCATCTCCGCCAATGGCGATTCCGAGATCGGCCGCTATCTCGCTGAGGCGATGGAGAAGGTCGGCAACGAAGGTGTCATTACCGTCGAGGAAGCCAAGACCGCCGAGACCGAACTCGAAGTCGTCGAAGGCATGCAGTTCGACCGCGGCTACCTCAGCCCCTACTTCGTCACCAACCAGGACAAGATGCGGGTCGAGCTGGAAGATCCCTATATCCTGATCCACGAGAAGAAGCTTTCGAACCTGCAGGCGATGCTGCCGGTACTCGAAGCCGTCGTCCAGTCCGGCAAGCCGCTGCTGATCATCGCTGAAGACGTCGAAGGCGAGGCGCTCGCCACGCTCGTCGTCAACAAGCTGCGCGGCGGGCTGAAGATCGCTGCCGTCAAGGCACCGGGCTTCGGTGATCGCCGCAAGGCCATGCTCGAAGACATCGCCATCCTGACGGGCGGCACCGTCATTTCCGAAGACCTCGGCATCAAGCTCGAGAATGTCACCCTCAACATGCTCGGCCGCGCCAAGAAGGTGGCGATCGAGAAGGAGAATACCACCATCATCGATGGCGTTGGCTCCAAGACCGAGATCGACGGTCGCGTTGCCCAGATCCGCGCCCAGATTGATGAAACCACTTCCGATTACGATCGCGAAAAGCTGCAGGAACGTCTTGCCAAGCTCGCCGGCGGTGTTGCCGTGATCCGCGTCGGCGGCTCGACGGAAGTCGAAGTAAAGGAGAAGAAGGACCGCGTCGACGATGCGCTGCACGCTACTCGCGCAGCTGTCGAAGAAGGCATCCTGCCTGGCGGTGGCGTTGCCCTGCTGCGCGCCGTCAAGGCGCTCGATAATCTCGACGCTGCCAACCAGGACCAGAAGGTCGGCATCGAGATCGTTCGCCGGGCGATCGAAGCGCCCGTTCGCCAGATTGCCGAGAATGCCGGCGCCGAAGGTTCCATCATCGTCGGCAAGCTGCGCGAGAAGACCGACTTCTCCTACGGCTGGAACGCCCAGACCGGC
>UCFC01000040.1 GCA_900471515.1 Hyphomicrobiales bacterium | reverse complement strand
GTTCTCAGTGGCAATCAACACCGTTCTCGTTCGATCTGCCGGAGGCGACGGTGAACATCGAACCGTTCCGGGTTCAGATCCCTCAGGCTGCAATCGACGATCTGAAGCGTCGCTTGCATGCGACACGATGGCCCGACGATGGATCGGTTGAGGGTCGTGAGCAGGGAACGCCTCTGCTTCGTGCTCAAGAGCTCGTCAACGAATGGCGGACCAATTACGATTGGCGGGCGTTCGAAGGGAAGATCAATGCGTTTCCGCAGTTTCGCACCCTCATTGATGGACTTGGAATTCATTTCATCCACGTGAGATCGAAACACGAGGACGCGCTTCCAATCATTCTGACGCACGGATGGCCTGGCTCCGTCGTTGAATTTCTCAACACGATAGGACCACTTGTTGATCCGGAGACGCACGGCGGAAGAGCGCAGGACGCGTTTCATGTCGTAATCCCGTCTCTTCCAGGGTACGGGTTTTCCGATAAGCCTAAACAAACAGGGTGGAACTGGATTAGAACCGCTCGGGCTTGGGCCGTGCTGATGCAGCGTCTCGGCTACAAGCGCTGGGTGGCACAGGGCGGCGACTGGGGCGCCGCAGTCACTTTGGCCCTCGCACAACAAAAGCCGGCAGGTCTCGTCGCCGCCCACGTCAACTGGGTGCTGGTCATCCCCGATCGTCCGTCAGCTGATCCAAGTCCGGAGGAAGTCAGGATCTTCGAAGACCTGCATAATTTTGCGACAGAGGGAGACGGGTACTACAAACAACAGTCGACCCGGCCGCAGACCCTCGGATACGGTCTGTCCGACTCGCCCGCCGGCCAGGCCATGTGGATGTATGAAAAATTCCACGAGTGGTCGCAGCATCGCGACGATAGCGACATCTTTTCCGAGACCGAAATGCTCGACGACATTTCCTTGTACTGGTTTACCAATACCGCTGCATCCAGCGCACGCTTCTATTGGGAGAACATGCACAGTACTCCGCCCTTCTCCTGGAACCTCGGAAGGGTCGACCTTCCTATGGCCGCGACGATCTATCCTGGGGACGGATCGCGCGCTTTGAAAGAGTGGGCGCAGGCACAATGGCCAAGCCTTTATTATTGGGGCACGGCTTCGAAGGGCGGCCATTTCGCAGCCTGGGAACAGCCGAAGATCTTTGTGGACGATCTACGTGTCGCGTTTGCATCGATACGAGAATGAAAGCCTTGGCCTGCGGCGGTTGAATCGCCAGCCGCCGCAACGCGCGATCCATTGTCGCATGAGTTAACATCCTTTTCCCATCGAGCCAGGACCAAAACATCATTCCCTGAATTCGTCGCGATTGCAGCGCCAAAGATATGATAGCCTTACTTCACCGACTTGGCCTAGTCCTGCTCCTCCAGGACGATCTCGGTCGCAGCAATGATCACATCAAAGGATCTACGCGATCTGATTTACAATACGGGAACGGGCTCTTGCGACGCAGTTCTGTTTGCACAGAAGGCCAACAATGACCCCTTATCTTCGATTCTGCCTTATAGTCTTTGGTTGATTGATACTGAAAATGTCGGCGACAACAGATTTGCGATCGCGCGTTGGCTATCCTCTAAGCGGAGAGGCATAGGCTGAATCCTCTCGAACCTGGCCTTGTCGCGAGGCGAGAACGAAAGCCACTGCCGACTGCAAGTGGATGAGTAGCGGATGTCGATCAGCATATGATCGCTGCCGGTCAATCCTCAATATCAGGCCGTGATTTAATTTGTGTCGTTTCGACGGAGGGAGGGCTTCTCTCAGTTTTGCCCCGCAGGAAATCCGTAAAGCCGTTCGGGATTGTCGATGAATATCCGTCGACATATGCTCTCATCGCTCACCCAGTCTCCAAACATGTCAATCAGCTCGGCATCATCGGGCATCGGCACAGGAATGAAAGGATGCGGCCAGTCCGTTCCGGAAACAAGCTGGCTAGGACTAGCCTCGAGAAGAGCTTCGACGAACGGGGCGACATCTTCATAGGGGGGCGTCCGCATGCCGGTCACGCGATAGGCGCCTGTGAGTTTTACCCAGGCCAAGCCGTCTCGAACAAGGGACAGCAAGGCCCGGAACCCCCCATCCCCGACGCCCTTGCCCGCCGGAACATGGCCGAGATGATCAAAAACGACAGGAATATCAAGGCTGGTGACGATCTCATTGAGATTTTCGATGCGCGATACGTCGGCAAGGAATTGCAGATGCCAGCCGAGACCTCGGATCTTGTCGGCAAGAATACTAGCAGCTTCCAGCGCGAGGCCGGCGGCAAAGACGAGGTTGACCCTGACGCCACGCACGCCACTTTCGTGCAGGATCTCCAGCTCCCTTTCAGAAATATCGGGATCGAGCACCAGCACTGCTCGTGCCGGAATACGGCTTTCACGCAGGAAGGACAACGTGCGACAGTTGTCGAGCCCGTAGACACTTGGTTGCACGATGACCGCTCGCGAAAAGCCAAGCGTCCCGGCGAGGGTCTCATAGTCTGCGACCGACGCATCGGGTGGCGTATAGCTGCGGCCAGGCGCGTAGGGAAACCGGCTTTCCGGACCGAAGACATGGAAGTGACAGTCGACAGCGCCTGCGGGCAGCCTACGAACAGGAGCGCGGCTGACCGGCAGGGCTGGCGCGCATTCGGGGACATTCATCGTTTCCTCCCGTCGAAACGCCGCAGCTTGAGGCTGCGGCGTGGGTTGAGGGTCGCCTGTGCGACAGCCGTTCGTTAGGGCTGGACGGTCGCGGTGACCTTGCTGAGCTTGTAGAGGTCAGCCGGCGCTTCGCACTTGTTGCAGTTCACTTCCGGAACATTCGGCGCTTCCTGGACGATGTTGTCCGGCAGCGGCTGGATGGTGGCACCGGGGGTCGGCGTGCCGTTCAGAGCCGATGCCAGCGAAAGTTCGGGGAAGAGCACCGGATCGAAGATTTCGGTATTGAAGGAATCCGGTACGAGATCTGGCTTGAATGCATTGCAGCCGTCTTCGAACTTGTCACCGGCGCAAACCTTAACGTGATCGGCCGGAACCCATGGCAGAGGCGTCTGGATGTTGTGCACCGTCACCTTGCGCTTGCCGGTGAGCTCTTCCATCATCAGCTTGAATGCCAGCGCCGAAACCGTGATGGGATCGCCGGACGAGATGCCGTCGAGCCCGCGCTTGCGCAGCTCGGGATCCGCCAACGCAAGGCGGAAGCCATTGGTGTTTTCGCCGGTGACGGGAACGAGCTTCTGCATGTTGGCCGCGACCATGGCCTTGACGGCACCGTCTTCGCCGTTCTGGGCGAAGATCGCATCGACATCCGGGTGCGCTGCGAGCGCCTTGGCGGTTTCCTGCTGCGTCGTCTGGCTGCTCCACATGCCGTTATACTCGGCGACGACCTTGATGCCCGGATATTTCTTGAAGACGCTCATTGCGCCGTCATAGTTCATCTTGTCGACGGAGTTGCCGGGAACGCCGCGAACGAGGAAGACGTTACCCTTGCCGTTGAGCTTGTTGACGATCCACTGCGCCGTGTTCTGGGGGAAGCCGGCGGTGATGTAGCTCACCGTACGGGCGCAGGGCTCGGTCACCGTGGCGCTGTAGGCATAGACGAGAACCTTCTTCTCGCAGGCCTGGTGGATCGCACGATTGAGACCGGTCGCCGAGATCGGGAAGGTAATGATGGCGTCCGCGCCATCGGAAACCATGCTTTGATAGGCCGAGGCCTGTGCCTGGACGTCGGTGCCGGAAATGACGGTCTTCAAGTCGACCAGCTTGTCATAAGGCGGCGTCGCGGCGAGCGCCTTGATGAGGTTCGACGTTTCCGTCTGGTAGCCGTTGCCGCTATAGCTCATGCTCAGGTAGATCTTGAACTTCTTGTCCTGTGCATCAGCGGATCCGTGGGATGCCAGCCCCGCAACAGCAGCCAGCGCGGCCGCGATCACGAAGCTCTTTCTACTTTTCTTTCGATCGGTCATTTTCCTCTCCCTTAAATGCCCGTCGCCAGGCGGTTGTTCGGTACAAGCCGAATTTGCTACTTCCTCCCGGAGCCCCGCAGATTGCGCTTCAGGAGCACATGCAGGTCGTCACGCAGAAGAACGAGCGCGACGAAGATGACCGCGCCATAAATGATGGTCCGCCATCCCTCGGCGATGCCGAGAGAGGAGACGATGGTCGATAGTGTCGTCAGCAGGATCGCGCCGGCGGCGGCACCCGGATAGATACCGCGACCACCGACGATGGAGGTGCCGCCGATCACGACAGCAGCGACCGAGGGCAGAAGGTAACTCTGGCCCATCATCAGCGTGACGCCGCTCACGTAGCCGACCAGCAGCATTCCGGCGAGGCCGGCGCTGGCACCGCTGATGGCATAGGTCAGGATCGTCAGGCGGCGCACCGGCAATCCCGCGACATAGGCAGCCGTGGGATTGGTGCCGAGCGCATAGAGCTTGCGGCCAAAACTCGTCCTGACCTGCAGGAACCAGCCGCCGAAGGCAGCGAGCACCATCAGGTAGAGCATCGGCACGCCGACCGCCGTATGGGCAAAAAGCGATGACAGAAAGGGTGATGGCGCGCCGGTGGGCGTGCCCTGCGTGAGGCCGAGCGTTGCGCCGTACAGGATGATGCCCATGGCCAGCGTCATGATGAAAGGCGGAATGCCAAGCAGGCTGATGCCGACGCCGCTGCAGGCGCCGATCGCCCCGGTGATCAGCAGGATCGCCGGTATGCCCCAGATCAGCGCCGTACCGGAATCACCAACCCAGCTGAAGGTCAGGACACCGCCAAGCGTCACCATCGAAGCGATACTGAGGTCGAGGCCGCCGATGAGGATGACCATCTGCTGGCCGAAGGCGACGACCATCAGAAAGCTCGAGATCAGCAGGATGGCCTGGATCTGGGCGAAGCTGCCGAAGCCTGGACCAAGCACACGGGAGGCCGCGATCAGCGCAATCGAGACACCGAGCAGGATCACCGCGTTGCGGACATCGGGATCAAGGCGCAAGCGCTTGGCGTTGCCCGCCTCGCCACGCGTATCGGCCGGTCGGCCACCCTGGTTTTCGAGTGTCTCCTGGCTCATGCGTGGCCCTCCCCTTTCGATGAAAAGCGGGCGGACACGGCAGCGATCACCACCGCAATGATCATGACGGCACCCTGGAAAATGCCGGTGTAGAAGGACGATACACCGGTCGAGAATAGAACCTTCTGGAGAAGCGTCAGCGTCAGCGCACCGAGCATGGAACCTGCCACACCCCCACGGCCGCCGGAAAAGGACGTCCCGCCAAGTGCGATCGCGGCAAAGACCAGCAGCAGGTAAGGATCGCCGATATTCGGCGTGCCGGTTGCCGTCAGCGCCGTCAGCATGAAGCCCGCAAGCCCGTAGCAGACGCCGGCCAGCGTATAGGCGATGACTTTCGTGCGGCCGACAGGCACGCCCGCAAGCACCGCCGCCGTCTCGTCGGCGCCGATCGCATAGAGCCCGACACCCCAGTTGGTGCGGCGAAGGAGCAACCAGGCGAGGTAGACGACAAGGGCGATAGCCAGAGCGACCGGGATCAGACCGCCAACCTGATCGGTCAGGTCGTAGACCATGAAATCCGAGACGCTGCCACCGGGTGCATCGAGAACGAGCAATGCCGCACCGGAGCAGACGATCATCGACGACAGCGTCAACGCGATCGACTGCAGGTTCAGATAGGCGACGAGCGTGCCGTTGATGGCGCCGACCAGACCGCCGACCGCCACCGCGATCGCCAGGCCGCCGAGTGCGCCGAGAGGGCCGTCACCGGCATAGACGGCGACAAGCACGTTCGTCAGCGAAACCACGCCGGCGACCGAGAGGTCGAAACCGCGTGTCAGCACCACGAGGGTACCGCCGGCCGCCGCAAGCGCCAGCGGCAGGCTGTTGTTCAGGATATCCGTCAGTACGGATTGCGTCAGCGCGTCGTTCTGGGTGGCGATGAAGATCGCAAACAGCACTGCAAGGATGACGACGATGACCGATGCACCTTCGCCGGACAGGCGCCGGTACCAGGGATCCGGCCGCAACATGGTGGTTCCTGTGCTCAATGGCCTGCTCCCTGTCCCGTCGCCAGGGCCACGAGGCGCGGCTCCGAAAGCTCTTCCCCCGGAACTTCTCCCGCTACGCGGCCGCCGTAGACGACCACGCAACGGTCGACGAGGTGGACGAGTTCGGAAAGTTCCGTCGAATAGACAAGAGCCGAACCGCCCTGCCGGACGAAATCCCGGATGACGCCGTAGATGACCGCCTTAGTACCGACATCGACACCGCGCGTTGGGTCGAACAGCACAAGATTTCTGGCGCCGGAGGCGGCGACCCGCGCAATCAGCGCTTTCTGCTGGTTGCCGCCGGAAAGCTCGCCGATCTTCAGACGCAGGTATCGTTCGGCGAGATCGACACGTTTTGCCTCGGCAGCAACAATCTGCCGCTCGCGCGACCGGCTGACGACGCCGAACCGGCTGAGGACATCGAGGCGCGAGAGCGAGATATTGGTTTCCGTCCGCAGCCCGAGGAACACGCCTTCGGTCTTGCGTTCTTCCGGCACGAAGCCGATTCCGGCGGCGACGGCGGCGGCCGGTGATCCGAGGCGTGCCGTCTTGCCGTCGATAAGCACTTCGCCGCTTTCGATCTTCGTCAGGCCGGCAAGCATCCGGAAGAGATCTCGCTGCCCCTGACCTTCCAGGGCGGCGATGCCGACGATCTCGCCCCGGCGAACGTCGAGGCTGATATCCGTGACATTGCCGCCGGAGAGCCTGTTTACCGAAACGGCGACCGGATTTGCGGAAGCGGACGATCCGCTCATCGCCGGTTGGTGGGCACGGACGGCCGAACCGACCATCATTTCGAAGATGCGGTCGTCAGAAACGCCCTTCAGCGATACCGTCTCGATGCTTTCGCCGTTGCGCAGGACGGTGCCGCGCCGGCAGAGGCGGCGCACTTCCGAAAGGCGGTGGGAAATATAGAGCACGCCGGTGCCGGCGGCCGTGACACGTTCGAGGATGTCGAACAGCCAGCCCGGCTCGGCAAGCGCCGCCGTCGGCTCGTCGAGAACGAGAAGCCTCGGATTGCGGCTGACCGCCCGCATGATCTCGATGCGCTGCTTTTCGGCGAGCGAGAGCGAGCGCACCGGCAGGTCGGGATGGATATGCGACAGGCCGTAATCGGCGAGCATGACGGCGGCGCGTTCGCGGTTGCCCCGCGCCGAGACAAGCCCGAGCGGTCCCTTGACTTGGCGCGGCAGCATCAGGTTCTGTGCCACGGTGAGGTTCGGCAGCAGGCTCAATTCCTGGAAGGCGGTCGAAACGCCGGCGGCGCGGGCATCCATCGGTTCGCGCGGCGCAAAATCGATGCCGTCGAGCGCAAGCACACCCTTGTCCGGCCGGACGATGCCGCTCAGGACCTTGACGATGGTGGATTTTCCGGCGCCGTTTTCACCGAGGATTGCGTGGATCTCGCCCGGCTCGATATCGAGCGAGACCCGGCGCACGGCGATCGTCGCGCCATAGGCCTTCGAGATGTCCTTCATGACGAGGACAGGGCGAACAGCAGTCGCCGCGGGCGTGGAGCCGGGGTTTAGCATATGGCCCTCCCCTTGCTGACGTGTCTGGCCATTGCGCTCATCCTCATGAATTGTAGACGCCGCCGTCGATACCGATCGACTGAGCTGTCATGTACGAGGACTCGTCGGAGGCGAGGTAGACAAACAGGGGTGCGATTTCCGCCGAGCTTGCCTGCCGGCCGAGCGGTACGAGCGCGGCGATCTTGGCTTCCTGCGCGCTCTGCCCGCCCATGAAATCGATCGCCGGCCGGTTGAAGGCCGTATCGACCCAGCCGGGGCAGATGGCGTTGACGCGGATATTGTCCGGCGCCAGTTCCAGTGCGAGTGCCGTCGTGAATGCGATCACCGCCCCCTTCGATGCCGAATAGGCCGCAAGGCCAGGCCCGCCGCGCTTGCCGGCAAGCGACGATGTATTGATGATCGACCCTTTGCCGGAAGCCTTCAGGTGCGGGATCGCGTGCTTGGCGCCGAGGAAATGCGCCCGGACGTTGACTCCGAAGAGTGCGTCCCAGCGCGCCACGTCGAAATCGACGATATTGCCGGAAAACTGCACGCCGGCGTTCTGAGCGAGCACGTCGAGACCGCCGAGCCATTCGGCGCCTTCTTCGATCAGGGCCGAAACACTCGCCTCGTCGGAGACGTCGACCTTTAGGAAGCGCACGGCATCGCCGAGTTCCTTGGCCGCCGCCATACCCGCGCTTTCGTCCCTGTCCCCGATGACGACGCACGCGCCTTCCGCAACGAAGCTCATGGCGGCCTCCTTGCCGATATTGGCAACGGCGCCGGTAATGATGATGCGCTTGCCGTTCAAACGTCCGGTCATGTCAGTCGCTGTCCTTTCATTCCGTGCAGCCGTCAGGCGCGGATCCGCTGCGCACGGTCGCGCACGGTTCCGTCGTCGACGGATTGAAGAAAATCGATGATCGCCCTGTTGCACACTTCAGGCTGTTCGATCGTCGGCATGTGCGCTGTATCGGCTACCGTCATCAGGACGGCGCCGGGGATCGTATCGGCAATCCGCTCGAGGATCGGCAAAGGCGTGGAGAGGTCGAGCTCCCCTGCAACCACAAGCGTGGGAAGCTCGATAGCCGGGATGATGCTCGACAGGGTCATGTCCCGGATCGCCGCGGCGCATCCCGCATAACCGTCCTGCGTGGTGCGCAGCACCATCTCGCGCATCCTGTCCATCGTGTCGAGATGGCTGTCGCGAAATGCCGGCGTAAACCAGCGGTCGATCGTCGCCTCCACTTGCGGCGACACACCCTGCGCACGAACGGCGGCAACCCGCGCCTCCCAGACCGGCCTCGGCGCTTCGCTGGACGTGGCGCAAAGGCTGAGGCTCAGCAGTCGCGAGGGATGGTGCACACCCATGAACTGACCGACCATCGCACCGAGCGAGCAGCCGACAAGGTGGACGCGCTCGATCGACAATGCGTCGAGAAGGGCAACGACATCATCGGAGAGAAGGGCCAGCGAATAGTCTCCTGGCGTTGCATCGCTGCCGCCGTGCCCGCGTATGTCGTAGCGCAGCAGGCGGTAGGCTCTGGAGAAAGCCTCCACCTGCGGATCCCACATCGCACTGTCCGCTGCCAGCCCGTTTGCCAGCAGCACAACGGGAGCGTCCTCGGGCCCGATCAGCGACCAGGCGGTTCTCACTCCGTTGATGACTGAAAATGACGGCATGTGTTCCTCCGCAGGCCACTCCGCCTGCTCGATGAGGATTAGATATATTTCCATCGATATAATTGTCAATAATCTTATTATAGGTTATATCAACAATGTGATTTGATTTTTCGCGTGCATAAAAGACTGGACCTGGGGCATTGAATTCGCCTTCGGGCTAAAGATGCAGACGAGGGCGCAGGAGAGAAGACTTGGGAAGCAAAACCGACGCGCAGATCACCAAGGCAGTGGAAGCAATAAAGGCGGACATCATTATCGGCCGCCTGCGTCCGCGCGAACATCTGGTCGAAGACGACATCATGGCGAAGTTCGGCGCCTCGCGGCATACCGTCAGGACGGTGCTCGCCAATCTCGAGCAGATGGGCCTGATCACACGGCGTCCCAATAGGGGCGCTGTCGTCCGTGACTTTTCCGTGCAGCAGGTGGAAGAGATTTACGACGTACGCGTTATCCTTCAGGCGGAAGCGGCGCGGCGGCTGCCGATGCCGGCCGATCCCCGGACGATTACCGACCTGAAGGCCATTCATGATCAATATTGCACAGCGCTCGATGCCGGCAGGCTGATCGACGTCAATATCCTGAACGATGCCTTCCATCGCCGCATCTGGCAGACCTGCCCCAACAAATATCTGGCGGACACAATCGAAAGGCTCTGGGTCGAAACAACCGGAATCCGGTGGTATGGTGTCGGGGACATGGTGCTTCTTTCCCATTCACGCGGTGATCACCAGCGCATGATCGAGCAATTGCAGGCAGGAGATCGCGACGGCTTCGTTGCCTTGGCAGTCGATCATATCCTGCCGCCCCTCGAGGCTTTCCGGCGTGCACATGGCGTCACCGCTCCGACAGCTGCAGCTGACGACATCCTGCAATCGAAGGTGCTCTGATGAAGCCAACCTATGATCTTCTGGTTCAGGGTAACAATCTGCGTCTGAAGGATGACTTCCTCGGGATGTCCAACGTGACCCTGATCAAAGGCAAAAGTGGCCCGATCCTGTTCGATACCGGCGGTTATGTCTCTCGGCTCGGGCTCTTGAAGGCGCTTGCCGCACGTGGGCTGACGCCAGCCGACATTCCTGTCGTCTTTCTCTCCCATCTGCATTTCGATCATGCCCACAATGTCGATCTGTTCTCCCATGCCCGCTTCATCGTCAGCCGCAGGGAATGGGATTATGTGGAAGATCCACATCCAAACGACCTGCTGGTGCCCTGGGGCATCCGAGACCAGCTGTCGAAATCCCGGGTGGATTTCATCGACGGCGAAGGTGTCCTTGACGAGGATATCAGCTTCTTTCCAGCACCCGGTCACACGCCCGGATGCTACGCGATCGAGCTTGCTACGGACGATCGCGGTACGGTGATCATCGCCGGAGATGCAATCAAATATGCCAAGGAAGCCATCATCCGGGCCTGCGACATGGCCTTCGACACGATCGAGAACGGGACCCGCACTATCGAGCGGATTCTCGACCGCGCCGACCGCATCATGCCCGGGCATTTCCCGGAACTCATAAAACAGCCGAACGGCGCTTTCAGCTGGAACGACGCTGCGCCTTTCGAACTGCTGATCCGCTAGCTCGAAGCGAGAAAAACAAATGTTTCAAGGACCGATCGCCCTCTCCTATGGCCGCGGCCATCTCGACATCACGCTTCCGCGGGGCGCACGGCCCACGGTGATCCGCAAACAACAGTTGCCGAAACTGGCTGATGGCACGGCCGCGGTCATCGAGGCGCTGCGCAACCCTGTTGCCTCCAAACCTTTGGCCGACCTTGCCAAGGGCCGCAAGAGCGCCTGCATCCTGATCTGCGACATTACCCGTCCGGTTCCAAACCGCCTTTTCCTGCGTCCAATGATCGAAACGATGGTCGCCTCAGGTATCCAGCTGGACGCAATTTCCGTGCTGGTGGCAACCGGCCTGCACCGCCCGAATCTCGGCGACGAATTGGCCGAACTGGTCGGCGATCCCTGGGTCCTGGAGAATGTCCTCGTCGAGAACCACTACGCCCGTGACGAGGCTGCCCATGTCGACTTCGGTCTCACGAAGACACGCCATACGCCAGTCAAGCTCGACCGGCTGTTCGTGGACGCGGATCTGCGCATCGCGACCGGCCTCGTAGAACCACATTTCATGGCGGGCTGGTCCGGCGGACGCAAGGTGATTGCACCTGGTGTCGCTCATCACGAGACCATACGCACCTTCCATTCGGCCCGCTTCATGGAAGATCCGCTGGCGGTCCAGTGCAATCTCATCGGCAATCCCTTGCATGAGGAACAACTGGAGATCGTCCGAATGCTGGGCGAGGTCTATGCGCTGAACACCGTGCTCGACGAGGAGCGCGATCTGGTCTGCGTCACCTTCGGAGAGATCATTGCCAGCCATCAGGCGGCGGTCGATTTCGTCAGCGCCGTCACCAGCATCCCCTTGGCCCAGAAATTCTCAACCGTCGTCACCTCCTCAGCCGGTTATCCGCTCGACAAGACCTATTACCAGACGATCAAGGGCATGGTGACGCCGCTGGACATCCTGAAGCCAGGCGGCACGCTGATCATTGCCTCGGAATGTTCGGAGGGCTTCGGCTCGGCAGAGTTTCGCGAGGCGCAGGCAAGGCTGGTCGAGCTCGGCCCGGAACGCTTCCTAGCTACGCTCACGGCCAAAAGCCTTGCCGAGATCGACGAATGGCAGACGGAGATGCAGCTGAAACCCATGCGGCTTGGCAGGGTGGAGCTCTATACGACCGGGCTTACCGGCGAGGATCGCCGCCTGACGGGCGTGGAAATGATCGATGACCTTTCCAGCGCTATCCAACTCAGCACTGCGAGAAGTGGCGATCCCGATGTCGCGATCATTCCGGAAGGTCCCTATGTCGTGCCGCGTTATGCTGCCTGAACCATTGCATCGATGATCTGAAAGGCCTGCCATGGAAGTGCATCTCGATCCGCTCGGTGGCATTGCCGGCGACATGTTCGTCGCAGCGCTTCTGGATTTCCGCCCAGATCTGGAAATGGGGCTGATCGAAGCACTGGCGCTCTGCCCGCTGATCGACAGGGTCGACGTCACGTTGGAAAACCATAATGACGGCATCCTCTCCGGCCGACGCTTCAGCGTGCGCCGCGAAGGACGGCGAGCTGAAGAACAGTCAGAAGCCGCCCACCATCACAATCATGCACATGCCGACTGGCAGCTAATCCGTGAAGCGCTCGTTACCTCGAAACTCGACTGCGATACGGTACGACACGCCATCGGCATTTTCACCCATCTGGCCGAGGCCGAGGCCCGGGTACACGGCGTCGACCCGCAATACGTACGCTTCCATGAGGTCGGCGCCTGGGATTCGATTGCCGATATCGTTGCAGCTGCCTGGCTGATCGCCAGGATCCCTGCGGTCAGATGGACGGTCGGCGCCCTGCCGCTCGGCTCAGGCCGGGTGCGCACCGCCCACGGCCTGCTGCCCGTTCCCGCGCCGGCAACCGCCCTGCTGCTCGAAGGCTTTGCAACCATCGATGACGGCATTGCCGGCGAACGGGTGACACCGACGGGAGCGGCGATCCTGCGTCATCTGTGCGATCCCTTTGAAACCGACCGCGTCCCTCGGCGGCTGATTGGCTCGTCCCACGGCTTCGGCACGAAGCGCCTGCCCGGACTGAGCAATTGCGTCCGCCTGCTTGCCTTTGAAACTCTTGTCGATCAGACGCCAGAAGATCAGGTCGCTGTTCTCGAATGCGAGATCGATGATCAGACCGGCGAGGATATAGCCCAGGCGATCGACAATCTGCGTACCCGTAAAGGCGTGCTCGATGTCGTGCAAATGCCGGTCTTCGGCAAGAAGGGCCGGATGATGACTCATCTGCGGATCCTCGCCGAGCCAGCGGCCCGCGACGACATCCTCTCCGCCGTCTTCGACGAGACGACGACGATCGGCGTCCGTCATTCGCTGGCGAACCGGACCGTCCTGCCGCGGCGGCCAGGGACGGTCGAACTGGATGGCCGATCGCTGCGTCTGAAACTCGTAGAGCGCCCCTCGGGCCGCACCGCGAAACTTGAGGCCGACGATCTCGCTGCCGTCAGGACGAGCGCCGAACGCACAAGACTTCGCCGACTGGCAGAAGACAGCATGAAGGAGGAGAAGGAATGAGGCAGAAGCTGGAGGCCGTGCTGTCCCCGCTGGAGGCTTCGGCGGTTGCCGTCAGCGGCGGCGTCGATTCCATGACACTTGCGATCGTCGCCAATCGGCTACTCGGCCAGGAGCGCGTGACGATGATGCATGCCGTCTCGCCCGCTGTGCCGCCGGAAGCAACCGAACGCGTACGCTATTTTGCCGGACGTGAAGACTGGGATCTCCACATCCTCGATGCCGGCGAATTCGCCGACAAGAACTACGTCGCCAACCCGGTCAACCGCTGCTTCTTCTGCAAGGGCAACCTCTACGGCGCGATCAGCAAGGTCTCCGACCGCCAGGTGCTGTCGGGCGCCAACACCGATGATCTCGGCGAATATCGCCCCGGCCTTGACGCTGCACGCAATTATCAGGTGCGCCACCCCTTTCTTGAAGCCGGCATCGACAAGAAGGGCGTCCGCGCCCTTGCCCGCGAACTCGGCCTCGGCGATCTTGCCGAACTGCCGGCGTCTCCCTGCCTGTCCAGTCGCGTCGAGACGGCAATCGCCATCGATCCCGAGACGCTGACGGCAATCCATGCCATCGAACGCCTTGTCGGTTCGGAACTGATGCCCAAGACCGTGCGCTGCCGCGTGCGCAAGAGCGGCATCGTCATCGAGCTCGACGAACAGAGCTTTATCGGGATGGCGTCGGATAGGCAGCCTGCCCTCTCCGGCGCGATTGCCGTTCTGCTGCCGGCAGCTCTCGCAAACCAGCCGATCAGCTTTGCGCCCTATCGCAACGGCAGCGCCTTCGTCGGAGCAAGACCATGAGCAATTCCGACGTCGTTTTCGACTTTGCCCGCGCTACACGCATCGGCCTCCATGAAGCGGTCTTCTGCGAGGGCAAGAGTGCCGATCAGATTGCAACGATCCTTGAGAGCGCTCGGGAACGCAGTGTCGGCCTGCTGCTGACCCGCCTCGATGCCGACAAACTTGCCTCCCTGCCATCAACGCTGACCGTCGACACCGATTATTGCCCGCTTTCCCGCAGTGCTTTCTTCGGTCCGCTGCCGCCGGTCACCGTCACAGGCAAGGTGGCAATCGTCGCTGCCGGCACGTCCGATTCAGGTGTCGCGCGGGAAGCCGCCCGCACGCTACGTCATGCTGGCGTCGAGGCAATACTGATCACCGATGTTGGCGTTGCCGGCCTTTGGCGGCTAATGGAGCGAATCGAGGAGATCCGCCGCTACCCTGTCGTCATCACCGTTGCCGGCATGGATGCAGCCCTTACCAGCGTACTCGGCGGCCTCGTTCCGGGCGTCCTCATCGCCGTACCGACATCAGTCGGATACGGCGCTTCCGAAGCTGGCCGCACCGCTCTCAATGCCATGCTCGCAAGCTGCGCCCCTGGCATCGTGGTGTGCAATATCGACAATGGTTACGGCGCGGCTTCCGCCGCATTGCGGGTGATGAAAGCCATGGACATGAACCAATCACCTCCGGAGAGATCATCATGACCCTGTCCTCCCCCCGCGACTTCCTGACCAGCCTGTTTTCCGCGGCCGTGCGCGCCGCCGATCCGCTGACCGGAATTACCGCGCATCTGCCGGAAAAGCCCAGAGGCAGGACGGTGGTGATCGGCGCAGGCAAGGGTGCCGCGCAGATGGCGCGAGCGCTCGAAAGCGTATGGGATGGGCCGCTCGAAGGCGTGGTCGTCACCCGCTACGGTTACGGCTGCGAGACT
Source organism: Hyphomicrobiales bacterium (assembly GCA_900471515.1). Classification (GTDB taxonomy): domain Bacteria; phylum Pseudomonadota; class Alphaproteobacteria; order Rhizobiales; family Rhizobiaceae; genus Rhizobium. Next base: position 56,044 of record UCFC01000040.1, on the reverse strand, counting down.
GACAATATCGAGATCATCGAGGCCGCCCATCCGGTCCCCGATGCCGCCGGCCTTGCCGCCTCCAGGCGATTGATGGAAACCGTCTCCGGCCTGGGTGAAGACGACCTCGTCATCGCGCTGATCTGTGGCGGTGGCTCGGCACTCTTGCCCTCCCCACCCGAGGGGCTGACACTGCAGGACGAGATCCTGCTCAACGAACTGCTGCTCGCCTCCGGCGCACCGATCTCGGCGATGAATGTCGTTCGCAAGCATCTTTCCACGATCAAGGGCGGGCGGCTCGCCGCTGCCACCAGGGCCCGCGTCGTCAGCCTGATCGTCTCGGATATCCCCGGCGACAATCCTGCCCATGTGGCTTCCGGGCCAACCGTACCTGACGGTTCGACCCGCCACGATGCGCTGGAGATCATCCATCAATACAGTTTGAAGCTGCCGCAGGCGGCGATCGATCACCTCAATTCGCCCAAGGCCGATGCGCCGCGGCCGGATGATCCGGTCTTTGCACGCCATGAGCACCATATTATCGCTTCAGCCGGCGTATCGCTGGAGGCTGCGGCCGAACTCGCACGCTTGCGGGGCATTACCGCTGTCATCCTGTCGGATTCCGTCGAAGGGGAATCGCGCGATGTCGCGCTGGTCCATGCGGCCATCGCCCGCGAAGTCGCCGGCCGCGACCGGCCCTTCACCAAGCCTGTCGTCATTCTCTCCGGTGGCGAGACGACGGTGACGCTACGCGCCAAGGGCGGAAAGGGCGGACGCAACGGCGAATTCGCGCTGGCATTCGCCTTGGCGATCGATGGCCACGACGCCATCCATGTGCTTGCTGCCGATACGGATGGGATCGATGGCTCGGAGAACAATGCCGGCGCATTCGCTGACGGCGGCACGGTCAAGCGGCTGCGCGCCGCCGACTTCGACCCGCGCCGCGTGCTTGACGGAAATGACAGTTATTCCGGTTTCAGGGCGGTCGGAGATCTCTTCGAAACCGGCCCGACCGGCACCAATGTCAACGATTTCAGGGCGATTTTGATTGTGTAAAGCGATTTAGGCTTCTGACATGGTTCCCGGCAGTAGAGGACGGCGGTGCCAATTAACCCATTATAAGCATTCGCAATGCTGACTTAATTCTATGCTTCCCATTAAACTCAGACAACAATGGCCTGAGAGACAAGGCAATGCCACTATGGAGAAGGAAGAGGCGCAATGTCTACATTGTGAGTTTTGCGCGGGACGACCAAGCTGTCACAATTTGAAAATGCAACTGCGGCAGTCCTGCTCCGGGCACAGCGCTCTTTTTCATCGGCGAGGTATCGCCGTATAGGTAATCGTCGAACGTGCTCCCACAAAGTGCCGCAGGGGAAAGCATTCTCATGTCGATGACAAGCCGAGATCGGCTCTTCACATGTAGTTTTCTAGTGCTTCATCAACACGAAGACGACCGCGCCACCCGCAAGCAGTAGCATAGGATTGAACTTCGGCTGATAGAGCAAGATCGCGGCTGCGGCGGCCGCGACGATCCAAAGCAGTACATCATTGCCTGCGATCTGTCCGATCGCCAATATGCCTGCCATTATAAGTCCGACACCGACCGGCGCTAGGCCATTTTCGAATGCTGCATGCCAGCTATGGCCACGATAACGGTTCCAGACACGCGTCACGCCATAACAAAGGATCGAAGACGGTACGAAGAGTGCCAGCGTTGCGATCAGCGCACCAAGCCACCCGTCGAGCTTCCAGCCGATGAGCGTCACGAGCATCGAACCAGGACCTGGTGCGGCGCGCGATATGGCGAACATTTCGATGAATTCGCGATTGTCGACCCAATGCTGAACGTCCACGGCCTGATGTTGCAGCGGTGCGAAGAGACTGGGACCACCGCCGAACGACGACAGCGAGAAACCGGCAATCGTAATGATCAGCGGCCAGAGGTTGCCATCACGCATCGTTGCTTTTCCTCGGCCAGGCGGCTGCGACGGAGAAGATGCCGACACCGAAGACAACCGGCACGAGCGGCCAATGCAGGATGCCGATCATCACGAATGTCGCCAGCAGTGCCAACGCGGAAGGAATGCCACGGACTGAAGACCTGCCGCCCTTCCAGACCGTCAGCAATAACAGACCGATCGCCGCCGCCGTCACCCCGTCGAGCGCCGATGTCAGCCAGGCAAGCCCGGCGATCTGATTATAAAGCGCAAACAGGCCGATGACCGCCAAAAACGGTGCAATCAGCAGACCGCAAAGAGCCACACAGGCGCCAAGAACACCGCGTTTAAGGCCGACGCAGACGGCGAGATTGGAAATGTTGGTCCCCGGCAGGATCTGGCTGACCGCCAGCGAGGACAGGAATTCCTCCTCGCTCATCCATGGCCGGATCAGCACAACCTCGCGATAGACCCATCCCGACAGGCCCCCGCCAAAACTGAAAGCACCGATTCTGCAGAATACCGTGAACAAGGACAATAGCGGTACAATGATCTCCGCCTGTTCCAACCGGCCTTCCGACTGCGTTTCCATGATTATAACTTTCGATCGGCACGGCCGAATCCGGCCTTTCCTACCGATAGCGCGACCATGCGGGTCCGGAAAGCACGAATGCCTCCGGACCCGTCGGTCCGCCGCATGTCGGCCTATCTTATCCTCACCAGCTTGCGGATATGGCAAAGATCGTCCGGCAGGGGCTGGCCAGGAAAGAGCTGCGGCCATGAATTGTTGCCGACCTGGCCGACATACATGTCTCCCTTGGAATCGAGTGCCACGGAGTGGGTGGAGAGGAACTGGCCCGGATTGTTGCCGGCTGGCGGGTCGCCAATCAGTCGGCCGAGCAGCTTGCCCTCCTTGGTCATGATGCTGACGCGCGGGCCGATGTTCGGTGCATGCCGGTTGAACGCATAGAATGGACCGAGTTCGCCGATATAGCAGATCGGATCGTCGTCCTCCGACAGGAAAAGCCCGCCGGGACGATGGATATTGTTGATCTGCCAGAGAAATTTGCCGTTGCCGTCAAAGACCTGGATGCGGTGGTTCTCACGGTCGGCGACGTAAAGGCGTCCCTGCTTGTCGCAGCAGATCGCATGCGGGAGATTGAATTCGCCTTCACCCGTTCCGGATACGCCCCAACCGCCCACCAATTCGCCGTCATAGGTGTGTTTATGGACCCTGGCATTGCCGTAACCGTCCGTGACATAGAGATATTTCATGTCGCGGGACAGGACCGTGTGTGTTGGCCTGTTGAAGGGCGCACCGCTCATGTAAGGCGCCGGCTTGTTGGGCGTGCCGAGCGTCATCAGAACCTCGCCGCTCGGCGTGCAGCGGCGCACTGTGTGATCGCCCCAATCGGTGCAATAGATGTAGCCGTCCTCGCCGACATAGACGCCATGCGCATCGCCAAAGACGCCCTGTCCCCAGGTCTCGATGAAATTGCCGGCGGTGTCGACGACGATCATCGGATTGGGACCACGATTAAACAAATAGACGCGGTCGTTCTTGTCGACGGCGACGGCCGACACGTCACCGATCTTGATGTCGGCCGGAATATTCGGCCAGTGTTCTTCCACACGGTACCGGTACTCGCCCGTCCCCATGATGACGCTCATCGTTTTCTCCTCTTGATTGTAGTCGATCGCAACAGGGATCGCTGCCCCATCAGACAGTCAGCGCCCTGACCCGCTCCCAGTTGACTTCCATGCCGAAGCCGGGGGCTTCGGTAAGATGCAGGCGTCCGCCCCTGTAATAGGCGCCGCCGCTGAAGATCTCGTGGTGGACAGGGTGCATATGGGGGTCCGGCACGCATTCCGCGCCGTATGCGCCCTTGCCGAGCGCCGAGGCGATATGGGCGTGCAGATGCGGCCAGGAATGCGGCTGCACCGTCACATTCTTCTGCTCGGCATACATGCCGACCCGCAGGCCCTCGGTGATGCCGCCGAAACGGGCGGAATCGAACTGTATGTAACGAAGCGCACCGGAATCGATGAAATCGCGCGCCGAAAAGCGATGCCATTCCCGTTCGCCGTGAGCGAGCGGAATCGGGCAATACTTGGCAAGCCGCACGAAATCGGCAGGCTGCAGATACCAGTGCAGAGGTTCTTCAAGCCATGCGATATCGAATTCGGCTGCCGCGTTGGCGTATTCGATGCAATCCTCGACATTGTAGGCCGCGTTGACGTCGAGCGCGAGTTCCACGTCCGGGCCAATCGCATCGCGAACGGCCTTGATGCGCTCGATCTCTTCCTTAAGCGATAAGCCGCCTGACTTCAGTTTGACGCATTTGAAGCCGCGGTCGACGAACTCGGCAAGTTCCTCGGCATAGTCCGAAGGCTTGCCGTCCTTGCGGTACATGCCGCCCACGCCATAGGTGTGGACGTCGGTGCGGGTGCCGCCCATCAGCCGGAAAACAGGCAGGTTCACGGCCTTGCCCTTGAGGTCCCAGAGAGCGATATCGATGCCGGCCATGGCCGCCATGAATTCCCAGCGCAGGTGGCGTTGCAGCGGCGCCGGCAATCCGTCGCCGTTGAAGACAGCACCCGGCCGCGGTGTCGTGATCGACAGCATTCGGTCCCAGATCTCGACATGGCCGCGCGGGTCCATTCCGATGATCGTCGGAATGATCAGCTTCAGCATGTCGCAGACGATCGGCTGCGGGCCGCTCGCGATTTCGCCGATGCCCGTCACGCCTTCGTCCGTCCTGATTTCCACCAGGGTGAGGATGGCCCGGGCGAAAGGCTCATGCGCGGTCCACGACAGGCGGTTATGATCCGCCTGCAATGGATGGATGATGATCTCGGTAATCTTCATGAAGTAAATCCTTTCGGTCGGAAATTTTCGTCACGCCTGAGGCGTGGGCATTGGAACTGACGATCAAATTCATCGGCGTGACCGCTTCGCCATTGATGAAAGCGCCATGCCGGCGCCCATCAGGAACCCACCTTGTTCAGGAAATTCAGCGGCAGGCCGGGTCGTGGCCAGGGCATGGAAACGAGCCGTCCGGTCTGCGACAGCGTGATGTAGGCTGTCTGCAGATTTTCACCGCCGAAGGCGATATTCGTCGTGTAATGATCCGGCATCGGCACGAATTCGACGCATTCGCCGTCCGGCGAAATCACGCTGATGCCGCCCTCGATCAGTGTCGCGACGCAGATATTGCCGTTGGCCTCGACAGCCAGGCTGTCATAGCGCTGGTAGTTCCTGCCGGTATGAAGCAGCCGGCCGCCATTCGGGCTTGGAAAGCCCTGCTTGCGGATTTCACCGGGCCCGGCGATATCGAAGGCCCAGAGCTTGGCGCCTTCCGTCTGCGCCACGTAGAGCGTCTTTTCGTCGGGCGAGAGCCCGATGCCGTTTGGCGTCAGCACGGGATGAGCAACCTCGCGGATCTCGCTATGATCGGGCGGCATCCAGTAGACACCGCCCCAATCGAGATCGCGCTTGCGACGTTTGCCGAAGTCGGTAAACCAGATGCCGCCCGACCGGTCGATGACGAGGTCGTTCGGCCCCCGCAGGCCAAAGCCGCTATTGCTGATCCGGCCAAGTTCCCGGACCGAGCCGTCGCGCAAATCGAACCGCTCGATGCGGCCGCCGGAATAATCTTCCGGCTGGCCGGAAACCCGCGGGCCTTTTTCCTCCTCGACAAAGGCGAAACCGCCGTTGTTGGCGACGTAGAAGGCGCCGTCCGGACCGAGCGCCAGCCCGTTCGGTCCGCCGCCGGGGCTTGCGACCACGGTCTTCTTGCCGTCCGGGCCGACCCTGGAGATCACCTGCCGTGCGATCTCGACGAAAACGACGGAGCCGTCCGCCATGACGACCGGCCCTTCCGGAAAGCGAAGGCCCGTTGCGATATCTGTGATGGAGGCAGTATGTTTCACGCTTCTATTCTCCGGAATTCGGGCAAGCCTCCGCCGTTGCGGAACCGGCAGTTTCCGGCCCGCTGAAAGATGTGGCGGCATGCAGATGTCTGGTTATTTGTCCGGTCGCCCTCGGGCTAAGCCCTCCGGCAATGGATCGTCAGGCTTTCAAATTCGCATCTCAGGCGACTTCCTTCTGCGCCTCTTCTACGTGGGCCACTTCGTCGATGATCGATTTGCGCTTGAACTTGAAATAGATGATCACGGCGGCGGTGAAGAGCAGGATGCCGAGGCTGATCGGATTCTTGAGGAAGACGCCGACATCTCCGTTGCCGATGATCAGCGCCCGCCGGAAATTCTGCTCCAGCAGCGGCTCCAGCACGACCGACAGGATCAGCGGCGCCGGATTGGCCCCGAGAATGCGGAAGACGATGCCGAGAATGCCGAGGCCCGCGGCTAGCAGGATGTCAAAGGCGGCATTCTGCTCGCTGTAGACGCCGATGCAGGAAAACGCGATGATCGGCGGGTAGAGCAATTGGAAAGGCATGCCAAGCAGCTTCACCCAGACACCGATCAGCGGCAGGTTCAGTACAAGAAGCATCATGTTGCCAATCCACATGCTGGCGATCAGCCCCCAGAACAGCGCCGGATGGTCCGTCATGACGCCGGGACCGGGCGCAATGCCCTGGATCTGCAGCGCACCGAGCATGATCGCCATTGCCGCGCCCGCCGGAATGCCGAGTGTCAACATCGGGATGAAGTGGGTGATCGCCGCTGCATTGGCAGCCGCTTCCGGCCCGACCACGCCTTCGATCGCACCCTTGCCGAAGCGAGATGGATCCTTGGCGATGCGTTTCTCGATCGAATAGTCGACAAAGGAGGAAAGCATCGGGCCGGTACCGGGAAAGATGCCGAAGACGGACCCGAGAGCCGTTCCACGCAAGATCGGCTTCCAGGACCGCTTCGCATCGTCCCGGGAGGGAATGAGACCACGGAAGCTGAAATTCATCTTGTGACGGAGTGCCGTCGTTCCGGAATATTCGATAATTTCCGTGAAGGCATAGAGTCCGACGGCGACGGCGACGAAATTCACCCCATCCGAAAGTGCGGAGAAGCCGAACGTATAGCGATCGTCGCCCGTCGTCAGGTCGGTACCGGCAGCACCGATCAGAAGACCGATCATGCACATGCCGAGTGTCGTCATGAAGCTGTCTTCCGTCAGCACCGATGCCATGACCAGTGCCATGACGATCGTGGCGAAATACTCCGCCGGGCCGAATGCAAGCGCGATATGCGACAATTGCGGTGACAGGGCGGCCACGATCATAAAGGCGACACAGCCGGCGCAGAAGGACGATATCGCCGACATGGCAAGTGCTGCCCCCGCGCGCCCCATTTTCGCCAGGGGATGTCCGTCCAGGCAGACAACGACCGAACTCGGCTCGCCAGGCATGTTCAGCATGATCGCCGTCGTCGATCCGGCATGATTGGCACCATAATAGATGCCGGCCAGCATGATCAGCGAGCCGATGGTGGGCATGTGGAAGGTGAGCGGGATCAGCATGGCGATTGTCGTCACCGGTCCGATGCCCGGCAGCACGCCCACGGCGGTGCCGACTGTCGCGCCGATAAGGCAGAACAGCAGGTTTTCCGGTGTCATCGCCACCTGGAATCCCATCAGGAGACTGTTCAGGAAGTCCATTTCATTTTCTCCCCGGCATTACCAGAATAGTGTGATTGGAAGTTGGATGAGGTAGATGAAGACCGCCCAGGTCATGGCCAGCACTACGAGATAGATGATTGCCACCTCGATCGGATGCTTGAGCACGCGGTTGTAACAAGTGCCGAGAACCATGCAGAGCAGCGAGACGGCAAGCCCCGCTCTGTCGATCAGCAGCGCCATGGCAACGATGCCGCCGATGATGAAGAAGGTCGGCACCAGCGACAGCCGCTCGATATCCGTATGCGTTTGAGAGCGGACGCCGAAAACGATCGACAATAACCCCACCAGTACCAGGCCGATGCCGAGCAGCATGGGGAAGTAACCCGGTCCCATGGCCACCAGCGAGCCGATCGGCTGGGGAAGTTGCCAGAGCGCCAGCACGCCGATCACGGCGAACAGGACGCCTGACCAGAACTGCCTGAGATTTCCGATTTGCAGCATTGTCTTTTCCTGTGTCATCCAGCTTCGTGTGTCAGGAGGCTGACGCCCGCCAGATGGCTGGACCTTTCCGATCGGCAATCGTCTGCCAAGCCGGATGTTTGTCACTGATAGATTCAGGCATGCGACGATCTGGTCGCAATCCGGCCGTCAGGCCGCATGCCCGCGTCAAGAGGATGCGCGCGGGTCTTCCGGCTTACTGGGCGGTAAGCTGGAAATTGATATCCTTGGCGATCTTGGTCCAGCGGTTCAGGTCGTTGACGACGAAGTTCTTGAATTCGTCGCCGGTGAGACCGAGAGGCTCCAGGCCGAGCGAATGCAGCTTGTCGGCCATGCCGGGGCTGTTCAGGACAGTCTGGACGCCGTCGCGAAGTTTCTTGACGACATCCGGAGGCGTGCCGGCCGGCGCATACATGCCGTAGAAGAAATCTTCGGTCAGATCGGGATAGCCGAGTTCACTGACGGTTGGAACATCGGGAAAGAGGCTGGTGCGATTGCGGCCGGACGTCGCGATCGCGCGGATCGTTCCGTCTTTCACATAAGGGCCTACCGTCGAAGGCGCGACATCGGTGAACTCCGCGTGGCCGCCGGCAACGGCAACGGTTGCAGGGGCCGCACTGTCGTAGGGAACATGCGCGACATCGAGGCCGAGCTGCTTGGCCATATAGGCAGGCTGCAGATGGCCGCCGCCTCCCGCACCGGAACTGGAGAAATGCATTTCTCCAGGATGCGCCTTCGCATAGTCGATGAATTCCTTCATGCTGGTGATCGGCAGCTTGCTGTATACGCCGAGGATCAGCGGGAATGATGCGAAGGAAGAGACGAATTCGAAGCTGTCCGGAATCTTGTAAGGCATCTTCGCCTTGACTGCCGGCAGAACCGAGATGCCATCGGCCGAAGACCAAAGCAGCGTATAGCCATCCGGCTTTGCCTTGGCGACGTAATCGATGCCGATCTGCGATGCCGCACCCGGCCGGTTTTCAACGATGATGCTCTGGCCCCAGGCCTTGCCGAGCTCATCCGCAACGATGCGCGCCGTCAGATCGGTGCCGCCACCCGGCGTAAATGGAACAATGATGCGCACAGTCTGAGTTGGGTATTCCTGCGCCTGTGCGTAAGTAGATACAGAGCCAGCAGCAGTAAAAAATGCCAATGCAAGCCCAATATATTTTCGAGTCATGAAGATCCTCCCATAGATCCTTTGGATTTAAACTTATCCAGAAATATGGCTCAACTGCGAGCGCGACCGCTCCTCCGTGCAGAACAAAGCCAATATTGAAATTAATACCAGCATCCCGGCTCCCAGTCTAATTAGTAATGTTCCAGACATATGATGCGAAAAACTTATCAATCAGGACTTGATTGCTTTGATGTTGACCCTGTGTTCTTATCATGCCGATACCGGCGCAAAATCCGGAAAACGCGTTTTCGCCAGCACGAGCTCAAGAGAAACGTCCTTTACAATCAATAGGATTGGCTGAAAGCGGACAACGCGTGAAAGAAACAGGAGGGATGTCTTTTGAAGCAGGCGACATTATGCGTCTCCCGCTCTAAAGACCGGTTAAATCCCTTACTGGATAAAAAATGCTGCAGTGCCGCACCGTTCATGACCGTGTCGGACGAAGAAGTTCACAGGTGCGACCGATGCCCGCAATCTACAATGTCACGCTCGCCCAAATTCGCGCTTTCGAGCGCACTGTCCGCCTTGGCGGAGTTCATGCCGCCTCCCGCCATCTCGGTCTTACGCAGCCGGCCATTTCCAGGCGAATCCGGGAACTCGAAACGGCACTTGGCATCAAGGTTTTCGTGCGCAGCGGCCGCACGCTGCGCATCAGCCCGGATGGCGCCGCTCTCCTCAGTTATGCCGATGAATTGCTGAGCACCGCCGATGAAATGGCGGTTCGCCTCAGTACCGGGGACCCGCTCAGCGGCACCTTGCGCCTCGGCGTGAGCGCCAGTTTCGCGCTTGTCGGGCTGGACATCCTGCTTGATCGGCTGAGCAAACGCTATCCGGCATTGAAGACTGCGGTGCATGTCGGCGACAGCAATACGATCAGCGAGCTTCTGAACGATTTGAAACTTGATCTCGCCGTGACATCCGAATACCGCATCGCCGAACACATTCATCGCGAACGTGTCGGGATAAACCTGCACGGATGGTTCGCCTCCACCTCGATCGAGTTTGCCACGGATGTTCTCTCTCCGGCGGACCTGGCGGCCCATCACCTTATCATCACGCCGGCACCGGCTCGCCAGAATGCGAGCGTCATCCAGTGGTTTCGCCAGGCCAACATCACCCCCCAGCGGCTCAGCACCTGTAACGATCTGACAGCGACGATCCGGATGATCCAGCGCGGTGTCGGGATCGGCTCGGTACCAACGCGCGTGATGAAGCCTTTCGTCGATCAGGGGCTCGTGAAAGAACTGAAGGCCTTTCCGGTGATACCCCCCTATGACGTGTGGATCTGTTATCAGCTCGAAGAGCTTGGGCATGGGCTCCGGCAAGTTGTCGACTTGATCCAGGACATCGTCGCAGAAGAACAGCTTTATGTTTGAAGCAAACAAAAAAGGCCGCGAAAACCGCGGCCTTTTTGGTTTGGCAATATGTGCCCGTTTTATTTCTTTGAGCCTTCGTAACGCGCTTTCGTCTCGGCGTCCATCGGATAAAGGCCCGGCAGCGGTATGCCCTTGTCGATCTCGGTCATGATCCAGGCTTCCATGCGCTCCTGCTCCGGCGCCTCAGCGAGCACTTCATCGAGAAGTCCTGCGGGGATCAGCACCGCGCCGTCCTGGTCGACGACGACGATATCATCAGGGAAAACGGCAACGCCGCCACAGCCTATCGGTTCCTGCCAGGCCACAAAAGTCAAACCCGCAACCGAGGGCGGAGCCGCAACACCGCTGCACCAGACCGGCAGGTTGGTGTCCAGCACGCCGGCGACATCGCGCACGACGCCGTCGGTTATAAGCGCGGCAACGCCCCTCTTCTGCATGCGGGCGCAAAGAATATCGCCGAAGATGCCGGCATCGGTAATGCCCATGGCATCGACGACGGCGATGCAGCCTTCCGGCATGGCTTCGATCGCCGCGCGCGTCGAGATCGGCGAAGCCCAGGACGCGGGTGTGGCAAGGTCTTCGCGGGCCGGCACGAAACGCAGCGTGAAGGCGGGGCCGACAAGACGCGGCTGGCCGGGCCTCAGCGGCATCGCGCCGCGCATCCAGACATTGCGCAGACCTTTTTTCAAAAGGACGGTGGTCAGTGTCGCGGTCGAAACGGCCTTCAGGGTCTCGATGGCTTTGGCGGTAAGAGGCATAGGAATCGCTCCGATATTGGTTGTCTGTCAGATGCTCTGGATCATGCCGCCGTCGACGCGGATCACCGAGCCGGTGAGGTAGGATGCGCCGTCGCTGGCGAGAAAAGCGACGATATTGCCATATTCCTCCGGTCGGCCGTAACGCCCGAGCGGAATGCTGCCGGTACTTTCGGCAACCACGTCTTCGATCGGACGGCCCTCACGCTTGGCCTTCTGCTCGTCGAGGAAGGTGATGCGGCCAGTGGCGATGCGGCCGGGCAACACGATATTGGCGGTAATGCCGTCGCGGCCCACCTCGCGGGCCAGCGTTTTCGACCAGCCGACCAGCGACAGGCGCAGCGCATTCGAAATGCCGAGATTGGGGATCGGCGCCACGACGCCCGAGGATGTCGAGGTGATGATGCGGCCCCATTTGCGCGCCTTCATCTGCGGCAGAACGCGATCGGTAATCGCAATCACCGAAAGCACCATGCTCTGGAAATGCTGGGTCCAGAGCACCGGATCCTGGCCGGAAACCAGTGTCGGCGGCGGGCCGCCGGTATTGTTGATCAGCACGTCCACCGGGCCGAACGAGTTCTCAATCTCGCTGACGCGATCGTTGACGGTGGTGAGATCGGCAAGATCCCATGGCAGTGCCATCGCCTTGCCGCCCTGGGCTTCAATCGTGTCGCTTGTTTTCTGCACCGCGCCGAGATCGATGTCGGCTGCGACAACCCTGGCGCTTTCGCGCGCCAGTGCGATCGCAATGGCACCGCCAAGCCCGCCGCCTGCGCCAAGCACCAGCGCCACTTTTTCCTTCAGGCCGAAATCCATGCTCATCCTCTCTCGTTGGTTCCGCTAATTTGCGCCGAGACGGGATAAATAAAATATAGCTTTTTGTTCCTTCAGAAGATAGAAATACCAACGCAATGGATACCCTGTTTCTTGAAACATTCATCACTGTCGTCGAGCGCGGTTCCCTGGCCGAGGCGGCCCTCAAGTTGAACCTCACGTCCGCCGCAGTCGCACAACGGATTCGCTCGCTGGAAGCCGAACTCGGCACACCTCTGCTAGCGCGATCCGGTCGCGTCATGAAGCCGACGCAAGCGGGTTTCGCCGTTCTCGAGCGGGTCAGGCGGGTGGTGCGGGACGTCAAGGATCTTCAGGCAGTCGCGATGAGCGATGCGGTCTCAGGTGAAATGCGGCTCGGCGCCATCCACACCGCGCTCACAGGCCTGGTTCCGGATATCCTGCAACTGCTGGCGCAGGACTTTCCTTCGATCGAAATATTCATCAAGCCCGGCGCTTCGATGGATCTCTATACGGAAGTCCTGAACGGCTCGCTGGACGCCGCCTTCATCATCGAGCCCAAATTCGAGATGCGCAAGACGCTGCGGTTCGAGCCACTGAGGCGCGAACCATTGGTGCTGATTGCACCGCGACATATGGAAGGCGCCGATCCCCTGGAACTGCTGCGCACCGTTCCCTTTATCCGCTACGACCGCAATCAGTGGGGAGGGCACATCGCCGAAACCTATCTCCGCGGAAAGGGTATCGTTCCGGTCGAACGCTATGAACTGGATGCTCTCGAAGCGATCGCTGTCATGGTCGACCGCGGGCTCGGCATCTCGATTGTGCCGGATTGGCCGGCGCCGTGGCCGGCGGGGCTTGATCTGTGCAAATTCCCCCTGCCCGGCTCCACGGCGTTGCGAACAATCGGCTTGCTCGCCATCCGCTCCTCCCCCCGTATCAAGCTTATCGATGCCCTGCTGAAAGTCAGCAAGAAACGGCTGGGTGACCATCTGCCCCCTCGTCGCAACGCAGAGGATTGACCGACAGAGTGTATCAATAGATCCGGAAGCGGCTGACGCTGCTTCCGGAAAACTATCCGATTCAAGCGTTGTCCCTGATCGCTTTCATCCATACGGTGACCGCACCCGCACCCGCATCCTGGAAGCCGATCGCGCGATCGCCGAGATAGGCAGCGCGGCCCAGGCGAGGCCGCATTGCCGCAGTTGCCTCGGCGCCGTCTTCCGCAGCCTTCACCGCGATTTTCCAGGCATCCTTCAGCGACTGCCCGGCCTGGATCGCATCGGAAAGTGCCTCGGCCGCCGGCTGCAGCGCGTCGAGCATCGTACGGTCACCGGGCTTTGCTCCGCCAAGTTCGGAAACCGATGCGACAGCGCGAGCAAAAGCGCTGGCCCAGGCGGCGTTGTCCGGCGACGGCACGTCGAGCTCGCGCGCAGCCCGAAGCAAGCCGACAGCATAAAACGGACCGGAGCTGCCGGCGATTGCCCGGCGAAGCGTATTGCCGATAGTGGTAAAGGCGACGGCCGGGTTGGCCCAGGCTTCCTCCGGAAGAGCGCGGATGGCGGAGGCACCGCGTACCATGCTGATGCCGAGATCTCCATCGCCCGTGCGGCTGTCCAGTTCCGTCAGCACCGTCTCCTGCTGCTCCAGAGCCGCGGCCACTCCATAGGCGATCGCTTTCAATGTCTGAGCGAGCGGGCCGGGAGCAACAGTGGGGCTGACAGATGGCGCCACGGCGTCGGATTTCAGAAGCTTCCGCTGTGCAACCTTGCCGCCGCCTGGCCATGCCGGCGCATCAGCCTGTGCGTCGAGCCGCTCGATGCGCTTTTCATCCACCGGCAGCAACGACAGAGACATGCCCGGCATCTCAAGGGCTGTCATGAAATTGCCGCACCAGGCGCGCTCGACGACAATTCCCTGATCGCGCAATCGTTCAAGCGCGCGACGCGCAACGATGGCAAGTTCCATCGGCGGCGTGCCGCCAAGACCGTTGACAAGAAGCGCCACGCGGCTTCCGGCAGCAAGGCGCTGTTCGGTGACGAGCGTTTTGAGGATCGTATCGACAATTGAATCGGCCGGTTCCAGCAGCGTGCGCCGCACGCCCTGTTCGCCATGAATTCCAAGGCCGAGCTCCATTTCCTGCTCGCCGAGCAAAAACCCTGGCCTGCCTGCTGCTGGCACGGTGCAGGCATCGAGCGCGACGCCCATCGTGGCGACCGAAGCAGCAGCCTGGCGCGCTTCCGCGACCACCTCTGCAAGAGTGGCGCCGGCCGCAGCAGCGGCACCGGCAATCTTGTGCACAAGGATCGTGCCGGCAATGCCGCGCCGCCGCCCGGGCTCGACAATGTCCCTCAAGGCTGCATCATCGGCGACCACGACCACCTCCGTGGGAATGCCCTGTGCGGTGGCAAGCTCTGCCGCCAGACCGAAATTCAGCCGGTCCCCCGTATAATTCTTGACGATGAGCACGGCGCCTTTCGGTCCTGCCGTTGCCAGAACGGCTGCGAGCACCGCGTCGACGCTCGGAGACGTGAAGACGTCACCGGCGATTGCTCCTGTCAGCATGCCCTGCCCGACATAACCTGCATGCGCCGGCTCATGGCCGCTGCCGCCACCGGAAAGAACTGCAACCGGTCGCTCGGAACCCTGCGGCAGGCCGGCCCGGATAATGACATCCTCATCGGCTAGCAACATCTGGTCAGCATGGAGATCGACCAGTCCCTCCAGCATCTCGCGAACCACATTGCGCGGGTTATTTATCAGCTTTTTCATGCAGACAGTCCTTTAGAATTAAGTGCATGGCAGTTGCCACATCACGAGATGAATAGAGATCGGTGGCGTCGATGCCTGGCGAGGATAGCAGGCGTGATTGCGGGTACTGCGCGCTAGCTTCAGGACTGCGCGCGCCACCATCGATATTTGCGACGACGCCGTAACGAGCTGTTCCGACAACCTCTTGTCGTGATTTCCTTCTTCAGGCTGCCAGTGCCAGCACATCCCGGACCTGGTCCGGCCCGATATCGCTCGCTTCGCCCAGCTTCGTCTGACGAGCGCTTTGCAGATGCCTGATAATGTCCGCCGCATTGAAATTCGAGACGGCTTCCGAGATCCGCACCGGGCACCCCATCCTCGCCATAAACGCTTCCGTACGCGCTATCGCTTCTTCTGCGACTGTCCGGTCGTCGTCGCCTGCGATCTTCCAGACACGGCGGCCATATCGGGCCAGCATCTTTTTCTTCGCATCAAGCTTGTAGCGCAGAAGCGATGGCATGATCATCGTCAGTGTCCGAGCATGGTCTATGCCGTAAAGCGCGGTGATCGCGTGACCGATCATATGGGTCGACCAATCCTGTGGCACGCCGGCGCCGATAAGGCCGTTCAACGCCTGATTGGCCGCCCACATGATATTTTCGCAGGCATCGAGGCCCGTCGTTTCGACAAGTACGGGTCCCCATTCGATGAGGACTTCCAGCAGCGTCTCGCTGAAACCGTACTGCACGGGGGCATTCACCGGCAGCGTCAGATATTGTTCCAGGACATGTGTCAGCGAATCCACGACACCGTTTTCCAACTGCCGGCGTGACAGACTCTGCATCGTCGTCGGGTCCATGATCGCGAAGGCCGGCCGTGCCGCCTGGCTGGCAAAAGGTATCTTGAGATGCCGCGTGTCACTGGAAATCACCGAGACTGGATTGCTCTCCGAACCGGTCGCAGGCAGTGTCAGCACCGCCCCGTTTGGGATCGGCTTTACCGATTCATAATTCGCGACGAGGCTATCCCACGGATCGTGCAGATCAGTTCCGAGCATCACCGCTAGAAATTTTGAGGCGTCGATGACTGAGCCACCGCCGACACCGAGGACGAAATCGACGCGTGCCGAACGGCCGAGCGTCGCAGCCTTGCAAAGCGTTTCGAAGACCGGATTGGGCTCGACGCCGCCGAAGTCCACTCTCGCGCGGGTACCAAGGGCTGCCGCAACCTGTTCGTAAACGCCATTGCTCTTGATGCTGCCGCCGCCATAAAGCAGCAGGACCTTGGCATTCTTTGGAACGAGCCCGTCAAGGGCTGCAATCTGGCCCTGACCGAAACGAATGTCGGTCGGATTGCAAAAGTCAAATCTCATCTTTCTCTCCGATTGAAAGAATTCAAACGCCAAAACCGGATGTTCACAACCTTGTCGCTGGTCGTTTGTGTTTGATCGGCACTCTGCAGCCGGCGAGGTCGAAGCTGGACCGCCGCCTGATCTCCAGTCGCGCCGTCCTCTTCGGTCGGTAAAAAAGACGATGTGCGACGCTAACGCGTATCGGCCGAAACCCAATGGCTTGATGCCGAGCGCCTCCTCGGCAGCAATTTATGAAGCAACTCTCCTCTCGTTGAACCTACGCTGATTGAAGAGATAGAAAACTGTTGTGGTTGCGTTTTCAAACAAAAGATTTTCTTTGGTCTGAAGCCTCTCGATGGGAGACTTACGAAGTGTTGCCACGTGCCTTTCCGCTTTTGCCGGCCCCTGCGATGCGACGCATTCTCAATTTGGCGGGATTGTTTCAACGACGACTGGGTAATTGCAAAGCCAAGGTGCGAGGCGGCAATCACGTATATCCCACAGCCAGCAGGATGTCTCGCGGTGGCCCTTCATCATTCACGAACGGCCGTGCGTGATTCAGAAATGGTTCTTTCCCGCGACCCATAGTTAAGCTCAGCGTTGCTGAACGGCTGGCTGGAGGATGTCGGCTCACATCGGGGAGGAAATCATGGCTTCATTGAAGACGCGGCTGCGCAATCGTGCACAAATCCTGTTGTCTGCCGCCTTATTGACTATCGGCCTTGGGAGTGTGCCGTTGCAAGCGGCTGATGCCCGGGTGACGATCGGCAGAACGGTGGTCACAGGGCTTTCCTCGGGCGGCATCGCCCGCTTCCTCGGTCTGCGCTATGGACAGGCTCCTGTCGGAGACCTGCGGTGGAAACCGACCGTGCCTGCCGCGGTCGAGGGTCTGGCGATCGACGCCACGCGGGCGGGAGCCGCATGCCCTCAGGGCAAGAGCCCTTGGGGTTTCCCCTCCTCCAATGAAGATTGCCTGTTCCTCAACGTGACAGTACGCGCCGAGGGAGCGCCGGCCACCTTCTGGCAGCGCAAACCCGTCATGGTCTTCTTTCACGGGGGCGGCTTTACCGGCGGTGCGGGCAATCTCTACGATGCCGGCGATCTCGTGCGGGAAAACGATGTGGTGGTCGTGACCGTCAACTATCGTCTCGGCGCGCTCGGCTTCCTCGCCCATCCGGCGCTGGATGCCGAAGATCACCTGGCTGCCAATTACGGCCTCATGGATCAGCAGCAGTCCCTGCGCTGGGTGCGCGACAACATCGCCGCTTTTGGCGGCGATCCAGACAATGTCACAGTCTTTGGCGAATCGGCCGGAGCGATCGCCATCTATACCCATATCGTTTCCCCGATGGCTGTCGGTTTGTTCCAGAAGGCGATCATTGAGAGTGGCGCTCCGGCGGACGAAACCTTGGAGACGGCGGAAAAGCAGGGACAGACCCTGGCCCAGAAACTGAGTTGTCCGACCGACGCAAGCGCGGCGGCTGCAGAATGCCTGCGCAAGTTGCCAGCGGACGCCCTGGTCGCAGCGCAGGCGACACCGATTGCAACCATCATTGACGGATCGCTTCTGCAAAGACCGATCGGCGATGCGCTGAAGGCAGGTGAGTACAATCGTGTTCCGGTGATCAACGGCACCAATCATGACGAGGGCAATCTGATTGCCGCTTTCATGTTCGATCTCTCCGGCACTCCGCTTGCCGCAGGCGATTATGAAAAAGCTCTGCAGGGCATCGGCGGCTTCATCCCGCGCGTGGGCTTTGCCGATGCGGCGATCCCGGCCATCGCCAAGGTATATGCGCTGTCGGGATACACCTCCCCGGGGCTTGCCGCGGCGCAGGTGATCACCGACGGCGTCATTGCATGCCCGGCCTATGAGACCAACAAGGACATGGCGAAATACGCGAAGACTTTCGCGTATGAGATGGCCGATACCGATGCCCGATCGATCGTTGCTCCGCCGATCAGCTTCCCGTATCGCGCCGGCCATTTCAGCGAACTGCAATATCTCTTCGATCTGAGCAGCATCACGCTGAAGGGAACGCCGGAGATGACCGATGCCCAAAAGGCGCTCGGCAAGGAGATGCGGGCCTATTGGGCGACTTTTGCACGGACCGGAGATCCGAGCGGCAATGGCGCTCCGCAATGGGTTGCCTTTACCGAGGCGAAGGCCGGCCCGGTGCAATCACTCGACAAGCCGCAATCGAAGAGCGTGGACGATTTTGCAGCCAGACATCAGTGCGACTTCTGGAGAAGCGTCGAACGGAAATAGTGAAAGCAGACGGCGGCGAAGAGTTCCGTCGCCGACTGTCTCGTCTGATCAGCTGCGGCTGAGATGCGTCAGAAGGGCCGCTGCCGCCGGCGTGAGGGTATCGACACTTCTCACGCAGATCATCAACCGTCGTTCCGCCCATTGTTCGTTGAGGTCCAGAACCTTGACCTCGAGCAGATCGGCATAGCTGCTCGCGACGCTGTGTGGCACGATGGCGATGCCGAGGCCCGCCGCAACCATGCGGCTGATGGCATCGAATCCCGAGGTCCGCGTGCTCATACGCAGCGCTATGCCAAGATCGGTCGAAGCCCGCAAAAGCGCCGTGTCGATCGAACTGCCTTTGGGCGCACCGATATAGTCATATTGCACCGTCTCGGCAAAATTGACGTATTCCCTTGCGGACAAGGCATGATCGGACGGGACGAGCAGCGCCAGCCGATCGGCACGGTAGACCAGCGACGTCAGGTCGGTGGGCACGATGACATCGCCATAGATACCAATATCGGCAGCATTGTCGGCGATCGCGCGCAGCGTCTCGGGCGTCGTGCTCTCCTCCAGTTCCACACGCACCTGCGGATAACGGGCCAGAAAACTCTTCAGGTCTTCCGGCAGGTAACGCGCCATGGCCGTCGCATTGGCCTGGACGCGGATCGTCCCGCGCATGCCGGCTGAGAAATCCTGCAGCTGCGCCTCAAGCTCGGCAACATTGCGCATGATGAGGTGCGCATGGTGCAGGAGTGCCGAACCGGCAGCGGTCAGGAACATTCCGTTCGGCTTGCGTTCGAAAAGCTTGATGTTGAAGTTAAGCTCGAGGTCGGCAAGACGCTTGCTGATCGCGGAAGCGGCAAGATGTTCCCGCTCGGCCGCCTTTGCCAGGCTGGTTTCCTCTGCAACCGCGATGAAAAGGCTGAGTGTTATGAGATCGACGCGCGTCAAAAAGTCCTCCCGCCGGCGCTGTTTATCGCGCCTTCCGCAAATTGCAGACAATACAATAACTTACCTCGACGCGATAGGGCTTCGCCAATCACGCAGGCAGGTTCACCAATTGGCAATGGCATGTCTGGCCAAGCCGCGCCATCATGATGACGAATTGAAGAAAGTTCCAGCCGGCAGTCAATGGCCGGCTGGTGAGACACAGGAATGGGAGGATTCCAAAATGCATATCAATCGCCGCTATTTTATCGGCGGTGCGGCCGCGACTGTTGCGACGACAGCCATGTCGTCCAATGCCCGGGCTGCACAATTCCGCTACAAGCTCGGTCACAGCACTCCGGCCGAACATCCTTTCAGCAAGCGTCTGGTCGAAGCTTCGAGCGAGATTCTGGAAAAGACCGGTGGCCGGCTGAACATCCAGGTCTTCCCGAACAGTCAGCTCGGCGGCGACAACGACCTGCTCTCGCAGGTCCGCAGCGGCGCGGTGGAGTTCTTTCCCGCCGCCGGCCTCATCCTCGCCTCGGTTCTTCCGGTTACCGCAGTCGACGGCATGGGCTTTGCCTTCCCGAGTTACGACAAGGTATGGGAAGCCATGGACGGCGATCTTGGCGCCTATGTCAAAGAGCAGATCGCCACGAAAACCAATCTGGTTCCGATGAACAAGATGTGGGATCTCGGCTATCGCCAGGTGACCAACAGCGCGCGACCAATTAAGACAGCCGACGACCTTTCCGGGCTGAAGCTACGTGTACCGGGCGCCCCGGCGCTGGTATCCCTATTCCAGGGTCTGGGTGTCGCGCCCGTCAGCATGCAGTTCGGCGAGATCTACACAGCCCTGCAGACGAAAGTCGTCGACGGCCAGGAAAATCCGCTGTCGCAAATCGATACCGGCAAATTCTATGAAGTGCAGAAATACATGTCCCTGACGAATCATGTCTGGGACGGCTTCTGGATCATCGCCAATGGAGCTGCCTGGAAGCGCTTGCCGGAGGATGTCCAGGAAGTCGCCAATACCGTCTTCAGTGAGAAGGCGCTTCTCCAGCGCACCGATCTCGTTTCTCTCAACCAGTCGCTGGCCGATCAATTGAAGAACAAGGGTATGGAAATCAACACGATCGACACCGACTCCTTCCGGGCCAAGCTCAAGCAAGCGGGCTTCTATGCCAACTGGCGCAAGCAGATCGGGGACGAGGCCTGGACCCGTCTCGAACATTATACAGGGACGCTGGCCTGAACGCGAAACGTGGCTGATATGGCCGCGCCGATGTGGAGATCATGATGGGAAATGCTTTCGAGACCGGCCTGCCCGGCCGCCGTCACCGTGTCAGAACCGAAGACGTTGTCGAACTCGAAGTCCGGGAGTGGGGCAATCCGGACGGGCAGGCCCTGTTGCTGGTGACAGGCGTGGCGCAGAGCTACCTGTCTTTCGCCAGGCAATTTTCAGCCGCCGAGCTCCAGCATTTCCGCATCGTCTCCTATGATCCGCGCGGCCATGGCTTGTCCGACAAGCCCCATGGCGACGAATGGTACCAGCAGGGCAAACGTTGGTCGGGTGAAGTCCAATCCGTCATCGATGCGCTTGAACTCGACAAGCCGGTGCTTGCCGGCTGGTCGCTCGGCGGGCGCATAACGCGGCAATATCTGGTGGATTATGGCGACGCACAGCTTGCCGGCGTTGCCTTTCTTTCCTGCCGCCCCGTCGAAGTCCCGGAGGTCATCGGCGCCGGAAATGCAGTGGTCCAGGCGCTGGATATCACCGACCTTGCAAGCCGCATCGACGTGGCATCGGCCTTCCTGCGCAACTGCTTCGGGCTGCAGCCGACTGCCGAAGAATTCGCATATGCCCTTGCCTATAACATGCTCTGCCCCTTCGAGATCCGCCAGCAGATCGGCAAATGGTGGACGGAGCCGGCAATTTCCGAAGCCGCATTGCGGCATATCACTGTTCCGACACTCATTGTCCATGGCCGGGACGATATTCTGGTCCTCCCCGGTGCTGCTGAAATCACCGCCAGGCTGGTCCCCCATGCGACAATGAGCGTCTATGACGGATGCGGGCATTCCGTCTTCTTTGAAGCCGCCGAGCGGTTCAATGCCGAGCTGGCGGACTTCGTGAACACCTGCCAGGACCCCGGCTCCGTTGCTGCAACGCAGGAACGACGCAGGCTGCCGACAGCAAGCTGAGCAGGGAGGAGAAAGACATGGCGGGAGCAGACATATTGACAGGGCGGACGATCGACGGGCCGGCAAATTCCAGGCAGAGAGGCGGGCTGCTGACAAGTTGCGACGCATTTTTCGTCCAGGCGATCTCTGCTGCGGCTGCCATCCTGCTCGCCATCGAGATCGTCGTCCTCTTCGTCGGCATCGTTGCCCGCTACGTTTTCCATCACCCCCTGGTCTGGACGGACGAATTCAATTCCATTGTCTTTCTCTGGCTTGGAACGCTCGGCTCTGCGATCGCGCTGCGGCGCTGGGAGCATATGCGCATGACGACATTCGTCTCCATGCTGCCGGCGTCGTGGCAGACCTATCTCTCGGGATTTGCGCTTGCCGTCGTGATCGTATTCCTCGCCCTGCTGCTGCCGCCCTCCTTCGAGCATGTGCAGACCGAAGCAGGCGTTATCAGCCCGAGCCTGGAGATCTCACTCTTCTGGAGAGCGGCCGCCATGCCCGTCGGCATCGGACTGATGATTATCGCCGCCTTGTTCCGGCTGCGGCTGCTGCCTGCGAAGGTCGCTCTCGTCTCTCTCGCCGCGACCATCATTGCCGCTGGCATCCTGGCGCTGCTGCAATCGACGCTCCTCGAGCTCGACCAGGCCAATCTGGCGATCTTCTTTCTGATCGGCGTGCCGCTGATGGTCTTTGCCGGCATTCCCATCGCATTTGCCTTCAGCACCGCGACCTTCGGTTATCTGATCCTTGGCACCTACGTACCGCCCTCGATCCTGGTGGCGCGGCTGGATGCCGGCATGTCACAACTGCTCCTGCTCGCCATTCCGACCTTCGTCTTCCTCGGCCTGCTGATCGAAATGACCGGCATGGCGCAGCGCATGATCGCATTTCTCTCGAACCTTCTCGGCCATGTCCGCGGCGGGCTGCAATATGTGCTGGTCGCGGCAATGTATCTCGTTTCTGGCATTTCCGGCTCCAAGGCAGCCGACATGGCGGCAATCGCACCGGCCCTCTTTCCCGAAATGGAAAAGCTGGGCAATGACCGCGCCGAAATGACGGCACTGCTTGCCGCGACGGGCGCACAGACTGAAACCGTGCCGCCAAGTCTCATCCTCATTGCTGTCGGCTCGGTCACGGGACTGTCGATTGCCAGCCTCTTTACCGCCGGCCTGCTGCCGGCCGCCCTTCTCGGTGCCATGCTCTGCGTCTTCATCTGGTTCCGCACGCGCAGAGCCACGCTCAGCCGTACCGCTTCAGTCGACCGCAGCGCGCTTATGACGAGCCTGCTGCTTGCTCTTCCCGCAATCGCGCTTCCCTTCGTCATCCGAAGCGCCGTCGTCGAAGGCGTCGCCACGGCGACGGAAGTCTCCACCATCGGCGTGGTCTATACGATGATCGTCGGCCTCGTGCTCTACCGCCAGTTCGATTGGCGCCGCCTCTATCCGATGCTTGTCTCGACCGCCTCGCTGTCCGGGGCCATCCTCTTTGTGACTGGCGCGGCAACAGCCATGGCCTGGGCAATCACCCAGTCCGGCTTTTCACAGACGCTTGCCGAAGCGATTGAGGCGGTGCCGGGCGGAACGCCGAGCTTCATGGCGCTGTCTATCCTGCTTTTCGCCGTTCTCGGCAGCGTTCTCGAAGGCCTTCCCGCCATCGTGCTTTTCGGACCGCTGATGTTCCCGATCGCCCAGGAGCTCGGCATCAACGAGATCTATTATGCGATTGTCTCGATCCTAGCGATGAGCCTCGGCCTTTTCACGCCGCCTTTCGGCGTCGGTTTCTACATCACCTGTGCAATCGGCGGGGCGGATCCCAACCGCGCCATGCGTCACCTCTGGCCCTACCTCGCGATCCTGACGGTCGGCGTGATCATCATCGCGCTCGTCCCCTGGCTGTCGATCGGGCTGATCCAATAATCGAGGAAGTCAATGCTTCTGCAGAATGAAGAGCATAAGGAAAATGCGTCCACACGCCTGAAACAACGCGTGGCCGTGCTTGACGACTGGCAACGTGTTGCTCGACACAGTGCCGACTGGTCGCCATTGACCGAGCGGGCCGAGGTGGTCTTCTTCCATCAACCGCTCGGCAACCCCGCTGAAATCGTCCGGACACTTGCCGATTTCGACATCGTACTTGCAATGCGGGAGCGCACCGCCTTTCCCGATGAAGTGATCGCGCAGCTTCCCCGGCTGAAATTCTTCAACATGACAGGGCGGCGAGCGCGTGGCCTCGACGAGATGATCCGCCGCGGCATCGCGGTTTCGATCACCGGCGGTGGCGAGGACGGCCAGGATACTGCAGAACACGCCCTCGCGCTGATGCTGGCGGCCGTCCGGCGCATCCCTGAAGGCGACGCCGCGATCAAAGGCGGTGCATTTCAGGAGAATGTCGCACCCGGCTTTCGTCTTGCAGGTAAGACACTTGGAATCCTTGGTCTCGGCCTGATCGGCGGGCATGTCACTGCCTATTGTCGTGCGCTCGGGATGAACGTCATCGCATGGAGCCGCAGCATGACGCCAGAAAAGGCAGCCGTAGCCGGTGTCGAAGCCGTCTCCATGGATGAACTCTTCGCCCGTGCCGACATCGTCTCGATCCATCTCGTGCTATCGCCGGAAACGGAAAAGATCGTTGGCCGCGAAGAGCTTTCGCGCATGCGCGAGGGCGCCATTCTCGTCAATACGTCGCGGGCGCCGCTCATCGACGAGGTCTCGCTCATCGATGCGCTCTACGAAAAGCGCATCCAGGCCGCAATCGATGTCTTCACCGAAGAGCCGCTGCCGCACGATCATCCCTTGCGCCGGGCGCCGAATGTCGTCTTGACGCCGCATGTCGGTTACGGCACCCGCGAAATGTATCAGATCTTCTACCGCAACAGCATCGAGAATGCGCTGGCATTCCTCGATGGCACGCCTATTCGGGTTTACTCGCCGGACCGGCACATCATGTAGGGCAAGCGCCCTCTCATCTCTGAGACCATCTGCAACGGCATCGCCCGAATCCGCTTGCTGCATGCCCCATATTACAGGAAGGACGATCGTCGTGACCACTGCCAACCGCATCAAGAGCGCCATTGCCGAGAACCGCAGGATACGCGGCCTGCATCTGACCTTTCCCCATGCCGGCGTCATCGAACTGCTGGCGATCGTCGGGATCGACTATGTGTATATCGATGGCGAACACGGGGCCTTCGACAATCGCGACATCGAATATGCCTGCGTGACGGCCGAACGCCACTCCGTTACCGCGATTGCCCGCGTACCCGATCCCTCGCCCGCCACCATTTGCCGGTTCATGGATCGTGGCGTGCGTGGCATCGTCGTTCCACATGTCGATTCACTAGAAGATGCAAAGGCGGTCATAGACGCCGCTTATTACGGCCCGATCGGCAACCGTTCCTTCGGCGGCAACCGACCGAAATTCATGGCAGGTATCGCCGACATGCCGGCACATATGGCGCAGTCGAACGACGATATGTGCGTTTCGATCATGATCGAGACCGTAGGCGCCCTGGAGTCTGCCGGCGAAATCGCTGCCCTGCCAGGTATCGACTATATGAGTTTCGGCATGATGGACCTTGCACAATCGCTAGGCTACCCCGGCAATCCGGGTCATCCCGACGTTATCAGGGCCGTCGAGGACGCCTCGCGGCGCATCCGCGCAGCCGGCAAGCCGGTCCGTGAGGACTTCATCCGCGTCGGCTGGATCAACGATCTCATCGTCCGCGGCGCACGTCAGTTCTTCGAAACTGCGAGCGACAGCTGATGGATCCTGCCGATGAGGATATCGCGCTTTCGCTGCTGGCAGCTGCGGCACGGGACGGTGAGCGCGTAGATAGACTGCCTGATAGCAGCAGGCCCGCCTCGGTCGCGGAGGCTTTGGCGATGCAGGCGCGGCTTGTCGCCCGTCTTGGCGAACCCGTTGGTGGTTTTAAAGTTGCAACGGACCCGTCGGGCGAGGCCATGTGGGGAGCAATCCTTCAGCGCGATATATTGTCGACACCCGTAACCATCGGCGTCGAGGCTTTCGCCCCCGTCGGCATCGAGGGCGAAATCGCTTTCCGTTTCGACCGCGCGCTTCCCTCTCGTACAAAGCCCTACGCACGATCCGAGATCGAGGAGGCTGTCACAGCCCTCCCCGTGGTCGAGATCGTATCCTCGCGATTCAGAAGCTACCAGGATACGCCGCTTCTCGACCGGCTGGTCGACCGGATGTCGAACGGCGCGCTCGTCATCGGTGAAGCGCGTTCCGACTGGCGATCGTTCGACCTTTCAAATCTCCCGGTGACACTGACCTGCGACGGTGAAACCCTGATCGACGGCATCGGTGGCCATTCCCGTGGCGATCCCCTGCTGCCGGCACTGGATTTCATTCACGGTGTCCAGCCGACCAGAGGCTTCGAGCTCGGCGAGATCATGACAACAGGCACATTCACCGGGTTGATTTTTGGTTGTCCAGGGCAGCGATATGTCGCCGAGTTTCACGGCCTCGGGCGTGTGGAGGTTGAAATAGTTGGATGAACACTTAAGCATCAAGCGGTATGATCGCATCGCTTTGAACGCACGGCCCGCCTCCGCATTGCTTCACGATGACTTCAAATTCGAAGGTTGAAAAGCATCGAAAAGACATAGCCCACAAACCGCGAGACCTAAACGCGATGGAATAGATTAAAGACATTGCTGCTTCGCCGTATTGCATTTTCTCGTGGAGGTGGAGCATCGGAAAAGCATACTTGCAAGCATGTTGCGTTTGAAGCGGAGATGGGATTCACCCCCGTAGGAACTTGTCTACGTATGTCGCCACCATATTTGGCTGCTCAAGTGGACTGAAATGCCCTGCCTGAGGGATGATCGCCAGTTCTGCGCCGGAAATGCTAGCGGCGATTTCCCGGTGAACCTCAATCGGACAGACGGCTTCGCTTTCCCCGGCAAGCACGAGCGTCGGCTGGGTGATGGAGCCGAGCCGGGGCCGGCTGTCGGCGCGATTGATCGCCACTTCGGTCTGGTCCGCGAGCTTTGCCACGCCGCAATCGACGGCCATGGCGATGATAGTCGATCTGATCTCCAGGTCATCGCCGTTACACGGCGCAACGAGCTTTGCCCACGCGTCGAGAATGAATGAACCCATTCCCCTTGCAGCAGCCTCGGCGACCGCTCTACGGCGCAATGCAGCATTTTGGATCGGATCGGGCCGCGGTGTCGTATCGATCAGTACAAGTTTTCCGATACGTTCGGGCTCTTGAGCGACCATCTCAAGGGCAGCGATACCGCCCAGGGAAAAGCCGCAGAGCACGAAACGCCCGGGGGCCTTCGACAGTATGCGGCGCGCAGCATCCGACATCGACCTGACGCCTTCGATCTCGATTGTGATCGGGTTTGGATGCTTCAGGCGATCGAGTACCGGCTGAAACATCCGTCCATCGCAGGCCGTCCCCGGCACAAAAACAAGCGGCAACTGTTCGTCCGGACCAGCGGTGCGGCGCTCGCTCATGTCCGGCTTTTCTCGAAGGCCTGCCATGCAGTCTTGAATTGCTGGATGTCGAATCCGGGATTGCGCGCGGGCGCGAGGATGATCTGCTCCGTCGCCTGAAGCTTCCGGATGCAATCAGCAAGCACCGGTATGATATCCGGCGGCACGACGACAGCGCCATGGCGGTCGGCATGAACGAGATCGCCGGGCGAAACGGTCATGCCGAAAACGGACACCGTGGTGGCGACAGCCTCGACCCTGACGAAGGCATGGCTTGGCCCGACCGACCCCGCAATGATGGGAAAATCCTTTGGCACATCACCGAGATCGCGCATGACGCCGTTCGTGAGTGCACCGGACAGACCGAGCCCTTGATGGACGGTGGCGTTGATCTCACCCCAGAAGGCCCCGACGGCCTCCGGGAAATCCAGATCCTCAATGACAGCCATACGCGGCTCGGAACCGCTGGCCATGTGTTCATAATAGGCCATTCGTCTTTCACGGATGAGAGCCGGGTCGTCGCGCGACGGCATTCTTGCCGCGATCTTTGCCGTGCGGGCATAGCCAACGGCCGGCTGCGCTTCGGGGGCGGAACACAGTACCGTTCCGCGCGTGAAAGCATCGAAGCCTCGCTTGCCCTGCGCCACCTCGATCGCGTTGCAGACCGTCGGCGTATCGACCGAACGCAGCAGCGTCAGTAATTCCTTGTCCAAGTTCCTTCCTCCTCATGCGTGCCTGCTGGATCGCGGCGACCGGCAGCCTATTCTTTCCAATAGGCCGCCGGCATCTTTGTCGGCGGCGTGCCTCTATCAACCGCGCCAGGTGGGGCCGGCCTTGTCCGCCGTGCCGATCACCCGGTAGAGGCTTGCCTCACCGGTCATCGACGGCTGCAGGCTATGGCGCAGGCCCGGCGGTACGGCGCAGGTATCGCCGGGTGCGAGGAAGGCTTCACCCCCGTCCCATGCGAGCCGCCAATGGCCGCGCATCACCATGAGAACTTCGTGGCGATCCAGGCTGTAGGCATCCTCACCGATCGAGCCACGTGTCAAAAATTGCACCTCGAAGCCTGGCTTGTCGCGCAGCAGCGCCTTTTCACCGATGACCTTGGCAGGAGACGACTGAGCAAGGGACATCAGGTCCCAATAACGCGCCACATAGTCCCGCACGACGTCGTGGACGGGCGTTTCCGGGAAGCCCTTGAGCTCTTCCTCGGTCAGCAACGGCATCGGCTTGATGCCGTCCGGCAGCGCTTGCCCCTTCTTCGTGTCATAGAGCTTGCCGTTTTCACCGAGCACCAGACCGTGATCCTTCGCGTCCTCGATGACCTGAGGTGCCCAGATGACGCCGCCGCCGGCATCGTCGCCACCGAGGATGGCCATGATCATTCCGTAGTCGGTGCCGATGTTTTCGAAACCGCGGAAGATGCCGGTCGGAATGTTAAAGATGTCGCCCTCCTGGAGCACGACTTCTCCAGCCTTGCCATAGCGACCCCAGAAGAAGCGCCATGTTCCCTTGAGCACAAAGAAGACTTCGGCCGTCCGGTGCGAGTGGAGCGAGTTGCGGCATTTCGGCGGCTGGCCGGCGGCACCGATGTTGAAGCCCGGCGTTTCCTTGATGTGAACGTGCTGATCGGGGCTTTCGGAAACACCGCCACCGATGATGGTGAAGTTTTCCTTCTGGTTGGAGCCTGGAGTGTGCGCGTCAATAAAGGCCGTGCGGCATGGCTTTAGCTCGGCGTAGCGGACGATGCGTTTTTCCATTTCCTGCTGCGATATCTGCATTTCTTCGCCTTTCATACGTATGCAGTCCAACGAAATGACAAGCTGACCCCTGCAAAGCGAGCCTGCTCGTCTGTCTAGGTTGCGGATGTGGGCGCGCGCCGGGTGGTGGCACGCTGAACGAGAAAACCGTCGAGCACGACGCGGCGCGGAACACCGCCCGCGCCATTGACGCTTTCCATGAGCGTCCTCAGCGTCTCGGCGACCATGTCGTCGACATCCTGACGGAACGTCGTGAGGCTGTAGGCTGGCCACCGGGCGGGTGGAACGTCGTCGAAACCGACGACGGACACATCATCGGGAATACGCAGGCCGAGCTCGTAGCGAAGGACATCCATGACGGCAAATGCCATGTGATCGTTACAGACGAAGACGGCATCGGGCCGCTCGGGTCCCGTAAACATTCGCCGTGCCGCTGCCTGCGCCTCGTCATAGCGAAAATTGCCCACCTCACGGGCAAACAGCCTGTGTCCCGACGCTTCGAGGCCCTCGCGAAAACCGGCCTCACGATCCCGCTGTGTCGATGCGCCTTCATAACCGGCGATGTATCCAAATCGCTCATGGCCGAGGGACACGAGCAATTCTGCAAGTTTGCGGCCGCCGCCATGATTGTCTGACGTTACGGTCGAGAGACGCGGATCGTCCTGGAGGCGATTGAAGAGAACGATCGGAACTCCGTGAGCATGGCAGCGCGCAGCAAGTTCCGACGACATGGTAGCCGAGGCGAGCACGATCCCGTCAACCTGATAGTCAAGGATCTCCTGTGTGATCTGATCGACATTCTCCACGACCGAGGCCGGCGAGGAAATGAAGACCAGCACATGATAGCCCTGATCCTGCAGGGCTTTCGACAAGCGTTCGACGACTTCAGGATAGAAGTAGTTTTCGAGATAGGCGACGACCAGACCGATCATCCGGCTGCGTCCGGTGATCAGCGACCTGGCAAGAACATTTGGCCTGTAGCCAAGCTGTTCTGCCGCCTGCTTGATCTTTTCGCCTGCCTTGGTCGAAACCAGGTTTCCCGTAGAATAATAGCGCGACACTGCCGACTGGCTGACGCCTGCAAGCCTTGCGACATCGTTCGAAGTGACTCTCTCTCCCGCCATCAGTCTGCCGTCCAACCCCCATCCACCATCAATGCCGAGCCCGTCACCATCGCAGACGCATCGGATGCGAGGTAGGTGACGGCGGCCATGATGTCTTCCACCCGGCCGACCCTCCCGAGCTTGATCTTCTGCTCAATCCATCTGGACCGCTCAGGATTGGCGAAGGTCTGCTCCGTCAGAGGCGTGCGGATAAAGGTGGGACATATCGTGTTGACGCGGATACCGAGCGGGCCCCACTCGATCGCCATCGACTTGGTAAAACCTTCTACGGCATGTTTCGTGGCGCTGTAGACGGCCCTGTCGATACCGCCGACCTTGGCCATCTGCGAGGAAATGTTGATCAGCGAGCCGGGGCGTCCGGCGGCGATCAGTCCTTTGGCAACCCCACGCGTAAGGAAGTACGCGCCGCGCACATTGATGCCGAAGACCTGATCGAAATCCTCGACAGTCGTGTCAACCGCCGGGGAATGGCGTGCAAGTCCGGCACTGTTGACGAGGACATCGAAGGCATCTTGCTGTGCCAGGATTGCCGCGGTCGCTGCCACGTCGGCTATGTCGAGCTGCAGGCCGATTGCTTGATACCCACCGTCCATCAGCGCCGCCGCCACCTGCTCGATCCGGTCGCAACTGCGTGCGGCAAGCACGACATGCGCACCGGCCTCAGCAAGTGCCGCGGCACAGGCAAGGCCGATGCCGGAGGACGCGCCAACCACCAGGGCTCTGCGTCCATCCAGCCGAAACGATGGAGTGCGGGGGATCTCCATCAGGCTGCAGCCTCGCCGTATGGCACGTTCTTGCCGCCATAGCGGCGCACCCGGATATTGGCCTGTTCGGCATGACCGACAAAGCCTTCCAGCATGCATAGCCGCGAGCAATAGGCGCCGATCGTCGCTGCCGCCTCATCCGTCACGATCTTCTGGTAGGAATGCGTCTTCAGGAACTTGCCAACCCAAAGACCACCCGTATAGCGGCCGGCCTTCTTGGTCGGCAGCGTATGGTTCGTCCCGATCACCTTGTCGCCATTGGCAACATTGGTGCGCGGGCCGAGGAACAGTGCACCGTAGGAGTGCATCTTCTCCAGGAACCAGTCGTCTCGGTCCGTCATCACCTGCACATGTTCCGAGGCAATGTCGTTGGCAACCTCGAGCATTTCCTCATAGGTGTCGCACACGATCACCTCGCCATAGTCGCGCCATGACGCACGCGCCGTCTCTGCCGTCGGCAGGATCGCGAGCAGACGGTCGATCTTGGCCAAGGTCTCGCGCGCAAGCTTTTGTGAATTGGTCACCAGAACTGCAGGCGAGTTGTAGCCATGCTCGGCTTGGCCGAGCAGGTCGGTGGCGCACATCTCCGCATCGACAGTGTCGTCGGCAATCACCATCGTCTCCGTCGGACCGGCAAACAGGTCGATCCCGACCCGGCCGTAGAGCTGCCGCTTGGCTTCGGCGACAAAGGCGTTGCCGGGACCGACCAGCATGTCGACCGGCGCGATGCTTTCGGTTCCGAGCGCCATCGCCCCGATCGCCTGCATGCCGCCGAGCAGGTAGATCTCATGGGCGCCGGCCTTGTGCATGGCGGCGACGATTGCAGGATGCGGCTCTCCCTTCTGCGGCGGTGCAGCCGCCACGATACGCGGAACGCCGGCCACGGACGCCGTCAGTACGGACATATGGGCGGACGCCACCATCGGGAACTTGCCGCCGGGCACATAGCAACCGACGGACTGCACCGGAATGTTGCGGTGGCCGAGGATCACCCCCGGCAGCGTCTCCACCTCGATGTCGCGCATCGATGCCTTCTGCGCCTCGGCAAAGCGGCGGATCTGCGTCTGGGCAAAGTCGATGTCGGCCATGTCGCGCGCCGAGACCTTGGACATTGCCGCCTCGATCTCCGAGCCCGTCAGGCGAAACGACGGCGGCGAGAACTTGTCGAACTTCTCCGACAGTTCGCGCACCGCTGCATCGCCACGCGTCTCGATATCCTTGAGCGTACCCTCGACGATTGAACGAACCTTCGCGTCGTCCTCCGAGCGCTCCGCAGCGGACTTCCCGTTCTTCATGTATGTGATGCTCATGTCATTCTTCCCGTAAGAGTTCGACGGCAGCCAGCGGCTGCCTGTGGCTCGACTTCAATTGCCCTGTACACGCGCAATGCGGGCGCCGGTCCCGGTGTCAAAAAGGTGACAGATTTGCGCGGGGATCTTGGCGTGGACCAGATCGCCGATTGCCGCGCGATACTCCTTGCCCGATTTGATGGAGACGAATTGGCTGCCGATATTGAAGCTTGCCATCGTCGCCTCACCGAGCAGTTCCATCGAATAGACCTCGGCCCCGAGATTGCCGCCTTCCGAAACGAGCGTCGCATCCTCGGCGCGAAAGCCGAGGGTGACCGGTCCGCGCACGTTCTGCTGCAGTCCCGGGATGGTCAGCCCGGGTGCGCGGAAAATGCCGGCCTCGATATCGCCGTTGATGAGGTTCATCGCCGGAGAGCCGATAAAGGATGCCACGAAGGTATTTGCGGGATTGTCGTAGATTTCGGTCGGAGTGCCGACCTGCTGGATGACGCCCTTGTTCATGACGACCACGCGATCTGCGAGTGTCATTGCCTCGATCTGGTCGTGTGTGACGTAGATGGTTGTTACCTTCAGCGTATGCTGCAGGTGCTTGATCTGCGCGCGGGTGGAAACGCGAAGCTTGGCATCTAGATTGGACAGCGGCTCATCCATCAGGAACGCTGTCGGCTGTCTCACGATTGCACGGCCGAGAGCGACGCGCTGGCGCTGGCCGCCCGAAAGGGCAGCGGGCCGCCGATCGAGAAAGTCGACGAGTTCCACCATCTTGGCCGCCTGCATGACCTTCTCATGATGCAGTTCCTTCGGGATCTTGCGCACACGCAGCGGAAACCGGATGTTCTCGTAGACGCTCATGTTCGGGTAGAGACCGTAGCTCTGGAAGACCATCGATATATCGCGGTCCTTCGGCTCAAGCTTGTTGACCAGCCGGTCGCCGAGCCAGATCTCGCCTTCGGATATGTCTTCCAGGCCGGCGATCATCCGCATCGTCGTCGTCTTGCCGCAGCCCGACGGACCAAGCAGGACGAGAAATTCCCGGTCGCCGATATCGAGGTTGAAATTGTCCACGCCGACGAAGTTGTGCCAGCGCTTCGAAACGTTCTTGAGGCGGATTTCGGCCATCTGGATTACCCCTTGACTGCGCCCGCGGTCAGGCCGCTGACGATCTGGCGTTGGAAGAACATGACGAGAAGGAAAAGTGGTGCCGTTGCCGAGACCACGGCGGCGACGGCAAACATCACATTGCCCTCCTGCTGAACCGTGCCGAGGAAGCTCGCGATTTTCGGAACCATCGTCTGGTTGGGCTGCGACAGCAGCATGGCCGTCACTGCGAAGTCGTTATAGGCGAGCAGGAAGGAAAACAGGCCCGTCGTGATCACGCCCGGCCACATGACAGGGATGACGACGAGACGGAATGCCTGGAAGCGGGAGCAGCCGTCCACCATCGCGCTTTCGTCGAGATCCTTTGGGATCGAGAGGAAGAACGAGTGCAGCATCCACAGCGTGAAAGGCTGGTTGATGGCGACGAGCACGATGATGGCCGTCGGAAGGTAGCCCCAGATATTGAGCTGGAAGAAGGGGAGAAGGTAACCCGAAACCAGCGTGATCGGCGGCATGGCGCGGAAGACGAGCGCGATCATCAGCAGCCAGAATGTGTAGCGATGTCCCGAACGGGCGAGCGCATAGCCCCCGAGCGTACCGAAGGTCAGTGAGACCACGACGACCGAGACCGTGACAAACAGTGTGTTGACGACGGCCGCGGAGAAATTCCTGACGACCCAGGCGCCATAGTAGCCATCCGCCGTAAAGGCCGACCCTGTCTGCGCAATGGTGCGCACACCGTAAACGGCATTCCACCAGGTATCGCGCGAGAAGAAATCCTGCTCGACCTTGAAGGAGCCCCAGACGGTCCAGATGAACGGAAAGGCGGCAAGGAAGACCCAGGTGAGCACGAAGCCAATCGAGAGGATTGCCAATGGCAGAGGTTGTTTGCGAAGGGACGTAGACATGTGGCCTCCTCAGCGACGGTTGAAATCGCGCCAGGTGCGAACAAGCACCGGCGACAAGAGGATGATCACGCCGACGATCGTCAGCATCGACGTTGCCGCAGCAGAGCCGAAGAGCTGGTCGACCTGGCCGC
Source organism: Hyphomicrobiales bacterium (assembly GCA_900471515.1). GTDB lineage: Bacteria > Pseudomonadota > Alphaproteobacteria > Rhizobiales > Rhizobiaceae > Rhizobium. Next base: position 21,912 of record UCFC01000040.1, on the reverse strand, counting down.
GCAGATCGTTGAAGATAGCCCAGGAGAGCGATGTCGCATTGGCGTCAGCACTGAAGCCGACTACCGGCTCGAAAACGCGGAAATTATCCATCAGCTGTACAAGACCGATAAACGTCGCAAGCGGCATCAGGTGCGGAATGACCACAAAACGGATCCGCTCCCAGCGGCTGGCACCATCGATCATTGCCGATTCCAGCGTGTCGTCAGGCACTGTCTGCAGGCCGGCATAGAAGACGACGAAGGAGAAGGGCGCATTGTTCCAGATGCCGTAGACCAGCAGTGTGATCCACGTGAGGAGCGGAGAAGACCTGAGCGTCAGGTTGGGATCGCTGAAGAGAGACTGGAGACTGGCGCCGATGATCCCCTGCGTTGACACCATCCAGTAGATGATCAACGCTCCGACGAGCGGTGTGACGATCATCGGCAGCAGTGAGAAGAAGATTACCGGGCCCTTGTAGAAGGGCGGGATCGCATTGACGCCCAGCGCGATGCAGAATCCGAGGATCATCGCCAGCGGCGTGACCACGAACGTGTAGACCAGCGTAAAAGAAAGCGCCTTGTAGAAAGGCAGGTTGTAAATTCGCGAAACGGCGTCACCAATGCCATCGTTGTCGGAAAGGATCGCACCAACTTCATTGAAGGCGAGATGGTTGCGGTCGACATAGGTTCCGAAACCGTTGAACCGACCGAGTGGTTCGTCGTGGCGCAGTTTTTCGGTGGCGGCTGCATCGACACGCATCTCCTTCGTGCATCCGCCGAAGGGCGAGCATGTCTCGACCTCGGCGATGACGCGCTCGTGCTGGACGTAGAATGATTGTATTGCGACGGATAGGATCGGCAGCGCGATGAAAACGATCATCGCAATCAGCGACGGCGCAATGAAGGCAAAGAAAGCCCTGTGAGGCATGTGGCCTCCCCTGTGATCAAGTGCAATTCGACCGAGCTCGCGGCCAATACCGGTGACGCTAAGGGTGTCGCCGGACACCCTTAGCCGCCCTGCCCTTTATTGCAGGAAGCCGCCTTCCTTGGCCGCGGCGTTGTACGCTGCCTCTACGTCCTTCAGCGCGTCCTGTGAGCTTTCGCGTCCCTGCATGAAGTCGGCGAGTTCGCTACCGAGAGCCGAATGCATCAGGCCCATATAAGGCAGCATCGGATAGGGCTTGGCGCCGGCATTGGCCGTTGCAAGCACACCGACTGCGCCGGGACCCGGCTTGTAGTCCTTCGTCAGCCAGGTTGCGACATCGGGGTTCTTCTGGCCGACCTCGGGCCGGATTGCGTAAACCATGGCCCGGAACGAGGCCTCGGCATCCTCATCCGAAATATTCTTGGCGATCGAGAACCCGTCCCACCAAAGTGCGGCCGCCGGCGTCGATCCGCCGGCAACGGTCGGCGCGCCGGCCAGCACCGTATTGTTTGCAACTTCGGGCGGGGCTGATTTCGGGTCGATGACACCCTGGACGAGCGAGCCCCACTCCACCATGATCGCCGTCTTGCCGGAAATGTAGACACGCTGGAGTTCGTCGGCGCTGTAGGTCATGAAATCCGGGTCCATGTACTCCGTGAGCGCCTTCATCGTCGTCAGGGCAGCGATACCCTTCTCGTTGTTGATTGCGGGGGCGGCCGATCCGGGCTGGAAAAACTCGCCGCCGTAGCCGAGGTACATGTTGACGAATTCCGCCGCGAGATCCCAGCCTGCCTTGTCAGAGGCCGCCAGCGGATATTTCATGATGCCCTTGTCGCGGATGACCTTTGCCGCAGCCAGGATCTCTTCGTAGGTCTTGGGCGGCTGGAGACCTGCCTTTTCGAGGACATCCTTGCGGAAGAAGAGATGCTGGGAATTGCCCATGAAGGCGATTGCCATGACCTTGCCGTCGAGCTTGATGAGCTGGTTCGGCTTGAGATCCTGACCGTATTTTGCAACGAGGTCATCAAGCGGGCGAACGAGATCCTCGTTCAGCAGAGGAACGATGGAATTGTTGGCGATCAGCGCCACGCTGTATTCGGCGGGCGTGATCTTCAGGGCAGGCACCTGCAGGTTCTTGTGCTCTGTCGTTTCGTTCTTGGTTACAGTGACAGTCGGCGAAGCGCATTTTTCCGCCTCCGAGACGACGACCCGAAGTGCCGGGAAATCATTGGCCAGAATGCGGACCGATCCCTTTTCAATGCCGCAATCCGCCAATGCCTGCGTCGATATCGTGAGGCCGGCAATCAGTATTGTCGCGGCCGAAGCCAAAAGAGCAGTTTTTTTCATGTTCCCATCTCTCTTTGTTGGCGACGGCGCGTTTCGCCGCCGCATGTGTTTGCATGCGCCTTAAAATCGTCGGTTGTTGCTTCTGCAGTGACGCGGCCGGTCAGCGGAGTAGCTGGACCAGAACCCCGAATTCATTGAAGGTCGTCCATTCGTGGGTCACCCGGCCATTTTCGATGACCCAGTGGGTAATGCCCCAAAGATTGACCTCTCGCCCGGTCGGCGCACCGTAGCGTCCATGGCCGCGATGCGTTCCGACCATCGACCAGCGTTGCGCGACCAGAAAGCCGTCGCTCGCATTGCCCATCCAGTAGAGGTCATCGACCGAATAGAGAGCGTCGGGGAACATCGCCAACAGCGACAGCATGAAGGAGCGGACCTGCCCGGTGCCGTTGAAGACACGTCCGCCGGTCGCTTCGGAGACGATGCCTGGATGGTAGACGGACTCCACGGCCGCAAGGTTGCGGCGGTTCCAGATCGTCTGGGCGGCGGCGCGCACGAACTCCTCGGGGCTGTCACCGATCCTGTCCGGGATCGCAACCTTTTCCGGCTTCGACTGGCCGACTGTACGCGTCGGCTCGCTGCTGAGGAAATCGGCAGGCAATGTATCCGGGCCGAGCTGTGTCGCGGCACGTCGCGCCGTCTCGACCGGGTCGAAACCGAGTTGCTTCACGAGATAGCAGGTATCGTAGGCTACGTGCTCGTAGAAAATCTCGTTGTCCCGGGTAACGCAATTCGCCATGCACAAGAACTGGATACGCTTGCCGGTCGGTGCGCCATGCGCGCTCCAGCCTGTGTTGGTGCCGATGATCTGCGAGCGGTGCGAGGTGTGAAAGCCGACCTGATCATCGCCGGCCCAGATGACCTCATCGGCAAGGATGCGCATGTCGGGAAAGGCATTGCTCTGCTCGATCACATGCTGAACGACCAGGTCGCGCCCGGCTGCAAGACCGAGCTCGCCCCATACCATACAGTCATGGCTATAGGTATCGTAGATGTAGCCGATATCCTTTTCCTCCCAGATCTGATGGGTGATCCGGATGATGTAGTCGATGATGTTTGGATATTGCGCCTCAAAGCCACGCATGGGCTGACCAACGATATGCTCAGGTGTTTTGCCAATGAAGGCGTCGGTGCCGCCGCGGCGATAAGCGTCGAGCGAGATCGAGAAGTCTTTCGGCATGTGCTCGGTGCCAAGCGACTTGAATTTCGAGCGACCCTGTCTCGGATCGCCTCGCGTCGACCGCTCGCCAGTCGATCCTTCGACCTCCCGGCCCTGCTTACCTGATGGCTTGCTCACCTGCTCGTTCATCCTGCGCTCCTCATGCATTCGTATGCAGATAAACATAAGATGGCCGTATGGTCAACACTTTTGACCGTTCGGTCATTCTGTTTCGCAGAACATTCCTTATACGGGCACTCAGTCCGCTTGGGACGCGATCAAAATATCGACACCTGAGCCACGCAGGCGACCGGCCAGATCATCCGGAATCTCGTTTGTGATCAGGCGTTTGGCCAGTTGCGGCGGCCCAACTTCAAAAACACCGAGACGCCCCATTTTCGAAGAATCTGCCAGTATGGTAACACTTGCAGCCTGCCTGCTCATGGCGCGTGCGACCTGCGCCTCCTGAAAATCATGGTCCATATAGCCTGTCTCCGCGACGGCTGCGACGGTCAATATGGCATGCATTGCTCGGAACTGGGAAATCTGCTGAACGGCAATCTCGCCAACATTCTCCTGGCCGCTGCGGCGATATTCTCCACCGATCAGAAACACCTTGCTCTCCGGGCCCTTTGCGGCAAGGGCTGCGATCGCCGCGGAATTGGTTATGACGGTAAGGCCGGCTATTGCTGAAAGTTCTTCCGCAAGAACGAGCGTGGTCGAGCCCGTGTCGATCAGCACGCTGTCTCCTGCCTTCAGGAGGCTTGCTGCCGCTTTTGCGATCGCCCTCTTCGCCTTGAGATTTTGGGCCATGCGCGCCGAAAACGGCCCTTCCAGACTATCAGCCGTGTCGGGCTCGGAAATGACAGCGCCGCCATGCACCTTCCGAAGGAAGCCGCGGCTGTCCAATTCGCTGAGATCGCGCCGTATGGTTTCGCGGGAGGCGTTCAAGGCTTCGGCCAGTTGCTCTACCGACGCTCTTGTTTCCGTCCGCACCATATTGATGATTTCGTTGCGTCTCTCTTCCGGCGTCATGCGACCTCTTGACCATTCGGTCATTTATGTTGACCATTCGGTCACTATGGATTACGTTTCGGCTGTTACAATAGCTTTGATTGATTGGCCAATCCAGCCCGTGGGGAGCAAATGACCGTGGACATATTCGACGTTGCCATTATTGGCGCCGGGGTTGTCGGCTGCGCTACAGCGCGGCGTCTGGCTCTCGCCGGCAAGCGCGTTTTGGTCCTTGAAAAGGCAGGGGACATCCTTTCCGGCGCCAGCAAGGCCAACAGCGCCATACTCCATACCGGTTTTGATGCGCCACCGGGAAGCCTGGAACTCGATTGTGTTCAGGCCGGCTACGCCGAATATCTTGCAATTCGCGAGAGCATGAATTTGCCCCTGCTTCAAACTGGTGCAATGGTGGTCGCCTGGACCGAGGAGGAGGAAGCCCGCCTAGCAGAGCTCGAGTCGCAGGCACATGCCAATGGCATATCCGACGCGTGTCGGATCGGCAGGAGAGCGGTGGCTGATCGCGAGCCACAGCTTTCTGATGCCGCGCGTGCGGCACTCATTGTCCCCGGTGAGCACGTCATCGATCCCTGGTCACCCTTCCTTGCCTACGCGAGGCAGGCGATCAACGGTGGCAGCCACTTCGTATTCGATGCGGAAGTGACGTCTGGTCTCTTTGATGGAAAGACCTGGACTTTGACGACGGCAAAAGGTGCTTTTTCGGCCAATGGCGTCGTCAATTGCGCCGGACTGTATGGGGACGTGGTAGAGCAACGCCTTCTGGGCAGTTCAAGTTTTTCGATCCGCCCGCGAAAAGGCCAGTTTGCCGTGTTCGACAAGGCTGCCAGCCGTCTACTGACGACAATCATCTTGCCAGTTCCCAACGAGCGTACCAAGGGTGTCGTCCTTTGCCGCACCGCTTTTGGCAATGTTCTGATTGGTCCGACCGCCGAAGAGCAATTGGATCGGGATAACGCGTCAGTTGACGAGGCAACACTGAGCCAGTTGATCGCCCGCGCCCGCGTCATGTTGCCGGCCCTTGGCAACGTACCGATAACGGCCGTCTACGCGGGGCTCAGGCCCGCGACTGAAGAAAAACACTATCGGATCCGCCATGAGCCCGATCTGAATTGGCTGAGCATTGGTGGAATCCGGTCGACGGGCATGACTGCCTCGCTCGGACTTGCTCAACACGCAGTCCGGCTCCTGCTGGGTGGGGATGGTCCGCTTTCCGACCTGACGGCTGCCCCAGCTGAGCCAGTACCCAATCTTGCCGAGCACCGAACCCGCGATTGGCAACTGGCGGGCTATGGAGAGATCGTCTGCCATTGCGAGATGGTGACGCGACGCGAAATCGAGGCAGCCTTTGCCGGGCCACTGCCGCCCGGCGATCCAGGCGGACTGAAGCGACGAACGCGCTGCACGATGGGGCGGTGCCAGGGCTTCAATTGTTTGGGACGCCTTACAGAACTGACAGGATCGCGACTGGCGCATCCCTTCCCCGGAGAGCGCCTGTGAAAGACATCAGAGCACTTCCGGACGATGATGTTATTCCCGTCGAGCAGGTCGACGCGCTGATCGTCGGTGGAGGTCCCGCTGGCCTTTCTGCCGCCGCCACGCTGAAAAGAGCTGGCGTCGCCAAAGTCGTGCTCGTTGAGCGACAGAACGAAACGGGCGGCATCCCTCGTCATTGTGGTCATTCGCCCTTCGGGATGCGTGAATTCCACCGCGTACTGTCGGGCAAACGATATGCTGCACGTCTGGCGACGGAAGCCATCTCGGCGGGCGCCGACATACGCCTGATGCATTCGGTCGTTGGCATTTCCGAGGGACCCCAAGCGCTGGTTGCGACACCCGAGGGGCTGCGCCGGTTTGAAGCCCGGAAAATATTGATCGCAACGGGCGTTCGCGAAACCACCCGGGCCGGACGCCTCGCCTCAGGAAGCCGCCCAGTCGGTATCTTCAATACCGGCGCGTTGCAGGATCTGGTTCATCTGCGCGGGCTGCGCCCTTTCCGGCGACCGGTCATCATCGGAACCGAACTTGTGTCGATGTCGGCCATTCTCACATGCCTGTCCGCCGGCGCTCGCCCCGCCGCGATCGTCGAGGGCGGCAAGCGCCCCGTCGTGCGTGCGCCATTCAACTGGCTCCCCGCGCTCCTGCAGATCCCGCGACACTACGAGGCCGATATCCTCGAGATCCTTGGCCGGTCCGCGGTTGAGGCCATCGTGCTGAAAAACCGGCGAACGGGAGTGATAACCCGGATTGCCTGCGACGGCGTACTATTCACCGGCGGGTTCACGCCCGAAGCAAGCCTTGCGCGTCTTTCCGGGGTGACCATCGATGGCGGCAGCGCAGGTCCTGAAATTGACAGCTTCGGTCGCACGAGCATGGCAGGGGTCTATGCCGCCGGCAACGTCCTGCGCGGGGTCGAAACCGCGGGCAGGTGCTGGGCGGAAGGCCGTAGCGTCGCCCGCGTCATGGCCGACGACTGGCGCAACGCGACCATATCGGCGAAAGTGGCGGTCGAAACAGGCGGGGGCGTGAAGCTCGTCGTCCCGCAGAGCGTTTCTATAGCGCCGTCGCCGGCATTCGAATATCTCCAGGTTCGGCTTGACAGCTGGATCAACGGCGAACTCGTGATCGAGCAAGGCGGCTACGTCATATGGAAGCGGCGACTTTCCAGCGGACCGGAACGGCGCATCCTCGTCCCGCTGAAGGAACTCGAAATCAACGATACCGGCGCCCCGCTGCGCGTCACCGCGAACAAACTGTAGGACGGAAAAGCCATGCGCATCGCCGCGATCGACCAGGGAACAACCTCGACCCGCGTTTTGGTCTTCGACACGGACGGGACGTTTCAGTTCATTGGCAGCGAGAACCACCGGACGACCTATCCAGCGCCTGGCTGGGTCGAGCACGACGCCAATGAGCTTCTGAACAATATCGGCACGCTGGTCGACAAGGCCGGCTTGATCGACGCCATCGGACTTGCAAACCAGGGGGAAAGTTGCCTTGCCTGGGATGCCGAGACAGGCGAACCGCTGTCGCCCGTCGTCGTATGGCAGGATTGCCGAACGCTCGGCCTGCTCGACGACCTTGCGCGCGACGGCGCCGCCGATATCGTGGCGGCACGCGCCGCACTCCCGCTCGATCCCTACTTTTCCGCCGCCAAGCTCGGCTGGATCCTGCGCGAGATGCCGCGGGCGGGCGAAGCCTTCGCGGCCGGCCGGTTGAGGCTCGGAACGACTGATGCCTTCTTTCTTGATCGGCTGACGGGCCACTTCGCCACCGATCGCGCCACGGCTTCGCGCACCAGCCTGATGAATATAGAAACCGGCGAGTGGGATCCGGAGCTCTGCCGGCTGTTTGGCGTTCCGATCGAATGCCTTCCGCAGATCAGGGCCAACACCGCCGGCTTCGGGCATATGGCGCGTGTGCCCGTTGCCGCAGCCATCGTCGACCAGCAGGCCTCTCTGTTCGGCCATGGCTGCCGCGAGCCGGGCGAAGCGAAGATCACCTTCGGGACGGGCGCCTTTGCCCTTGCGGTCACGGGCAACACGGTGCCGCGTCGCTCTCTCTCGTCCGGCCTGGTACCGACGGTTGCCTGGGATCTCGGAGAGGGGATGACCTACGCGATTGACGGCGGGCTACAGGATGCGGGAAGTGCAATCGAATGGGCTCTGCGGGCCGGCATCGCCTCCAGTCTCGACGACTTCACCTTCTTTCCTCATCAGACGGCAGTTGAACGCGGTTTGATCTTCGTGCCGGCCTTGTCGGGTCTCGGCTGTCCCTTCTGGGATCGCACCGCAAGTCCGCTGATCATCGGTTTGCGGCCCGACATGCAGCGCAGCGATCTGTGCCAGGCGCTTTTGGAAGGGATCGCGTTTCTGACATCCGGTGCACTTGAAGCGATGGGAGAACATGTGGAGCTTGGCAAGGCACTCTCGATCGATGGCGGCTTGGCGAAAAACGCGTATTTCCGCTGGTTTCTTGCCGATTGCTCCGGCTATCAGGTCGTCACGACCGACATCTTCGAACGAACGGCATATGGCGTCGCCTCGCTGACTGCGCAAGCTCTGGGGGAACGGCTGGAATTGCCTTCTTCGGCGAACAATCGCCACACGACGGCCGGTGGAGGAAGGCAGTGGATGCCGCGCTTCATGGACGCCGTTGGCCGGTCCCGCAATTGGAGCATTGAGCGGTAGTGATTTATCGAGCAGGTTTTTAATAGGCCTGTAGACGGATCGATTGGGCTGCCCTCGGGATCACCCGCCCGGCATTCGTCGGGCGGCGTCTTGCGTCAGTCGCCTGCTCAAAGTCCGACAAGGCTGCGGATAAACGGCGCAACGCCGGTCACATCCGGGAAGATCGTGTAGGCGTTGATCCCGGCATGATCGAGAAACTGGCGGGCTGCAGGCTTCGCATCCTTCCTGAGAATGACCCTTTGCACGCATTCGGGGGTGACGACGTCGATTGGCCGGGTATCGACCCCGTGCGCCGTGAAGCGGCCACGTTGGGCCGCCAGGCGATGGTTGCGGTGCTTGGGGCTGAGTGCCAGCGGCGTCGCCGGCACGAAAGCGCTCTTTCCGCCGTAGACGTCGGAGTAGCTGAACTCCGAGTGGCCGATGAGACCGCCGCGACCACTTTTCATGTTCAGGGCGATCGGGTTGAGGAGGAAGATGGCAGAATCCTCGTCATCCGGACCAAGCATTGCGAAAAAGACCGACACACCGAGGACCTCCGTCCAATCCAGAAGCCGGGTAGGAATTCCGAAATGTTGCATGTCGTAAAGATCGTCCCATTCCGAACGATGACTGCTGCGATCGAACTCGATCATCTGCGGCGACCATTGGCTATAGAGCTCAAACAGCGCCTTTTCCTTCGCAACCGCGCCGGAGATCCGCATCAGCGTCGGTATCAGGAGGTACTTCAGTGAGCTGTGACCCCGGTACCAAACGAGATCCGGCGCACCGAGTTCGGCCTTGGCGGCCGCGATGTCTGTCAAGAAGGCGTTCCAGGGTGTGGGATCAATAGGTGTCATGTACAACCGGCTGCCGTTTGAGAAAGGGTCTGATCGAAGAACCGTTCCGGTTCGTCTGAAGTCCTGTATCGGCTACAGATCAGCCCAGTCTGCATCAATATAAAACAGCTGCAAGAGGAAGTTCTCTTCATCTCATGGTAGAAGGCAGGTTAACGCCCGGCCACCTACATTGCTGCGCCAGCGCGGTAAGAGACACTGCCGCTCGCGGTGGCACACACGATGACTATCGTTCGAATGAGCGCGCTTTTCACCTCCCCGGTCGTCCTCTGTGCGCAAGGCGAACCCGACTCGCCGTCTCGACGCTGACGGTTGCGGTAATCGGGACGCCTGCTTTCTCCTGCGCGTTTGCAGAAATGTGCGCCCGGCGTAAGTTATACTAAGATGTTATGTCGCCTTTGGCGAGCCGGCGGTTATGGTCGGCAAAGCCGCCCGAACGCGGCGGCCGGTCGATCACTTGGAGAGGTTCAGTATGGCAGACAAGCGACAGGTGCCCGGTATCCGTCCCTATTCTAGTCCTGCCGGTGGATGGGGCGCTCTCAGAGCGACCGCCAAGGCGGTGCGCGAGCAGATGGACTTGACCGAGGCGCCCCTGCTTTTGCTGCGGACCAACAAGCCAGAGGGTTTCGACTGTCCTGGCTGCGCCTGGCCGGACAAGAAACATACCTCGACGTTCCAGTTTTGCGAGAACGGCGCGAAGGCCGTCACATGGGAGGCGACCAACAAACGCGTCACTCCGGAATTTTTCGCCAGACATACGGTAAGCGAGCTATCGAAATGGTCTGACTACGAACTGGAAAACGAGGGCCGATTGACCCATCCCATGCGGTATGACCGGGCAAGCGACACCTACCAGCCGATCGGCTGGGATGAGGCCTTCAACAGGATCGGTGCTTCGCTCCGCAATCTGCCCGATCCCGACATGGCGGAATTCTACACGTCTGGCCGCGCCTCCAACGAAGCGGCCTTCCTTTTCCAGATTTTCGCCCGCGAGTTTGGCACCAACAATTTCCCCGACTGTTCGAACATGTGCCACGAGGCGACCAGCGTCGGCCTACCGAAGTCGATCGGCATCGGCAAGGGAACGGTTTCGCTCGAAGACTTCGACCATTGCGAGCTAATCATCGCCATGGGCCACAATCCTGGCACCAACCATCCACGCATGATGGGAACGCTGCACGAATGTTCCCGCCGTGGGGTCCCGATCATTGTTTTCAACCCGTTGAAGGAACGGGCACTCGAGCGTTTCGCCGATCCGCAAGATCCAATCGAGATGTCGACATTCGGATCGACGCCGATCGCGTCGTCTTACTACCAGGTCCGGGTTGGCGGTGACGCGGCCGCGCTCAAGGGCATCATGAAAGCCCTGCTTGAGGGCGCCGATCGGTCGGATGTGCTCGATCTTGCCTTCATCGCAGAGCACACGAACGGCTTCGATACGTTCACGGCCGATGTCCAGAATACAGACTGGGTCGATATCGAGCGGGTAAGCGGTCTCAAGCGTGAAGACCTGGAGAGGGTCGCGGAGCTCTATGCGAGATCGAAGGCGACAATCGTCACCTACGGGATGGGGATCACCCAGCACGCCAAGGGCACCGCCAATGTCCAGCAGATCGCAAATCTGCTTTTGCTGCGCGGGAATTTCGGCAAGCCCGGCGCCGGCATCTGTCCGCTCCGCGGTCATTCCAACGTGCAAGGCAATCGGACGGTCGGCATCACCGAAAAACCGACACCGGCACTGGCGGCAGGGATCGAACGCGCCTTCGGCTTCACGCCTCCCCTCCACCACGGCCACGATGCTGTAGCCGCCATGAAGGCCATGGTGGACGGGCGCTCCAAAGTCCTGATTTGCCTTGGCGGCAATTTCGCGATCGCTCTGCCCGATCCGGAACTCTGCGCCGATGGCATGCGAAAGCTCGATCTGGCTGTCCACCTCAACACCAAGCTCAATCGCTCGCATCTGCTGATTGGCGGTGAATCGATCATTCTACCGGTGCTGGGCCGAACTGAGCAGGACATTCAGGAGAGCGGCCCGCAATCTGTGACGATCGAAGATTCGATGTCCATGGTCCATGCGTCGCGCGGCAAGCTGCGGCCTGCCTCGGAGCAGTTGCGCTCGGAGATAGCCATCGTCGCGGGCATGGCGAAAGCCGCTCTGCCGACCAGCAAGGTCGACTGGATGCATCTGGTTGCCGACTACGACAGGATCCGCGACAAGATCGAAATCGTCTATCCGGATTTCGATCGATACAACGAGCGCATCCGCGTTCCTGGCGGCTTCCGCCTGCCGCTGGGGCCGACCGAACGCCTGTGGCTGACGGAGTCGGGAAAAGCCGAGTTCCTGATCTTCGATGGTCTGAATGAGGACGACACGCTTGCAAGCTCCGACATCCTGGCGCTGTCCACCATTCGTAGCCACGATCAGTACAATACGACGATCTATGGTCTCGACGACCGTTACAGAGGGGTATTCGGGCGACGCGATGTACTGTTCATGAATGACGAAGATCTCTCTGCCAACGGCGTGGAACACGGCGACCTCGTCGAGATCGAGACGGCTCTTTCCGGCGGTCGGACGCGTTCAATGACGCTCACCGCAATCAGCTACGATATCGCCCGAGGATCCGTGGCGGCCTATTATCCGGAGGCGAATTTTCTCATTCCGATTGATCATCAGGACAAGATCAGCGGGACGCCTTCGTACAAATCGATGCCTGTGCGCGTCAGCAGAGCTCGGTTGTAAGGCCAACAGCGCAAGCTTTGCTGGCCTCAGGACAACGTGCCTCTCCTTTGTGATCGCCAGGCGAGGTCAAGCTTGTGCGCCTTGACAACGAGTTCCTCCCGCGTCCGGCAGCCGAAGACTTCCTGGGCGTGGTTGATGTGGAGGCGAACGGTTTGGACGGACAATCCCGTCAGGTGAGCGATCTCAGTCAGAAATTTGCCGCGGCCAAGAAGCGACAGCAGATCTTTGCCCTGCTCGCTGAGCGGCGCGTCGCGATGGGACGGTCTTGCGGCGGCAATACGAATTGCCGCGTCATGCATGTACATCGCGATATAGGACAGGTCCGGCGCGCGTTCGTTCCGGAAAGCCTGCCATTCATGCAGATGGCGGTGGTTGCTGGAAAAGATCATCACCCCGCTGCTGCCCGATCGGCTGTAGGACGGGATCGCCATTCCGCGCCGTCCCATGCCGAAATCCTCAAGTGCTTCGAAATGCTCCTTTGCTTCCGTCGAGGACCGATCGACAAGGTCCCAATCGACAGGGACATGCGACTGATGTGCGGTCTGCAGGATGGGATCGGCGTGCATTTTGCTGCCGTCCTCAAATCGGTCGCAGAATTTGGCGTCGCCCGTGCCGCAGAGGATCATGGCACCGAATTCGTTCCGATAGTGATATGCGAGATGCAAGACGCCGCAGCGGTCACGCAGTTCGAAGAGGACGGCGGTCAAATCCTGAGCCGATTGCGCCAGATCCAGTGCATTCAAAGCATATGAAATATCGTCAGTGCGGTTCATGAACTATCTTCCTGGCGAAATGAGCTATTGAAATGCCAGTATGCTATCGGTCGATCGGGACCTTGTCGATCAAAGCGTGCGTATCCGCCCCGCCTATCCAGACTTTCCTTCGGTACAGCTTGCAGATGCAATCGCCTCAATCACCGTGGTGACGATAATGCTGACGTATGAGGAAGGTCGCGCTCCGCCCGACCGAGATACCTGCGTCGCCCACTGTAGCCCGAAACCTCGCACCGACCTGGCAAACGCGCCTCATCGGCATCTGGATCGGGCACAAATCCCTCAGTTGGTGACGCGTAGATCGGGCACGTAGGTGCGAAGCCATTCGAGAGCGGTATTGCTGCCGGCGAAACTGTAGACCCCGCCATAGCCGCATGAAGAAGCCGGCCTGCCAAACCGATCGAGGCCCCGCGAGGTGATTCCGGCAACGGACATGCCGTCCTTCGTCTTCATGAACAGGGGACCGCCGCTATCGCCGTCGCAGGTATCGCCGCCGACCGCCGGATTGAGGCTGCCCTCCGTATCGGAGGCGATGAATTCCCGGAACGGCTGACAGTTCGATTTCTTGCCGAGCGACGATGTGCACGCGAGGCTGACGGGCGATAGCGCGGTCATGCGCTTCTCGCCATAGTCGTTCTTTTCCGTCAGGCCGTAGCCGACGGCCCAAAGTGACGGCGAATTTGCCTTGAGAAGCGACGCCATCCGCAGGACCGGAGAAGGACGCTTGTATTCCGGGCAGATATCGACATCGCCGATCTGCAGCAGAACGAGATCACGCCCGGGCTGCATGCGTAGCCCGTTTGCGTCGAAATCATCCGGAACGATCCAGTCGATCACGCTGGTTTTGACACGGGCCCCAGGCGGACCCTTGCCGTTCGTTCCAGGCCCGAAGCCGATCTGGATGGGAGCCTGCGAATTGAGGCAGTGCGCAGCTGATAGAACCCAATGGAGGCCGACGAGGACGCCGGTACAATATTCGATATTGCCGCCTTGCTGCCCGACTTCGATCCAAACGGTGCTCGTCTGCGAATAGGCGGGGCTCCCGTAGTAGATATAGGGCGTCGCCTTCTCTTGTTCGAGCAGGTCGCGGATTGTTGGGCTATTGCGCGTGGTGGAGAGCTGGTTTTCGACCTGGGCCGTAAAGAGCGCGAGCCCATCGGAAGACGGTGGGCATGGGGTGGCGCCCCAGGCGCCGCCACCATGGATCAGAATTGCGATGGCCGCCAAAAACGGGCGCAGCGATTTCATGGCTTCTCTTTCCCGACGACTGCCGGCTATCGGCCGCGCTCCGCGATGCATTTCAGCAGATCTGCCTTGCGGTAGGTCACCGGCGTTGATCCGGTACGTCCAATGCTCAGCAGGCTGCTTCGCAGGCAGTTGATACTACCTAAACGCGAAGAGCAAGCGACAAACCGAAATGATCCGATCACGCCTGGTGAAATTCGGTCGCGATGACTTTTGGGACGGCGGCAGACGCAAAACGGTGGCCGAAGTGCTGGGTATGCTGACACCGCTTCGACAGTCACGAGGATGCAAAAGAGCGGCTTCCTGAGATCGGTTGTCCCGATCGGCGTCGGTCCTGTCATCGACAACCGGAGGATAGACCCAGACGCCAATTTGGTTTCGGGATTTCTCTCTATAGGGGTCCTGGCGAATCGAGTGGACGGCCAGCCAGGCTGGCCGGCCAATCTTACAGTTCGACTTTGGCAAACGTTCCGAGTTCCGTGCGGACCAGCAAGGCATCGAAATTGTCCGACTTGCCTTTGCTGAGCGAGGTGCCAAGCCAGCAGAAGAAGAAGCCTAGAGGGATGCTGATGATGGCGGGGTATTTCAGGCTGAGATAGGCCTGAGCGCCAAGGACGATCGGTGACGCAACGATGAGGCCGAGTGAGGCGATCACGCCGCCGCTCAGGCCCACGATCGCTCCTGTCCGGTTGAAGTCCCGCCAAAACAACGCACACAAAAGGACCGGCAGGTTTGCGCTGGCTGCTACAAGAAACGCTAGACCGAGCAGGAACGTGACGTTGAACCCTGTTCCGATCACCATGCTTGCGACCGTTGCGATGATGCCGACAACAACGGCCGAAA
This sequence comes from Hyphomicrobiales bacterium, assembly GCA_900471515.1. Lineage (GTDB taxonomy): Bacteria > Pseudomonadota > Alphaproteobacteria > Rhizobiales > Rhizobiaceae > Rhizobium. Next base: position 6,846 of record UCFC01000040.1, on the reverse strand, counting down.
GCCTCGCCATCTGAGGCTCGCGTTTCTCAATATCAGCTCGTCCACGCCAGACGACACCAGCAAAGATATCATGGGCCACGGCGCCCGAAGCCGAGATCAGGAGCCCGGAGACCACCGCCAAGATGGTGAGAAAGGAGACACCGGCGATCAACGCGATGCAGATAGCGCCGAATGGGGTCTCCAGTCCGCCACCGAGCACGCCGGCAAGCACAGGGGCGACGAGGTTGCCGCCGACACCAGATGCGAGGGTTGCGGCGTCTCCAGTCAGGAGCAGCCGGGCACCAAGTCCGAGGATGACGACCATGAGGAAGAAAATGCCCATCGCCGCCATCGCCCAGCCCAGTGAGCGTCGCGCCGCCGTCCCGTCCTTCACCGTGAAGAAGCGGATGAGGACATGGGGCAATCCTGCTGTTCCGAGCATATAGACAAGACCGTAGGACAAGATGTCCACCGGATGGTCTGATGGCAGGAGCAGGCCCGGCGCTGCAAAAGCGATGCCCTTCGGATGCACCGCCGAGGCATCTGCGACAAGGGCGGCAAAGCTCCAACCGGTATGGCTAAGGATCGCCGCCGACATGATCAGGCCGACGAAGAGCAGAATAATCGCTTTGACGATCATCACCCAGGTGGCGCCGAGCATCCCTCCGAAGGCGACATAGATGGTCATCAGGCCGCCGGTGATGATTACTGCGGTGGAAAAGCTCAAGCCTGACAGCGCCTGAAGCAGAATGCCGGCGCCGACCAACTGAGCGAAGAGGTAAAGCAGGCTGACCACCAATGACGTGCCAGCAGTGACGGCCCTCACGGTCGGATCAGGAAAGCGTAGTGACAGAACCTCAGCCAGCGTGAACGCGCCGCCATTGCGCAATCTTTCTGCAAGCAAGAACAACAGCGGAAGGAACGAGAAGATCGCCGCGACCAGAATGAGCGTGCCATCGAATCCGTAGAGGTAGATCAGCCCGGTCGTACCGAGAAACGTGCCGGCCGACATGAAGTCGCCTGCGATCGCCAGACCGTTCTGGAAACCCGAGATGCTTCGGCCTGCCGTGAAGAAATCCGATGCCGTGCGGGTGCGCCTTGCTGCCCAGCCGATAATCCCGAACATGGCAATGACGAGCGCGCCAAAGACCAGCAGTGTGATGATCCGTGTTTCCGACATCAGCGTGCTCCTTCCGGCTTCGAGAGCGACGCGCGAACCTGATTGAGGGCGTTTGCCGCCATTGGCTCGAGTACGCGGCTGGTTCGTCTCAGGTAGAACCAAGTCAGAGCCCAAGCGATGACGAACATCGCAAAGACCAGCAGGTACCCGACGGAGCCGAAGAGTGCATTTGCAGTACCAAGGAGGCCAGGCGCGAAAGCAACCAGCAGGAAGAAGCCGACGTAGATAGCCATCATCGCGGCAAACAGCGCAAAGCCGAACGATCGGCTGCGCCTGATCAGTGCCTTCACCCCAGGGTTCTGGCGGATCTGAGACGGGTCGGCAAAGACCTCCCCTGGTATTGGTAGAGCGGCATGTTCGAGCATAGGTTCCTCCTCTTGACGCGGCCTCGGGATCTCCCTCCCCGCCGCATTGCTCATTCCGGAATGGGTTCGATGATCTTGCGCAGAAGCCTTCCGAGCTCGGACTTCTCGTTGGTGCTCAGGCTTGCGAACACGTCCTTCTCGATGTCCTGCATGATGTCGACGAGGCGTTTGCGAAGCTCCTCGCCTTTCGGGGTCAAGGCCAACGTGATCAATCGCTTGTCATCGGCGTTCGCGTCTCGCTGCAGAATGCCGACAGCGGTCAGTTGCTTGATCGCGCGGCTGATCTTTGCCTTGTCCATCTTGGTGAGATCGGCGACTTCGAAGGTCGAGACAACAGGGCCGAAGCTATGGACCACCATGATCACACGCGCTTCGGCAATCGTGATGCCAAGCTTGTCGGCATAAATGCCTGATGTCTTTTGGGTAATCGCTGTTGTGACGACGAGCAGTTGATATGGCAGGTATCGCTTGAGGTGCAGGTCGGCGGCGGCAAGTGAATCGATCATGGGCGGCCCTCTTGGTTGAGATGGGACGCATCAATACGGCCCAGCCAGTCCATGACAAGATCGAGGATCGTTTCGCTGTTGCGATCCATCATCAACATGTGAGAATTGCCACCTATTTTCCTCGCCGGAAGGTCGAGGATCTCGGCGGTTCCCCCGCCCAGACACCAGGCGGAAACGCTTTCCTCGGTGTGGCGGACGATTCCCTTCCAGGTCTCGTCTCGGCCGAGGAAATCACCCATGACAAGGAGGAGCGGACGACCGCCCGACCGTTCGAACCGCAATGGTGCGCCGTGGGGTTCCAGAAGGACGCAGGCCTGCACCAGATCGGGCACGCGGTCGGCGACCGCCATGACCTGGCCGCCGCCCTGGCTGTGACCGATGAGCAGGCAAGGGCCAATCCTGCGAACGGCCTCTTCCAGCGCCGTCAGCTGCGCTTCCGTATTCGTCAGCCATCTCGGAACGCCTCGCCGCATCAACTCGTCGAAGAATCCGGCGGGAAACTGCGCGCCTTCGAAAGGCGTGCGGGAGGCAAAGTCCCCGGCCGCGCCGATCCGAAACAGGCTCCAGGCTTCCTGCGCACTGCGTTGCAGCGGGTGTCCTTGCCAGGTCCCCGGCAGAGAGGAAAATCCGGCGCGGCCTCGTTCCACGGTATCGATCGTGTAGGTTGCCACCCCCCGGCGCAGCAGGCTTTCCTGCCAACCCATTCGTCCATCTGGCGTCGTTTCCCAGCAGGCTCCCGTCATCCCACCGCCGTGGACGAGGAGGACGGGGAGTTGGAATTGCCTCTCCTGCGGAATGAAAAATTGAACGTAACTCTGCTCGATCCAGAACTCGCCATTGGGATCATAGGCGTAGTCCCTGAAGCCGGCGGACAGCGAAATCGTTTCGACCGGCTCGCCTTCGATCCGGACCTTGCGGCCGCCCGCCATGAAGCTTCCCATTTTGGAGAGAGCAAGAGGCGCCATGGCTTACGCCTCTCTCGACAGAATGGAGACGCTGTGGCACGCCATCATGCCACCCAGTGCGTGGACGAGAGCGGTGGTCGGTGCCTTGACCTGAAGGCCGAGTGCTTCTCCGCGAAGCTGGCGGATCGCCTCCATCATGCTGTCCATGACGCAGGAGACGCCGGGCTGACCGAAGGACAACCAGCCGCCATTCGTGTTGGTGGGTCGTTCTCCGCCTGGACCAGTCGCGCCTGACCGCACGAAGGCGCCCGCTTCTTCCATCGCCACGTAGCCAAGTTGACTGAGGCACATCAGCTCGACATGGGCAAACTGTGACGCTGTCTGCAGAACGTCCATATCCTTCGGACCGAGCCCGGACATGTCGTAGGCCGCCCGAGCAGCGATCCCACATCCGGTTTCGGTGATGTTCGGCAGATTTCCAAGCGGCAGCCGGCTTGATCGCAGCGACATCCGGTCGGTGAGGTAATCGTGCGTCGAACACTCCCCTGCCCCAAGCAGATAGATCGGCTTGTCGGTCAGTGTTCGGGCAATCTCGGCCGTGGTGACGATATAGGCTCCTGCGGTTCCCGGCGGACCCCAACTGGCGCAATGCCAAAGGCGCAGCGGCGAGGCGATCATCGGCGATGCCATGACATCCTCGATGGTGATGCGGCCCTTGTAGCCTTTGGCCGAGAAGGGATGATGTACTGCCCAGTCCTGGCACTGGACGGCCACGGACGAAAGGTCCTCTTCGGTGACGCCGTATTCGTGCATCAGGCGGCAGGCAATCTGGGCATAGATCGCCGGGATGATGGGTTCGTAAGGCTGTTCGAATTCCGGATCGGCATCGATGCTGCTGATGCCCGTCCTCGCATCCGTCATCCCGGCGGCCGCGTCGGCGCCGACGCAGAGCACGAAACGGGCAGCACCACTGTTCACCGCCAGGGCCGCATGCTTCAGCATCGAATTCATGCCGGCGGCGTGAATGGTGATCTCCGAGGCATAGGTCGGTGTGATCTTCAGATTGGCCGCGAAGATGTTGTTGTATTGCTGGCGCATGTCCGACATCGGCGCGCGCCCGAAGAGCAGACCGTCGATGTCGTCCTTTTCCAGTCCCGCATCGGCAATAGCTTTGCGGGTGGCTTCCGCCGCGAGCCGCATGGCCGTCTTGCGTTCGTCTTTCCGGCAGTAGCTATCCCCGAACCCGACGATTGCGACCTGTCCCCGCAGATCCCTCATCCCGCTCATGATGCCACCTCGAATTTCGGAAGGGTGACACCATCACCGCGGTCATCGAACCACACCGTCACTCTTTGGCCGACGCGAAGATCGGCATGCGATCCGGTCCTGATTTCCGCAAACATGTGGAAGCCTTCGTCGAGATTGATGATCCCGAGGTGACGCGGTTCGAAAGCCTGTTCCGCCTGATGCAGCGGAATGTGTTGTGTCGTGAACGAGTAGATTTCTCCCCGGCCCTCGGACTGCTCCCAATCAAGCTCATCGGAGAGACAATAGGGACATGCCGGACGCGGATGAAACACCGGTTCTCCGCAGGACCGGCAGCGCTGGAAGAGCAGGCGGCCTTCTCGCGCTGCCTGCCAGTAGCCCTCGGTATCGACGCTCGAACGCGGCTGATTGTGGAGGTCCATCTCAGACGGCCTTCTTCAGCTTGAATTCCTGCAGGAATGTCTCGCGCAGCAGATGCTTCTGGATCTTGCCGCTGCCGGTCAGAGGCCATTCGCGGGTGAACCGGACGTAACGCGGGATGCGGAAGTTCGCGATCTTGCCGGTGCAGAAGCGGATGACCTCGGCTTCGTCGAGTTCCGCCCCGCTCTTCAATTCGACGATCGCCATCACCACTTCCGACAGCCGGTCGTCCGGCGCGCCGATCACGGCGACCTGCTTGATGGACGGGTTCTGGAGAAGGACCGCTTCGACCTCTTCAGCCGAGACGTTCTCGCCGCCGATCTTCAACATGTCCTTGAGGCGGCCGGCAAAGCGCAGATTTCCATCAGCATCGAGCGATCCGAGATCGCCGGTATGAACCCAGCCCTCCCCGTCAATCGTTTTCGCCGTCTCCTCCGGCTGCTTCAGGTAGCCATTCATTCTCCACCAGCCGTTGATGCGGATTTCACCAATCTCTTCAGGGTCAAGGCGCACGTTCGTCTCCGGATTGAAGATCGCGAGCTCGCTCCCCGCCACGGCGGTGCCGCACGTCGAGGCTCTGATATCCCACGGCTGGCGGAAGTCTCCGCCGGCGCCGCCGCCTTCAGTCGCTCCGTAAATCTGCACGAGGTCGGGCATGTCGAACGTGTCGCGCACGCGCTCCATCAGCGCCGGCGTTCCGACGCACCATCCGCCCCGAAGCGAGGAAAGATCGTATTCGCCGAAGCGCTCGTGGTTCATTTCCATGATGTACATGGCGCCATAGCCGGAGCGCGCGACGCAGCGCTCGCGCTCGATAAGAGCGAGGATGCGCTCCACCTCGTAATATTCGGCGCTGACGACCGCGCCCCCGAGGGTGAGCGGCAGCGGGATTGCCCCGCAGGAGCCGCCGACGTGGTAGAAGGGCTGGGTATTGAGAAAAGCTTCGCCTGGTTTCAGTCCTGTGCGGAGCGTGAATTCGACACCGAAGTTCAGCGCATAGCGGTGATTGCACAGCGCGCCCTTCGGAAGCGCCGTTGTCCCCGAGGTGTACTGAAGGATCACCGGATCGCCAAAGTGCACGTCGTTCTGTCGTTGTTCGAGATCCACGGCGCGTGTCGCGGCGCCGGAATTGACGAAGTCAGAAAAGGACATGAAGCCGGCGGAGGGGGATGGGTCGAGGGACACCAGCCGCTCGAGCTTGGGAATCTCGCTGCTTTTGAACGCCCCGGTTGGGTCCGCCGTCCAATCGGGAGCCAGCTCGGTAAGGGTTCCGACAAAGTCGTGCTTTAGAAACCGCTCGACCATGATCAGGATACGGGCATCCGAATGCTTCAGGACGTGGCCGAGCTCGAAAGTCTTGAAGCGTGTGTTGATCGCAACGATGATCGCCCCAATCCTGGCGCAGGCAAACTGGCAGTAGGCGAATTCGGCGAGATTCGGCGTCCAGAGCGCAACGGTATCGCCTTTACGGATGCCCTGCGCGAGCAAGGCCTTGGCGACGCTTTCAGAGTGTTCCTTCATCTCGCGGAAGCTGACCCGCTTGTCGTCGAAGACCCAACCGATGCGATCCGGCCAAAGGACCGCGGCCTGATCGAGCGCATCACCGAGGGTAAGATCTCTCACCGCAAATGAAATCGTCATGGAATTCCTCCCTGAAATGCAGAAAATGTCTCGAAAAAGTTCAGGCGGCCTTGGCCGGGCGCAGCGCGATCATCATCGGCGAGGTCCCCCGCTGCACGACGACGCCCTCCTGATTGACGAGCGAGAAGTCCCGGTCGACGATCCCGAAATCGCCTTTGCTCGTCAGGCGCTTGTGGGTCAGCGTCATCTCGGCATGCAGAGTATCGCCGATGAAGATCGGCGCCTTGAACTCCCAGCGGTCGATCGACAGCATGGCGACGGCGGAAAGCTCGAAGACACCCCAGCGGGTGAACATGCCGGTTAGCAGGGTGATGCCGAAAATGCCGCCGACGACACGGCGCCCGAAGCGGGTCGTTTTGGCATATTCATCGTCGCAGTGGAGCGGATTCCAATCGCCGGACACCATGCAGAACATGGTCGCGTCGGCATCGGTCACCGTCCGTCCCGTGCTCACGAATTTCGACGGGATCTCCAAGTCTTCGTAATAAAGGGTGGTCATCGCTATCTCCTCGAAGTCGATTCATATCAAATGAAATGAGTTTTGCAAGTCGCATGGTGATAGGCTTGTTGGTTTCCACGCAGAA
>UCFC01000037.1 GCA_900471515.1 Hyphomicrobiales bacterium | reverse complement strand
GGGCAGACTGCGTCGGGGCGGCGGGGCTCGCCGGCTGCGGAGCGGTCTGCGAAAATGCCGCCGGTACGAAGGCCGTGGCAAACAGGGCGCCAGCGGCAACGGTCGTCAGAAGTTTGCGTGTCATTTCGAACCTACCTTTGTTCCTTGAGTGATCCCTGGCCCGGCAGTGCCTGTTTTTCAGGCGTTCCTGCCGCGCCGGTTCAAGAGTGAAATGACCGGTAGGCCTATTGGTTCCGGACGAAGATACGGAAAATTTTGCGATTTTCGGGGAACTTCAGCCGAAATATTGCGCCGGCAACGCAAAAAGCGCCCCTGTCCGGGAGCGCCTTGGCGAACGGCGGTGTTTCTGCGTCAGATCACGAAGGCGGGGTCGAAAACGCCCTTCACGCTGATGCCGAGTTCCAGGAGGGCGCCGGCGCTCGGTTGGGTCGAGCGGGCATCCTCGTCCAGTCCCTCCCAGGCGGTCGTGACCGCCAGCCGGTCGGCATTGGCACCGATGAAGGCGGGGCAGGAAGGCTGTGCGGCCGGCACCCTGTAGCGGGCGATACGCAAACCGTCGGGGCTGTAGCGGTCGACGACGCCGGCACCCCAGCGGGCGTTCCAGATATAGCCGTCTGCGTCGCAGACCGAACCGTCCAGTCCGCCGGGGTCGTCCATGCTGTCGACCATCACGATCGGTTCGCCGGCCGGCAGGCCCGTCTGCGGATCGACCATGACCCGCATCAGGCGGCTGATCCGGGTATCCGTAAAATAGCCGATCGTACCGTCGGGCGAGAAGCAGATGGAGTTTGGAATGCTGACGCCGCTGAAGAGCTTCGTCACCTTGCCGGCGGCCACATGGTAGATGGCGCCTGCCTGCTGTTCGGCCCGCTTGCTCATCGTGCCGATCCAGAGCGCACCCGAAGGATGCGTGCGCCCGTCGTTGGAACGGTTCTCCGGCTTGTCGTTTTCGAGCGCGGCATAGAAGGTCAGGCTGCCGCTGGCGATGTCGCGCACGAACAGCCCTTCCTCGGTCGCCAGCAGCTGGCGGCCGCTGTCGATGCGGGCCAGCACGCTTGCCATCATGGGCAGCGGATGCACCTTCTTTTCGCCGCTCGAAAGATTGAGCTCGTGGAGCTCCTTGCCGAGAATATTGAACCACCAGACGGTGTCCGTATCGGGATCGTAGGTCGGGCCTTCACCGAGAACCGAATTGGTGTTGCAAAGTGTTTTGCCCTCGAATTCATAAATATCAGTCATATGCCTATGCTCCTATGGCTGCGTCATAGGCTAAGATGGTCGCCTTGGCGCGCTCGGCAACCTCCGCGGCGGTCATTCCCGGCTTGTAGATGCTGGTGCCGAGGCCGAAGGCGAAGATGCCGGCCTTGGTATAGTCGGAGAAGTTCTTGTCCGATACGCCGCCGACCGCCGCAATCACCAGTTCCGGCGGCAGGATGGCGCGGATCGCCGTGATGCCGGATGGTCCGAGGACACTCGCCGGGAAGAACTTGAGGCCGGTCGCGCCCGCGCGGGCCGCCTGCAGCGCTTCGGTCGGCGTGAAGACGCCGGGCATCGTCACCATGCCGTAGTCGCGTGCGCGGATGATGACGTCGGGTTCCACGTTCGGCGTCACCAGCAGCTTGCCGCCGGCCGCGTCGAGGCTGTCGACCGCTTCGGTGGTCAGCACGGTGCCGGCGCCGATCAGCACGTTGCCGGGCGCCATCTTCGCCGCGATCTCGATGGATTTGAACGGTTCCGGCGAGTTGAGCGGGATTTCGATCGCCGTCAGGCCGTTTTCGATCAGCGCGCCGATCACGGCTTCGGTTTCGGCGGGCTTGATGCCGCGCAGAATGGCAATCAGCGGACGCTTCATGTCGGGGAAGGGGATACGGTTCATGGAAAATATCTTTCTCGGTTCGGCCGGATGGTTCAGTTCGGCCAGATGGCTCTTGCAGCGGCCGAAAGCCCGCCGCGAACGGCGGCATCGGCATCGATGGCGGTGAAGGAGAGGGAGAGCGTGTCGAACGCCTGCTCGTAAAGCGCCTGCAGCCGCCCGGAAGCCACCAGCGTAACGGCCGTATCCTTGCCGGCATCCTGCAACGCGCCGGCGATTTCGAGGCCGATCAGCGTGCCGGAGAGCTTGGCTTGCGCCGCCGCAGCCGAAATACCGTGCAGGAGCTGGCCGGAACGGGCAGTGAAAAGCAGGTTTGACGCGAGCGCCGGCCGCCTGAAGGCGGCGGCGACAGCAGCCTCGAAGGCGGCTGCGTCTGCCGGCTGGTCCTCGGCGCCGGCAACCGCATGCGTGAGGATCGTGTGTTTGCTGATGGCGTCGAACAGTTCGCCGGTCATGAAGGTGGAAAAGCCGGTGACCCTGCCGTCGCTGACATGCACCCATTTGGAATGCGTGCCGGGCATGCAGACGGCTTGCGTACCCTTGCTCTCAGGCCCGAGCGCGCCGAGAAGCTGCGTTTCCTCGCCGCGTATGACATCGGGAGTGGCCGCATCGCGCTGGGCGAGACCCGGCAGGATGCGCACGTCGCGGCTTTCGCCGGGCACCGAAACGGCCCCGGTCAGGATCGAGGACAGAGACGCCGGCACGTCGATATAACCGGCTTCCACCCAGCCCTGCCGCGCTCCGGCCATGCCGCAGACGATAACCGGCAGGTTATCAGGCGCTTCGACGGCTGCGAGATGTGCTGAAAGTACCTCGGAAAAGCCTGTTTTGGCGGCCGTCGTCATGCCTTCGCCGCTTCGCCGCTCGGCAAGAACATTGCCGTCGGCACCGACAAGCCAGAGCCGGAAGCTGCTGGTGCCCCAGTCCACCGCGACATAAGCGGGATTTGCCATCAGAGAACGCCTCCATCGACGATTAGGGACTGCGCGGTCATGCCGGCGGCGCAGTCGGATGCAAGAAAAAGGGCAGGACCGACGATCGCGTCCGCCTTCAGGACGATCTTCAGGCACTGCCGCTGCACGGAGCGGGCAATGCTTTCCTCCGTCAGCCACAGCTTCATCTGCCGCTCGGTCACAACCATGCCCGGCAGGATGCAGTTGACGCGGATATTCTCGGGCCCAAGCCGTCCGGCCATGCTCTTCGTCAGGCCGATGACGGCCGCCTTGGCGGCAGCATAGGCGGGAAAGACGCCCATGTTCAGCTTGAAGGCGATCGACGACATGTTGATGATCGCCCCGCCGCCGGCCGCCCGCATCGAAGGCGCAGCAGCCTGTGAAGTGAAGAAGACGTGGCGCAGGTTGACCGCCTGGTTGTTGTCCCAATAGTCCTCGGTCACATCGTCGAATTCGTGCCGGTCGTCCCAGGCGGCATTGTTGACGAGCACCCGGATCGGCCCGGACTTTTCGACAACCGCGTTCACCGTTCGCCTGACGGCGTCGATATCGCGCAGATCGGTATGATGGAAGCTGACCGGATGCGCCGTCTCTCCGGCCAGCCGTTGCACCAGGTCAAGGCTCTCGCCCTCGGCAATGTCGAGAAAGGAGACCTTTGCACCCTGCCTTGCGAAACCTTCGACGAGGGCAGCGCCGATGCCCGAACCGCCGCCGCTCACCAGCACCGTTCGGTCCCTGAACTCGGGAAATTGTGCAGACATGACGCTCATCGTCTCTCCTCCCGGCGGACTGTCTGTTCCATTATGTGGAACTTAATTTGACTATATGGAATTATCGGATTAGGCTGCCTTCCCTGTCAAGGGTATGAAAGGCAATGGGCTCCATCGGCGACAGCATGGCACAGGCAGATGACGAGGGCGTGCTGCGCGACGCGGGCAGACCGCGTGACACCGGCACGCTCGGCAAGCTCATGGTGCTGCTCGATCTCGTTACCCATGCCGAAATACCCCTGCGTTTCACCGATATCCTCGCGCTTGCCAATCAGCCGCGCGGCACGCTGCACCGGCAGCTCGGCCATCTCGTGGAGGAAGGGCTGCTCGAGCTTGACGCCGAGGGCCGTTATGCGCCGGGTCTTCGGCTGCTGGATTTCGCCTCGCGAAGCTGGGCGCGCAACGAATTCCGCCTGATTGCCGCCCCGCATCTCGCAGCCCTGCATCGGGAGACGGGAGAGACCGTCCATCTCGGCGTGCTGCGCGGCGCCTCGATCATCTATCTCGACAAGGTCGAGGGGCACCAGCCGGTGCGCATGTATTCACAGATCGGCAATGCCTCGCCCTGTTATTGCACGGGTGTCGGCAAGGCCGCTCTTTCCGTGCTGCCGCCGGACAGGCTCGAAGAACTGCTGCCCGGCCTGCATTTCAACCGCTTTACCGCCGCCACCCATGCCGACGTCGAAAGCCTGCTGGCGGAGATCGGCGAGATCGCGGCCGCCGGTCACGCCTTCGACCGCGAAGAGCACGAGGCGGGCATCCGCTGTGTCGCCGCCCCCGTCTGGTCGGACGACCGCTCCTTCATCGGCGGCGTTTCCGTCACTGGCCCGGCGTACCGGCTGTCGATGGAGCTTCTCCAGCAGTGGGCCGTTCCGGTTCGGGTGACGGCGCGGAAAATCATGGATGAGATGCGCATCCGCCTCGGACCGCGGCGTTGAAATCGATTTGACCGCGCTCGTTGCTGGACGTCGTATACATAGCATGCTTATGATGAGTGCGTTATTGAGATTTGACGGCGAATCACGCCTACTAGTGTCGTCCGCGAAATCATCAACTATCCACCGGCTGTACGCTACACGCGAAAGCTGAATCCTATTGATTTGACGAGCGTTGTGTAACCCGCCCCGTATCTGAGCCGTTTTGGACAGACCGCAAGCGGTTTACCCAAAGCCCGTTTTGAAGGCGAAGAAATGTGATGGCAAGCTTACCGCAAACGTCAGTGGAAGACGCCTATGTCCAGGAGGTCGCCAGCCTAAAGACGCAGTTCGACATTTTCCGCTTCATGAAGCGGGTGACGGAGGCCTATCGCAGCCGGGCCTTCATGGTCTTGAACCTGCCGCCGATCACGTCCTTCGACCTTCAGGGCAATACGATCATCACCAGCTGGCCCGCCGAGCTGCTGTCCATCTACGATCAGGAGGGATTGATGGTGAACAGCCCGGTCTTGCGGCGGCTGCGCACCTCCACCCTGCCGTTCTTCCACGATACGTCGCGGGCCAACTGGCCGCGCGACGACGGGAGGACCGGTGTCGTCGCAGCCCTTTTCGAACGCTTCAAGATGATGCGCTGCGCCTATTTTCCGACGCACGAACCGTCGGGGGCGCGGGGGGCGGTCTCGTTTGCCGGCGATCGCGAGCCTTTTAGCCCGACCGAGATGCGTGAACTCAGCTACATCTCCATCCATGTGTTCGACCGTCTGGCCGAGATCCGCAATCTCGACACGCGCATGACCGATACGCTGACCGACCGCGAGATCGATTGCCTGAACTGGACGGCCGCCGGCAAGACCAGCGCCGAGATCGCCGAAATCCTCGATCTCTCCGAACACACGGTCAACCACTACCTGAACCGCGCCACCAAGAAGCTGGATACGGTCAACCGCACGCAGGCGGTTGCCAAGGCGCTGCGCATCGGCCTCATCAAATAGGGCGCGGATCCGGCAGAACGTGCAGCCTAAAATAGCGCCAGACGCTTCCAGGTTGCTTATTCTCTGAGCGTCGGTTCGTTCAGAGCTTGGCGGAATTGGCAATTGTCATCCTTTTTCCGCAAATTTGTGAGTTGGCACGCTTCCTGCATTGTAATCGGCAGAGGTCCAGAGGGGACTTTGAAAACAGCGTCAGCCAATGGCGCGACCGACACGCCGCCGCCTGATATCGCGCCGCTTTTCTCCCGGCGTTCCGATATCGGCGGCGGTTGTTGCGTTTCGGCAACCGCCATCTGCCCTGTTCCGAAACGGGACGGTTTCTTTCCATTTTTTTCTGGCCTTTTTCGCCGCTTGCTCTACTTCGCCCCGAATTGCGCCGGTTCTCGGGGAGTCCGTTGCGGCCATCAGGGCGAAAGCCCGGCGGACTTGATGGCCGCAACGGAGTGAGAACGCGCCGCCTTTCCCTTGACGTGAGATGCGCCTGCCGCCCGATTTTGTTTGGCGAAGCTGCCGGCCTCCACTATCTACTGGAGACGAAAAAGCAGTGAGGGCGGAATGACCGAAGTCACCAAGGAACAGGTTCTGGAAACGCTGAAGACCGTGCGCGGGCCGGATCTGGAGCACAATATCGTCGAACTCGGCATGGTCTCCGACGTCTTCATCTCCGATGGCAAAGTCTATTTCTCCATCACCGTGCCGGCCGAGCGCGCCAAGGAGCTGGAGCCGATGCGGCTCGCTGCCGAGCGCGTGATCAAGGAAATGCCGGGTGTGAAAGGCGCGCTCGTGGCCCTGACGGCAGACAAGAAGGCTGCCGTCAACGCACCTGCCGCACGTCCTGCGCCACAGCACGACCACCGTCATCACGGCCATTCCCATGCGCCGCAGCAGCCGCGCGCCGGCAAGATCGGCGTCCCCGGCATCGGCGCCATCATCGCAGTCGCTTCGGGCAAGGGCGGCGTCGGCAAGTCGACCACGGCCGTCAACCTGGCGCTCGGCCTGCAGGCCAACGGCCTGCGCGTCGGCATTCTCGATGCCGACATCTATGGCCCCTCCATGCCGCGTCTCCTGAAGATTTCCGGACGCCCGACCCAGATCGACGGGCGCATCATCAACCCCATGGAGAATTACGGCCTCAAAGTCATGTCCATGGGCTTCCTCGTCGATGAGGAGACGGCGATGATCTGGCGCGGACCTATGGTTCAGTCCGCCCTCCTGCAGATGCTGCGCGAAGTCGCCTGGGGCGAGCTTGACGTTCTCGTCGTCGACATGCCGCCCGGCACGGGCGACGCCCAGCTGACCATGGCCCAGCAGGTGCCGCTTGCCGGCGCCGTCATTGTCTCCACGCCGCAGGACCTGGCGCTGATCGACGCCCGCAAGGGTCTCAACATGTTCCGCAAGGTCGAGGTGCCGGTTCTCGGCATCGTCGAGAACATGAGCTATTTCGTCGCGCCCGATACCGGCACGCGCTACGACATCTTCGGCCATGGCGGCGCCCGCAAGGAAGCCGAGCGCATCGGCGTGCCCTTCCTCGGCGAAGTGCCGCTGACCATGAACATTCGCGAAACCTCGGACGCCGGAACGCCGCTGGTCGCTTCCGATCCGAACGGCATCGTGGCCGGCATCTACCGCGCCATTGCCGCAAAGGTGTGGGAGCAGGTGGGCGAGACGCCGCAACGCGAAGCGCCCGCGATCGTCTTCGAATGACGAATCGCCTGGCCCATTGCTCCGAATTGTGGGCGAAATGGGATGAAAGGGCGCAGTTCACGTAAGATGTCTTGATTATTTTCCGGCTTTGCTTCATATGCGCGCCGGCGTCATGATGGCGCGTCTGCGAATGCTCTATGATGGCCGCCTGTGACTGAAGGTTCCGGCCTCTCTGCATGTTCGGAGTTGACTTGTCGATCGAAGGATTGGTGACTGCGATGCGGTGGAGCAGCCTGGCCGGGAAGGCCGGATATGGCCGGAGTTGTATGAACTTTCTTTATCCGCTTCCGTTACGCTCGATGACGAGCGCCTCTGGCGTCGCCGCGCTCGCGACCGCATGGAAAGGCTTTCGATGAAAAGCTCGAGAACGGCTGGGCGCGCGCCGCGCCGGAGATGCGGGCAGTGATTACCGCATATTGTTCCAACTGCAAGTCGGTCGAGATCCGTGACCTTGCAAACCCTCCGGAGTTTCCTGCGGATGTGGTATGGATCGACATGGTCGAGCCGACTCGCGAGGAGGAACTCCATGTCGAAAAGATCCTTGGCATCGAAGTGCCGACCCGGGACGATCTGCGCGCCATCGAGCCCTCCGCCCGCCTCTATGTCGAAAACCACGCCGTATACATGACCGCTTCGCTGATCTGGAAAGCGGAAACGGAAGCGCCGACGCTGACGGATGTGGCCTTCATCCTTGCCGGCAACAGGCTGGTGACGATCCGCTACGCCCATCCGAAGTCCTTCGCGCTCTTCATCGCCGCCCTGCACCGCGTGCCGGAACAGTGGCGCAGCGGTGCCGCCCTCCTGACCAAGCTCCTGGAAACGATCGTCGACCGCACGGCCGAAGTTCTGGAAATGTCGGTGTCCCGCCTGGATATCCTGTCGGTCCACGTCTTCGGCGACCGCGCCAAGAAGGTGCGCAAGCCGTCGAACTATCTGGAAGAGAAACTGAAGGACATTGCCGGCCATCACCGCATGATCAGCAAGCTGCGCGACAGCCTCGGCTCGCTCTCTCGCCTTCTCACCTTCTTCTATACGATCCCTGTCGTGCAGAACGATCAGGAGACCAAGGAACTCTGCCGGACGATCTCGCGCGATATCCAGTCCCTTTCGGAACACGCCTCCTTCGTCGCCGGCAACATCACCTTCCTGCTCGACGCCTCGCTCGGCCTCATCAACATCGAGCAGAACGCCATCATCAAGATTTTTTCGATCGCTTCGGTCGTCTTCTTGCCGCCGACACTGGTCGCCTCCATCTACGGCATGAATTTCGAATTCATGCCGGAGCTTCACTGGATCGGGGGCTACCCGTCCTCGATCGCCCTGATGGTCGTCTCCGCCGTTATCCCGTTCTTCTTTTTCCGCTGGAAAGGCTGGCTCTGAGGAGCCTGTAATTGCTTCATGTCTGAAGAAAGCCATTCTCAAGAACGCAACCTCACGCCGCGCAAGCTCTTTTATCTTGCGCTAGGCTCCGTGGGTGTCGTTTACGGGGATATCGGCACGAGCCCGCTTTACGCCTTTCGCGAAGCGCTGAAGCCCGTCGCCCATGACGGTCTTACCCGTTTCGAAGTCATCAGCCTCATTTCCCTGATGATCTGGGCGCTGACCATCATCGTCACCATCAAATACGTGCTCTTCCTGCTGCGCGCCGACAACGACGGCGAAGGCGGCACGCTGTCGCTGCTGGCACTCCTGATGAAGACCGCCAACGGCCACACCGCGCTGCTCATGCTGCTCGGCCTGATGGGGGCCGCGCTCTTTCTCGGCGATGCGATGATCACCCCGGCGCTGTCAGTGCTTTCGGCCGTCGAGGGCCTCAAGCTCGTGACCCCGAGCCTGTCGGATTATATCGTGCCCATATCTGTGGCGATCCTGGCGCTGCTCTTTGTCGTGCAGTCGCATGGCACGGGTGCGGTCGCCCGCTTTTTCGGCCCGATCACGGCCCTCTGGTTCCTGGTCATGGCCGCCGCCGGTATCGCCCATATTTCGGATGACTTCGGCATCCTGGCCGCCTTCAATCCCTATTATGCCGTCAGCTTCCTGCTGCATGAGGGTTTTTACGGCATCGTCGTCCTCGGCGCCGTCTTCCTGACGGTAACGGGTGCGGAAGCGCTTTATGCCGATCTCGGGCATTTCGGCCGCCGCCCGATCCAGTGGGCCTGGTTCCTGCTGGTCTTCCCGTCGCTGACGCTGAACTATCTCGGGCAGGGTGCGCTGGTTCTCGGCAATCCGCTGACCATGTCCGACCCCTTCTATCTCATGTATCCGAAATGGGCGCTGCTGCCGGTCGTCATTCTCGCGACCGCCGCCACCATCATCGCCAGCCAGGCCGTGATAACGGGCGCTTTCTCGCTCGTGCGCCAGGGGATCAACCTCGGCTTCCTGCCGCGCATGGAAATTCTCTTCACGTCCGAGACCAATACCGGGCAGATTTTCGTGCCTTCGGTCAATGCGGTGCTGTTCTTCGGCGTCATCTTCCTCGTGCTCGGCTTCAAGACCTCGGATGCGCTGGCCACCGCGTATGGCATCTCGGTCACGGGCGCCATGGTCGTCACCTCGATCATGGCCTTCGAATTTGTCCGCGCCCGCTGGAACTGGTCGCTTCCGGTTGCCGTCATCGCCCTGCTGCCGCTGGTCATCCTCGAACTGATCTTCTTCGGCGCCAACCTGCTGAAGATCCATGACGGCGGCTATATCCCGATCCTGATCGCCACCGCCTTCACGGTGATCATGTGGACCTGGCGCCGCGGCACGGCGATCCTGACGGAAAAGACCCGCCATACCGATATTCCGCTTGCCTCTTTCGTCAGCTCCATCGAGCGCAAGAGCGAGCATTCGCCGGCCCATGTTCCCGGCACCGCGATCTTCCTGACCAGCGATCCGGATTCCGCGCCCGCCGCCCTGCTGCACAATCTCAAGCACAATCATGTGCTCCATGACCGCAACGTCATCCTGACGATCCGCACCGTCAACAAGCCGCGCGTCTCACCGCAGGAGCGCTACAAGGTCGAGCAGATCTCCGAGCGCTTCTCCCGCGTGGAACTGCTCTTCGGCTTCATGGAATCGCAGAACGTCTCGCAGGCGCTGGCGACCTTGCGCAAGACCGGCCTGAAGTTCGATATCATGACGACCTCCTTCTATCTTGGCCGCCGCAAGCTGGTGCCCGATGCCAAATCGGGCATGCCCTATTGGCAGGACCGTCTCTACATCGCGCTCGCCAACGCCGCAGCCAACCCCTCCGACTACTTCCGCCTGCCGGCCAACCGCGTGGTGGAACTGGGCTCGCATGTGATTATTTGATGGATGGGGCGCGCGCTTGCGTCGCTCTCTTCATCCAGCGCCTGCGCTCCTTCGCTCCCTTGCAAAGACCCCGCCCCAAACCCCTCCCACCTGTGGGGAGGGGTCTTTTCGTCGAGTGAACCCGCATCCCCCGAAAATC
Source organism: Hyphomicrobiales bacterium (assembly GCA_900471515.1). Taxonomy (GTDB): domain Bacteria; phylum Pseudomonadota; class Alphaproteobacteria; order Rhizobiales; family Rhizobiaceae; genus Rhizobium. The sequence continues at coordinate 25,018 of UCFC01000037.1, read as the reverse complement.
CCGGCAGCATTAGAACATGCAAAAATCCTCATGGGCATATTCCGGCACAGCGCGTTAACCAGCTATCAAGGTTAATGCGGGATTTTCTTGGGACTGTTCCTGCGTCCCATGCCCGGAGTCCGCGTTGCGTCGAAATGGCCGTTCCCGCAGCAAGCTGCGTCTCTTGCCCCAGAACTGGGTCTCTCCCGCGATCTTCGGCGTGGCCGGATGGCTGATCTTCCCGAGCGTCGCTTCCCATGCCGATCTTGCCACCATGCTGGCCGGCCTCGACCGCGAGGGGGAAAGCTGGCGCATGGTTCTGACCAATTCTCCCGCAGGCTCCGTCCATCAGGCCGAACTTGCCTTTGCCGACCCGACCGTTACCGGCTCGATCGCCTCAGGTGCCGGCATGGTGCTGCCCGACGGTCGCAAGGTCGCTTTCGTCGCCGGCGAGAAGGGCCATGAGACGACACCCGACGAGGACCGCGTCAATCGCGATGCCAAGAAAGGCCGCGTCGTCGCCGTCGAAAGGGTGCAGCCGCCGAAGGATTTCTCGGCCGGTTCCATTCTCGAGCGCACCAGGCTCCTCTTCCGCCCGGTCTTCGACCTCAAGGACAAGTCCGCCTTCGTGAAGCCGACGATCAAGGGCAAGGAAATCGAGATCGCCACCGCCTTCTACAAGACGCAGCCGGCCCCGCAGAGGGACAATGCCATGCCGGCAATGCTGGCAAGCCTCGTGACCAACAGCAAGGCGGATGTGCTGGCAACGGCCTATGCGCCCGCCGCGCCCGACTATTCCCGCCAGTCGCCCTTCGATTCGATCCTGACCGACAAGGATGAGGGCCGTTTCGTGCCGCAGATCGGCCCGAAGGACCATGCCTGGGCCGCCAGCATTCTGCCGGCCAGCGTCTTTTCCGCCCGCGAGCAGCAGTGCCTGGCCTCAGGCATCTATTTCGAGGCGCGCGGCGAATCCGTCAAAGGGCAGGCGGCCGTTGCCCAGGTCATCCTCAACCGCGTCCGCAACCCGGCCTATCCCAAGACCATTTGCGGCGTCGTTTACCAGAATGAGGACTGGCGCAACCGCTGCCAGTTTTCCTTCGCCTGCGACAACATCAAGGACCGTGTGAATTCGCAATATCACTGGCGCGTGGCCCGCGATGTGGCGATGGCCGTCACCGCCGGCAAGATCTGGCTGCCGCAGGTCGGCTCGGCCACGCATTACCACGCCGTCTATGTCCGTCCGAACTGGGCCAGGACCATGGAAAAGGTCGGACGCATCGGCATGCACGTCTTCTACCGCACCTATGGCGGCGGCTGGAGTTGAGGCATAGGGCGAGAGCCTGAAGCGTGGCACGCGGATCGGAAGGATCGCGACAGGCTTTGGACGAAAAGGCCGCAGATTGCGGATTTTTCGCCGCCTGGCCCCGTTCGAAAGCGGATTCTTTCGGCGAAATCGGGTCCGAGTGGCCAAATTTCGCTTAAATATTTGATTTTTTGCGGTTATTTTATGGCTGGACACAAGCTGTCTACGCCTTGACTATGCTAATCCCTAAAACTATGTTGCGCGCGACTTCAGAACGGGCCGGAAGGTTCTTTAACCTTTGCGTCCGTGGTCCGGAAAACCGGGGTAGCGGGATTGCGGGCGACGGAAACGGAGGAGAGCACGATGGCGGATGACCGCGAAGAAAGTCTTGAGCAGCGCCGTCGGCAGCTGGAAGCGGAACTCGCCTCCAAGCGTGCCGATGACAGGAAGGAAGAGGCGCGGGAGGCCAGTGCCGAGCAGAGCCGTAAAGGTTATGCCCAGGCGATGAAGCTCTCGAGCGAATTCATTTCCGCCATCGTTGTCGGTGCTGTGCTCGGCTATCTCTTCGACCGTTTTGTCGGCACGGCGCCTTGGGGTTTGATTGTTCTTCTGCTTCTTGGATTCTGTGCCGGCGTTCTGAATGTTCTGCGCGCCGCGGGCAAGGTCGCCCAACCGCTGGACCGCAGGACGCCCGAGAAATAGGGACCGTTCCGGTCCAGTGCAATTTCCGTCCCTTGGACGGGCCAAAGAGAGAGAGCAACCGGTGTCAAACGATCCGACTCATCAGTTCCAGATCTTCAAGATTGTGCCGATCGAGATCGGCGGGATTGATTTCTCGTTCACCAACGCATCGCTCTTCATGGTCGCTTCGGCCGCTGTCGCCGCCGGTTTCCTGTATTTCGCGACTTCGGCCCGCGCCGTCGTTCCCGGCCGCTCGCAGTCGCTCGCCGAAATGTCCTACGAGTTCATTGCCGGCATGCTGAAGGAAGGCGCGGGAACCAAGGGGATGAAGTTCTTCCCGCTGGTCTTCTCGCTTTTCATGTTCGTGCTGACGGCAAACCTGCTCGGCATGTTCCCTTATTTCTTCACGATTACCAGCCAGATCATCGTTACCTTCGCGCTGGCGATCCTCGTCATCGGCACGGTTCTCGTCTACGGCTTCTACAAGCACGGCTTCCACTTCCTGAACGTCTTCGTGCCCTCGGGCGTGCCGGGCATCCTGCTGCCGCTGGTCGTGGCGATCGAGATCATTTCCTTCCTGTCCCGCCCGATTTCGCTCTCTGTTCGACTTTTCGCAAACATGCTCGCCGGTCACATCACGCTGAAGGTGTTCGCAGGCTTCGTCGCCTCGCTTGGAGCCCTCGGTGCAGTCGGTGTCGGCGGAGCCGTTCTTCCTCTCATCATGACCGTCGCCCTGACCGGTCTCGAGTTCCTCGTCGCCTTCCTCCAGGCTTACGTCTTTGCGGTGCTGACTTGCATGTACCTCAATGACGCGATCCATCCGGGCGGGCACTAAGGATAACGACATCGACGTCAAAGGGCGTCAGTCATTCGCCGCAACAACCATTTCAAAGGAGTTCAACATGGAAGCGGAAGCAGCAAAGTTCATCGGTGCAGGTCTGGCTTGCTTTGGTATGGCCGGTACGGCTCTCGGCCTCGGCAACATCTTCGGCAGCTACCTCTCCGGCGCTCTGCGCAATCCGTCTGCTGCTGACAGCCAGTTCGGCCGTCTGGTATTCGGCTTCGCCGTTACGGAAGCTCTGGGCATCTTCTCGCTGCTCGTTGCTCTCCTCCTGCTCTTCGCCGTCTGATATCGGTGGATTTATGGATCACGGCCTGCGAACAGCGAGCCGTGATCCTTTGCATTTGCAGTACACCTGGAGGTGAGCATGTACTTTGTGACCCCGGCCTACGCTGAAGAGGTCCCGGCGGGAACCGCGACGGATGCGCATGCCGCTCCGGCTGCCGGCGAGGTCCATACCGAGACCGGCGTCGCCGAAGGCGAGCACGCGCGCGGACCTTTCCCGCCTTTCGATTCGTCGACCTACGCATCCCAGCTTCTGTGGCTGGCGATCACGTTCGTCATCTTCTACCTGCTCATGCAAAAGGTCATCGCCCCGCGTATCGGCACCATCCTCGAGCAGCGCCACAACCGCATCTCGCAGGACGTCGAAGAAGCCGGCCGTCTGAAGTCCGAGGCTGACGCTGCCGTCGCGACCTATGAAGCCGAACTCGCCGCCGCCCGCGCCAAGGCAAATTCGATCGGCACTGCCGCTCGCGATGCCGCAAAGGTGAAGGCAGAGGCCGACCGCCGCACGATCGAGGCAAGCCTGGCTGAAAAGCTGAAGGCTGCCGAAAGCCGCATTGCCGATGTCAAGGCCAAGGCGTTTGCCGATGTCGGCGCCATTGCCGAGGAAACCGCGGCTGCCGTGGTCGAACAGCTCATCGGCGGTTCCGCCGCCCAGGCTGACGTCGCCGCTGCCGTTGCTGCAGCCAAGAAGGAGGCTTGATCGATGGAATTTGCATTTGACGCAACTTTCTTCGCCTTCGTCGGCCTCGTTATCTTCCTGGCCCTGATGGTCTACCTGAAGGTTCCGGGCATGATGGCGAAGTCGCTCGACGACCGCGCCGATCAGATCCGCAACGAGCTGGCGGAAGCCAAGCGTCTGCGCGAGGAAGCCCAGCACCTGCTCGCTGAATACCAGCGCAAGCGCAAGGAAGCCGAAGCCGAAGCCGCGCATATCGTTGCCGCTGCCGAACGCGAAGCCGAAATGCTGACCGCCGAAGCGAAGAAGAAGACGGAAGAATTCGTCGCCAACCGCACGGCCCTGTCGGAACAGAAGATCAAGCAGGCCGAAGCCGACGCGATGAAGGCCGTTCGCTCCGCTGCCGTCGATCTTGCCATCGCCGCCGCCGAATCCGTCATCGGCAAGCAGGCCGATGCCAAGATCCAGTCCGAACTTTTCGGCAAGGCTGTCGGCGAAGTAAAGACCCGCCTGAACTGAGCTTCAGCCCGATGGAACTGAAAAGCCCCGCTCCGTCGGGGCTTTTTGTTTTTGATGTATCGGTGGATCAGAACGCAGCGCATTGCGGCCGGCTTCGCGCGACGGAGCCACGCCGTGAAAGTCGCCGCCAAAACGTCGGCTGCCAGAAGGCGCAGCTGTGAGGTTCTCTTCCTGCTCCGGCAAGAAGGAAACGATGAGAAGGCTGCGGCTTAACTATTCGCCGAGCATCTCCTCGTTCGCGCCGAGCTCGACGCCATCCTTGCGCAGCGGCCGGAAGCTCATGCGGTGCAGCGAGCACGGCCCGTGCCGCTCGATGCCGGAGCGATGCTGCGCCGTGCCATAGCCGGCATGGGCGGCAAAACCGTATTGCGGGAACACGAGATGTGCCCGCGCCATCATCCGGTCGCGCGTCACCTTCGCCACGATGGAAGCGGCGGCGATCGACACCGAGCGCGCGTCGCCCTTGACCACGGCCTGGCCCGGACATGCAAGCCCGGTGGGCACGTCCAGCCCGTCTGTCAGCACATATTGCGCCGGCACGGACAGGCCGCAGATCGCGCGGCGCATGGCGTCGAGGCTCGCCTTGCGGATATCGGTTTCGTCGATGCGTGTGGAGCTGGAGGAGGCGATGGAAACCGTGGCCGTCGCAAGAATCTGCACGAACAGCTCTTCGCGCTTCTGCGCCGAAAGCTGCTTGGAATCGTTCAGGCCCTCGGGAATGCGTTTGGGATCAAGGATCACCGCGGCGGCAACGACAGGGCCGGCAAGCGGCCCGCGCCCGGCCTCATCGGCGCCGGCGACAGGCCAGTGGCCGGCCTTGCGGGCCTTCAGCTCCAGCCGGAAATCCGGCACGAGCGGAACCTCTTCGAAAAGCAGAGGAGAATCGGGTGACGTGCGACGTTTCATGCGGTTGAACCTCGCACGCCAACCCGATTTCCTGCAAGCCCCCGGATCAGGGCGGCGACGGCCGGGGGCGGTCCGGCGGATGGTGCGGTCAGGGCCATCCGCGGGAATTGCGCAAGGCAGAAGACGCAGGGCAGGTCTTCTTCACGCCTTACGCAAGCTCACAAGCAATTCCAGCAAAAGTGCGCAGCGGTTTTGCGCCCGGAATTGCGTACTCAAACAAGCAATTCCAGCAAAAGTGCGCAGCGGTTTTGCGTCCGGAATTGCGTACTCAAACAAGCAATTCCAGCAAAAGTGCGTAGCGGTTTTGCGTCCGGAATTGCGTACTCAAACAAGCAATTCCAGCAAAAGTGCGCAGCGGTTTTGCGTCCGGAATTGCGTAAACAGACAAGCAATTCCAGCAAAAACGCGTAACCGCCTTTGTCCGGAACGACCTGAAAACAATCAGTCAAAGCAGCGACAACTGCACGCCGCTGCCGCCGGGCGGCACGAAGAGGTCGTCGCGCAGGGCAAGGCCCCGGCGCGTCAGCCCCAGCCGCTTTGCCGCCATCTCGAAGCGGCGGGCGATCTGCCAGGCATAAGGCCCCGCACCCTTCATGCGCTTGCCGAATTCGGCATCGTAATCCTTGCCGCCGCGCATCGAGCGCACCAGCGACATGACATGGCGATAACGATCGGGATAGTTCTGCAGCAGCCAGTCGCGAAAGAGCGGGCTGACCTCCAGCGGCAGCCGCAGCAGCACATAGCTTGCCTCTTCGGCACCCGCAGCCTTGGCGGCCTCGAGGATGCGCTCCAGCTCGTGATCGTTGAGCGCGGGAATAACCGGCGCCGCCATGACCGTTGTGCGAATACCGGCCTCGGAAAGCCCGCGGATCGCCTCCAGCCTGCGCGTCGGGGTCGAGGCCCGCGGCTCCATGAGGCGCGCGAGTTTCCGGTCGAGCGTCGTCACCGAAATGCCGACACGAACGAGGTTCTTCGCCGCCATCTCCGTGAGGATATCGAGATCGCGCAGGATCATTGCCGATTTGGTGACGATCGCAACCGGGTGGTTGGCCTTGTTCAGCACCTCAAGCAGTTGCCGCATGACGCGCCACTCCTTCTCGATCGGCTGGTAGGGGTCGGTATTGGTGCCGATCGCGATGACGCGCACCTTGTAGCCGGGCTTGGCAAGCTCGCGCTCCAGAAGCTTCGGCGCATCCGGCTTGGCAAAAAGCTTGCTTTCGAAATCGAGCCCCGCCGACAGCCCCATATAGGCATGGGTCGGCCGGGCAAAACAGTAGATGCAGCCATGCTCGCAGCCGCGATAGGGATTGATCGAGCGGTCGAAGGAGAGATCGGGAGACTCGTTGCGGGTAATGGCCGTGCGCGGCTTCTCGATCTGCACGTCCGTCTTGAAAGGCGGCAGTTGCTCGAGCGTCTGCCAGCCGTCGTCGAAGGTCTCACGCTGCGTCGGCTCGAAGCGGCCGCTCGGGTTCAGTCCCGCGCCGCGGCCGCGCCGCCGGTCGACTTCTATGCGCAGCCCCGAGGCCGCGATCATCGCGTCGGCAATATCTGCCGTATTGGCAGGCGCAAATGCGGCCTGCCCTGCAAGGGACTGTGGTCTCATCGGATTCTCCAGCGGCGGAAGAGGCTCGATCCCGCTCGGTTCGATGATTAAATTCCTATCCGCAAAACCAGAACATTGCAAGAACAAAATAAGGAAAGTGGCGCTGGCAAAATTTTGAGCGACGCTCTATAAACAGGCAATGTTGACCGTTGTTCTCGAATGCCAGGATCAGGAACCTGAACTGGCCCAGACTTTATCCGCACTGGTGGCAGGCGCCGTGGAAGGTCTCGTCAGCGATGTGGTCGTGCTCGATCACGGCTCGCGCGACGGCACCGCGCGGGTGGCGGATGCTGCCGGCTGCCGGTTCCATTCGCAATGGGATATCAAGGACATCATCCGGTCCGCCCGCGGCGAATGGCTGCTCTTCGTCGAGCCGGGGGCGAGGCCGCAGGCGGGCTGGATCGACGAGGTCTCGGAATATGTGGCCTTGAACAAGGTCCCCGCGCGCTTCACCGCCTCGCGCGGCTATCGGCGCCCCTTTCTCCAGCGCGTCGGTCGCGCCAGGCCGCCCCTGGAACTCGGCCTGCTCATGCCGAAGAAACTCGCCATTTCGGCGGCCAAGAGCGGCATGCGCCTTGCCGAATTCGTCAAGGCACAGAAGCCGCGCCAGCTCTCCAGCGAATTGATTCCCTCCTGGGTCGCCCGCGCCGCGCGCTAAGGCATTTCCGGCGAAAACGGAGTGGCCTTGAATGCTTGGCTCATTGTTTTCTATGCAAGTCCGAACGCAAGACCGGTTCCCGCTTTTGCTGGAATTGATCTAGCGGCCGCATCGTTCGGCGACACTGCGCAAAGATGGCGCCCAATCAAATTTCGCGCTATAATTGGCCATGGCGCCGTCGAAGCGCCGTGCTTCGCAGCGGATCGCCATGGAATGCCGGTGAACGGCAGAGCAGGTCGGCGAAAATCTCCTCTTCTGCCGGGTTTCCGGCGAAAGGAGGTGCGTCATGCTACGCAATATGGTTCACGGTCTGCTGGCCGTCCTGTTGTCGACATTGGTGATCGCGCATCCGCATCCGGCAGCATCGCAGATGATGCGCAGTTGCGCAGGCCGATCCGAGATCGTCAAATTCCTGGACAGCAACTTTGCTGAAAAGCTCACGGCAGTCGGACTGATCAACCAGAACGCCATTCTTGAGGTTTATGCCGCCAAGAGTGGCACCTGGACGCTCATCGTCACGAATGTCAACGGCGTAAGCTGCGTGCTGCTGTCCGGTGAGAGCTGGGAAACGATGCCCGCCCTGCCGGGCCTTGCGACATAGGCAATGCCGCTGATGAGGTTTCACATCTGTTTCGTCGCGCCGCGTTTGAGGTGCTCGTCCAGCCGCGGCATGATCTCCACGAAATTGCAGGGCATGTGGCGATAGTCGAGCTGCGCCTTCAAAATGCCGTCCCATGCATCCTTGCAGGCACCGGGCGAGCCCGGCAGCACGAAGACGAAGGTAGCGTTGACGATGCCTGCCGTCGCGCGCGACTGGATCGTCGAGGTGCCGATCTTGTCGTAGGAAATGCGGTGGAACACGGCCGAAAACCCGTCCATCCGCTTTTCGAAGAGCGGCTCCAGTGCGTCGGGCGTCACGTCGCGGCCGGTAAAGCCTGTCCCGCCGGTGGTGATGACGACGTCGATCTCCTTGGCTTCCGTCCAGGCGCGCACGCGTGCGGCGATCCTCTCGCGGTCGTCGGGCACGATGTCGCGGTCGATCAGCTGATGTCCCGCCTCGGCAATCCGGGCTGCCAGCGTATCGCCGGATTTGTCGTTTTCCCGCGTGCGTGTGTCCGAAACGGTCAGAACCGCGATGCCGAGCGGTATAAACGCCCGTTTTTCGTCCAGGCCTGCCATCATGGACCTCCAGCAAACGTTTCCGTCGCCTGGAAATACCAGTCCGGGCGGGCGGCGTGAAGACGCTCGGCGGCACGCAGCGCAGCAACGGGCGTCTCGAAAATGCCGAAGCACGTCGCGCCGGAGCCGGACATGCGGGTGAATTGCGCGCCTTCCGCCGCGAGCATGTTGGCAATCTCGCCGATTTCCGGCACCAGCTCGCGCGCCGGTGGTTCGAGATCGTTGCGTGTCGCCCGGATGACTTCCATCCAGTGCGGCGTCTTCATCAGGACCAGCGGAGGATTGTTCTTGGTGGCGAGGCGCCGGAAAATCTCGGGCGTCGAAACGCCCTTCAGCGGATTGGCGAGCACCATGGCGAAGGAGGGCAGGGCATCGGCCGCCTCTATCTCCTCGCCGATACCGCGGGCGATCAGCGGCGTGCTTTTCAGGCACATCGGCACGTCCGCCCCAAGCTTCAGCGCAAGCGCGGCAAGGGTTTCGGCGGCAAGTGTTACGCCCCACAGGCGCATCAGTCCGCGCAGCGTCGCTGCCGCATCGGCAGAGCCGCCCCCGATGCCTGAAGCAACCGGCAGGTTCTTTTCCAGATGGATGCGTACGGCTGGCGCTCCGCCTGCCGCCTCGCGCAGCAGGTCGCGCGCCTTCAGCACCAGATTGGTGCCGGGATCGTCGGCCAGCACATCGGCGAACTGGCCGGAAATCGTGAAATCGTCGGCATCGGCAGGTGCAAAGCCCAGCCGGTCGCCGTGGCGGGCAAATGTCACCAGCATTTCGAGAAGGTGATAGCCGTCCGGCCTCTGGCCCGTCACATGCAGGGCCAGATTGATTTTTGCGCAGGCGTCCTCGGTAACGGCGAAGTCGCCGGCCCCGAAAAGGGAAATGCCCGTTTCAGGCATGGAATCAGGATTTCTTGTCGACCGGCGGCGGCGTCACCGGCTGCGGGTCCGGCTGCTTCTTGTCGACGGTCTTGGCATCGTCGTCCTGTGCGGGCAGGCCGTTGGCGACCTTTTCCTTGATCTTCGGGATCTCGGATGCCTCGGGCTCGGAGGCGAGCGCCCGGTTCCACTGATAGACGGCTTCCAGCTTGCGGCCGACACGCCAGTAGGCGTCGCCGAGATGGTCGTTGATCGTCGCATCGCCGGCCTTGATCTGGGCTGCGCGCTCCAGCTCGTCGACGGCATCGTCGTAGCGGTTGAGGCGGAAATAGGCCCAGCCGAGCGAGTCGATGATGTAGCCGTCGTCGGGACGCAGCTCGACGGCCTTCTTGATCATCTCAAGGCCTTCGTCGAGATTGCGGTTCATGTCGATCCAGGAATAGCCGAGATAGTTCAGAACCTGCGGCTGGTCGGGATTGAGGTCGAGCGCCTTGCGGAAATTCGGCTCCGCCTGGTCCCACTTCTTCAGCCGCTCATAGGCGATGCCGCGCTGGAAGAAGACGCTCCAGTCGGCACGGCCGGGGAACGGGCCGATGATCTCGACGGCCTTGTCGTAATTGTCGGCCATCGCCTGATAGTCCTTGGCGTCGGACAAAACGCTGCCATAGGCGAGGTAGCTTCTGATGTCCTTCGGGTCGGAGGCGATCAGCGCCTGCAGATGCTTGCGGGCCTCCTCCACCTTGCCGCCCTGCGCAAGCGCCAGACCCAGCTGCAGTTCGGAAATGCGGCGCATCGGCGAATTGGCCGGCACCTTCTGGTAAAGCGCAATCGCCCGGTCCATCTGGTTCTGCTTTTCGGCAATGCCGCCGAGCAGCACCAGCGTATCGGCGCTGTTCGGATCGAGCGCATTGGCCGTCTGCAGATACAGCGAGACGATATCTTCCGCGCCGTCGCGGTTCAGCGCGCCGCCGACCGAGAACAGCACGCCGGCCGCACCCTCTTCGGCGCTCTTGACCTGCTGTTCCTGCTTCTCGCCCTTTTCGATACTGTCGCGCAGCGCGTTCAGCGGGGCGTAGTTCGGCAGCAGGTTGTCGCCGACCGAGACGGCGTCGAGCGCCTTCTGCTTGTTGCCCTGCGAGGCTTCGAGACGGGCGAGCGCCATGATGGCACGCATGAACGTATCGGGAGCGGTGGCGCCGCCTTCCTTGTCCAGCACGGCATCGTTCAGGTGCTGGCGGGCGGATTTGATGTCGCCGTTGACGATGGCGATCGCACCGGCATTGTAGTTCCGGAAGATGCGGACCCAATCCGGTCCTTTCATCTTCTCGACCATGGCAAGCCCTTCCTTGCCGCGGCCGGCGCCGACGCGCGCCCAGGCGAGCAGGAGGTCGTTCATCATGCGGTCGAGATCGTTCGGCCCGTCATATTTCAGGATCGATTCCGCCGTCTTGAAGTCGCCGCGGCGCATCGCGTCCATGCCGCGCACGATCGTGGTGATACGCTCGACGGTCGGGTCGCCCTTCAGGTCGTTGGCATATTTCACGCCGTCCTTGATATCGCCGTTGAGCAGCAGCGAGATCATCAGGCGCTGGCGGATTTCCGGATTGCCCGGCTCGATCTGCAGGGCCTTCTTGTAGAGCTCGATCGCCGTCGGGTAGTCGTGGTCCACATCGGCCGTGCGGGCAGCCAGGAAAGCGCCGGAGAAGGTGGAAACGCTGTCCGGATCGAAAGTCACGGCCGGGGCGGCATCGTCTGCCTTGACCGCGTCTTCGGCATTCACGCCGCCAATACCGCCGAGCGAAAGGACCGCCGCCAGGGCTGCGCTCGAAAGGAGACGGGTGACAAATCTCTGCCGCATTAGAAAACCTTTCTTCAGGGACGACCGACTCGATGGGCCGACCGCAAAATCAGTTGAAAACACTGATTCACAACAGGATGGCTTTTTTGAAGCGCCCCTGCAAGAAATTCAGCCCTCGTTCAAGGACGTTTGATTGTGCCGCCGCACGAAACGTGCAGCTGCATTGCGGCGGCGTGATAGGTCATGCGCAGGCACGCCTCAGTTCACACGCTCGATGCAGAAGTCGATGACTTCCATCAGCGCCGATTTCCAGGCGCTGTCCGGCAGCGGCGCAAGCGCATCGCGGGCAATCGTGCCGTAATGGACCGCCCGCTGGATCGTGTCGTTCAGCGTGCCGTATTTGGTGATGAGGCCGAGCGCCTTTTCCAGATTGGCGTCGCTGCTGTTGCCGCCCTCGATCGCATCGCGCCAGAAGGCGCGCTCTTCCTGCGTGCCGCGGCGATAGGCGAGGATGATCGGCAGCGTGATCTTGCCCTCGCGGAAATCGTCGCCGACATTCTTGCCGAGATCGGCAGCCTTGCCGCCGTAATCGAGCGCGTCGTCGACGAGCTGGAAGGCGAGGCCGAGATTCATGCCGTAGGACTTCAGCGCGTTGCGGCCGGATTTGCCGGTTTCCGCGACGATCGGGCCGACTTCGGCGGCGGCGGCAAAGAGGGCCGCCGTCTTGGCGCGGATGACCGAGAGGTAGTCGTCCTCGGTCGTTTCCATGTTCTTGGCGACCGACAGCTGCAGGACCTCGCCCTCGGCGATGACGCAGGCCGCGGAGGAAAGCACGTCGAGCGCTTCCAGCGAGCCGACCTCGACCATCATGCGGAAGGCCTGGCCGAGCAGGAAGTCGCCGACGAGAACGCTTGCCTGGTTGCCCCAGATCGTGCGCGCCGTCGACTTGCCGCGGCGCAGGTCGCTTTCGTCCACCACGTCGTCATGCAGAAGCGTTGCCGTGTGCATGAACTCGACCGACGTGGCGAGCTTGATGTGGTTTTCGCCCCTGTAGCCGAACAGCGAGGCCGCCGCGAGCGTCAGCATCGGCCGCAGGCGTTTGCCGCCGGAGGAGATGAGATGGTTCGCCACCTCCGGGATCATCTGCACGTCCGAGCCGGCCTTGGAAAGGATAAGCTGGTTCACCCGCTCCATGTCGGCCCTGGTGAGGTCCACCAGCGGCTTGATGGAAGCCAGTTTGTTTTTGTTTTCTTCTAGCGGTATGACCACGCCCAACGACCCGGACTCCTGTTCATTCGTTGTCTTTGACAATAGAAAGGGGCGATGGAGGCGGCAAGGGGTGAATTGTCGCTGCCAGCAGATTCGGAAGGGAAAACGACGGCAAATGCATGAGCTTATCCGCGCAAACGATCCCGTTCTGCTCTCCTTTGCCGAGAGCCTCATGAAGGATGCGGGAATTGCCTGCTTCATCGCCGATCAGGGCATGAGCGTGCTGGAAGGTTCGCTCGGCATGTTGCCGCGCCGGCTGCTGGTCGACGAGGAGATGGCCGATCAGGCCCGCCGCATCCTGACCGATGCCGGTCTCGGCGGCGAGCTGCGCGAGCGGAAGTGACGATATGACCGGGGCGGTAACGGATACGATAGACGCCTTTCATCGCGGCCTTTTCCATATCGTCCAGCCGAAGGGAAGGGGCCACCGCGCCGGCATGGACGCCATGCTGCTCGCCGCCCTCGTTGCCGACGATCGGCCGGTCAGGGTGGCCGATCTCGGTGCCGGCGCAGGCGCTGCCGGCCTTGCCGTCGCCTCCCGACTTCCGAAAGCCGAAGTCGTGCTCTTCGAACGCTCGGCGGAGATGGTCGATTACGCCCGCCGCAGCATCGAGCTTTCCGACAATGCCCATATGGCCGGCCGCGTCTCTGTCGTCGAAGCCGATGTGACGCTGACCGCCAAAGCGCGCAACGACGCGGGCCTGACCGACGAAAGCTTCGATCACGTTATTATGAACCCGCCCTTCAACGATGCCGGCGACCGCCGGACACCGGATGCGCTGAAGGCCGAAGCCCATGCCATGACCGATGGTCTGTTCGAAAGCTGGATCCGCACGGCCGGCGCCATCATGATCCCGGGCGGCCAGCTTTCGCTGATCGCGAGGCCGCAATCGATCGCCGAGATCATCGACGCCTGCGGCCGGCGCTTCGGCGGCATCGAGATCACCGCCATCCATCCGCGCGAAGGGGAAAATGCCGTCCGTATTCTCGTGACGGCGATCAAGGGGTCGCGGGCGCGGCTGTCGCTGCGTGCGCCCCTTATCATGCACGAAGAGGGGAGCCACAAGTTCTCCCCTCTCGTCGATGATTTCAACAATGGCCGTGCGGCGTATCGCCGGCTCTAACCCCCGGTCACGAAGTCCAGGAGCAGCTTGACGTTCAGCCCGGCGATCACGACAGCGATCACGTAGGCAATCGCGCTCAGCCATTTCGGCGCGACCAGCTCTCCCATCTTCGCCCTGCTTGCCGTGAACATGACGAGCGGGAAGACGGCGAAGGAAAGCTGCAGGCTCAGCACCACCTGGGTCAGGATCAGCAGTTCCGCCGTGCCCTGGTCGCCGTACCAGATCGTCACGAAGGCGGCGGGAACGATGGCGATGGCGCGGGTGATCAGGCGGCGAACCCACGGCTTTAGGCGGATCTTCAGGAAGCCTTCCATGACGATCTGCCCGGCAAGCGTGGCCGTAACCGTCGAATTCAGGCCGCAGCAGAGCAGCGCGATGCCGAAGAGCGTGGGCGCAATGGCAAGGCCGAGCAGCGGCGACAGCAGCGAGTGCGCCTCGCCCAGTTCCACGATATCCGTCCGGCCGTTGGCATTGAAGGCCGCCGCGGCAAGGATCAGGATCGAAGCGTTGATCAGAAGAGCGAAGCAGAGCGCCACGGTGGAATCGATGGTCGCAAAAGTCAGCGCCTCCTTCTTTTCCGGCACGGTATGGCCGTAGGAGCGCGTCTGCACGATGCCGGAATGAAGGTAGAGATTGTGCGGCATCACCGTCGCGCCGAGAATGCCGAGCGCCAGATAGAGCATTTCCGGATTGGTGACGACTTCGGGCGTGGGCAGGAAGCCCTTGATGACGGCGCCCCATTGCGGGTCGGCAAGGAAAATCTGGACCGCAAAGCAGATCGCGATGACGCCGAGAAGCGTGATGATGAAGGCCTCGATCCAGCGGAAGCCGAGCCTCTGCAGCAGCAGGATGAGGAACACGTCGAGCGCGGTGATCAGCACGCCGATTTCGAGCGGGATGCCGAAAAGCAGGTTGAGGCCGATCGCCGTGCCGATCACCTCGGCAATATCGGTGGCGATGATGGCGATTTCCGCAAAGGCCCAGAGCGGCACGGCGACAAAAGGCGGGTAGGCGTCGCGGCAGGCCTGCGCCAGGTCGCGGCCCGAGCCGATCGCCAGACGCGCGCAAAGCGATTGCAGCACGATCGCCATCAGGTTCGAAAGCAGTGCGACGGTCAGCAGCGCATAGCCGAATTTCGATCCGCCGGCGAGCGAAGTCGCCCAGTTGCCGGGGTCCATATAGCCGACCGCCACCATGTAGCCGGGGCCGAGGAAGGCTGCCGCGCGCCGCCACGGGGAGCTGTGCCGTCCAAGGCCAATCGTACGATAGACGTCGGAGAGCGAAGCCTCCTCGCGCTCGGTGCGCCAGCCGCCCTTTGCATTCGGATTCAGAATGTCCATGCCATTTTCACCTGTTGAGCCATGCCGGCACTATGCCTGATTAGAATGATAATGCAAGTCATTCGCAACAAGAAAATCGAGAAGCGATGTTTTGGCCCTGCGGCCATTGCGTTTGCCGTTGCAGCGCATACATGCAATGCCCTTGTAATGTGCGTATGCATGCTGGCGCCGCCTGTCATGAAGCCGGTTGTGGTGGGTGCCGATTGTGGTGAAGGAAGAGAAATGGCCGGATTTTTGAGAAAGCTGATGCCGAAGCGGTTTCGCAGGGATGGGATCGTCATCCCCGTCGTCAGGCTGCAGGGCGCGATCATCAGCGGCGGCGGCCAGTTCCGCCCGACCCTCAATCTCGCCAATGTCGCGCCGGTGCTGGAAAAAGCCTTCTCGATGAAGGATGCGCCGGCCGTTGCCATTGCCATCAATTCGCCGGGCGGCTCGCCCGTCCAGTCGCGCCTCATCTTCACCCGCATCCGCGAGCTGGCGCGGGAAAAGCAGAAGAAGGTGCTGGTCTTCGTGGAAGATGTGGCAGCTTCGGGCGGCTATATGATCGCGCTCGCCGGCGACGAGATCATCGCCGACCCCACCTCCATCGTCGGCTCGATCGGCGTTGTCTCCGGCGGCTTCGGCTTTCCCGAGCTTCTGAAGAAGATCGGCGTCGAGCGCCGCGTCTATACGGCGGGCGAAAACAAGGTGATCCTCGATCCTTTCCAGCCGGAGAAGGAAAAGGATATCGAATATCTGAAGAGCCTGCAGCTCGAGATCCACCAGGTCTTCATCTCCATGGTGCGCGAGCGCCGCGCCGGCAAGCTGACGGACGATGCGACCGTCTTCTCCGGCCTCTTCTGGAGCGGCACGCGCGGCCTGGAACTCGGCCTGATCGACGGCCTCGGCGACATGCGCCAGGAACTGAAGAAACGTTACGGCCAGAAGACGAAGCTGCAGCTGGTCACGGCCGCCCGCGGCCTGCTCGGCCGCCGCATTCCCGGCGTGTCGCCGGTTTCGCTCGAAAGTGCGGCATCCGGTCTTGCATCGGGGCTTGTCGAAGCGGCCGAGGAGAGAGCATTGTGGAGCCGCTACGGGCTTTGACGGGAGGAGCGAGGGGGACATGGCACAACTTATCACGTTACTGATCCTCGTCTGCGCGGCCTGGTGGCTCTACCGCCGCTTCGTCTCCGACGCGCAGAAGCTTGCCGAGCGCTCGCGCCGCGCCCGCAAAGAGCATCAGACGGGCGCAATCGGCACGCTGGTGAAGGATCCGGCGACGGGCGAGTATCGTCTCAAGCGGGAAGACGAATAGAAGCTTCCTTGGAAAAGGCACGATGATATACAAAAATAGAAGTATATCACGAGGCGGCCATGCAAGTCGCAAAATGGGGAAATAGCCTGGCAGTCCGTATCCCTGCGAAAGTTGCCGATGCTCTGGGGCTGAAGGAAGGCGACGATGTCGTCGTGCGGATCGCCGAGGATAATGCCTTTGAAATAAGGAGGGACGATAGTCGCGAAAGGGCGCTGGAAAGGATTAGAAGCTCCAGGCGCAAGCTGCCGTCGGATTGGACGTTTGATCGCGACGAAGCAAACGCTCGCTGATGCCCTTTATAGACACAACCATCGTCGTCTATGCGTTCAGCGATGACGCCCGATCGGATAAGGCGCAAGCTTTGCTCGCCGCTTCGCCGGTCATCAGCGCTCAGGTGCTGAACGAGTTTGCCAATATCGGCCGCAAGACGCTGGCTATGTCGTGGCCCGAACTTCGGGAGGCGGTGGGAAGCATTCTGATATTGGCATCAGCCGTCGTGGCGCTGGATGACGATCTCACCATCGCCGCGCTCGATCTTGCTGACCGTTATCGCTTTTCATTCCATGACGCACTGATTGTTGCTGCCGCTCTGAGGGCGGTTGCGACCAGCTCTATTCCGAAGGCATGCAGGCCGGATTGATCGTCGAAAAGCAACTGACGAGCGTCAACCCGTTTCTGTAGCGTGCTCCGACGGCGGCCCTTGACCCCTGCGGCCCACCGTGGCACCTGTCGCGCTCATACTTCAAGCAATCGGTGCCATCCCATGTCCGCGACCATTCCAGACCATATGAACCCCAAGCGCTCGTTCCAGGCGCTGATCCTGACCCTGCATAACTACTGGGCGGACAAGGGCTGTGCGGTTCTGCAGCCCTACGACATGGAAGTCGGCGCCGGCACATTCCACCCGGCCACGACGCTGCGCGCCCTCGGCCCGAAGCCGTGGAAGGCCGCCTATGTGCAGCCTTCCCGCCGCCCCTCCGACGGCCGCTACGGCGAAAACCCCAACCGCCTGCAGCACTATTACCAGTATCAGGTCATCCTGAAGCCGAATCCGCCGAACCTGCAGGAACTCTATCTCGGCTCGCTCGCCGCCATCGGCCTCGATCCCCTGCTGCACGATATCCGTTTCGTCGAGGACGACTGGGAAAGCCCGACGCTCGGCGCCTGGGGCCTCGGCTGGGAATGCTGGTGCGACGGCATGGAAGTCTCGCAGTTCACCTATTTCCAGCAGATCTGCGGCATCGAATGCTCGCCCGTCGCCGGCGAACTGACCTATGGCCTCGAGCGCCTCGCCATGTATGTGCAGGGCGTCGATAATGTCTACGACCTGAATTTCAACGGCCGCGACGGCGACGAGAAGATCAGCTACGGCGACGTCTTCCTGCAGGCCGAGCAGGAATATTCCCGCCACAATTTCGAATTCGCCAACACCGAGATGCTGCATCGTCACTTCATCGATGCCGAGAAGGAATGCCAGGCGCTGCTTGCCGCCGGCGCACCGGGCGACAACGCCAACCAGCGCCTGCACAAATGCGTCTTCCCGGCCTACGACCAGTGCATCAAGGCCAGCCACGTCTTCAACCTGCTCGACGCCCGCGGCGTGATTTCCGTCACCGAGCGCCAGAGCTACATCCTGCGTGTGCGCACGCTCGCCAAGGCCTGCGGCGAAGCCTTCCTGCTGACGGATGCGGGTGGTTTTGACCTTGTGAACGCCGCAGCCTGAGCTGCCGTGGCGCGATGGAAGGTCGCGCCACACTCCCCGTTTGACGATATCTGCCAAACCTGCGTAGTCTCCGGCCACATTGGCTTTTCGGGGGATTCGCGATGTATATCGCTCTTGGCGTCATCGTTCTGATCGCACTCTACGTCATCTTCATCTATAACGGCCTCGTCCGCTCCCGACAGATGGCCGAGGAGGCCTGGTCCGGCATCGATGTGCAGCTGAAGCGGCGCGCCGACCTGATCCCGAACCTGATCGAGACGGTCAAGGGCTACGCCGCCCACGAAAAGACGACGCTGGAAGAGGTGGTCGAGCTGCGCAACAGGGCGCAGGCCGTTCCCGCCGGCGATGTCGCCGGCAGGGCGCAGGCAGAAGGCCTGCTCGGCCAGGCGCTTGGCCGGCTGATGGCGCTGGCCGAAGCCTATCCCGATCTGAAGGCCAACCAGAATTTCTCCGAGCTGCAGGCCTCGCTGGAGACGATGGAAAGCGAAATCCAGATGGCGCGCCGCTATTATAACGGCGCTGCCCGCGATCTGAACGTCAAGGTCGAGAGCTTTCCCTCGAACCTCGTCGCCGGCCAGTTCGGCTTTGCCAAGCGCGAATATTTCGAAATCACCAACGAGGCCGACCGCGCCGTTCCATCAGTCAAGTTCTGACCTTTGTCTTTGCGCAAAAGCTGCTATGAGCAGTCCGACAAGGCCGCTCGCGGCCGCTGCAATGGACGGAAGAGACAAGCGCAATGAGTAAAGCCAAGCTCACCATCATCCCGCCGGGCAAACCGCTCACCGGTCGTGCCGTGGTCCCGGGCTCCAAGTCGATCACCAACCGCGCCCTGCTGCTCGCAGGCCTTGCCAAGGGGACGAGCCGGCTGACCGGCGCTTTGAAGAGCGACGACACGAAATATATGGCCGAGGCGCTTCGGGCCATGGGCGTGCAGATCGACGAGCCCGACGACACCACCTTCGTGGTGACCGGCAGCGGCAAGCTGCATCAGCCGAAGGCGCCGCTCTTCCTCGGCAATGCCGGGACGGCGACGCGGTTCCTGACGGCGGCCGTCGCCTCCGTCGAAGGCACTGTCGTCGTCGATGGCGACGAGCATATGCGCAAGCGCCCGATCGGCCCGCTGGTCGCTGCGCTGAAGTCCCTGGGGCTGGACGCCGAGGCACCGACCGGCTGCCCGCCGGTGACGGTGCGCGGCAACGGGCATTTTGCCTCCGGCCGCGTCGAGATCGATGCCGGCCTGTCCAGCCAGTATGTCTCCGCGCTCCTGATGGCCGCACCGCTCGCCAATCCGGGCGCCAACGCGCCTGTCACGATCGCGCTTGCCGGCACCGATATCGGCGCTCGCGGATATGTCGATCTCACCCTTGCCGCCATGCAAGCCTTCGGCGCCAAGGTGGAGCAGCTCGACGCCGCGACCTGGCGCGTCCAGCCGACCGGCTATACCGCAGCCGATTTCGTCATCGAGCCGGATGCGTCGGCGGCGACCTATCTCTGGGCGGCCGAGGTGTTGAGCGGCGGCAGGATCGATCTCGGCGTGGCGAACGATGCCTTCACCCAGCCCGATGCCAAGGCCTACGAGACGATCGCCCGGTTCCCGCACCTGCCGGCCGAAATAGACGGTTCGCAGATGCAGGACGCCATCCCGACGATCGCCGTTCTCGCCGCCTTCAACGAGACGCCGGTCCGCTTCGTCGGCATCGCCAACCTGCGCGTCAAGGAATGCGACCGCATCCGTGCGCTGTCGACCGGGCTCAACAATATCCGTGAAGGCCTGGCGGTCGAGGAGGGCGACGATCTGATCGTCCATTCCGATCCTGCTCTTTCCGGCCAGACGCTGCCGGCCGATATCGACACTTTTGCCGATCACCGCATCGCCATGAGCTTTGCGCTGGCCGGCCTGAAGATCAACGGCATCACCATTCTCGACCCCGATTGCGTCGGCAAGACCTTCCCGGCTTACTGGCGCACGCTGGCGGGGCTGGGGCTTGCCTACAAAGACGAGGCCTGAGCACGGTCAGGGCTGAACCGCAATCGGGGGAGGGCATATGGTCCGGCGGTTTTTCGGCATTTGTTTCGCACTGCTGCTGGTGCTGTCTGCGCGGGCAGCCATCGGTGCCGAGTTCATCGCCTCCTTCGATTCCGACATCCAGCTGGAAAAGAGCGGGGCGATGACGGTGGCCGAAACCATCACCGTCAATGCCGAAGGCGATCGCATCCGGCGCGGTATCTTCCGCGATTTTCCGCTGACCTTCAGGGATGCGAGCGGCCGGCGCCGCAGCGTCGATTTCAGCGTCGTCTCGGTCAAGCGCGACGGCGTGGACGAGCCCTGGCATACGGAATCCATCGCAGGCGGCATTCGCATCTATGCCGGCTCGCAAGACGTGACGATCCCTGCCGGCCGCCATCAATATGTCTTCACCTACAAGACGAACCGCCAGGTCCGCTATTTCGACGATCATGACGAGCTCTATTGGAACGTCACCGGCAACGGCTGGATTTTCCCGATCCGCACGGCCACAGCCACAGTCACCTTTCCGCAGGGTGTTGTGCCCGAAGATGTCACCTTCTTCACCGGCCCGGTCGGGGCCACCGGCAAGAATGCCCGTTCCAGCATGGATGGCGGCCGGCTGATCGTCGCAACCACCGCGCCGCTTGGCGAAGAGGAAGGGCTGACCTTTGTTGCGAAACTGCGCAAGGGGGCGATCGATCCGCCGAGCGCCGAGCAGGAGAGCAGCTGGTGGTTCAGCGACAACCGCGACTATTTCATCGGTTTCGGCGGGCTGATCCTCGTTTTCCTCTATTACACGCGCTCCTGGCTGAAGGTCGGCCGCGATCCGGCGCGAGAGATCGTCGTGCCGCGCTGGGACCCGCCGGGCGGCATTTCGCCGGCACTCGTCAACTATATCGACAACAGGGGCTTTTCCGGCCAGGGCTGGACGGCGCTGTCGGCGACCGCGCTCGATCTTGCCGTGCGCGGCTATGTCACGCTGGAAGATCTCAAGGATTCGATCATCATCCGCCGCACCGGAAAACCGCTCGGCAACGAAAAGCTTCAGGCCGGCGAGGCGGAGCTTCTGAAGGCGGTTGGCGGCAGCAACGATACGCTAACCATCGACAAGGCCAATGGTGAAAGGGTCAAATCCGTCGGCCAGACGTTCCGTTCTTCGATCGAACGGGAACATCGCGGCAAATATTACAATTCCAACGCCGGTTACGTCAGCGGCGGCGTGATTTTGAGTGCCGCCGCCCTGGTGACGCTCTTCGTTTTCGGGTCGCTGGAGCCGGATACGATCGCGCTGATGATCGTTCCGATCGGTATTTCCGTCTTCCTGTCCGTCTTCGTGGCCGGTTTTGCAAAGGCGCTGCATCGCGGCCGGTCGCTCGTCGGCAAGATCTTTGCCGTCATTGCCATCGCGATTGCCGTTTTCGTGGGCTTGAGCATTCTCTCGTCCATTGTGCTGGCGCTTGGCTCCCAGCTGATGGAGTTCCACGAAACGCCGATGCTTTTTGCGGTCGGCGGCATCGTGCTCCTCAACATCCTCTATTTCTTCATCATGGGCGCGCCGACCCCGCTCGGCGCCAAGATGACGGCCGGCGTCGATGGCCTCAGGCAATATCTGACGCTTGCCGAGAAGGACCGGATGAACATGGCCGGCGCGCCGCAGATGTCGCCGCAGCATTTCGAGACGCTGCTGCCCTATGCCGTGGCGCTCGGCGTCGAAAAGCCGTGGTCGCGCACGTTCGAAACCTGGCTGGCAGCCGCTTCCGCAGGGGCTGCCGCGGCCGCCTACAGCCCCGGCTGGTATTCCGGCAATTTCAACAGCGGCAGTTTTTCCGATCGCATCGGCGGTTTCTCCTCGTCGATGGCTTCGACCATTGCCTCCACCATTCCCTCGCCGCCGCCCTCCAGTTCGTCCTCCGGCTTTTCCGGCGGCGGCTCGTCCGGAGGGGGTGGAGGAGGCGGCGGAGGCGGGGGCTGGTAAGCTTTCCCGCTTGACCTTTCGGGCCTTCCCGCTTAACCGCCAGACCAACGGGCTAGGCCGGCAGGCCAGACGAGCAGCAAAAGGGAGCGGGCATGAAGGTTCTGTTGATCGGATCGGGCGGACGCGAGCACGCACTCGCCTGGAAGCTGGCGCAATCGCCGCTGATGACGGGATTCTATGCCGCCCCCGGCAATCCCGGCATCGCCGAACATGCGACATTGGTCGCCGTCGATGTCGATGACCACGACGCCGTCGTTGCCTTCTGCCGGGAAAAGGCAATCGACTTTGTCGTCGTCGGACCCGAGGCGCCGCTGGTTGCCGGCATTGCCGACCGGTTGCGCGCCGCAGGCTTCGCCGTCTTCGGTCCCTCTGCCGCCGCCGCCCAGCTTGAGGGCTCCAAGGGCTTCACCAAGGATATCTGCGCCCGCTACAACATCCCGACCGGCGCTTACCAGCGCTTCAACAACGCCCCGAAAGCCAAGGCCTATATCCGCGAGCAGGGTGCGCCGATCGTCGTCAAGGCCGATGGCCTTGCCGCCGGCAAGGGTGTGACGGTTGCCATGACGCTGGACGAGGCGCTGGCCGCCGTCGACGATTGCTTCGAAGGCGCTTTCGGCGAGGCGGGCGCGGAAGTGGTGGTCGAAGCCTATCTCGACGGCGAGGAAGCGAGCTTCTTCTGCCTCTGCGACGGCAGGAACGCCCTGGCCCTCGCAACCGCCCAGGACCACAAGCGCGTCGGTGAGGGCGATACCGGCCCGAATACCGGCGGCATGGGCGCTTATTCGCCGGCTCCCGTCATGACGGCCGCAATGACCGAGCGCACGATGAAGGAAATCATCGAGCCGACCATTCGCGGCATGGCCGAAAGCGGCCATGCCTTCTCCGGCGTCTTCTTCGCCGGCCTGATGATTACGGCCAAGGGGCCGGAACTCATCGAATACAATGTCCGCTTCGGCGATCCGGAATGCCAGGTGCTGATGATGCGGCTGAAGAGCGATCTCCTGCCGCTGCTGCTGGCCTGTGCCAACGGCACGCTGGATCAGGTCGAGGCCGAATGGAGCGACGACCCGGCACTGACCGTCGTCATGGCCTCGAAAGGTTATCCGGGTTCCTACGAGAAGAACACGCCGATCCTCGCGCTGCCACAAGCAGGCGAGGGTGAGAAGGTGTTTCATGCCGGCACATCGCTCAAGGATGGTGTTCTGGTGGCAACCGGTGGCCGTGTGCTGAACGTGACGGCGACGGGCCGCACGGTCGGCGAGGCGAAAGAGCGCGCCTATTCCCTGCTCGACCGGGTAAAATGGGAAAACGGCTTCTGCCGCCGCGATATCGGCTGGCGCGCGGTCGAGCGCGAAAAGGCATAGGGAGCGGGTGGGCAACGGCCCGTTTCGCTAAATTTTTACCTTTTCTTCTGACGGGATGGAAATAAAGCCGCGCTATTCTGGCTCCTGACATGAGACGGAGCGGGTGTGATGCGTCAGGTATTCTTCAGTGCGGTCTTTCTGCTGGCGGCGGGTTCGGCCATGGCCGGCTCGATCGAAGTGATCGGGCCTGACGCGCCGAAGAAAGCCGGCAGCATCCTTATTGAAACCTGCGCCCATTGCCCGCCGCTGCAGGCCGATCCTTCCAAGAGGGAATATTCGGTGCCGACGCTCAGCCCCGGCGCTTTCCAGCAAGCCGAGGTCCGTGACATCGGTGGAGAGAGGAAGATCTACCGCACCGAAAACTGGATGGGTGGTTCCCCCGTCCTCTTCGTGAACAAGGCGACGCCCGAGCAGATGCTTGCGCTCGCTCCCGCAGTACCCGGCGAAGGCATCGACAATGAGGCCACGGCCGCCGTGGTTGGCGGCGAGGCGAAGCCGCTCGCGGCCGGCATGGGCGCAACCGCACCTCTCGACGCTTCGAGGTTCGAGCTCCGTTTCTAATTCAGATCCTGCCGATCCGCTCCAGGTTTCGAACGCACCCTGAAGATAAGCAGGGTGCGTTTTTACTATTTAAATACGTATATCCTAATTTATGCGATTGCGATTGCGCAGAACTGCAACTTATACAAGTCTGCAAGAAGATACCCGTCAATTCTACTAGGGCTTCCGAGTAGAAGGTCCGCCATCGTTAAAAGATAATTTAATTATTCACCTTAATTTTACTTAGCGGGGGACCGGAGGACGCATGATTGCGCTAGCTGAGCACGCGATGTTTCGCGCGCAGGTCGGGGGTTGGCCGATCCGGGATACAGAATTTCATCTTTTCCGTGAGGTCAATCATGAAGAAACTCAAGATTGCTCATCAGCTTTTTGCGCTGGTCGGTGTTTTGATGGCTGCATTTGCAGTCGCTACTTATTTCGAAATCCGTACATCCGAGCAGGCGATCTACGATGAGCGTTTCGATATGCTTCGCACCCAGGTCGAATCCGCAGTCTCCGTTCTCAATACTTTCTACGAGCGCGAGAAAGCCGGCCAGATGACGCATGAGGCCGCCCAGGCCGAAGCGTTCGACGTTCTGAAGCGCGTTACGTTCCAGCCGGCGGGATATGTCTTCGGTTTCGACTACAATGTCGTCCAGCTCTTCCATCCAAGCCCGGTCAACCTGGGCAAGGACATGAGCGGCCAGATCGACAAGGCCGGCAATCATTTCAGCAAGCAGCTTGTCGAGCGCGGCATCGCCGGCGGCGGCCGCACCTACTACTATTGGTCCAAGCCGGGTCATCCGGACGACCAGACCTTCCTGAAGGGCGGCTATTCGCTTGCCTTTGCCCCGTGGAAGGTTGTCGTCGGCACGGGTGTCTATCTCGACGACCTGCAGGCCAAGGTCAACGAAACCATGTGGAAGGCCCTGACGGCCTGCGCCATCGTCTTCGTTGCGGGTATTGCTACGGCCTTCTACTTCATCCGCGGTATATCGAACCCGCTGAAGGACGTCCACAACGCGCTGCAGGCGGTTGCCGACGAGAATGTCTCGATCGCGATCCCGCATACCGGCAT
>UCFC01000070.1:10599-19593 GCA_900471515.1 Hyphomicrobiales bacterium | reverse complement strand
GCTGATCCTTGCCGGCGGCGTCTCCCTTATCGTCTTTGCCCGCAGGCGCGCCGGCAAGCCGACCGGCAGCAAGCTCACCGACGAAGAGCAGGCGCGGCTTGCCGAGCTTCTGGAGAAATAGAAACCGTTCCGCCGCATTCACGGCGGAACGGCCGATGCTCAGGCCTTGCGATAGGGAAACAGCGCCCGGACCGCCGGATCGCGCAGCCACAGCCCGCCCCACATGAACAGCCCGAGATAGATGCTGAACAATATATGGCTGAAGAGCGGGCTTCCCGCCCGGATCTGCGTTGCCATCGCCCCGCCGAGCAGCCCCATCATCAGCACCGCGCCGAAGACGCTCGTCTGCGGGATGAGGTAGAGCACGAGGCAGGCAAGCTCGATCAGGCCGATCATCAGCACATAGCCGTTCGGCCAGCCGAGCGCGGTCATCGTTTCCTCGGCGACCGGCAGGCCGAGCAGCTTGGGGGCGATCGACGCGCCGAGCATGAAGAGCGCGAAAAGCCCGGTCAGGACGCGGCCGGTCCAGATCATGGCGCCGCCCGTCATGGCTGGCCCGCCGGGATCGTGTTGACCATCCAGGGCGTGCCGAAACGGTCGGTGAACATGCCGAAGCCCGGCGACCAGAAGGTGGCGTTGAAGGGCATCGTCACCTTGCCGCCTTCCGACAGCGCCTCGAAGACGCGTTTCGTCTCCGCCGCATCCTCGCTGTGATAGGTGGCGCTGAAGCCGCCCATGTCCTCCTGGTATCCGGGAGGCGCGTCGCAGCCCATCAGCGACTGGTCGCCGACATCGAGCCAGGCATGCATGATCTTGTCCTTGAAGGACGGATCGATCGGCATGTCGCCGGGCGCCTCGGCGAACGTGTGCATGCCCGTCAGCGTGCCGCCGAGCACCTTGGCGTAGAATTCGAAAGCCTGCCGGCATTCGCCCTTGAAAACGAGATTCGTCACCAGTTTCATGATCCTCACTCCCTTTGTTGTGCCTGACGTGCAATCCAGCTTTCCAGCCTGCCGAACGTGCTCTCCCAGCCGTATCTGTGCCCGGCAAGGCTCTCCTCGGATTTCAGCTCCGCATGGGTGAAATCCATCCGCGTGCGCCCGTCGGCCAGTTCCTCGAAGAGAACGGTCACGAGGGTTACGACCGGCTCGCCATCCTCGTGCGATCCCTCCCACTGGAAGGTGAAGGAAAGGCGCGCGGGCTCCTCGATCTCCCTGTAGACGCCGCTCTGCCACAGCAGCCGGCCGTCCTCGGCATTCTTCAGGCAGGCGCGATAGGCGCCGCCGACACGCAGGTCCTGCACGACGCTGACCGCCGGCCATTCCACCGGGCCGAGCCAGGCGACGACCATCTCCGGCCGCGTCCAGGCCGCCCATAGAAGCGCGCGCGGCGCATCGAAAATCCGTTGCATATGCAATGTGGGGCGCGACAGCTGATCGGCCATGTTTCTCCCCCTGTCCGGTTGAATTTGCGTGGTCGGTCTCTTCCGGCATCGAATGTTCCGAAAACCGCGTCACGCTTTCCGGTCCGATGTTGACGCTCAGTTGTGCGGGCCGCTGTCCTCGGCCCTCTGGATGTTCTGCAGATAGCCGTCCAGCCGGTCGAAGCTCGATTCCCAGAAGCGCCGGTATTGCTCCAGCCAGTCGGCAATGCTCTTCATCGCCAGCGGTTCGAGCCTCGCCGGCCGCCACTGGGCTTCCTTGCCCCGGCTGATGAGGCCGGCCTTTTCCAGCACCTTCAGATGTTTCGAGACCGCCGGAAGGCTCATCTCGAAAGGGGCGGCCAGCTCGTTGACCGAGGCCTCGCCTTCGGCCAGCCGCGCGATGATCGCCCGGCGCGTGGGGTCTGCAAGGGCAGCAAGGGCGGCGCTCAGCCTGTCGGTTTCCATGGTCGGCCTCGTATGAAACTCGATGGTTAAATACAGGCTGTAAACCCGTCTGTCAACCGATCGGTTAAATAAGGCGCGGCCTGCCGGCCTCGCCCATGTGGCGAGTGCTCAAAGATTATTCGCACATTACGAATTTTTCATGGGCTGGACAGTTCGCAGTAAGGTGCGGCGTCCTATATCTCGGTCATCACTGATCCGGCACCGCCGGAACGAAGGTCTGAACAAGAAGAGAAGGTGCTCTTATGCTGAAAAATTTCCGCGGACGTCCGTCCCTCAAAACGGTGCTTCAGGCATCCACCGTTGCCGGTCTGGCAGCCGCCGTACTCGCAACCGGCATCCCTGTCGAGATCTCCCGTTCTTACGCCGAAGCCGTCAATGTCCAGTCCCCCTCGGTTCCGAGCTTCGCCAATGTCGTCGACGCCGTTTCCCCGGCCGTCGTTTCCGTGCGCGTCGAAAGCCGCGTCAAGCCGGCCTCCGACGATGGCGACGGTTTCTCCTTCGATTTCAACGGCCGCGGCTTTGACGACCTGCCGGATGCGCTGAAACCCTTCTTCCGCCAGTTCGGCGAACAGGGCCACCAGGGCCAGAACCAGCAGCGCCGCTTCGGCCAGCCGGGCGGTCCCGGCCGGCTGCGTCCGGTCGCCCAGGGCTCGGGCTTCTTCATCACCGAGGACGGTTATATCGTCACCAACAACCACGTCGTGTCCGACGGTTCGGCCTTCGTGGCCGTGCTGAACGACGGCACCGAGCTTGACGCCAAGCTGATCGGCAAGGACCCGCGCACCGATCTTGCCGTCCTGAAGGTCGACGGCAAGGGCCGCAAGTTCACCTATGTCAACTGGGCCGACGACAACAAGGTCCGCGTCGGCGACTGGGTTGTCGCCGTCGGTAACCCCTTCGGCCTCGGCGGCACGGTCACGGCCGGCATCGTCTCGGCCCGCGGCCGCGATATCGGCTCCGGCCCCTATGACGATTACCTGCAGGTCGAC
Organism: Hyphomicrobiales bacterium; assembly: GCA_900471515.1. Classification (GTDB taxonomy): domain Bacteria; phylum Pseudomonadota; class Alphaproteobacteria; order Rhizobiales; family Rhizobiaceae; genus Rhizobium. Next base: position 16,716 of record UCFC01000070.1, on the reverse strand, counting down.
GCAGCCGTGAACCGCGGCAACTCGGGCGGCCCGACCTTCAACCTCAACGGCCAGGTCGTCGGCATCAATACCGCGATCTTCTCGCCGTCGGGCGGCAGCGTCGGCATCGCCTTCGCGATCCCCGCTTCCACTGCCAAGGATGTCGTGGCCGACCTGATGAAGGACGGTACGGTTTCGCGCGGTTATCTCGGCGTGCAGATCCAGCCCGTCACCAAGGATATCGCCGATTCGCTCGGCCTCTCTGAAGCCAATGGCGCGCTCGTCGTCTCCGCCCAGGATGGCACGCCCGGCCAGAAGGCCGGCATGAAGGCCGGTGACGTCGTCACCGCCGTCAACGGCGAGCCGGTCAAGGATGCCCGCGATCTCAGCCGCCGCATCGGCGCCATGGCGCCGGGCAGCAAGGTCGAGCTTTCCGTATGGCGCTCCGGCAAGGCCCAGTCCGTGACCGTCGAACTCGGCACGCTGCCGGCCGACCAGCAGGCTTCCGCCGGCGACGACGGCGACCAGCAGGATCAGGCCCAGCCGCCGGCTTCCGAAAAGGCGCTGGCCGATCTCGGCCTGACCGTCGGCCCGGCTGAAGACGGCAAGGGTCTTGCCATCACCGCCATCGATCCGAATTCGGATGCCGCCGACAAGGGCATCAAGGAAGGCGAGACGATCACCTCGGTCAACAACCAGGAAGTCTCCAGCGCCGACGATGTCGTGCGCGTCATCAACCAGGCCAAGAAGGACGGCCGCACCCGCGCGCTGTTCCAGATCCAGTCCAAGGACGGCAGCCGCTTCGTCGCCCTGCCGATCAACGGCCAGGGCTGAGCCTTCGCCTGAACAAAAGGCAGGAGCCGCGCGGGCAGGACCCGCGCGGCTCAATTCCGCAAGCCTGCTGAATTCTTCACCTTCGAAGGACGCCTGCAATGACCTCCGCACACCAGGAAGACGCTTTGAGCCTTGCCGAAACGCAGCCGGCGGGTAATGTCGGCCGCATGAAGATTCTCATCATCGAAGACGATCTGGAAGCGGCGGTCTATCTCACGAAAGCCTTTCGCGAGGCGGGCATCGTCGCCGACCATGCGAGCGACGGCGAAAGCGGTCTCTTCATGGGCTCGGAAAATACCTATGACGTCATCGTCATCGACCGCATGCTGCCGCGCCGCGACGGTCTTTCCGTCATCAGCGAGCTGCGCCGCAAGGCCATCCACACGCCCGTCCTCATTCTTTCCGCCCTCGGCCAGGTCGACGATCGCGTGACGGGCCTGCGCGCCGGCGGCGACGATTACCTGCCCAAGCCCTATGCCTTCAGCGAGCTGCTCGCCCGCGTCGAAGTGCTCGGCCGCCGCAAGGGCACGCCGGACCAGGACGTGATCTACCGCGTCGGCGATCTCGAGCTTGACCGCCTCTCGCATGAGGTGCGCCGCGGCGGCAAGGAAATCCCGCTGCAGCCGCGCGAATTCCGCCTGCTGGAATATCTGATGAAGAATGCCGGCCAGGTCGTCACCCGCACCATGCTGCTGGAAAACGTCTGGGATTACCATTTCGATCCGCAGACCAATGTCATCGACGTGCATGTCTCGCGCCTGCGCTCCAAGATCGAGAAGGACTTCAGCCAGCCGCTGCTGAAGACGATCCGCGGCGCGGGTTACATGATCAAGGATGAGGGATGAGCCGTTTCTGGGTTCTCTTCAAATCCACCGCAGTCCGCCTTTCGGCCCTCTATATCCTGCTTTTCGCCATCTGCGCCGCCACGCTCGTCTTCTACGTGACGGCGATGTCCGAGCGGCTGCTCTCCGGCCAGATCCGCGATGCCGTCGCCCAGGAAGTCACGCAGGTCCAGCGCGCCTATGATGCCGGCGGCATGAACCTGCTGCTGCGTACGATGGAACGCCGCGCCCGCCAGCCGGGCGCCAATCTCTATCTCATCGCCGGCCCTTCGGGCGATATCCTTGCCGGCAACGTCGCCTCCGTGCAGCCCGGCGTTTTCGAGGAGCAGGGCTGGACCTCGGTGCCCTTCATGTATCAGCGCTACACCGATAGCGGCGTCGTGCGGCATATGGCGATCGCCAACATCTTCGTCCTCGACAACGGCCTGCGGGTGCTGATCGGCCGCGACCTCGGCGAGCCCGAGCGTTTCCGCGTGCTGGTGCGCCAGGCGCTCATGATCGCGCTCGCCATCATGGGTCTCGGCGCCATCATCATCTGGTTCGGCATCGGCCGTAACGCGCTGAAACGCATCGATCGCATGTCGGACGCCGGCAAGAAGATCATGGCCGGCGATCTCTCGCAACGCCTGCCGGTCGGCGGCTCGGGCGACGAGTTCGACCGGCTTTCCGTCTCGCTGAACAACATGCTGGAACGCATCGAAAAGCTGAACGAAGGTTTGCGCCAGGTTTCCGACAATATTGCCCACGACCTGAAGACGCCGCTGACGCGCCTGCGCAACAAGGCCGCCGATGCGCTCGATATCGAGGACGGCGAGGTGCGGCGCAGCGCGCTGGAAGGCATCATTTCCGAATCCGACCAGCTGATCCGCACCTTCAACGCGCTGCTGATGATCTCCCGCGTGGAAGCCGGTTCCGTCGCCGCCGAAATGTCGCCGATCGAACTGTCGGCCATCGTCGCCGACAGCGCCGAACTCTACGAGCCCGTCGCCGACGAGGCCGGCATGGCGTTGACCTCGGAGATCGAGCCCGGCATCGAGATCCAGGGCAATCGCGAACTGATCGGCCAGGCGATCTTCAACCTGCTCGACAATGCCATCAAATATTCCGCCGATGCCGAAGGGGCGGGCTCCGTCTCGGTCAGGCTCGTCCGCCGCCCCGACGGCATCTGCCTTTCCGTCGCCGATCACGGCCCCGGCGTGCCGGCCGACCGGCGCGAGGACGTGCTGAAGCGTTTCGTGCGCCTGGACGAAAGCCGCTCGAAGCCGGGCACCGGCCTCGGCCTCTCGCTGGTGGAAGCGATCATGGAACTGCATGGCGGCACGCTGGAGCTTTCCGACACCGAGCCCGGCCATGCCGAACGCCCCGGCCTCACCGTCAGCATGGTATTCCCTGCACGGGCGGCCTGATTTTCCTGATGATTTTCATATTGGCGCTTTTGCCTTGAGGCCCTAGTTTACTGTCGCAATGCGGCATGGCAGGGAGAGCAGATGCTGACCAGATCGAAGCACGGCCTGAAGGATGTTGCGGAAGGGCTTCTGCGCCCGCTGAACCAGACGGAACTGAAATCGGCGCTCGCCGACCTGCAGGATATCGGCAGGAGCGAGCCCGCCGTCGCCGGCATGCTGAAGGCCGAAGGGCCGCTTCGCGATTTCGTCGCCGCGGTCCTCACACTCTCTCCCTACCTGCGCGAAATCGCCAGTCTCGATCCGGCCATCCTGGCGTCGGCTATCAGCGATCCGCTGGAGCCGCAGATCGAGGCGCTGATTGCCGAGGCGCGCGACTGCTGGAAACCGGACCACGACGGAAACGTGCCGGGCGAAAGCCAGGTGATGAGCAGGCTGCGCATTGTCAAGCGCCGGGTGGCCTTCCTGGTCGCCCTTGCCGATCTCGCCCGCATCTTCGACGGCCGCGCGACGACCGCCTGGCTGAGCGCGCTTGCCGAGGCTTCGGTCAAGGCCGCCATCGACCACCTGCTGCTTGCGACGCATGAGAGCGGCAAGCTGAAACTGAAGAATGCCGCCGCCCCCAGCGAAGGCTCCGGCCTGATCGTGCTCGGCATGGGCAAGCTCGGCGCCTGCGAGCTCAACTATTCCTCCGATATCGACCTCGTCGTCTTCTTCGACGAGGAGGCCGGCATCGTGCCCGATCCCGACGACGCGATCGAGATATTCCCGCGCATGATGCGGCGGCTGGTGCGTATCCTGCAGGAGCGCACGGCCGACGGTTACGTCTTCCGCACCGATCTCCGGCTGCGGCCGGACCCCGGCTCGACGCCGCTCGCCATCCCCGTCGATGCCGCCATGATCTATTACGAGGGCAGGGGGCAGAATTGGGAACGGGCGGCCTTCATCAAGGCCCGTCCCGTCGCCGGCGATCTCGCCGCCGGCGAGCAGTTCCTGCGCGGCCTCGTTCCCTTCGTCTTCCGCAAATATCTCGATTACGCGGCCATTGCCGACATTCATTCCATCAAGCGGCAGATCCACGCCCACAAGGGCCACGGCGCCATCGCCGTCAAGGGCCATAACGTCAAGCTCGGGCGCGGCGGCATCCGCGAGATCGAATTCTTCGTGCAGACCCAGCAGCTGATTGCAGGCGGACGCATGCCGGCGCTGCGCTCGCGCGTTACCGAGGAGACGCTGGCCGGGCTTGCCAAGGCCAAATGGATCGACGCTGAAACCCGCGACGAGCTGACCGAGGCCTACTGGTTCCTGCGCGATGTCGAGCACCGCATCCAGATGGTGCGCGACGAACAGACCCATCTCCTGCCGGAGACCGACCTGGAACTGAAGCGCATCGCCTTCCTGTCGGGTTTTACCGATACGCCGAGTTTTTCCGAGCGGCTGGTCGAGGTTCTGCGCAAGGTCGAGCGGCACTATGCCGATCTCTTCGAGCAGGAAACCAAGCTTTCCGTCGGTTCGGGCAATCTCGTCTTCACCGGCCAGGGCGACGATCCCGATACGCTGGAGACGCTGAAGAAACTCGGCTTCGAGCGGCCTTCGGATATTTCCCGGATCATCCGCACCTGGCATTACGGCCGCTACCGCGCCACCCAGTCGGTGGAGGCGCGCGAACGGCTGACCGAGCTGATACCGGAGCTTCTGCGCGTCTTCGGCGAGAGCAAGCGGGCCGACGAGGCGCTGCTGCGCTTCGACAGTTTCCTCTCCGGCCTGCCGTCCGGCATCCAGCTCTTCTCGCTGCTTGGCAGCAATCCGGCGCTGCTCTTTCTCATCGTCAACATCATGTCCTCGGCGCCGAAGCTTGCCGAAGTGATCGCCGCCCGCCCGCATGTCTTCGACGGCATGCTCGACCCCGGCCTGATGGCCGAGCTGCCGACCCGCGCCTATCTCGGCGAGCGGCTGAAGGCCTCGCTGCTGCAGGCCAGGCATTATGAGGAGCTGCTGGACCGGCTGCGCATCTTCGCCGCCGAACAGCGCTTCCTGATCGGCATCCGCCTGCTGACCGGCGCCATCAACGGCGACATGGCCGCGCGCGCCTTCACCCATCTTGCCGATCTCATCATCGAAGCCGCCCTCGACGCGGTTCTGACCGAGATCCGCGCGGCCCACGGCAACTATCCCGGCGGGCGCATCGCCATTGCCGGCATGGGCAAGCTCGGCAGTTTCGAACTGACGGCAGGCTCCGATATCGACCTCATCCTGCTCTACGACTACGACGACGCATCGGCCGAATCCGACGGCGCCAGGCCGCTCGATGCGACGCGTTATTTCACCCGCATCACCCAGCGCCTGATCGCCGCCTTCTCCGCTCCCACGGCCGAGGGCATACTCTACGACGTCGACATGCGCCTGCGCCCCTCGGGCAACAAGGGACCGGTCGCCACCCGCATCAACGCCTTCGGCAAATACCAGCGCGAGGAGGCATGGACCTGGGAGCATATGGCGCTTTCCCGCGCCCGGCTGGTCTGCGGCGACAAAAGCCTGATCGGCGAGGCCGAAAACATCATTGCCGACGTGCTCTCGAAGAAGCGCGATATCGCCAAGGTGGCCCATGACGTCGCCGAAATGCGCGAGCTGATCGAGAAGGAAAAGGCGCCCGACAACGGCTGGGACCTGAAGCTCATTGCCGGCGGCGTCATCGATATCGAGTTCATCGCCCAGTATCTCGCGCTGATCGCGCCGGCAAAGGGCGTCGACAGCGGCGTCAACGGCCTTGCCACGGGCGCGGCCCTGAAAGCGCTCGGCGACAGGCTGATGAGCCCTGCCGACCTTGATACCTGCCTGGAGGCTTTCACGCTCTATACGGAGCTTTCGCAGCTCATCCGCCTATGCATCGACGGCCTCTTCGATCCGAAGGACGCGCCGGCCGGCCTGACCGAACTCGTCTGCCGCGCGGGAGACTGCCCCGATATCAGGACCCTGGAGGGCGAGGTGAAACGGCTGTCCAAAGCCGTCCGCAAGGTCTTCCAGACGGTGGTGAAGGCATAAAGCAATTCCAGCAAAAG
>UCFC01000070.1:0-10561 GCA_900471515.1 Hyphomicrobiales bacterium | reverse complement strand
AGTGTGAAGCGGTTTTGCGTTCGGAATTGCGGAGAAAGAAAGCAATTCCAGCAAAAGTGTGAAGCGGTTTTGCGCCCGGAATTGCGCCGGAACAAAAGATGTTGCCTGCCTCAGCCGTGGTCGGGAATCCGCAGCGAGATCACGGTGCCGACACTCTCGCGCGAGCGGATCTTCATGCTGCCGCCGTGCAGGGCTGTCAGCGAGCGGGAAATGGCAAGGCCGAGGCCGGAGCCGCCCTTGCTCTTGGCATATTGGCTCTGCACCTGCTCGAAGGGCTGGCCGATCTTGGTCAGCGCCCCGCGCGGGATGCCGATGCCGGTATCGGCGATCGTCACGGTCACGCCGTCGGCGACGCGGCGGGTGCGCACCGCGATGCGCCCGCCTTCGTTCGTGAATTTCACGGCATTGGACAGCAGGTTCAGGAGCACCTGTTTCATGGCGCGGCGGTCGGCCATCAGCGTCATGCCAGAGGAGATGCGCTGCTCGATCACGATGTTCTTCTCGGCCGCCGGAATGGCGGTGAACCGCAGGCTCTCCTCGATCAGCGGCGCAAGGTCGATGCGCTCGCGCGACAGCGGCATGTGGCCCGCCTCGATCTTCGACATGTCGAGAATGTCGTTGATGACGTTCAAGAGATGCTTGCCGCTGTCGTGGATGTCGCGCGCATATTCGTTGTATTTGGCCGAGCCGAGCGGGCCGAACATCTGGTTCAGCAGGATTTCCGAGAATCCGAGAATGGCGTTGAGCGGCGTGCGCAGCTCGTGCGACATGTTGGCCAGGAATTCCGATTTCGCCTTGTTGGCGGCTTCGGCGCGTTCCTTCTCCACGAGATAGTTGGAATTGGCGGTCGAAAGCTCCGCCTTCTGCGTTTCCAGCGTCTGGCGCGAGGCGGAGAGATCGTTGATCGTCGCCATCAGGCGGCGTTCGGATTCGCGCAACCGCTCCTGATGCCGCTTCAAAGGCGTGATGTCGGTGCCGACGGAGACGCGGCCGCCGTCGCGGGTGCGCCGCTCGTTGATCTGCAGCCAGCGCTCGTCGGCAAGCTGCACTTCGGTCGTGCGCGAATAGCCGGAGCCGTCGGCATCGGCGATGCGCCGCTCGATGACCGGCCGGGCCGCGGCCGCATGCACGACCGAGCGTTCGGTGCCGGGCACCAGCACGCTGTCGGGCAGCCCGTAGGCCTGCTGGAAATGGGCGTTGCACATGACCAGCCGGTCGTTCTTGTCCCACAGCACGAAGGCTTCGGACGTGCATTCGATGGCGTCGGCCAGACGCTGGTCGGCTTCCGCGTAGCGCTGGGCGAGCCGATGCTGCTCGGTCACGTCCATGGCGATGCCGATCATGTGCACGCGGCCGGAATGGCTGCGGATCACCTGGGCGCGGGCGCGCATCCAGACATAGTGGCCGGCCGCGTGGCGCATGCGGAAGATCTGGTCGACCTGCCCGGAATCGCCCTTGGCGATGGCGCGGGCGATCTCGTGCAGCCCGTTGTCCTCCGGATGCATCAGGCGGGCCGCGTCGGCAAAGCTCATCGTCTTGTCGGAACCGGCAAGGCCGAGCATGTCGTACATCGAGCGCGACCAGAAGAATTCGCGGCTGTGGAAATCGAAATCCCAGAGGCCGCAGCGCCCGCGCGACAGCGCCGTCTCGACCCTCAGATTGGATTCCAGGAAGATGTCGTCGGCATCGCGCGCCCGCTTCACCTGCATGTAATAGGCATAGAGGATGACGAGCAGGATCGAGGAAATGCCGGCAAACAGCGTGACGTTGAGCGTCAGCTCCTCGCGCCAGAGACGGTTGATCTCGTTGAGCGAGGTGGCCGAAACGATATAGCCGCCGGCCGTGCCCATCAGCGAGATTTCGGCATAGTGCAGCTCGCCGCCGATGCTCGTCTCGATCACGTCCGTGCGGTCGCCGAAGCGGCGGATCGCCGAGATTTCCGGGAAGAGGGCCGAGACGTCGGCGCCGACATAGGCCGCACCCGCCGCCGTCGCCGCAAACACCTTGCCGCTCGCCTGCACCAGAAGCACGAAGGCGCCGTTTTCCAGCCGGTCCTGCGGCAGGAATTTCGCAAGCCGCGCCTGCGCTTCCGCCGCATTGCCGCCGTCGAAGAGATCGCTCGCATCGGCAAAGACGGCGGCAGCCGTCGCCGCCGAAAGCGCCGTCGCATGGCGGGCCGAGGCTTCCATGCGGCTATATTCGCTGACCATGCCGAAGAAATGCGAGGCCGCCACGACGGCAAGGAAGGCGACGATGAGAACCGGGATCGTCCGCTTCAAGAGAAGCTCTGCCTTGGGCAGATGGCGCAGCAAGGGCTCGGGCGCCTTCGCAGCCTGACCGGACAGGCTGTCGCGCCAGGCTTTGAGCCCGCCAAAATCGACACGCAGCCGCCCTTCGGCCGCGGTTGCCCGCCGCACGTCCATCATGCCTGAACCTTGTCCCTCGTGTGATTCGCGCACCGCTCGCTCGAATTACACGTATGGAATCATGCGTGATTCGCCTTGTCCAGAGCTGATGGTAAAAATTTGTTAACCATTTGTGATTGCTGGTTTTTCAAAGGGATTCGCCGGTGCCGCCCCCGGCCGTCCCGCAGTCTGGGAACAGCCGGGCGGCAAATCACCGGCGGCAAATCACCCCTTGAGCGTGCGCTCGACGATGTCGCGAACGTCGGTCGAAAGGTTGGCCGCCCGCTCGATTTCGACAAGGGCCGAACGTGCGTGGTCGGCACGCACCGATTCCAGCGCACGCCAGGAACGCATCGAGGTCAGCAGGCGGGCGGCAAGCTGCGGGTTGCGCTGGTCGATGTCGAGGATCTGGCTGGCGAGGAAGCGGTAGCCTTCGCCGTCGGCGCGGCCGAAGCCGGTCGGGTTGCCGAAGGCGAAAGTGCCGATCAGCGAGCGCACCCGGTTCGGGTTGGTGTGCTTGAACAGCGGGTTTTCCATCAGCGCCTTGACGCGGTCGAGCGCGCCGGCTCCCGGAATGCCGGCCTGGATGGCGAACCACTTGTCGACGACGAGCGCGTTTTCGGCGAACCGGCCGCGGAAGGTTTCGAGCGCCGCCTTCGCTTCCGCGCTGTCGGGGAAACGATGGGCGAGGATCGTCAGCGCATGGCTGAGATCGGTCATGTTGTTGGCGCCGTCGAAGGCGGCCTTGGCGCGCGCCGGCGTGCCCTCGGCATGGGAAAGGTAGGTCAGCGCCGCGTTGCGCAGCGCCCGGCGGCCGGCGCTCTTCGCATCCGGGCTGAAGTCGCCCGGTGTGACCATCGCGTCGTAGAGCGCGGCGAAGGTCTTCTTGCCGGCCTCGGCAATCTGCCTGGTGATCGCCTGACGGCCGGCATGGACGGCGTCGGGATCGATATTGCTGCCGAGTTCGCGGGCAATGTCGGATTCGCTCGGCAAGGCCAGCGCCTGGGCGCGGAAGGCCGGTTCGAGGCTTTCGTCGGCGGCGGCCGCGATCAGCGTATCGACGAAGGTCTGCTCGCAGGCGATGGCGCCGCCCTCGCGGGCGTCGCGCGCCGCTTTCAGCAGGTTCGGCAGCGCCAGATCGGTCAGCGCCTGCCAGCGGGCGAAATGGTCCGTCTCGTGGCGGGCAAGCAGCGCCAGGTCGGCCGGGCTCTGGTCGAAATGCAGGTTGATCGGCGCCGAGAAGCTGCGGTTGATCGACACGACCGGGCGCGAGGCGATGCCGTGGAAGACCGCCGTCTGCGTGCGCGCCGTCAGGTGCAGCACCTCGCCGGCATATTCGGCGCCGTCGACGGAGGCGGGCTCGATCTTTGCCCCGTCCTCGGCAAAGAGCGCGAGGCTGAGCGGGATATGCATCGGCTCCTTGTTCGGCTGGCCGGGCGTGGCTGGGATCATCTGTTCCAGCGACAGGCTGAAGGTCTTGGCCGCTGCGTCATAGCTGCCGGAGGCGGTGACGAGCGGCGTGCCGGCCTGATGGTACCAGAGCGAGAACTGGGTGAGGTCGCGCCCGCTCGCATCCTCGAAGCACTTGACGAAATCCTCGATCGTGACGGCCTGCCCGTCATGGCGGTCGAAATAGAGGTCCATGCCCTTCTTGAAGGTCTCGCGCCCGAGCAGGGTCGCGATCATGCGCGTGACTTCGCTGCCCTTCTCGTAGACCGTGGTCGTGTAGAAATTGTTGATCTCGCGATATTTGGTCGGGCGCACCGGATGGGCGAGCGGGCCGCCGTCTTCCGGGAACTGCTCGGATTTCAGGTGGCGCACTTCGGCAATGCGCTTGACCGGGCGCGAGCGCTGGTCGGAGGAGAATTCGTGGTCGCGATAGACCGTCAGCCCTTCCTTGAGGCAGAGCTGGAACCAGTCGCGGCAGGTGATGCGGTTGCCGGTCCAGTTGTGGAAATATTCATGCGCGATGATCGCCTCGATATTGGCGTAGTCGGCATCGGTCGCCGTTTCAGGATCGGCAAGCACGTATTTGTCGTTGAAGATGTTGAGGCCCTTGTTCTCCATGGCCCCCATGTTGAAATCGGAGACGGCGACGATCATGAAAATGTCGAGATCGTATTCGCGCCCGAACACATCCTCGTCCCACTTCATCGAGCGTTTCAGCGCGTCCATCGCATAGGCCGCACGCGGCTCCTTGCCGTGCTCGACATAGATTTTCAGCGTGACCTCGCGGCCGGACATGGTGGTGAACGTGTCTTCGACGACGCCGAGATCGCCGGCCACCAGCGCGAAGAGATAGCTCGGCTTCGGATGTGGGTCGAACCAGGCGGCGAAATGCTTGCCGGGGCCGTAGCCCGCGCCGCCGAGGAAATTGCCGTTCGACAGAAGCAGCGGGTTGGCGTCCTTGTCGGCGATGATGTTGACCGTAAAGGGCGCCAGCACGTCCGGCCGGTCGGGGAAATAGGTGATGCGGCGGAAGCCCTCGGCCTCGCACTGCGTGCAATAGATGCCGCCGGTGCGGTAAAGGCCCATCAGCTGCGTATTGGCCTCGGGGTTGATGAGCGTGGTGACGGTGATTTCGAAGGGCGCCGTTTCCGGCAGGTCGCGGATCGTGAGGCTTTCGGCCGTCGCCGTATAGCGTTCCGGCGCCATTTCGGTCTGGTCGAAGAGAAGGCCGGAAAGGGTGAGTTCGTCGCCGTCGAGGACGAGCGGGGCGGCTGCGTCGGCGCCTTCGCGGCGGTGGAAGATCAACCGGGCTTCCACCTTCGTTTCCGTCGGGTCCAGTTCAAAGGTCAGGTCGACGCGTTCCAGCACAAAATCGGTTGGGCGGTAATCTGCCAGATTGATGACCTGGCCGGTATCTGTTCGCATGTTGCCTGAAGACCTTTATTAGACAATGGCCGAATACAGAGGCGGGCGCGCTCTGCTGAAATCTGGCCGCCATAATTACATTAAAGTCTGAACTAAAGTTAAAGCAAATTGGCCGCGAACGCGAAGTTCACAGCCAATTTATTGTCGCCCTATTGCCGGCGCCGCAGCGCAGGCGGGAAGATTGCTATTTGAGATTGAGGGCGTTCTTGATCGCAACATCGCTTTCGGTCTGCTGCACCACGACGCCGTACCAGCCGAGCCCGTCATAATCCTCGTAGCCGAGCGTGCGGGCGAAAGCGACGATCGAGCCGCTATTGTCGTAATAGCTGCCCTTGGCCTGGCCGGCGGGATTGGCAAGCGCGAAATGGGTAAAGAGCATGGCCGGATTGGTGCAGGCGATCACCCGGCTTGCGCCGTCGAGCAGCATGACGGTGGTCTTTTCCGCCAGCTGCGGCGGCAGGTTCGCCTCCTTCTCGACGATCGCCTGGCCCTGGTTCTGCCAGTCGAAATAGACGCCGAGCGTGCCGATGAGCTTGCCGTCCACCTTGCCGCCCTGGCGGATGCCGGTCGCATAGACCAGCGCGTGGCGCTGGTCGTGCAGAAGGCTGGGTTTGACTTCGTCGACAATATAGTCGTCGCCGGAAGCGCAGCCGGCCGCGGCCCGGAACCAGGGATCGCCGGCCAGCGAGGCGCCGGAAATCTTGCGCTGGAAATTCGGGTTGGCCGATGCGATCACCCGGCCGGAAAGATCGGTCATGACGAGATCGAGATAGACCGTGTAGAAGCGGTTGATGACGCCGAGCCGTTCGGCCGCAAAGGCGATCCGGTCCTTCTCCGGCTCCTGCAGCGCCTGCCACAGCGCCGCATCCGTCGCCCACCAGCGCACGTCGGCCGTGCGTTCGAACAGGTTGCGCACGATGAGCTGCACCAGCGTCTGGGCAAGATCGGTCAGCCGCACGCCCTCCATCTCGGTGACGAGCGCATCGGCCATCGCGCGGCTGAGGCCGATGCGGCCGAGCACGTTGCTTTCGAACTTGCTGGTAATGTCGGTGGCGATCTGGGCCAGCCGCTGCACCTCGTTGGCGACGACGGCAAAGCCCTTGCCGGTTTCGCCGGCGCGGGCCGCCTCGATCAGCGCGTTGATGGCAAGCAGCTTGATCTGCCTGACGATGCTGGTGTTGTCGGTGCTGAACCGCTCCAGGTCCGTGCTGATGCCGTCGGTCACGACCCGCATCGAGCGGGGCGTTGCGTTCTGCGACTGGGTAATGATCTCTGCGCTGAGCGGCTTCATCAATAAGATCCTGAAATAATCTGACGCGACGGACTGCGGAACGGATGCGATTCTTTTGTATGATTAATTAACTCGGAACGATGCGTCGGCATGGTTTGCAACCGGTTAACGCGATGGGTCCGAATGCGAACATTTTCGGGGGAATGAGCGTAAAACGCGAAGTTTTTTCATCGGAACACGCGGTTGCACAGAAAAGCGGCAGATTAAAACGGGAAAAATACTTGCGGCCCACAGCATCGGCGCGAAAATCGCGGCCGTTTTTCGCAAAGCCCGCGGCACGGATTCCATGCGTTGGAGCGTCCCTCGTCTGTGCGGGCGGGCACATGGCCCCCGGCGCGCGCAGATTTTTTCCCGCCGGCGCGTTTCTTCGGTTACGATGAAGACATCGTCCGCTGCGTTCGAGTCGAACGCGTCTCCCCGCTCGTCATGTCCGCATAAGAGCCTGGATCATGGAATCGGTTCTCAGAAACCCGATGAGAGGCATTGCGCTGAAAGTCTCGTCGGTCGTGGTCTTCCTGGCCATGCAGACTTTCATCAAGCTGGCCGGATCGGATATCCCGCCGGGGCAGGTGACGTTCTGCCGCTCCTTCTTCGCGCTGTTTCCGATCATGGCCTATCTCGGCTATCGCCAGCAGCTGCGCTCCGCCTTCTATACCGCCAATCCGGTCGGCCATCTGAAGCGCGGCACGCTCGGCATCGTCTCGATGGGGCTCGGCTTCTACGGGCTTCTGCACCTGCCGCTGCCGGAGGCGATCGCGCTCGGTTACGCCACCCCGCTCGTCGCCGTCATCTTCGCCGCGGTCTTCCTCGGCGAGACGGTGCGCGTCTACCGCTGGAGCGCCGTCTGTTTCGGCATTATCGGCGTTGCCATCATCTCCTGGCCGAAGCTGACCCTGTTCCGCGAAGGCGGCATGGCGGCCGAACAGGCGGTCGGCGCGCTCTGCGTGCTGCTCTCGGCCGTGCTCGGCGGCATGGCGATGATCCAGGTGCGCCGCCTTGTCGAGGAGGAGAAGACGGCGACGATCGTGCTCTATTTCTCGATCACCGCTTCCGTCTTCTCGCTGGCGACCGTTCCCTTCGGCTGGCTGCTGCTCGACTGGTCCTCGGCGCTTTTCCTGATCGCCGCCGGTTTCTGCGGCGGCGTGGCGCAGATCCTGCTCACCGAAAGCTACCGGCACGCCGACGTGTCCACCATCGCGCCCTTCGAATACAGCTCGATCCTGCTTGGCGGCATCGTCGCCTATTATGTTTTCGACGACGTTCCCAGCAACACGATGCTTTTCGGCACCGTCATCGTCATTGCCGCCGGCATCTTCATCATCTATCGCGAGCACCAGCTCGGCCTTGAGCGTCGCGAGGCGCGAAAAGCCGGCACGCCGCAATCATAAGCCGCCGAAGCTCTGCCGCAGGTCGAATTTCTAACCGTCCTGATTGAAAAAAATCTGCCGCTCATCCCCAGAAGAAAATGGGATGGCGAAATCTTGGGATATCGCTTTTGCCAAAAATATGGTTATGAAAGTGAATTACTTTCATTTATTCAAAGCCGTGCATATTCGATAGGCCATAGATGCCGGGGGAGTTTCGGTATCGCTGCTCCGAACGCTGGCTTGCGAGCGAGGGTTGAGGAAAAAGCATTATGGCGTTCACGGCAGAACAGCTGGCCCAGAACCCGACTTTTGTTGTGAGCATTCGTTTTCTGGCCGGGCAGATGCGCGGCATGTTCGATGCCGGCCCGCGGCTGGCGCGGCTGCTGGCCTCGCACCAGCGCTGGCTGCTGACGCAGACGGCCTATGCGCTGCATCTGGAATATGATCCCCAGGACGCGACCTCGGGTTTCACCGCGGTGCGGCTGACCGGCAAGATCACCGCCCACAAGGTCGCCAGCCGCAATACGGTACTGGCCTTCATCGAAGAGCTCTTCACCTATCGCTTCATCGCCCACACGCCCGGCGACGAGCGCCGCCGCCCGCGCCATTTCGAGCCGGCCGAGGTCAGCCATCAGGCCATGTTCGGCTGGCTGCACGGCAATCTCGGCGCGCTCGATCTCCTCGACGGCGGCAACCGGGCGGCCTACCTGCGGGAGAACCCGCTGCTGTTCCGCAGCATCCAGCCGCGCGTCGCCTACCGCTGTCTGGAGGACGACAACTGGCGCGAGCCGCCGGAGCAGGTGGCGCTGTTCCTGTGGACGGAAGCCGGCGGCCTCGTCGTCGATCATTTCATATCCCGGCTCGATCTCGAAGGCAGCGACCCGGCACGGCTGTCGGTCGGCAAGATGGAAACCCGCGCGCTGGCGGGCGATTTCATGATGTCGCGCACCCATCTCCAGCGGCTGCTCGCCAAGGCCGCCCAGCGCGGCTGCGTCGGCTGGTACGACGAGCCGAAAAAGTCGCAGCTGTGGCTGTCGCGCAATTTCCTGGACGAATATGTCGGCTGGCAGGCGGTCAAGTTCGCCTATGTCGACGAAGCCTTCGAATGGGCAAAGGCGCGGTTCGAACGTTCGGGCGGCTGATTAGAGGGGGATGGCTGAGGCCGCGCTCCCGTCCACAGCATCGCAAAGCTCGCGGCGGTAGTCGCGCGCAGCACAGACGGCGGCGCGGATATGCTCGAAAGCCTCGATGTTGCACAGAAGGGAAATCAGAAGGGTGGACATCGCTCGATACGCCTGAAAATGCCGAAAGGCAGGCGAACCGCCTGCCGGGACCGTCACTCCGGAATCGTCAATATTCCTGGAAATCGGCAAAGATCGCCGCCGGGCGCGCCGTGCGGCTGCTGACGCCGGTACCGCGGGCGATCATCTGTTCGTTCGTGGCAAAGCCGAATCGGCTGTAGCCCTGGGTGGTGCGAACCTGATCGCTTGCTTGGCGCAGGGTTTCAAACCCGCAATGGATAGGACGAAAACGCTTGCTCATGGCCTTGGTTCCTGTTCATTCCTCCCAAGACACGCCTTCTATATTGCAGTGCAGCATCGATTCTTCAATGCACCCTTGCAGGATGCAGCCATGCGTATGGTGCATGGGAAAATTCATAATATTTTCAAACTTGGCTAATTTGTAAGCAGAGACAGGTCTCTAAGTCTAGCCTGGAAGGCCAACAGGTCGCTCCAGGCGAGCCGCTTGTTTATGGGCGCGGTTAACAGGTCCTGCGGGTGCAGGCTGGCGATGGCCGGAATGACCTGTTCTGCGACAGCGATTTCCTTCCAGCGGCCGCGAAGCCCGTGAATCGTGTCGTTTTCGCCGAAGAAGAAGCGGGCCGTGTAATTGCCGAGCAGCAGGATGGCGCGCGGTTCGGCAAGCGCGATCTGCCGCTCGATGAAGGGGCGGCAGATTTCCGTCTCGGCGGCGGACGGCATGCGGTTGCCGGGCGGACGCCAGGGAATGATCTGCGTCAGGAGAATGGCTGAGCGCTGCAGGCCGATTGCGGCCAGCATCTTGTCCAGGAGCTGCCCCTGCCGTCCGGCAAAGGCGATCCCCTCGCGCTCGTCGTCGGCGCTGGGCGCCGGGCCGATCACCATGATGCCGCTTGCCGGGTCGCCGCTGGCGAAGATGGTCGAGCGGACGCTGTGTTTCAGGTTGCAGCCGTTGAAGGCTTCGAGCGCCGTCCTGAGTTCGGCAAGCGAGCGGGCGCTTTCCGCCGCAAAGCGGGCCTGCTGCACCGCCTCGCCGTCGGGAATCGCCGGCTGCGGGCGCAAGGCGGGCGCGGCGGCTGCCGGCTGCTGCGCCGCCGCGGGGCGGGGAGGCGTCCCTCTGTCCGGCTGTGCCTGTCTTTCCGGCTGCGGCTGGGCGGCCGGCGCCGCCGCGCGGCGCGCCGCCTTCATCGCCTCGAATTCGGCGAACCGGTCGACCGCCTCGTCCTCCAGCAGCCATTCCACGCCCGCTTCCGCATGGAAATGCAGAAGGGCGGCAAGTTCGGCCGGGTTGAGGTCGCTGGCGGAGATCATGGGCGGACTTTAGCGGAGCGAACAGGGCAATGAAAGGGCGGGCAGGGGCGGGCC
>UCFC01000039.1 GCA_900471515.1 Hyphomicrobiales bacterium | reverse complement strand
ATTCAATGCCCGCCCAGCCCGAAGGCCAGCCGATGGGCGGGCATTGAACCGCCGCCGGCGAAATTAGCGTGCGTAGTAGCCAGGCTGGTCGAGATCGTCGAGCAAGCTTCGGCAGGCGGGCTGCCAGCCGAGCAGCCAGCGCGTATGGGCGCTGGAAGCCGCCATGTTGGCCGCCGCCATAGTGGCAAACCAGCCGAAATGCTCGCGTGGGCGGGGTTCCACCGGCAGACCGAGCTGGCGCCCGATCACCTCGGCGATCTGCCGGAACGGCACCGCCTCGTCGGCCACGGCATGGTAGGCGGCCTCGGTCACGCCGCTTTCGAGCGCCAGCCGGTAGAGGCGGGCCGCATCCAGCCGGTGCACGCCCGACCAGCAGTTCATGCCGTCATCCGCATAGGCCGATACGCCGGTCTCGCGGGCGATGCGCGCCAGGATCGGGATGAAGCCGCAGTCGCCGATGCCGTGCACGCTCGGGGCAAGGCGCATCGTGGCCGCGCGGCTGCCCTGCCCGGCAAGGGCGCGGGCGGCGGCTTCCGATCTGCGGGGCGCTGCCGGGTTCGGAAGGTCCGCTTCCGTTGCCCCCGGCCGAAAGCCCGACAGGCCCGATGTGACGATGAGCGGGCGGTCGGTTCCGGCAAGCGCCTCTCCAAGCGCGTGGATGGCGCGCTCGTCCTGCGCCGCATTGTCGAGAAATTTCGAGAAGTCGTGGTTGAAGGCGGTATGGATCACCGCGTCGGCCTTGGCGGCGGTTTCGGCCAGAAGGTCGAGGTCATCGAGCGATCCCGGAACGAGTTTTGCGCCGATGACCGCTATGGCCTTTGCTCTCTCGATCGAGCGGACAAGCCCGCTGACCTTGTGGCCGGCGCGCACCAGTTCCTCGACGATGGCGGTGCCGACCCAGCCGGTCGCACCCGTTACGAATATGTGCATTGCTGCGATCTCCATTGTCGGACGGCCGTCAGGCAGCCCGTGTTGATGTCGGGTTCGTGCGGGAACCGGGCGACGTCAGGCCAGGCGCATCGACAGCTCGATGTCGTCGCCAAAGGGCGTGGACAGGTAGCCGCCCGCCGGCGAACGGACATGGTCGAGATATTCGGGGCAGTAACCGGCATCGTCGGCAATGACGAGCGCACCGGGCCGAAGCCGGCCTTCGGCCAGCGCCAGCACTTCCGGATAGAGCGACTTCGCCCCGTCGAGCAGAAGCAGGTCGATCCCGTCGGGCAGATCGGCGCTCAACGTCTGGAGTGCGTCGCCTTCGCGGATTTCGACGAGATCGGCAAGGCCGCCGGCAGCAAGGTTCTGGCGAGCCCGCGCGACTTTCGAAACCTCGAATTCGCTGCTGATCAGCCGCCCGCCGCCATTGTCGCGCAGGGCAGCGGCAAGATAGAGCGTCGAAATGCCGAAGGACGTGCCGAATTCCACGATCGTCTTTGCATTGGTGCTGCGCGCCAGCATGTAGAGCAGCTCTCCGGTCCGGCGCGAAACGGGCAGCCACAGGTCTTTCAGGCGTCCGTAGAAGTCGAGATATTCGGTCTTGCTGTGCATGAGCCGTTCCCGCTCCTCGCGGGAGAGCCCGGCCATGGCCGGGCTGGTGGCCCTGTCGGCCTCGGCAAAGAGCCGGTCGAGCAGCGGCGCGAGCGGTGCGCTTGCGATGGTGTTCATCGGAAAAATCCTTCATTTCGGATGGCTTGCTTTCGAAATGAAAATACGAATAATCCGTCGCATTCGCTAATCGCATTTGCGGAGCGCCGCTATGGCCGATCGTCCAAGCAACGGAATTTCTTCAAGAAAATCGCCAAAGCAGGCGCGCTCGAACGAGCTCGTAAACGCTATTCTGCAAGCCGCTGTTCAGGTTTTGGCGCAGGAGGGCGCACAGCGTTTCACCACCGCCCGCGTGGCCGAAAGAGCCGGCGTCAGCGTCGGCTCGCTCTATCAATATTTCCCCAACAAGGCCGCCATCCTGTTTCGGCTGCAGAGCGATGAATGGCGCCAGACCTCGCATCTTCTGGGCGAGGTCCTCAGCGACGAAACCCGGCCGCCGTTGGACCGGCTACGCTCGCTGGTCCACGCCTTCATTCGCTCCGAATGCGAGGAGGCCGCCGTGCGGGTGGCGCTGAACGACGCGGCGCCCCTCTATCGCGACGCCCCGGAGGCGCAGGAAGCCCGGAGCGCCGACGACCCCGTCATCGAGCGTTTCATGCGCGAGACGCTGCCAAACGCGTCCGACACGATCCGGGCCATGGCCGGAGACCTGGTCATGACGACGATGAGCACGGTCGGAAAGGAATTTTCCGAGGAGGCGCATGGCGAAAGCGAAATCTCCGCCTTCGCAGACGCAATGGCCGACATGTTCTGCGCCTATCTGCGCAGCCTGGGCAAGCTTGGGGCAGACGGTCAGGCGATGTCAGGCGCGGTGGCCGTCTTCGGCGCCTGATACCATCGGCAACAGGCCCGGCCATGCCGCGGCCTAATGATATGTCACGGCCGGATCGAACACCCTTTGCAGGAAGGAGCGCAGCGCCATCTGCGCGTATTCCCTCGGAATCTCGTGCCCACATTCGAAGACGTGCAGCATGACGGACACTGCCGCGTCCGACAGCGCATCCGAGAACCGTTCGGCCTGGGCAACGGGAGCCCGCTCGTCGAGCCTTCCGTGCAGCAACAGGGTTTCAGCCCGGATTTTCGGCGCGTGATGCAGGGCCGAGCGTGCAAGGAAGGCTTCGCGGGACCGGCCGGCTTCCTGCTCGATCGCGAACCGCAAGCCTTTCGAACTGCCCTTGTAGACGGCCTCGAGGTCGTAGACGCCGCTGCGCAGGATGACGGCTCGCAGATCGGGGACCTGGGCTGCGACCATGGCCGATGCCACCGCTCCCCGGCTGTTGCCGTAGAGAACGATGCGGCCGGGATCGACGCAAGGCTGCGCCCGCAGGAAGGACAGCGCGGCGATGATCGCCCGCTGCGTGTGCGGGCCGCAGAAATCCGCCGGTCCGTCCGAAGCGCCGAAGCCCGGTTGCGAGACCGCCGCCGCGGTGACGTTCAGGCGGGAACAGAAACGCAGCAGCGTGCCGGTATCGACGGCTTCCTTCGCGCCGGTCAGACGGCCGCCCTGATTGCCGTGAACGAAGAGGATCGCTCCCTCCGGCGTCTTGCTCTCGGGCTGAACCTGAAAGAGCTCCACGCGTGCCCCGTCACCCCTGTCGATGATATGTCGCGTCACATCAGGCATTTTCACCTCCGGCTTTGCGTCCCGAACCGGAGCGAGGCGGACCTTGCCGCCAAGGTCGCCGGCTGCCGTGCCCGGCGAAACTCGCACAGGCGGGCCGTCAAGTCTCCCCTTGATTTCCGGGGTGCGCAGCAGCGGCCGGCGGGCGCGCAGCCCTAGACACGCTCCCCGCATCTCGACAGGATATCGTCGACGACAAGCACAAGCGGTGCCGTGGCGTCGATGGTCGTCGCGTTTGCGGGAATGTCTTCCTTGGTCGCGTGCACGCGAAAGACCACCGCGCGTTCGGCCGCATTGCCGCCGAACTCGTCTTCCCCTCTTCCGGCAAGCCGCCGCTCCAACGTGTCGAGATCGACGTCGAGAACGAAAACCGCGTCGAACAGGCCGATGAACTGGCCGGAATTCCTCGCTCCGCCGCAGAAGAAGGAGACCGGGCGGCCCTTGTCGGCCACGATCGACCTGACCCTGTCGACGTTCCAGACATGGTGCCGGTGCCGGAAATCCACGTCCCGGCCGTTCGCCCGCAGCACGGCCTCGCAGAGCGGCTCGCCGGTCTGCGGATCGCCTTGATAGGCCAGTTCGCGATCGCCGTGGACGACATGATAGCCGCGCCGCTGCAATTCGGTGGCGACCGAGGTCTTGCCGGCCCCGGAAACGCCTTCGATCAGATAGTTCCTGACACCCATCCCGCCCCCGTTCGACCAGCCGCGCATGTCCCGGCATCGGCCGGAAACCCCGTCGCCCGCTCACGCAGGGCCGGCAGCGTGTACAAGTCAAGCATGACAAACAGATTTCCGACACGCCATTCGCATAAATTCCTCCGGCCATTCGCATAAATTCCTCCGGAATGTCGGCATGTTGCTGCCGGCTTCGTCCTGGGGCAGATCACGAGAGGAGAAGCACCATGAGAAAAATCACCGCCTCCACATTCGTCAGCCTCGATGGCGTCATGCAGGCACCCGGCGGCCCCGAGGAAGATCCCGTCGGCGGCTTCCGGTTCGGCGGCTGGGTCTTCAACTACTGGGACGAGGAAGCGGGCAAGGTGATCGGCGAACTTTTCGCCAGGCCCTTCGCGCTGCTGCTCGGCCGCAGGACCTACGACATCTTCGCCGCCTACTGGCCCTATCAGGACGATGCGATCGCCAGGGCCTTCAACCCCGCCACCAAATATGTCGCCACACACCGGCCCGAAAGCCTCTCCTGGCAGAATTCGCGGGCCCTCGGCCCCGATATCGTCGCGGCCCTGCGCAGGATCAGGCAGGAAGACGGGCCGGACCTGCTCATCCAGGGATCGGGCAATCTCATCCAGACCCTGCTTGCCCACGACCTGATCGACGAAATGACCGTGCTGACCTTCCCGCTGCTGCTCGGCGCCGGCAAGCGGCTGTTCGAGGGCGGTGCGGCACCGCGCGCCCTCAAGCTTGCCCGCTCGGCCGTATCCGGCACCGGCGTCATCGTCGCAACCTATGAGCGGGGCGGGCAGATCCGGCCGGGCTCGTTCGTCTCCGGCCAACCCTCCGAGGCCGAGCTCGAACGCCGCCGGACCTGGAAATAGCGGCCCGCCGCCGGCGAACATATCCGCGGCCTGCCCGGCGGGTCCGGCCGTCACGAAAATCGGGGCCGCGGAT
Organism: Hyphomicrobiales bacterium; assembly: GCA_900471515.1. Taxonomy (GTDB): domain Bacteria; phylum Pseudomonadota; class Alphaproteobacteria; order Rhizobiales; family Rhizobiaceae; genus Rhizobium. The sequence continues at coordinate 11,121 of UCFC01000039.1, read as the reverse complement.
GTCGAAAAAGTGATTTGGTTCCAACAGCTTCTGCCATTGATGGGCTTGCCTGAAACAGCGAATGCCCATCTTCTGCCCGAATGTTGGCGTTCTAGTCGGCCTTCACCCCACAGGCTGAATGCGCGCGCCGCCACAGTATCTATCAGGTTTCGAGGACATCAGAATGCCGCTGAAAACATCTTCCCGCTGGATCGCACCGCTTGCCGGCCTGCTGGTGCTCTCGGGAAGTGCGCTTGCCGCCCGCGCCGAGCCGCAGCCGGCGGCGCCGGTCACGCAGGCCGCGCCGAAACCCGGCTACGCCGTGCCCGCGCGCCGGCCGGCCCATATCGTCAGGCAGGATGCGGATTCGACGCTCTCGGCGCTGTTTGAAACGGCAGGCGGCAACCAGGCGAAAGTGCTGCGCGCAATGGGCGGCCTGCAGATCGTCATGAACAACGATATCGCCGATGCGGTGGAGGCCTATTACGCCCAGCCCAAGGCAAAGCTCATCTGGGTGGACGGCAAGGGGCCGACGCCCAAGGCCGCGCAGGCGCTGAGCCTTCTCAAACAGGCCGACGACTGGGGCCTGAACGCCGGCGACTATGCCGTCGCCCCGCCGCGGGGATCGGGCGACCGCGCCAGCGCCCTCGCCGAATTCGAAGTCTCGCTCTCGGCCAGGATGCTGATGTTCCTGCAGGACAATTTCCGCGGCCGCATCGATCCCAACAAGCTGTCCAACTATTATGATTTCAAGCGCAAGCCGGTCGACCTGAAGGCCACGATCGCCCAGCTTTCCGCCACGCCGGACTTGATGGTGGTCTTCGATCGCCTGCTGCCGAGCAACCCGAAATTCGCCCAGCTCGCCGCCGAGCTGCATTACCTGCGTACCTCCGGCCAGGGCGGCGACAACGCCGCCAACATCAACAAGGTGATCGTGGCGATGGAGGAGATGCGCTGGCTGCCGCAGGAATTCCCCGACCGCTACGTCTTCATCAACCAGCCGGCCTACATGGCCTATTATTACGAGAACAGCACGCTGACGCTGTCGATGAAGGCCGTGATCGGCCAGCAGGACCACCAGACCAATTTCTTCGACGCGTCGATCAAGACGGTCCAGTTCAACCCCGACTGGGGCGTGCCGCAATCGATCATCCGCAACGAGATGCTGCCGCACCTGAAGCGCGACCCGGCCTATCTCGACAAGGAAGGTTACGTCGTCTCGGTCAAGGGCAAGACCATGCCTTCGGCCAAGGTGGACTGGTCGCAGCCGCTCGAAAATATCGGCGTCGTCCAGCCGCCGGGTCCCGACAATGCGCTCGGCCAGCTGAAGATCCTCTTCCCGAATTCGCACGATATCTACATGCACGACACGCCCGCGCGCGGCAAGTTCGCCTCGCAGGACCGCATGTTCAGCCATGGCTGCGTGCGCCTGGAAGACCCGAAGGCGATGGCTGCCGCCGTGCTCAAGACCTCGGTCGAATTCGTCGACCAGCAGATTGCCGACGGCCAGAAGAAGGACATGCCGGTTCCCGAACAGGTGCCGGTCTATGTCGCCTATTTCACCGCCTGGCCGACGGATGACGGCGTCATCCACTATTTCGACGACATTTACGGCCGCGACGCACAGACCCTGACGGCGATCTCGGCGACGACCGCAAGCCGCGCGCAGTCCTAGGCCCGGCCACCCGCCGCCTACCGCTTATTGCCGACGCCGCCTTCACCTGTGCGGCGACGGCAAACTGTGGCATAACTGGCCGATGGCCATACATGTCCTGGCAGTCCATCGCGAGAGTGTCGGGACGGAACGGGCGGCAGGCGGTTCGCTTGCGGGAGCCTATTCCGTCGGCGTCCTCTGCTGGCTGCTGTCGGCCGGCGTCTATATCGCCGCCAAATGGGTTTCCGCCGAAATGCCGCCCTGGGCGCTCTGCTTCTGGCGCGTGCTCATCGCGTTCGCGATCCTGCTGCCGATCGTGCGCCCCCATTTTTCCGACATGGTCGCGCTGGCGCGGGCGCGCGGCCCGGAGCTGCTGTTCATCGGCGGCATCGGCCTTGCCGTCTGCCAGGGCCTGATCTTCGTCGGCCTCGAACATGCCGATGCCACCACCGCCGGCATCATCATCGCGCTGATCCCGATCATCACCATGATCCTCGCCCGCCTGATGCTGGCCGAGCCGATGGGGCGCTGGCAGGTGGCCGGCTCCATCCTCGCCTTCCTCGGCATCCTCGCCATCATCGTCAAGGGCAGCCCGGCAGCGCTGCTGCACCTCGATTTCAATGCCGGCGAACTGTGGATCGTCGCCGGCGCCGTCTGCTTCAGCCTCTATACCGTGCTGCTGCGCCGCGCGAAATTCGACCTGAACCGGCTGGCCCTGCTCGTGCTGCTGCTTGCCACCGCAACGCTGACGGCCCTGCCCTTCTACCTCTACGAACTCGCCGCCGACGAACGCTCGACGCTGAATGCGAGCGGCCTCGTGGCGCTCGCCTATGTCGCAATCCCCGGCGGCGCGTTCATGTATTACCTCTTCAACCGCAGCATCGAGGCGCTGGGCGCTGCCCGCGCCGGCGTGCTTCTCTACATCCAGACGATCTTCATCGCCGTTCTCGCCTATTTCATCCTCGGAGAGAAGCTGCAGACCTACCACCTCGAAGGCGCGGCCCTCATCATCGCCGGCCTGCTGCTCATCATCCTGCTGAAGCCGAAGGAAAAGGCGGCCGGAGCCTGAGCGGCCGGAACCACAGGCTCACGCCTTCCCGCCCACCCCATAGCGCAGCCCGTCTACCAGGAGCGCAATCATCCGCCGCGCCATCGCCGGATCGTCCCCCTGCCCGAGATTGGAAAGCTGCGCGCCGGCGCGCAGGAGTTCGCCCGCCTGCACATCGCCGCGCGCCGCGCCTGCCGCAACGGCCCTGTCCAGCAGGCCCTGCAATGCGGGGATCATGCGCTGGTCGAAATAGGCAGGCAGGGCCTGATAGGCCGGATCGCCGGAATGGAGGGCTGCGGCAAGGCCGCGCTTGGCCATGATGAAATCGGCAAAGCGCTGCATCCAGCGCGCCAGCGCCTCGCCCGGCTCATGCTCGGCAGTCAATGCGGCCGCCGCATCGGCGCAGGCATCCACCTCGTTGCGCATCACCGCCTTGATGAGATCGGAGCGCTGCGGAAAGTGGCGATAGACCGTGCCGACGCCGACGCCCGCCTTTTCCGCGATCTCGCGCACCGGCGCATCGACGCCCGAGGTCGCAAACACGTCCAGCGCGGCTTTCAGCAGCAGATCCAGGTTGCGCCGCGCATCGGCGCGCACCGGCTTTTCATGGCCGCTTTCGGCCGCACGCGCCTCGTCCGGGCTGCCAAACCCCTCAGTCACATCAATACCCCTTGCAAAACGGAACAACGTTCCGTATAAACGGAACCGCGTTCCGGATGCGCCCTTATACCCTCTCGTCAGGGACTTTGCCAGCGGCAAAGCCGTGATGACAGGGCTTCTAGCAGATTCAAGGCCTGCCCGCGAGGCAGCGCAGTTTCAGAAGGAAAAGAAGATGCAATACCGTCCCCTTGGCCGCACCGGCATCAAGGTCAGCCCCTATTGCCTCGGCGCCATGATGTTCGGCGCCATCGGCAATGCCGATCACGACGATTCCGTCCGCATCATCCACAAGGCGCTCGATGCCGGCATCAACTTCATCGACACCGCCGACATGTACAGCCACGGCGAATCCGAGGAAATCGTCGGCAAGGCGCTGAAGGGCCGGCGCGACAATGTCGTGCTCGCCACCAAATGTTTCATCCCGATGGGCCAGGATCTGAACCAGCAGGGCAGCTCGCGCCGCTGGATCTACCGCGCCGTGGAAGACTCGCTGCGCCGCCTGCAGACCGATCATATCGACCTCTTCCAGATGCACCGCCCCGCCCCCGACACCGATATCGAGGAAACGCTTTCGGCCCTCACCGACCTGATGCGCGAAGGCAAGATCCGCGCCATCGGCTCCTCCACCTTCCCGGTCTGCGAGATCGTCGAGGCGCAATGGGTTTCCGAAAAGCGGGGGCTCGCCCGCTTCCGCACCGAGCAGCCGCCCTATTCCATCCTGCATCGCGGCATCGAACGCGAAGTCCTGCCGGCGCTCGAACGCTACGGCATGGGCGCCCTCGTCTGGAGCCCGCTCGCCATGGGCATGCTCACCGGCCGCTATCGCCGGGGTGCCGCCCAGCCGGACAGCGCCCGCGTTGCCTATTTCCCGAAGCAGATGTCGAACGAAAACAGCCTCGATGCCGTCGAGCGGCTCATCCCGCTCGCCGAAGGCGCCGGCATCTCGCTCACCCACATGGCGCTTGCCTTCGTCATCGCCCATCCGGGCGTCACCTCGGCCATCCTCGGCCCGCGCACCATGGAACAGCTCGACGATCTCCTGGCCGGCGCGCAGGTGCGCCTCAGCGACGAACTGCTCGACGCGATCGACGCCATCGTGCCTCCCGGCACCGAAACCGGCCCGCTGGAGGCCGATTACAAGACCCCGGCGATAGAGACCGCAAGCCTGCGCCGCCGCCCGCCCGCCGAACGCGCCGCCGGCTGACCGGCAGACACGCCGAAGGCCCCGCTATTCCGGCGGGGCCTTCAACACATCGGCGGCAGGTCGAATAGGGGGCCGTCGCCAAACGGACGACCTGCAGGGATCAGATTGCCGCGGCGGGCGGTTGCTGCAGCCTGCGCTGCGCCTCTTCCACCTCGATCGCCAGCCCCTCCAGAAGCTCGTCCCACATGTCGAGCGCCCTCAAGCCTTCGCGCGTGCGAAACAGGTAATCGGCGGAGCTGCCGATGCTGCCGGCCGCCGTGGCAAGCCGGTGGACGGTCGCCTCCCTGGAAAGCCCGCCGGCATAGGTCGCGGCCTGCGGGTTCATGGTAAAGGCAATACCGCTTCCGAAACGCGCGCCGTCTTCGTCGAGCAGGTCGACCCAGCGCGGAATATAGGCCTCGGCCACCATCTCCCGCCGCCACAGCAGTTCCAGTTCGTGCAGGAGATCGTCTTCCTCCAGCCGCAGCGCCACGCCGTCGCAGCTGCCGCCGGCATCGAGCCCGAGTACGAGGCCCGGATTGTCGGGCGAGCCGCGCCCGGAGACGGTGGCAAGACAGAAGGACCGCCGCCAGCCCTCGATATGGGCCTTGCGGCTTTCGACGCTGAGAATGATCGGGTTCCAGATCAGCGAGCCATAGGCGAAGATCCACACGTCGCCCTGCGGCCGCTCGGCAAGGATCGACGCGAGCGAGGCCTGCCGCTCCTCGTCGCTCAACAGCCGCAGCGTCGGCGCCTCCCCGGCCAGCAGGTCTGCAAAACTGCCGCTCAGCAGCAGTTCGCGCGACAGGATTTCCTCGCCGCAGCAGGCGATCATATCCGAGCTTTTCTTGTTGACGGTCATGACACTCCAATTCCCGGCCCAATTCCCGGCCACAGACATCAGCAATGGCCTATCCCGCCGCATAATCCATGCCGCGCGCGGCGGATAAAGCCGGTTGTCACGGACACACTGTCTCTGCTGCCGCAACAATCGGCCGGCGGCGGCCCTGCCGTGCCCTGCATGAAGCCGCCCCCTTTCCCTTCCCGAAAGCAGCACCACATCGCTCTGAATGCAACCATGAGGCGGGGAGCCCGACATGATCGAAATCGGCCGTCTGCTCGGCTCGGGCAAGGAAGCGGAAGTCTTCGAGCACGGCACGCTGGCGCTGAAGCTCTACAGGCCCGGCCGCCCGAAGGCCCCGGCCTTCCGCGAGGCCGCCAATCTGGCAATCGTCGAGCAGCTGTCGCTGCCCGCCCCGCGGGTTCATGTCGTCGGCGATTATCACGGCCGCTGGGGCCTGCTGATGGATCGCGTCACCGGCACCAGCCTTGCCGACGAGATGCTGCCGGAGCCGCCGCTCTCGGCCATCAGGGAGATGGCGGCCCTCCACCTGCGCCTGCACCGCGAGGCCGGCACCGGCCTTCCCGCGCTGAAACCGCGGCTGGCCGCCAATATCGAGCGCGCCGAACCGCTCGCACCCGACCTGCGCGACCGGCTGCTTCTGGCGCTCGCCGCCCTGCCCGATGGCGACAATGTCTGCCACGGCGATTTTCATCCCTGGAATATTCTGGGCGCCGGCGGCGACGCCATGATCGTCGACTGGCTGGACGCCGCCGGCGGCAATCCCGCCGCCGACGTCTGCCGCACCTATCTCCTGATGCGCCGGGCGCTGCCGGCCATCGCCGAGGCCTATGTCGTCACCTATGCGAAGGCGGCCGAGCTGGCCGCGGACGAGATCTTCACCTGGCTGCCGGTCATCGCCGCCGCCCGTCTGGCCGAGAATGTGCCGGAGGAAAACGAGGATCTGCTGCACCTTGCGGCGCTGGCGCCGACCGGCGGATAGGCCGGCTGCCGTTCACGGCGGAAGGCGGCCGTTGCGGGCGCCGTCAGGCCGCGCAAGCCTCGCAGGTGCCGCGGATTTCGATCGTCGTCTTCGCCGGCTTGAATTTCTGGCTGCGCACCCAGCCCATCAGCCGGTGATCCACCTCATGGTCGTGGAACTCGATCACCTGCCCGCAGCTTTCGCAGATCGCGAAGGCGACGATGCCGTGGCTGTGGCAATTTTCGCCGGGATGGGCGCAGGCGACGAAGGAATTGATGCTTTCCAGCCGATGCACGACGCCATATTCGAGCAGCTTTTCCAGCGCCCGGTAGACCTGCAGCGGCGCGCGAAAACCCTGGTCGCGCAGCTTGTCGAGGATCGTATAGGCGCTGAGCGGCCCCTCGGCCTTTTCGAGCACGTCGAAGACGAGCGCCTGGTTGCGGGTCATTTGCGGTGCGTTCATGAGCCTTGTCCTTGCAGGTCCCTGCGCCCGCGCCAGGCGGGAAGCAGGCTCAGAATGAAGAGAATGAGGGCAGCCACCACGATCGACGGGCCGGAGGGCGTATCGTAGGTCAGCGAGCCGAACAGCCCGCCGACGACGGCAACGGCGCCGATCAGCGAGGCAAGCACGGCCATCAGCTCCGGCGTCGAGGAAAAGCGCCGGGCGGTGGCCGCCGGAATGATGAGCAGCGAGGTGATCAGCATGATGCCGACGATCTTCATGGCAATGGCGATGACGACGGCCATCAGCAGCATGAAGAACAGCCGCGCCCGCTCCGGCCGCAGCCCCTCGGCCTCGGCCAGTTCCGGATTGACGGTGGCCGCCAGCAGCGGCCGCCACAGCCAGGCGATCGCCGCCAGAACGAGGATGCCGCCGCCCCAGATCAGCGCGATATCGGTGGTCGAAACCGCCAGGATATCGCCGAACAGGAAGGCGATGAGATCGATGCGCACCCAGGTCATGAAGGCGACCATGACGAGGCCGATCGCCAGCGTGGCATGCGAGAGAATGCCGAGCAGCGCATCGGCCGACAGCGCCTGGCGCTTCTGCAGCAAGAGAAGCAGGATCGAGACGACGGCGGCGACGGCGAAGACGGCCAGCGTCAGGTTGAATTCGAAGAGCAGCGACAGCGCCACGCCGAGCAGCGCCGAATGGGCGATCGTATCGCCGAAATAGGCCATGCGCCGCCAGATGATGAAGCAGCCGAGCGGCCCCGTCGTCAGCGCCAGCCCGACGCCGGCAAGGATCGCGCGCACGAAGAAATCGTCAAGCATGACGGTTCTCCCCGTTCTCGGCCCCGCTCCGGGAATGCGCATGCGCCTGGGCTTGCGCATGCGCATGGCCGGGGTGACGGTCCGCCTCGGCGTGCGCATGGGCCTCGGCATGGCCGTGCAGATGGGCATGGCCGTGATCGTGGTGATGGTGGTGCCCGTCTTGCGGGTAGCAATGATCCGTCACCGATCCGTCTTCGTGCAGCACGCGCCCGTCGGGCAGATGCGTATGGTCGTGATGGTGGCTGTAGACGGCCAGCGTCTGCGCCGCGCGGCTGCCGAAGAGGCGCACATATTCCGGGCTGCGGCTTACCGCCTGCGGCGTGCCGCGGCAGCAGACATGGCCGTTGAGGCAGATCACCGTATCCGTTTCCGCCATGACGACATGCAGGTCGTGCGAAATCAGCAGGATGCCGCAGCCGGTCGTGTTGCGGATCGATTTGATGAGGTCGTAAAGCGCGATCTCGCCGGCGAAATCCACCCCCTGCACCGGCTCGTCGAGCACGAGAAGATCGGGCTTGCGGGCAATGGCGCGCGCCATCAGCGCCCGCTGGAATTCGCCGCCCGAAAGGTGCTGCACCTGCGCATCCAGCATATGCGCCATGCCGGCGGCCTCAAGGGCGGCCATGATTTCGGCCTCGGGCAGCGGCCCGGTCAGCGTCATCAGCCGGCGCACCGAAAGCGGCAGCGTCCAGTCCACCGCAAGCTTCTGCGGCACATAGCCGACCTTGAGGCCGGCAATGCGGCTCACCCTGCCCTCGTCGGGCTTCAAGACGCCGATCGCGGCCTTGGCGCTCGTCGATTTGCCGGAGCCGTTCGGGCCGATCAGCGTGACGATCTCGCCGCGCGACACGGAAAAATCCACGCCGCGCACCAGCCAGCGGCCGCCGCGGCGAATGCCGACATTCTCGAGCGAAACCAGCGGTTCTGCCCTGATACCGGCGGGGTCGTTTGCGGGAGAGAGCATCAAATTTTCCGAAACTGCTGTTGCGTCCTGCTATTGCACACGTTATAGCATAACGCAATTGATGTAATAACATAACAACTGCAATTCAAGCGGAGCATGCTGATGAAACTGGCGATGGGCCTTACCCTCGCAATCCCGGCTTTTCTTTTCGCCGGGTCCCTCCAGGCCGCCGATGCGCCTGTCGTCGTCACCTCCATCAAGCCGGTCCACTCGCTGGTTTCGGCCATCATGCAGGGCGTCGGCAAGCCGGAACTGATCGTCGACGGCGCCGCCTCGCCGCATACCTACAACCTGAAACCGTCCAACGCCCGCGCGCTCCAGGAGGCCAAGGTCGTCTTCTGGGTCGGCCCCGGCCTCGAAGCCTTCCTCGAAAAACCGCTGGAATCGCTCGGCTCCGACGCCCTCGTCGCAAGGCTCGACAATGCGCCGGGCCTGGTGAAACTGCCCTTCCGCGAAGGCGGCGCCTTCGAGGCCCATGACGACGGCGACGAGCACGACCACGGCCACGACCACGCCGCCGACGACCACGGCCATGACGACCATGACGACCATCACGGTTTCGACACCCATCTCTGGCTGGACCCCATGAATGCCAAGGCCATGGCCGCCGAGATCACCACCACGCTGGTCGCCGCCGATCCCGCCAACGCGCTGACCTACGAGGCCAATGCCAAGGCGCTGGACGAAAAGCTGGATGCGCTCGACGAGGAAATCGCCGCAACCGTGTCACCGGTCAAGGACAAGCCCTTCATCGTCTTCCACGATGCCTATCAATATTTCGAGCACCGCTACCATATCCGCGTTGCCGGCTCGATCACCGTCAGCCCGGAAACCATTCCGGGTGCCGAGCGCGTCTCCGAGATCCACCGCAAGGTCGGCGATCTCGGCGCCACCTGCGTCTTTGCCGAGCCGCAGTTCGAACCGCGCCTCGTCGATGTCGTCATCGAGGGCACGAAGGCGAAGTCCGGCGTGCTCGACCCGGAAGCCGCCACCCTGCCCGCCGGCCCCGATCTCTATTTCACCCTCATGCGCGGCATCGCAGGCAGCATGCGCAATTGCCTCGCCAGCGCGTGAGCCCGAGCGGTCTTTGCCCGGCAACGGGCGCCAAGCGATCACCAGAGGGAGCGCCCCCTGCGCTCCCCCGGACTTGCAGCCCGCCCGCGCGCGCTGCGGCGAAAGAAGGCGGCGACACCCCCGTTCCGCCTTTTTTTGCCAATACGAATGTTACGTTATAACATAATAGGATGATATCATGGACAACAGGCTTCCCGTCACCGTGCTCTCCGGCTTCCTCGGCGCCGGCAAGACGACATTGCTCAACCATGTCCTTTCCAATCGCGAGGGCATGCGCGTCGCCGTCATCGTCAACGATATGAGCGAGGTGAATATCGATGCCGCCCTGGTGCGCGATGGCGGCGCCAATCTCTCGCGCACGGAAGAGCAGCTGGTGGAAATGACCAATGGCTGCATCTGCTGCACGCTGCGCGACGACCTTCTGAAAGAGGTGCGCCAGCTCGCCGAACAGGGCCGCTTCGATTACCTCCTGATCGAATCGACCGGCATTGCCGAGCCCCTGCCCGTCGCCACCACCTTCGAATTCCGCGACGAGAACGGCGCCAGCCTGTCCGATGTCGCCCGCCTCGATACGATGGTGACGGTCGTCGATGCCGCCAACCTGCTCGCCGATTACGCCTCTTCCGATTTCCTTGCCGACCGCGGCGAAACGGCCGGCGACGGCGACGGCAGGACGATCGTCGACCTGCTCGTCGAGCAGATCGAATTTGCCGATATCGTCGTGCTGAACAAGATCGGCACGGCGAGCGAAGACGAGCGCGACGCGGCGAGAAAGATCATCGCCGGCCTCAACCCGGATGCGCGCATCATCGAGACCGATTTCGGCAAGGTGGCGCTGAAAGACGTGCTCGGCACCGGCCGCTTCGATATCGACAAGGCCGAGACCCACCCGCTCTGGTACAAGGAACTGCACGGCTTCAGGAACCATGTGCCGGAAACCGAGGAATACGGCATCCGCTCCTTCGTCTACCGCGAAAGGCGCCCCTTCCATCCGGCAAGGCTGCAGGCCTTCCTCGACAGGAGCTGGCCCGGCGTGGTGCGCGCCAAGGGCTTCTTCTGGCTCGCCACCCGCCCGCATCATGTCGGCGAGATCAGCCAGGCCGGCGCCATCGTGCGCACCGGCAGGATGGGCCTCTGGTGGGCGGCCGTCCCGCGCGAGCAATGGCCGGACGAGCCCGCCTTCCTCAGCGCCATCGGCCCCTATCTCGACCCCGTCTGGGGCGACCGCCGCCAGGAAATCGTCTTCATCGGCGCCGACCCGATGGACGAAGCCTGGATCCGCGCCGAACTCGACGCCTGCCTTGTGGAAAGCGCGGCCTTCACGCCGGAACGCTGGCGCAACCTGCCCGATCCGTTCGTCAGCTGGAACCGGCGGGCGGCATGAAGGCGACCGCGATCAGACCCTACCGTTGCCTCTGCATCGAATGCGAGCCGCTGCCGCCGATCGAGGGGCTGCATCCG
>UCFC01000003.1 GCA_900471515.1 Hyphomicrobiales bacterium | reverse complement strand
ATTTTTGTAACAGGTTGATTCGACAGCGGATTTTCTGCTGGACGGTTATCCACAGGGCGCTTTTCAGAGCAAAATCCCTGAAAAATCTTTTATCGGCCGGTAAAAAATCGTCCGGACCCCAGCCTGAAAATGCAGAAAGACCCCGTCAAAACAGGGTCTTGGCCGATTTTGTGGTTAATGAGGAATAAAAAGCGGCACGGTCCAGGCTGTCAAACAGCCGTCATGTTGGATTGTGGCGAAAGGCTCGGAACCTAACGCGGTTTTTCGTGTTTCCCTCCCCATTGAAGGAAAGGAGACAGACATGGCCGCCAACACCGATGATCTCAGAACTTCCGTCAGCAAGGATATCGCCGCTCTGCAGCAGGAAGTGTCCCGCCTGCAGAAGATGATTTCCGCGCAGGGCGCGGAAGCCTATTACGAAGTACGCAATCGTGCCGGAAAGGCTTACGAAGATGCGCTTCCGCGTGCCAAAGGTGCCGTTGCCCAGATTCGTGCCGAAGGTGCGGCGGTCGCCGGCACCGCCCGCGAACACCCGGCTGCAACCACCACGGCGCTTCTGCTTGCCGGCGCGATCGGCTTCCTGGCAGGCTACATGCTGTCGGGCGCCACGCAGCCCGAACCGCGCCACTGGTGGCGTTAACCCATCCACCTCCACTCCCGCATTTTGTACGCATCCTGCAGATCCGTTTTTTGCAGGGTGCGTAAACACTTATGTCTTAGAAAAACCGATTTTTAATGCGATCGATGGGAATATAATAATGAAGGGAGGTCACCATGGACAGCAAAAGAGAGAAGCTGATTGTCGAAGTCAGTATCGACGGCAGCGACGGCCGACGTGCAGTCGGCATCATGAATATGCGCCAGGCACTCGATCTGCCCGAAATGCCGAGCCTTTCCTACACGCATCCGGACCCGGCCAAGGCCGCAGCCGGGATCGTGATGAACCGGCAGGAACTCGCCGGCTTCATGGCCTGCCCGTGAGGCGGTAGAAAGACCCTTTTTACCGGCTGCGCTTTCCCGAAGCGTCGATGGTTCCATTCGGCATCCGAAATCTCCTCCTCCCCAGAATTTCGAACACCATTGCTGGCATCCGTGCGTCGTTCATGCCAAGAACGGCTCTCGCAATCACATCAGGGATGGCGAAGTGAGAAGCCGGCGAGCACCGCAGAAAACACGCGAACACAACAAACCCGAGGCCGGCCCGGCCGGCAAGCGGGTTACGCTCCCGCGCGCGCTCTCCAAACTCGGCTATTGTTCCCGCACCCAGGCTGAAAGGCTGATCGCCGACGGCCGTGTCGCGGTCGAGGATCGTATCATCACGGATCCCTCGGCGTGGGTCGATCTTTCGACCGCCCTTATCAAGGTCGATGGCAAAGAGATCGCCGCCGAGGCCAGGATATACCTGATGCTCAACAAGCCGCGCGGCCTTGTCACCACGCGTCACGATCCGGAAGGTCGTCCGACCGTCTATGACTGCCTGGCTGATTTCGACGTTCCGCATCTTTCGCCTGTCGGCCGGCTCGACAAGGCGAGCGAGGGCCTGCTGCTCTTCACCAACGATACGGAATTCGCACAGGCACTGCTCGATCCGATCACCCACGTCCCGAAATCCTACCATGTCCAGATCGATCGGATCGCCGATGACGACATGCTGGCGGCGATGACGTCGGGCCTTCGACATGACGGCGAACTGCTGCGCGCCACCGCCGCCCGCAGGCTGCGCGAAGGCGACCGCAATTCCTGGATCGAAGTGGAACTTCAGGAAGGCCGCAACCGGCAGATCCGGCGGATGCTCGAAGCGCTTGATATTGCCTGCCTGCGGCTCGTGCGCGTCGCGATCGGTGGGCTGGAACTCGGCGATCTGCCGAAGGGATCGGTCAGGGAACTGACGGAATCCGAGCTGAAGGACCTGCGCCGCAAGGTCGGTACCGGCAAGGCGATGCGAGGTTGAGAATGAACGAGATGAAGCCGCATGATTTCTGGCAGGACATCCATCCGCCGGGCAGCTTCGGAACGGACGGCGATTTCACCTCCTTCTTCGTGGCCGAACTGGAAGACGGCAGGCAATTGCGGCTGCCGATCCGCCTGCTCGCGGACGGCGAGCATGCGCTGGCCTCGCTGATCATCAACCAGGCAGGTTTTGCCGTGCTCGATGCGCTCGCCGAAAACCTTGCGGCAAAGATAGAGCCCCTCGATATCGATGTGGTTGCCGGCCTGCCGACACTCGGCCTCACCCTTGCTGCCGCCGTTGCCCAGAAGCTCGGGCACAGCCGCTACGTGCCACTCGGCACTTCCCGCAAATTCTGGTATCGCGACGAACTCTCGGTCGCCCTCTCCTCAATCACCACTCCGGAACAGCAGAAACGGCTCTATGTCGATCCGCGCATGCTGCCGCTTCTCGAAGGATGCCGCGTTGCGCTGATCGACGACGTCATCTCGAGCGGGACCTCGATCGTCGCCGGCCTCGACCTTCTCGCGAGCTGCGGCATAGAGCCGGTTGTCATCGGCGCGGCGATGCTGCAATCGGACCGCTGGCGCGCCCGGCTCGATGCCGCGGGACCGCAATGGCAGGCACGCACAAAAGGCGTTTTTGCAACGCCCATCCTCGAGCGGACGGCCGAAGGGAAATGGCGCAGGCCGGCCTGAGCGCCCGCGGGACGGCCGCTGGCAGGGGATGTGAGGAGCAATCATTCTTTCGTCTGAGCAGGCTATACAGCGCCGGACGAATGGCTACATTCGGCCTGTGATCGAAGACAGGAACCCCGATGACGCTCGAGCAAGCAGCCCTCCTGATCCTGCTGACGGCCATGCTCTTTCTGTTTTCCCTCGACCGCCTGCGCATGGAAGTCATCTCGATCAGCGGATTGCTTGCAGGTTACGGGCTCGGCCTGTACCCCGCCGACGGTATCTTTGCCGGCTTCGCGAGCCCCGTCGTCATCACCGTGGTCGAAATCCTGCTGATCGTCCAGGTGCTGGCCCGCACCAAACTCTTTGACAGTCTCGCCGAGCGCTTCGTGGCCTCGGGCCTCTCGCACTTCCGGGTCATAACAGGCGTCTCCGCCCTGACCGGCTTCATCTCGATCTTCATGAACAGTATCGGCGCCTTTGCGATTACCCTGCCGCTGGCGCTCCGGCTGAACACGCTTATGGCCATTCCGCGCCGGCAGCTCGTGATGCCGATCTCCTTTGCCGCTCTTCTTGGCGGCCTCGTCTCCCTGATCGGCACGCCCGCCAATCTTCTCGTCAGCGACGCGCTTGAAAAAGCGACCGGCACGGATTTCCGTTTCTTCGACTTCGCTTATGTCGGCCTTCCGGTCGCCATTTCAGGCATTCTGCTCATCGCCCTGATCGTGCGGCAACTGTTTCCGGAGCCGGACGAAGCTGCGGAAACGCCAGTTCCGCCGGCCCGCCGCATCGTCGCGGAGCGCATCATTCCCGAGCATTCGCCGTTGATCGGCGCAACGCTTGCCCAATGTGCCGAGCGTTTCGGCATCCAGCCGCATGCGCTGATCCGCGACCGCGCTTTCGTCTTCGGCCCGCTCGAACAATCCGTCATCCAGTCGGGCGACATTCTGCTGGCACAGGGCGCCGATTCCGTCTTCGCGGATCTGGCCGCCTCGCAGGCCCTGGTGGCGGAGGCCCATCCGCACGGGCTGCAGCCGGATTTCACCAGCGTCGAGGCCGTCGTCATGCCGGAAAGCACCGTCGTCGGTTCACGTGTCGCATCGCTGGAGGTCTTCCGCAATCGCGGGGTCACGGTCTCGGCGCTGTCGATGCGCTCTCCGCGCATCGAAGGGCGCTTTGCCGATCTGCAGCTTTCGATCGGCGACATCCTGGTGCTGGAAGGTCCGAAAGCGGCGATCGCGGAAGCGCTCGAAGAGTGCGAATGCCTGCCGCTCGCCTCGGCAGCGCCCACCCCTGCCGCGGCGGCCTCTTGGCGGCCTTTCGCCATTTTTGCCTGCGGCGTTGCCGCTTCCGCCTTCGGCCTGCGCCCCGACATCGCGCTTGCCTTCGTCGTGCTGGCACTTGCCCTGCCAGGCTATCTGAACATCCGCCAGGCGATGGCGGATCTCAATTGGCCGATCATCATCATGCTCGCGGCGATGATCCCGATCGGCCAGGCGGTCGCCACAACGGGCATGGCCGAAACCATTGCGACCTGGCTGAGCCTTGTATTCCCCATTGCCGATCCGTTGTGGGGTATTGCGCTCGTCCTGTTTCTCGCCATGGCGCTGACGCCCTTCGTCAACAATGCGACGGTCGCGATCGTGCTTGCGCCGATTGCTCTGGAATTTGCGCGCGCCGGACAGCATGCACCGCAGGCCTACCTGATAGCGGTGGCCGCCGGCGCCTCGCAGGATTTCCTGACCCCGTTCGGCCATCACAACAATACGCTGTCGATGAGCATCGGCAGCTACCGCTTCGGCGATTTCCTTCGGGCCGGCTGGCCGCTGACGCTCGCCGGTTATATATTGACGCTCGTTCTCATCGCCCTCTTCTGGCTTTGAATGAGCCTTTGCTTGACTTCCGCGGCAATGAAACTAGAGCAGGGACAGAGCATGCGGCGCAAAAGCGTGGAGCGGTTTTGCGATAACGACATGCGTAAAACAAAGACCTGAAGCGTCGGAAGCGAACCCCAAAGATCGCGGCACGCTTTAGCCTCAGCCGATAGAAGGATAGCCAGGCGCCGTGCGTATTCTCTCCGAAGCCCATTTCCCGGAACTGCCGAACTACTATCGCGGCAAGGTGCGTGAGAACTATGATCTTCCGGACGGCCGGCGCATCATCATCAGCACCGACCGGCTGAGCGCCTTCGACCGCATCCTGACCTGCATTCCCTACAAGGGACAGGTATTGACGCAGACGGCCCGTTACTGGTTCGAGGCGACGAAGGATATCTGCCCCAACCATGTCCTCGGCTATCCCGACCCGAATGTCGTCATCGGCAAGCGTCTCGATATTCTGCCGGTCGAGATTGTGGTGCGCGGTTATCTCGCCGGCACGACCGGCACGTCGATCCTGACGCTCTACAAGAAGGGCGAGCGAGAAATGTACGGCATCCGCCTGCCCGATGGCATGCGCGACAATCAGATCCTGCCCGAACCGGTCATCACGCCGACCAGCAAGGAATTCGACGGCGGCCACGACGAGCCGCTGACACCGGCCGAAATCGTCGGCCGCGGCCTGTTGACGAAAGAGCAGTGGGAAACGCTGTCGAACTATGCGCTGGCTCTTTTTGCCCGCGGCCAGGAAATGGCGGCAAAGCGCGGCCTCATCCTCGTCGATACGAAATATGAGTTCGGTACGGACGAAAACGGCAACATCATTCTTGCCGACGAGATCCATACGCCTGACAGCAGCCGCTACTGGGTGGCGCAAACCTATCCCGCGGCCTTCGACGCGGGCCGCCGGCCGGAAAGCTTCGACAAGGATTTCGTCCGCGCCTGGGTGGCCGAGCGTTGCGATCCCTACAAAGACGATATCCCGGAAATTCCGGTCGAGCTGATCGAGCAGACCTCCGCCGTCTATATCAAGGCCTATGAATGGATTACCGGCGAACCTTTCGTCGCCGATATCAGCGGCGAAACGCCCGCGGCGCGTATCCGGGCAAATCTCGCGCCCTATTTCCCCTGAACCGTTGAAGGCCAAGCTGCGAGACCGCTTGCAGGTTTTCGGCCAATCGCGCTAGCATCGTGAAAAAGAGGTGCCGGGCCAAGCCCGGCGGGGGACAGATGGCACGCAGGCCCAGACGCAAGGCCGAGGAAACCCGGGAGGATATCCTCTCGATGGCGGAGACTCTGTTTCGCCAGCGCGGCTTCGTCGCGGTTTCCATCGCCGATATCGCCGCTTCGCTGCACATGTCGCCGGCCAACGTTTTCAAGCATTTTCATTCAAAGGCGGTGCTCGTCGATGCGATTGCCGAACGCCATCTCGGCAATGCCACGGAGCGCTTCGCTGCCGTCGACACCAGCCTGCCGCCGAAGGAACAGCTGCTGAGCTTCGTCCTGCGCCTGCTCGACAGCCATCTGCAGGACATACAGCAGAACCCCTACATCTTCGAAATGGTGATCTCGACGATCGATGCCAAGCTCGACGCCGGCCATCGCTATCGCGAGCGGATAGAGCAGAAGCTTGGCGAGATCATCCGTGAAGGCGTAGCCGAAGGCAATTACCGCTGCGACAATACGGACGCGGCCGCGCGCACCGTCGCAGACGTTCTGGCTTGCGTTCTGCACCCCATTCTCATCGCCAAGGACGACAAAAACACGCTTGTGCACCGTGCCGAAAAAATCGTGTGTTTCGTGGATGCCGCACTGCAAAATAACCCTTGCTAAGTGACGATTGCTGAATTACGTCACTTCAGAAAGCTTTTCTTAATATCGGATAACGGCATCTGTTTCCGGATCAATTGTCACGCTTATATAGAGCGGCGCGTCACAGGGCCGGCGATTGAACCGCTACTGCCAACCGCACAGGAATTCAGCATGACTCGGCGTTCCCTCATCGTCTCCTCGGCCCTCCTGCTGGTTATGGGCCTTGCCGCCTGCAACGACAGCGGCAGCAAGCCCGCCGGCAATGCAGGTGCCGGAGCCGCCCAGCAGGCCGCCCCCGTCGGTGTTGTCACGCTGAAGAAGGATACCTATCCGATCACCACGATCCTGCCCGGTCGCGCCGAAGCCTTCCAGGTGGCCGATATCCGCCCGCAGGTGAACGGCATCATCCGCGAAATTGCCTTTAAGGAAGGCGGCGAGGTCAAGAAGGGCGATCTGCTCTACCAGATCGACGACGCCGCCTACCGCGCGGCCGTCGAGCAGGCCCAGGCCGCAATTTCCAAGGCCGAGGCAAGCGTGCCCAGCGCCCAGAGCAATTTCGACCGTTACCAGCGCCTGGTCGGCAGCGGCGCAACGCAGATCGAATTCGAAACCGCCCGCACGGCCCTTGCTCAGGCAAATGCCGAAGTCGAAGCAGCCAAGGCCGCCCTTACCGCGGCGCAGATCGATCTCGACCATACGAAGATCATCGCTCCGTTCGACGGAGTGATCGACCAGACGGCCTACAATATCGGCAACGTCGTCGCGGCCAACCAGACAACTGCGCTGACCACGATCCGTCAGCTCGATCCGATCTACATTTCGCTGACGGAATCGAGCACCAACCTGCTGAAGCTGCGCGACGCGATCGCTGCCGGCGAAGTCAAGGGCGAAGACAGCAATGTCGCGTTCCGGCTGATCCTCGAGGACGGCCGTGAATATAATCAGAAGGGCAAGCTCGACATGTCGAAGCAGGTCGTCAGCGAAACGACCGGCACCTTCATCATCCGCGTGGTCTTCCCGAATCCGGACCGCGTCATCCTGCCGGGCATGTATGTGCGCGCCACCGTCGAACTCGGCGCAGAATCCGGATATTCCCTGCCCCAGCTTGCGACCACCCGCGACGCCAACGGTCGTTTGACCGCGCAGTTCGTTTCCGCCGAGGGCAAGGTCGAATCTCGCGTATTCCAGAACGCCGCACCCTCCAACAACTCCTGGCTTGTGACCGAGGGCGTGAAAGATGGCGACCAGCTCATCGTCAGCGGCCTGCAGTCGATTGTTTCAGGCATGCCGGTGAAACCGGTCCCGATGAAGATCAACGACAACGGCGTGGTTGTCCCTGCCGATCAGCCCGCGGCCGGAGGCGAACAGAAGCCCGCAGCAAAATAATGCGCAGGCATTTTCGCATCGTCACCGTCCCAGCCGCACAGGAATAACCGATGGCCAAGTTTTTTATCCGACGACCGATCTTTGCCTGGGTCATTGCGATCACCATCATGCTCGCCGGCCTGCTCGCCATCTTCACGCTGTCGATCTCGCAATATCCTGACATTGCGCCGACCACGGTCCGTATCAACGCCACCTATCGTGGCGCCAGCGCCGAAACGGTCGAAAAATCGGTGACGACCATCATCGAAGACGGCATGACCGGTCTCGACGATCTGACCTACATGACCTCGACCTCGTCGACAGGCTCTGCCAGCATTTCGCTGACCTTCGGCACCAGCATCAATCCCGACATCGCGCAGGTCCAGGTGCAGAACAAGCTGCAGCTCGTCCAGTCGCAGCTGCCGGGCGACGTCATAGATGCCGGTATCAGCGTCACGCGCTCCACCTCGAGCATTCTTCTCGTCGGCTCGCTGATCTCGACCGACGGCAAGCGCACCTCCGTCGACCTCGGCAACATCATGTCGACCTCGATCGAGGATCAGATCCAGCGCCTGGAAGGCGTGGGCAGCATCAACGTGTTCGGCTCCGGCTACGCCATGCGCGTCTGGCTTGACCCGTTCAAGCTGCAGAAATTCCAACTCACCCCCGGCGACGTGACCTCCGCCATCCAGGCGCAGAACACGCAGGTCTCCGTCGGCTCGCTCGGTGCCCAGCCCTCCGTTCCGGGCCAGCAGATCAACGTGACGATCACGGCCCAGAGCCAGCTCACCACGGTTGCGGATTTCGAGCACATCATCCTGAAGGTCGAAAAGGACGGCTCGACCGTTCGCCTCAGCGATGTTGCCCGCGTCGAGATCGGTCAGGAAAGTTACGGGGGCAGCTCACGGTATAACGGCCTGCCGTCGTCGGGCTTTGCAGTCAACCTTGCGATCGGTGCGAACGCCATCGACACCGCCGCGCGCGTGCGCACCGCGCTCGAAACGATCGGTCGCGGCCTGCCGGAAGGCGTCGAGATCACCTATCCCTACGACACGACGCCCTTCGTCGAACTGTCGATCGAAAAGGTCGTGCACACGCTGATCGAGGCGATCGTGCTCGTCTTCGTGGTTCTGTTGATCTTCCTGCAGAATCTGCGGGCGACCCTGATCCCGACCATCGCCGTTCCCGTCGTGCTTCTCGGCACTTTCGGCATCCTCGCGGCGACTGGCTACTCGATCAATACGCTGACCATGTTTGCCATGGTGCTGGCGATCGGCCTTCTCGTCGACGACGCCATCGTCGTCGTGGAAAATGTCGAGCGCATCATGTCGGAGGAAAAGCTCTCGCCGCTGGAGGCGACCGAGAAGTCAATGGGTGAAATCACCGGCGCCATCGTCGGCATCGCTCTCGTGCTGACCGCCGTCTTCA
This sequence comes from Hyphomicrobiales bacterium, assembly GCA_900471515.1. Classification (GTDB taxonomy): domain Bacteria; phylum Pseudomonadota; class Alphaproteobacteria; order Rhizobiales; family Rhizobiaceae; genus Rhizobium. The sequence goes on along the minus strand of UCFC01000003.1, from coordinate 152,524 downwards.
TTCCCATGGCCTTTTTCGGCGGCTCGACCGGCATCATCTACCGCCAGTTCTCCGTCACCATCGTTTCGGCCATGCTGCTTTCGGCACTCGTCGCCATCGTGCTGACGCCGGCGCTCTGCGCCACGATGCTGAAGCCGATCGACGAGCACAAGAAGCACCGCATCGGCGACTGGTTCAACCGCAACTTCACCCGCTCGACCAACGGCTATGTGCGCGCCATCGGCTATCTCCTGAAGCGGCCGATCCGGGTCATGCTGGTGTTCCTGCTGGTCGGCGCCGGCTGCGCCTATCTCTTCACCCGCCTGCCGAGCTCGTTCCTGCCGCAGGAAGACCAGGGCGTGCTGCTCACCATCGTCACCACGCCGCCGGGCTCCACCACCCAACAGACGCAGGCCGTCGTTGAAAAGGTCGAAAAATACTTCCGTGAGAACGAGAAGGACGCGGTGGATTCCGTCTTTGGCGCGCTCGGCTTCGGTTTCAACGGTTCCGGCCAGAACAGCGCCATCGTCTTCACAAAGCTCAAGGACTTCTCGCTGCGCACCGATCCCAATCTCAGCGCGCAATCGGTGGTCAACCGGGCTCTCAGGAACTTCTTTACGATCCGCGAAGCGCAGGTCTTTGCGCTGCTGCCGCCGGCGATCCAGGGTCTCGGCGTATCGAGCGGCTTCTCCATGTATCTTGTCGATACCGGCGGCCACGGCAATGAGGCCCTGACGGCCGCCTCCAAGCGGCTGATCCAGATGGCCGGCGGCACCGGCAAGGTCGTGGCCCTTCGCTCCAACAACAAGGAAGTCGAGCCGCAGATGAAGATCCTGATCGATCAGGAGAAGATCGGCGCCATGGGTGTCGACCTTGCGTCGGTCAACTCCATGCTGTCGATCATCTTCACCGGACGCGACGTCAACGACTTCACGCTGAACGGCGAGATCAAGCCGGTTTACGTGCAGGGTGACGCCCCCTTCCGCATGCAGCCGACCGATCTGAACCACTGGTATGCCCGCAACAACGCCGGCGAAATGGTGCCCTTCTCCGCCTTCACGACAACCCAATGGGTCGAAGGCGCGCCGTCGCTTGCCCGGTTCAATGCCGTCAGCGCCATCCCGCTCGACGGTGCGGCCGCCCCTGGCGTCTCCTCGGGCGAAGCCATGAACGAGATGGAGGCGCTGACGGCACAGCTCGGCGGCGGCTATACGGTCGCCTGGCAGGGCATTTCCTATCAGGAACGGCTCTCGGGCTCGCAAGCCCCCATGCTCTACGCGATTTCGGTTCTCGTCGTCTTCCTCTGCCTGGCTGCACTCTACGAGAGCTGGTCGATCCCGTTCTCGGTCATCATGGCGGTCCCGGTCGGCGTGCTCGGCGCGCTCGCGGCAGCAACGCTGTTCGGGCAGGCGAACGATGTCTATTTCAAGGTGGGTTTGCTCACGACCATCGGCCTTGCGGCGAAGAACGCGATCCTGATCGTGGAATTCGCAAAGGACCGAATGGAGACCGGCATGGGGCTCTTCGAAGCGACGCTGGAAGCGGCAAGGCTGCGCTTGCGCCCGATCGTCATGACCTCTCTGGCGTTCATCCTCGGCGTCGTGCCTTTGGCCATCGCAACGGGCGCGGGTTCCGCCGCCCAGAACGCGATCGGCATCGGCGTCCTCGGCGGCATGCTTGCTGCGACGATGCTCGGCATTTTCTTCGTGCCGTCCTTCTTCGTCGTCATCCGCCGCATCTTTGCCACACGGCAAAAAAATGAGGCGGGAGTGTGATAAAAATGCACTGTGAGAAAGCTTTCCGGATTGCTACATTGCGCACGGACTGCTTCGGCATGTGTTTAGCGTAAGAAACGAGGCGCGTCGGGCCGATAGTGAAGCATGACGCTTCGGACAAGAATTGACTTGCTCGAGTTACAGGATGAAATGCATGGTACCTCTTCGTTATGCCACACCGGCGCTATTGTTATTGCTGTCGGGCTGTGTTTTAGGCCCTGATCACGTACCTCCTGAAATGCCGCTCCCTGGAAAATTCAGCGAGGGTGGCAAAAAGAGCAACGGCGACGTCGCCACCACGGCCTGGTGGACCGCCTATAACGACCGCAAGCTCAACAGCCTTATTCAGATCGGCCTCGATCAGAACCTGACGGTTCAGCAAGCTATTGAACGTATCAATTCCGCATCCGCCAACGTGACCATCGCCGGCGCCGGCGCATTGCCCGCCCTCGATGTCGGCGCCTCTCACACCGTCAGCGGCCAGACCGGCGAACTGCGCACCCAGTTCAACACCCGCAACACCAGCGCCGGACAGCTCTCCCTGTCCTGGCTGCTCGACATGTTCGGCCTCTACAAGCGCAGCAAGGAAAGCGCCCTCGCCTCGCTCGACTCCGCTTACGCGGCCGCCGACATCGCCAAGCTCTCCTACATCCAGGACCTTGTCTCAACCTATATCGATCTGCGCTTCTATCAGCAGCGCCTGGCACTTTCGAAGGCCAACCTGAAGTCTCGTCAGGAAACCTACGACCTCACCAAGTTCCAGCTTGATGCCGGTGCGGCCTCCCGCCTCGACGTCGTGCAGGCCGAAGGCCTCGTCCAGTCGACGCTCGCAGAAATCCCCGGCCTCGAAACCAACATCCGCGTTTCGGCCCACCATATCGCCACCCTCGTCGGCCAGCCGGCCGGCTCCATGGTCGATGAACTGTTGCGCGGCTCCGGTCAGCCGACTTTCCGCGGCGGCATCAATTCCGGCATTCCGGCCGACCTGATCCGCAACCGTCCCGACATTCGTCAGGCTGAGCGCAACCTCGCTGCCGCCACCGCCCAGATCGGTGTCGCCGAGGCGCAGCTCTATCCGTCGATCTCGCTGTCCGGTTCGATCTCGCCGAGCTACATCAACCAGCGCGGCATACACGGCGGCCTGTCGGCATGGTCCTTCGGCCCGACGCTGAACCTGCCGATCCTCGATGGCGGTCGCCTGCGCGCCAATGTCGACGTTTCCAAATCCGACGCGGCCGCAGCCTACCTCGCCTGGAAGCAGACCGTGCTGACGGCGGTCGAGCAGGTCGAAAACGCCCTGTCGGCCGTTCGCCGCGATGCTCAGACGGTCGATGCGTTGCGCGCACAGGTCCGCACGACGCAGGAAACGCTCGAACTCTCGACGGCATCCTACAAGGACGGTGCTTCCTCGCTGCTCGACGTTCTCGATGCCCAGCGTCAGGTTTCTCTCGCTCAGGCAAGCCTCGCCGCCGCTGTTCAGCAGATGGCGAAGGACTACGCCGCGCTCAACATCGCAACCGGCGGCGGCTTCGCTCCCGGCGGCAAGACCACGGCTCCGGCACCGGTCAAGGTTGCCAAGGGCAGCTGAGGTCCTCGCATAATCTTATCGTGAAGCCCCGCGGGTCAGGTCTCTCGCGGGGCTTTTTGTTTGCGCGACCATTCGACCGGACAGATAATTGCGCATCGGAGGAATTTGGATTCGACAAGCCGCGATCGCTACGCTATGCAGTTGCTTAAACGATTAAGCGAAGCACGTCGGAACAATGGCTTCACAACGCCCGGGACCCAACCTCAGCAGGATAGCGACGTCGCTCGGCGTCTCTGTTGCCACCGTCTCGAATGCGCTGTCCGGCAAGGGCCGGGTGTCCGACGCCCTTATCGAAAGAATTCGCGCACATGCAGCCGAACTCGGCTATGTGCCGAGCCAGGCGGGCCGGGCTCTGCGCACCGGTCGCAGCGGCGTGCTCGGCCTTGTCCTGCCCGATATCGCCAACCCTCTCTTTCCCAAGATCGCCCAGGCCATCGAATATGCTGCATCCGCGGCAGGCTACGGCGTGCTGATTGCCGACTCCCGCGGCGATATCACGGCGCAGACCGAGGCGATCAACCGGCTGGTGGAACGTGGCGTTGACGGCATGGTGGTTGTGCCGCGTCGTGCGACCCGCATTTCTGGCGCAAGCTGCCCGGTCGCCGTTATCGACACCGCCTCCACGCCCGGCAATACGGTCGCCGCCGACCACTGGCAAGGCGGCAAGGAGATCGCCGCCCATCTCGCCGGCCTCGGTCACAGGCAGATCCTGATCATCGGCAACAATCACGAGTCCAATGTCCAGAACGACAGGGCCGGCGGCATCAGGGCCGGCCTGCAGCCCGGCATGCGCTCCGAAACGCTCTGGATCGAGCGGCTCGAGGCCGAGACAGGCGTCGGCTGCCGCCTGGGCCTTGCGGAAAAGGCAGGTCAGGGCTTCACCGCCTTTGCCGCGCTTTCCGACCTGCAGGCTTTGCGCGCGCTGACCGAGCTGCAGCAGGAGGGTATCAGCGTGCCTGCCGATGTCAGCGTCACCGGCTTCGATGATCTCATCTGGTCGCCTGTCGTCACGCCGTCGCTGACGACGGTGAGGATGGACATGGATACGATCGCCGAAATCGCCGTTTCGGCACTGGTCGACAGAATAAACGAAAGCGGCACACGAGAGGGCGTGCTGGTTACGGCGGAGACCGAACGCGTGCCCATGCAACTGATCGTCCGCCAATCCTCCGGGCCTGCGAACCCGGCACAAAAAACCTCAGAGATGGAGAACATGTAGAATGAAGAAAGCCCTCATCGCATCGGTGGCGCTTGCCGCACTTTTCCCGCTCGGCACCGCAGCACAGGACCGCACGCTGACCATTTCCGTCTATGCCTTTGCGCAGGACGACTACAAGACGATCGTCTACGATCCATTCGAAGCCAAGTGCGGCTGCAAGCTCGTCGTCGAAACCGGCAACAGCGTCGAGCGCCTCGCCAAGATGGAAGCCAACAAGGCCAATCCGGTGGTCGATCTTGCCGCCGTCTCCATGGCTGACGGTCTTGCCGCCGCCCGCGCCGGCCTGATCGACAAGGTCGATACGTCCAAGCTTCAAAATTTCTCCAAGCTCTATGATGTCGCCAAGGATCCGAACGGCGACGGCATGAGCGTCGGCTATACCTTCTACGCCACCTCGATCGCCTACCGCTCCGACAAGATGAAGATCGAATCCTGGGCCGACCTGCTGAAGCCGGAATATGTCGGCCACGTCGCCTTCCCGAACGTCACGACCAACCAGGGTCCGCCGGCGCTTTATATGCTCGGCCTCGCGCTCGGCAAGGACACGCCCGATCTCAAGGCGCCGATCGAAGCACTCGGCGAGAAGAAGGACGAGATCGTCACCTTCTACGAAAAATCCTCCCAGCTCGTGCAGCTCATGCAGCAGGAAGAAATCTGGGCGGCTCCGATCGGTCGCTTCTCCTGGGCAGGCTTCACCAAGCTTAATGTTCCCGTTGCCTGGGCAACGCCGAAGGAAGGCCAGACCGGCGGCATGAACGTGCTGGTCATGACCAAGGGCTCGAAGAACCAGGACCTCGCCATGCAGTTCATGGATTTCTGGCTCTCGACCGAAGTTCAGACCAAGCTCGCCGAAAAGCTGATCGACAGCCCGGCGAACAAGGAGGTCAAGGTCTCCGACGAGGTCGCCAACAACATCACCTACGGCGAGGAAACCGCCAAGAGCCTGAAGCTCATCCCCTCTGCCGCCGCGCTCGACAATCGCAACGGCTGGCTGAAGGAATGGAACGAAAAGGTCGGCCAGTAATCCGCCGCCGATAACGGTCCCGGCGCCGGCCGGGACCGACCTCTCCCCCGCTCGAAAGGCGTCCCATGTTCCAGAACCGCGCCGAAGCCCTGGCACTTGCCCTGCCGGCAGCGATCTTCGCAGCCGTGGTCTTTCTGCTGCCCGTCGCGATCCTGCTCTCCGAAGGCTTTCGCAGCAGCGGGGCCTGGACGCTTGCGGCCTATACGGATTTCTTCGCGCAGACGCTGAACCGCACCGTCTTCTTCCGCACGTTCCGGCTTGGCCTTGAAGTGACGGCCGTTTCGGCCGTTATCGGCTATGCCGCAGCCTTCGCGATCGTCAATCTGCCCGCCAAGGGCAAGGGCCGCATGATTGGCCTCGTCACCCTGCCGCTGATGATTTCGCCTGTTGCCCGTACCTATGCCTGGATCGTCATTCTCGGCCGTACCGGCATCGTCAACGAAGCCGTCACCGGCCTCGGCCTGAGCGCAGAGCCGCTGCGCCTTCTCTTCACGGAAACCGCTGTCTTCATCGGCCTGCTGCAGCTCTTCCTGCCGCTGATGATCCTGTCGCTCATCAGCGCGCTGGAGAACATGCCGAAGGATGCCATTCCCGCCGCCCGCGTGCTCGGCGCCAACTGGTTCCAGGTCTTCTGGAAGGTCATTCTGCCGCTCACCAGGGAGGGGCTTGTCGTCGGCGGCACGCTGGTCTTCACCGGCTCGCTGACGGCCTACATCACCCCGGCCATTCTCGGCGGCTCCAAGGTGCTGATGCTGGAAACGCTGATGTACCAGCAGGTATCGGTCGCCAACAACTTCGTCTCGGCGAGCGTCATCGCCTTCATCCTGATCGTCATGAGCTTTGCCGCCAATATTCTGTTGAAACGGCTCGCAACTGCGAGGAACCGTCGATGAGCATCCGCCTGTTCTCACCGGTCGTGCTGTTCCTGCTGCTGGTCTTCCTGATCGGTCCCTTCCTGATCATCATCGCCGCCTCCCTTTCGGCCGGCGATACGCTGGCCTTCCCGCCGCAGGGCCTGTCGCTGCGCTGGGTTGCCAAGGTCTTCACCATCGACAGCTTTCGAGACAGCTTTGCCATGTCGATGTTTCTCGCGGTTTTCGGCACGCTGGCAGCGCTCGTCCTCGGCATTCCCGCCGCCTATGCCCTGTCGCGCTACAGGCTGCCCGGCTCCGAGGCGATGAGAACCGTCGTCTCGCTGCCGATCATCGTGCCGGGCATCATCGTGGGCCTGGCGCTGCTGCGTTATCTCGTCGTTCCTTTCGGCTTCAACATCACGCTGGCGTTGTTCTTTGCCCATACCGCCCTGGTGCTGCCCTATGCCGTGCGCGTGGTGTCTGCGAGCCTCGGGAACCTTCGCTCGGATATCGAGGAAGCCGCGGTCCTGCTTGGCTCGTCGCGGTTTGGCGCCTTCTTCCGCGTGGTCATGCCGAATATTCGCGGCGGCATTCTCGCCGCCTTCATTCTCGGCTTCGTCACCAGCTTCAACCAGGTGCCCGTTTCGCTGTTCCTCTCCGGCCCCGGCGTGCGCACGCTGCCGATCGACATGCTGGGCTATATGGAGACCACCTACGACCCGTCCGTTGCCGCGCTCTCGGCGCTGCTCGCCTTCCTTTCGATCGGCATCGTCTTCCTCGCCGAACGCTTCCTGGGATTCTCTCGCTATGTCTGATGCCTACCTTCAACTCGACAAGCTGACGCTTGCCTATGGCGATACGGTCGCGGTGAAGGGCCTCGACCTGTCGATCGCCAAGGGTGAACTGGTTGCGCTTCTCGGCCCCTCCGGCTGCGGCAAGACGACGACCATGCGCGCCATAGCCGGTCTGCTCACCCCAGCCTCCGGCCGCATCAATCTCGATGGCGCCGATATTACCCGCGTCTCCGCCAACAAGCGCGCTGTCGGTCTCGTCTTTCAATCCTATGCGCTGTTCCCGCATTTGACGGTCTATGAAAACGTTGCTTTCGGCCTGCGCCTGAAAGGTCTTCGCGGCCAGGATCTGGACACCAGGGTCAATGGCGGCCTGAAGTCCGTCGGATTGGCGAAATTCGCAGGCCGCAAACCGGCTGAACTCTCCGGCGGCCAGCAGCAGCGTGTGGCGCTTGCCCGTTCCATGGTCATGGAGCCGAAAGTGTTGCTGCTCGACGAACCGCTCTCCAATCTCGACGCCCGTCTGCGCCTTGAAATGCGCGCAGAACTGCAACGCGTGCAGAAGGAGACCGGTGTCACCATGATCTTCGTCACCCACGATCAGGCAGAGGCACTCGCCCTTGCCGACCGCATCATCGTCATGCTGAATGGCGGAATCGAACAGATCGGCACGCCCGAGGACATCTACAACAAGCCTGTCTCCTCCTTCGTCGCCGATTTCGTCGGCTTCGAGAATATCTTTGCGCTGAAGGACGGAAAGCTTGCGACGGCAAACGGCCCGGTCGCGCTTGCAACTCCGGCGCCGGACGATACGGCGGGCCTGGCCTGGCGGCCGCGCGCGGTGATGCTTGGTTCCGGTCCTTTCCAGGGCACCGTGCGCGGCACATCCTTTGCCGGCAACAGTCGCGAATATCTGCTGGACAGCACGCTCGGGCCGATCAAGGCGGAGGTTGATGCCACCCTGCCGCAACACGAACTCGGCAGCGCCATCGCCTTCGACCTGCCGGTCGCGGCCGCCGCAAGCCTCAAGCGTTTCGGGTGACATCATGGGTGTGTGGATCGACACGGATATGGGTTTCGATGATATCGCCGCCATCATGGTGGTGACGAATGCCGAACTCACGATCGACGGCGTATCCCTGGTGTACGGCAATGCCCCGCTGCCGCAGGTGCGCACCAATGCGGCGGGTGCCGCCAAAGCCTTCGGCTGGAAGTTTCCGATCCATACCGGCCGCCACATGCCCGTCCTCGGCAAGCTCGAGACGGCCCAGGCAGTGCTCGGCGAAAGCGGCATCCCAACGACCGGCAGACACCTGCCGCCTGCCGCGATCCTGCCGGATAGCGATGCCTTTGCCGCACTTTGCCGTTGGCTGGAACCGGAAGGCCCGCACCGTATCCTGGCGCTTGGACCGCTGACGAACATCGCGGCCCTTGCGCTTGCCCGCCCCGATCTTGCCGCCCGCATCACCGAACTCGTCTGGATGGGCGGCGGCGTTACCTCGGGCAACCACACGGCATCGGCCGAATTCAACGCGCTCGCAGACCCCGAAGCGCTGGCGATCGTCATCGCCCACAAACTGCCGCTGCGCATGGTCGATCTCGATCTCTGCCGCAAGGTTCTGGCAAAACCCGAAGATGCCGATCCGGTCCGCGCCGCGGGCGGCACCAATGCCGATCTGATCGCCGACATGTTTGCTGGTTATATCGCGATCGGCACCAGCCGCGGTCGTCCCGCCATGGCGATCTACGATCCTTCGGCCGCCGTCGCCTTCGTTGCTCCGCAAGTGGTGAGTTTCCGCCCTGCCCGCATCGACGTGGAATTGCAGGGGCAACATACGCGCGGACGCACGGTCGTCGAAACCCGCGCCACCCACGCAACGTTCAATGCACAGTTCGCCGCCGACATCGATGCCGACATGGCGCGTGTCATCATTCTCGCCGCCCTGGTCAACGAGGCCCGCAAATGACCGCCACTCCGCGCCAGGAACCTGGCGATCTCAACGAGCCCGCCTTACGCGCCCGCGCCGTGGCCGCCGCCCGTGGCGACAGCCCCTTCGATCTGCTGATCACCGGCGGCCGCATTCTCGATACCGTCACCGGCCTGATCCGCGAAGCCGATATCGGCCTCATCGGCGCCTTGATTGCGAGCGTGCACGTACCGGCAAGCCGCACGGACGCGGCCGATGTAATCGATGCCGCCGGCAGCATCGTTTCTCCCGGTCTGATCGATACGCACATGCATGTCGAAAGCTCGATGGTGACGCCGGCCGAATATGCTGAAGCCGTGCTGCCGCGCGGCGTGACGACGGTCGTCTGGGATCCCCACGAATTCGGCAATGTCCATGGCCTTGACGGGGTGCGATGGGCGATCGAGGCTGCGCGCAACTTGCCGCTGCGCATGATCCTGCTGGCTCCTTCCTGCGTCCCTTCCGCCCCCGGGCTTGAACTGGCCGGCGCGGATTTCGACGCCGGCGTCATCGCCGAACTGCTGCGCGCGCCGGCGATCGGGGGTGTCGCTGAGGTCATGAACATGCGCGGCGTCATCGATGGCGATCCTCGCATGACGGCGATCGTCAATGCCGGCCTGGCCTCCGGCAAACTCGTCTGCGGCCATGCCCGCGGGCTGGAAGGCGCCGACCTCAATGCCTTCATGGCTGCCGGCATTACGTCCGATCACGAACTCACGTCCGGCCAGGACCTGCTGCAGAAACTCGCGGCCGGGATGACGATCGAGCTGCGCGGCTCGCACGATCACCTGCTGAAGGAATTCGTCGATGCATTGAACGGCATCGGCCATCTTCCGCCGACCGTCACACTCTGCACCGACGACGTCTTCCCCGACGAACTTCACGAGAATGGCGGCCTCGACGATGTGGTGCGCCGCCTCGTGCGTTATGGCATGCGCCCGGAATGGGCCTTGCGCGCTGCGACCTTCAACGCTGCGCAGCGTCTGAAACGCTCGGATCTAGGCCTCATCGCTCCCGGGCGCCGCGCCGATCTCGTGCTGTTTGCGGATATGAGCGAATTCAAGGCCCGCGCCGTCATCGCCAACGGCCGCCTGGTTGCCGAAAATGGCGCGGTGAGGGATCCGATCCCGCCGCTCGATACCAGCCCGCTCATGCAATCGGTCAAGCTTGCGCCGCTTGCCGACGATGATTTCCGCATTCGCTCAGCGGGCATCAGAGTGCGCCTGGCAACGATCGACCGCCCGCGTTTCACCCAGTGGGGCGAAGCGGAGGCAGACGTTCGCGACGGCTTTGTCGTACCCCCGGCCGGCAGCGCCATGATCGCGGTCGCGCACCGTCATGGACTGGCGGACGGCAGGCCGCGTGTCGGCTTCCTGACGGGCTGGGGCCAATGGCACGGCGCCTTTTGCACCACCGTCTCGCATGACAGCCACAATCTCACCGTCTTCGGCGGAAATGCGCGAGACATGGCGCTTGCAGCAAACGCGGTCATCGAGGTCGGCGGCGGCATGGCCGTGGCAAAGGACGGCCGCGTCGAAGTCCTTCTGCCCCTGCCGCTCTCCGGCCTCGTGACCGATGCCTCGCTGGAGGAAACCGCCAACGGCTTTGCCGGCATCCGCAAGGCGATGGAGAAGATCGTCGACTGGAAACCACCCTATCTGGTCTTCAAGGCCTGCTTCGGCGCGACGCTCGCCTGCAATGCCGGGCCGCACCAGACCGATCGCGGCATCGCCGACGTCATCACCGGTAAGGTTCTTGAGAGCCCGATATTGGAGGTCTTCTGAGGCGATTTAAGCCTCAGCCTTGAGCTCCCGCTCCACCAGCGACACCCAATAGGCCGCACCATATTGCAGCGCCTCGTCGTTGAAGTCATATGCCGTGTTGTGATGCAGCGCCCCATCGACGGCCGGGCCATTGCCAAGCCAGACATAGCAGCCGGGAGCATTCTGACCGAAGAAGGCGAAATCGTCGCCGGCGGTAGACGGCGGAAAACTCGTGCGGGCCTTTTCGCCAAAGACGGCCTTTGCGGCAGCCAGCGCCCGCGCCGTCGCATCCGCATTGTTGACCACGGGCGGAATGCGGCGTTCGAATTCATAATCCGCCGAGATGCCGAACATGGCGGCCGTGCCCCGCGCCAGACGGCCGATTTCAGACTCCAGCTGATCGCGCACCTCGGGCGAATAGGCCCGCGCCGTCCCGCCGATCTCGACGATATCCGGGATGACGTTCAGGGCCTTGGGATTGCCGGCCTGCAGCGAACAGGCGCTGACCACTGCCGGCTGAAGCGGATCGACGACGCGCCCAACGATCGCCTGCAGGGACGAAAGGAAGGTGGCGGCTGCCGTGATCGGATCGCGCCCGAGATGCGGCTTTGCCCCATGCGTACCGATGCCGCGGAAGGTGATCCGCCAGCTGTCGGACGAGGCAAGCTGCGGCCCCTCGACGACAGCGATCTCGTCCACGGCAAGGCCGGGCATGTTGTGCAGGCCATAGACGGCATCGCAGGGAAAGAGCTTGAACAGCCCCTCCTCCACCATGCGTTTTGCGCCGCCGCGGCCCTCTTCTGCCGGCTGGAAGATGAAATGCACGGTACCGGAGAAACTGCGCGTTTCGGCGAGATAGCGTGCCGCGCCGAGCAACATCGCCGTATGCCCGTCATGGCCGCAGGCATGCATCTTGCCCGGCACTGTCGACCTGTAAGGCCGCTCTGCCGTCTCGGGCATGGCGAGCGCGTCCATGTCTGCCCTCAGCCCGATCGCGCGTGTGCCGTTGCCGATCTGCAGCGTGCCGACGACGCCCGTGCCGCCGAGGCCGCGATGGACCACGATACCGGCCTCCTCCAGAAGCCTGGCGACGATCCCGCTGGTGCGCTCTTCCTCGAAGCCGAGTTCGGGATGGGCATGCAGATCGCGGCGCAGAGAGGTCAGAAAAGGCAGATCGTTGCTGATCCGGGCGGGAATGCTCATGAGCCTGGATATCCTGTAAGACGAAAACGGGCGCCCGATAGCGCCCGCATCAGATCGTTCTTTCTTCATCAAACAGGCCAAGAGCGCAAGCCCTCACGCCTCTTCGACAAAGACCTCTTCGCGCTTGCGCTTCACGCTGGGCAGGAAGACGACGATCAGCACGGCAAGCGCGATCGCCAGCAGGATGGCGCTGATCGGCCGGGTGAGGAAAGTCGTTGCATCGCCGCGCGACAGGATCATGGCGCGCCTCAGGTTCTCCTCGAGCAACGGCCCGAGCACGAAGCCGAGCAGGAGCGGCGCCGGCTCGCAGCGAAGTTTGGCGAGCACGTAGCCGATAAGACCGAAGAAGGCGATGGCATAGAGGTCGTAGACGTTGGAATTGACGCTGTAGACCCCGATCGAGCAGAAAGCCATGATCACGGGGAAAAGCACGTAATAGGGCACCGTCAGCAGCTTCACCCAAAGCCCGATCAGCGGCAGGTTGAGGATGACGAGCATCAGATTGCCGATCCACATGGAGGCGATAATGCCCCAGAACAGGGCGGGCTGCTCCGTTGCCACATTCGGCCCCGGCACGATACCCTGGATGATCATCGCGCCGACCATCAGCGCCATGACAGGGTTTGCCGGAATGCCGAGCGTCAGCAGTGGAATGAATGAAGTCTGAGCCCCGGCATTATTGGCCGATTCCGGCCCTGCGACGCCGGCAACCGAACCGTGGCCGAACTCTTCCGGTTTCTTCGAAACGCGCTTTTCCACCGTATAGGAGGCAAATGACGCGAGGATTGCTCCGCCGCCCGGCAGAATGCCCAGTGCCGAGCCGATGACCGTGCCGCGGACAACCGGCGCAATCATCTCCTTGAATTCCTCCTTCGACGGCAGCAGACCCGTAACTTTCGCCATCAGCACCGTGCGCGTCTTCTCGCCCTCCAGATTGCGCAGGATTTCCGCAATACCGAAGACGCCGACCGCCAGCGCCACGAAATTCAGTCCGTCGGCATATTCGCGAATGCCGAGCGTGAAACGGGGCGTGCCGGTATAGATGTCCGTGCCTACAAGGCCAAGCAGCAGTCCGAGCGCCACCATTGCCAGCGCCTTGACGACCGAGCCGTGCGCCAGTGCGATCGAAGACACGAGACCGACGATCATCAGCGAGAAATATTCCGCCGAGCCGAATTGCAGCGCGATTGCCGTCAACGGCGGCGCAAAGATCGCCACAAGGAAGGTCGAGACCGTGCCGGCGAAAAACGAGCCGAGCGCGGCGATTGCAAGAGCCGCCCCGGCCCGGCCCTTCCGCGCCATCTGATAGCCGTCGATGGCCGTGACGGCCGAGGAGGATTCGCCGGGCATGTTGATGAGGATCGCCGTCGTCGAGCCGCCATACTGCGCACCGTAATAAATGCCGGCGAGCATGATGAGCGAAGAAACCGGCTCGAGCTGGAACGTGATCGGCAGCAGCATGGCGATGGTGGCTGTTGCGCCAATGCCGGGCAGCACGCCGATCAACGTGCCGAGCAGCACGCCGATGAGGCAGAAGAACAGGTTTGCCAGGCTTCCGGCCGTGTAGAAACCGAGGGCGAGATTGCTGAAAAGTTCCATCCCCGCCTCCTAGAACCGCACCCAGGGGCCGAAACGTTCGAACGGCAGCCCGAGCCCGTAGCTGAAGACGGCGACAGAAAAGACCGTCAGTACCAGGGAAAGGACAAGCGCCATCAGCACATTCATGCGGGAAGACGCAAAGCAGGCGATGAGGGCCGTCAGGAAAATGGCCGGCGCAAAGCCGAGCCCGCGCACCGTCAACCCGAAGAAGACGGGTGCGGGGAGAATGAAGAGCATGCCGCGCCAGGCGAACGGCTCGATCGGCTCACCCTGAACCCGCACCGCCTGCACGAGGATGATGAGGCCGAGCAGAACGAGGATGCCCGACAGGACGAGCGGGAAATAGCCAGGCCCCATGCGCAGCGCCGTGCCGATTTCAAGTTCCAGCGACTGATAGGCAAAGAAGGCGCCGGTTGCGGCGAGCAAGGCGCCGCAGATGACGTTGGTTGTGTCGAAACTGAGGGATTTCATAATGTCTCCCGGTGTTGGAGATGGAGCGTCGCTGCCGATGCCGGGCTGCGCAGACACCCTCCTCCCGGCCGGGAGGAGGGTGCGAAGGTCGCAGTCAGGCTCAGTCTGCGTATTCGCCGGCAGCTTCGATAACGGGCTTCCAGCGAGCGATTTCGCTCTCAAGCTTCGCCTTCAGCGCCGCCGGCGTCGCATCGGCGTCCGATGAGGGGGCCGTGCCAAGCTCCGCGAAACGGGCGGCAACGTTCGGATCCTTCAGCGCGACCTGCAGCGCCTTCGACAGACGCTCGTTGATTTCGGCCGGCGTGCCCTTCGGCGTGTAGATGCCATGCCAGATGCCGACTTCGAAGCCAGGCAGGCCGGCTTCGACGGCGGTCGGAATGTCCTTGAGCACATCGAGGCGGGCTGGCGAGGTCACGGCATAGGCCTTGATCGTGCCGCCCTGGATCTGCTTCGTCGTATTGGTCGTCTGGTCGCACATGATATCGACCTGGCCGCCGAGAAGATCGGTCATGGCCGGGCCGGTACCCTTGTAGGGAACGGTCGTGAGCGGCGTCTGGATGGCGCTCATGAACATCATGCCGCAAAGATGGGATGCCGCGCCGATGCCGGCATTGGCGACAGTGACCTTATCCTTGTTGGCCTTCACATATTCGACCAGCCCCTTCAGGTCGGCCGGTTCGAAATCCTTGCGGGCGACGATCGTCATCGGAACGTCGGTGACGAGGCCGACATATTCGAACGCATTCAGCGTGTCATAGGCGAGCTTGCGGTAAAGCGTGGCGCTGGTAGCCATGCCGATATGGTGCAACAGGATCGTATAACCATCCGGATCGGCAGCGGCCACCCGGCCGGCGCCCAGGGTGCCGCCCGCGCCGCCGACATTTTCGACGACGATCTGCTGGCCGAGATCCTTCGACATGGATTCCGCGACGAGGCGCGCGACAGTATCGGTCGGGCCGCCGGCCGAGAAAGGCACGACCATGGTGATGGTGCGCTCGGGATAGGTCTGCGCCGAAGCGGCATGGGCAAGAAGCGAAACGGCAGCGGCGGCGGTCACGCCGAGCATGGCCTTCAGGATTTTCATCGTTTTCCTCCCTGATGAAAATAGGTTGTCCCGCCGGCAGCATCCTCCGCACCGGCTCGGATGACCCATTTGCAGGCGGGAAAGCAGCAGCCGCAATCGCGGCACGAAGGGAGGAACGACGATTTTGCGACAGTGCGCCGCAGCATGGGTCGATTCGGAAACAAATGGTTAAAGCGATGGGTGGAAATCCACCCATCGCTTGTTCTTCAACGGTTCGGAGGCAGGACGACCTCACCCGTTTCCAGGAGGGACTTGAGGTTGGAGAGAATTTGCGGCCACCCGCCGGAGACGGCACCGATGAACTTCGAGCCCTCGACCGGGATGGAATGCGTCAACGTCAGCTTGACCGCTTCGCCAGCCGGTTCGAGTTCTATCACGCATTCGGAAAACCCTTCGGCTTTGAGTTCCGGCCTGAACTGGTTATGCCACTTCAGGACAAGCCGCCTGGGCGGATCGAACTCGAGGATTTCGCCGGTATCGGTGACGGTGCCGTCGGAATAACGCATCCGCCAGGCAGAGCCGGCCTTCCAATCGGTTTCAAACTGCACTCCAAGCCAGAATTTCTTCATGAATTCCGATGTCGTGAGCGCAGACCAGAGTTGTTCCGGTGTGGTGCGAATATAGGTGACGTAGTTGAATGCGCTGCCTGCCATGATGATACTCCCTTTTGGCCAAGGCTTGGGTCACACCCTCGCCGGCAGGCCGGGCGATTCATTCGTCCTTGCTGCCTTCGAGGCTCTTCTTGAGATCGGAGAGCGCGTCCAATGCACGGCGCTCGAACTTGCTGATCCAGCGATCCGCGATCTCGTTGATCGGAACCGGGTTGATGTAATGCAGCTTCTCGCGCCCCTGCCTGCGCGTGGAAACGAGATTTGCTTCCTCCAGAATGCCGAGATGTTTCGTTACCGCCTGGCGCGTCATCTCCAGCCCTTCGCACAATTCGCCGAGCGTCTGGCCGTTGCGCGCATGCAGGCGGTCCAGCAGGCGACGCCGGCTGCCGTCCGCCAAAGCCCGAAAAACCGTGTCTTCATCCATGCTGATATGGAACCATTTGGTTGCCTGTTTTCATTTTATAGGCAACCAAATGGTTGCCTGTCAAGACCTGACTCGAGCAAGGCCTGAAAGCAGGCCACGACATCGGGGATTCGGAACGGGATCAGAACTCGCGGCGCATCTCACCGGCCATCTCGTTGGCCAGCAGTTTCTTGTCGAGACCGTATTTCTGCATCTTCTCGTAAAGCGTCTTGCGCGAAATGCCGAGCGATTCATAGACCGGCTTCAGGCTGCCGCCATGGGCGACAAGCGCGCTCGCAATCACGCCGCGCTCGAATTCGGCGACGCGCTCGGCAAGCCCCGCAGCCTCGACCTGCCGCCCGCCGCCATCAAGGCCGAGCACGAAGCGGTCGGCGGCATTGCGCAATTCGCGGACATTGCCCGGCCACTCGCGTTGCGCAATGTCGGAGATCACATCCGGCGGCACGGCCATATCGTCCTTGCCGTAGCGCGCGGCCGCCTCCCTGACGAGTTGCATGAAGAGCAGCGGAACGTCGGCCCGGCGTTGTGAGAGCGACGGCACATGAATGGTCGCGACGTTGAGCCGGTAAAGCAGGTCGGCACGGAACCGGCCACTGGCGACCTCGGCCTCCAGATCGACCTTGCTCGTGGCGATGAACCGCACGTCGAGCGGCACGGTCTCGTTCGACCCGAGCCGTGAAATCATGCGCTCCTGCAGCACCCGCAGGAACTTCGCCTGCAGATCGACCGGCATGGAGCCGATCTCGTCAAGCAGAATGGTCCCGCCGCGGCCATGCTCGAACTTGCCGTAGCGGGGCCGCACGGCACCCGGAAAAGCGCCGGCCTCATGCCCGAAAAGTTCGCTCTCGATCAGGTTTGCCGGAAGGGCGGCGCAATTGATGGCGATGAACGGCCGGCTTGCCCGTGCGCTGATATCGTGCAGCGCCCGCGCCACCACTTCCTTGCCCGCCCCGGTATCGCCGACGACAAGCGTATCGGCATCGCTCGCCCCGATCGCGCGAATACGGTAGCGCAGGTCGACCATGATCTGCGTGCGTCCGGGCAGCCGCGCCTCGATATCGTCGCGCTTGCCGGCAACTGCCTTCAGCAGCCGGTTCTCCAGCACGAGGCTGCGCCGCTCCATGGCGCGACGGATGACGCCGGCGAGCATCTGCGGCGTGAAGGGTTTCTCGATGAAATCATAGGCACCCTCACGCATCGCCTTGACGGCGAGCTGCACATCCCCATGGCCGGTGACGAGAATAACAGGCACTTCCGCATCGAGCTCCCGGATCTTCTGCATCAGCGTCATGCCGTCCATGCCCGGCATGCGGATATCGGTAACGACGACACCGGGAAAACTGTAGCCGATCAGTTCCAGCACATGATCGGCGTTCGAAAACGTTTCGACGCTGAAACCGGAGAGTTCCAGCGCCTGCGCGGTCGAGCGGCGCAGTTCCTCCTCGTCATCGACGAGCAATATTTTCTGCTCGTTCATTCCGCCGCCTCCGGCATCATGCCAGCTGCCGCGGAAAGCTCGATACGGAACACCGCCCCGCCCTCCGGATGGTTGGAAACGGTCAGGCTGCCGCCGAAATCCTTGATGATGTTATAGGAAATGGAAAGCCCGAGGCCGAGCCCCTTGCCCACTCCTTTGGTGGTGAAGAAGGGATCGAAGATGCGCTCGGCAATCGCCGCCGGCACGCCCGGCCCATGATCGCGCACGCTCAGGATGACCCTGCCGGCCTCCTCGGAAGCCGAAACCTCGATGCGGCGGTCCTCCAGCCCCTCGACGGCATCGGCTGCATTCGAGATCACGTTGACCAGCACCTGCTGCAGGCGCACCGAACCGGCCTTGACCACCGGTGGCCGCGGCCCGAGATGCAGCCGGAGATCGGCGTCAGCCGCCTTGAGCCGCCAGGCGATGATCTCCAGCGTATCGCGGATCGCCTCGTCCAGCGGCACCGGACCGAGCTTCTCATTGGGCTTGCGCGCGAAATTGCGCAGGTGCCGGCTGATGGACGCCATGCGATCGATCAGCCCGCCGATGCGCTGGATATTGTCCTGCGCTTCGGCCGTTCGGCCGCGCTCCAGCAGCACGGCGGCGCTGTCCGTGTAGGTCTTGGCGGCGGCAAGCGGCTGGTTGAACTCATGTGAAAGCGCCGCCGACATCTGACCGAGACCCGCAAGCTTGCCCGCCTGGATGAGATCGGCCTGGGTCTGGCGTAGCCGCTGCTCGGTCAGGCGCCGCTCGGCAATCTCCTGCTCGATGCGGCTGTTGACGCGGGCAAGATCGGCGGTGCGTTCCTCGACCCGCCGCTCCAGCTCGTTCTGCGCCTCGGCCTGCAGCTGCAGGCGTTCGGCAAGCCGCATGCGCCGCTGCCGAAGAATGGCAAAGGTCAGGCCGGCGATGCAGAGAATGAGAAAGACGACGACAAGCGCGGTGCGCGCCTGCGCCCGGATGGAGCCCGTGTCCATCAGCACGTTCACCGTCCAGTCTTCGGCCGGCATATAGTGAGAGAGCACGAGATATTCGCTTTGCCCGTGGTCGCCGGTCAGCGTCATCAGGTCATGATCCTCGAAGTGATGGCGGACGACCGGCAGTTCGACAAGCTTCGCATTGGCATAACGCCGCGACGCCTCGGTACGCGCTACCCGATCCGAACTCAGCGGCAGGATTGCCCCATAGAGCCAGTCCGGACTGTCCGACATGAAGATGATGCCCTCGGGATCGGAGACGAAGATACGGTACTCGCCGCCGCTCCAGGAGGATTCGATCACATCGATATCGACCTTGAAGACGATGACGCCGCGGATTTGCCCATCCACCCGGATCGGCGAAGAGAAATAGTAGCCGCGCTTCAGCGACGTCGTGCCGAGCGCGTAGAAGCGTGCCTGCCGCCCGCCGATCGCCTCCTGGAAATAGGGGCGGTAGCTGAAGTTTTCACCGACGAAACTGCCGGGACCGTCATAGTTGCTGGCAGCGATCGTCTCACCGTCCGGACGCACGACATAAATGTCGGAGGATTTCAGCAGTCCGTTGATTTCCTTGAGGTAAAGATTGGCGGTGTCACGCAGCGAGCGATCCTCCGGCCGGCTCACCAGCTCCTTGATATCGTCGTGATCGGCAATCAGTGCCGGCAGGGCCTCGTAGCGGCTGAGATGGCCGCTGAGCGCCGAGACAGCGAGCCGCAGCGCCGTGCCCGCTTGCGCCGACGCTTCCCCCATATAGGCGCGTGTCGCGACCGCGCTCCCGTAGTAGAAGAAAGCGAAAACAAGCAAGGGTGCGGCGCAAACCGCCGCAATGACACGATAGCGCGAAGACAGGGTCTCGCTCCTCCCTTTCCGCCTCCGCTCCCCGTGGAGGCATAACCCGACCGCTCAAGTGTAATGAGCACGGCAGAGTTTTCCAAGGGGCGCCGAAACTTGACACTTGTCAGGCACGCATGTCTGATTGCTGCACCGCAAGGAGACCGCCATGAGCGACGAACAGATCCCGCAAGACAGCAAGCTCACGACATCCAAGCGCCGCTGGGCAACAGAGGGAAAATTCCTGACCGGCCGCGTCAGCCGCCCGGAAGCCGAGCGCCTGCCGCCGGGCCAGCATCTGGTCAAGAATTGGCCGGTGCTCGATCTCGGCCAGCAGCCGGTCATTGCCATCGACAGCTGGAAATTGGAGGTGCGAGGTCTCGTCGAGACGGAACTCGACCTCAACTGGGCGGCCTTCCAGGCCCTGGAACAGAAGAGCATGGTCAGCGATATCCATTGCGTGACGACATGGTCGCGCTACGACAACAAATGGAAGGGCGTTGCCACCCGCGATCTGCTCGATCTCGCCATGCCCAAGGGGGAGGCGAGCTACGTCATGCTGACCAGCTATGACGGCTACACCACCAATCTGCCGCTTTCGGATTTCGCAGCCGAGGATGCGATCCTCGCCACCGCGTGGGAGGGCCTGCCGCTCACCCGCGATCACGGCGGGCCGATGCGTCTTGTCGTGCCGCACCTTTATTTCTGGAAAAGCGCCAAATGGCTGCGCCGCATCGACCTGATGCCGTCGGACAGGGCCGGCTTCTGGGAAAAGAACGGCTACCACATGTACGGCGATCCGTGGCGCGAGCAGCGCTATTCGGAAGATTGAACGCGAAGAACCCGCCTCAGAGCAAAGTATCCTGCGGCAAGGATCGCCGCCAGTCCTGTGAGCGAAGCCATGCTCGCCGGGTGCAATGGAATTTCGCCCCAGTGCGGGCGCACGATATCCGCCGTGTTGAACCCTTCGCCGCTGAAGCGGCAGGTCACAAGCGAAAGCCCGCGCCGCACCATGTCGACATCCACGGCCGATATGATTTCTGCCGCCGCCGCTGCCTCTTGCGGCATATCCCGCATCGCCAGCAGCACCGCCTTTGTCGCCGCGAGATAAGCATGGGCGCATTCGTTGAACGGGCTTTCCTCATCCGTCACGCTCCCCGGCATTCGACCCCAGAGGCAATAGGAATACTGGATTTCCGCATAGTTCAGCACGCGCCGGAAAGCTTCGTTCGTATCGACCGCCCGCGAGGCGAGATCCATGATGCGTCCGCGATAATCGGCAATGACCGCCATCTCGCCGTGAGAGATTTCGGCCACCGGCAGACCGGCATGACTGCCCTCGCCGCTGCGGATATGTGCGGATGCGCTGCCTGCGACAAGCAAGGCAAGCCCGAACCAGATGTTGAGCAATGATCTTTTCACAACAGGGCGATCCGAAACGAAGCGGCCATGAGCCCGGAGAGGCAGGAGCTCAAAAGCCCCTGCTCCGCATTCTATCGATAGGCCGGGCGCAGCCCGCTCTTCAAGCCGAGGCGCTTTTCCGCCAGGGCGCCGAAGGCAAGGCCGAGAACCGACCAGAGGATCACATGCATGCCGAGCGAGGTCGTGCGGAACCGCCACAGCACCATGGCCGAGAAATTCTCCGGCACTTCGTTGATCGGTGGCAGCAGATATTCCACGAGGCCGATGAAGACGACGAAGAGGACGCCGGCGATGATCGCCGCATTCCAGGTGCCGAAATTCGCAGCCAGCCGGCGGGCAATCGCGATGGCGGCGACCAGCGAAGCAATCGAAACGACGATCATCAGGAAAAACAATTCGGTGCGCACGCCGATCGTATCCGGATTGCCGACAGCCGGCGGATTGGCCGGATATTTGATGGCGGGAACGATGACGACGGCAACGAAAGCGGCTGCGGCGATGGCGGCCGACGTGCCGCGCGCCGAAAGGCTGCTGAAGCGGCCATGCACGAAGGCGAAGACAAGTGCGAACAGGCCGCCGACGGCAACACTGTAAGCCATGACGCCCGTGAAGAGCCCAAGCCCCGCCTGCATGCCGCGGCTGACGATTTCCGGCTCGGCGGCCTCGCCGGCAGCCTGCGCCGTCGCCTCCTCAAAGGCAATCGCCGCATCGACAAGCGGCTCTCCGAAGAAGCGCGCGAAGGCAAAAACCAGGATGCCAGCAATTACGCCCGCGACCATGCCGCGGAGCAGAAGATTTCCAACCATGTGAGACACTCCCTTAGTGGCAGGGGAAGCCGAGCAGGTGGCGCCCGTCATGCACGAATTCGTGCACGTACATGCCGTTGAAGAGCGCCATCGCCCCTTCTTCCGTGCCGACGAAATAGATGGCGATCAGCATCAGCAGGCCGCCGAAGATCGCCCAGGGCAGGATCTGGCCTACGGGAATTGGCGCGGGTGACGCGACGGGCGCGAGAGTGGTGTCAGACATGTATTCCTCCTGGAATGACGCGTTCAGTCGAAGATCTTGCGTACGGTAGGGTCTGACTTCCAACGCGAAGAATTTCGACACGCTGGTCACAGTGGCGCGACCGCGCCGGATTTTCACCGGCTTCCAAACCCGCAACGTCACGGTTATATCTGCTGCTCAAAGAGACTGTCAACGAAACTTCATATGCGGGCGGCTGCCATCCCGCCCTATCTTCGGAGGGCGCGAAACGTGACCACCCGCCTCACATGGATCTGCCACGGCGCGACAGCAGCCAACCGCACCGCCTCCTTCCCAACCGACGAGCCGCTGGAGGAAAACGCGCCGGGCCAAGCCGCCCTCCCGGCACCGGGGCGAGCGGACACGGTGTTCGTCAGCCCGGCTCTGCGCGCGCGCCAGACCGCCGAGATTCTGGGCTTCGACGCGATCCTTGCCCCCTCTCTCAGGGATTGCGACTACGGCCGCTGGGCGGGCAGGCCGCTCATGAGCCTTCACGCGGAAGAACCTGAAAATTTCGCCCTCTGGATGTCCGATCCCGAAGCAGCCCCGCATGAGGGCGAGAGCCTGCAGGAGCTTGCAAGCCGCGTTGCCGGCTGGATGAACGAGGAAATGCCGCTTGGTGGCCACATCGTTGCCATCAGCCATGCAGCCGTCATTCGCGCAGCGATCCTGAATGTGCTGAAGGCGCCGCCCGCCGCCTTCTGGACCATCGACGTCCCGCCGCTCGGCATGGTGCGCATGACCCATGACGGCCGCCGCTGGTCGCTGCGTTTCTGAATGATCCTCGTAAATTAGTCCAGTCTTACACAAGCAAACGCGATCATACATAGCGAACCCGGAACCCCGGGCTCTACGTCCTTCCCTGAGGAGACGAAAAATGACCTATGACTGGAGTGGGGAGCGCACGCGGCGTATTCGCATCGTGCGTGTCGCAACTGTCGTCGCCGTTCTCGTCGGCGTCATGATCGGCCTGCCGTTGCTGATCAACGTCGCCTGAACTGTCAGAATACGTCAAAGGCGAGCGTGCCGTGGCCGCTCGCCTTTCTCTTTGCCGCCTTATTGCGGAATCTGGATAACGGCGAAAAACAGGCCGAGCTGACGGATCGCGTGAGCGAAATTGTCGTAATCGACCGGTTTGGTGATGTAGACATTGGCGCCGAGATCGTAGCAGCGCTGGATCTCGCGCTCGTCATCGGTCGTCGTCAGGATCACGACCGGCAGACGCTTGGTATGGTCGTTGCCCTTGATCTTTTCCAGGATATCGATGCCCGACATATCCGGTAGGTTCAGATCCAGAAGCACGAGTAGATAGCGGTCGCGGCTGACTTCACCGCTGCGATCCGCGCCGAGAATGTAATCGAGCGCGCTGGTGCCGTTGGTGAACGGGACGATCTCGTTATTGACGCCGGCGCGGCGCACATTCTTCTCGATGAGGCGGGCATGCCCCTCATCGTCCTCGATCATGACGATCGTGACTTCCTTGCCGGTGGCTTTCATGTCTCTGCCTTTATGATTGTGCTGAGGTCTGCAGGCAGCACCAGCGAAAATGTGCTGCCGACGCCTTCGGTCGAGTTGACCGTAACATCGCCTCCCAAATTTCGTATTAACGAACGCACATAGGCAAGCCCGATGCCTTCACCCGGCTGGTCCTGCTCGCCGGCACGCCGGAAAAGCTCGAATACGCGCTCCAGATCGGTCTTGCCAATACCACGGCCATTGTCCTTGATATCGATCTGGACGCGCCCCTTGCCGGCGGGCACTGCCGTCACATGCAGATCGAGCGGGCGGTTCAACGATCGGTATTTTACGGCATTGTCGAAGAGATTGCCAAAGATCTGATCGAGCGAGAAGCGGTCCGTCACGAGCACGGGCACGCGCACGTCGATCTCCACCTTGCCCTCGGAGGCCGCGATCTGGTGCTGGACGCTCGCCGCAGCCGTCTCGAGTACCACCTTGAGGTCGACCCGCTCGGGAACAAGCTTGCGCCGGCCATCGCGTGAAATCTTCAGGATGGCATTGATCAGCGCATCCATCTTGCGGGTGGAAGACCGGATGAAGCCCATCGCTTCCGGCAAGTCCTCCTCTACCGCAAGCCTTGCTTCCTTGATTTCATCGTCATTGAGCGGCTTGCCATCTGCCAGAACATAGGCGGTCACGGCCTTCAGGCTGGTTTCCAGCTCGCTCAGGAAGCCCATGATATTGACCAACGGCGCGCGAAGATCGTGCGTCACGATATAGGCGAAACGCTGGATCTCCTGGTTGGCCCGCATCAGGTCCTCGGTACGCTCGCTGACGCGCTCCTCAAGACCGGCATTGAGGACTTCGAGTTCCGCCTGCGCCCGCGAGAGCTCTCGTACATGCTGAACGATGATGAGGATGGCGCCGCCGATGACGATGACAATGGCAAGCGCGCCGCCGATAGTGACCCATTGCAGATTGTCGGCCGCCTCCAGCTGTTCGGTAACGATGACGCGCAGCCGGTCATCGGTCGAGGCGATTAGGGCGATCAGCGTCGAGCGCGCCACCGCCATCGCCGCGTTGCCGGTATCGCTGCGGACGATCGAGAGGGCATCCGCCATCTGCCCCTCGGAGGCGAGCGTAATGGTCGACGAAAGTTCCTTGAGCTTGGCATCGATCGCATTGTCGAGAGGCGTCAGGCTCTCGCTGTAACGGGAAACATCCTCTGTCGCCTCCCGCAGCCTTTGACGCCTCTGCTGCAGGTTCTGGATCGCCGTGTTGTAGGGGTCGAGATATGCCCGGTCGAGCGTCAGCAGGAAACCGCGCTGGCCCGTTTCGGCATCCTGCAGCGTCGACAACAGGTCGGCTGCTGCGCTGCGCACGCGCCGGATCTGCGCCACTTCATCGGAATAGAAGCTGTTTTGCCGCACAAGCCAGAGCGAGGCCCCGACAATCGCCACCAGGATCAGCACGCCGAGCGCCAGCATGATCAGCGCAGAGCGCACGAAGGAAGCATTTGAGGAGGGCATGAAGGGCGATCTCTGAGCGGGTTTGAAGTAGCAGTGACCGAAAAACGCCCTGCGATCAAGCCGATGATCGCAGGGCGCCTCCTTGTATGACGGCCATGAAAGGATGGATCAGTGTTTGCTGCCCTTGGGTATGGCCGTGTTGGTGACGGAGACCGGATCGCTGGCCGGAAAAGTGCCTTCCAGTCCCTCGTCCAGCTGTTCGTCCATCGCCTCCTCGTCCCCCGCCGACCGCGCACTGCGCCGGGCGGCGGCATGATCGCCCTCGTCGTCTCGGATTTGCGCCGTGGCGAAGCGGCTCATCACTTCCCTCGCCTTTTCGACCGCGTTCAGCCGGTTCAGCTGCTGACCGTGCTCGTTCCTGATCTGCACGGAGACGACTTCGCCGCCATCGCCCACGAACTCGACCGTGAAGCCGCCCTTGCCGCCATAGGCGGGTATGACCTGGGTACCGACAAGTTGCATGAGATCGTCCTCTCTCGTGGGTGGTTCCGGAAAACGGCCTGAACGCTGCATTGGTTCCGCTCAGGACGAATTGATGTAGTCCACTTTCAGCTCCAGCCGCAGGCGCACGATCGCGGACCGATCGCCATTCTGCACCTCGATGCCCAAGGTTCCGCCCGGCCGTTGCGGCAGACCATCGAGCGCCATTTCGGCAAGCACATGTTTTGCCTCCTCCACCGCGGCGAAGAGATCGGGAAATTCGAAGGGCAGATCCCCCGGGATCATGCCGTCATTGTCCATGGTCTTGAAATAGAAGTGCGACATCTGGCTGCGTCCGTTGCCAAGCCATAAAGCGGGAGCCGGCGAAAGGTTTCAAATCGCCGGTGAAATTCAACGCCCCGTCACCTGTCGGGAAACGTTTTTCCGGGTATCGAATGCAAGCCCGTCCCCGCCAAACCTGCTGCCACCTGCTGGCATGTCCCCGACAATTCGCCTTCAGGTTTCAATAAACATTTCAGAATTTGATGATATTTCCGCCGCGGGTGGAGATGGAGAAGTCGATGCTGGAGTTCTTCAAAAGCAGGGCGGGAAGGCAATGTCTGACGATCGTGGCGCTCGGTGCGGCGCTGTGGATTTCGGGCGCCCTGCTGGATGTCGATAGCTGGCTCGTCACCTTCATGAGCCGCTTCGAGAATTACGGCGCCGACAAGTTTGTGCTCGCCCTCGGCATTGCCGGTGCCATGAGTTTCATCTATTCCGTGCTGCGTATCGCCGACCTTCGCAAGGAAATGCAGCTTCGCGATGCCGCCCAGGCACGCGCTGACTGGACCGCCACCCACGACCACCTGACGAAGCTTCCGAACCGCTACGCCTTCGAACGCAAGATCCTGCCCAGGCCCGCCGACAAGGACGGCACTATTCCCGACGAAGCCAAGGGCAACGTCACGATATTTTCCGTGGATCTCGACGGCTTCAAGAAAGTCAACGATCTCGTCGGTCACAAGGGCGGCGACGTGCTGCTGGTGGAAGTGGCCAAGCGCATCTGCGCGCTCGGCAATGCCGATTGCGTCTACCGCTTCGGCGGGGACGAGTTCATCATCATCGCCCTTGGTCTCACAGCCGCGCGCGAGGAATGGTTTGCCAAGGTGCTGATCCAGGCGGTTACGCGACCCATCCTGATCGACGGTTTCGCCGTCGAGGTCGGCGCCAGCGTGGGCTACGACCGCTGGAGCGAAGGCGCAGAGCCGCTGGAAGATGCCGCCCACCGCGCCGACCTTGCCATGTACGAGGCGAAATCGCGCGGCCCCAACCATCAGCTGGTCTTCGAACCATCCATGCAGGACAGGGTGACGGAACGCGCATCGCTGGAGACCAAGCTGCGCGGTGCCATCCAGAACAAGGCCATCAGAACCAATTATCAGCCGCTGATCGATCTCCGGAGCGGCAGGCTTTGCGGCTTCGAAGCGCTGGCCCGGTGGACGGACGAAGACGGCATGAACATTCCGCCCCCGGTCTTCATCGGCATTGCCGAAGAGACCGGCATGATTACCGAACTGTTCGAAGACCTCCTCGCCCAGGCCTGCAGCGATGCGCTCGCCTGGCCAGACGACGTCAGGCTTTCCTTCAACGTGTCGCCCGTGCAGATGGAAGACAAGCTCCTTGCCTCGCGCATCCTCAAAGTGCTCGCGGCAAGCCGCTTGCCAGCCTGGCGGCTGGAAGTTGAAATCACCGAAAACGCGCTGATCCAGGATCCGGTGATCGCCGCCCATATTCTCGATGAACTGCACGCGGCAGGCGTGCAGATCGCGCTCGACGATTTCGGCACGGGCTATTCGAGCCTTGCCCAGCTCGCCCGCTATCGCTTCGACAAGATCAAGATCGACAAGAGTTTCATCGCCACCTGCCGGGAAGACGAGAAACAGGAAAAGATCGTCCGCGCCATGCTCGCTCTCGGAAGAAGCCTCAATATCAAGACGACGGCGGAAGGCGTGGAGGAACATGCCCAGCTCGCCTATCTGCTGCAACTCGGCTGCGATATCGGCCAGGGCTATCTCTTCGGCAAGGCGATGCCCGCCGCGGAAGCGGGCACCTTCGTCAAAAGCCAGAATGCCAATCTGGCCTCCACGGCCTGACCGACCTCAGAAAACCTGCCGCAGGATCACGAACAGCAGGAAGGCGATCGCAATCGAGGCCGGCAGCGTCAGTACCCAGGCCATGATCATGTTGCGCACGGTGGACCATTGCAGGCCCGAACCGTTCGCCGCCATCGTGCCGGCGACACCCGACGACAGCACATGCGTGGTTGAAACCGGCAGGCCGAGATGGTCTGCCGAGGCGATCGTCACCATGGCAACGACTTCCGCCGCAGCGCCCTGCCCGTAGGTCAGGTGCGTCTTGCCGATCTTCTCGCCAACGGTGACGACGATGCGCTTCCAGCCGACCATGGTGCCGAGGCCGAGAGCGAGCGCCACGGCGACCTTGACCCAGAGCGGAATGAACTTCGTCGCATTGTCGACCGAGGCATGATAGGCCGTGACCGCCTTCAGGTCATTGGCATCCATCGGCAGCAGCTTCTGCTTGTCGATGAGCTTCAGCGCCTCGCCGATCAGATAGATATCGTTGCGGATGTTGCTGACGAGATTGGTCGGAACGGCCTCCAGCGTCGGGAAGGCAGCAACCTCGGCGCTCGTCTGGTGGATATATTGCTGCAGCGCCGGCGTGGTCGCATCCGTCCAGACCCTGTTCTTGACGGCATTGCCGACCTCAGCCTTGTAATCGGTGACGGTCACGCCCGGTTTCACATATTTGCCGAGCGCCGTTTCGACCTGTGCGGAGGCCGACTTGTAGGCTTCGAGATAGTTGACGTCGGGCGTGCGGTTGAGCGCGAAGGCGGTCGGCACAAGACCGATAAGGATCAGCATGATGAGACCCATGCCCTTCTGACCGTCATTCGAGCCGTGAGCGAAGCTGACGCCGGTGCAGGTGAAGATCAGGATGGCGCGGATCCACAGCGGCGGCGGCTGGTTGCCCTTCGGCTCCTGATAGAGTTCGGGCTTGCGCACGAGGAATTTCAGGACCACCAGCAGAATGGCGGAAAGGCCGAAGCCGATGACTGGCGAGATCAACAGCGACAGGCCGATGCTGGTGGCCTGCGACCAGTCCACGCCGCTGGTGGCAGTGCCGGCCGGCGCCAGGAACTGGTTGGCGAGACCGACGCCGATAATGGAGCCGACCAGCGTGTGCGAACTTGAGGACGGCAGGCCGAGATACCAGGTGCCGAGATTCCAGATGATCGCCGCGATCAGCAGTGCAAAGACCATGGCAAGACCGGAGCCGGAGCCGACCTGCAGGATGAGCTCGACCGGCAGCAGCGCCAGGATGCCGAAGGCGACGGCGCCTGTCGACGTCAAAACGCCGAGGAAGTTGAAGAAGCCCGACCAGATGACGGCAAATTCCGCCGGCATGGAGCGGGTGTAGATGACGGTCGCCACGGCATTGGCCGTATCGTGGAAACCGTTGACGAACTCGAAGCCGAGCGCGATCAGCAGCGCAAGGCCGAGAAGTATCCAGGGAACGGCAATTGCGGCAGTCAGATCACGGGCGAGGGCATAGGCAACATATCCAAGGCCGCAGACCACAACGAGCCCGAACACCGGCAGGAACCACTTGCCGGTGGAGTTCGAATGCTGCAGCGGATGGGAAACGTCGCCTTGGCTTGGGGCAATGTCAGCCATGGCATAGTTCCTTGTTCCATTTGCAAAATTGCCATTTGTTAATAAATCCCTAGCGTGAAGCTCTCATGACGCGGCCCACGTGCGCCCTCCCTTGGGCGCGCAACGTCCACGGACCGAAATCGACAACCAAAAATTGCCCGGCGTTTGCGGAAGAGGCTTTCCACCCGGCGCGACGACGCTAAGTTCGTTCATCGTCACGCTTGCCGGGGAGCATCAAGCAAATGCCGTCGACCGACCTTCTCCTGACCTTCAACACCGGCTCCTCGACGGTGAAGATCGGCATCTTTGCAATCGAGGATGCAAAGGTGCGGCGTCTCGGAAAGGGCATGATCGACTTCCGCGCCGAGCCCCTCACCTTCAGCGTTACGGAGGGCCCGAAGACCTTCGACACGCCGCTCGAGGCCGAGCTCACCGACGATCTGCACGCCGTTATCGACGAAACCTTTGCGTTGCTTTCGCAGCATTTCGATATCGGCGCCGTCCGCGCTGCCGGCCATCGCGTCGTTCATGGCGGCGACCGTTTCATCGAAGCGACAGTGCTCGATGACGCGGCAATCGATGCTGTCGATGCGCTGACGCCGCTTGCCCCCCTTCATCAGCCGCAGGCGCTCCGCTTCATCCGCGCACTGAAGCACCTGAAGCCGCATCTGACCCAGACGGCGTCCTTCGATACCGCCTTTCACGCCACTCAGACCGATCTCGTGCGCCGCTTCGCCATCCCTCGCGCGCTCCATGACGAGGGCATCAAGCGCTATGGCTTTCATGGCCTCTCCTACAAGTTCATCGCCGGTGAGGTCGGTCGGAGACTGTTGAGCAAACCTAAAATCGTCGCTGCCCATCTCGGCAGCGGCGCAAGCCTCTGCGCTTTGGAGAAAGGCGCCAGTCGCGATTGCAGCATGGGCTTTTCGACGCTTGACGGCATTCCGATGGCCACGCGACCCGGCTGGCTCGATCCGGGCGTGATCCTGCACCTGCAGCAGCAAAAGAAGCAATCCGTCGATCAGGTGGAAGACATGCTCTACCATCGCTCCGGTCTGCTTGGAGTTTCCGACATCAATGCCGACAGTCGCGATCTTCTCGAGGACGGCAGTCCGCAAGCCCGCGAGGCGCTCGACCTCTTCACGCTGCGCATTGCCGGCGAGATCGGCCGCATGTCGGTGACGCTCGGCGGGCTCGACGCCATCGTCTTCACGGCCGGCATCGGCGAACACCAGCCGCAGATCCGGGCAGCGGTCCTGCAGCACCTGAGCTGGCTCGGTCTTGCGATCGACGAAAGGGCGAATGCCGCCAACGGCTTCACCATCACGACCCCCGCAAGCCGCATAACGGCACATGTCATTGCTACCGACGAGGAACAGATCATCGCTCAGGAGGCGCTTTCTATTCTTGGCCCTGGCTGATCCAGATCAAATGCGTGCCGGTACCATCAGCTAGAATTGACGTTGAACAAGTTTAAACGGGAGAAATCCATGGAAAAGCATGTCTCGACTCCAGCAATTCTTTCCGACGCCGAACTTATGCTTATCGACCGCTACTGGCGGGCAGCCAACTATCTTTCGGTCGGCCAGATCTATCTCCTGACCAATCCGCTGCTGCGCCAGCCGCTGATGCCAGACCATATCAAGCCCCGTCTGCTTGGCCATTGGGGCACGACGCCGGGCCTCAACTTCATCTATGCGCATCTGAACCGTGTCATCCGCGCCCGCGATCTCGACATCATCTATATGTGCGGCCCCGGTCACGGCGGCCCCGGCATGGTCGCCAACACCTATCTCGAAGGCATCTACAGCGAGATCTATCCCGATATTGCCCAGACCGAAGACGGCATGCGCAAGCTGTTCCGCCAGTTCTCCTTTCCGGGCGGCATCCCGAGCCATGCCGCGCCGGAAACGCCCGGCTCCATCCACGAGGGCGGCGAACTCGGCTATGCGCTTGTCCATGCCTATGGCGCAGCCTTCGACAATCCCGATCTCGTCGTCGCCTGCGTCATCGGTGACGGCGAGGCCGAAACCGGTCCGCTTGCCGCAAGCTGGCATTCCAACAAGTTCCTGAACCCCGCCCGCGACGGCGCCGTTCTGCCGATCCTTCACCTGAACGGCTACAAGATCGCCAATCCGACCGTCCTCGGCCGTGCCAGCGACGAAGATCTGACGCACCTGTTCGAAGGCTACGGTTACGAGCCCTTTTTCGTCGAGGGCCACGAACCGGCAAAGATGCACCAGCAGATGGCGGCGACCTTCGAAACGGTCTTCGACCGCATTCGCGCCATCCAGAAAGAGGCGCGCGACGGCAAGGCGCCGCAGGCCTGCCCGCGCTGGCCGATGATCGTGCTGCGCAGCCCCAAGGGCTGGACCGGACCGAAGGAGGTGGACGGCAAGAAGGTCGAAGGTTTCTGGCGCGCCCATCAGGTGCCGGTTTCCAATTGCCGTGATGACGACGGGCACAGAAAAATCCTCGAGGACTGGATGCGCAGCTACGGTCCCGAAGAGCTTTTCGACGCCTCCGGCAAACTGAAGCCGGAACTGCGCGCACTCGCGCCCGCAGGCAAGCGCCGCATGGGTGCCAATCCGCACGCCAATGGCGGTCTGCTGCGCAAGGAACTGATGACACCCGATATCCGCGCCTATGAGGTGAAGATCGAGAAGCGCGGCGATGCCATGGTGCAATCCACCGAAATCCTCGGCCGCTACCTGCGCGACACGCTGACGCTCAACGCGGCCAACGCCAACTTCCGCATCTTCGGCCCCGACGAAACGGAATCGAACCGTCTCGGCAGCGTCTTCGAAGTGACCGACCGCGTCTGGATGGAAAGGATCGAACCCTATGACGTCAGCCTCTCCGGCGACGGGCGGGTCATGGAGGTGCTGAGCGAACATCTGTGCCAGGGATGGCTGGAGGGCTACCTGCTGACGGGCAGGCACGGCCTGTTTTCCTGCTACGAGGCCTTCATCCACATCATCGATTCCATGTTCAACCAGCACGCCAAATGGCTGAAGGTCACGCGTGAACTGGAATGGAGGAAGCCGATTTCCTCACTGAACTATCTGCTGACCTCACATGTCTGGCGGCAGGATCACAACGGCTTCTCGCATCAGGACCCCGGTTTCGTCGACCTCGTCGCCAACAAGAAGGCCGATATCGTGCGCATCTACCTGCCGCCGGATGCCAATACGCTGCTCTGGGTCGGCGACCATTGCCTGAAGACCTATGACCGCATCAACGTCATCGTTGCCGGCAAGCAGCCGGAGCCGCAATGGCTGACGATGGACGAGGCGGTAAGACATTGCGAAGCCGGCATCGGCATCTGGCATTGGGCAAGTCATGAGGACGACACGGTGGCGCCCGATATCGTCATGGCCTGCGCCGGCGACGTGCCGACCATGGAGACGCTCGCCGCGGTCGATCTTCTGCACCGGCATATTCCGCAACTGAAGATCCGCACGGTCAACGTGGTCGACCTGCTCGCCCTGCAATCGAAGGACCAGCATCCGCACGGCCTGACGGACGAGAATTTCGATGCGATCTTCACCACGGAAAGGCCGGTCGTTTTCGCCTATCACGGCTATCCCTACCTCATCCACCGGCTGACCTATAAGCGCACCAACCATCGCAACATCCACGTGCGCGGCTTCATCGAGGAAGGCACGACCACCACGCCTTTCGACATGACGGTGCTCAACGAACTCGACCGCTTCCACCTCGCCATCGAGGCGATCGAACGGGTTCCGGGCCTGAAGGAAAAAGTGCCTGAAGTGCTGGAGAGCCTGAAGGCCAAGCTCGTCGAACATCATGCCTATGTCCGCGAATATGGCGAGGACATGCCTGAAGTGCGCAACTGGAAATGGCCGGCGCCCTGAGCCGAAGGCAGACGAAACGAAAAGGGCCGCGTGGAAGCCGCGCGGCCCTTCCCCAGCCGTGATGCAGGATCACGATGTTATTGTGCGCTCGGCGCGGGCGCGCCCGTCGGGCCGCTGGCACCGCCGGCAGGCGCCGGCTCTGCCGCTGCCGGCGGCTTGATCGAGCCGGTTGCCGGATTGTTGTCGAGCGTGCCCTGGCCCGAGGGCTGGGCATTGATCGGGTCCGAAGTCGTGGACGCGGTCGAAGCCGGTTCGTTGCTCGTGCCCGGCCAGATGGCAAAGCTTGCCGCAGCGATCAGAATGACCAGAATGCCGGCTGCCAGCATGCCCCAGATCGAGACGCTGCGCCGCTCATCGGCGAGCGTCTTTTCCTCCTGGTAGGATGCCTGCCCGAGCGGCATGCCTGTATTCTCATCCACAATTCGGTTCTTGTCGTCACCATATTGGGTCATCGCTTGATCCTCCAATCTGTAACGGAGAAACAAAATTGGCGGCAAGATGTTCCATTGAGGCGGTTTTCGGATCTATCCGCAAAGCAACAACCATCCGCTTTCTTGACCAGGTCGCATTTCGTCAGCATCATCCATGACATCAAATCAGGAGTAATCCATGGCATTCGACGGCCGCCTGCTTTCCGGTGTCAGCACGCTTGCCGCCGTGGTCGAAAGCGGCAGCTTCGTCAAGGCGGCCGACGCGCTCGGTCTTTCAGCCTCCGGCGTCAGCCGGGCCATATCGAGGCTGGAGGCACGTGTCGGCGTACGCCTGCTCGACCGCACCACCCGTTCGGTGCGACTGACGGATGAAGGCGCCCGCTTCTACCAGCAGGTCGCACCGCATCTCGACGGCATCGAGGAAGCCGCGATGCTCGCGTCAGGCGCTTCGCAGACCGTCCGTGGCCGCCTGCGCGTCGATGTCGATCCGATCTTTTCCCGCATGGTCCTCGCACCGCATCTCAAGCAATTCATGATCCGCTATCCGGGGCTGGAACTCGAATTGATAACCCGCGACCTGATGAGCGATCTCGTCGCCGACGGCATCGATATCGCAATCCGCTTCGGCCAGCAGCCGAGTTCCTCGCGCATCGCCCGCAAGCTGATGGAAACCCGCGTCCTGACGGTCGCAGCGCCGGCCTATCTCGCCGAACACGGCACGCCGAAGACACCTGCCGATATTGCCGGCCACTCCTGCATCCAGTTCCGGGATCCGCTGACCGGACGGACGTTCGAATGGGAATTGCACAGAGGCAGGAAGATCGTGTCGCTTAACGCGCGCGGGCCGCTTCTGATGAGCGACCCAGGCACCATGCTGGACGCCTGCCTTGCAGGCGCCGGCATCGCCCAGGTGCTCGCGCTCAGCGTCAAGGATCTTCTGGCCGAGGGGCGCCTTGTCGAACTCTATCCCGATTGGCCGGGCGAGACCTTTCCGCTCTATGCCATCCACCCCTCCCGGCATCATGTGCCGGCCAAGGTCAATGCCTTCATCGAATTCTGCCTCGAACGCATCGGCCACTAGATGACGATCTTCGAAAGTTGGTGACAACCTTGCCGCCCACGTTCCGGATTTGCCGGGACCTGGGTTATGAATTCCCCGACCGGAAACACCGCCGAGGAAAGCCATGAAGGGTTTTGCAGCCAACCTGACCGCCTCTCGACTGGAGGAGATGCTTGCCTTCTACATGACGCCGGAGGCAAGCAGCCACAACGAAACCGACCGCGTCGAAAGGGAAAATGGCACGCCTCCGGCAAAGGTGGCCGATCATGCTGCCGAGCGCGGAATGTCCCTTGCCGCGCTGGCGGAAAACTGAGCCGGTTACTTTACCACCAGAACCGGGATGCCAGCCTCGGAAAGGACCTCGGAGGTCTGGCTGCCAAGCATGAGCCGCGAGATCCCGCGGCGGCCGTGCGAGGAGATGACGATCAGGCCGCAGCCCCGTTCCGCAGCCGTTTCCAGAATGGCTTCCGCCGGCGAAAGGTTTACCTTGCTGACAAAGTCGGCGACAACCCCGGCATTCCTGGCCTTCTCGCCGATGATCTTTTCCAGATCCTCGATCTCTTTGCGGCGGCCCTCGTTATAGCTGTCGATCGCCTCGGCCTGCACGACCCCCTGCAGCGCAAAGCCGGTCAGCGGCACGATGACGCTGACGACCGTCACCGGAAGGTTGAGCACCCTGGCAAGCGCAAGACCGTGGTCGACACCCCGGGCGGCAAGGTCCGAACCGTCGGTGGGCAGCAATATGCGATTGTACATGGGAGATCCGTTCTGCTGGCTGAATTCAGATGGAAGGAATTCAGCCGCAATCGTAATCCCGCGCCTTGACGCAGGTCAATCTTGGCGCCGCGCTCAATCCCAGAGGAAATCCTGGCTTTCGATGCGGGAGGCAAGCTTCAGCGTTCCGTCGGGTTGCACGACATAACGCTCGAACTGCCGATAACCGAATTCACCGAGGAAGGTGTGCTTTATCACCGTGCCGGGCTTGTAAGGCGAGTGAATAACCTTGCCGCCATAGGTCAGGCTGCCCGGGACCGGCTGGTCCTGCGTCGTCGTGCTGCAGCCGGCGGCAAGAAGAAGCGCTGCGACAACGGCGTATTTCATCGTGGGGTCCCCGGATAGCAAAGCGTCCTGCGACAAAATTATATCGCCTGCGCAGGTGGTGCGCACTTACTGATTTACTTTTCGGAGAAATGGTAGCGGAGGAGGGATTTGAACCCCCGACACAAGGATTATGATTCCTCTGCTCTGACCTACTGAGCTACTCCGCCACTGGTCAAACGACACCGTTCGCGAAGCGCTTCCGGTTCGTGGGATGTGCGGCTTATAAGGTGCGCTTCCGCTTTGTGTCAAGCACATGATGGAGAAAAACGGTGGGCTTTCCGCAGCACCGTTTTTCGCCCTTTCAGGCCATGACGTGAGTGGAAAGCAGCGCCTTCAGAGAGGCTTCCGCTGCCGGCTCGCGCTCGGACCGCTCGATGAAGCCGCCGCCGAAGACGCGGGCGTCGTCGCCGGGAGCCGAGTAGAGCGCGCAGGCCTGGCCGGGCGCAATACCCGCTTCGCCCACCGTCAGGTCGACATAGACGCCGCTCGCATCGGCGTGCAGTACGGCAGGCGCCGGCGCGCGGGTGGAGCGGACCTTGGCGTAGCAGGCAAAACCCTCGCCCGAGGCTGCGACCTGAAGCGGCTCGTCGCCAAGCCAGTTGACGTCGCGCAAATAGACGCGGTGCGTCTCCAGCGCCTCCTTGGGGCCGACGATGACGCGGCGCGAGCGAGCATCGAGATAGACGACATAAAGCGGCTCGCCGGTCGCAATGCCGATGCCGCGCCGCTGGCCGATCGTGTAATGCAGGATGCCCTCGTGCTGGCCGAGGATGCGGCCGTCGAGATGCACGATATCGCCGGCCAGAGCCGAATTCGGCTTCAGTTTGGTGATGATATCGGAATATTTGCCCTGCGGCACGAAGCAGATGTCCTGGCTGTCGGCCTTCTTGGCGACGACGAGCCCCATCTCCTCGGCCAGCCGGCGGGTCTCCGACTTCGGCAGACCACCGAGCGGGAAGCGCAGATAGTCGATCTGCTCCTGTGTCGTGGCAAAAAGGAAATAGCTCTGGTCGCGGTCGGCATCGGCCGGGCGATAGAGCGCGCGGCGGCCGGGATTGCCGGAAGACGGATTGGGGCGCGAACGGATATAGTGGCCGGTTGCCAGCGCATCGGCGCCAAGCTCCTTCGCCGTCGCCAGAAGATCGGCGAATTTGACCGTCTGGTTGCAGGCAACGCAGGGGATCGGCGTCTCGCCGGCGACATAACTTTCCGCAAACGGATTGATGACGGTTTCACGGAACCGCTTCTCGTAATCGAGCACGTAATGCGGAATGCCGAGCGTTTCGCAGACACGGCGCGCATCGTCGATATCCTGGCCCGCGCAGCAGGAACCGGCCCGATGAACGGCCGCGCCATGATCGTAAAGCTGCAGCGTGATGCCGAGCACATCATATCCCTGGCGTTTGAGAAGCCCGGCCACGACGGAGCTGTCAACGCCGCCCGACATGGCGACGACGACACGGGTGTCTTCCGGCTGCTTGTCAAAATCCAGTGTGTTCACGAGTGCTGCCAAATTCTGCGCTGTTTCGATCCGCCTTCCTGATCGCGAAATATGGCGGATTTCCTGTATTTTCCGGCGGGATCGGCCGCCAGCTTGCATGGGCGACGGATATAGAAACTATTGCGTCTCCGCGCAAGGCCCGGCGTTCCGGCCTTTCCGGCAACGTCATGCGCGGGTCACGCATTGCAGCTATTCGCAATCGACCTTTGATAGGCCGCATTTCATCCCATAGATGAAACAACCCACCTTCTAAAAGATTCGGATAAATGACAGCCGCCTCCACCACGCTTCGTGGCGTCCTCGTCGCATTTGCGGCCTATGCCGTCTTTGCCTTCAGCGATGCATCCATCAAGGCCCTGCACGGCACGGTTCCCTCCTTCCAGGTCGCGTTCACGGGTGCGATCCTCAGCCTTGCCGCCCTGCCGTTCATCAAGGGACCGGGCGATTCCTGGCTGGATATTTTCAGAACGACGAACCGGCCGCTCTGGCTGGTGCGCTTCGCGGCCGGCGCAACCGGCGCAATCGCCTCGATCATCACCTTCACCAAATTGCCGATGGCGGAAGCCTTCTGCCTGCTCTTCTTGCTGCCGTCCTTCGTTACCATTCTCTCGGTGATCTTCCTGAAGGAGGATGTGCGCTGGCAGCGCTGGGCGGCCGTCATCGTCGGCTTCCTCGGAGTGCTCGTGGTTTTGAGGCCCGGTTTCCGCGAATTGTCCGTCGGCCATCTGGCGGCGACCATCGGTGCGATCGCGGCTGCCGTCGCCATCGTCATCCTGCGCAAGCTCGGCCCGGCCGAGAAGCGCCTTTCGCTTTATGGCGCCTCGCTGCTCGGTACCCTGATCGTCAGCGGCCTTCTCATGCTGTCGCAGATGGTTACGCCGACGCCGCAGCAATGGCTGTTCCTTGCAAGCTACGGCCTGCTCGGTGCAGCGGGCAACGTGATGCTGATGACCGCCGCGCGGCTTGCCCCGGCAACGCTCGTTGCAACGCCGCAATACAGCCAGATGATCTGGGCGATCGCTTTCGGCTACCTCTTCTTCAACGACAGCGTCGATCTGCCGATGGCCCTGGGTATCGTGCTCATCATCTGCTCGGGCCTGTTGACCTTGATCCGCGAGCGCAAGCGCCATGTGCCCCTGCCTGCGGCCGTCGCTTCAGGTGATGCCCAGTCGCCGATTGCCACGACCCCGGTCGAAGGCGAGGCCGCCGCGCCAACACGATAGTGCGTTTGGTCGCCAGGCACCCGGAAACCGCCATGCGATCACATTCAGGCCGCGCCGCGACCTGCGAAAAGGGAGCACCAAAAAAGGCGCAACCGAAGCTGCGCCTTGAAGCAAAGAGGTGGATGTTGCTGGCTCAGGTGCCGATCAGTTTGTTGCAGGCAAGCGCGATGCCCGGATTGGCGATGATGGCAGTCACGATCGCCAGCCCGATCATCGAAAGCGTGTAGCGTTTCATGTGCATCCTCCTTTTCCAGCCCGCCGGAAGTATGCAATGCCGACCGGCATTATCAAAATAACGAATGATTGAAGCCAGTGTGCAGGCCGGCCCTTCAGTTCTCCAGGCTGGGATCGACGAAGAGCGATCCGTTATAGGCGCCGCAACTCGTGCGGATGGCAACGACGATCCAGATTGCGGCGAGCACGGCGACCAGAGCCTCCCCGAATAGCGTGAGCGCCGGCAGCGGGAAGATACCGGCAAGCCGCAGCGTCACAACGGCATAGACGCCGATCGGGAAAGTATAACCCCACCAGCCGAGATTGAAGGGCAGCCCCTGCCGCAGCTGGTTGACGGTGATAGCGACCGCCAGGCCAAGCCACCAGAGACCGTAACCCCACAACAGGACCGCGCCCAGCAGAGCCGCACCGGAAATTGCCGGGGCCAGCGCATCGAGGCCACCGGCTGCAAGAGCCTGCCGGCCATTGACGGAAAACAGGACAAGACCCAGTGCCCCAGTGCCGATGGGACCGAGCGCCAGGAAGCTCGTCGCTGCCATGCTGGCCGGCGGCAGTTTGTGCAAGGCCATGCGCAGGAAGAGGATGACGAGAATACCGAGCGCCAGCGGCACCGAACAGGACCAGAGCACGAAGCTCGCAAAGAGCACAGGAAGCTGCGCGCCCCCGGCAAGATGCGGCAGCAGCAGCGCGCCGCTGGCAGCGGCGACCTCGGAGGCCACGACCGGCAGAAGCCACACGGCGCTCATATGCTCGATGGCATGCTGCTGTCGCGTGAACATGACCAGCGGAACGGCAAGCCCCGCCACGACCGCCAGCGCCGAATCCAGCCACCACAATTGCGCGGCGGCAGGAACAGCTGCACTGCCGAACAAATCCGGGCCGAAGATCAGCAGGCCGTTGACGATGGTGGCAAGCCCCATGGGAATGCACCCGAAGAACATCGAGACGACGGGATGGTCAAAAGCCCTGAGCGCAACGCCGGGATGCAGCACCCACTTTGCGGCATACAGGCAGGTCAGCACCGCAAACAAGCCGATATTCGCAAGCCACAGCGCCTCGCCTGCCGCGTGCAGCGCCGGCCAAGCGGGAAACTGCCCGAGGCAGACGGCAAGGATGCCGGTTCCCATCGTCGTTGCAAACCAGTTCGGCGTGAAATGGCGCAGAGCCCGCGCCCGCGGGCGAACGGTCGGCACGGAGGGAGAAAATTGGAGAGCGGTCATGACGAATTCCTTTCGTTGACCGTTTTCCTATCTCTGCTAAATAATCGATTCCAACGATTTATATTTGTAATTTTGTTCGACAAAATCGAATGATTTCTGGAGGCCGGCATGACACTGGAACAGCTGAGAATATTCGCTGAGGTGGCGGCGCGACAGCACATTACCAAGGCGTCCGACCACCTGAACATGACCCAATCAGCCGTCAGCGCGGCAATTACCGCGTTGGAGACCCGCCACGGCGTTACCCTCTTCGACCGCGTCGGCCGCTCGATCCTGCTCAACCGGACCGGCCAGCTGTTTCTGAAGGAAGCCCAGGCCGTACTTGCCAGCGCAAAGGCGGCTGAGGCTGCGCTGATGGATCTCTCCGGCCTCATGCATGGCGAACTCTCGCTGATGGCAAGCCAGACGATCGGCGGTTATTGGCTCTCGTCGCGGCTCGCAGCGTTCCGGCGGAACTATCCGGGGATCGAACTCGCCGTTCGCATCGGCAATACGGCCGAAGTGTCGAACGCCGTTGCCAACGGCGAGGTGGAGGTGGGCCTCATCGAGTGGCCGAATGACCGGCGCGGCGTTTCGGCAAGGCAGGTGGCAATGGACGAGATGATCGTCGTCGTTGCCCCCAGCCACCCCTGGGCGGACGGCAAGGCGCGCGGTCCGGCTGATTTCCCCCAGACGCA
This sequence comes from Hyphomicrobiales bacterium, assembly GCA_900471515.1. GTDB lineage: Bacteria > Pseudomonadota > Alphaproteobacteria > Rhizobiales > Rhizobiaceae > Rhizobium. The sequence continues at coordinate 111,970 of UCFC01000003.1, read as the reverse complement.
ATGGGTTCTGCGCGAACGGGGCTCCGGCACCCGCCTTGCCTTCGAAAGCCTTCTGCACAAGGCCGGCCTTGATATCGAAGCGCTCGACGTGGCGATGGTGCTGCCGGAGAACGAGCCGCTCGTCGGCGTCGTCGAAGCCGGAATCGGCGCAACGCTGATGTCGCGCAGCGTCATTGCCATGAAGCTGGAAACCGGTCTTTTGGCCGAGGTGAATATGCCGCCCCTGCCCCGGCCCTTCTTCCTGCTGCGCCATGAGGAGCGCTATCGCAGCAAGGCAGCCGATGCTTTCGATGCGATGATTTCAGGCTGACGCCTTCTTCTGCTGGCGACCGTAGATCAATGCTTCCGCCTCATGCTGCGGCATGGGCTTGCCGAGCAGAAATCCCTGCACTTCGCCAAAGCCTTCCGCCCGCAGCTTCTGCAGCTGCTCTTCGGTCTCGATGCCCTCGGCGAGCGTCACCGCGTTGAAACCGGAGCCGATGCCGGCCACGGCCCGCACGATGGCAAGGTTGCCGGGGTCCGTCTCGATGCCGGACACGAAGCTGCGGTCGAGCTTGATCTTGTCGAAAGCGAAGGCACGCAGATAGCTGAGCGAGGAATAGCCCGTGCCAAAATCGTCGATGGCAATGCGCACCCCGAGTTCCTTCAGCGCCCGCAGCAGCGGCAGGCTCTGCGCGACATCGGTCAAAAAGACGGATTCGGTGATTTCGATTTCCAGCCGCTCGGGGCGCAGACCCGCCTCGTCGAGTGCCGAGACAACGCTGGAAAGCAGGCTCGCATGGCGGAACTGGCTGACGGAAAGATTGACCGCGATCTTCACATGGCCCGGCCAGGAAGCGGCCGCACGGCAGGCCTCCCGCAACACCCAGTCGCCGATCGGAACGATCAGCCCCGTTTCTTCCGCCAGCGGAATGAATTCCATCGGCGGCACAAGACCGCGCAGCGGATGCCGCCAGCGGATCAGCGCCTCGAAACCGCCGATGCCATCATCATCGAGCTGGATGATCGGCTGGTAGTAAAGCTCGAACTGGCCATGTTCGAGCGCATCGCGCAATTCGCCGGTCAGATGGTGTCGGCGTTCGGCCTCGAGCCGCATCGCCGGCTCGTAGAACCGGTAGGTCGAGCGCCCGCTTTCCTTGGCGGCATAGAGCGCAAGGTCGGCATGGCGCATCAGCACCTCCGCTTCGCCGGCATCGACAGGTGCCAGCGCAATGCCGATACTGCAGGTGACATGCTCTCGCGTGCCATCGAGATCAAAGGCCCTGGCAAGCGATTTGAGCAGCAGATCGGCAAAACGCTCGGCCCGGTCGGGTTCGACGAGCTGCAGCACGACGGCGAATTCATCGCCGCCGAGACGCGCCACGAGATCGCCCTCGTCGGCAAGAGCCAGCAAACGCTCCGCCACCTGGCAGAGAAGCGCATCGCCGGCGGCATGGCCCTTGCTGTCGTTGATTGTCTTGAAATGATCGACGTCGATATAGAGCAGCGCTACCGGCTTTTCGACGGAAGCAGTGATGGCCTGCTTGCGGATATGCTTGGAAAAGGCGGCGCGGTTCGGCAGGCGCGTGAGCGAGTCGTGCATGGCAAGATGCGCAAGTTTTGCCTCCACCGCGCGCTCTTCCGTCACGTCGTGGGAGATGCCCAGCAGATAGCGCGGCTCCTTGCCCTCGGGCGCTGGCAGGGCACGCTTGACAGTGCGCAGGATCCGCTTGCCGCCGTCAGCCCGCTCCATCGTTTCCTCGAAGCTGATCGTCGCCCCGGTGGCGAATGCCTCGTGATCCTGTTTACGGAAGATCGCGGTCTGTTCGAGCGGGAAGAAGTCCCGGTCCGTCCGTCCAACCACGTCGCCGGCATCAAAGCCCATGATCTCGCCACAGGCCTCGTTCAGCAGAATATAGCGGCCATCCTCGCCCATATCTTTCACGAAGACGCCGACCGGCAGGTTATCGACGATGCTGTCGAGCAGGGAACGCGTATCGGTGATCTGGCGCTGTGCGGCATTCACCTCGGTCCGGTCCTGCACGATCGCCAGGATGGCATTCCTTCCTTCGAAACGCACTTCCCGTCCGTATGTCAGAACTTCGATGGTCTCGCCATTGGCCTTCAGATGCGTCCAGCGCTCGGCCTTCTCCATGTCGGAACGATCATGAACGGCGCTGAGCATCCGCTCCCGCTCGGCAGCCGGGCGGATATCGAGCACGGTCATGCGCTGATAGTCCTGCGGGCTGTAGCCGTAGAGCGTGAGCGCCGCGTCGTTGACGATCAGGAAGCGTAGCGTATCGGGATCGTAGACCCACATCGGGGAAGGATGCGTCGCAAACAGCGAACGGAAATCGTCGACAAGGGCTTCGGGCTGCCCGGATATCGTCTGAAACGAGGCCATTGAGAAATTCACGCGGAACTGAAACCAATATGGAAAGTGGTATAGCCGAGAAAGCTAAATAAAATCACAATCATAAGAGGCCCAAACTTTGGGCGGCCGCCTGTAAAATAAGCAGCGGACGTTTCAAAACTCAGCCAATTCGCGATACAGTTGAAAGTTCTGCCGACCGCCACCCCAAGGTTCGAACACATAGCTGATTGTCAGGTGGAACCAATTCATTTCCAAAGAGTTATTTCCAGCTGAAAATACAACCCATCTGCAGGGAGGCAACGATGGGCACCTCCGCAATGACAAACCACGACAAGATCCGGAAATGGATCGAAGCACGCGGCGGCCATCCCGCCCGAATGAAAAGCGGCCTGGTCGGAGTCGAGTTCGGCAGGCAGGAAACCTCTGTCGAGAACATTTCCTGGGACGAATTCTTCAGGGTCTTCGACGCAAGCAGAGACAGTTTCCTGCATCACGACACGGATATGACCCGCCACTGATCACGGGCCACGGACGGTGCAGCTGGACCAAATAAAAAACCGGCACGGAGACCGGGCCGGTTTTTCATGTCTTTCCTTGGGAGGAAAACTCAATCGACGTTGAAGGTCAGCGGCTTGGCCTGCCGAATCGCCGGATGAGCCGTCAGCTTGCCCAGAACGACATCATCCACGGCTGCGTCCACATAGAGCAGAGCGATGGCGTCGCCGCCCTGCTTGTCACGGCCGAGCTGGAAGTTGGCGATGTTGACGCCGGCCGCGCCAAGCGTCGTGCCGATAAAGCCGACCATGCCGGGGACGTCGGTATTGGCGATATAGATCATATGGCTGCCGACATCGGCGTCGAGGTTGATGCCCTTGATCTGGATGAAACGCGGCTTGCCGTCGGAGAAGACCGTTCCGGCGACCGAGCGCGTCATGGATTCCGTCGTCACCGTCAGCTTGATATAACCGTCGAAGACACCCGACTTGTCGCGTTTGACCTCGGAGAGGATGATGCCCTTTTCCTTGATCATGATCGGTGCCGAAACCATGTTGACGTCGGCCACCTGCGAGCGGATCAGGCCGGCAAGAACCGCCGAGGTCAGCGCCCTCGTATTCATGCTGGCGGTAACGCCGTCATAAAGGATTTCGATTTCCTTGATCGGCTCTTCCGTGACCTGGCCGACGAAAGCGCCGAGAACATCGGCGAGCTTGATGAACGGCTTCAGGATCGGCGCTTCCTCCGCCGTGATCGACGGCATGTTGATGGCGTTCGAAACCGCGCCCTTGACGAGGTAATCGGCCATCTGCTCGGCAACCTGCAGGGCGACGTTCTCCTGCGCTTCCGTGGTCGATGCGCCCAGATGTGGAGTGCAGACGACGTTCGGCAGGCCGAAGAGCGGGCTTTCCTTGGCAGGCTCGACTTCAAACACGTCGAAAGCCGCACCGGCGACATGGCCGGACTTGATGGCATCGGCAAGGGCTGCCTCATCGACGAGACCGCCGCGGGCGCAATTGATGATGCGAACGCCGGGCTTGGTCTTGGCAAGCGCTTCCCTGTTCAGGATACCGCGCGTCTTGTCCGTCATCGGCACATGGAGCGTGATGAAATCGGCCAGGGCGAGCAGCTCGTCGAGCTCGACCTTGGTGACGCCCATCTCCTCGGCGCGCTCCTTGGAAAGGAACGGGTCATAGGCAACGACATGCATCTTCAGGCCGATGGCGCGGGCGCACACGATGGAGCCGATATTGCCGGCGCCGATGACGCCCAGCGTCTTGCCGGTGATTTCGACACCCATGAATTTCGACTTTTCCCACTTGCCGGCCTGCGTGGAGAGATCGGCGGCCGGAAGCTGGCGGGCAACGGCAAACATCAGGGCGATCGCATGTTCGGCTGTCGTGATCGAGTTGCCGAAGGGCGTGTTCATGACGATGATACCGCGACGCGAGGCGGCCGGGATATCGACATTGTCGACGCCGATACCGGCGCGGCCGACGACCTTGAGGTTCTTGGCGGCTTCGATGATCTTTTCCGTCACCTTGGTGGCAGAACGGATGGCAAGGCCGTCATAATTGCCGATGACTTCGAACAGCTTGTCCTTGTCCTTGCCGAGCTGCGGCTGGAAATCGACTTCGACGCCGCGATCGCGGAAGATCTGGACGGCGGTTTCCGACAGTTCGTCGGATACGAGAACGCGAGGTGCCATGCGGGCCTCCTTCAAAGAGTTCAGCGATAAACTTGAATCGGGAATGCGAGGCTCCGCCATCAGGCGGAGCCGGATACGATCACATCAGGCAGCAGCCTGGGAAAGCGCAGCCTTCTGCGTTGCGAAGGCCCAGGACAGCCAGGGCATCAGCTTCTGCATGTCGGCGGTCTCGATCGTCGCACCTGCCCAGATGCGCAGGCCGGACGGCGCGTCGCGATAAGCGCCGATATCAAAGGCAACGCCTTCCTTTTCGAGGAGAGCGACGAGGCCCTTGGCAAAATTCGCCTGGCCATCGGCATCGAGAGCTGCAACGTCCTTGTCGACGATCTTCAGGCAGATCGACGTGTTGGATTCGATCTCCGGCTTGACGGCGAGGTTGGCGATCCAGTCGTTTGCAGCGACGAAATCGGCAATCACCTTGGCATTGGCATCGGCGCGACCGATCAGCGCCTTGAGCCCGCCGAGCTGCTTGGCCCAGAGAAGCGCATCGATATAGTCCTCGACGCAAAGCATCGACGGCGTGTTGATCGTCTCGCCCTGGAAGATGCCCTCGATCAGCTTTCCGCCCGACGTCAGGCGGAAGATCTTCGGCAGCGGCCAGGCCGGCTGGTAGGAAACCAGCCGCTCGACGGCACGCGGCGACAGGATGAGGATGCCATGCGCACCTTCGCCGCCCAGAACCTTCTGCCAGGAGAAGGTGACGACATCGAGCTTGGCGAAATCGAGGTTCTGCGCGAAGGCGGCAGAGGTTGCATCGCAGATCGTCAGGCCCTTGCGGTCGGCAGGGATGAAATCGGCGTTGGGAACGCGCACGCCCGAGGTCGTGCCGTTCCAGGTGAAGACCACGTCACGGTCGAAATCGACGGTGGAAAGGTCCGGAAGCTCGCCGTAGCCGGCTTCGATCTTGCGAACGTCCTTGAGCTTCAGCTGCTTGACAACGTCAGTGACCCAGCCTGCACCGAAGCTTTCCCAGGCGACCATATCGACGCCACGCTCGCCGAGCAGCGACCAGAGCGCCATCTCGACAGCGCCGGTATCGGAAGCCGGCACGATGCCGATGCGGTAATCCGCAGGCACTTCCAGGATTTCGCGGGTAAGATCGATCGCCTGCTTCAGCTTGGCCTTGCCGACTTTCGCACGGTGCGAACGGCCAAGGGCCGCATCGGAAAGAGCCTCGAGCGTCCAACCAGGACGTTTCGCGCAGGGGCCAGAAGAAAAATGGGTGTTTTGCGGACGCACGTCCGGCTTTGCGGTATTTGCCATATTGCTACCCTTCCAGATAGATGGCTCCTCGTTGGGGAGGAGTGTCCCGCCGCCGTGTTTATGGGCGAAGCCCGTCATAGTCAAGCGGGTGATGTCGTTTCTGGAAGCTATTTTGCCGCAGCGGCGATCACGTTTTCAGTCAGGCCCCGCTGGTTTCATGGACCAGCGCAGATCCGCGCCCGCCTCTTCGGCGCGGGGGCATCCTGGCAGTGGCCTCAAGAATCACCCGCCAAAACAAAAAGCCGCCCTCTACGGACGGCTTTCGATTATCCTTGAAACTATGGGCTTACTTATAGACCGGCTGCTGCAGCGGAATTTCCGGCGGCTCGTAGGCGACCGGCTGTGCGCATCCGCCGAACAGGTAGCGGGCGCCGACGCGAGCTTCGTGGACATTGACGCCACGGTCGCGGCCCGGACCGCCGTTTTCGTTGTAGCCGAACATGTTCCCGCCATCGATATGCAGGTAACGGTAGCCGACGTCGGCCTTGACGTTGCAGGTCACGTCGATCGAAGCGCCGGCCATGAGGGCGTAGCTGAAGCGCCAGCCGCCGCGACCGCCATGGACGACCTCGTCATCGCAACCGCTGCCGTCATCGGCGCAGGCGACGTTGCGGAGGTCCTTCCACTTGACGTAGGAACCACCGATACCGGCGCCGACGTAAGGCGTGAAGTAGGCATAGGTGCCGAGATCGACGTAGGCGTTGGCGAGAAGCGTGTAGGCCGTCATCGAAGATACGTCGCGCGAAGTACATGCGACAACGCAGGCACCGAAGGCAGCGCCGCCGCCCGTTGTCGAACCGTGGAAGTCAGACTTGGCGAGATAGTCGAAGGTCAAATCGGTGCGCAGATAGCTGTTGATCTGATAGCCGACACCGCCGCCGAGGGTCCAGGTATCGTCCAGATCCGCACTGTCGAAATCGGCTTCGAGAGCATTGCTGCCCTGGAAGAACTTCGCGCCGCGCAGGTCGGTAAAGGCATAGCCGACATCGCCGCGCAGATACCAGCCGGTGGCTTCGCTGACGGCGACTTCCGGCGGCTGTTCCGGCACGGGCTCGACCGGAGCAAGATCGGCAGAATATGCATTCGACGCGACCAGCAGCGCGGCGAAAATACCGGACAAAGTTCGTTTCATGGATTCACCCCAGTCGGTTGCGTCGGCGCGCAGTGGCCGCCAAAACGGATACGCTTTTTATGGATAATGAATCGGAAACGTTAAAAGCTGCTTAACCATAAGAAGTAATTCGCATATTCGCGGCAGAACATGTTTCAGAAAAGTAAATGCGCGCGCCCCTCCCGTTTTGACTTCCAAGATCGGCAACCGGACAAATAAAAGGGACGCTAATTTCACGACAGCAGACAAAGAGAGCGGAAAGAGAGGCAAACGGCATCACGCGCATGGTCTTTGAGCCGCGGACCGCTTAAGAAGGCCAATATTTTCAATGTCGGATCAGCATATGCAGAACAGCAGCAGCCAAGCCGCCGATAACATTGCCGAGCTCTACGAGCGACATGCCAAAATCTGGGATGCGAGCCGCGGCAAGACGCTTTTTGAGCGCAGCTGGCTGGATCGCTTCACCACACTGATCCCGCAAGGCGGCGCGATTCTCGATATCGGCTGCGGGTCCGGCGAGCCCCTCGCGCGCCATTTCATCGAAAGCGGCTATGCGCTGACCGGCATCGATTCCTCACCCAGCCTGATCGATATGTGCCGAACGCGTTTCCCGAATGCCAGCTGGCAGGTCGCAGACATGCGCCGCCTCTCGTCTGGCAGAAGTTTCGATGGGCTGATTGCCTGGGACAGCTTCTTCCATCTGACAGCGGAAGATCAGCGGCGCATGTTCCCGTTGTTCCGTGCCCATTCGAAGCCGGGAACGGCGCTGATGTTCACCAGCGGTCCGGCCCATGGTGAAGCCATGGGCGTCTTCGTCGGCGAGCCGCTTTATCACAGCAGCCTCGGCGCGGACGAATACCGTGCCCTGCTGCAGGATCACGGTTTTGCAGTTGTCGCTCACAAAGCCGAAGACCCGACCTGCGGCAACCACACGGTCTGGCTCGCCCAACACCGATAGAGCCACCAATGAAAAAGCCGGCGCGAGGGCCGGCTTTTTCAAGCTCCTTTGCGGCGCTTTCAGGCTGCGCTGCGGACACTCGAAATCGTGCCGATCAGATCGTTGACGATACGCTCGATCTGAGCACGGTCGTCGCCCTCCGCCATGACGCGGATCAGGGGCTCGGTACCGGACGGGCGGATAACGAGGCGGCCGTTCTTGGAAAGCTCGGCTTCCGCATCGGCAATCGCCTTGACCACCTGCAGGTCTTCAAGCGGCTTGCCGCCTGTGATGCGGACATTGCGCAGAAGCTGCGGCACCGGCTCGAAGCGGCGGCAGACTTCGCTGACCGTCTTGCCCGTGCGCTTGACGGCGGCAAGGATCTGCAGCGCCGCCACCAGACCGTCGCCGGTCGTGCCATAGTCCGAAAGCACGATATGGCCGGACTGCTCGCCACCGACATTGTAATTGTGCTGGCGCATGTGTTCGACGACATAGCGGTCGCCGACCTTCGTTCGCGCAAGGCCGAGGCCCTTGTCCTCGAGGAAACGCTCAAGGCCGAGGTTGGACATGACGGTCGCGACGATGCCGTTGCCGCGCAGCTGCTGGCTCTCGGCCCAGCTCTCGGCGATGACGGCCATCAGCTGATCACCATCGACGATCGAACCGTTCTCATCGACGATGATGACGCGGTCTGCATCGCCATCGAGCGCAATGCCGATATCGGCGCGCACCTCATCGACCTTCTTCTGCAGGGCGACGGGGCTGGTGGAGCCGCAATTCAGATTGATGTTCGTGCCGTTCGGATCGTTGCCGATCGTCACCACGTCGGCGCCGAGCTCCCAGAGCACGGCGGGTGCCACCTTGTAGGCTGCACCGTTGGCGCAATCGACTGCGACGCGCAGGCCCTGCAAGGTCACGTCACGCGGCAAGGTGCGTTTGACGTGCTCGAGATAACGGTAGATATCGCCGTCGACGCGCTTGGCGCGTCCGATTTCCTCAGCCTTGGCAAGCTGTCCCGACAGGTCCTTCTCGAGCAGGTCTTCGATCTGCGCCTCGATATCGTCGGAGAGCTTGTAACCATCGGGGCCGAAAAGCTTGATACCGTTGTCCTGGAACGGATTGTGCGAGGCCGAAATCATCACGCCGATATCGCATCTGAGCGAGCGGGTCAGCATGGCAACGGCCGGCGTCGGAATAGGCCCGAGCAGGAACACGTCCAACCCGGCCGCGGTAAAACCTGCCACGAGGGCATTCTCCAGCATGTATCCCGAAAGGCGCGTATCCTTGCCGATCACCACGCGATGGCGATGGGCGCCGTTGCGAAAAATCGTGCCTGCAGCGATGCCGACCCGCATGGCAAGGTCCGGCGTCATGGGGAAGATGTTGGCCTCGCCACGGATGCCGTCCGTCCCAAAATAACGTCTTTTCATATGCACTCCTGCGCTTTCCGCGCGTCGTAGAAGCTTACGCATTTCTCAACCAGGAATCCGTCGTCAAGATTGGTGCTGCGCCTGAAACCTTGATTCAGACCTGTCTTCAGTCAGCGGAATGCCACAAAACCGCGCAACCGGCACGTAAATTACCAAGAAAACCGATTATATCCTGTTACTAATATTAAAAGGGCCGGATTCCCTGTGGAAATCCGGCCCTTTAGGAGAAATCCCTTTTATTTCAGTGGGGCTGCGGTTCCAGTCCGCCCTCGGGCTCGTCACCCTTGGAAGCAGGGCGCACACCGGCCTTCGGCACGGCCGAGCCACGGCTCGGAGGCGAATCATCGCCAAGGTCGCGCGCAGGCTTTTCGCCACGGATCAGCGCCTTGATCTCTTCGCCGGTCAGCGTTTCGTATTCGAGCAGCCCCTCGGCAAGGGCGACGAACTCGTCGTGCTTTTCCGTCAGGATGTCCCTGGCCTGCTGATAGGCCTGGTCGATCAGGCGGCGCACCTCGTTGTCGATCTTCTGCGCCGTGGCTTCCGAAACGTTCTTCGACTGCGAAACCGAATGACCGAGGAAGACTTCCTGCTGGTTTTCGCCATAGGCAACTTGCCCGAGCTCGTCGGAGAAGCCCCATTGAGTGACCATCGCACGGGCAAGCTTGGTCGCCTGCTCGATATCGGACGAAGCACCCGACGTGATGTTCTCCTTGCCGAAGGTCAGTTCTTCGGCAACGCGGCCGCCCATCATGATGCACAGGCGCGAGATCATCCACTTGTAGCTCATCGAGTAACGGTCGCCCTCGGGGAGCTGCATGACCATGCCGAGTGCGCGGCCGCGCGGAATGATCGTTGCCTTATGCAGCGGATCGGCGACGGCGACGTTCAGCGCGGTGATGGCGTGACCGGCCTCGTGATAGGCCGTGAGCTTCTTCTCCGCCTCGGTCATGGCCGAAGAGCGGCGCTCCGCACCCATCATGATCTTGTCCTTGGCGTCTTCGAATTCCTGCATGGTGACGACGCGCTTGTTGCGGCGGGCGGCCATGAGGGCAGCTTCGTTGACGAGGTTCATCAGATCGGCACCGGAGAAACCGGGCGTGCCGCGAGCCAGAACCTTGAGATCGACATTCGGCGCCAGCGGAACGTTGCGGGCATGAACTTTGAGGATGCGCTCGCGGCCGACGATATCGGGGTTGGGAACCACGACCTGCCGGTCGAAACGGCCCGGACGCAACAGCGCCGGATCGAGAACGTCGGGACGGTTGGTCGCAGCGATCAGGATGATGCCCTCGTTGGCTTCGAAACCGTCCATCTCGACCAGCAGCTGGTTCAGCGTCTGTTCGCGTTCGTCGTTGCCGCCGCCGAGACCGGCGCCGCGATGGCGGCCGACGGCGTCGATTTCGTCGATGAAGATGATGCAGGGCGCATTCTTCTTGGCCTGCTCGAACATGTCGCGCACGCGGCTTGCACCGACGCCGACGAACATTTCAACGAAGTCCGAACCGGAAATGGTGAAGAACGGCACGTTCGCTTCGCCGGCAACCGAGCGGGCAAGGAGCGTCTTGCCGGTACCGGGAGGGCCGACGAGCAGCACGCCGCGCGGGATCTTGCCGCCGAGGCGCTGGAACTTCTGCGGGTCGCGCAGGAACTCGACGATTTCTTCGAGATCCTGCTTGGCCTCGTCCACACCGGCAACGTCGTCAAAGGTGACGCGGCCATGCGCCTCGGTCAGAAGCTTGGCCTTGGATTTGCCAAAACCCATCGCTCCGCGCGAACCGCCCTGCATCTGGCGCATGAAGAACAGCCAGACGCCAAGGATCAGCAGCATCGGCAGCAGCGTTCCGAGATAGCTGAGGAAGCCGGAAGAACCATCGGTTTCCGGACGCGCAGTGACGGCAACATTCTTGGACTGCAGGCGATCGAGCAGACTGTCGTCGATCACCGGCGAATAGGTCTGGAACGTATTGTTGTTCTCCAGATAGGTTCCGGTCAGCCTGTTGCCGGTGACCACGACATCCTTCACCCGGCCCGCGTCGACCTCACGCAGGAACTGCGAATAAGGGATTTCACGCGAACCCGTCTGCGCCGGAGCCGTCTGGAACATACTGAAGAGGGCGATCAGCAGAAGCGCTATGATCGCCCACAAGGCGAAATTACGTAAGTTAGGGTTCATCGAACTCCCCAGCACTGGACGGTCGCCTCATGGCGGCCGTCATATTTGGTCTCTAACATAGGGTTGCGCCAGGCCATTGCCAAGGCAATCCACTCTGTCAGATCGTTTTTCCGTCAATACTTCTTAAAGGCGGCTCCGCATAGGGCGCCCTTGAGAAAACTGCCGAAAGCCTGTCGGCAAAGGTGAAATCAAATCGTGTCAAAAAGCGGTCGAAGGGGGCAAAATGGGGCGCCAAATCGACCGACCGCGCCGTTTCCGGCAATAAAGGCCCCTCCCGGGCAGAAATGACCGGCGCAGAGGCGGCTGCCCGTTTCCATATCGCCCGGGGCAGATCCCGGCTCCAGTCCCGGTCATCGCCCCGCCCGTGACCGGGATCCGGCAAATCCTGGTCCTCGGGGGCGGAAGACCCCTTCCGTCCTGTTGCGTCATTCGTCGCGCCGGCGCGCGCCACGATTTCTATGGTTGCCCCTGACCTGTTTCTCGCAGCAAATCTCCCATCCCAGACCCCGAGCTCTCCCGGCCGCAGCACCAGAGGCAGGATGCCCCGGCTCTCGCGTGCCAGGTAAAGCCCGTCATGCCGCAGATCGAATACGACGCGGCCGACAGTCGTGCGCCCGGGCTTGCCAGCGGTGGCGAATGCCAGAAGTTGCTCCATCTGCATCCGTCCCGGTACAAACAGCTGGCCGCCGAAAACGGCCGTCAGACGACCGAGCGCATAGTCAAGAACTCCGCGATCCTGCCTCAAACCTTCAGGCATCACCTGCCCCAGCAAACCGCCATGGAGCCGGAAATGGCGATCCAGCCACGCGGCCCCATCGGAAGAAAGGGCCAGCCGCTCCCTCCAGGCAGCGCGGACATCGGTCCCGGCGCTCCCCTCGGCGGCAAGCTGCCGGCGCATCCGCACGCGCTCGTATTTCACATCCTCGTTGCTGGGATCGTCGATCCAGGCCACGTCGCGCGCGGTCAGATAGCGGCGGATATCGGCCCGCGTGGAGAAAAGTAGCGGCCGCAGGATCCAGAAACGCTGGTCGAACAGCACGCCGTCCGCAATGCCGGTCGAAATCTGCTCCGCGCGCATTCCACGCATCTGCAGCGTTTCGTGCTGGTCGTCCAGCGTATGCCCGGTCACGATGAGGCGCGCATCGAGCACTTGCGCCGCCTCGGCAAGAAGGCCGTAACGCGCCTCGCGTGCTGCGGCCATGATGCCGGTTTTCGGTTTTTCGCCCCGCCAGACCATCGTCCGGTGCACAATGCCCGACGACGCGCAGAGAGCGGCGACCCGGCCGGCCTCATTCGCGGATTCGCTGCGCAGCGCGTGATCGACAGTCGCGGCGCAAAGGGAAATGGGAATATCAGGGTTGGCCTTCAGCGCGTCTCGCAGCAAAAGCAGCAGGCCACTGGAATCGCTCCCGCCGGAAATCGCGACGAGAATGCGCGCGGGCGTCTTAAGCGAAGCGAGGAAACGGCTGATCGCCGCCTCGGGAGAAATGGGGTCTTCCGGAAGCAAACCGGAAGACCTTAGCAGGCGAGACGTTTCTGTTCGCTCGCGACCTTGTTTATAACGGCACGGGAGGCCTTCGGATAGCGCTTGGTGACTTCGCGAAGCGTGGCGCAGGCCGTGTCGGTATTGTCGAGCGCGGCAAGCGACATGCCAAGCTTCAACAGCATCTCGGGCGCCTTTTCGGACGTGCCGTATTTCTGGTGGGCGTTCAGGAAGGTCTTCGCCGCTTCGTTGAACTTGCCCTGCGAATAAAGCGCTTCACCGAGCCAGAAATTGGCATCCGCGGCGCGTGCGCTGTTCGGATAACGGGAAATGTACTGGGTGAATTCCTGCTCGGCCGTACCATAGTCGCCGGAAAGCACGTGACCGTAGGCCGCCCTGTACTGGTCGCCCTCGCTGCCGAGCGAGGCCGTCTGCTGTGGTCCGGCCGCATCCGGCAGCGGTGCGGAACCGACCGTCGCGTTTTCGTTCATGGAATTGCCGACAGGGTTGCCGTTCTGGTCGAACTGGATAGAGCCGAGTTCGCGCGGCGGCTGGCCGAGGCCGTCATTGGCCGGCACATCGGTGGAGGGAGCCGTTTCGGCTCCCTGCGGGGCTTGGATGACCTTGGCGATATCGTCACCACCGCCGGATGCCGGCGGCGCGACATCGGCCTCGCTCTTCTTCACCGGCGTCTTGGCTCCGCCGCCACCGCTTGCGCCGCCCGTCTTTTCGAGCTGCTGGAAGCGGAATTCGTTGTCTTCCTGCTGCTTGCGGATCGTCTCCTGCATCTGGAGGAGCTGATAGCTCATTTCCTCGATACGGCCGTTCAGCTGCCGCATCTGGTCTTCCATCTGCTGGATGCGGATTTCCGCATCGCCGCTCTGCACCTTGACAATTGGCGCTGTCGGCTGGCCCTGTTGCGCGGATTGGCCGCCGATATGCAAGCCGAAGAACGAAGCGGAATAAGCCGCTCGCTCGCTCCCGGTCACGGCCGCAAGGCACAGCATGCCTGCCACGACTAGTTTCTTCATTTGTATCGTCCTGTCCCAGTGATTCTTCGCGCCCCGATGGCACGAACAGGAGATTTTTCCAATTGCTGTCAAAAAGCAACGGAGTCTGGCCAAAGTGTGGTCAAAAAGAAAGGCGGCCTGCAAGGGGCCGCCTCCTCAAAATCCCGGTTTTGCCGGAAATTACATGCCTGCGCCACCGAGGACGGTGACGGCGCGGCGGTTTTGCGACCAGCAGGAAATATCGTCGCAGACGGCAACCGGACGTTCCTTGCCGTAGGAGATCGTCTTCATACGCTGGGCCGGAACGCCGCGCGAAGCGAGATAATCCTTGGCAGCGGCCGCACGACGGGCGCCGAGAGCGAGGTTGTATTCGCGCGTACCGCGTTCGTCGGCATGGCCTTCGACCGTGATTGCGTAATTCGGATAGCGGGCAAGCCACTGGGCCTGACGGTCGAGCGTCTGGGCAGCGTCTGCGCGGATCGTCGTGGAATCGGTGTCGAAGAAGATACGGTCGCCGACATTGACCGTGAAGTCCTGGGCGGAGCCAGGCGTTGCCGCGCCGGCACCGAGGCCGAGATCGCCAGCGCTGTTCGGCACGTTCTTCTTGTTGGCGCAGCTCGCAAGAGCGAGACCGGCGACAAGTGCGATCATGACGGGGTTGCGGGCGAAATTCTGCAGACGGCTCATTGCCGGGGTGTGAATTCGGCTCATGGCCGGGTCTCCTTGCGACTTCAATCAGGGTTGCCGGACAGTAACCGCACTCGGTTAACCGGCCATCAAAGATTATGGTTAACGATTTGCTGATTTGTCCCTGCATTGCCCATTTTCAGGACTTTGCGGCGACATGAAGGCGATTTTTCAGCCCTCCACTACTCCAGAAGCGGCGACCAGGCCGGGTCGGATGCAAAGGTCGGGGTCTTGATGAGCTGTTCGTTGTAACCAGTCAGGTCGATCGAATAGAGCTGCGGACCGCCCGCCCCTGCGGCCTGACGGAAGAACATGATGACGCGGCCATTCGGCGCCCAGGTCGGGCCTTCGTTATGGAAACCGGTCGTCAGAATGCGCTCGCCCGAACCGTCCGGCTTCATCACGCCGATCGAGAACTTGCCGCCCGACTGCTTCGTGAAGGCGATCAGATCGCCGCGCGGCGACCAGACCGGCGTGGAATAGCGGCCGTCACCGAAGGAAATACGGGTCTGGCCCGAGCCGTCGGCATTCATGACATAGATCTGCGACTGTCCGCCGCGGTCGCTTTCGAAGGCGATGCGATTGCCGTCGGGCGAATAGGAGGGCGACGTGTCGATCGCAGCCGTCGACGTCAGGCGGGTTGTCGTGCGCGAGCGCAGGTCCATCGTGTAGATGTTCGAGTTGCCTTCCTGCTGCAGGCTCATGATGACCTTCTGACCATCGGGAGAAAAGCGCGGCGAGAAGGTCATGCCCGGGAAGTTGCCGACGACCTCACGCTGCCCGGTCTCGAGTTGCAGCAGATAGACGCGCGGCTGCTGGTTGGCGAAGGACATGTAGGTCACTTCCTGCCGGTTCGGCGAGAAGCGCGGCGTCAGGACGAGGTCGCTGCCATCGGTCAGCATGCGCACGTTGAAACCGTCCTGGTCCATGATCGCCAGCTGCCGCTTGCGCTGCTGCTTGGTGCCCGATTCGGATACGAAGACGACACGGGTATCGAAATAACCCTCTTCGCCGGTGATCTGCTTGTAGATCGCGTCAGCGATAATGTGGGCGACGCGGCGCCAGTTTTCCGGCTGCGTGTAGAACTGCTGACCGGTCATCTGCTGGCCGGCAAAAGTGTCCCAGAGACGGAATTCGGCGCGAAGGCGACCATCCGCTTCCTGGGTGACGCGACCTGTGACCAGGGCCTGGGCATTGATGACCTTCCAGTCCTCGAAGCGCGGCGAAGCGTCCGGATTGGAGATCTTCTCGATGAAGGCCGTCTTGTTGATCGGCGCGAACAGACCGGACCTCTGCAGGTCGGCGGCAATGACCTGGGAAACCTGCGCGCCCATATTGCCCTGCAGGAAGTCCGTCACTGCGATCGGCAGCGGCTGAACGTTACCCTTGTTGATGTTGATCTCAACAAGCGCGTTGGCCGGCGTTGCAAAGGCGGCGGCGGTCATCAGGCCGGCTGCGACCATGATGGCGCGGAAGAAGGAACACTTTGTCATACCAAACAGCCTTTCAGCATCTATGGAGTCGGATCGCCGGGTTCGAAGCGCAGGACGACTTCTTTCCAGGATTCGTATTTGTCTTTCGGAAGCATGGTGAATGGAGACGCGCGCTGCACCGCGCGGAGAGCTGCAGCTGACAGACTTTGCCGCGCAGCCTCATCGCCGCCCGACGCCGTTACCAGCGGCGACCCCTTGATCGCGCCAGTCCTGCTAAGCTTCAGGTGAACAGTGATCAGAACCTTGCCACTCTTCAGCGAATCTGCCGGGACATTGAAATAAGTGGATACTGCCTGACGGATTGATTCCGCTGACGCGTCGGACGTCGCTGTCCCGAAGGGCTGCGCCGATACCTCGCAGGCAAAGCCTGTCAGCGCGCCAAACAGGATCGCGGCGGCAAGAGACTTGGTACCGTGCGAGAGGTCCGTCAGCATCTAGATTCCCAGATCGCTCGGATCGAAATTGACGACGACTTCGTTCCAGGCGTCGTATTTGTCTTTCGGCAAGCTTGAGAACGGCGCCGATTTCATGATGGCACGATAAGCGCCGCCTGCCAGAGCCCGGCGGGTAGAATCATTATCGCCACCGGTCGCTTCGACTTCCGGTTCACCGATGATATTGCCGTCCTGATCGAGCTTCATGTGCACCTTGATGCGCACATCCGCCATGCCTTCCATGCCAGGAATGACCGACCAGTTGCCGGCGATTGCGCTCTTCAGCGCATCCATTTCACTGAGAGACAGTTTCGAAGCGCCGTTGGTGGCCTTCTTCGCGCCCAGCGACGCTTCCTGCGTCGAACGCTTGGCACCGCCGGCAGAGGGATCGGTCTTGTTCAAAAGTGCCGAAATCTCGTCCGCATTGAAGTCGCTCTTCATCGACGACGCGGATTTCGCCACTTCCTGCTTCTTGTCAGCTTTCTTCTTGTCCGTCGGCGTTTCCGCAGCTTTCGGCTGGTCCGGGGTCTTCTCCGGGGGCTTTTCGGCAGCCTTCGGCTCCGGCGGCTTGACCTGCGGCTTGACGACCGGCGTCGGCACCTTGTCGGGCAATGCTTCCGCATCCGGCTTCGGCGGCTCTTCAGGCTTGGCCTGTTCTTCCGGCGGCTTTTCCTCGGGCTTCGGCGGCGGCGTTATTTCCGCCGGCTTGGTCTGGGGAATGGAAGCGACTTCCTTCGGCTGTTCGACCTCGGTCTCTTCCTTGTTGATTTCCTTGACGTCGTTCGGCTTGGGGTCGATCTGTGGCTGCGGCTTGTCGCTCGAATTGGCGGCAGCCGCTTCGCTGTTGCTCGGCTTTGCGTTCGGAACCGGCGGCGTCTTCAGGTCGACATTGTTGTCGCCGGCATTCTCCGCCGGCTGCGCGATCGGCGGGCGAGTCGTCGGCACCGGCGCAGAAGTCTCCTTCTTCGGAGCCTTCTTGTCGCCCTGCTGCATCTGCGTGATGGATTCCACCGGCACGAGATCGACCGGCATCGCCTCGAAATCCTCCACCTTGAAGGATTCCGGGGCGCTCAGCGACACCAGCGCCCAGGTAAGCACCAGCCCGTGCAGAACCGCAGATGTGACGACGCTGGTCTTCATCTTGAGCGTTACTGGTCCTTCTTCTGCTGCGTCACGAGGCCGATATTCTTGAAGCCCGCGCCCTGGATGCGGGCCATGACGTCGGCGATCACGCCGTAAGGCGCCGTCGCATCGCCGCGCACGAAGATGCGCTCGTTATAGCCGGTGGTGGCGATCGCCTCGAGCTTTGCCGCAATCTCTTCGGCCGGGATCGGCGTTTCCTGCAGATAGACTTCGCCGCTGTTCTTGACCGAAATCGTGATCGGCTGCGTCTCGGAATTCAGTGCCTTGGCCTGCGTTTCCGGCAGGTCGATCGGCACGCCGACCGTCATCATCGGCGCCGCCACCATGAAGATGATGAGCAGCACGAGCATGACGTCGACCAGCGGCGTCACGTTGATTTCGGAGATTACTCCCTTGCTGCGGCCACCGCGGCGGCGGCGTCCGCCGCCTCCTCCGCTATTGCCTCCTACAGCCATACCCATGGTCGTCTACTCCGTTACTGCGCGGCCTGGCGCGGCTGCAGCTTCTCGTCGATCTGGCGCGAAAGGATGGCGGAGAATTCGTCCGCAAAGCCTTCCATGCGCGCCGAGAGCTTGCCGGCGTCGGCGGAGAACTTGTTGTAGGCGATAACCGCCGGAATGGCGGCGACGAGGCCGATGGCGGTCGCCAGAAGCGCTTCCGCGATACCGGGTGCGACGACCGCAAGGTTGGTCGACTTCGAACCGGCGATTGCCTGGAACGAGGTCATGATACCGACGACCGTGCCGAAGAGGCCGATGAACGGGCCGGCCGAGCCGATCGTTGCAAGCGAGCCGAGGCGGGCCGAGAGATATTCGGATTCACGGGCAAGCGTTACGTCCATGGCGCGGTCGATACGCATCTGCAGGCCGATCGGCGACCGCGCGCCGCGCTCGAAGGATTTCTTCCATTCGCGCATCGCCGCGACGAAGATCGCCGCAAGGCCGGTATTGTTGCGCTCCGAAAGCGTCCGGTAGAGCTCTTCCAGCGACTGGCCCGACCAGAAGACCTGCTCGAACTTGTCGAACTGGCGGCGGGCACGGCCGTAAGCCAGATATTTGTCGATGACGATCGCCCAGGTCCATACCGAGGCGGCGATGAGGCCGAGCATGACCAGCTTGACGACAAGACCAGCCTGCATGAAAAGCGACCAGAGGCTGACGTCGGTCGTGGCTGCTGCCAATCCTACTTGTTCCATAGATCCAAAATCCCCGAATCCAAACGCCCGGCGCTTGACCGGGCGGCACAAAGTGATCTCGCAAGAATGTCTGGCGGCCGCCGCCCAAAGCCCTGGTCAAGCTTCCAAGCTCTTCTTCCGCCTTCTTGCCGTCAAATTTGGTCAAAGGAAGGCGTGCGTCGCACAAACTCCGACTCCGCGAGTAAGACACCATTATGGTTAATAGATCGTTAGTGCCGGACTATGACAGCGGGAATGTCGCGGGAGATTTTGTTCCTGGATTAACTTGACCGGAGAATTGTCCGGTTGCTGAACACAGCGCTCATCTTGCAGCGCGGCAATTCCTTCACACAAAATTCAAGTTTTTACAAGCCCTCGATTCCGCCAGTTTGACGCAGGAAACGGCTGCCCATCCCGACCCTTTCAGCTTTCCGGCCCGACCCTTTCAGCTTTCCGGAATAAGCATCTGCCGCGCCAGTGCCTCCGGCAACCGGCGCGGCCGCCCCTTTGCGTTGATGACGGCGATGATGACCTTTGCCGATATCAGCAGCGTTTCGTCGCGGCGGATCTCCTGGTTGAGCACCATCTTGGCGCCGCCGGCCTTTTCGGTATGGGTCACGACGGTCAGGATATCGTCCATGCGCGCCGGGCTCTTGAAGTCGATCTCCATGCGATGGACAACGAAGACGAGCCCTTCCTCGTCGGCATTGACGAGTTCGCGCTGCTCGACGCCAAGGCAGCGAAGATAGTCCGTGCGGCCGCGTTCGAGGAAATGCAAATAGCGTGCGTGATAGACCAGACCGGAGAAATCCGTATCTTCATAATAGACCCGCTGCACGAGCCGGTGCCCCGCCTCGGTGAGTTCTCCGGAAATAGAAAAGCCGTGTTCCGCCATAATTTTCTCCAAACTTTCCGGCCCTGTTTGACGCAACGCGTCTCGACAGGCAAGCATTGAACAATTGTCATATTTCCTAATTATTCCCGTTAGGAAGCAACCCATGAGGAGCCAGTGGCATGAAGATTGCAGTGATGGGCGGAGACGGATTCATCGGTTGGCCAACCTCGCTGCATCTCTCCGATGCCGGGCATGACGTCCACATCCTCGACAATCTCTCGCGCCGCTGGATCGACACCGAACTCGGCGTCCAGTCGCTGACGCCGATGGATTCCATCCAGGAGCGCACCCGTATCTGGCACGCCGAGACCGGCCGCCGCATCCACTTCAATCTCATCGACCTTGCCCGCGACTACGAACTGCTGAAGAAATGGCTCGCGGAAAACCGGCCGGACGCGATCATCCACTTCGCCGAACAGCGCGCCGCGCCCTATTCGATGAAGAGCGACCGCCACAAGAACTACACCGTCAACAACAACGTCAGCGCCACACACAACCTCCTGAACGCGCTGGTCGAGCTGCAGCTCGATGCGCATCTGGTCCATCTCGGCACGATGGGCGTCTATGGCTATTCGACTGTTGGAGCCGCCATCCCCGAAGGTTATCTGCCCGTCGGCATCGAAACGATGGACGGCGAAACGGCCTCCCAGGAAATTCTCTACCCATCCAATCCCGGCTCGATCTACCACATGACCAAATGCCTGGATCAGTTGCTCTTTCAGTTCTATGCCAAGAATGACAGCCTCAGGATCACCGATCTGCATCAGGGCATCGTCTGGGGCACGCACACCGAACAGACGCGCCGTCACCCGCAGCTCATCAACCGTTTCGACTATGATGGCGATTACGGCACGGTCCTGAACCGTTTCCTCATTCAGGCGGCCATCGGTTATCCGCTGACGGTTCATGGCACCGGCGGCCAGACACGCGCCTTCATCCATATCCAGGATTCGGTCCGCTGCATCGAACTGGCGCTGAAGAACCCGCCCGCCCGCGGCTCCCGCGTCGAGATCTTCAACCAGATGACGGAGACCCATCGCGTGCGCGATCTCGCCGAGATGATCGCCAGGATGAGCGGCGCCGAGATCGTCTGGCTGCCCAACCCGCGCAAGGAAGCGGCCGAGAACGATCTCGTCGTCAAGAACGACAAGTTCCTGGGCCTCGGCCTCAATCCGATCACCCTGCAGGCCGGCCTGCTGGACGAAATCGTCGAGGTCGCCAGGAAATTCGCCTACCGCGTCGACCGCTCCCGTGTCCCGGCCGTCTCCGCCTGGACGAAGGATATTGCCGCGACGATCAATCACGACCCGGAAGGCAAGCGGCTGAAGTCCGTATCATGAGTGGCGCTTTCTTTTCGACGCACCGCCCCCGCGGGAGCGAGGCCGTTCAGGAAAGTGCTCCGCATCCATGACCCCCGCCCCGCGTTTCGCCTACGTCACTCTTGTCACCAATGCCGATTACGCCCTGGGTGCCACGGCGTTGGCAAACTCCCTGCGCCGCACGGGCACGGAGGCCGCCATCGTCATCCTGCATACCGGCGGTGTCGGCGCGGCCAGCCTCGCCCCGCTGGAAAGTCTCGGTTGCCGGCTGATCGAAGTCGAGCATCTGCCGCTGTCCGATGCCTTCAACGAGCGCCATGCACGCGGCAGTCTCCACGCAGCCGCCCCTTTCACCAAAGGCCGCAAGCCGGCCTTTCATTCGCCGCTCGATAACTTCTGCAAGCTCCGCCTCTGGCAGCTCGTCGAATATGAGCGTTGCGTTTTCATCGATGCGGACGCGATCGTTCTGAAGAACATCGACAAACTCTTCGACTACCCGGAATTCTCCGCAGCACCGAATGTCTATGAAAGTCTCGCCGACTTCCGCCGCATGAATTCCGGCGTCTTCGTTGCCCGTCCGTCGGAGGAAACCTTCCGGCGCATGCTCGAGCTTCTGGATCAGCCCGGCATTTTCTGGCGGCGCACCGACCAGACCTTCCTCGAGACGTTCTTTCCCGATTGGCACGGCCTGCCGGTCTATTACAACATGCTGCAATATGTCTGGTTCACAATGCCGGCCCTGTGGGATTGGAAGAGCATTTCCATCCTGCACTATCAATATGAAAAACCTTGGGAAAAAGATCATCCCAAGGCGACAAGGCTACAACCCTTGATCGATTTGTGGCACAGTTTCCACACGGGCGGCCCTGTGCCGGAGATCGCATCTCTGGCCAATCCGGATGAGGCGGGATGAAAGTACTGGTATCGGGCGGGACGGGCCTCGTCGGACGTTATATCGTCGAAGAGCTGCTGTCGGCCGGATATCAGGTGATAGTCGGCGGACGGCGCGCACCGCTCCCTCGGTCCTTCTCCCGTCCGGTCGATTTCGCCCCGCTTTCGCTCGATCCGGACGAGGACGCTATCGGCGCCTTCGATGACGCCTATTTCTTCGTGCACGCCGCCTTCAGCCACGTCGAAGGAAAATACCGCGGCGGCGAAGGCGATGACCCGAAGGCGTTCCGCCGCCAGAATCTCGACGGCACGGCAAAGCTCTTCGAAGCGGCAAAGCGCGCCGGCACGCGCCGTTGCATCTTCCTGTCCAGCCGCGCCGCCTATGGCGAACACGCATCGGGCTCCGAACTTTTCGAAACCATGGCCGCAGCACCTGAAACCCTCTACGGCCAGGTCAAGCTCGACGCGGAACGCACGCTCGCCCACCTTTCCGGCCCGGGCTTTGCGGGAGCAAGCCTGCGCTCGACCGGCGTTTATGGCGACCGTTCTCCAAACAAATGGGATCGCCTGATCGACGACTATCTCACCGGCCGACCTGTCCCCGTGCGCGCCGGAACCGAAGTACACGGCCGCGATCTCGGCCGCGCCGTGCGGCTGATGCTGGAAACGGAAAGCGCCCGGATTTCCGGGGAAGTCTTCAACGTCTCGGATATCGCCGTCGACACAAGGGATATTCTTTCACCGATAAAGCATCGCGCCCACTGTCCCTTCCCGCTGCCCGAGGCAGCGGACAAGACGAAGCTTTGTGCCATGAATACAGGCAAGATCCGTGCGCTCGGCTGGAAGCCCGGCGGCATGCCTCTTTTCGAGCAGACGATGGGGCAGTTAGCCGAGAAACAAATGCTTCCCCGGCCCAGTTCCACGCAAGTCTGATCTGGCAAAGTGCGCCCCAAATGTAATCGGGGGTATATTATGCAGATTGCAACCGTTTCGGCATCCACCCTTCTGCGTGGCACTCAACCGGCACAATCCGGCGTTTCGTCCACGGGGGACGAGCCTGACACCGGCGTATTGAAGATCCAGCGGCAATCGCTGGCGCTGGAGCAGGTGCGCAATTCTCTCGCAAGCTCCGCCGACGATGCAAAGAGCCGCGCCCAGCGCAAGCTCGAAGAAGCGAAGCAGGAGCTGCAGGCGCTGAAAACGGCGGGCTTTCCGCCTGAAGTGATTGCGCGTCTTGCCGCCGAACTCGCGCGCAAGGTCGGCGCCGCCGCCTCCGAATTCGCTTCGGCCGTCGCCACTGGCGGTTCCACCGACGCAAGTGCCGCGACCAGCACGGCAGCCGCATCGGCTTCCGCCGCCGCAACGACCGATACCGCCACGAATGCTACGGCCAGCGTTGTCGCAAGCGATGCGGCGGCTTCCACCGAGACGACGCAGGATACAGAAGCGACGACGGAAGCGACCGACGACGGCACGAATGCCGCGGAAACGGATGGTGCGGCCCATGCCCGCAAGGCCTATCAGGAAATCGTCGAAGATGGCCCGAAGTCGTCGGCAATTTCCGCCGATGACCGCAAGACGATGGAAGAGTTCAAATCCATCGTCCGCGAGTTGAAGCAGATTCTCGAAAAGGCGATGCGCGACCTGCGCGAGAAGAACCGCGATGCCGCTTCAGACGCTGCGATCGGTACGGCGCAGTCGGCCGTGACCGGCCTCTCGGCTGCGGTGCCGGCGGCGACCATTCCCTCCAGTATCGTGGTCTAGGCTCTCGGCGCTGCCGTCTGCGGCAGCAGATAAATGGTCACCTGGTTGACGAGCAGGACGAGGCAGGCCGCAAAGACGGTCGCAAACAGCCTGTCCAGCAGGGCGGAGGCCGGCAGGGCATGATCGGCTGTTCCCATCGCCATCATGAGCAGCGGCGTCGTTACGATCGAATAGGCGAGATAGTTCCTGGCCCGCAGAAAGGGCCTGATGCCGCCGAGCACGGCAACAAGAAGCACATCGATCCAGGCGGGCAAGGCAAGGAAAGACAGCAGTCCCGCGCAGCACACGCCGAAAAGGACGCCGATCACTCTTTGCGTCGTCTTGAGCGGCAAACGTTCCGGTCGCCGCTCGATCAGCAGCACCAGCGCCAGCGCCGCCCAGTGCACGTCATGACCGGGAAACAACAGGTGGACGAGCGAGGCGGCGCCCAGGCAGGAGACCAGCCGGAGAGGATATTGCCAGCCAGCCGGCTCCGCCAGCGAGCGCCGCAGCCTCATGAACTTCTGTCGGGCGGTCGGCTTCCTTTCCTCCTCCGCCGCCCCTGCGGCATGGCCGCTTACCTGGGCGACGATGGCAGCCATCCCCATATGCAGGACGACGGCAAAGAGCGCCCCGCCAGTGACGACCGCAAAAATAAGCGGCGGACTTGCCGTCGTCGTCGAAACGATGCCGCCGACCATGACGAGATAGAAGATGAAGCGTATGGAGGCGGCGACCGTTGCGCGATCAAAACCGCCGATAACGCCGGCAAACGCAGCCGTCGCCAAAAGGCCAATCTGCCAGGCTCCCCCGAAACGACCGAATGCGCAAGCAATTCCCGCCGCAAGCATCAGGGTGAGCAAGGCAGCACCCGCGCTCATTGCTTGCGCCTGCAGTCTGCCCTGCGCTACCGTCCCGCTCATCGCCATGCCGCCGATCAGGCCGAGCCCCGTATGATGGCCCCTGGCCGCAAGCAGTGCCGGAACGGCCATGGCAAGCGCCGACACGACGATTTCGATCGCCGTCACTTCCTTTTCAGTCGACCAGCGAAAGGCTCCGGCTACGTGATTGAGTGTCTTTTCCATCAGCTGCCCCTCAAGCCCGAAGCCGGGCTCGATCAAAATAATACGCAGTGCGTATGATATGTCTAGCAACCGCGATGCGCCTGCGACACTGATCCTGCGTTCCGTCCTGCTGCTTGGCCGCCGGCTGCGCGCCGCGCGCCCGGATGGCCCTCACAGCCTGTCGACGATCGCGATTCTCGCCACCCTTCACCGCCTGGGGCCGATGCCCGCATGGCGGCTGGCCCTTGAAGAACACCTGCAACCGCAATCGGTCACGCGCATCATCGCGGCCCTTGAACGCGACGGGCTTATCAGCCGCGCGCGCAGCGAAACCGACCGCCGCGAGATCGAACTGTCGATCACACCTCGCGGCCGCACGGTACTCTCGCAGGACATCGGCTCCCGCCGCGCCTGGCTGGAAAAAGCGATGGACGACCGCTTGACGCCGGAAGAACGCGACACACTGATGGAGGCGTCGGAAATCATGCTGAAGCTCGCCGATGCCCATAACGAGGACGAGGCGCAATCGGGCGAGCAATAGACCATTTTCGCCCACCGCAGGCAGTCGCAAGCGATTATCCTCGCCGCACAACGATATTGGATTTGAAATGACACCCAAGGAATTGAAGGCTCAATTGCGCGCCGAGCGTCTGGCGGCCCGGGATGCCATCCCGGCGAATCTTCGTGCAGCCAAGAGCCTCGACATGGCGGCTCACGCCGGCGATGCGGTTGCTTTTGTGCCGGGCACGATCATTTCCGCCTTTTTGCCGATCCGTTCGGAAGCCGATCTGCAGCCGTTGATGGCACGGTGGCGCGGCCGCGGCGCCCGTCTCTGCGTACCGGCAATCATTGACAGGCAGACCATCGTCTTCCGCGAACTCGTCCACGGCACGGCATTGGTCAGCACCGGTTTCGGCACGGTCGGCCCCAGCGAAGAGGCTGCCGTCCTCGACCCGGAAATCATGCTCGTGCCGCTGTCGGCCTTCGATTCCCGCGGCCACCGGATCGGCTACGGTGCCGGCCATTATGACCGGGCAATCGACCGTGCCAGGCAAAAAGGGCTGTCTCCGAAGCTGATCGGCATTGCATTTGACTGCCAGGAAGTGGCAGAGGTACCCGCTGAGCCGCATGACATAAGCCTGGATGCCATCCTGACGGAAAGCGGCCTGCGCCATTTTACCTCGCGGATTGGATAGGGAATGCGACTGCTATTTCTGGGTGACATGGTCGGCAAGACGGGACGGACGGCGGTCTGGGATCGCCTGCCCGGCCTGGTATCCGACCTGAAACTCGACTTCGTCATCGTCAACGGCGAGAATGCCGCCGGCGGCTTCGGCATTACGGAAGACATCTTTCTGGAAACGATCAATGCCGGCGCCGATGTGGTGACGACCGGCAACCATGTCTGGGATCAGAAGGATGCCGTCGCCTTTGCGGGCCGTCACGATCAGTTCCTGCGTCCGGCAAACTACCCGCAGGGAACGCCCGGTCGCGGCTCCGGTCTCTTTTATGCGCGCAACGGTGCGCGCGTGCTCGTCGCCAACATCATGGGCCGCGTCTTCATGCATCCCGAGCTCGACGATCCCTTCAAGGCGGCCGAGACGATCCTCGCCGCCTGCCCGCTGAAGGAGCAGGCCGATGCCATCATCTTCGATTTTCACGCGGAAGCCACCAGCGAGAAGCAGTGCTTCGGCCATTTCGTCGATGGCCGCGCCAGCTTCGTCGTCGGCACGCACACCCATGTCCCGACTGCCGATGCGCAGATATTGAACGGCGGTACCGCCTATATGTCGGATGCCGGCATGTGCGGCGATTACGATTCCTCCCTCGGCATGGACAAGGAAGAACCGCTCAATCGCTTCATCTCCAAGATGCCGAAGGGCCGCATGGAAGCTGCCACCGGCCCCGCTACCATTTGCGGTGTCGGCGTGGAAATTTCGGATGCGACGGGCCTTGCGGAAAAGATCGCTCCGCTGCGCCTTGGTCCAAGGCTTGCCGAAACGATCCCCGACTTCTGGCGCTAAAGCCTGTCGCGAAAAATTGCGCAGCTATTCTCGGACGACGACATGCGCAAAAACAAGGACCTGAAGCAGGACAAGCGAATCCTGCGGATTCGCGACACGCTTTAGCCGATCGCAACACGCAATTGTGAGCATGCTCCGTCTGGACCGCTGCGACGGCATGCCGCATCCTCGCCGCATCGTGAAAGCGCCGGAGGGGTGGCATGAAGCCGCATTGTCTTGTCCTCGCTATCGCATGCCTCGCGGTATTCACCGCGGCAAATCCTGCCGAAGCCCAGGACGAACGAAGACCTGTCAGCCAGTGCCAGGCCATCGCCCAGAATATCCCGAAGGCAAGCTTCGCCAGCGTCTCGGGTCCGGCACGGGTAATTCCGGCCGTGTCCGAGGGCGAGGACGTCAAATTCACCTATCTCGGCCATTCCACCTTCGAGATCGACACGCCCGGCGGCATCGTCATCGCCACCGATTACAATGGCTGGTACCGGCCGGTCGTGACACCCGACGTCGTGACCATGAACAAGGCGCATTCCACGCATTTCACACTGACACCCGATCCCGGCATCAAACATGTGCTGCACGGCTGGAGCGATGTGCCCGGTGAAAAGGCAAAGATCAATCTTGTGGTCGGCGATGCCTATATCCGCAATGTCACGACGGATATCCGCTTCAGTTACGGGCTGGGCGGATCGCAGCTCGACGGCAATTCCATCTTCATCTTCGAAATCGCCGGCCTCTGCATCGGCCATCTCGGCCACCTCCACTACGAGCTGACGGATACGCATTATACGGAAATCGGCAGGCTCGACGTGGTCATGGTTCCGGTCGACGGCGGCCTGACCATGGGCGCTGACAGCATGAGCCGCGTCATCAAGCGGCTGCGCTCGTCGCTGATCCTGCCGATGCATCGCCGCGGTCCGCCGGTCAACACTTTCGTCTCGATGTTCGGCAGCGGCTTCGACGTCAATTACGCGCCCGACAACAGCATCACCGTTTCGCTGCGCACGCTGCCGAAGAAGCCGCTGATCTATGTGATGAGAGACGTTCAGTAAAAGGCCCAATCGGCTCATGCGAATTGCAGATGCCGCTTGATGCCGACCTCGGGCATCTTCTCCCCGTCGAAATTGGCCTTGGCGATTTCCCAGCCGAATTTCAGCTTGCTGCCGGTCGAAACCCAAATGTCGGCATCATCGACATGCATGGACAGCATCGTCAGCTTCGGATCCTTCTTGCCCCCGTCGTACCAGGCGGCCACGACAGAATTCCAGAACTCCTCGATCCTGGCGGGATCCGGACGAACTTCGATCACCCCGGAAAGGCAGGCATGATAATCATGGTCCTTGCCGACGACGCAGAAATGCGCGCGGCTGCCGGGCTTGATCATCTGCACGAGTGCGGCATCCGTCTTGGTGTAAAACCAGATCGTATTGGTGGTCGGATCGACATGCGGAGCCATCGGCTGCATGTGCATGTCGACGCCTGAAAGGCCGAGCATGCCGGCATGGATATCGTTGATCTGGTCCCACAGCTGACGTGCCGGTTGTTCACGGGCTTCGCTGAAGCTTGCCATGGCCGTTCCTTTCCTGCTGGTGTTGTCGGTTGAAAACGTCGCCTCCCACGCTTTGTTCCGCCGTCCCCGATACCGCCAGGGGCAGATCGAAAAGCTGCTTTTTCCTTGAATATCGCCCCTTGCGATCTTATAAGGCGGCCCATTCCGAACAATGAGACGTGAACAGGGGTGCCATGGCTGGCCATTCACAGTTTAAAAACATCATGCACCGCAAAGGCCGTCAGGATGCCGTGCGGTCGAAAATGTTCTCCAAGCTCGCGCGCGAAATCACCGTTGCCGCCAAGGCCGGACTGCCCGACCCGACGATGAACGCCCGCCTGCGCCTGGCGATCCAGAACGCCAAGGCCCAGTCGATGCCGAAAGACAATATCGACCGCGCCATCAAGAAGGCTTCGGGCGCCGACACCGAGAACTATGACGAAGTCCGTTACGAAGGCTACGGCCCGGGCGGCACGGCGATCATCGTCGAGGCCCTGACCGACAACCGCAACCGCACCGCCTCCAACGTCCGCTCGATCTTCACCAAGGCCGGCGGCGCCCTCGGCGAAACCGGTTCCGTCTCCTTCTCCTTCGATCATGTCGGCGAGATCACCTACAAGCTCTCTGCCGGCGATGCCGACAAGGTCATGGAAGCCGCGATCGAAGCCGGTGCCGACGATGTCGAGACCGACGAGGACGGCCACTACATCACCACCGCTTTCGAATCCCTCGGCGAAGTCGCCAAGGCGCTCGAAGCTTCGCTCGGTGAAGCCGAGACCGTGAAGGCGGTCTGGCGCGCGCAGAACAATGTGCCGGTCGACGAAGAAAGAGCCCAGTCGCTGCTGAAGCTGATCGACTCGCTGGAAGACGACGACGACGTTCAGAACGTCTATTCGAACTTCGAAGTCTCCGAGGAAGTCCTGGCCAAGCTCTCGGCCTGAACCCTCCCAAAATATGGAATCGAAAACCCGGCCATTCTGAACTGCCCCCGAAAGTTGGACAGCCAACTTCGGGGTCAGTTCATTCCGCCGGGTTTTGTTTGCCGAGATCTTCCGCGATCAGGCCGCAGCCCGCATGAAACTGCCGAGCCCGGCAAAGAGCTCCACCGATTTCAACCGCGCCTCGATATCGTGGATCGGCATCGAGATGATGACCTCGTCCGCCTGCGTCTCTTTGAGGAATTCGTTGAGCTGGGCTTCGGCCGTGGCCGGCGAACCGACGACGGCGTAGCGCAGCGTATGCTCGACATTCATCTTTTCCATCGGCGACCAGAAAGCATCCATATCCTTGACCGGCCGCGGGAAAGGCCCGCGCACATTGCGCCTGAGATTGACGAACTGCTGCTGGGCCGAGGTGAAGTGATATTGCGCTTCCTCGTCGGTTTCGGAGACGGCGCCCATGACGCCGACCATCACATAGGGCTTGTCGAGTTCGGCCGAGGGCTGGAACCGGTCGCGGTAGATCGCGATCGCATCGAGCAGCATGTCCGGCGCAAAATGCGAGGCGAAGGCGAAGGGCAGGCCGAGCATGGCCGCAAGCTGGGCGCTATAGAGACTGGAGCCGAGCAGCCAGATCGGGATATGCGAATTGTTGCCGGGCACGGCGAGGATCGCCTGGTTGTCGATCGGCGTACCCAGAAGCTGCTGCAGCTCCACCACGTCGTTGGGGAAACTGTTTGCGCCGGCATCGAGGTTGCGCCGCAGCGCCTGCGCCGTGCGCATATCCGTTCCCGGCGCACGGCCGAGACCGAGATCGACGCGGCCTGGAAACAGCGCTTCCAGCGTGCCGAACTGTTCGGCGATGACGAGCGGCGCGTGGTTCGGCAGCATGACGCCGCCCGAACCGATCCGGATCGTCTTCGTCACCGCCCCGATCTGCCCGAGGATGACCGAGGTCGCCGCACTCGCAACACCCGGCATGCCGTGATGTTCCGCCATCCAGAAACGCGTATAGCCGAATTCCTCGGCCTTCTGCGCCATGCGCTTGGAGGCTTCGAAGGACTGGCCGATGGTCGTGCCTTCGGCCACGGGGGAAAGATCAAGAATGGAAAAGGGAACCATGGAAACCTGCCGCGCAAGAATGGGAGTGCGGTCTATGTAGGTTCCCGGCAGCGCTATTCCAAATCGCGGAGCGCACATAAGCGCCACGGAAAATAACCGTCATTCGTCGAAAGCCGGGGAGAATTTCAACGCACCGGACGGTGGCGTCCCCTTGAAGACGATCCTCTGGACATACCGCGTGTCGAGATCACCATAGGTCAGCTTCCCGTCGCTCTCGAAACCGACGCCGCGATAGACCGAGGGATCGCCGATCAGCGCACAGCCGGTCGCGTTCCGCGCTCTCAACAGGTCGAGCCCTTTCAGGATCAGCGCCCGGCCGATGCCCTGCCGCTGCCGTTCCGGCTTTACCGAAATCGGCCCCAGCCCATACCATCCGTCCTTGATGTCCCCGACGGCAATTGGCGAAAAAGCCACATGACCGACGATCTCGCCGCCGTCTTCCGCGACAAGCGACAGTGTCAGATCGCCCGACGCGCGCAGGTCCCGGACAATGCGGGCTTCGGTATTGTTGCTGAACGGCATCGGCTCAAACGCCATCCACGTCAGCTCGTGGATGGCATCCGCATCTTCAGGCCGTTCGAGCCGGATCAGCATTGCGATCAGGCTCGCTTGCGCAGCTGATGCACCTCGGCGCCGGGCTGCTGCTGATATCCGTCCGCAAGCCTGAAGTTGCCAAGCTGGCGGTCCATCTCCACCGCTTCCGTTGCGAGGCGATGAATTGCAGCCGTCGTCTCCTCCACCATCGCCGCATTCTGCTGCGTCATGGTGTCGAGTTCGGCGACCGAGCTGTTGATCTGCTTCAGCGTGTCGGCCTCTTCGCGGGTGGATTCCATGATCTCGTTGATCTGGCCGTTGATGGCTTCGACATGGCTACCGATGCCGGTCAGCGCGATACCGGCCCTTTCGACGAGCGCAACGCCGCTTTCCACCTCATGCGTGGATTTCTGCAGCAGGCTGGAGATTTCCTTGGCGGCGCTTGAAGAGCGCTGCGCCAGCTCGCGCACTTCCATGGCGACGACCGCAAAGCCCTTGCCGCTTTCGCCGGCGCGCGCCGCCTCGACGCCGGCGTTGAGCGCCAGCAAGTTTGTCTGGAAGGCGATATCGTCGATGACCGAGATGATGGTGTTGATCTGGCGTGACGAAGCCTGGATCGCTTCCATCGCGGCAATCGTCTCGCGCATGATCTGGCTGGACCCGGCCGTCTCCTTCTTGGCGTCGCGGGCGATGCGCTCGGCCTGCTCGGCGCGTTCGATCTGCAGCCGGACCGACTGCGTGATGGCGCTGATTGCATTGGCCGTCTCGGTGATCGAGCTTGCCTGCCGCTCGGTGCGGCCGGCCAGTTCGTCTGCGCCCGTACGCATTTCTTCGGAACCGGCCCGCACGGCCATGGAATTGCCGCCGATCGCCGTCATCGTTTCGCTGAGCGTTGCCAGCGCCTCGTTGAAGTTCACGCGCAGGCTTTCGAGCTCGCTCGGGAAGCGGGTTTCGATCTGGTAGGCCAGGTCGCCGCTCGCCAGATGATGAAGCCCCTCGTCGAGTGCCGTGACGACATCCTGCAGGCTGCGGGCCTCTGCCTCGCGCTGGGCCAGGTTCTGCTGGCGCTCGTTTTCAGCCCGCGCACGCGTTTGCTCGCTCTGAGCTTCGAGTTCGCGGCCTTCGAGCAGCGACTGCTTGAAGCGGGCAAGCGCCTTCGCCATCGTGCCGATCTCGTCCTTACGATTCTGGCTGCCGATCTCGACTTCGAGCCTGCCGTCGGCGACCTCGCGAGTCACGCCGGCAAGGCGGGCAAGCGGCGAGAACAGGAAGTTGGTGATGAGCCCGGTGGCCAGCGCCATGACGACGAGAACGACAATGCCGATCCAGGTCAACAGCGTGGCGATCTCGATGGAGCCGGCATTCAGTTCGCTGAGCAGCACGCTTTCGGCGACGAGGAAACGGTCGCCGCGATAATCGATGCCGCGCACATAGGCCCGTGCTGCCCCATCGGCGCGATCGAAATCGGCAACCGTCATCGCCGAACTCGCAAGCGCATCCTTGATAAAGGAGAACGGCGCGGTATCGAGCGTCGCAAGCTGGCCGGATGCATTGAGACCGACAGCCGAACCATCGGCCGAAATGATCGCCGCCTTCGCCGTGCTGCCGGAGACGATGCCCTTTGCCAGAATGCCGGTCACGATATCGTCGCGCACCTTGAACAGCATCAGGCCCTTCGCCTGACCGAGCTTGACGATCGGCACCGCATAGAAGATCGCCGACCTGCCGCTGCCGGCATCGACGCGCAGGCCGGAGAAAGCCGTGGGCGCCGAATCGTCGGTCGCCTTGGCGGTATTTTCGATCGCCTTGGCATAGGCGATGCCCGCACCTGTCGATTTCCAGGCGTCCGACTTCAGGTTCTCGGCAAAATCGTCGTTCTTCTTGTAGGAATAGAGCACGGTGCCGTCGAGATCGACGATCAGGAGATCGCTGAAGGCGGTGTCGGCGAGATCGCGCGCCACTTCGCCCTGCGTCTTCTCGTGGCTGGAATAATAAAAGCCGCTCGGCCCCTCCGGCTTGACGAGCTTCTCGCGCTGATCGGCCGGGTTCGGATTGTTCGTGATAAAGACCGACTTCAGCTCGCCCCGTGCATCGCCGGAGCTCTTCTCCATCGTCTTCCAACCGCTCTTCAGGTTGGTGATCGACATCTGCAGCGCTTCGATACGTGCAATCGAGGTCGCCTGGTTCTCAAGCTGCACAAGCTGGTCCTGCAGCATGTCGCCGCGGAAGATCAGCACGCTCTCCTTGGCCTTCAGCGCCTGCTCGTCCGAAACGCGGCTGCTGGCGAAATAGGCGAGGATATTGATCACCGCGACCGAAAGCGTGGTCAGCAGGATGAAGGTGGCTATCACCTTGAAGGACAGGGACTGGAATCTCTGAGCCATGAAAAACGAACCCTTCCGGAACGGCACCGTCAGCCGGGAAATCACCCGGCCGATTGACCTGTTAACAGAACATTGGAGGCCTTAAGCTCCGCAGAAGCCGGCCCCTCTCACATTTGATGGATCAGAATTCGTGCATCCGGTTTAATTCGCGGTAAATGCCACCCGAAAACCGGATATGTTTTTGCTTTGTTCACATATCGATGGCACTTATTCGCCCTCCGCTATAGGGTGAACCATGCAAAATACGATTCGCATCATCGGTATCGATCCCGGCCTTCGCCGCACCGGATGGGGCATTATCGATACGCTCGGCAATTCGCTGCGCTTCGTCGCCTCGGGAACCGTCACCTCGGATGGCGACATGGATCTGGCTTCCCGCCTTTGCCAGCTGCATGACGGCCTCGCCGATGTGGTCCATTCCTACAAGCCGGAAGAGGCGGCCGTCGAGCAGACCTTCGTCAACAAGGACGCAGTGGCGACCCTGAAACTCGGCCAGGCCCGCGGCATCGCCATGCTGGTGCCGGCCCGCGCCGGCCTGCCGGTGTCCGAATACGCCCCGAACGCCGTGAAGAAGACCGTTATCGGCGTCGGCCACGGCGAGAAGCAGCAGATCCACATGATGCTGAAGATCCTGATGCCGAAGGCCGAGTTCAAGGGCAACGACGCCGCCGACGCTCTGGCGATCGCCATTTGCCACGCTCATCATCGCGGCGGAAACAAGATGCGGCAGGCGCTTGCCGGCTGATTTGTTCTTGACTTGTTCTCAATAACCACGTAGGTATTACCGCAGAGGTATTACCATGCGTGTGACTGAAAAAGGTCAGGTGACCATCCCGAAGGAAATTCGCGACAGGCTGGGAATCGTTCCGGGTTCCGAAGTGGAATTTATCGCGAAAGACGATGCAGCCCTTTTGGTGAAGGTCAGCGAAAGTGGCTCGCAGGTTCGAAATTTCGAAGAATGGGCCGCCAGCGTCGAGGGGCTGCTGGACCTCGACGGCATGACGACGGACGAGTATATGGAATGGCTAAGGGGTCCGCGTGAAGATCTCGACCGTCATTGATACGGATATTCTCATCGACATTTTGGGACCACAAAGCTCGTTTCGCCAATGGTCGCTTGACGCTCTTAAGCGTTGTGCGTCGGAGGGAAATCTGGTGCTGACCCCGATTGTCTGGGCTGAGCTCGGCGCTGCGCCGCTGACAGAGGAGAAGCTTCTGTTTGCCTTTGCCTGGCTTAATCTCGAACGAGAGAATTTGCCTTTCGAGGCAGCCTACCGCGCCGGGCAGGCGCATCGCAACTATCGGGCTGCGGGCGGCCAGCGGGAGCGGACACTTCCCGATTTTCTGGTTGGCGCCCACGCGGAGTGGCATCGCCACCGCCTGCTGACCCGCGATCCGGCCCGCTACCGCTCCTACTTCCCTTCGCTCGATATCATTTCACCCGAAACCCACCCCTGACGGAACAACATCATGATCGGCAAGCTGAAAGGCACCATAGACGAGATCGGCGACGACTATGTGCTCGTCGATGTGCATGGCGTCTGCTACGTCGCCTATTGCTCGGCCCGCACGCTTTCCAAGCTCGGTTCCGTCGGCGAGGCCTGCGTTCTCTTCATCGAGACCTATGTGCGCGAGGACCAGCTCAAGCTTTTCGGTTTCCAGACGCAGCTTGAGCGGGAATGGTTCAATCTGCTGCAGAGCGTGCAGGGCGTCGGTGCGAAAGTGGCGCTTGCCGTACTGTCGGCGCTCACGCCGCCTGAGCTTGCCAATGCGATCGCGCTGCAGGACAAGACCGCCGTCTCGCGCGCCCAGGGCGTCGGCCCCAAGGTCGCGGTTCGTATCGTCACCGAGCTGAAGAACAAGGCGCCCGCCTTCGCCGGCGAGGCGATCAATATCGGCCTCAAGCAGGAGATCGGCGAAGGCGTCGCCGCGGCCCCTGTCGCCGATGCCGTTTCGGCGCTGACCAATCTCGGCTATTCCCGCGATCAGGCCGCCAATGCCGTCGCCGCCGCCATGAAGACGGCCGGTGAGGATGCAGACAGCGCCAAGCTGATCCGCCTTGGCCTGCGGGAACTTTCGCGTTGATCGCCCGGCGGGATGTCAATGGCATCAGCTTGGTGTATGGACTGGATCAAGCTTTTAATGGAAATGCCTGATGAATGATGCGCGCCTGATATCGTCGGAAAAGCGTGGCGAAGACCTGGATACGACGCTGCGCCCGCAATCGCTGGACGAGTTTACCGGCCAGGCGGAAGCACGCGCCAATCTCAAGATATTCATCGAAGCGGCCAAGAACCGCGGCGAGGCGCTCGATCACGTTCTCTTCGTCGGTCCGCCGGGCCTTGGCAAGACGACGCTGGCGCAGATCATGGCGAAGGAACTCGGCGTCAACTTTCGCTCGACTTCCGGCCCAGTCATCGCCAAGGCCGGTGATCTTGCCGCTCTGCTGACCAATCTTGAAGAGCGCGACGTTCTCTTCATCGACGAAATCCATCGTCTCAACCCGGCGGTCGAGGAAATCCTCTACCCGGCCATGGAAGATTTCCAGCTCGACCTCATCATCGGCGAAGGCCCCGCCGCCCGTTCGGTGAAGATCGACCTGTCGAAATTCACGCTCGTCGCCGCCACCACCCGACTCGGCCTGCTGACGACGCCGCTGCGCGACCGTTTCGGCATTCCCGTCCGCCTCTCCTTCTATACGGTGGAGGAACTGGAGCTGATCGTCCGCCGCGGCGCCCGCCTGATGGGTCTTGGCATGACCGATGACGGCGCCCGCGAGATCGCGCGGCGCGCCCGCGGTACGCCGCGTATCGCCGGCCGCCTGCTGCGCCGCGTGCGCGACTTTGCCGAAGTCGCAAGGGCCGAAGCCGTCACCCGCGAGATCGCCGACGAGGCTCTCACCCGCCTGCTGGTCGACAATATGGGCCTCGACCAGCTCGACAAACGTTATCTCAATATGATCGCCGTCAATTTCGGCGGCGGCCCGGTCGGCATCGAAACCATCGCCGCCGGCCTCTCCGAGCCGCGCGATGCGATCGAGGACATTATCGAGCCCTATATGATCCAGCAGGGTTTTATCCAACGCACGCCGCGCGGCCGTGTTCTGACCGCAATCGCCTGGAAACATCTGGGCATGCAGCCGCCGAAGGATATGGAGGCTGCCCAGTTCGGATTGTTCCGGGAGGACGACTGATTGATCAGCCGGCGCGGCCTTCTCAAGCTGATGGGCAGCAGCTTCGTCGGCCTCATGGCCCTTGGCGGTTATGCCTTGGCCTATGAACCGCTGGCACGGCTGACCGTTTCCCGTTACGCGCTGAGCCCGCCGGGATGGCCGCCGGGGCTGAAGCTGCGGCTCGTGGCGCTTGCCGATCTTCACGCCTGCGAACCCTGGATGTCGGCAGCCCGCATCGCCTCGATCTGCTCTTTCGCCAACGAATTGGGGGGCGATATCACGCTCCTGCTTGGCGATTACGTGTCCGGCATGAACCTGGTGACGCGCTATGTCCATTCCAGTGAGTGGTCGAAGGCTCTGGCTACGCTGAAGGCGCCGCTCGGCGTCCATGCGATCATGGGCAACCATGATTGGTGGGAGGACAGAACCGCTCAGACGAACGGCGGAGGCGACACCTTCGCGCACAGGGCCCTGGCGGAAGTCGGTATCCCCGTCTACAGCAATCGCGCGAACCGGCTCGAAAAGGACGGCCATGGCTTTTGGCTGGCGGGCCTGGAGGACCAGCTGGCGCTGCTGCCGGGCAGGAAGTGGGGCCGCAGCCGGATGCAGGGCCTCGACGATCTCGGCGGAACGCTTGCGCAAGTGTCCGACGACGCGCCCGTTATCCTGCTTGCCCACGAGCCCGACATATTTCCGCGCGTGCCCGAACGTGTATCGCTGACCCTGTCCGGCCATACGCATGGAGGACAGATCCGCCTTTTCGGCTATTCGCCGGTCGTGCCCTCGCGCTATGGCGATCGTTATGCCTATGGCCATATCGTCGAGAACGGCCGTAATATCATCGTCTCCGGCGGTCTCGGCTGCTCCATCGCGCCCATTCGCTTTGGCGTCCCGCCGGAAATTCTGGTCATCGATCTCGGATAATACCATGCCCAAGCGAACCGTCGTTCGCCTCAATGCAGGCAGTCAGCGCTTCAACTACCGCATCGCCGGGCTCGGCTTTCGTGACGGGTATGTGCTCGTCCATCGCGCCGTTCACGAACCCTTCTGGACCTTTCCCGGCGGCCGCGCCGAGATCGGCGAAACCTCGGAGGAAACGCTGAAACGAGAGATGATGGAAGAGCTTGGCGTCGAAGTCACCGTCGATCGCCTGCTCTGGATCGTCGAGAACTTCTTCCACTACGAGGGCCGCGACTGGCACGAACTCGGTTTTTATTATCTCATGGAAATACCTGAGCATTTCCCGTTCCGCACGCATGAGATCATCCACCGCGTGGAAGATGGCGACAACCATCTGGAATTCAAATGGGTGCCGGCGACATTCCAGGCCCTGAGCGCGCTCGATATTCCGCCCTATTTCATCGCCAGCGAGATCGAAAACCTCCCCGCTTCGCCGCGTCACCTGGTGTGGCGCGACGGCGACCTCGACGACAAGGACTGAGGCAATTCCTGCAAGTGCGCGGCGTTCTGCGTCCGGAATTTCGATAAAACAAAGGGATGGATCATTTTCGTGTTTCAGTGAAAACCGGAAAGGCTCCGAGGAGGAGACGCGATGACGAGTTTCGACCCCTGCCGCATGTTCCGAAAGCTTGCCTATAACAATGCCCTGGCCAACAACCGGCTTCTTGCCGCCTGCGCATCGCTCAGGCCCGGTGAATTCGAAGCCACGCGCACAAGCTTCTTCCCGTCGATCAAATCGACATTGAACCACATCCTCACGGTCGATTGGTTCTATGTGGACGGGTTGGAAGGCGGCTCGCTCGGCCTTCGCGCTTTCGATGTCGAAGACCCCTTCGACGATATCCGATCGCTGTCGGCAGAACAGGCGAAAGTCGACCGGCGCCTTGTAGCAATCTGCGAAGGACTGACAGTCGAGAAACTTGTCTCGACCGTGGAGCTTCAGCGCGACGGCCGCATCCAGCGGGAACGCATGGAAGATGTGCTGAGCCACCTCTTCCAGCATCAGACGCACCATCGCGGCCAGGTGCATGCCATGCTTTCCGGCAGCAGCGTCGCGCCGCCGCAACTCGACGAATTCATTGTCGACGACGACGCGAGGTTCCGTGGCGGCGAGATAGCCGCCCTCGGCTGGAGCGAACAGATGCTGATGCGCTAGAATATGCCCGCGGGCACGCGCCGCGGTCTTCCCTTCGCATTCGCGCCTGCGAGCAAAGTTCAGCCCTTGAGGCGCGCCTTCAGGCCATCGATGATCGTCTTGGTCAGGAGATCGTAGTTTTCATCGAAGTGATGATCTCCCGGCAGCTCGATGACCTCGCCGCCGACATCCTTGACGGCCGGGCAAGCCACATCGTCGTCATCATCCTTGCCGTAGATGCACTGCACGCGTTTCGGATCGACCCCCTTGAGGTCCTTGACCGGATCGCCCCCTGCCCCTTCCGTCTTCTGGCCGAGCCAGCCCATGACGGAAATGACGTAATCAACCTGATGCGACAACGACAGGAGCGAAATCTGCGCCACCGTCGTCTTCTCGGCAGGTTTCAGCCGCTGATAGGTGGCCGGCAGGATATCCGCGCCGAAGGAATAGCCGATCAGCAGGACATGCTTGACCTTCCATTGCTTTCGGTAGAACTCGATGATGCGCGCGAGATCGTCGGCCGTTTCCTGCGGTTTCCGTTCCGTCCAGAAATAGCGCAACGAATCGATGCCGACGACGGGGATGCCCTCCTTCTGCAGCATGCTGCCTACTTCCTTGTCGATATCGCGCCAGCCGCCGTCGCCGGAATAGATCACCGCCATCGTGTCGAGGTTCGGTGTCGCGTCGAGCAC
Organism: Hyphomicrobiales bacterium; assembly: GCA_900471515.1. Classification (GTDB taxonomy): domain Bacteria; phylum Pseudomonadota; class Alphaproteobacteria; order Rhizobiales; family Rhizobiaceae; genus Rhizobium. Next base: position 72,657 of record UCFC01000003.1, on the reverse strand, counting down.
GGCAAGCGGCAGCGCGAGCGGATTGTCGAAGGCGCCCGAAGCCGTGACCAGATCGTCGAGCGTATCGGCAAATACGGTCTGCGCATCGTCAGTGGAGTCGCGGATCTCGATAGCGTCATGCGCCTTCTTCAGATCCTCGACGTGTGCGCGTCCGTCCTTGTCGGCCTGCGGCGTGAAAGTGGCGATGATCGGGTCCGGAAGAGCACCATCGGTGAGCCCGTAGACGCTCCGGTCTCCGACCACCTGCCGTGTGGCTGGCGTGCAAAGCTCCTTGGTGAGCGGAATGCCCGCGCGCGGATCGACGGCAAATGTCTGGCCGATGGTCGCATCCGGCGTCTGCGCAGCAATGGCAAGCGCCAGCGCGCCACCCTCGCCGATGCCGGCAACGATCGGCAGGTGATAGGGACTGTTGCCGGCGGCGCGCTGCACCTGCTGGCTTAGCGATTCAATATCGGAAACGGTATAGATGCAGCCGTCGTTAAGGCTGACGTCGTAGCGGTTCAGCGCTTCCATATAGGACGGAAAATCGATGCCGACGACGACCGAACCCTGGGACACCAGGCGATCGGCCTCGGTCTTTTCATTGTCTCCCCAGCCGCCGGCATCCGAAATCAGGAATACGGCACCCTTCACCTCGCCCTGCGGCAGAAAGATGTGCGGCGAAGGGATAAGGCCGGTCTCGAAACTCTGCGTGGCTTCGTCCGCAGCATAAGACGGCACAGCCGCGAGCATGCCGACGCACGCAGCGGCAAACAGGAACTTTTTCATCATTTTCTCACTACCCCTTTCAATCCGCCCCCGATCAGAAGTGTCGCATCCATCAATGCGATCATCGGATTGCCCCCTCCGGAAACAGCAAGATAGCGCGGTTGCCAGTGCGGATGAAACTTGGATTTGAAGGCGCGAAGCCCCTTGAAGTTGTAGAAGCGCTCGCCGTGTTCGAAGACCGTACCGCCGATACGGTCCCAGACGGGCGCTACCTCGCGTTTCGACATGCCGGAGAGGGGCGCCATGCCGAGGTTGAAATGCGCAAAACCCTGGGCGCGCAGATATTCCATGATCTGCACGAACAGGAAGTCCATGGATCCTTTCGGCGCGTCGGGCGAGAAACGCATCAGGTCGATGGTCCCCTCCTGTTTTGCCGAGGTCACGAGGATATTGGCAAAGGCAACGATATTGCCGTCCTTCTTGAGAACGCCGACCGGCTGCGATGCCACGTAGTCGGGATCGAAGGCGCCGAGCGAAAAACCCTTCTCCTTCGCATTGTGATGCTCGAGCCATGCCCTGGAAACATTGGCCAGATCGTCCATGATGGCAGGCACGTCGGCAGGTTCGACAACTGCAAATTCCAGCCCGTCGCGCTGGGCACGGCTTGCGGTCTGGCGCAAGTTCGCCCATTTGCCGCCCTTCATCTCGAAGGTGCGCAGATCGGCCACGGCGAGTTCACCGAGCTTGAAGGCGCGCAGGCCGGCATCGGCGCAGTACGACAGCAGGGCCGGGGAAATCTGGTAGAAGACGGCACGGCAGCCCGCGGCACGCGCCGCTTCCACGAAGCGCCAGACCAGTTCCTGCACGGCATGATGATCGCCGATCGGATCGAACAGCGCGATCCACGAGCGGCCCTGCCGGCCATACATGATGAAGGCATCGCCCTTTTCCGAGAACATGATGGACTTGTCGCCCATGCGCACGAGATTGGCGTCCGCGCTCTCCTGTTTCTCGACGATCTCGACGGCCCGGCGCACCGCCTCCTCGTCCGCCGGCTCCGGCTTGAAGGCCGCCGGCCGCAGCAGGCTGAAGATGGCGATGGCCGAGGAAATGATGGTGATGCCGAGCACGGCGCGCAATCCGCGCGGCGCTTCCGCCGCAAATTCGAACTGCCACCAGAGTTCGTTGCTGTATTCCACGTCGCGATAGACGAAGAGCAGGATGACGACCGCGCCGACGATGATGACCGCGATCGCCATCAGCCAGGAAGCCGTCATCGCCTGGTTGAGAAGCGAGGCATGGCGGGTAAAAAGCCGGCGACTGACGAACAGGCCGAAAACGAGGAAAGCCAGGAAGGCCGCTTCGACGAGCGCGATCGCCTTCAGCAGCGACAGTGTCAACGCGGCGACGGCTGAAAACACCGCGACCCACCACGCACCATCGAGCCGCTGGCCGAGACCGCGCGCCGCAACGACCAGTGCGAGCCCGAGCAGGCTGGAGAGGAAATGCGCTCCTTCCACGATCGGCAGCGGCAGGTAATTGGAGAGGAATTCGAGATTTTGATCCGGCGTCGGCGTCACACTCGAAAAGATCAGCATGACGCCGAGAAGCAGCGCCAGCGCCGAAAGCAGTTGCGGCATCAGCCGCCCGCCGACACGCCGCACGCTGGAGGCGGCCGGATGATCGACGAAGCGGCGAAGCTCGGTGGCAGAGACCGCAAGGATGGCAATCAGCAGCGGCAGGACGTGATAGATCAGCCGATAGAGAACCAGTGAACCGAGAACGGCATCGATATTCACCGCGCTGCCGAGCGAGGCGATGATGACCGTCTCAAAGACGCCGAGGCCCGCCGGCACGTGGCTCAGCACGCCAAGCCCGACGGCAATCGCATAGACCGCGAGGAACACCGGCCAGCCGATTGCCGTCTGCGGCAGGAGCACGTAGAGGACAGAGGCGGAAGCCGCAATATCGAACGCCGTCACCAGGAACTGACGCGACCATGTGCGCGAATCCGGCAGGCGAAGCGCGATCGACCCGATTTCGATGACCCGGCCCTCGCGGCCGACGATCATCAGAGAGCCGAGAATTGCCAGAATGACAGCCGCGATGATCCGAAGCCAGAGGCTGCTGACATTGATCAGCGGCGCGATCTCGTCGGCGATGATGAGAAGCGCGATTGCCGCCACGGCAGCAAGGCCAAGGCCGAAGGAAAGCGTCACGAACGCAATGATGCGGCCGATATCTTCCGGCGAAATCCCAAGCCGGGTGTAAGCCCGGTAACGGATCGCCCCGCCCGACAAGGCGCCGAAACCGGCGGTATTGCCGACCGCATAGGCGCTGAAGGCCGTAAGCGCGACATGCGGGAAAGGCAGGCGCTTGCCGATATAGTCAATGGCGTTGAGATCGTAGAAGACGAGCGCCAGAAAGCTCAGCGCCGTGAAGAACAGCGCGAGCAGGATCGAGCTGAGTCGCGTTTCGGCCAGGGCCTCCACCACGTCGTCGTAGCGCACCTCGTCCGTCAATTGCATGATCGCGTAGCCGACGAGGCAGAAGATAAGCAGGGTGGCGAAAGCCGTCAGCGGCGTACGGTAGCGCCGGAAAAGCGCGCCTGGCGAAAAGCCTTCTTCCGATCCCGTATTCTCTTCCAACTTGTCGTGACCCGACATTTCGTACCTGCCGCAATTGCGAGTTTGGCGGGAATCTCTTTTGAAAGACGTAACATGGGCAGCATGCAAGCTCTATGAACCAAGTTGCGTCTACCCACACCCGCGCGCTTGCCGCCTCCTTCATCCTCAATTGGGGCAAATTTGCGCAGCGCCGAAGCCCGGTCGCATTGCAATTTCGTAAGCCTGCCTTGTGCAGGATGGTCAGGCCGGCGGCTGGCCTGCGCTATGCGCCTGCGCCGCATAACGGGCGGCAGCGGCATTGGCGTCGACCTCACGCTCGCCCGCAACCTGCACGGTCGGAACGGCGAACTCGATGCCGTTCTCCTTGAAGGCATTGCGGATCATCGCCAGCGCGTTGCGGCGGATGACGAACTGTTCGCCGGGCTTGGTCATCATCGACAGCCGGATCTCGATTGCGAATTCGCCAAACTGCTCGACGCCCTTCATTTTCAGCGTCTCGATGATGTTCGGACCCCATTCCGGATTCTCGAGAAGCTGCTGGCCGATCTGCTTGATGATCTTCTTCGTCTTCACGAGGTCGGTATCGTAGGTCACGTTCAGGGTGATCTTGTCGATCGTCCAGTCGCGGTTGAGGTTCTTGACCGCACCGAGCTCGCCGAACGGTACCGTCGTCAGCGGCCCGCGGTGATGACGGAGCTTGACGGAACGCAGACTGAACGCCTCGACGACGCCTTTGTGGCTGCCGCTTTCGATATATTCGCCGACGCGGAAGGCATCGTCCCATAGATAGAACATGCCGCTGATCACATCCTTGACGATGGTCTGTGCGCCGAAACCGACCGCAACGCCGACGACACCGGCGCCGGCAATCAACGGCCCGATTTCGATGCCCAGGCCGGAAAGAACCATCAGGACGGCAATGACGACTATGACGACGGCAAGGATGTTGCGGAAGATCGGCAGCAGCGTCTGCAGGCGGGCGCGCTTGACCTTCTCCTCGTCGCTGACCGTGCCCTCGACCGGGGAATCCAGCAGCTTGCCGTCAATATAGGCCCTGACGAGATGCCAGAGCAGGTCCGCTGCAAGCAGGATGACGATGCCGCCGATGATGCCGCGCGCCACCCGGTCGATCATCGTTTCGTTCGATGTCATCATCGTCGCGGTTTCGACCCCAAGCATGCGCCCCAGCCAGATCGCCGCAAAGGCGATGATCAGCGCCCGCACGCCGCGATCGAGCAGCACGGTCGCGATGCGGCGCTTGGCGAGAAAACCTGCCTCGGCGTGATGGAAGGACTTGACCGCAAGTGTCGAGACGGCAAGCACCCTTGGCAGCAGGACGGCATAGATGCAGACCCAGAGCAGCCAGTCGAAACTCAGCACCCATATGCCCCAGAGCAGCAGAAAATAGAAAGTGAGCAGCCAGGTAACGGCGTAGCTGCGTCGCGTGTGATTGCCCGGCCGCGACCAGACCGTCTCGGTCGCGATCAGGAAAAGGCCGATACCGAGCACGTAGCCGACCAGATACCGGGCGCCCATCGAATAGCCGAGCGGTTCCATCGATTGCAGAACGGCCCAGCCGAACACGAAATAGATGACAAACAGCAGGCAGTGGCGGAACCAGAATTGCGCGACAGCCGGATCAACCGCAACCGTCTCTCCCTCGCCGCGCGGCAGGGTGACGAGATCGACGATGACGCCGCCGATGGAACCGGCGAAGCGCTGCACGACCAGAGCGATGGCAATGGCAATCGCGATATTCTCGCTGACCGGCGGCCAGCTGAAGCTGATCAAGGCAAGCCCCGTTGCCAGGCCGAAGACGATGGCGGGAACGATGCGCGCGACAAGCCGCGTGCCGGTCATCTGCGCTGCCCGCTCGCGCCTTTCGCGCACGGCCCTTCGCGCCAGGATTTCGACGACGAAGCCGGCGAGCAGGATAGCGAGAAATTGCCCGATCATGCGCAGCGGACCGGCATCGGCCAGCTCGCCGAAGAAGAGCGATGAAGCCCGGGTAATTTCGGAGGGCAGCGTCATCGCCGCACCGGAAACCATGGCGATGTGCCTGCGGGCATGCTGGAGACGGCCGGACAAGATCGACATTTCTTCGTCGTTATCGGTCGGGGCCGCAGGTGTGGCCATCTGCGTCGCCATCCATTGCTTGACCTCCGGCGTCTGCATCAGCTCCATCATCTGCCGCACCTGGGCAGGCGGCGGTGCGACGTCAGCGGAAGCGGCCGGCGTCGTCTGGGCGCGGACCGCACCGAAAAGAAAAAGCAGCATCATGGTGCTGCAGATGCCGATCGCAGAAATTCGCCCCATACCCGCCTCCTGTTTTGCACGTCATGTATTTATGCAAGTGCTGCAGCGGAAAAGCCAGACGAACAAATGGTCTAAGTTGCAACGACAGCCAAAAGAAAGCCGCCGGCCCTCGCGAACCGGCGGCTGGCATGAAACGATATGCTTCGCTTACTTGTGCGGCTTCTCGGCATGGCCGCCAAAGCCGGCGCGCATGGCCGAAAGCACCTTGTTGGCGAATTCGTCCTGGTCGCGCGAGGAGAAACGGCCGTGCAGCGCGGCACTGAGCACCGGCGTCGGCACACTTTCGTCGATGGCGGCCATGATCGTCCAGCGCCCTTCGCCGGAGTCCGAAACACGGCCCGCATATTTGGTAAGGACCGGGTCCTTGTGCAGCGCATCGGCCGTCAGATCGAGAAGCCAGGAGGTGATGACGCTGCCGCGGCGCCAGACTTCGGCAATTTCCGGCAGGTTGAAATCGTACTGGTAATATTCGGGATGGGAGAGCGGCGCCGTCTCGGCATCGGCCTCGTGCGTCAGGGCGCCGACATTGGCGTGCTTGAGGATGTTGAGCCCCTCGGCATAGGCGGCCATCAGGCCATATTCGATGCCGTTATGGACCATCTTGACGAAGTGGCCGGCACCGTGCGGGCCGCAATGCAGGAAACCCTGCTCGGCGGTGCTCAGCGCCGCAGCTTCCGGCGTGCGGTTCGGCGAGTTTTCCGTGGTGCCCGCACCCGGCGCCAGCGTCGCGAAGATCGGCGACAGATGCTGCACGATGCCCTTTTCGCCGCCGATCATCAGGCAATAGCCGCGTTCGAGGCCGAAGACGCCGCCGCTGGTGCCGACATCGACATAGTGGATGCCCTTGGTGATGAGTTCGGCGCCACGACGGATATCGTCGTGATAGTAGGAATTGCCGCCATCGATGAGGATATCGCCGTCGTTCAGCAACGGAACGATCGAGGCGATGACCTTGTCGGTGATTGCAGCCGGCAGCATCAGCCAGACCGCGCGCGGCCGGGCGAGCTTCGACACGAATTCCTCGAGCGAAGCGCTGCCATCGGCGCCGAGCCCGACAAGCTCGGCGACGCTTTCCGGCCTGGTGTCATAAACCACGCATTCGTGGCCGCCCCGCATCAAGCGCTGGACCATGTAATTGCCCATACGGCCCAAACCAATCATGCCAAGCTGCATATGAAATCTCCTGGGATTTAATCGATATGATTCCGGAAACTAACACTGGCACCGTGACAGGCAAGCGAAGTCTCTGTCACAAAGGCGAGCGCGTCTGTTGCACCTTGCGCGGGCTGCATTCTCCGCGCTCAGCAATCTGCCGTCTTTGGAGCGGAATTCCAAGTCTCTAAAAGACGTATAGCCGCCTCGCGGCGGCCATATCGTCCTGCTTCATATCGATCGAACCGCCGGATTGCCGTCGAACGTCAGCCTTCCTGCGCCTTGGCCTGCTCACCGCGCATCTCGCTGAGGAACATGCCTTCGCGCAGATTGATGCCATATTCGACAAAGGCCTTCATGCAGCAGAACATCTGCGTCCAGCCCTCCATGTTCAGATAGGTCCCGCGGCGCCCTGGCTCATCCTCGCGCCAGCCGTCCTCGGCGATCGTCACCATGGTGCCGCCGTCGTCGAGCGGCTTGAAATTCATCTCCACAAGCGTCTTGTACGGCTTCTTCTGCTCGTCCGTTGCGCCGTCCCAGCGCAGCACGATCTTGCTGTCGGGCACGACTTCGATCACCTCGACCGGCACATCCTTCCACCAGATCACCGTCGTCCCCTGCACCAGCGGCGCGCTCGCTCCGCCCACCGTGGTGAAATAGCTCGACAGTTTCTTCGGATTGACCACCGCGTCGAAAACATCGGCCACCGGGCGGCCGATGCGGCCCGAGACGCGAATATTGAGGGACATGCGACTTCCTCCTCTTCTGCGTTGTATCCGGCCCAATTATGTTATAAAAATATAACATGTCAAGCGAATCGGATGACGACCCCATTTTCAAGGCGCTGGCCCATCGCCGCCGCCGCGATATTCTCGACCTTCTGAAGGAGGAACCGCGCACGACGGGCGCACTCTGCGACGCCTTTCCGGAGATGGACCGCTGCACGGTCATGCAGCATCTGAAAGTGCTGGAGGAAGCGGACCTGGTGATTGCCAGGAAGGAAGGACGGGAGCGCTGGAACCATCTGAACAGCCTGCCGATCAAGCAGATCCACGACCGCTGGATCAGTGCCTATGCCGGCCATGCGCTCTCCATCCTGGACCGGCTGAAAAGCGATCTCGAGGGCTCGTCGCGCTAGCTTGCCACGATACGCGCTGCTGCCTTACGGTGGCAGGCAGGGAAAAGGACCATGCCGATACAGGGATCGACGATCCGGCGCATGCGCCGGCTGCGCAACATGAAGCAGGAGCATCTGGCCGAACTGCTTTCTGTCAATCAGGCGACCGTCTCCCGTTGGGAGCGCGGCATCCTGCCGGTCACGGCCGCGCAGGCAAGGCGCCTGGAAGACATCTTCGCCTCCACCTCATCTTCCGCGGATGCCGCCCTGAAACGGCTGGTCGAGGATTCCAGGCGCAAGGTTCATCTTATCTGCGACCGGACGCACCGGCTCCTCGCCGCCTCCCATGCCCGCCAGAGCGAATGGCGCCTGCCGCTCTCCGCCTTCCTCGGCAAACCGTTGCTCTCCTATGCCTCGGACGAGATCGCGGCGGCAGACCGTGACCTCGTCGACCTCGGCTGGCACGACGGCGAGGTGAATTCGCTGACGCTGGAAACGGGCACAAACGGCAATCCGCACCTGCCGATCGTCGCAGGGCAGGTATTGTGGGAGCGTATCCTCCTCGCCGATGGCAGCGCCGCCCGGCTGGTCACGACCCTCGACTGAGCCTTCAGATTTCCTGCATTCCAGTGCATAAATTATGCGTTGTCCCGCGGAAGTCGCCTTTGTTAGCGTCCGTCTCCATCTGACGGGAGATGCAGAATGACGATACTGGTGACGGGAAGCGCCGGCCATCTGGGCGAAGCGCTGATGCGGACATTGAGGGATCGAGGCCGCCAGGCGCGCGGCATCGATATCAAGCCGTCGCCCTTTACCGATATGACCGGCTCGATCGCCGATGCAGATTTCGTCCGCCGCGCGATGACGGGCATCACTGCGGTCATCCATGCCGCCACATTGCACAAGCCGCATGTCGGAACACACGGCAACCAGGATTTTGTCGATACGAACGTAACCGGCACATTGGTCCTTCTCGAACAGGCGGTTGCCGCCGGCGCCAGGAGCTTCGTCTTCACAAGCACCACAAGTGCTTTCGGAGCGGCCCTGCGCCCGGCACCGGGCCAACCCGCCGCCTGGGTCACAGAGGATGTGCTGCCCGTTGCCCGCAATATCTACGGTGTCACGAAAACAGCCGCGGAAAGTGTCTGCGAACTCTTCGCGCGCACCACGTCCCTGCCCGTCATCGTCTTGAGAACTTCGCGCTTCTTCCCGGAGGATGACGACGATGCCGATATCCGCAACCGCTACTCGACCGAAAATGCTCAGGCCAACGAACTCCTCTATCGGCGTGTCGATATCGAGGATGTGGTCGACGCCCACCTGCTGGCCCTGGACAAGGCGCCGGCCATCGGTTTCGGCCGCTATATCGTCTCTGCGACCACGCCTTTCACCGAAACCGATCTCGCCGACCTGCGTTACTGCGCGCCCGCGACGGTGGAACGTCTCTTTCCCGGCATGACGGCGCTCTACGCTGCGCGCGGCTGGACCATGTTTGCCCAGTTCGACCGCGTCTATGTCAATGCGCTGGCACGACGGGAACTCGGCTGGAGCCCGAAATATGATTTTTCCCATGTGCTCGATTGTCTTCGCGAAGGCAGGGAATGGAGGAGCCCCCTTGCTCTGGCAGTCGGCTCCAAAGGTTATCATGACGAGCTTTTCACGGATGGGCCTTACCCCCTCCGACACCGTTGATCCAGTTCGGAGAAAAGCCGCGCTCTTCACGGAAACCGTCATCGGAATATCACGTTCGCACCCTAGATGGTCTGGCGGGGAATAAGGGCGAAATCCGCGGTCTGTGCGTACCGGCCGGAAATCGAATCCAAAGCCGGGGTGTCATTTGAAGCGGTGTCCAGCCTGCCGGCCGGCCGCCGTTTCGGTAACGCTTTTCGACCGAGAGGATATTTCCATCATGACCGCAAGTTCATTTGCAACGCGCCTGCTGACGGCCGCGCTGCTGGCGTCCGCCGTCCTTCCCGCCGCCGCCTTTGCAGACGGCTCCGTCACCGTCGGTGGCGCAGCCTTCGTCAACAAGGGCCTGGTCGGCGTCGGCCGCATCGCGGCCAACCAGCGCGACAAGTTCGGCGAGACCTTCGGCTCCGGCTCCGGCATGGCGATCGACCCCGCCGCCTGGACCAGGGATGGCGCTGCCTACAAGGGCACGCTCTACCTGCTGCCGGACCGCGGCTATAATGCCGTCGGCACCACCGATTATCGCCCGCGCCTGAACACGCTGTCGATCGAGTTCACACCGGTTGCTCCGGGCGCCACGCCTGAAGCCGGCAAGGAACAGTCCGGCGTCAAGGCGACACTTGCCGATTCCATGCTGCTGCTCGACGACAAGGGCAATGACACGACCGGCCTCGACCCGGAATCCGGCGTCCGCGCCCCGTCGGGCGATTTTCCGGCGCTGCCGCAGGCAACCAACGGCAAGATCGCCCTCGACAATGAAGCGATCATCCGCATGGCCGACGGCAGCATGTTCATCAGCGACGAATATGGCCCCTACATCTACCGTTTCTCGGCCGACGGCCGGCTGACCGGCGCAACCCAGCCGCCGAAGGCACTGCTGCCGATGCGCAAGGGCATGCTGAGCTTTGCTTCCAACAATCCCGGCCCCGGCGCTTCCGCGCCCGATCCGAAGGACCCCGAAACCGGCCGCCAGAACAACCAGGGCCTCGAAGGCATGGCCATGACGCCGGATGGCAAATTCATCGTCGCCGTGCTGCAATCGGCCGCCCGTCAGGACGGTGGCGATTCCGGCGCGACCCGCCAGAATACCCGTGCCATGGTCTATGATGCTGCCGATCCCGATCACTTGAAGCTGGTGCACGAATATGTCGTTCCACTCCCGGTCTTCAAGGATGCCAAGGACAAGACGACAGTCGCCGCCCAGAGCGAAATCGTCGCGCTATCCGATACGAGCTTCCTGATGCTGGCCCGCGACAGCGGTAACGGCCAGGGTTTGAAAAACGATACTTCGCTCTACCGCATCATCAGCATCGTCGATACGTCGGGTGCAACCGACATCGCCGGCACGGATTTCGATGCCGACAAGCCGGTCGCGCCCAAGGGCATCGTCGATGCTTCGATCACGCCGGCCAGCCTGACGCCCTTCATCGATATCAACGACAAGGCCGATCTCGCCCGCTTCGGCCTTCATAACGGCGTACCGAACGACAGGAACGACCTGTCGGAAAAATGGGAAGCCATGGGTCTTGCAAGCGTTCTCGACCCAAACCTGCCCGACGACTACTTCCTCTTCATCGCCAACGACAACGACTTCTTCACCCAGGACGGCTTCCAGGTGGGCGCTGCCTACAAGGCTGACGGAGGTGCCGATGTCGATACCATGTTCCAGGTCTATCAAGTCACCCTGCCGGGCCTGCGGAAGTAAATCGCCAAACGGCGGCGGATCATTCGTCTCCGCCGCCGCTCCAACAATGCAATCGCCATACGGAGACGGGGCCAGGCCCCGTTTCCTGAAGCGGTTCTAGGCGACCCTGTCCCACACCGGCGCCAGCCCTTCCGGACTGACGATCCGGCCGTCAGGCCTCGCCAGCGCATGGATTGCCGCCATTTCCTCGGGTGACAGCTCGAAATCGAAGACCGCCGCATTCTCCTTCGCGCGGTTTTCCGAAACCGTCTTGGAGAGCGCGATCACGCCCTGCTGCACGATCCAGCGCAGCACGACCTGCGCAACCGACTTGCCGTGCCGGGCGGCAATCGCCGTCAACACCGCGTCGTCGAACACCTTGCCATCCGCCATGGCGTAGTAGGCCGTCACCGACATATCGAGCTGCTTTGCGGCGCGCAGAACCGGCGTCTGGTCGATATAGGGATGGTATTCCACCTGGTTCGTGACGATCGGCTGACTGCTGAGCGCCACGGCCTGCCGCATCAGGTCGGTGTTGAAGTTCGACACGCCAATATGGCGCACCTTTCCCGCCTTGGCGACTTCGTTCAGCGCGCCGATTTGCTCGGCAAGCGGCACGGCTTCGTTCGGCCAGTGAAGCAGCAGCAGATCGACATAGTCCGTCTTCAGCTTCCCAAGACTTTCATCGACCGAAGCGAGGAAAGCATCGTGCCTGTAATTTTCCACCCAGACCTTCGTGGTCAGGAAGATATCGCTGCGGGCGACACCCGAACGGCGTATCCCCTCGCCGACATCGGCCTCGTTACCGTAGATCTGCGCCGTATCGATATGACGATAACCGCTGGCGAGCACATGCGAGACCATGCGTTCGGCATCCGGTCCCGGCACGCGGAAGGTGCCGAAACCGAGGGCGGGAATGGAGACGCCGTTGGCGCTGGTGAATGTCATGCTTTTTCCTTTCGAAGGTGAGAAATCAGGCCGCGCTGCCGGCTACGGCTGCGGCCGGGACGGAGCGGCGATCAAGCGCGCCGCTCCTTATGGTGAGGCCAAGGGCAACGGTGACGAGACCCGCGGCAACGAACGGAGTGGCGCCCAGGCCGAATCGGGATTCGACCACCAGACCGCCGATCCAGGCACCCATGGCAATGCCGAGGTTGAAGGCGGCGATATTGAGCGCCGAGGCGACATCGACCGCATTCGGCCGCAGCTGGCGCGCCAGCTGCACGACGTAGAGCTGCAGGCCGGGAACATTGGCAAAGGACAGGAAGCCGAGGACCGCGAGCGTGGGGATGGTCAGCCAGGGCGAAACGGCGGTGAAGCCGAAAAGCGCAAGCACAAGCGTCTGGGCGATGAACAGGAAGGTCAGCGCCTTGACGGGATCGCGGTTTGAGATACGCCCGCCGACGACGTTGCCGACAGCGATCGCCACGCCATAGAGCATGAGGATCAGACCGACGGCGGAGGAGGCAAAACCGGTGATCTGCTCGAGGATCGGCGCAAGGAAGGTGAAGGCGACGAAAGTGCCGCCGTATCCGAGCGCCGTCATCGCATAGACGAGCAGCAGCCGGCCCGTGGCAAGCACGCGGATCTGTTCGCCGATACCGGCAGGCGGAGCCTTCTTGAGATTGGACGGCAGCAGCAAGGCAATGCCTGCGAAGGCAACGACACCGAGGCCGGCAACGACGGCAAAAGTTGTGCGCCAGCCGAAGGTCTGGCCGATGAAGGTGCCGAGCGGCACGCCGGTCACGATAGCGACCGTCAGCCCCATGAACATCATGGCGATGGCCGACGCGCGGCGGTTTTCCGGCACCAGATCGGCAGCGATCGTCGAGCCGACGGAGAAGAAGACGCCATGCGAAAAAGCCGAGACGACGCGCGCAATCAGCAGCACTTCATAACCGGGGCTGAGCGCGGCGATGATATGGCCGACGATGAAGAGCGCCATCAGCCCGAGCAGAAGCGGCTTGCGCTCGATCCGTCCGGTCAGTGCCGTCAGGATGGGCGCGCCGAAGGTGACGCCAAGCGCATAGACGCTGACGATGAGGCCGGCGAGCGGCAGGGTGATGTGGAGGTCGTTGGCAACCGTCGGCAGCAGGCCGACGATGACGAATTCCGTCGTGCCGATCGCATAGGCTGCGATCGTCAACGCAAAGAGAGCAAGTGGCATGAGAGTGACCCGATGGTTTGGTTCTTGTTCGGGCCGGAATATGGGCGTGGCGCACTTGTTCGATAATCACCTATAATGGCTCAACAGTTGTGAATTCAATTCAAGATGGGAAACAGATGGACAACCGGATCGGCGAGATGGATGTTTTTGTGCAGGTGGCCGCGCTCAGGAGCTTTTCGGCCGCCGGTCGCAAGCTCAAGCTCTCGCCCTCCGCCGTCAGCAAGCTCATCACCCGGCTGGAGGACCGACTTGGCACGCGTTTGCTGGTGCGCACCACCCGCGCCCTGCAACTGACGCCTGAAGGGGAAATCTATCTCGAACGTTCCCGCCGCATCCTCGCCGACATCGAGGAGACGGAACGTGCGGTTTCGGCCGGCGGCACGACGGCAGCGCGCGGGCGCCTGCGCGTCAGCGCCTCCGTCGCCTTCGGCGTGCGCTACATCGTGCCGCTGGTGCCGGATTTCCTCAAACTCTATCCGGAAGTCGATCTCGACCTCGCCCTCAGCGACGGCATCATAGACATTGTTGGCGAGCGCGCCGATATCGCCATCCGCTCTGGCGCCCTGCGCGACTCCTCGCTGAAGGCCCGCAAGCTGCTCGAAAGCCGCCGCGTCATCGTCGCCTCCCCCGACTATCTGAAAAGAGCAGGCATGCCGGAAAGCCCCGAGGATCTCGACCGCCACAACTGCCTTACCTTCAGCTTCCGCTCGACCGCGGAGGAATGGCCGTTTCGTGATCCCGGGAATGGCGACCGTTTTTCGAGACCCGTCTTCGGCAATCTCGAAACCAACAACGGACCGACCGCGCGTAGTCTCTGCATCGCCGGTCTCGGCCTCGCCCGCGTCGGCCAGTTCCATGTGCAGCCGGATATCGATGCCGGAACGCTGGTACCCGTGTTGGAAGCCTATAACGCCGAGGATATCGAGCTCATCCACGCCGTCTATCCCGGTCACGAGCATCTTGCCGCCCGCATTCGCGCCTTCATCGATTTCCTGGTCAGAAACATCAGGTAAAGAGGCCGGGACAGCGAACCGCCGTCATCGCCCCGTCATGGGCCAAGCATAACGAGCGCTTCATGCCGATAGAAATTCATCCGCCACGACAGAGCTGGCTCGACGACTTCGCAGACCTGAAGCAGGCCATCTTGCGCGTCGCGCCCGCTGGCGCAACGATCCACCACATCGGTTCTACCGCGGTGCCCGGCCTCGCGGCGAAGGACATCATCGATATTCAGGTCAGCGTCGATACGCTTAACTTGGTCGATGAAACGGCGTTTGAGCGCGAAGGGTTCAAAAGCCGCTCGATCGTGGCGGATCATTGCCCGCCCGGTCTCGATCTGGCCGAAAACGAGTTGAGGAAACGCTACTTCAAAAGCACCGGCCGCACTGCGAACATCCACGTTCGGGAAAAGGGGCGCTTCAATCAGCGCTACGCGCTCCTCTGCCGGGACTTCCTGCGCGCCCATCCGACGGCTGCCGCCGCCTACGGGCTGATCAAACAGCGCCTCGCCGGCTTCTTTCCCGACAATGCCGATGCCTATTACGACATCAAGGATCCGGTCTTCGATATCATCATGGACGGCGCCTACGATTGGGCAAGGCTTACCGGATGGATGGAACCACCGGGCGACTGACAACGAAGCCTTTTGGGGAGACGTGCCCGGCCGATTGAAAAGAACCGGGCCGAAACGAGAGAAGTGCGATCCATGACAACCGGTGGAAACTTTCGATCCTGGGCGCCTACGAAAGTAGGTGGGCGCCGTGTGTCCAGACCCACGAGCCCGGACAGGGACAGCTCCCTAAGGATCGGGTATGGCCCCGAGGATTCATTTGTTCCTGTCGAGAAGCACAGACCGCGACCGCGAATATAGGGGCATTTATCTCGCCGCACCAGTGGGGCAGCGGTGCTGTCTCAAATTAATTAAGCTCGGCGGGCGTACGGCCGTTGAGCTTGTCGGTAATGCCCTGAATTCGGCTGGTCACTTCCGAAAGCGCCGCCGCAATGCCCTCCTCGGTGCGCGCTGTGGCGGCAAGCACGGTGTCCCGGTTGCTGCGCAGCGTCTCCAGCTCGGATTCCAGCCCGGCGACGCGCCGCGTCAGCTCCGAAATCTCGTCCATCACCATGATACCGGCCATCACGGTGATCCTGAGATCGCCGATCTCGCCGAACTGCCCCTTGAGATGGCCGACATAGCGGTCGAAGCGGGTCGCAAGGTCGGTCAGGTGATCTTCCTGCCCTTCTTCGCAGGCCATGCGATAGGCCTTGCCGTCGATCGTCACCGTTACCTGCGCCATGTCTTCCAAGTCCTCTTAGCGGTCAAGCACCGCGCGGATCGTTTCCATCGCCGTCACGAGCCGGCGCGAAACCTCGCGATTGACCTCTTCCAGCCGGTTTGCGCGGAACTCGGCTTGGTCGAGCTCCTGGGCAAGGCGTGAACGGTCGGCATGGACGCGACGAACCTCGCCCTCGATCTCGCCCTGCTCGCGCTGGCGCTCGATACGCATGTCGACGGCGTTCTCGAGGCCCGAGATTGCCTGTTTGAGCTCCGTAAGCGCAGCTTCGATGGTTTTGCCGTTGGGCGTCATGTCTTTCCGGTTCCCCGCGCAAGACCCGCGAATCGGCCCCTGCTGCCGATCCTGTATTTTCAAAAGGATATGCAGCTAGGCTGGAACACGTCAATAAAGCCGCCCTGCCCGCACCCGCCCTATTCTGTGGATGAGCGATTTACACAAGTCCGTCACACAAAATTCGTCTTTTGTAAAACCTGACGGTCAAATGTCAAAAATCGTCGCACCCGGCCTCTAAACGGCTTCCATTTTGTTGACTTGGCCGTTCCAACTGCTATGTCTCGACCGCTCTCTTTGATGGTCTTGGCAGGCTCGAGGCCATCCCCAACCCGGAACCAGCGGAAAAGCCATGACCTCACGCGAACAAAACGACCGGATGGCGAATGCGATCCGTTTCCTCTCCATGGATGCTGTCGAAAAGGCGAATTCCGGCCACCCGGGCATGCCGATGGGCATGGCGGATGTGGCAACGGTCCTCTTCACCAAATATCTCCGCTTCGACCCCAAGAAGCCGCATTGGCCGAACCGCGACCGCTTCGTGCTCTCTGCCGGCCACGGATCGATGCTGCTCTATTCGCTGCTCTATCTGACCGGCTATCCGGACATGTCCATCGAGGACCTGAAGCAGTTCCGCCAGCTCGGCTCCAAGACCGCCGGCCATCCGGAATATGGTCATGCCACCGGCATCGAAACCACCACCGGCCCGCTCGGCCAGGGCATTGCCAATGCCGTCGGCATGGCGATTGCGGAGCGCAAGCTGCGCGAGGAATTCGGTCCGGAACTGCAGGATCACTATACCTACGTCATCAACGGCGACGGCTGCCTGATGGAAGGCATCAGCCATGAGGCGATCGCGCTTGCCGGCCACCTGAAGCTGAACAAGCTGATCCTATTCTGGGACAACAACTCGATCACCATCGACGGCGCCGTCTCGCTGTCGGACTCGACCGACCAGATCGCCCGTTTCAAGGCCGTTCACTGGAACACGATCGAGATCGACGGTCACGACCAGGCCGCCATCGCCGAGGCGATCGAAGCCGCCCACAAGTCCGACCGCCCGACCTTCATCGCCTGCAAGACCGTCATCGGCTTCGGCGCTCCGAACAAGCAGGGCACCCACAAGGTGCACGGCAATCCGCTCGGCGCCGACGAAATCGCCGCCACCCGCAAGGCGCTGAACTGGGATTACGAGCCCTTCGTCGTCCCGTCCGACGTGCTCGATGCATGGCGCGCCGCCGGCACCCGCTCTGACAATATCGTCAAGGCCTGGGAAGAAACGCTTGCCAAGTCGCCGGCCAAGGCCGAGTTCACCCGCCGTTTCGCCGGCGACCTGCCGGAAGGCTTCGACAAGGCCATCGACGACTACAAGAAGAAGCTTGCCGAAACCAAGCCGACAATCGCCTCCCGCAAGGCATCCGAAGATGCACTCGAAGTCATCAACGGCTTCGTGCCGGAAACGCTCGGCGGCTCTGCCGACCTGACGCCGTCGAACAACACCAAGACCAGCCAGATGCATTCGATCACGCCGACGGATTTCGCAGGCCGCTACATGCACTGGGGTATCCGCGAACACGGCATGGCCTCTGCCATGAACGGTATCGCGCTGCACGGTGGCCTCATCCCCTACGGCGGCGGCTTCCTGATCTTCTCGGACTATTGCCGTCCGCCGATCCGCCTTGCCGCGCTCATGGGCATCCGCGTCATCCACGTGCTCACCCACGATTCGATCGGCGTCGGCGAAGACGGCCCGACCCATCAGCCGGTCGAGCAGATCGCCGGCCTGCGCGCCGTGCCGAACCTGCATGTGTTCCGCCCGGCGGATGCGGTTGAAACCGCCGAGTGCTGGCAGATCGCCATGAAGAGCAAGGATCATCCGTCCGCTCTGGCACTGACGCGCCAGAACCTGACGACGGTCCGCACAGAATATAATGAGAAGAACCTCTGCGAACTCGGCGCCTATACGCTGGCCGGCAATGCCGACGCCAAGGTCACGATCTTCGCCTCCGGTTCGGAAGTGGAACTCGCCGTTGCCGCCCGCGCAACGCTGGAAGGCAAGGGTGTCAGCACCCGCGTCGTCTCCGTTCCCTGCACGGAACTCTTCTTCGAGCAGCCGGAAGCCTATCGCAAGGACGTCATCGGCAACTCGCCGGTCAAGATCGCCGTCGAAGCGGCGGTTCGCGAGGGCTGGGATGCCTTCATCGGCCCGGAAGGTACTTTCATCGGCATGAAGGGCTTCGGCGCCTCCGGTCCGGCCAAGAAGGTCTTCGAGCATTTCGGCATCACTGCCGACGCCGTCGTCGCCGCGGCGGAAGCCAAGCTCTAAGGGGAGTGCCTTCGGGCACTTCCTCAACTACTATCCGCAATCCCAATCTCTAGGGAGTGAATGAACATGACAGTCAAGGTTGCCATCAACGGTTTCGGGCGTATCGGCCGCAACGTTCTTCGCGCCATCGTTGAATCCGGCCGCACCGACATCGAAGTCGTCGCCATCAACGACCTCGGCCCGGTCGAAACCAACGCCCACCTGCTCCGTTACGATTCGATCCATGGCCGCTTCCCGGCGACCGTGAAGGTTGAAGGCGACACGATCATCGTCGGCAACGGCAAGCCGATCAAGGTCACGGCCATCAAGGATCCGGCAACGCTTCCCCACAAGGAACTGGGTGTCGATATCGCCATGGAATGCACCGGCATCTTCACCGCCCGCGACAAGGCCGCCGCTCACCTGACGGCCGGCGCCAAGCGCGTTATCGTTTCGGCTCCCGCCGACGGCGCTGACCTGACGGTCGTCTTCGGCGTCAACCATACCCAGCTCACCAAGGAGCACATGGTCATCTCCAACGCTTCCTGCACCACCAACTGCCTGGTGCCGGTCGTGAAGGTTCTCGACGACGCCGTCGGCATCGACCACGGCTTCATGACGACCATCCACTCCTACACCAACGACCAGCCGTCGCTCGACCAGATGCACAAGGATCTGTACCGCGCCCGCGCTGCCGCTCTCTCGATGATCCCGACGTCGACGGGTGCTGCCAAGGCTGTCGGCCTCGTCCTGCCGCACCTGAAGGGCAAGCTCGACGGCACCTCGATCCGCGTTCCGACCCCGAACGTCTCGGTCGTCGACTTCAAGTTCGTTGCCAAGAAGGCCACGACGGTTGCCGAAATCAACGAAGCCATCAAGGCCGCGTCCAACGGCGCGCTGAAGGGTGTTCTCGGTTACACCGAGGAGCCGCTGGTTTCGCGTGACTTCAACCACGACAACCACTCCTCGATCTTCGCGATCGACCAGACCAAGGTGATGGAAGGCAATTTCGTTCGTATCCTCACCTGGTACGACAACGAATGGGGCTTCTCCAACCGCATGGCCGACACGGCCGTGGCCTTCGCAAAGCTCATCTGAGCCCAAGGCGCAGAGATCGGGAAAACGGCTCGGGAAACCGGGCCGTTTTCGTTTCCGGCGATCGGGAAGATGGAGAGCATGGCACAATTGACCATCCGCGAAGCGACCGTCGATGACGCAGAGGAACTCTGCGGGCTTATCAATGAAATCATCGAAGCCGGCGGCACGACTGCTATCGAGGAGCCCCTTTCCCCCGAACTGCTGGCCGACTGGTTCATATCGGGCGAATTCGCCCTCACCTGCCATGTGGCGCAGGCAGGCTCCGGGCTTGCCGGCTTTCAGTCTCTCAGCCTCTACGGCGATCTGCCGGAGGCGTGGGCCGATATCGCGACCTTCGCGCGGCTGAACCCGAAGATCCCCGGCGTCGGCACCGCGCTGTTTGCCGCAACACTTGCCGCCGCCAGGAAGCGCAAGATCGACATCATCAACGCGACCATCCGCGCCGACAATACCGGCGGACTGGCCTATTACGAGAAAATGGGCTTCCGCACCTATAACACGCTCGAGAAAGTGCCCCTCAGGGACGGGACGTCGGTTGACCGGATCCAGAAGCAATATCAGGTCAAGGAAGATCGAAGCGGCCGCTAACGGCCTCATCAACAAAAAGTGTGGCGCGGCCTCTGTCTGCCCTGCTCTCGCCTGATTTGCTTATACATTCTTTATACAGACTTTTTCCCGTAGCATTCTTCACTGGTCCCAAGCCCAAGGACCGTCCAGCAGCATGATGCAGCAATGCAGCCGAGGTTAAGCCGCGAGGCCTACCCTTCTGCCGTATTTTGCCGTTTACTGATAGATCGCGCTGGACGTGGGGGCATGGAGCAGCCGGGGCAGCTGCGGAATGGCGTGATGAAGCGAAAGGGGTGGGCATGGAAGCGTTTTATATCGTGGTGCTGGTCGCGACGGCGCTCGTGCTTCTTGCAGCCTTTTCCAGCCTGCTGGCCTTCCGCTTCGGCGCTCCCCTCCTTCTGCTCTTCCTGATGATCGGGCTTGCCGCCGGCGTCGACGGTCTCGGCATCGAATTCAGCAACAACTATCTCGCCTATATTCTGGGCTCCATCGCGCTTGCGATCATCCTGTTCGATTCCGGTTTCGGCACGCCGATGCAGGCCTTCCGCATCGCCGCGATACCGTCACTGACGCTCGCCTCGATCGGTGTGCTTCTGACCGCGGCACTCTTCGCCTTCGCCGCCCGCTGGCTGCTCGACTTCACCTGGCTCGAAGGCATGCTGCTCGGCTCGATCGTCGCCTCCACCGATGCCGCCGCCGTCTTCTTCCTGCTGCGCATTGGCGGCATCAATATCAGGGACAAGGTGCGCTCCACGCTGGAAGTCGAATCCGGCACCAACGATCCGATGGCAATTTTCCTGACCATCGCCCTGGTCGAGGTTCTCGCGAGCGGCGAACGTTATGCCGGCATCAATATCGGCATGCTGGCCATGTTCATCCAGCAGATGGGCCTTGGCGTCATCCTCGGCCTGCTCGGCGGCATGATGATCGTGCTCATCGCCGGCCGGCTGGAAACGGATCGCGGCCTCACACCGATTTTCGTGCTGGCACTCGCCCTTCTCGTCTTCTCCTTCACCGGCGCTGTCGGCGGCAGCGGCTTCCTTGCGGTCTATGTCGCCGGCATCTATGCCGGGAACCGCAAGATGCAGGCGATCGGCACCATCAGGCGTTTTCAGGACGGCATGACCTGGCTTGCCCAGATCATCATGTTCCTCGTGCTCGGCCTGCTGGCGACGCCCTCGCAGTTTCCCGTCATCATCGTGCCGGCGGTCCTGCTCGCCCTGTTCCTGATCTTCGTCGCCCGGCCGCTCGCCGTCTGGCTGTCTCTGCTGCCTTTCGATTATACGCAGCAGGAAATCGGCTTTGTCGCCTGGGTCGGCCTGCGCGGTGCCGTCTCGATCCTGCTCGCCATCATGCCGATCCTCGGCGGGCTGGAGCATAGTCAGATCTATTTCAACACCGCCTTCATCATCGTGCTCGTTTCGCTGCTCGTGCAGGGCTGGACGATCAAACCGGTCGCCAAGCGCCTCGGCCTCATCATCCCGCCGCGCATCGGCGCAGTCGACAAAGTCGAGGTCGACCTGCCGGGTGCGGCCAATCACGAACTGCTCTCCTACCGCGTCATAAAGGACAGTCCGATCCTTCGCGGCGAGCGCATCCCGCGTTGGGCCACCCCTTCGCTGGTGATCCGCGACGGCAAGTCGATGCGTTACCAATATGCCGGTCGCCTGCGGGAGAACGACCTCGTCTACCTCTTCATCGCGCCCAGCTATTCGCGTCTGCTCGACCGCATCTTCGCCAGCCGCGCGCCTGTCGACGAGGATGACGCCGAATTCTTCGGCGCCTTCGCGCTGTCGCCTGCCCGCCCGGCGGCCGATCTCGATACCGCCTATGGTCCGGGCCTTCTCAACGAATCCGAGAAGGGCCTGACGATTGCCGAACTGATGAAACAGCGCCTCGGCGGCAAGGCCGATTATGCCGATCGCGTCCGTCTCGGCTCGCTCATCCTCATCGTCCGCGATCTCGACGACCAGGACCACATCACCTCCGTCGGCATGTCGCTGGAGGCCGTGGAACCGGCCATCACGCTGCCGATCTTCATCAATCTGCGCGAGATTATCCAGCGCACGCGCGACCGTATGAAGGGGCGCAAAAAACACGAGGCAGCCGCGGCGGAAAGCACTGCCGGACGTGACGAAAGCCCACGCTAAAACGACCGCCGACTGCCTTGCGTCTCCCTCGATCCTTGCTATGGTCGGCCAACTTTCGCCAACCACGAACGGATCTTCCCATGGCAGCTTTCAAGACCCTCGACGACCTCAACGACATCGCCGGCAAGCGCGTTCTCGTCCGCGTCGATCTCAACGTCCCGGTCAAGGACGGCAAGGTTACGGATACGACCCGCATCGAGCGCGTCGCACCGACGATCCTTGAACTGTCGAAAAAGGGCGCCAAGGTCATCCTGCTTGCCCATTTCGGTCGCCCGAAGGATGGCCCTTCGGCAGAATTCTCGCTTTCGCTGATCGCTCCGTCGGTCGAGGCGGTCCTCGACCACGCGGTCCTGACCGCGTCCGACTGCATCGGCGATGCAGCGGCCACCGCCGTCGCCAGGATGAACGACGGCGATATCCTGCTTCTGGAAAACACCCGCTTCCACAAGGGAGAGGAAAAGAACGATCCTGAATTCACCAAGGCGCTTGCCGCCAACGGCGATCTCTATGTGAACGACGCCTTCTCGGCGGCTCACCGCGCCCATTCCTCCACCGAAGGCCTTGCCCACCACCTGCCGGCCTATGCCGGCCGCACCATGCAGGCCGAGCTCGAAGCGCTGGAAAAGGGCCTCGGCAACCCGGCCCGTCCGGTGGTCGCAATCGTCGGCGGCGCCAAGGTTTCGACCAAGATCGATCTCCTGATGAACCTCGTGAAGAAGGTGGATGCTCTCGTCATCGGCGGCGGCATGGCCAATACCTTCATCGCCGCCCGCGGCACCAATGTCGGCAAGTCGCTCTGCGAGCATGATCTCGCCGATACCGCCAAGCAGATCATGATCGAAGCCGCGACCGCCGGCTGCGCGATCGTCCTGCCGGAAGACGGCGTCGTCGCGCGCGAATTCAAGGCCGGAGCCGCCAATGAGATCGTCTCCATCGAAGCCATTCCGGCCGATGCCATGGTCCTCGATGTCGGCCCGAAGTCGGTCGATTCCGTCAAGGCCTGGATCGAACGCGCCACGACGCTCGTCTGGAACGGTCCGCTCGGCGCCTTTGAAATCGAGCCTTTCGACGCGGCGACCGTTGCCGCCGCAAAATATGCAGCCGAACGCACCAAGGCCGGCAAGCTCACCTCGGTCGCAGGCGGCGGTGATACGGTCTCGGCGCTGAACCATGCCGGCGTTGCCGAAGAGTTTACCTACGTCTCGACGGCAGGCGGCGCCTTCCTTGAATGGATGGAAGGCAAGGAACTGCCGGGAGTGGCCGTTCTCTCCCGATAATCGATCGGTCGATTAACCAGATATTCCAGCAGGATAGACCGCGGAGGCGAACGCTTCCGCGGTCTTTTGCTCAAACGGAGAAAAAATTCCCAAACTTTCAAACGATTGAAATCATTTCAATCGTTTCAATGACTTAGCCCTCTCTTTTTTCTGCCTATAAACTTCTGTTATCCGAGTTCTATATTATCAATTCTGCCGGATTTCATTGTGGAGAGAACGAGATGAGCGAACGACTGGAAGACATTGCAGTGAAGATGGTTGCTGGCGGTCGGGGCCTGCTTGCCGCCGATGAATCGACCTCCACCATCAAGAAGCGTTTCGATGCGATCAATCTTGAATCGACCGAAACCAGCCGCCGCGACTATCGCGAGATGCTCTTCCGGTCGGAAGACGCGATGAAGAAGTATATTTCCGGCGTCATCCTCTATGAGGAGACCCTGTATCAGAAAGCGGCCGACGGCACGCCTTTCGTCGACATCATCAAGGCCGCCGGCAGCATTCCGGGCATCAAGGTCGATACCGGCGCCAAGCCGATGGCCAAGTTCCCGGGTGAAACCGTCACCGAAGGCCTCGACGGTCTCGCAGACCGCCTTGCCAAATATTACGAAGCCGGTGCCCGCTTTGCCAAGTGGCGCGGCGTCATCGCCATTTCCGGGACCCTGCCGAGCCGCGGCTCCGTTCGCGCCAACGCCCAGGCACTTGCCCGTTATGCCGCGCTCTGCCAGGAAGCCAAGATCGTGCCGATCGTCGAGCCTGAATGCCTGATGGACGGCAAGCCGGGCGACCACAATATCGACCGCTGCGCCGAAGTCACCGAATCCACGCTGCGCATCGTGTTCGAGGAACTGGCCGATGCCCGTGTCAGCCTCGAAGGCATGATCCTGAAGCCGAACATGGTCATCGACGGCAAGAACGCCCGCAAGGCCTCCGTCGCCGAAGTCGCCGAACGCACCGTTCAGGTCCTGAAGCGCACGGTTCCGTCAGCCGTTCCGGGCATCGCCTTCCTCTCCGGCGGCCAGACGACGGAAGAGGCGACCGCCCATCTTTCGGCGATCAATTCCGGCTACGACCTGCCTTGGTTCGTCACCTTCTCCTATGGCCGCGCCCTGCAGGACAGCGCGCTCAAGGCCTGGAACGGCAAGCAGGAAAATGTCGCCGCCGGTCAGCGCGAATTTGCGCACCGCGCCGAAATGAACAGCCTCGCCGCCAAGGGCAGCTGGAAGGCCGAGCTCGAAAAGGCCGCATAAGCCTTTTGACGATTGAAAGATGATGCGGGCGGCGAATACCTTCGCCGCCCGTTTTGTGCTGCCACTGCCGCCAAGCCGATTTGTCATGGCGACAAGATAATCCTTCGCTGCGACCGCCAGCCTCGCTAATCATGGCGCGCCAACCGCTGGAGCCGCCATGAACAGCCTGTCCTACGTCACCGTCGATGTCTTCACCTCAACCCGCTTCGAGGGCAATCCGCTCGCGGTCATGAGCGACGCCAGGGGCATCAGCGACGCGGCCATGCAGAAGATCGCCGCCGAATTCGGCTATTCCGAAGTCACCTTCGTGCTGCCGCCCGAGAATCCCGAAAACACGGCAAGGGTGCGCATCTTCACACCGACGATGGAAGTGCCTTTCGCCGGTCATCCCAATGTCGGCACCGCCTATGTAATCGCACTGCAGGGCGAGCTTTTCGGCCGCCCCGTCGGCGATACGCTGCGCTTCGAGGAGAAGGCCGGCCTTGTGGAAGTCGCCCTGCAGCGCAGCGAAGGCCGTGTTGCCGCAGCGACGATCCGCGCTCCGCGGCCGCTTGAAATAGAAGGCACGATACCGGATACCGTTATCGCCGGTTGCGTCTCCATCGATCCCGGGTCGATCCGCAAGAAGACCCATGCCCCTGTCTTCGTTTCCGTCGGCCTGAAATTTGCCGTTGCCGAGCTTGAAAGCCTGGAGGCCCTGGCCGCGGCAAGCCCCAATCTCAACGGCTTCCAGGACGCGGCCAGGACGACAGCCGGCAGCCATGATTTCTCCCTGTTCCTCTACGTTCGCCCTGCCGCCACCCCATGGAAGATCCGCGCCCGCATGTTCGCGCCGCTGGATAACGTCATCGAAGACCCTGCGACCGGCAGCGCATCGGCAGCCCTTTCCGCCTATCTCGTCTCGCTGCTGCCGGAGACGGACATCAGCCAGCACGTGACGATCGAGCAGGGCGTCGAAATGGGCCGGCGCAGCATCATCGAGCTCGATGTCGTCAAGAAGGCCGGTACAGTCACCGACGTGACGATCTCGGGAAGCTGCGTGCCGGTCATGAAAGGCGAGATCCTCCTGCAGGACTGAACCTGCCTGGAGCAGGTTGCGCAAAGGCGTTCGGCGGTCTTGCGAGCGACATGCAAAACAGGGCCCAAGCGTGGCAAGCTGATCTGAAAGAGAGCGTCCCGCTTCAGGGCACGAAAAAATCGCGCGTCAGCAGCGCCACCGCCCAGACGGCGAAGGCAATCAGCGCGATCTTCCAGAAATCCATCCGGCGGCGCAGCCCCGGATAGCCGAGCGGCTTGATGACCTGGATTGCCATGGCAAGGATGAGCAGCAACGCTATCAGCTTTGTCATGGCTTTATTTTTTCCATCTATCAGAATGTCACAGGACGGACATTTTTTCACGCGAACACAGGATATCTACTCGCCGTAAAGGCATTCCGGGGCACAATCAACATTCTTATGGACTGGGCGGATCAAGCACTCGCCTTATGTCCTTCTCAAAGCGAACACGCCGAGTCTGGGGATATGACAAGAAATCTGCTGTCCGTCGCCGCGCTGCTCTTTGGCACGCTCTTCCTCTTCATGGGCAACGGACTGCAGGGCATTCTGCTTCCCGTACGCGGTAATCTCGAAGGTTATGCCACGACCACCCTCGGCCTGCTCGGAACCTCCTGGGCGGCGGGCTTCGTCGTCGGCTGCCTGATCGCGCCGAAGATGGTGCGCCGTGTCGGCCATGTGCGCGCCTTCTCCGGCTTCATCGCCATCATCGCCATCATCGCGCTCGTGAGCGGCATCATCATCGACCCGGTCTGGTGGGTCATCCTGCGCGCGGTCACCGGCTTCTCCACCGCAGGCACGTCGATGATCATCGAAAGCTGGCTGAACGAGCGGGCGAACAATGAAAGCCGCGGCGCGATTTTCTCGCTCTATATCGGCATCACCCTGCTTGGCGTCGTTGGCGGCCAGCTGATGATCCCGCTGGAAGACGTGCGCACGCCGGCGCTCTTCATGATCTGCGGCATCTTCTACTGCATCGCCATGCTGCCGACCACGCTGTCGACCGCCGCCTCGCCGCAGCCTCTGAAGGCGGTGAAACTCGACCTGCCGGCGCTCTATCGCAATTCACCCGTTTCCTGCCTCGGCATCCTGCTCGTCGGCATCGCCAACGGCGCCTATGGCACGCTCGGCGCCGTCTTCGGCGCGGGTGCCGGCCTTTCCGATACCGCGATCGCCGTCATGATGAGCGCCACCATCTTTGCCGGCGCCATAATGCAGCTTCCGGCCGGGCGCCTCTCCGACCGTATCGACCGCCGTTACGTGTTGGCGGCCATGTCGGCCATCGCAGCGCTCGCCGGCCTCCTGATCTTCCTGCTGCACCCCTCCTCCCCTGCCTTCCTGATCGGCCTCGTCATCCTCTACGGCGCCGTCGCCAATACGCTCTATCCGATCGCCGTCGCCCATGCGAACGACTTTGCCGCATCGGAAGATTTCGTGAAGGTATCGGGCGGCTTGTTATTGCTTTACGGGATCGGCACCGTCATCGGCCCGACGATCGGAGGTCCGGTCATGTCGGTCATCAGCCCGCATGCGCTCTTCCTGGTGACGGCGCTCGCCCATCTTCTGATTACCGGCTACGCCATCGTCAGAAGCCGCATTCGCGCAGCCATTCCGGCAAGCGACCGCGACGCCTACACGACGATCCCGACGGCCACGTCTCCCACGCTCACGCCGCAAAGCATGTCGCTTGCCGATCGCGGTTCCAGCAAGCCTCCCGAAAGCGTCGATCCTGCTGTAAAGTTCGGCTGACGAGTGGACGGTGTCGCGCAAGACTGCGCATGGAAACAGATCTGCAGGATCGCGAAACGCTTAAGGAGGAACGACAATGAGCTTCATCGATGACGACCGGCCGCAGAAGAAGACCGCGCACGAGATCGGCTGCGATCTCTCCATGCTTTCGCTGGACGAGCTGAAAGCGCGTGTGGAACTCTTGAAGGCCGAGATCGCGCGGCTCGAGGCCGAGGCCGCCAGCAAGGCTTCCGGCCGTCTGGCTGCTGAAAACCTGTTCCGTTCATAAGACTGTGAACGCGCAAATATTGCTCCGTAATTACTTTCGTTAAGTCTTAAATTGAGACGGCATTAATAAAAAATTAAGCTTTATAAGATATTACTCATGCTGTTCAGATCCTTCTGAACCTCAGACAGTTTTCCAAGCGGTGAATTGGTCTGATTTTTCTCCCTGTTTTACCTTGAGAGCCGCTTTTGCGGCTCTTCTTTTTTGCGCTGCCTTAGATATTTCCACGAAACTGTGGAGATTAACCTTTTCTTAAGAAACGGCTTGCGCAATTGGGCTAAAGATACCATCTTGAAATCATAAAGACCGGCCGGGAAACTTTTCCGCGGAAACCGGCGTTACCTGATAGTAGATGCGTGCAACAGGGATTCTTTAGATGTCGGAACTTGGATTGAATACAATCAGTTTTGCGGGCCGCGCTGCCGCATCCTCGCAGTTCAAGACGCTGTATGCAGAGGGCATGTCGCTGGTCGAAGAAACCGCATCCTACCTCGACGGCCAGGGCCGCGCAGCCTCCAAGGTGCTGCCGCGCATGGCTTCGGTACTCTATGCGGCTGAATCGATGCGCCTGACCACCCGGCTGATGCAGATGGCCTCCTGGCTGCTGCTGCAGCGCGCCGTCAACAATGGCGAAATGTCGCGCGATCAGGTTCTGGCCGAAAAGAACAAGGTTCGTCTCGACGGCTTCAACGTCGACCGCAACGCTCCGGGCTGGGGCGACCTGCCGGAATCCTTCCGCGACCTCGTTGAACGTTCGCTTCGCCTGCAGAACCGCATCGCCCTGCTCGACCGCGAAATCTATCGCCCGGCAGAAGCGGCGATCGTTCCGGACAACCAGAACAGCGTTCAGGCCCAGCTTTCCCTGCTGCAGACCGCCTTCGGCAACAACTGATCTGGCATTACCGATTTCACGAAACCGGCTGCGGCGACGCGGCCGGTTTTTTGTTTGTCCTCCGGCTCAGACCGGAAACAAAAAAGCCCAGCTCGAGGCCGGGCTTTGTATGGTCCGTCAGGCGGAAGCGAGTTAGAGGCCGAGGCCGCCGAAACGCTTGTTGAACTTCGAAACGCGGCCGCCACGGTCCATGAGCTGCTGGTTGCCGCCCGTCCAGGCCGGATGCGACTTGGAGTCGATTTCGAGGTTCATGACAGCGCCTTCCGAACCCCAGGTCGAGCGGGTTTCGTACTCGGTGCCATCGGTCATGACTACCTTGATGATGTGGTAGTCGGGATGGATGCCTTCCTTCATGACAATCTTCCTGCGATGCCGGGGTTCAATTTGCCGCAGACAGTTGCGGGGAAAGAACCGATTGAATAAATGAAGCCGCAGTCGTGAAGGCTACGGCTTCCCATTAGGATGCGGTGCCTATACATGAAGGGCGCCGGGATAACAAGGGCCAAGGAGCCGCAATACGCGGTCTTTGAGGGCGATCGGAGACGATTTGGCAGAGCAGGCAGAGCTTGGGGAGAAGAAGTCGCGTTCGCTAAGGCCGCTCGGCAGGCTGGCACCTTACGTGGCACGCTATCGCGGCATGGTCGCGGGCGCCTTGATTGCGCTGGCCCTTGCCGCCGTTACCTCTCTTGCCATACCGCTCGCCGTGCGCCGCATGATCGACCATGGCTTCACCCAGGCCGACGGCACCTTCATCAACAGCTATTTCGCGATGCTGATGGTCATGGCCATCGTGCTCGCTGTTGCCAGTGCGCTCCGCTACTATTTCGTCATCACCATCGGCGAGCGCATCGTCTCGGATCTGCGCCGCGATGTCTTCTCCCATGTTACGCGCCTGTCGCCCTCCTTCTTCGACGTCAACCAGTCGGGTGAGATCCTCTCGCGCCTGACGGCCGATACGACGCAGATCAAATCCGCCGTCGGCGCCACAGCTTCCGTGGCGCTGCGCAACCTGATCCTCTGTCTCGGTGCGCTCGGCATGATGATCGTGACCTCGCCAAAGCTGTCGAGCCTCGTCATCGTCGCAATCCCGGTTATCGTCTTTCCGCTGGTCGCCGGCGGCCGATCGGTACGCAAGCGTTCACGCGCAGCGCAGGACACGCTGGCGGAAGCCTCGGCCTTCGCCAGCGAGACGATTGCTGCCACCCGCACCGTGCAGGCCTTCAACGCCGAAACCATTGCCGCAGACCGCTACGGTTCGGCCGTCGAATCCGCCTATCAGGCCGCGCGTTCGGCCGTCTCTTCCCGAGCCCTGCTGACGGGTATTGCCATCACCCTGATCTTCGGCAGCGTGGTCGCCATTCTCTGGTTTGGCGCCCACAGCGTTCTCGCCGGCACGCTCTCGGCCGGCACGCTCGGCCAGTTCCTGCTTTATGCGGTCATCGCGGCCGGCTCGCTCGGTGCGCTTTCGGAAGTCTGGGGCGAGCTCTCGCAGGCAGCAGGTGCCGCCGACCGTCTGACCGAGCTTCTCGACGAAGTCTCGCCGATCGCCGCCCCCGCGCATCCGCTGCTGCTCCCCTCGCCTGCCCAGGGCCGGGTGGAATTCGACGGCGTACATTTCGCCTATCCCTCCCGTCCCGGCAAATCGGCCCTGCACGGCCTCGGTTTTGCCGTGCTGCCGGGAGAAACGGTCGCGATCGTCGGCCCGTCCGGCGCCGGCAAGAGCACGGTCTTCTCGCTCCTGCTGCGCTTTTACGATCCGCAGCAGGGCAGCGTGAAAATCGACGGCGTCGATGCCCGACAGGCAGACCCGGACGCCGTTCGGCAGCGCATCGCCATCGTGCCGCAGGACGTCACCATCTTCGCGGCCTCGATCCATGACAATATCGCCTTCGGCTTCCAGGGGGCGACGCGCGAGCAGGTTCGCGCCGCCGCAATCGCGGCCCAGGCTGATGAGTTCATCAATCGGCTGGAGAAAGGTTACGACACTCAGGTCGGCGAACGCGGCGTCACGCTCTCGGGCGGCCAGCGTCAACGCATCGCCATTGCCCGTGCGATTCTGAAGAACGCGCCGATCCTGCTTCTGGATGAAGCGACTTCGGCCCTCGACGCCGAGAGCGAGACGCTGGTACAGACGGCGCTTGACGGGCTCATGCATGGCCGCACGACCATTGTCATCGCCCACCGCCTCGCCACCGTTCTGAAGGCCGATCGCATTCTCGTCATGGACCAGGGTCGCATCGTCGAGGAAGGCACGCATCAAAGCCTGATCCGGCACGGCGGCATCTATGCGAAGCTCGCCCGTCTGCAATTCGATGCAGCCAATGAGGATGTGCTGGCTGCCGCCAAATAGCGGCTTCATGCACCATCGCGACTAAAGTCTGATCTCTCCGGCCCTCGCACGCGGTTGCCTTTGCGGCAACCTGCCCTAACCTCCCTATGCCCGAGGTAGGGGCCTTTGCTGTTGAAATCTGTGGGAGGAGATTCGAATGGCGTTTTCTGACATGACCCGTCGCATGAGCCTGGCGCTTGGCCTTGGCCTGCTCGCAGCCGCCACGGCTACGGCCGCATCGGCCGAGACTTTTCCCGATCGCTCCATAACGATGATCGTGCCCTTCGCCGCCGGAGGCTCGACCGACGTCGTCGCGCGCATCGTCGCGCAGAAAATGTCCGAAGATCTCGGCCAGCAGGTCATCGTGCAGAATGTTGCGGGAGCCGGTGGCAATCTCGGCGCCGGCAACGTCGCGCGCGCCGCACCGGACGGCTACACGATCCTGATGGGTACCGTCGCCACCCACGCGCTCAATCCGCTGATCCTGAAATCGACGCCTTATGATGCCGAGAAGGATTTCTCGCCGATCTCGCTGCTCGTGGTCGTGCCCAACGTGCTGGTCGTCAATCCGGAATTGCCCGCCAAGAACGTTGAGGAACTGGTTGCCCTCCTGAAAGCCGATCCGGACAAATACAGCTACGCCTCTTCCGGCAACGGCACGCCGCTGCATCTTTCCGGCGAACTTTTCAAGAGCATGGCGGGCGTCGACATGCAGCATATTCCCTATAAAGGCGCCGGACCGGCATTGAACGACGTCATCGGCAATCAGGTCCCGATCATGTTCGACAACCTGCCCTCTTCGTCGAGCCACATCAAGGCCGGCACGCTGAGGGCGCTCGCTGTGACGACCGCCAAACGCGCGCCCTCCTTCCCCGATATCCCGACCATCGCGGAATCCGGCATTCCGGGCTACGAGACCTATACGTGGAATGCGCTCTTCGCGCCGGCCAACACGCCCGCCGATGTGGTTGCCCGCCTCAACATTTCCGCCAACAAGGCGCTGGGCGATCCGGCCGTGGCCGAGCGGATGAAGGAATTCAGCGCAACGATCGTCGGCTCCACGCCGGAAGAACTCGGCGCCCATGTGAAGGCCGAGCTTGCGAAATGGAAACCGGTCGTCGACGGCGCCCACATCCAGATGGAATAAGCGCAGCGGGAGGCGACGTTATGCCTCTTTTCTCGCGCCCGATCCAAGCGGCGGCAATTGGACGCTCCGCAATTGAATTCTAATTAAGGTAGTGGAAAAGCTCACGATTCTGGGCTAACGTTCGGGAGGCTGAAGCACGATTTCAGCTTACCAGGAGGGATCCATGTACAGATTTGAAGTTTACAAGGATAAGGCCGGTGAATTCCGCTTCCGCTTCAAGGCATCGAACGGCGAAACCATGTTCTCGTCCGAAGGCTACAAGGCGAAGGCATCCGCAGTGAACGCCATCGAGTCCATCAAGAAAAATTCGCCCGGCGCGGAAGTGGTGGATCAGACAAAGGCGGAAGCCTGACCGGAAGCGGAGGCGGCATCAGTCGCCTCCAGCATCTCCTTATCGGCGCATTTCTCGTGCGCGTTTGCAGCGTGAACTATTTTCGACAGCCATGTCGAAATGGCTGCTGCTGAAACCTCATTGTTTCGGAACGGTTCCAAGCCGCGCCACCGGTGCGTTGCAGCCTCGGCCATTTCGGCCTTACATGCTGCCTGCCGGTCAAACGCCATCAGAGGATCAGGAGTTTCCGATGCAATATGCGCTTATCATCCGTGAATCCGCAGAAGACTTTGTCCGCCGCGGCGACCCCGCCTATCGCGACGGCTGGACTGCCTATACCAAGGCCCTGATGCAGGCCGGGATCTTGACTGCCGGTGCCGGTCTGACCCCGCCCGAAACCGCCACCATCGTGCGCCGCAAGGGCGACGACCATGACGTGCAGGATGGTCCCTATCCGGAAGGCAAGGAATCGCTCGGCGGTTTCTACGTCATCGAGGTGCCCGATCTCGATACCGCGCTTGAATGGGCGACACGCGTTCCCGTCTCCGAACAGGGTTCGGTCGAGATACGGCCGCGCCTGCAGGTTGCGTGAGGCTTTGGTGAAATCAGATGCAGGCCGCGCCGCCGAGAAGGTGGCGCGGCAGTCCTACGGCAAGCTCATCGCCTTTCTTGCTGCCCGCTCGCGCGATGTGCCGGCGGCGGAAGATGCGCTATGCGATGCGCTGGCGGCTGCCCTGCGAACCTGGCCCGAGCGCGGCGTTCCCGACAATCCGGAAGCCTGGCTGCTCACCGTGGCCCGCCGCAATCTCCTTCAGGCGGCCCGCCGCCAAACCGTGCGCGACAATGCCCGCAGCACGGTTGCGATGGCCTTCGAGGAAGCCGAGGAGCGCATGAACGATGTCCATGATGCAGTCTTCCCGGACGAACGGCTGAAACTGCTCTTTGCCTGTACCCACCCGGCAATCGACAAATCGGTCCACACACCGCTGATGCTCCAGACCGTGCTTGGCATTGACGCGAAAACCATGGCGCGGGCTTTCGTCGTCTCGCCGGACGCGATGAGCCAGCGCCTGGTGCGGGCCAAGGTGAAGATTCGCGATGCCGGCATTCCCTTCGCCATTCCCGAGCGGCCCCTGCTGCCGGAACGGCTGGCCGGTGTGCTCGCGGCGATCTACGCCGCCTACGGCATAGGCTGGGACGGGCTCGACGGCGAGCAAGACAGCCGCACCGGCCTGACGGGCGAGGCGATCTGGCTCGGCCGCACGCTGACGACAATCCTTTCCGACGAGCCCGAGGTCATGGGACTGCTGTCGCTGATGCTCTATTGCGAGGCCAGAGGGCACGCGCGGCGCAGCGGCGGCGCCTACATCCCGCTCGAAGAACAGGATACTGGCCTCTGGAATGAAATCATGATGGCGGAGGCCGATGCCTTGCTGCGCAAGGCGGGAAGTTTCAATCGCTTCGGTCCGTTCCAGTGCCAGGCCGCCATACAGTCCGTTCACGCCACACGCCGCCGAACGGGCACGACGGACTGGGAAGCCCTCGCCACGCTCTACCGGGCGCTGATC
Source organism: Hyphomicrobiales bacterium (assembly GCA_900471515.1). Taxonomy (GTDB): domain Bacteria; phylum Pseudomonadota; class Alphaproteobacteria; order Rhizobiales; family Rhizobiaceae; genus Rhizobium. Next base: position 38,653 of record UCFC01000003.1, on the reverse strand, counting down.
GCAATGAAGCCCTCACTGGGCGCAAAAGTCGCCCATGCCGCCGTTATCGGCAGGCTGGAAGGCGCAGCTCCCGCTCTCGCGCTGCTGGACGCTCTGGAGCAGAGGAGCGTTGCCAGCTACCAGCCCTATTGGGCGGTGCGCGCGCACCTGCTCTCGGAACTCGGCGAAAGCGAGGCCGGTGCGACGGCCTACAGGATTGCGATCGGCCTCAGCGACAGCCCGGCCGTCAGCAGCTTCCTGACGGACAGGCTCCGGGCGATTATTTCTCGGTCAGCTTGAGTTCGATGCGACGGTTGGTGGCGCGCGCCTCGGGCGTATCGCCCGGCGCAATCGGCTGGAACTCGCCGAAGCCTGCCGCCACCAGACGGTCGGCAGGCACGCCCTGCGCGATCAGGAACTTTACGACCGAAATCGCGCGGGCGGATGAAAGCTCCCAGTTGTCGCGATAGCGGCCAGAACCCGACAGCGCGACATTGTCCGTATGCCCGTCGACACGCAGAACCCAGTTGATCTCCGGCGGGATCTCCTTGGCGAGATCGAGCAGCGCGGCTGCAAGCTTTGCCATTTCCGCCTGCCCCTCCGGATTGAGATCGGCGCCACCGGACGGGAACAGCACTTCCGACTGGAAGACGAAACGGTCGCCGACGATGCGGATATTCTCGCGATCGGACAGGATCTCGCGCAGGCGGCCGAAGAAATCCGAGCGGTAACGGTTGAGTTCCTGTACGCGCGCTGCCAGCGCCACGTTCAGGCGGCGGCCGAGATCGGCGATCTTTGCCTGCGAGGTCTGGTCCTTCTCTTCCGAAGCTTGCAGCGCCGCCTCGACCGCTGCAATCTGGCTGCGCAACGCGGCAATCTGCTGGTTGAGAAGCTCGACCTGGCTGAGCGCCCGGTCGCTCACCTGCTTCTGCTCGTCGAGCTGCTGCGTCAGCGTCCCGATCTGCTGCTTGGCCGCGTCCTGCCCGCCTGCTCCGGCACTGAGCAGCGCCTGCAGCCGCGAACGTTCGCCCTCGGCGCTTGCAAGCGAGGCCTGCAGGTTGGCGACGGAATCCTGGAGGTCCTGATTGCTGCCCTTTTCGAGCGCCAGCAATTGCGTCAGCTCGTTGATCTGGCTGTTGAGGCGCGTCAGCACCTCGTCACGGCCGGAGATTTCGCGGCTCAGAATGAACTGGCCGACAACGAAGACCGTGAGGATGAACATGATGGCGATGAGCAGCGTCGACAGGGCATCGACGAAGCCGGGCCAGTAATCCACCGCGCGCTGGTGACGGCGGTTGCGGGCAAGAGGCATGGTCTACTTGCCCTCGCTCTTCTCTATCAGGCTGCTGCGCTCGCGACTGCCGCCCTGGACACCGATGCGCTCGGCCAGACGATCGAGCGTGCGGCGCATCGCCTTCGCCTCGTCCTGCTGGACTTCGATCCAGTCGCGCAGCATCTGCTGCTCGTTGCGCATGTTCTTGACGAGACCCTGAATGCCTTCTGCGAGGCTCGCCATGGCGGCGACCGACCGCTGGCTGGCGGGACCGCCCTCTTCGGCGACCTTGCGCAGATATTCCGACAACGCCTTCATATCTTCCGAAGAGCCACCGGAGACGGCGTCGAACGCCTGCACCGAAACGTCAGAGCCGACATCGGTGACGGAGGAGAGCCAGTTTTCCAGTTCCATATAGAAACGGTTCTGCGCACGGCCGGCCTGCAGATCGAGGAAACCGAGGATCAGCGAACCCGAGAGACCGAGCAGCGAGGACGAAAACGCCTGCCCCATGCCGGAAAGCGGCGTCGCAAGCCCTTCCTTCAGCGTCGAAAGCACGTCGCCCGTACCGTTCGAGCCCGCATCGAGCGACTGGATGACGGAGCTGATCGAGCCGATCGTGCCGATGAGGCCCCAGAAGGTGCCGAGCAGGCCGAGGAAGACGAGCAGGCCGATGAGATAGCGCGAAACATCGCGCGATTCGTCGAGACGGTTGGCGATGGAATCCAGGATGGAGCGCAGCGCGGTGGTCGACAGCGCAACACCCGACTTGCGATTGCCGATCAGTGCCCGCATCGGCGCAAGCAGCCGCGGATTGCGGTTCACCTTCTCGACGCTGCCTGCGGCGCGGAAGGAATTGAACCAGCGCACTTCCGGGCGAAGCGACAGGACATGGTTGAAAACGAGAATGATTCCAACGGCAAGAACGCCGAGGATGAGGCCGTTGAGGCCTGGATTGTGCATGAAGGCTGTCTGCGTCTGACGGAACAGGATCGCTGCTATGAAGCCGACGATGATGAGGAACAACACCATCGTCCAGAAGAACGACATGGGACTGGAGAGTTTGTAGGCGTAGCCACCCGTGGTCTTCTCGGTCGAGCCGAACTCGGCCACATTCACATTTTCCATAGGTTCCTCGGCCTCCGGATTCATTGCACCGGAGACTAGATCAACATTGTGCCGAATTGAAGTATGCGGCGCCGAAAAGCCGGACTTTACAACAGCCTGTTTCCGACTGCCCTCAGCGGGTCGGAACGGGCCGCTTGACCACTTCCATCAGGGCCTTCTGGATGTGCTCGTTACCGGCGATGATCGAACCCGTCTCCAGGATCGCGGTGCCGCCATCCCAATCGGTCGCAAAGCCGCCGGCTTCGCGGATGAGCAAAATGCCGGCCGCCATGTCCCAAGGGGAGAGCGCCGTTTCCCAGAAACCGTCGAAACGGCCCGCCGCCACATAGGCGAGATCGAGCGAGACGGCACCCATGCGGCGGATGCCGGCGACTTCGCCCATGACATGGCGCAGCTCGATCAGGAACTTGCCGTGATTGCCGCGACCGAGATGCGGCACGCCGCAGCCGATGACGCTGTCGGAGAGCACCCGGCGCGAAGCGACACGCAGACGGCGATCGTTGAGGAACGCGCCACCGCCGCGCTCGGCAGTGTAAAGCTCGTCCGTCGCCGGATTGAAGATCACCCCTGCGACAATCTCGTTGTTGCGCTCAAGCGCGATGGAAACTGCAAAAGCGGGAATGCCGTGCAGGAAATTGGTCGTTCCGTCGAGCGGATCAACGATCCAGCGATGCGCGCCGTCCGTGCCCTTGATCTCTTCGCTCTCTTCGCCGAGGAAACCATAGGTCGGGCGAGCCTTGAGAAGCTCTTCCTTGACGATCTTCTCGGCCTTGCGGTCGGCGTTCGAAACGAAGTCGCCCGGTCCCTTGACCGATACCTGCAGGTTCTGCACTTCCCCGAAATCACGCCCCAGCGACTTGCCTGCCTTGATGGCAGCCTGAACCATGACATTGAGAAGAGCTGAACGGGCCATGTGGGCATTTTCCTTGGATAATACGGGACGCGCTGTCAGGGGCGGGATATGTCCCTGAACGCCGGAAGCGACAGCGCTGCATAGATTGGCGGCCTCAAGACCACAAAATCAGGGAAATTTCAAGGGGAATGCCGCATGGCAGGCCTGCAGCACGAAAGGATGGTTCCCAAATTACTCTGGACAGATCAACGTCCGCGCCGTCTTTGCCGCCACGCAGGCGGCGGCTCGCCATATGAAGGCGGGCGCCCTCATCGGCAGTGTCGTCGCGCCAGCCTGACGATCGACGGCGGTCATCTCGCCTGACGCTGAACAAGGAAACGGCAGCACAGATGCGCCGCCGTTTCCTTGTTCAGCATCCGAAATTCAGGATTTCTGCTGCGTAATGAGCACTTCGCGGGCGATCTGGTCGAGCGGCAGGACGCGATCGACGCCACCCTTGGCAATGGCCTCCTTCGGCATCCCGAAAACGACGGACGTCGCCTCGTCCTGTGCGACCGTATAGGCGCCGGCCTGATGCATTTCCAGCATGCCGCGTGCACCGTCGTCACCCATCCCGGTCATGATGACACCCATCGCGTTTGATCCGGCCGAACGCGCCGCGGAACGGAAAAGCACATCGACGGACGGGCGGTGACGCGAAACCAGCGGCCCGGGTTTGACCGAAACGTAATAGCGCGCACCCTGCCGTTCCAAAAGCATATGCTTGTCGCCGGGCGCGATCAGCACGTGACCGCGCAGCACCGGATCGCCATCGGCCGCCTCCTTGACCTCGACTTCGCAAAGACCGTTGAGCCGCTTGGCGAATGCCGCCGTGAATTTTTCCGGCATGTGCTGGACGATGACCATGCCCGGCGCATTGGCCGGAAGAGCCTCCAGAAATTCGCGCAGCGCTTCCGTCCCGCCGGTTGAGGCGCCGACGCAGACGACCATCTCCGTCGTCTTCGCCATGGCCCGGCCGGTCGGCGGCGGCAGCATGGCATCGGCGGTCAGCTTCTTGGCCGGCCCCTCCGCAGAGGCCGAGCGGATGCTGCCGGCCGCACGGCGCACGTTTGAAAGCCGTGCATGCGAAGCGCTCTTGACCACTTCGCGGATACGCATCGCGTCATCGGCCAGACTGTCTGCCGCGCCGATCTTCGATTTCAGGATGACATCGACCGCGCCCGCTTCCAGCGCCTGGATCAGCGTTTCCGACCCGGCCTCGGTCAGCGACGAGCACATGACGACGGGAATCGGCCGCTGCGACATGAGCTTGCGCAGGAAGGTGATGCCGTCCATGCGCGGCATCTCGACATCGAGCGTGATGACGTCGGGAATTTCTTCCTGGATCTTGCGTGCCGCCATAAAGGGATCGGAGGCGACGCCCATGATCTCGATATCCGGATCTTCCTCCAGAACCCGTGTCAGCGTCTGCCGGACGCTGGCTGAATCGTCGATAATGAGGACGCGGACTTTTTTGGCCATGAGACCCTCTCAGATGCGCTGAAACACCGTATTCGAAACCTGCTTCAAGGGAAGATCGAAACCGGTGATCGATTCCGAGTGGCCGATAAACATGTAGCCACCCTTGGCAAGGCAGTCGCAGAGGCGGCCGAGCACACCCGCCTGCGTCTGTTTGTCGAAGTAGATCAGCACGTTGCGGCAGAAGATGATGTGCATCTGGTCGCCGACAGGATATTTCTCGTCCATCAGGTTCATGCGGGCGAAACCGACACGGCTGCGCAGCTTCGGCGAAATGCGAACCTCGCGCCGACCCTGCTGCTTGGCGACCATGACATATTTCTTCTGCAGGTCGCGCGGCACCGGAGCGACCAGATCTTCGGCGTAGATGCCCCTGCGCGCGGTCTGAAGAACGTCGGTCGAGAGGTCCGTTGCCAATATGCTGTAGGAGACGTCGTTGCGCCCCTCGGCAAATTCGTTGAGCACCATGGCCATCGTATAGGGCTCAGCACCCGTCGAGCAGGCAGAACTCCACGTGCGGATCGTCCGCAGGCCGCTGTCGGCGAGCGCCGGCAGGGCGACCATCTGCATATATTCGAAATGCTTGGCTTCCCGGAAGAAGTCGGTCTTGTTGGTGGTCACGACGTCGATCAGGTAGACTGACTCCTGCTCGAGCCCGCCCTCGTTGAACAGGAAATCGCAATAGTCGTCGAAGCTCGTATGGCGCGTGGCGCGCAGGCGGCGGCGCAACCGGCCTTCCAGCATCGTCAGCTTCGTCGGCGGCATCTTGATGCCGCTATAGTCGTAGATGAACCGGGCAAGCTTGTCGAAGTTGCGCTTGCTGATCCTGTCACCCGGCAATTGGGTTTCTACCGCTGCCATACTCATGAGACGCGACGCTCCGAACAGATACCGGGGGCCTTAGGCGGCCGATTGCAGGACAGAGGCATCCTCGCGCGACAACAGCCGGGCAAGGTCGACGATGACGACGAAGCCGTTCTCGCGGCGCACGACGCCGGCGATATAATCCGAACGCCAGCGCACGCCGATATCGGGAGCGGCCTCGATCTGGTCGCGGCGGAAGGGCGTCACTTCGAAAACCCGGTCGGCAACCAGGCCAAGCGTCAGAACGCGACTCTCCATGGGAACGTCGAGAACCAGCACGCGCGTATGCGGCGTCGGCACCGTCTTCGACATGCCGAGCTTCAGGCGCAGATCGATCGTCGGAACACCCTGGCCGCGCACATCGCGCAGGCCAAGCAGATAGTCGGGACCGTTCGGAATCTTGAAGGCTTCCGCATAGTCGAGGATTTCGCGCACCACCTCCACCGGAACGGCGAAGATCTCCTCGCCCAGGCTGAAGGTCACGAATTGAGCTTCCAGAGATGTTGTTGCCATATCAAGCGCTTTCGTTGGAATCGGGCGCCCCCATTATCGGGGACGCCTGTTAATATATTGGAAGGGCCTGATACTCAGGCGCTTTCCCGGAAATCGGCGTCGCTTTCATCAGGCCCGCCCATCGACATATCCAGGGCAAAGCCCTTGGCGCGCGCCTGCTGGGCGGCAACCGTATTGGCAGGCGCGGCTTTCCTGGCGGCCGGTTTGCGGCCGGCGGCAGGAGCCGGCGTGCGAACCGTGATCTTGGCCGCGGCCGTGCGCGACTGGCGATTGCCGGCCGTATCGACCTTGAAGAAGGCGATCGAAGCCTGCAGTTCCTCCGCCTGGGTCGCCAGTTCTTCGGAGGTCGCCGACATTTCTTCCGAAGCACCCGAATTCTGCTGGGTGACCTTGTCGAGCTGCTGGATCGCTTCGTTGATCTGCGCCGCACCGATATCCTGTTCGCGGCAGGCAGCGCTGATCTCCGAGACGAGTTCGGCGGTCTTGCGAATGTCGGGAACCAGTCTGCCGAGCATGTCGCCGGCTTCCTGCGCAGCCTTCACCGTGTCGCCCGACATGGCGCTGATTTCAGCGGCGGCCGATTGGCTGCGTTCGGCAAGCTTGCGCACTTCCGAGGCCACGACCGCAAAGCCCTTGCCGTGTTCGCCGGCACGTGCTGCTTCGACAGCGGCGTTGAGCGCCAGCAGGTCGGTCTGGCGGGCGATCTCCTGAACGATGCCGATCTTTTCGGCGATCGTGCGCATCGCCTGAACGGCGCGGGCAACCGCTTCGCCGGAAACTTCGGCGTCCTTGGCCGACTGACGGGCGATCTTCTCGGTCTGCGCGGCATTGTCGGCGTTCTGCTTGATGTTGGAGGCCATCTCTTCCATCGAGGCGGAGGCTTCTTCAGCGGAAGCTGCCTGCTCGGTCGCTCCCTGCGAGACCTGTTCGGCACTGGCCGACAATTCCTGGCTGCCTGCAGAGACGTTTTCCGCAGCCGCGATCGCGTCGGCCACGACGCCGCGCAGGCGCTCGACCATGCTCTCCAGCGACAGGCCGAGCACGTCCTTGTCGGAGAGAGGCTTCGGCGTGACCGTCAGATCGCCATTGGCAATCTTGTCGGCAATATCGGCCGTATTGCGAAGGTTGGCGGTCATCGTATTGAGAGCATCGACAAGATCCTTGACCTCGTCGTTCGAATTGACCGCAGCCGTGGCGGAGACGTCACCCTGCGCGACGGCGCTTGCGAGTTGCGTGGCCATGGCAAGGTTGCGTTTGATGGCATTCGTCACAAAGACGACGACACCGATGGCGGCAAGCGTGATCAGAAGACCCGTGATCACCGTCAGCTGGATGAGAGAGTGGAAAAGCTCGATGCCCTGCTCTCTCAGTTCCTTCGCGGCTTTGAGCTGGTATTCCGTCAGTTTGCCGATCCCTTCCGTCGTGGGATCGATGGCCGGATAAAGATCGTTCCTGGCGAACGTATCGAGCCGCGCCGCATCGTGCGCCTGCAGAATGGCCTGCAACTCGGCGACCTTCACGTCGGAGCGGGCCATATCGGTCTTGACCTTCTCCGCGATCACGGTCTCTTCGGGCGTAAGCTGCGTCGAGAGGTAGGCCGACCACTGGTCGGAAATCGTGCGCTTGGCGCCTTCGATGCTGGCCGCCGCCTGCTGCCAGTCCAGCTTGTCGGCATGCAGCTTGTGGGTCGTGTCGACGATGCTGACCGCATAGGCGTCCGATACCAGCTTCAGCTGCTGCAGCGGAACGACCCGGTCGTCATAGATGGACTTCATCGATTCCGTCATGGCGTTCATGCCGTAATAGGCACCGCCTCCGATGACACCGGCGATCGCAATGCTCGACGATATCTGGATTGCAAGAATCTTGGCGCCGATGGAGCGAAAGAGCCCCTTTCTGCGGCTGATGGTCATGGGTGTTTCCTCGCTAGGCTATCTTTTTGTTTCATTGAGTGAATGCTCCGTCACGCGCTTTCCCGGAAATCGTCGTCCGTCGTATCCGGTCCGCCCATGGACATATCCAGGGCAAAACCCTTGGCGCGGGCCTGCTGGCCGGCGACGCTGTTTGCAGGCGCCGCCTTGCCGGCCGGCTTGCGGCCTGCCGCCGGTGACGGGCTGCGTGTCGTCATCTTGGCGGCTGCCGTGCGGCCCTGACGGCCGCCGGTTGCCGCCTTGCCGCCCGACGCCTCCACCTTGAAGAAGGCGATCGACGCCTGCAGTTCCTCGGCCTGGGCGGCGAGTTCTTCCGACGTCGCGGACATCTCTTCGGAGGCACCGGCATTCTGCTGCGTCACCTTGTCGAGCTGCTGGATCGCCTCGTTGATCTGGGAGGCGCCGACATCCTGCTCGCGGCATGCCGAACTGATTTCCGCCACAAGTTCCGCCGTCTTCCTGATATCGGGCACCAGACGGCCGAGCATATCGCCGGCCTCCTGTGCGGCCTTGACCGTATCGCTCGACATCGAGGAGATCTCGGCGGCGGCCGACTGGCTGCGTTCGGCAAGCTTGCGCACTTCCGAGGCAACCACGGCAAAGCCCTTCCCGTGCTCGCCGGCACGAGCGGCTTCGACGGCAGCGTTGAGCGCCAACAGGTCGGTCTGGCGGGCGATTTCCTGCACGATGCCGATCTTCACGGCGATCGTCTGCATGGCTTCGACGGCGCGGTTGACGGCATTGCCGCTCATCTCCGCGTCCTTTGCGGACTGGCGGGCGATCTTTTCGGTCTGGGCCGCGTTGTCGGCATTCTGCTTGATGTTGGCGGCCATTTCCTCCATCGAGGAAGAGGCCTCTTCGGCGGCGGAAGCCTGTTCCGAGGCGCCTTGCGACACCTGCTCGGAACTTGCCGAAAGTTCCTGGCTGCCGGCCGAAACATTCTCGGCCGCGGCAATTGCGTCGGCGACCACATCGCGCAGGCGCTCCACCATCTGCTCCAGCGCGGTGCCGAGTGTGTCCCTGGCCGAAAGCGGCTTCGGAGACACCGTCAGATCGCCGGCGGCAATCTGGGTGGCAATCTCGGCCGTGGCGCGAAGGTTGGCGACCATGCTCTGCATGGCGATGCCGAGCGTGTCCTTGTCCGAAAGCGGCTTGACCTCGACTGCGAGATCGCCCTCGGCGATCAGGTTGGCAACGTCGGCGGTCGCGCGCAGATTGGTCACCATGCCGAGCATGGCAATGCCGAGCGTATCCTTGTCCGAGAGCGGCTTCGGAGTAACACTGAGATCGCCATTCGAAATCTCGTTCGCGATGCCGGCGGTATTGCGCAGATTGTCGGTCATGACGTTGATCGTATCGACCAGATCCCTGATCTCGTCGTTGCTCCTGATCTCGACCTTCTGGTTGAGATCACCGATGGCGACGGCATTGGCGACGTTCATGATCTTGCGCAGGCCGCTATTGATGCCGACTCCGATCCACAATGCGGCTGCGAAAGCGATGACGGAAGCGCCGACAGCCATGCCGATCAGCAGGTTCCTGGTGTTGCCGTAAAGAAGTTCCGTATCGTCGTCCGCCTGCGTCATCGCCTTCTGCTGATGCATGACAAGCGCCGAAAAGACGTCGTCCAGTTCCGTTACGATCCCGCGAACCTCGCCGCCGGAATAGGCGGTGGCCCCTGCCCTGTCGCCGCTTTCCTGGATGGAGGCGACTTTGTTGGAGCCTTCGACGAAGCGTTTGCTGAGTTCTACCAGCCTGTCCCAGGCGGGTTTCGTTTCGGCGGTCGCAAGCTGTTCGCCACCTGCCGCGAATGCCAGCATTTCGTCCATGCTCTTTGCAGAACTCTCGTAGTTCTTCCGGGCCGCTTCGGGGTCCATTTCCAGAAGCGCGTTCTTCTGCCACCGGATGGCGTCGAGTTCTGAAGCCTTCGCTTCGAGGGCCAGCTCCAGGCTCTTTGCGGGGCCTGCGATCAGATCGCCGACAGAGTCGTTCAGTGAACTGAGACTGATAATTCCGTATATTGCGCTCGCCACCAGCAGCAGTATGACGAAGCCGAACGCGGCCGCGAGCTTGAGCTTGATCGTAATGCGCATCGCAAATACCCCTATTTGAAAGCGACGTAATGAAAGTGAACCGATGGTTTCCTGTTGCGGCGTCATGCTGCAAAACATTCCGGCAGTCGAAGACAGGTCACTGAACGGATCTGCGACCTGGCCTCCGGCGTTTCTGGGCGCCGGAGCTTGTTCGTCAGGGGCCATAACCGGCTCCTGACGCATTACGCGGGAAGCGCCTACCGGCTTTCGAGCGGTATCAAGCCGAAGGCGAGACCCAGTTCGAGTTTGAGAGTGAAGCGCATCTGATATGTCCTCGAAGCAACCCGACAGGGCTGCAGGCGTAGCCGTCGTTCAACCGTGTTGCGCGGCCCGGACGGCGGAATCTTTCGCTCATGGAGATCATCGTCGCTTGTTCCGCAGGCCCGTTGTCACGGACCCTGCCGGAATTCACGATCGGCACGCGAAACCGCAGCGCGTCTGACTGCGGAAGTTCCCGCCCTTTCGGAAGGAAGCCCCGATGTTCCGCCTGCTTTACATGCCGGCAGGCGGACATCTGCCGATCGATCCCAACGCATTCACACGTTGGGCATTTCCTTGTGCCGCGGGCCGGGGTCCGCGGCGGTTCTCACATCTGCGAAGCCGCTCAGGCGCTTTCGCGGAAATCGTCGTCGCCGGCATCCGGGCCGCCCATCGACATGTCCAGGGCAAAGCCCTTGGCACGCGCCTGCTGAGCAGAGACGGTCTGGCTGTGATTGTGGCTATGCGCGGCGGAAGCCGGAGCCGGCTTGCGCGGAGCAGCGGCCGGAGCCTTGACCACCTTGGCAACCGTCTTGGCAGCGGTCTTCTGCACGCCAGCGCGGGTCGCGCCGGCCGTATCGACCTTGAAGAAGGCGATCGAAGCCTGCAGTTCCTCGGCCTGGGCGGCAAGCTCTTCCGAGGTAGCCGACATTTCTTCCGAAGCGCCGGCATTCTGCTGCGTGACCTTGTCGAGCTGCTGGATCGCTTCGTTGATCTGCGCCGCACCGATATCCTGTTCGCGGCAGGCGGCACTGATCTCGGAAACCAGTTCGGCGGTCTTGCGGATGTCCGGAACCAGACGGCCGAGCATTTCACCGGCGTCGCGGGCAGCCTTCACCGTGTCGCTCGACATCGAGGAGATTTCCGCGGCGGCGGACTGGCTGCGTTCGGCGAGCTTGCGCACTTCCGAGGCGACGACTGCAAAGCCCTTGCCGTGTTCGCCGGCACGAGCGGCTTCGACAGCGGCGTTGAGCGCCAGCAGGTCGGTCTGGCGGGCGATTTCCTGAACGATGCCGATCTTTTCGGCGATCGTGCGCATCGCGTCGACAGCGCGGTTGACGGCTTCGCCGGAAGCTTCCGCATCCTTTGCGGACTGGCGGGCGATCTTTTCGGTCTGGGCCGCATTGTCGGCGTTCTGCTTGATGTTGGCAGCCATCTGCTCCATCGAGGCAGAGGCTTCTTCAGCGGAGGCCGCCTGTTCGGTGGCGCCCTGCGAAACCTGCTCGGAGCTCGCGGACAGTTCCTGGCTTCCCGACGAAACGTTGTCGGCGGCAGACAGGGCATCGGCGACGACGCCGCGCAGGCGTTCGATCATTACGTTGACGTTGGCGAGCAGTTCGCCGATTTCGTCATGCGTGGTGATTTCGGCCATCTTCGTCAGGTCGCCCTCGGAAACTTCACGGACAACCGTGTTGGCGCGAGTGAGGCCCTTGCTGATGGTGTTTGCGATCCAGAAGGCGGTCAGCACCGCGATCAGCAGCGCGGCGGCCGCGACCGCGATCATCATCGTGCGCGTCGTGCCGTATTGCTGTTCGGCGCTGTCGTCGGCATCCTGCATGCGCTGCTTCTCGAGCGCCAGAATGTCGTCGAGCGTCGAGTCGATATCATTGGCCGACTGGCGAGCCGTCGTCACCGAGATATTGTTGGCGGCGTCCATGTTGCCGGCCTTGATGAACTCGCGGATCTGATCGTCGGCCTGATTGAATGCCTTGGAGAGTTCGGCGACCCGTTCCCAGCGCGCCTTGCCTTCCTCGGTCGAAATCTTCGTCACGGCTGCAAATGCTTCGGCGAAGTCCTTGCGGGCCTCGTCGCCCTTCTGGATGGCGCCGGAAGCATCGTCGGCATTGCGTGCCGTCATGAGGTTCTTCTGCTGGCGGATCGCTTCGAGCTGGGCGATGTTGATCTGCTGCGCCAGGTCGAGACGCGCGGCAGGACCGGCAAGGAGATTGCCGATCGTGTCGTTCAGCGAACCGAGGCTGAAAATGCCGTAGGCGGCGGTGCCCATCAGCATGAGAATGATGAAGGTGAACGCGCTCACCAGTTTGGTCTTGATCGTCAATCGCATCGTCTTAACCCCTCAATGATTGGCCCCGGCTAGTTGACGGCCCCGGCCGTCTCATGCCTCGATGAGAAAATCGCCTGCAAATTCGGGAGGATGATGAATTCCCCGCCCCGTTTGACCAGGCAGTTGATGTAATCAGCACGCCAGCGCATACCCACGCTCGGCGGCGGTTCGCTGGCGTCTTTCGTCAGCGCCGTCACTTCGTTCACCTTGTCGGTGCGAATACCGACGAGCGTCTGCTCCCCCTGCAGATCGACCTCGATGACGATGATGCGGCTGTCGATCGTCGCTTCCGACGCTTCCATCCCGAAGGCGAGACGAAGATCGGCAAGCGGAATGACCTTGCCGCGGAAATTGATGACGCTGGCCACGAAAGGCTGGGCACCCGGCACCGCGGTCTCGGGAAGCAGGTCCAGGATTTCCTGGACGATGACCGCTTCCAGAGCGAAAGTCTCGCCGTTGAGATCGAAAGTCAGGACTTCGACTTCCTCGGCGTAGTTCCAGTGGTTGTCGAACTTTTCGGCTGTTGCTGCTGTGCTCATCCTGCCACGCGCAATTGCGCCTCCTGTTGCTGACCCGCGGCGACAAGGTGCCCGACGTCAAGAATGAGGGCGACGCTGCCGTCGCCGAGAATGGTGGCGCCGGAGAAGGTCGCCACGTCGTTGTGCAATTTCGACATCGACTTGATGACCGTCTGGTGGTCGCCGATGATCTGATCGACTACGAGGCCGACACGTTCGGTGCCCGTCGAGATGACGACCACCTTCTGGTGCACGTCCGGCTTGGTGCCGGTGCGGAAGAGATCGCGCAGCCGCAGGAACGGCACCAGGCTGTCGCGCAGCGAGATGAAGGAGCGCCCGCGCGAACGAAGATCCTCTTCCAGCGAAAGTTCGAGGCATTCCTCCACCGCCGAGAGCGGGATGACGTAGCGGCCGGAGCCGACGCGCACCAGCAGACCGTCGATGATGGCGAGCGTCAGCGGAATGCGCAGCGAGACTTCCGAACCCTGCCCCGGCAAGCTGACGATATCGATGGCGCCACGCAGCGCCTCGACCGTCTTCTTGACCACGTCCATGCCGACGCCACGGCCCGAGAGATTGGTGATCTGCGCGGCGGTCGAGAAACCGGGAGCGAAGATGAGCTGCAGCAGTTCCTGATCCGAAAGCGGCTGTCCGGGTGCGATCAGGCCGGAGGATTCCGCCTTGGCGCGAACCCGATCGCGGTTGATGCCGCGGCCGTCATCCTTGATGGAGATGATGACTTCGCCGCCGGACTGGCGGGCGGCAAGCGTCACCGTCCCGGCTTCCGCCTTGCCGGCGGCAAGGCGTTCGGCCGGCGGCTCCAGGCCGTGGTCGATCGAGTTGCGGACAAGGTGAACCAGCGGATCGGCAAGCCGCTCGATGACGGTCTTGTCGACCTCGGTGGTTTCGCCTTCCGTGACGAGTTCGATGACCTTGCCGGTTTCGCGCGCGAGATCGTGGACGAGGCGGCGGAAGCGCGAGAAGAGCGTTCCGACCGGCACCATGCGCAACACCATCATCGTGTCGCGCAATTCGCCGGAGAGACGTTCGATTTCTTCCGAAACCGACCGAAGGGCGATGTCCGAGCTGGAGCTTGCCAGCTGGCTGAGGCGCGACTGGGCAATGACGAGTTCGCCGACACGGTCCATCAGCTCGTCGAGACGTTCGGCCGGAACGCGGACGTTTTCCTGCGCCTTTGCCTGGGCCGCCGCCTGAGCGGGCGCCGGCGTTTCGCGCTTTGCCGGAACAGCCTCGACCGGGCGGAATTCCGGGGCAGCGGCGGGCACCGGTGCGACAGATGCCGCGGCAACCGGAGCGGCGTCCTTCTTTACCTCGGCCGGATCAGCCTGCGGACCGGTGAGTTCCTGAACATCGAGCTCCATGTCGTCCATGACGAAGATGAAGACGTCGTCGATGGCGGAACGGTCCTGCTCGCTCGTCAGCACGACTTCCCAGGACACGTAAAGTTCGGTCGGCACCAGATCGGCAAGCGGCGGAATGCCGGCGGTATTTGCGCGGACGGTGCATTCGCCGAGATCGCGCAACTCGTCCAGAAGGCCGAGCGGATTGGTGCCGTTGGCCATGGAATTCGCGGGCAGGCTGAAGCGGATGCGCCAGGTTGTCTTCTTCCTGGCGGGAGCGGCGACGGCAGGTGCTGCAGCGGCAGGCGCGGTGGCCTCCTTGGCCTCGGCCTTGCCGCCAACGGCAGCCTGAAGCTGGGCAAGCAGCTTTTGGCCGGTATCGCCGTGATCGGCATCGGGCTGTTCGACCAGCGCCCGCATATGGTCCTGCGCGGCAAGGACGGCCGCGACCAGTTCGGCGGTCGCCGGAACTTCACCCTTGCGGACACGGTCGAAGGCCGTCTCGCAATGATGCGTGAAAGCCGCAAGCGCCTCGAAGCCGAACATCGCGCCCGAGCCCTTCAACGTGTGAAGGCCGCGGAACACGGCATCTACGAGGTCCTTGTTTTCAAGGTCGTGGGTAAGGTCGAGAAGGCCGGCTTCGATTGCCTCGAGGCATTCGGCCGCTTCCATGCGGAAGACTGCGACTGGATCAAGCCCGCTCATCTGCCGAGAACCTTCTTCACGATCTTGACGAGGTTTTCCGGATCGAACGGCTTGGTCAGCCAGCCCGTCGCACCGGCGGCCTTGGCCCGGGCCTTGAGGTCGGCATCGGATTCCGTCGTCAGGAAGATGATCGGCACGCCGGCCTGGGCGGGCAGCTTGCGCAATTCCTCGATCATCGTCAGCCCATCCATGACCGGCATGTTGAGGTCGGTGACGATCAGGTCGAAATTGCCGCTCTTGGCCGTTGCCAGGCCTTCGGCGCCGTTGACAGCTTCGGTGACGGTGTAGCCGGCATTGGTCAGCGTCACCTTGGTGGTCAGCCGGATGCTGGCGGAATCGTCTACGGTCAGAATGTTTGCGCTCATAACGTCACCTCTTTATGCAACCAGAATTTCTTGTCTTCTTGATCGAACGCTTCCGTAAATCCGGCGCGCTCGAGAACCCTGAGAAGCGAGCCGCTTGCCGGAGCCGAAAGGGTAAAAGTCTTGCCTGTGGCCTTTGCCTGACGGCGGGCGGCTTCGATGAGCTGAAGGAAACTC
Organism: Hyphomicrobiales bacterium; assembly: GCA_900471515.1. Classification (GTDB taxonomy): domain Bacteria; phylum Pseudomonadota; class Alphaproteobacteria; order Rhizobiales; family Rhizobiaceae; genus Rhizobium. Next base: position 23,055 of record UCFC01000003.1, on the reverse strand, counting down.
AGATCCGCTTCCGCGTTTTCGGGAAGACTTAAGGTAACGTTATTACTGTCTCGAAATTGATTGATAATCTTCGTATATACTTCCGAAGCATTACGAATGCTCAGAGCATCCGGAAGGGATATAGATTCGCAATATTGTGCCTGAGTATCCAATGCGGCCTCCATGGTCGGAGAAATACTTAACGACCTTAAAAGGACTCTCATGACAGGCTTAATAGCGAGTAAACGCCGGTTGTAGGAAACTGCAATTAGCGCGAGTCCGGACTCCCTGATTTCTCATCCAGGATATCTTGTACCGACGCCCCGCAACATCAAAATTTATGATGAGAAATCATATAGATAGTACTATTACAGGACAAAAAGTCTCAAATTTAGCCGAACTCTTTTATGGGTTGTTAATCACAACGTTTACGAGTCTGCGGCGTTTACCTGCCGTTTCCATCCTGCCCGTAAAAATAGAGTCAAATTGCCTGTGTTTATAAGTAAAGGTACTAATGTGACAAACGCGACGGCATCGGTACAGACTGCGCTCTACGCATCGGGTTCGGATATCAGCCAGACCCTGGAATCGGCCCGCACCCAGGTCGAGGAACGCTTCCTCGAAGGCGGCACCGTTCTGCTTTCGGTGATGGATGTCCTCAATCGTCTGCTGACGTCGCTGGACCAGATCACCAAGGCGCTCGACAGCAATGAGGCGAGCGATACCAGCGCCGATCTCAATGCGACCGTCCAGAACCTGATCGAGCTTCCGGGTGCCGAGGAAAACCGCCAGCAGGCTCTCGCTGCACTTGCCCAGACCGGTTCGGAACTGCACCGGCATGTCGCGGATATGCAGGAGACGATGCGCTATCTGCGCACCTTCGCGGTCACGGTCAAGATAACCGGCGCAGGTCTTGCCGAATTTGCCGGCTTCGCTCAGGAAATTCTCGAGCGCATCTATTCGGGAACGGACGAAGTCAACCGCTTCGCCGCCCATCTCGACAGCCTGCAGAAGGAGGTGAAACTTGCCCTCTCCTTCGGCAACAGCCTCTCCAAAAGCTATGCGGACACCGTGCCTGACGTCGCCAGGGCGCTCAAGGATGACGCGAAGAAGATTGCCGACCACCGCCAGAACCTCGGCGCCATCGCCCGCGACGTAGGCGCCATCGCCCGCGGCGTGCAGGGCAAGGTCGCCTCCACGCTTTCGGCGCTGCAGATCGGCGACATCACCCGCCAGCGCATCGAGCACGTGCAGAGCACCTTCTCGCTGCTCGAAGATTTCCTCGCGAGCGAAGACGGCGCCAAACTCGATGCCGACGCGCGCAAGCGGCTGCACAACGTCATCCATCACCTGACGGCCGCACAGATGGCAGACATGTGCACGGACTTCCAGCGGGAGTCGCGCAATGTCGTGCAAACCATCGCGAGCTTCAGCCAGGATACGCAGGAAATTCTGAGATTGCGCGACCAGATGAGCGGTCAGGGCGACGACAGCGGCGGCAACTTCATGCGCGCGCTGGAATCCAGCGTCTCCGCCGCCCACGAAATCGTCAAGCAGGTCGATACGGCAAGCCGTCAGGCCGATCAGGTCAGCCAGTCGACCCTCGGCACCGCCGCAACGCTCCTGCAGTCCATCGAGGCGATCCGCGCGGTCAAGACCGACATTCACTATATGGCGCTGAACACCAACCTGCGCTGCAGCCGCCTCGGCGAAGAGGGCAAGTCGATCAACGTCGTCACCGCAGAGCTGCGCATCTTTGCCGGCAAGCTCGACGATTCAGCCGATGCCATCGTCAATGGACTGCCGGCGCTCGAGGCCTCGGCCGGACGCGTTGCCCCTGCCGCCGGCACCAGCAATGGCGGCCTTGCCGAAAGCCTCACGTCGGCCGTCGGCACCATCCGCGCCGCCGCCAACCTGATGGAAGACGAGCTCAAGGTGCTGGCCGAACATGGACGCGAGGTCGCGACCAAAATCAGCCTCCTGATCGGCAAGCTCGATTTCCAGCATGATCTCGGCGACGTGCTCGCCCGCTGCGCCGACGTGCTGGAAACCGTGGCCGGCGACCAGATTGCCGATATTTCCGACATGGCCGAAACGATCGCCCCGCTCGACCACAGGATCTTCAAGCTCTACACCATGGTGCAGGAACGCAATGTCCATCGCGATATCATTCCCGCCACCGAGGCAACGGCGGCACCGGCCCCTGCCGAGCCTGCCAAGGCCCAGAGCGACGAGGATCTGTTCGAAGACGCTCTCTTCTAGAAAAGACCCTCAGTTGAGGCGGCGGAACTTGTTCGCCGCCTCAATCGCCGCCTTCTGCTGGTCGTCCTCGATGCCGAGATAGAAATCCTCGAGCGAGGGATCGCTCAAGCCTGCGCGCCGCGACAGGACATACCATTTGGCGGCTTCGATCGGATCCGGCGCCGTACCGATCGCATTGATGTAGAGATGCGCGAGCTTGTTCTGCGCAACGACATTGCCCCTGTTGGCGGCAAGCTTCAGCCATTCGAAGCCGCGCACGTAGTCCTTCGGCCCGCCGACGCCGTTGACCAGCCAGATACCCATGTCCAGCTGAGCCGTATCGAAGCCGGCGCGCGCCGCGCGCGCCATCCAGTCGCGGGCCAGCCGCTTCTTGTCTTCGGGCAGGTCCGGCACCTGCTGATAGATCTGCGCCACGGCATATTGCGCATCTGCGACGCCCTGCTCTCCCGCCTTTTCATAGTAAGGCAGGGCAAGCTTCAGTCCCTTGTCGCCGGGATTGTCGGCAACAAGCGTCTGCGCCCAATTGAATTCGGCGGATGAATTTCCGGCATCGGCCGCCTTGTGCATATATTCGTCAGCCTTGGCCTTGTCGCGCGTGACATTGTTGCCCTCCATCAGGAGCAACGCATATTTGAACATGGCGGCCGGATCGCCGCCCTCCGCCGCCTTGCCGTACCAGAAGGCGGCATTCTTCATATCCCGCTTGACGCCGAGCCCCTGCGACAGGATCTCGGCGATCAGGGTCTGGGCCGCCGGATCGCCGAGCTGCGCGCGCGGCAGCGCCTTGTCCATGGCGGTCAGATAATAGCCGCGCTGATAGGCGCCGAACGCCTCGTCGATCGGCCCCTTATATTCCTTCTCCGGCGGCAGGTCGGGCAGCTTCGCCCCCATGCGATCGAAAACCCCGACACCGTCGGAGGGCACCACGCCCTGCGGCTGCGGCCGGTCGGTGCGGAATGTCTGGCTGGGCGTCGCCGAGGGTTCGGCAATCGCCTCGTTCGCTTGTGCCAGCGCGAGTTCCGGCCGCACCGCCAATAAAACGGCCGTGAAAAGGAGAGCGCATCTCGAAAGGCGGGCGGGGATCGGCATAAGCGCGATATCAATCCTCAAACCGTGGCGCTTTTTCGTCAAGCAAGGCATTGATCTGGGCGACGATCGAGGGTGCCTGGGCCGGCTCGGCAAATACGCCCATGCGCATGGCCACGAACTCGGCGCCGGTCTCGGCGACGGCAAGCGCCGATGCCGGATCGGTGCCGCCCATGACGATGCACGGGATTTCGATCATCGATGCCCACCATTCGCCAAGCGCCAGGTTCTTCGGATGCGCTTCAGGTTTGATGTCGCCGTCGAGCTTGCCGAAGAAGATGTAGTCGGGCCGCTCCTCACCGACTTCCAGCGCCGTGTGCCGGTCGGCCGCGTTGCCGCCGCCGACGATCAGCTTGTCCGCATAACGATCGATCGCATCGGCAATCTCGCTTGCCGGCCCGGTGATGTGCAGGCCGTCGGCCTTGGCCCGGCCGACGACACGGCTGTCGCCGGCAATGAGCGCCGCAGCACCGGCACTCTGGATAACGGGCACAAGCTTTTCGGCGTGTTTCTGGAAGCTGCCGTCATCAAGACCGTATTGCGGCAGAATGACGGAGGCGACATCGCCGCCCTTCAACGCATCGGCAACGATCCTGGCCCGTTCGTCGGCATCGGCGATATCGGGCACAACAAGGACAAGACGGCAGCGGTTTTCGGGTTCGGTCATGAAGTCTTTCCATCTGCGGCGGTTTTTCCCGCTCTATGGCGGATCCGCACTCGTTTTGAGTGAGTAATTCCGATAGAGGGGGCTTGCAAGGGGAGGAACTTCAAAAGCATGCTGCAGGACCTGTCATTCTACTACGCCGCAATCCCGGCTGTCATCCTTGTCGGGCTTGCCAAAGGCGGCATGGGCGACGCCTTGTCGCTGATCGGCCTTCCCTTCCTCGCCCTCGTCGTCGCCCCGGTCGAAGCCGCCGCGATCCTGCTTCCCATCCTCGTCTTCATGGACATGATATCGCTGGTCATCTGGCGCCAGCACGGCGATTGGACCACGCTCAGGACCATGCTGCCGGGCGCCATCTTCGGGATCGCGCTCGGCTGGGCGACGTCGGCGCTCGTGCCCGGCCATGTGCTGCGCATCGTCATCGGCGCCGTCACCATCGCCTTCTGCCTGCGTTATTTCTGGAACAATTTCGGCCCCGGCAAGGGAAGGGTCATCCCGCCGCGACCCCAGCGCCCGCTGCTGGCAAGCCTCTGGGGCACGTTTTCCGGCTACGGCAGCTTCGTCGCCCACGCTGGCGGCGCGCCCTTTCAGATCTACGCTCTGCCGCTCCAGCTGCCGCCGCGCGAATTCACCGGCACCAGCGTTCGCTTCTTCGCCATCCTGAACGCCGTTAAGCTCGTTCCGTATTTCGCGCTCGGCCAGCTCGACACCCGCAATCTTCTGACCTCCGCCACGCTCCTGCCTTTCGCCCCGCTGGCAACCATTGCCGGCGCGTGGTGCGTACGGCGCATGCGGCCGCAGATCTTCTATCCGTTCATGTATGCCATGGCGCTGATTGCTGCTTTCCTGATCCTGCGCGAAGGCATGCTCGAATAGGGTTGCGTTCCGTTGCGATGCACAATTTCCTTGCTGGAAAGCCCTGTTTGACGTAGCTTTTTTAAATGTCGAACACGGACCCCTTCGCTGCGATTGCCGATCCGAACCGGCGGTTCTTGCTGGAGGAATTACGGCGCGCACCGAAGACGGTCAACGAGCTTGCCGAGGGCCTGCCGATCAGCCGCCCGGCCGTGTCGCAACACCTGAAAGCTTTGCTCGAAAGCAACCTTGTTTCCGTGACCTCGGAAGGAACGAAGCGCATCTACACGGTCAACAACCGCGGCTTCGACAAGCTCAATCTCTGGCTGGATCAGTTCTGGGCGTAAAGGCGCCCTCTTTCGTAAAAACGCCAGCCCGATGCCGTATGCATGGGACTGGCGCTTGCTCTCGGTTAATCACCGGGTCTTACGAGATTGTCTGGAAAATTGGGAATTTTACCTTTTCTTGCGCAAGACCGTTGTCCGGCGATATCCTGGAAAGATCAATGGACGGATGACTTGAGACGCTCGATCTCGTCCTTGATGCGCAGCTTGCGGCGCTTGCATTCGGCAAGTTCAGTATCGGAAATAGAGGGAGATGTTCTCAGGGCATGCAACTCCTCCTCGAGAGCAACATGCTTTTTCTGGAGCGATTCAAGATGAGCTTGAACAGTCATTTGACCCTTCCTTCCTCTTACCTCTCCCCAGCCATCCATCGCTGAGGATCCAAGGTGTCAACCAGCGGACTGTGACACATTTTTGAAGGCTTGTCGAAGGCCAAAAGATGAAGACTAAGCGGCAAATTCATGATCAACACTAACTTCCCGTTACCTCTATTTGGTGATAGGAGCTTGCGGAAATTATCGGCAGACCGGACAAGGTCCGAAGACGATTATGGGGAATGCAAATGGCCGATCAGGAACAGGCGGAAATCAGGCTCATGGTGGCGCGTCTGCGCCAGGAGCACGAGGATTACGACGCCGCGATCAACGCCATGATTGAGACGGGCTGCGATGCCCTGCGCATCCAGCGCATGAAGAAGAAGAAGCTGGTCATCAAGGACAAGCTCTCCAAGCTGGAAGACCAGATCATCCCTGACATCATCGCCTGAAGGAACGATTGTGACGATAACAGACAGACCGCCAGTCGCCATTATCATGGGCAGCCAGTCCGACTGGGAAACCATGAAGAATGCTGCCGATACGCTGGAGGCGCTGGAGATCGAGTATGATGCCCGCATCATTTCGGCTCATCGCACACCCGACCGGCTCGTAAGCTTCGCCAAGGGCGCGCGCGCCGAGGGCTTCAAGGTCATCATCGCCGGCGCTGGCGGCGCGGCCCACCTTCCGGGCATGACGGCGGCCATGACGCCGCTGCCGGTCTTCGGCGTGCCGGTCCAGTCCAAGACCATGTCGGGCCAGGACAGCCTGCTGTCCATCGTCCAGATGCCGGGCGGCATTCCCGTCGGCACCCTTGCGATCGGCAAGGCGGGTGCCATCAATGCGGCCCTTCTTGCCGCTGCCGTCCTTGCTCTCTCCGACGACGAGATCGCCGACCGTCTCGACGAATGGCGCGAGCGCCAGAGCGCTTCCGTCGCCGAATACCCGATGGACGATCTCTGATGGTCGGCACGATAGGCATTATCGGCGGCGGCCAGCTCGGCCGCATGCTTGCCATGGCCGCAGCCCGGCTGAATTTCCGCACGGTGATCCTGGAACCGCAGGCCGATAGCCCCGCCGCCCAGCTCGCCAACCGCCAGATCGTCGCCGCCTATGACGACCCTTCAGCACTCGCCGAACTGGCCGGGCTCTGCGATGTCGTCACCTACGAATTCGAGAACGTGCCTGTCGCCGCGGCCGAAATGCTGGCCAGAAGCGTGCCGGTCTACCCGCCGCCAAGGGCACTGGAAGCGGCCCAGGACCGACTGGTCGAAAAGCGCTTCATCAATGGTTGCGGCATCCCGACCGCGCGTTTCCATGCCGTCGACAGCCAGGCCGATCTCGAATCGGCCCTGAAGGATTTCGGCGGCCAGGGCGTTCTGAAGACCCGCCGCCTCGGCTATGACGGAAAGGGCCAGAAAGTATTCCGCTCGCCGGCCGACACTTCCGACGGTGTCTATGCGCAACTGGGCGCCGTGCCGCTCATCCTCGAAAGCTTCGTCGCCTTCGAACGCGAAATCTCGATCATCGCCGCCCGCGCTGGCGACGGCGCCGTCCTCTGTTTCGACCCCGCCGAAAACGTCCACCGCAACGGCATCCTCCACACCTCGACCATACCGGCGACGATCCTCGATGCCACGGCCGATGCGGCGCGCAAGGCGGCCGAGCGGATCCTGGCCGCGCTCGATTATGTCGGCGTCATCGGCATCGAATTCTTCGTGCTGGCAGACGGCAGCCTTATCGCCAACGAGATGGCCCCGCGCGTCCACAATTCCGGCCACTGGACGGAAGCGGCCTGCGTCGTCTCGCAGTTCGAACAGCATATCCGCGCCGTCGCCGGCCTGCCGCTCGGCAATCCTCGCCGCCATTCCGATTGCGTGATGCGGAACCTGATCGGCGACGATATCCTTGCCGTGCCGGACTGGCTGAAGCGCGACGACACGCTTGTGCATCTCTACGGCAAGACCGAGTCTCGCCCCGGCCGGAAGATGGGCCATGTGACCACGCTGACGGGCAGGGCGTCCTGAGCAGGCGCGGCGAGCGCCTGAAACCCGCGGAAAAAAGCCTTCATGTGGTTGACACAAGGCAGAGGTCGGGTTATCTGCTCCCCCACCTAAAGAGCGCGCCCAGCCGGCGCGCTTTTGATTGTTAAAAGACACGGGCGAATGTGAATTCCCCCAGAAACATCGCGGATCAGAAAAATGAAGATCAAGAATTCGCTCAAGTCGCTCAAGGCGCGTCATCGTGACAACCGTCTCGTTCGCCGCAAGGGCCGCATCTACATCATCAACAAGCAGAACCCGCGCTACAAGGCTCGTCAGGGCTGATTGCGCATATCCGATTGCCTGCTGATGGGCGGGCATATCGGTGGGTCGCTTCGGTGATCACGTCAAATTTGTTTGATCTTCGGCAGTGGCGGGCTAATATGTCCGCCATGCGCTTTTTTGCTATGACCTCAGCGGCGCTGCCGCTCGTCCTCACCCTGTTCGCCCCTGTCCTTCCCGCTGCCGCGCAGCAGAAGGATGTTATTGTCGAACAGCCTGCCGATACCGGCTCCTCGCCCCGGCAGCGCCTTGACCAGCTCTATGCGCAGTTGAAGCGCGAGCGCGACCCGGACAAGGCAAGCAGCATCGCCAATCAGATCCGCATGGAATGGAACGATTCCGACAGCGCGACGATCAATCTCCTGATGCAGTGGGCCGACAAGGCGATCGAGGAGAAACGCAATCCGGCGGCGCTCGATTTTCTCGACGAAGCCATTGCCCTGAAACCCACCTATGCCGAAAGCTGGAACCGGCGGGCGACGCTCAATTTCGTGCTTGGCAACTATCGCAAGTCCATGGCCGATATCGAACAGGTACTGAAGATCGAGCCGCGCCATTTCGGAGCCCTGTCGGGCATGGCGGCAATCCTCGCCACCACCGGCAACGACCAGATCACGCTCAAGGCCTGGGAGCGCGTTCTGGATGTCTATCCCGCCGATCGCACCGCGCAGGAGCAGGTCAGCACGCTCTCGGAAAAGCTTGCCGGCAGCCGCACCTGACAGATCCGGCGCGCACTTGACGGCGTAACAGGACGCACAATCTTAGCCCGATGCTACCGTCACTGTGCCGTTGAAGCCATGCTTGCCGAAATCTCTGCTCTGCTCGCCCCCATCGCCGCCGCCATCGGCTATTCCTCCTACAAGGCCCGGCAGTTCGAGCATGCCTATCCCAATATCGGCGAACTGACGGATATCGGTGGCTATCGCATGAATGCGGTGCATGTTCCGCGTCCTGATGCTGCCGATCTTCCGCCCCTGGTCTTCATTCACGGCGCGAGCGGCAATTTGCTCGACCAGATCGGCGCCTTCCGCGAACCCTTGCAGGCTCGCGCCGAAATGCTCTTCGTCGACCGTCCCGGACACGGCTACTCGGAGCGTGGCGGGCCGGAAAACGCGCTGCCGTCGGGCCAGGCCGACGCCATTGCCAAGCTGATGGAAAAGCGCGGCATCGAAAAGGCCGTCATCGTCGGCCATTCCTTCGGCGGCGCGATTGCCGCAGCCTTCGGCGTCCGCCATCCCGAGAAGACAGCCGGCCTGCTGTTTCTCGCCCCGGCCTCTCATCCATGGCCCGGCGGCATCGACTGGTATTACCATGTCGCGACGACACCGGTCGTCGGCTGGCTCTTCAATCACGCGATCGTCGTGCCGCTCGGCCTGCGGCGGCTGGAGCGCAGCACGCTGAACGTCTTCCACCCCAATCCCCGGCCCCGCGATTATGTCGCCAAGACCGGCCCGTCGCTGGTGCTGCGGCCGCGCGCTTTCTACAACAACGCCACCGATTTCAAGAGGCTCCACGAATATCTGACGGCCAACGCGCCGCATTATTCCGAGATATCGGCGCCAACCGTCATCATCACCGGCGACAGGGACGAGATCGTCTGGGAGCATCTGCATTCGCGCGGATTGGCACGCGATATCAGGGGATCTGAACTCGTCGTGGTCAGGGGCCTCGGCCACAAGCCCGACTATCTTGCGACCGATGTCGCCATTGCCGCGATGGAGAAGATTGCCGGCCAACCGCGCGACCTTGCCGCAATCGCCCGCAAGGCGGAAGAGCGGCTGGCCGGCGCTTCCCTCGATCAGACGGTCGGAACGGTGCCACCGTCGATCGTGTATTCCGCACCATGAATGGAAGCGGCGCGGGGCGAGGCGAGGAAGGCCGCGAGTTCGGCCACCTCTTCCGGCCGTCCGGGCCGGCCGATCGATATGCCCCCGAGGGAATCCATCAGCAGCTTGCGACCGCCTTCCTCGTCGGTGCCGGCTTCTGCAGCGATCCGCCGGATCAGCGCCGTGGCAGCCGTCGTCTCGATGAAGCCCGGCGCAATGCTGTTCACACGAATACCCTTCGGCCCGACCTCCTTCGACAGCCCCTTGCTGTAATTCGACAATCCGGCCTTTGCCGCCGCGTAGGCAAGCGTGGCTTCATAGAGCGGCAACCGCCTCTGGATCGAGGAAATATGGATGACGACACCCTGCCCGCGCTCGATCATGCGGGGCAGGAAGGCCCTGTCGAGCCGTACCGGCGCCAGCAAGTTGGCATTGATATCCGCTTGCCAGTGCTCGTCGCTCAATGCCGCAAAACCACCGCTCGGCGCCGATGAGCCGCCGACATTGTTGATAAGGATATCGAGACCGCCGAAAGCGTCGAGCACTGCCGAGGCGACCCTGTTCACGCCCTGCGCCGTGCTGATATCGGCCTGGACGAAAAGTGCAGGTGCCTGCCCTTCGGGAAGCGGCGAGCGTGCCGTCGTTGCCACTTTCGCGCCGGCCGCCGAAAGCCGCCTCACGATCGCCTGGCCCATGCCCTTGGTGCCGCCGGTAACAAGCGCCCGCTTGCCGATGAACTCTTTCGGATCGAACGGAAAGTCCGGGACGGCCGTCATGCATTGATCTCCAGATGCGAGATCGCACCGTCCGCGAGCGTGAAGTGATAGGATAAAGTGACCGGACTGCCCGGAAAATTGCCTGCGACGAGCGCCGCCACCACCGGCTTATCGGCCCCGCCGGAAATCTCCCTGGGATCGACCGTCACACCATATTTGCGCGTCGTCTCCTCCATCCATTCGCGGATTTCGGCATGCCCGCGCCGATCCTGTCCCTCGTCATGCACGCTCGCATCGGCGGCAAAGCAGGCAAGCATGCCCGCGACGTCCTTCTGGTTCTTGGCGGCGTAATAGGCGGCCAGCGGTTTCGGAAGCTCGATACGCATTCGCAAACTCCTCTTCGGTTGCTTCGCGAAAAGAATGGGCATAGGCTTACCGAATGACAAGAACCTACAAGAAAGTCAGGTACTTACCTGAAAGTAAGGTACTGCGATGACACCCTATTCTGCTGCCACCGGCGTCGAAAACGTGCTGAAGATTCTGGAAGGACGCTGGAAGCTCATCATCCTTTTCCACCTCTTCGGCGGCAAGGTCCTGCGCTTTTCCGATCTCGAACGCGCCATCGCCGCCATCTCGCAGAAGATGCTGATCCAGCAGTTGCGCCAGATGGAGAATGACGGCATCGTGCTGCGCATCGTCCATCATCAGGTGCCGCCCAAAGTGGAATATCGGCTGACCGACTGGGGACAGGCCCTTTGTCCCGCCCTGGATGCCCTGTTGAAGTGGGCTGCCCTGAAGGACAAGGATCTGACCGGCATGGTTTTCAGCCCGGAAATATCGATCGATGCCTCTTCCTGACCTGTTCGGAGGGGAGATGAAACGCGCCGAGCCCGATCATTGTCTGGGGCGAAATCGACGCCATATTTTCGTGATCGCCGTCCTTGGAGGGAAAAATCATGGACCGTTTTTCGAGGCAATCCGTTAGCATTCTCGCCGCCATTTCGCTTTGCCTTGCCCCGTTGCCGGCTCTTGCCGCTTCGCCGGCGCCTGTTGAAGCGCAGCATGGCATGGTCGTCACCGCCCAGCATCTGGCAACCGATGTCGGCGTCGAAGTGCTGAAAAACGGCGGCAACGCCGTCGATGCCGCGGTCGCGGTCGGCTACGCGCTGGCCGTCGTCTATCCGACAGCCGGCAATCTCGGTGGCGGCGGCTTCATGACGATCCGCCTGAAGGATGGAAAGACGACCTTCCTCGATTTCCGCGAACGTGCGCCCCTTGCCGCCACCAAGACCATGTATCTCGATACCAAAGGCGACATCGTCCCGCGCGCCAGCCTCGATGGCTATCTGGCCATGGGAACGCCGGGTTCGGTCATGGGCTTCGAGACAGCCCGTGAGAAATACGGCACCAAGACGCGCGAAGAGCTGATCGCCCCGGCTCTGCAATATGCGAAGGAAGGTTTCACCCTGGAGCAGGGCGATGCGGCCACTTTCGCCAGCGGCGCCAAACGGCTTGTCCGAGACGAGGAGGCGGCGAAAATTTTCCTGAAGGCGGGTGGTATCCCCTATTCATCCGGTGAAAGGCTGGTGCAGCCGGATCTTGCCGCCGTCCTGCAGTCGATCTCGGAGAAAGGCCCCGATGCCTTCTACAAGGGCGCGCCGGCCGATGCGATCGTCAAGGCAAGCCAGGCCAAGGGCGGCATACTCGCGCGTGAGGATTTCGAGCAATACAAGGTTCGGGAACTGAAGCCGATCGAATGCAATTACCGCGGCTACGACATCATTTCCTCGCCTCCGCCTTCCTCCGGCGGCGTCATCATCTGCGAGATCCTGAACGTGCTCGAAGCCTATCCGCTCTCTTACCTCGGCTACGGATCGGCCGAGGCCGTGCACCTCATGGCCGAGGCCATGCGTTATGCCTATGTGGACCGCAACGCCGCGCTCGGCGACCCCGACTTCGTCGACAATCCAGTGTCCAAGCTGCTCGACAAGAAATACGCGGCTGAAATCCGCGCCAAGATCGACCCCTACAAGGCCGGCACCTCCGCCGGTCTGAAGCCGCTCGGCGGCAAGGAAAGCGCCGAGACGACGCATTATTCCATCATCGACGACGAGGGCAACGCGGTCGCTGTCACCTATACCCTGAACGGCTCGTTCGGTGCTGGCGTGGTGGCGCCGGGTACCGGTGTCCTGCTCAACAACGAGATGGACGACTTCACCTCCAAGCCCGGCGTGCCGAACCTCTATGGTCTCGTGCAGGGCGAGGCCAATGCCATCGCGCCGAAGAAAACACCGCTTTCTTCCATGAGCCCGACGATCGTCACCAAGGACGGCAAGCCCTTCATGGTGATCGGCAGCCCCGGCGGCTCAAGAATCATCACCATCACGCTGGAAGCGATCCTCAATGTCGTCGATTTCGGCATGGACATCAGTCAGGCGGTCAACGCCCCGCGTATCCATCATCAGTGGCAGCCGGACACCGTTTATCTGGAGCCCTATGCCCTGTCTCCTGATACCGAAAAGGCGCTTGCCGCGATGGGCTACAGGCTCGACGGCGGCAATGATGGGCCTGTCTGGGGTCAGGCGGCCGGTATTCTCGTCGGCGGCAAGAGCCTTGCGGCAATCGAGAAAGGCGGCGGCGCCCGCTATAATGGTGCGATGGATGATCGCGCGACCGAAGGCTCGGCAAAGGGTTATTGAAACGGGCCTCAGCGAATCCTGACCCGGACGAAATCGCCGTCGATCTCGACGCGCGGTTTTGCGCCCCGCACGCCGGGTTGCCGGGCATCGACCCAGGAAGCCTTTGCCGTCACCTGGTAATCGACCGGGATATCGCCTCCGAAGCCGAGGTCGGCATCGAGCGCGCGAGCGCGGATTGCGATGTTCTCATCTGCTTCCACCCTGTCGAAAACGATGGAGGCGCGCACCGCTTCGCCGCGGATATCGATGCCGCTGGCATGGCCGTCAAGGCTGATGTCAGCCGCTTTCGCGGTGATGGCAAGATCGGAGAAATGGCCATCAAGCCTTGCTGTGAAAGCACTCTGCTCAATCCCGATTGCCGCGCCGGTAGGCACGTTTGCATTGAGTTCGATGACGCAGTCGGACGGATCCAGCCAGGATGATGCGGCAATATCGATATGCAGAACGGAGCCGTCGACCCGCATTTCGCTATTGCCGCGGCAATCGGCAAAGTACCAGCTCGAATACCATGACGAGAACCAGCCCTTCCGTCGCCCGCTGAGCGACGCGCCATAGGGCCGGTCGCTGCGTGTGGTGATGTTGATCGAGCTGGCGTCGCCGCTGATGGCAACCGTCCTCACGCCGGAAAGATCAGGGATCGCGGTTGAAGATATCCCGTCCGGCAGAGCCGACGCTGCCAGCATCACCGGCATGACAAGGAGAATGAGCATCGAAAGCCACCCGTGAATGAAACCCTCCCGTCGAGGGCATCATCACGATCGCGGTTCCGGCTTCAATCCGAGACCTCGATCACGATCCGGGTCGACCCCGAACGCAATCGGGTTCATTCTGCAGTCATCACCGCTACCGGATAACGCCGATGATCTTCGTTCCCCTACCCTTTGTCGTCGCCCTGCTGCTCGCCATCCTGCTTGTCCGCATGCTACGGCAGGGGGACGGCTCGTTTGCCGAGAAGCAGCCCTTTCTGCTGCTGATCGGCCTCTATGGTCTGCAGTCCGTCGTGATCGGCATCCGCTGGGGTTACGACGTCGTCGGGATCATGCCGATCCAGTCCCTGATCGCGACGACAATCGCAGCGCTTGCCTGGGTCTGCTTCAAGGGGCTGGCGATGGAGGAGCAGCCGGCCCTGTCCCGTTTCTGGCCGCATCTTCTGCCGACGGCGACAATCGCCGTCTTCATCGCCCTCTATCCCGAGCCCATCAGCCTCGCCATTATCCTGATCTTCCTCGGCTACGGCGCCGCCCTGCTCCGGCTTGCCTGGGGTGGCCCGGACGCGCTCGTCGCCACCCGCCTCGACGGCGCGATGCTTTCCTACCGATCGCTGCAGATCACCGGCTTCGCGCTCATCGCTTCTGCCGTCACCGACGTCATCATCAGCTTTGATTTCAGCAGGACCGGCGGCACGCACGCGGGCGCCATCGTCGCGCTCGGCAACGTCATCGCGCTTCTGGTCCTCGGCACTGCCGCCTCCGTGGCAAGCGGCGGCAGCGGCGCGGAGGCGTTCTCCGCAGAGCCGCCTCCGCCGCCACCGGCAACGGAAGAGGATGGGGCCGTCGCCGACGCTCTCGATACGCTGATGCGCGCCCGCCAGCTCTATCGCGACCCCGACCTCAACCTGACCCGCATTGCCCGCAAGATGAACCTGCCCGCCCGGCGCGTCTCCACCGCCGTCAACCGCATCCATGGCATGAGCGTCTCGCAATATGTGAACGACTTCCGCATCCGTGCCGCCTGCGAGCAGTTGGTCGGCACCGATCATTCGATAACGCAGGTCATGTTCGACTCGGGCTTCATCAGCAAGTCCAACTTCAACCGCGAATTTGCGCGTATGAACGGTGAAAACCCGACACAGTTCCGGAAACGGCGCGTCCCGCAGAAATCGGGTGGCGCTGCGTCCAATGTCATATTCATGTCACCGTGACAAAGTCGCCGTTCACAAGCAAGGGTGCGCGCTCTATGCATGGGCGGTATTAGAGCAGAAGAGATTCCCATGGCTTCCATTGAAATGATTGTTGCCGCCAGGGCCCGCCTGCGCGGCCATGCGCGGCGCACGCCGCTTCTCTCCTCCCCCTTCCTCGATGAAATCGCCGGCCGGCGGTTGTTCGTGAAGGCCGAATGCCTGCAGCATTCCGGCTCCTTCAAGTTCCGCGGCGGCTGGTCGGCCGTCTCGGGCATCGATCCGGAAAGCCGCAGGAAGGGCGTCATCGCCTTTTCCTCCGGCAACCACGCACAGGGCGTCGCCCTTGCCGCGCGCATGCACGGTGTCCCCTCCGTCATCATCATGCCGAGCGACGCGCCGAAGCTGAAGATCGCCAATACGCGGGCTTTCGGCGCCGAAGTGGTGCTTTACGACCGCGCCAACGAGGACCGCGACGAGATCGGCGCGAAGCTCTCGTCCGAGCGCGGGCTCACGCTGATCAAGCCCTTCGACGAGCCGCTGGTCATCGCAGGCCAGGGCACGACCGGACTGGAGATTGCCGAACAGGCCGAAGAGGAGAGCGTCAGGAACGCCGAAGTCCTCGTTCCCTGCGGCGGCGGCGGCCTGAGCTCGGGCATTGCCCTTGCGCTGGAAGCAAGCGCGCCGGGCTTTCGCGTCCGCCCCTGCGAGCCGGAAAACTTCGACGACACGACACGCTCGCTCGCATCGGGCAAGATCGAGCGCAACGCCGCCCTGACCGGCTCGATCTGCGACGCGATCATCACGCCGCAGCCGGGCAACATCACCTTCCCGATCCTGAAGCGTCTTGCCGGACAGGGCATCGTCGTAACGGACGACGAGGCGCTGCGCGCCGTCGCCCTTGCCTTCACCCGCCTCAAGATCGTCGTCGAGCCGGGCGGGGCCGTCGCCCTTGCCGCGGCGCTCTTCCATGGCGACCAGTTGAACAGCGATACGGCTGTCGTCGTCACCTCGGGCGGCAATATCGACGCCGACGTATTCACCACGGCCCTGGAGCGCTTCGGCTAAAGCAATTCCAGCAAAAGTGTAAAGCGGTTTTGCGTCCGGAATTGCCTGGAAACAAAGAGATAGGCATTTCCGGCGATACAGTCCTCGCCGGAAATTCTCCAGCCATACGCGGAGCTTGGCAACCGAAGACCCTGATCGCGATCGGCGACGACCTCGATCGTGATTGGGGTCTCTCTCATTCGGAAAGCAGCGAAATCTCGCCTCGCCGCCATGTGGCGGTCTTCGTTGCGAGGTTTTCATGATACATCTTCTCGCCCTGCTGCTTTCAGCCTGCCTGCTTGCCGCCAATACGCCGACAAGTGAAGCCGATGTCGTCGGTCTTTCCTTCCTTTCGGTTCCCGTGCCGGAACGCCGCGGCACAATGGACGTCACGCTCTGGTATCCGGCCACAGCGGGCGGTACTCCGGTGCTGATCGGAGACAGTCCGCTCTTCAAGGGTGAGGCCGCATATCAAGGCGCGCCTGCCGCAGCCGGCAGCCGTCCCCTGATCCTGCTTTCTCATGGCGGCCTGAAATCCGGTCCGTTCGTCGGCGCCTGGATGGCATCGCGCCTCGCCTCCAAGGGCTTCGTGGTGGCAATGATGCGCCAGCCGGATCCGCAAACCATGACGAGCGAGGAGAGCCTCCGCGAAATATGGCTCCGGCCGGCCGATCTCTCCGCGGCCCTGTCGGCAATCGAAACGGACGGCACGCTGCCAGCGGAGATCGACCGCAACCGCATCGGGGTGCTGGGCTTCCTTGTCGGCGGGACATCCGCGCTTTCGATCATGGGCGGTAAGCTCGATCCGGAACGCTTCGCACGATCCTGCGATGCCGGCGGTGCCGGCATAGATTGCCGCGAATTCGCCAGCGCCGGCATTGATCTGCATTCCATCGACAGGCAGAAGCTGACCCGCTCCCATCTCGACCCGCGGCTGAAGGCGGCCGTCGTCATCGATCCCGAATTCGCCGCGAGCTTCGCGCCCGAAAGCCTTGCGCGCATGTCGAACCCGGTGCGGCTTATCAATCTCGGCACTGCGCAGACCGTCTGGCCCGGCCTCAGCGCATCGGGCCTGAAAGATGCAATACCCGGTGTGCGCTACGATCTCCTGACGGGTGCAACGCAATACAGCGCCTTCAGCGAGTGCAAGCCGGCAGGCGCCGCCATCCTTCGCGAGGAGGGCGAAGAGCCTCTCTGCGACGATCCCGAAGGAACGAACCGCGCGGCCGTCCATGATCGCCTGGCAGAAATGGTCGCAGCCGCCTTCCGCGCGGATCTCTCGCGGTAGCAATATCGTCCGTGGCACCTGCCGCGGACGATATCATTCCTTCAATTCCTGTCCTCACGCGACCCCGTAGCGCGGGGCCGGCACCGAACGCGACAGGTTCGGCATCAGCGCCTGGCGCGCCTGCTCGTAGGCGGCAAGCAAGCCGGCATCTTCGAGCGCCGGGATCGTTGCAAATTCACCCTCGGCAAGACCTGCCAGCGAGGCATCGACCATGTTTTCCGCCGACATGACGATCTCGCCCGGCAGATGTTCGACCGGCGTGCCGGCAATACCCCAGAACTCGGTGGCCGTGGCGCCCGGCAGCACGGCCTGGACGCGGATATTCTTGTCGGTGAGTTCGTGTTTCAGCGACTGGCTGAAGGCGAGTACGAAGGCTTTCGTTCCGCCATAGACGCCGTTCAGGATCTCGGGCGCGATAGCCACGATCGAGGCGATATTGATGATCGTGCCGCCGCCGCGGGCAACGAGACCGGGCACCGCCGCATAGGTCAGCCGCGTCAGCGCCGTCACGTTGAGTTCGATCATCTCCTGCATCCTGTCCACGTCGGAGGCAAGCAGCGGCGCCGTACCGCCAAAGCCGGCATTGTTGACCAGCATGGTGATGCTGCGGTCTTCCTTCAGCACCTTCTCGACCTTGGCGAGATCGTCCTTCCTGCCGAGATCGGCAGACAGCGTTTCGACCGTGCGGCCCGTCTCGTCAGCCAGTCGGCTTGCCAGCGCCTTCAGCCGCTCGCCGTTGCGCGCAACGAGAATGAGGTTGTAGCCCTGCCGTGCCAGGCGATGCGCATAAATCGCGCCTATGCCCGAGGACGCGCCGGTGACGAGTGCTGTACCCTTGTTTTCCTGTGCCATGATCGTTTCTCCGTTTGCTGCGCCGGCCCGATTGCCTTGCGCTTGAGGAGAGTCTTACGATCAATTGCCGACGTCCTGAATGTCATATATACCACCTTTTAGGACATCCTCTTTTCAGGACATGACGACCATGCAGCAAATCGCTTTCCTGCTCTTTCCCGGCTTTCAGATCATGAGCCTTGCTGCCGTCTCGGCCTTCGAATTTGCCAATCTCGAACTCGGCGAAAAGGTCTACGATATCCGTTATCTGTCGGAGACCGGCGGCCCGACGGCCAATTCGCTCGGCATGATCATCGAAACGGAAGCCTTCGCAGATCCCGCCTTCGACACATTGATCGTCGCCGGCGCTCCCGACATCAGGCTGCCCAACAAGGCCGAGGCGGATTTCATCCGCGCTGCCCTTCCCGCTACCCGGCGCCTCGCCTCGATCTGCACCGGCGCCTTCCTGCTTGCCGATGCCGGTGTTCTCGACGGGCGGCGTGCCACGACCCACTGGTACCTCGCCCGCGAACTGCAAAGCCGCTATCCGCAAATCAGGATGGAGGAAGACCGCATCTATATCATCGACGGCTCGGTATGGACCTCCGCCGGCATGACGGCCGGCGTCGATCTGGCGCTCGCAATGGTCGAGAAGGATCACGGGCTGGAGATTGCGCGGGCCGTTGCCCGCAAGCTCGTCGTCTATCATCGTCGCGCCGGCGGCCAGTCGCAATTCTCCGCCCTTCTGGAACTGGAGCCGAAATCCGACCGCATCCAGAAGGCACTTGCGCATGCACGCAGCAATCTGAAATCCACGCTCTCGGTCGAGGAACTGGCCGAAGCCGCACATCTGAGCCCCCGCCAGTTCAGCCGCACCTTTCGCGCCGAAACAGGCCAGTCGCCGGCAAAGGCTGTCGAGAACCTGCGGCTCGAAGCGGCCCGCCTGATGATGGAGCAGGGCCGCCATCCGATTGATGTCGTTGCGCGCGAAACCGGCTTTGCCGATCGCGAACGTATGCGCCGCGCCTTCCTGCGCGCCTTCGGCCAGCCGCCACAGGCGATCCGCCGGGCAGCACAGCAGGAAATGCAGGCGTGACGCGCCCGGCAAAGCTCAATCCGTCCTCTCCGGCCGCGGCGGGGTGGAGGAGGTGCGGAGGCTGAAAGCGTATTTTCCGGGAGTAGCCGCAAGCGTTGCCGTACCGCCTCTACGAGTGACTCCGGCAAGTTCGACCAAACAGCCTCCGCCACCGAGAGCATCGAGTGACCGTCTGGACGCAAGAAGGCGCGCCCTTCGTGAACTCGGGCAACTTGTGGAGGAGGTTGCTTGAAGTGGAGGAGGTTCCGATACCAAGCGGCCTCCTCCACACCTGCCATGCCGCGCAGAGCTGCGCAGCGCGCTTTGCGCCGCGTTTTAACCTTGCTGGAGCGCCCTGCGGATGGCGATTTCGACAGGCGAATAGGCACCGTCCTCACGCACAAGCTTCAATGGCTCGGAAGGCGCAAGGCCAGGCTGGGCCATGAAGCGCGGCTCCTTGCCGCGATGCATCTGTGCTGCATGGATGAGGAACGGATGGCACAGATAGACGGTGCCCGCCTGCCCCGTCGCCAGAGCAAGCGGCCTGTCTTCGCCGACGTGCTCCAGCCACAGATGCGCCATGCCCGCCTCGCCAGCCGGCGCGAGCATCCTTGCTATATCCTTGTGCGATCCGACCCGGATCCGCGTCGGCGCGTCTTCTTCGCCGACATCCGAGAACAGGAAGAGCATCAGGAGCGCCCGTCCGCGCGAGTTGACATTGACCCGCCAGGCGGAAAAATCCCGCTGCTCGCCAGGGTTTCCGTCTTCCCCCGGAAAGCTCAGGTCCACATGCCAGCCGGCATCGCCGGGATCGTCCGGATGCGGAAAGCGCACCGGAAAACTGCCGAGACCGTTGCGCGGCTCCCAGCGTCCCGGGCCCACGAGCTGATCGAAAGCCGAATGCAGCACGGGTGTATTGACCGCCGTTTTGAACGGCCCGCCGCCATAACCGGCGAGCCGAACGACCGGCCGCACCCAGGTTTTCGGATCATCGGCATTGAACGGAATGTCCCGCCACATGATGGCGCGAGCTTCCTCGGCCACATCTCGGGGAAAGGCATCATCGATCCGCACGAAGCCGTCTTCGATGAATTGCTCGATCTGCGCGGCGCTGAGCGCCGGCGGATAGCCAACAGATGTCATGAATTATCTCTCTATCGCCAGACCCTGCCGGCATTGTCCATTCGCCTGACGCAGGGTGGTTACAGTCCACGGCAACACGCCAGCCGACAGGCTGGTGGAGCGGCCGCATCGTCTTGTGCCCGGAGGCGAAGCCTTAGAGGCTCAAGAAGAAGACCGTAGCGATGTTGAGAGCGATCATTTTCATGGCACCCAAAAGCTAGCGGGTCGCACCGGGAGGGTCAACACCTCACCCGACCCGCCGCGATGCCTTCTCCGGATCGGACGATATGGAACTATCCCGCACTGCCTCATGCACCGACTGCAGCACCAGTTCCGCCAGTCGCGCCGTTGCCGCGTCCGGCTCCGCCTCCGCCCGATGCAGGACCAGCCCCAATTTCGGCAGTTCCGGCAGGCCCGCTTCTTCAGGCGCCAGCATTCGCACCTTGGCAGGCAGTCCGATCGGCGTGCGCACCGTTATGCCCAGTCCGGCAGCCGTCGCCGCCCAGAGCCCGCCAAGGCTCGGGCTGACGAACGAGAGCCGCCAGGAAATACCGGCCTCGTCCAACACTCTGGTCGCGGCACTCCTGAGCAGGCAGGGCGCCTCCAGCGAGGCAAGCGGCATCGGTTCGCCGCTTGCTGCGGTCCACGTCGTCGGGCCATTGGCCGGGCCGATCCAGCGCATCGGCACATCGGCAATATGCTCGCAATGGGCGGTCAGCGCGCCGCCACTCCAGGCGAGTGCCAGATCGAGCTTGCCGGTGGTCACCCGCTCCAGAAGCTCGGCATTGCGCACCACCCGCGCTTCGATCCGCACCTTCGGGTGCGCCCGCGCGAAACGTCCGAGCACCTCGGGCAACAGGTTCTCGCCGAAATCCTCCTGCAGGCCGAGCCGCACCCAGCCTTCCAGCTCGATGCTGTGAACGGCCGCCGCCGCCTCGTCATTCAGTTCCAGCAGCCGCCGGGCATAGGCAAGCATCGTCTCGCCCGCTTCGGTCAACGCCAGCCCGCGCCCCGACTTGCGGAAGATCGGCGTGCCCGCCTGCTCCTCCAGCTTCTTGAGCTGGGCGCTGACGGCAGAGGTCGAACGCCCCAGGCGGTCAGCTGCCTTGGCGAAATTGCCGAGGTCCATGCCTGTCACGAATGTTCTCAGCACATCCAGATCGAAGGTAATCCGCCGCATCTGATAATCCTGATTTTCGGAACCATAAGTCCATAAAATTCTGATTTTATGGACTATCGTGACGTGACATGCTTCCCCTGTCAAGACATCCAACAAGGAGGCATCCAATGCCCTTCGCTCGCATCTCGCTTCTGAAAGGCAAGTCGCCGGACTATCTCAGTGCCCTTTCGAACGGCATTCACCAGGCCATGGTCGAGACCTTCAACGTACCGCCGGCCGACCGTTTCCAGATCATTCACCAGCATGAACCGGGCGAACTGATCTTCGATCGCAACTACCTGGCCGGTCCGCGCTCGGATGATTTCGTGCTGATTGCGATCACCGCCGGCAAGCCGCGCACGACCGAAACGCGCAAGGCCTTCTTCCGCCGGGCAGTTGAGCTGTTGCGGCAGTCCCCGGGGCTGCGCCCGGAAGACGTGATGATCGTCATCTCGACCAGCGAGCCGGACGAATGGTCCTTCGGTGACGGCCTGGCGCAAATGGCGGAGCCCGGCTGGGAAGCGCGTGCCCGGAGTCATCAGGCATGAGCGCGGCCAATCCGGAGACAATGACGATCCGCCGCGCCGGCAATGCTATTCGCTCTCCCGAAGGCATTTCGAATGCACCTTTCTGGGTCGAGATGCTGCTCGATAGCCAGATCGAAGGCGAAAACACCGCCATGCGCGCAACCCTGGAGCCCGGCACGGTTACGAACTGGCATACGCATCCGCGCGGCCAACTCCTCTATGTCCTCTCCGGCGTCGGTCTCGTCCAGCGAAAGCATGAGCCGGCTGAGGAAGTCAGGGCCGGCGACGCAGTTTGGTTCGCTCCCCACGAGCTTCACCGGCACGGAGCGACTGCCGACAGTCCGTTCAGCTATCTCAGCATCCAGGGCATTGAGAAGGGACGCTTCGTCGACTGGCACGACGGAAAGGAACAGCAGCCATGATGGCTATGCAATATTCCTTCACGCTGCCCGCAGACTACGACATGGACATCATCGATCGCCGTATCCGCGACAGGGGGCCGGCGATGGACGGCTTTCCGCATCTCGGTTTCAAGGCCTTTCTGAGCGCCCGTCGGGGCGAATTCGGCAGCCGGGAAAACCTGTATGCGCCCTTCTATCTCTGGGATCGGCGGGAAGGCGCCGGCGACTTCATCTGCGGCCCCGGCTTTGCCGCGCTGGAGCAAACCTTTGGCCGGCCGCGCATTCGCTGCTGGATCGTCTGGCAGGCGCATGTCCTGCCGGACCTTGCGGAGGCCCGCTTTGCGCAGAGCGAATTGCTCTCCATTGCGCCGCGCACCTCCCTGCCCGACTTGCGTCAGCAGGAGATGGACCTGGCAGAACAGGAAGCCGGCGGCAAACATGTTCTCGCCCGCATTGCCGCCTTCGATCCGCATGATTGGACGATGGTGCGCTTCGGCCTCTACGCAGAGGCTCCGCCCGCCTCGGACGGCAAGCAGGTCTATCGTGTCGGACACCTCTCCCGCGGCTGAGGCGCCCAGATCGAAACCGTCAAACAGAAAGCGCCCCTCTTTCGAGGAGCGCTCAGACTGCTGACAAACC
>UCFC01000018.1 GCA_900471515.1 Hyphomicrobiales bacterium | reverse complement strand
GTGTGGCCGCCTTCAAATTCTCGACCTTCGGCACCGACCCCAAGCGCTTCCCGCGCATCCCGCCCGCCCTGCTCGACGCCTGCTTTGCGGCGATTGCGCCGACAGGACTGACGGCCGGCGTGCACAACGAGGATGACGAGGCGGTCCGCACCTATATGGAGCAGGTGAAGGCGAGCGGCGTAACCGATTGGCGCGCCCACGGCCTGTCGCGCCCGCCGATCACCGAACTGCTTGCCATGCACACGATCTTCGAAACCGGCGCCAATACCGGCTGCCCGTCCCATGTGGTGCATTGCTCGCTCGGGCGCGGCTACGACATCGCACGGGCCTACCGCCGCGACGGCTTCGAAGCGACCGTCGAATGCTGCATCCATTACCTGACGCTCGACGAGGAAAACGATGTGAAACGCCTTGGCGGCAAGGCGAAGATCAATCCGCCGGTGCGCTCGCGCGCCGAAGTCGAGACGCTGTGGCGCAAGGTTGCGGAAGGCAATGTCTGGCTGGTCTCGACCGATCACGTCAGCTGGTCGGAAAACCGCAAGAGCAATCCGGACATGCTGGCCAATGCATCGGGCGTACCCGGTCTCGAAGTCATGGTGCCGCTTTTCGTCAAAGGCGCCCTGGAACGTGGCATTCCGCTGACCTGGGCGGCGAAGCTGATGGCGGACAATTCGGCTAAGCATTTCCGCCTCGACCATATCAAGGGCGCGCTCACACCCGGCAAGGATGCCGATATCGTCGTGCTGGAGCCGAAGGAGACGGTCTATGACGCTTCGGCCAGCGGCAACAATGTCGTCGGCTGGAGCCCCTATAACGGCATCCGCCTGCCCTGGACGGTTTCGGCCGTCTGGCTGCGCGGAGACAAGATCACCGAAGGGGCAAGAGTGCTGGCCGCGCCCGGCGCCGGCCGCTTCGTGCGCCCGCTTGCGCGACAGGTGCTGGCATGAGCCGCAACCTGCCCGTCAATCCCGGCCGGATATCCGCCGATATCGAAGCGCTCTCGGCCATTACCGAGCCCGGCCATCCCTGGACGAGGCGGGCGTTTTCGCCGCTCTTCCTCGAAGGCCGCGCCTATCTGGAGGCGCGCATGCAGGCGATCGGCCTGGAGACCCGCATCGATGCGTCGGGCAATCTGATCGGCCGGCGCGCGGGCGCAAAACCGGGCAGCGGCATCATCATGCTCGGCTCGCATTCCGACACGGTGCCCGACGGCGGACGCTTCGACGGCATTGCCGGCATTGCCGCGGCCCTCGAAGTTGCACGGTCGCTGCGCGAACAGGAAATCCACCTCGACCACGATCTGGAAATCGTCGATTTCCTGGCCGAGGAGGTCAGCATTTTCGGCGTTTCCTGCATCGGCAGCCGCGGCATGACGGGACAATTGCCGCAGGCATGGCTCTCCCGCACCGTCGACGGCCGCGAGCTTGGCGAAGCGATATCGGAGGTCGGCGGATCGCCGGGTGTGCTGGTGCACGAGAACAGGCCCGATATTGCCGGCTTTCTGGAACTGCATATCGAGCAGGGTCCGGTGCTTGAAAACGAGCGCAAGGATATCGGCATCGTCACCGCGATCTCGGGCATTACCCGTATCGAAATCACGATCGAGGGCCGCGCCGATCATGCCGGCACGACACCGATGGATTCACGCTCCGATGCGCTGGTCGCCGCTTCGCAGCTGGTGCTCGATATCCGCAATGCCGCAAGCGAACTTGCCAAGACGCCCGGCCATTTTGCGGCCACGGTCGGCGAGTTCCGCATCGAGCCGAACGCGGCCAATGTCGTGCCGTCGCGTGTCGTGCTGCTGGTCGACGGACGTGCCGAAATCCGCGCCGATATGGAAGCCTTCTGCCATTGGCTGGATGGACACGCGGAAATGCTCGCCCTGGCCTTCGGCGTGACGATCGCGCCGTTGAACCGCATCTCCGACAATTTCCCGACACCGAGCGACAAGGGACTGCTCCAGACGCTGGAGCGGGCCTGCGAGACGGTCGGCGCCAAACACCGTTTCATGGCGTCCGGGGCCGGCCACGATACAGCCTGGATCGCCCGCGTGGCGCCGGCCGCGATGATCTTCGTGCCCTGCAAGGAGGGCCGCAGCCATTCGCCGGATGAATGGGCCGAGAATGACGACATAGCGCTCGGCGCCGCCGTGCTTTTCGAGGCGGTGCGCGAAATGGACAAGAGAGTTTAGGTTGGCCGCATGAACTCCTCCGAAAAGCGCTTCACACTTTTCGGGATCATGCAGAAGAAGGAGAAGGGCGATGGGACGCATACTGGTTGAGAAGGACGTGGAAGCCGCCGTCAAGGGCGGCTCCGTCTATGCCGCCGGCGGCGGCGGCTGGGCCGATCACGGCCGTATGCTCGGCTATGCCGCCGTCAATGTCGGCAAGCCGGAGCTCGTCTCCATCGAGGAGCTTGGCGACGACGACTGGATCGCGACCGCGGCGGCGATCGGCGCGCCAGCCTCCACCACACCCTGGGAAATGCAGGGCATCGACTATGTGAAGGCGGTGCAGCTGCTGCAGGAGGCGCTCGGCGACAGGCTCTCCGGCCTCATCATCGGCCAGAACGGCAAGTCCTCGACGCTGAACGGCTGGCTGCCTTCGGCGATCCTCGGCACCAAGGTGGTCGATGCGGTCGGCGATATCCGCGCCCATCCGACCGGCGACATGGGCTCGATCGGCATGGCCGGTTCGCCGGAACAGATGATCCAGACGGCGGTCGGCGGCAATCGCGCCGAGAACCGCTATATCGAGCTGGTCGTGAAGGGTGCGACGGCGAAGATCTCGCCGGTGCTGCGGGCAGCGGCCGACCAGTCCGGCGGCTTCATTGCCAGCTGCCGCAATCCGCTGCGCGCCTCCTATGTCCGCAGGAACGCCGCGCTCGGCGGCATTTCGATGGCGCTGAAGCTCGGCGAGGCGATCATCGAAGCCGAGAAAAGAGGCGGATCGGCCGTTATCGACGCGATCTGCAAGACGACAGGCGGCCATATCCTGGCCGAAGGTACGATCACGAAGAAGGATGTGGTCTATACCAAGGAAGCTTTCGATATCGGCACGATCACGGTCGGCGCCGGCGACAAGGCCGTCACCCTGCATGTGATGAACGAATATATGGCGGTCGACGATGCCGACGGCACGCGGGTCGCGACCTTCCCGGCCGTCATCACCACGCTTTCCGAGGAGGGCGAGCCGCTGTCCGTCGGCCAGCTCAAGGGCGGCATGCATGTCTTCATCCTGCATGTGCCGAAGGAGATCATACCGCTCTCGGCCAGCGTGCTCGATCCGACCGTCTATCCACCTGTCGAAAAGGCAATGGGCATCGAGATAGCACGCTATGCACTGGAGGCGAGGGCCTGAACCATGGCGCGCGATCGCGGCCTGGAAGAGCTGATGCGCGAGGAACTCGGCGACCGGCCGGGCCTCGGCGAAAAGTCCATGTTCGGCGGCTGGGCCTTCATGCTCAACGGCAACCTGCTCTGCTGCGCACGCCATGACGGCATGCTGCTGCGTCTCGGCAAGGGCAATGACGGCTGGGCGCTGGCGCAGCCGGGCGTGATCCAGATGCTGTCGGGCGAGCGGATCATGCATGGCTGGGTGCGGGCCAATGCCGATGTCTATGGCGACGATGCCCTGCGACGGCGGCTCATCGATGCCGCGCTCGCCTATGTGGGACCGATGCCGGCCAAGTGAATGAACCGGTGCGCCTGCGCCGATGACAAAACGACGAGGAACCCAAGATGCCCAAGGCCAATCCACGCCATCCGAAATTTCCCATTCCCGGCGGGCCGGAGCTGCGCGCCAGGGGCTGGCGGCAGGAAGCGCTGCTGCGGCTTCTGGAAAACGTGCTCTCGGTCGGCGAGGACCCCGACAATCTCGTCGTCTACGCCGCCCTCGGCAAGGCGGCGCGCAACTGGGCGGCGCATCGCGGCATCGTCAAGGCGTTGACCGAAATGGACGAGGACCAGACGCTCATCATCCAGTCCGGCAAGCCGATCGGCCTCGTGAAGACCCATGCCAAGGCACCGCTCGTCATCATGGCGAACTGCAATATCGTCGGGCAATGGGCGAAGGCCGAAGTGTTCTACGAGCTGCAGCGCAAGGGTCTGATCTGCTGGGGCGGGCTGACGGCCGGCGCCTGGCAATATATCGGCAGCCAGGGTGTCATCCAGGGCACCTATGAGATCTTCATGCGCATTGCCGAGCGCCGGTTCGGCGGCGATCTCTCCGGCCGTTTCGTGCTGACGGCGGGGCTCGGCGGCATGGGTGGGGCGCAGCCGCTGGCGGGACGGATGGCGGGTGCAGCGATCCTTTGCGTCGATATCGATCCGGAACGCGCCCGCAAGCGCCAGCAGATCGGCTACCTGCAGGAGATCGCGCCTGATCTCGACAGCGCATTGGCAATGATCAATGCCGCGGTCAAGGAAAAGCGGGCGCTCTCCGTCGGACTCGTCGGCAATGCGGCCGAGATCTATCCGGAAATTGTCCGGCGCGGCATCGTGCCCGATGTCGTCACCGACCAGACCTCGGCGCATGACCTCGTCTATGGCTATGTGCCGAAGGGCATGAGCATCGATCAGGTGAAGGGCCTGCGCGACGACGGCCAGGGCCAGCTGATGGCTGCCAGCCGCGCCTCGATCGTCGAGCATGTCACCGCGATGCTGGAATTCCAGAAACGGGGCTCCGAGGTCTTCGACAACGGCAATCTCATCCGCACGCAAGCCCGCGAGGGCGGCGTTGCCAATGCCTTCGACATTCCGATTTTCACCGAAGCCTATCTGCGCCCGCTCTTTGCCCGCGCCATCGGCCCGTTCCGGTGGATGGCGCTCTCGGGCGAGGAGAGCGATATCGCCCGCATCGACGACCTGCTCCTGGACATGTTTCCCGACAACAAGATCATCACCAACTGGATCCGGCTGGCGCGCGAGCATATTCCCTTCGAAGGGCTGCCGGCGCGCATTGCCTGGCTCGGCCATGGCGAGCGCACGGCGCTGGCGCGGCGGGTCAACGAACTGGTCGCCAATGGCGAGCTCAAGGGTCCGGTCGCTTTTTCGCGCGACCATCTCGATGCCGGCGCCATGGCGCATCCGAACATCATGACGGAGCGCATGAAGGACGGTTCCGACGCCATTGCCGACTGGCCGCTCCTCGATGCGATGATGCTCTGCTCCTCGATGGCCGATCTCGTGGTCGTCCATTCCGGCGGCGGCGGTTATGCCGGCTACATGACGAGCTGCGGCGTCACCGTCGTTGCCGATGGCTCTGAGGCCGCCGACGAACGGCTCGACCATGCGCTGACCAACGATACGGCGCTCGGCGTCATGCGTTATGCCGACGCCGGTTATGACGAGGCGCTGGACGAGGTGGCGAAGAAGGACGTGCCCTATATTCGGCTTGGCTGAGGGCCGCCGTCACAGATGCCGCGTTTCGGCAGGTGCGGCGTCATACCGATCATGCATGCCGTCAAAATAGGCAACAGGAGCTGCGGCAAGCTCCTCCGCGCTGGCGTCGTCAAGGCAATTGACGGCGACGGCGATGAAGGGGCCGATCGTCTCGTTGTCGTTGCGTGCAAAGGAAGCCACGCCGCAGCTCTCGCAGAAAAGATGATGGATGGAGCCGGAGCCGAACAGATATTCGCGCAACCCGTCCCTGCCCGACAGCAGCCTGAAATCCTGCGGCTGGACGACCGCGAGCCAGCTGCGTTTCTTGCGGCAGATGGAGCAGTTGCACTTGAACGTGCCCGCCGAAAGATCAAGCCCGGCCTCGTAGGCAACGGCGCCGCAATGGCAGCTTCCATGGTAGGTCTTTTTCACGACGGTCCTCCGACTCTTATTTAACTCATCGGTTAAATTAATCGACGGAGGCGAGAAGTCAAGCGCGGCGGCGGGCGAGGCGGCGCGCGGTCAACGCGGACAGGAGAGCGAGCGTCATCATGGCCAGCGTGAAGATCACCACCGCCGACCACCCCTCCATCGCCCAGAACCAGCCGCCGGCGGAGCCCATGACGCTGGAGCCGATATAATAAGCGAGCATATAGAGCGAGGAGGCGTGCCCCTTGGTGCCGTCCGCGAGCCTGCCGACGAGGCCGCTTGCCACCGAATGCGTCATGAAGAAGCCGCTGGTCAGCACGACGATACCGAGGATGATGAGCGGCAGCGAGGCAAAGAGCGTCAGCGCGCCGCCTGTGGCGGTGATGACGATGCCGGCGAGGAGCACGGTGAAATGGCCGAGCCGGTCTCCCAGAAGGCCGCCAACCGAGGAAGCGCCGATGCCGAACAGGTAGACGGTGAAGATCAGGCCGAGTTCGGTCTGGTTCAGTTCGTAAGGGGGCGCCACGAGGCGGAAGCCGGCATAATTATAGATCGTCACGAAGGAGCCCATCGCAAAAAAGGCGATGGCGAAGATGAAGGGCAGCGCCGGGTTGCCGAGATGCCCCATCCATGCCTTCAGGTGAAACCGCGGATCGAAGCCGGCGCGGCGGGCGAAGTTGCGCGATGGCGGCAGGAGCGCGATAAAACCGATCGCCGCCGCAAGACCGATGGCGCCGATCAGGAACAAAGCCGGCCGCCAGGAGAGATATTCGGCGAAGATGCCCGTCAGAACCCGGCCTGACATGCCGCCGAAGGCCGTGCCCCCGACATAGAGGCCCATCGTGGCGCCGAGGCCGCGCGGGTCGATTTCCTCCGCGAGATAGGCCATGGCGACGGCCGGAACGCCGCCGAGCACGAAGCCCTGCAGCGCGCGGATGACCAGCAGCAGATGCCAATTCGGCGCAAAGGCGGTGGCAATCGTCAATACGGCCGCACCGACCAGCGAGATCGACATGAGGCTGCGGCGGCCGAGCCCTTCCGAAACGGCGGCGGCGCAGACGATGGCGATCGCCAGAAAACCGGTGGAGAGCGACAAAGCCAGCGAGCTTTCGGCGGGACTGACGGCGAACTCCCGTGAAAAGATCGGCAGGAGCGGCTGCACGCAGTAGAGCAGCGAGAAGGTGGCAAAACCTGAAAGGAAGAGGGCGAGGCTGGCGCGCCGATAGGCGCCGCTGCCGCGCGTCAGATAGTCTTCGGGCTGTCTTTTGTCGGTCGCCGGCAGGCCGGCAACCTCCTGGATCGCGGAGTCGGACATTTTCAATTCCTTCCTGCCTCCGATCTAGTCAGGACGGCTCCATTTGTCCAATATATGAAACTGGCGATCCTGATAGGTTTTGGAGATGGCGATGGAGCTGCGGCATCTGCGATATTTTCTGGCGGTGGCCGAAGAAGGCAATTTCACGCGGGCGGCCGCACGCCTCGGCATCGGCCAGCCGCCGCTCAGCCAGCAGATCCGTGATCTGGAGACAGAAATCGGAGCGATGCTTTTCCATCGCGTGCCGCACGGGGCGGAGCTGACGGCAGCGGGCGCGGCCTTCCTGCCTGAAGCGAAAGCGTCGCTTGCGGCGGCGGAGAAGGCGCGGCTGGCGGCGCAGAGCGCCAATCGCGGAGAGACCGGCCGGCTGTCGCTCGGCTTCACAGCCTCTTCCGCCTTCAACCCGATCGTCAGTACGACGATCCGGCGCTTTCAGGCCCGCTGGCCGGATGTGCTGTTGTCGCTGACGGAGATGAATACGCTCGGGCTGGTGCAGAAGCTGGAGCGCGGGGAGCTGGACGCGACCTTCATGCGACCCGGCCTTGACGATCCCGATGGCATCAGGCTGAAGCGCCTGCCCGACGAGCCGATGGTGGTTGCGCTTCCGGCCAGCCATGCGCTGGCAAGGCAGAAGACGTTGCCGCTCGCCTCGCTGGCGAAGGAACCTTTCATCCTCTTCCCGCGTCTCGTCGGCCTCAGCCTCTATGACGACGTGGTGCGCGCCTGCCGCGAGGCGGGCTTCGAACTGACGGTCGCGCAGGAGGCGCCGCAAATCTCCTCGGTCGTCAATCTCGTCGCCGCCGATCTCGGCGTCTCGATCGTGCCGGCCTCGATTTCGCAGATCAAGCTCGCCGGCGTCGCCTACCGGCCGATCCAGGGACCGCCGGCGGTGGCGCGTCTGGCGCTTGCCGTGCTGCGCAGCCAGCGCTCTCCCGTGACCGAGAATCTCATGGATCTTCTGAACTAACCCTCCGGATCCCAATAGGGCGGGTCGCCGAACGTCTTTTTCAGATGGTCGGCGATGGCGCGCAGCTTGGCGGAAGGATTTCGGCCTTCGGGATGGGCCATGTAGATGAATTCGGGCTCCGGCCTGGCGCCGACATCGATCTCGACGAGGCGGCCGTCGCGAATGGCGGGACCGGCGATGAAGGTCGGCAGAAGCGCGATGCCGAGGCCTTCGATCGCCGCGTCATGCAGCATGTCGCC
This sequence comes from Hyphomicrobiales bacterium, assembly GCA_900471515.1. Classification (GTDB taxonomy): domain Bacteria; phylum Pseudomonadota; class Alphaproteobacteria; order Rhizobiales; family Rhizobiaceae; genus Rhizobium. Next base: position 279,827 of record UCFC01000018.1, on the reverse strand, counting down.
GTTGTTGATACCGAGACCCAGCTTCGCCCGGATGATGACCGTGCCCTCCTGCGCCTGGAAGCGCCAGTCGGCGACGCCGCGATTGGTATAGAAGATGCCGCGATGACCGTTGAGATCGGACAGGGAGCCGGGTTTGCCGTGCCGCTCGATATAGTCGGGCGACGCCACGAGCAGCCGCCGGCTGCGGGCGAGCTTCCAGGCAACAAGCCGAGTATCGGCAATGGCGCCATGGCGGATGATGGCATCGTAACCGTCCGAGGCCGGATCGACACGCCGGTCATCCATATCGAGCGTCAGCGCGATTTGCGGATGCGCCTTCAAAAACGGATAGAGGGCGGGGCCGAGATGCAGGCGGCCAAAGGTAACGGGAGCGGCGATACGCAACGGACCGGAGAGCGTGCCGCGACGCTCGGCCATATCGGCCTGCGCATCCTCCATCTCGCGGACGATGCGCCCGGCGCGCTCCAGAAAGGCGGCTCCATCCTCCGTCAGCGTAAGCTTGCGCGTGGTGCGATGGACGAGCATGGCACCCAGCGTTTTTTCCAATTCCGCCAGCCTTTCGCTGACGACGGATTTCGACAGCCGCAGCCGCCGGGCGGCCTCGCTGACCGAACCGGCCTCCACCACGGCGACGAAAGCCGCAATCCCCTCAATCTTCATCATGGCCTGGCTTCATCATCGTTCGGCTTTTCCGAATTCGAGCTCCGCAATCAGGACACTAATCCGAACGAAAGAACAATGCCATCTTCCCCTCATCGAAACCGGCCGGCAAGGCCGATCCAACCCAGATCGAGGAGATGAAACAATGAACCGTCTGTCCAACAAGGTCGCAATCGTCACCGGCGCAAGCTCGGGCATCGGTCGCGTGACCGCCAGGCTTTTCGCCGCCGAAGGCGCCAAGGTCGTCGTCGGCGCCCGCCGCCAGGCCGAACTCGATAGCCTGGTTGCCGAAATCAGGGCTGCCGGCGGTGATGCGGTTGCCGTTGCCGGCGACGTCCGCTCGGAAGACTATCACAAGGCGCTGGTCGCGGCCGCCGTTGAACGTTACGGCAAGCTCGACATCGCCTTCAACAATGCCGGCACGATCGGCGAGGCTGGCCCGAGCACGGACGTTTCGGAAACGGGTTTTGCCGACACGCTGGCGATCAACCTGACGGCCTCCTTCCTTGCCGCCAAACATCAGATCGCCGAGATGGCCAGGCATGGCGGCGGCTCGGTGATCTTCACCTCGACCTTTGTCGGCTACAGTTTTTCCTTCCCGGGCGTGGCCGCCTATGCCGCCAGCAAGTCCGGTCTCATCGGGCTTACCCAAGCGCTCGCGGCCGAATACGGTCCGCAGAACATCCGCGTCAATGCCGTCCTGCCGGGTGCCGTCGATACGGACATGTATCGCGAAATGAACGACACGCCTGACAAGCAGGCCTTCATCACGAACCTGCATGCGCTGAAGCGTGTCGCGACCCCGGAAGAACTTGCGCGCTCCGTGCTCTATCTCGCATCCGACGATGCAAGCTTCGTCACGGGCACGGCTTTACTGGTCGACGGCGGCATTTCGATCACGCGCACCTGAAGGCAACACGTATGGGGCCGCGGCTCACTGACCGCGGCCCTCGCATTCACGCGCCCGCAACGAGGCGGCGAATTGCCGTCTCGATCGTCGTCGTGCCTTTCAGCGATTTCTCGCGACCGCCCTCGAATTCGATCCAGCCTTCGTTGAAACCGTCGAGCATGCGCATGCGGGGTTGCGGGTTCTTCATGCCCTGGGCACGGAACAGCTCTTCCCAACGTTCCCGCGGCACGACCTCGGCTTTCACCTCCTTGCCGAGCGCCCTGGCGAAGGCGGCGGCAATCATGGCCGGACTGATACGCTCCGGCGCTTCCAGCTCGACCGCGCTTACCCCCTGCCAGTCTTTGCGCAGCATCTGCGCGCCGAGCGCGCCGATATCGTCAACGGCAACCATCGGCACGGCGCGGTCGAGGGGCTGCAGGAAACTCGGGATCACACCGCTTTCGCGCGCCGGCGCCACATCCCAGGCAGCGTTCTCCATGAACCAGGCGGCGCGCAGGAAAGCCACCGGGATAGAAAGAGCGGCAAGCTCTTTCTCGACGATGCCGAGCTGGCTCAGGAGGTTCGGCTGGCTCGCCTGGGCGCCGACCGTCGACAGGCAGACCAGTTTTCCAGGCCGTGCCGTCTCGAGCGCGGTCTTCAGCGTCGCCAGCATGTCCTTCACTTCAGGAAAGCCGGGCGTCGGGTCGAAAAGCGGCGGGATGACGAGGAAGACGGCATCCGCGTCCGTGAAGGCGGCGGTCAGCGATGCGGCGTCGAACATGTCGGCGACGGCGATCTCGCAGCCACGCGCTTTCCAGCCGGCGGCCTTTTCGGGATTTCTGACGACGGCACGGACCTCGGCGCCATCCTTCAGCAGATGATCGGCAACGGCCGCGCCGACCTGGCCCGTCACTCCGGTTACAGCAAACATTGAGGCAACTCCTTTGTTGATCGGCCCCACTATGTCGCCGCGGTATTTTTGACTGAAGTGCGCTTTCGTCACTTGATTGATGATCTCAAAGCAACAATGATGTCCTTTGTCCCAAAGCCGCCCCGGCCATGTCGCAGAGAGGCCCTTGTGTCGGCGGCCGATAGGGCATATCGGGCTAGGCAACATCCTTTCGCGGCCGCTCCCATCCCTTTCCTGCCGGAGCGCGGCTCATCTCTTCGGAGCATCACATGCTGATCGGCATCCTCTGCGGTCTCGCCACCTGCGCGCTGTGGGGGCTCAGCTTCGTCGCCCCGCGCGTCGTCGTGCCCTATACGACGATCGATCTGACGGTCGCGCGCTACGGGCTCTTTGCCGCCGTCAGCCTGATCCTGATGGTCAATCCGCGCTTCCGCCCGGTGGGCTTGCGGCGCTCGCTGCTCCTGACCGGTATCGCCCTCGGCGGCTTCGGCTATGTCGGTTATTTCATGAGCATTTCCTATGCCGTGCGCTATGCGGGCACGGCCATTCCGCCGCTCGTCATCGGCACGATGCCGGTGCTGCTTGCCATCATCGCCAATTTCAAGGACCGCTCGATCGGATGGGGCGCGCTGGCGCTGCCGCTGATCCTGATTGCCGCCGGCATCGGCTGGGTGAATGTCTCGATCTTCGCCAGCACGCCCGCCGGCGACCAGACCGGCATCCTGCTCGGCATCGCCGCCGCGCTGATCGGGCTGGCGCTGTGGGTTGTCTACGGCCTCATCAGCGCGGCCGTCATGCAGTCTGCGGAGGCTCCGAGCGCCATGCACTGGACTGCCCTGCAGGGGATCGGCGCCGGCATCGGCGCCGTCATCCTCCTGCCCTTCACCTCGATCTGGGAAAATATCAGCTTCACCGGCGAAGAGACCTTTCATTTCGTCCTCTGGGTGGCGGTGATGGGTATTGCCGGCTCCTGGCTTGCCACGCTCTCCTGGATGATTGCCGCGCGCCTTCTGCCGCTGGCGCTCGCCGCTCAGCTTATCGTGGCGGAGACCGTCTTCGGCCTTTTCTACGGCTTCCTGTTCGAGCAGCGCATGCCGACCGTGCCCGAAGCCGGCGGTGCGATCCTGCAGCTGGCCGGCGTCGGCATGGCGATCGCGATCTTCACGCCGAGGCGGGTCAAGGCGACCTGAATGCCGGCGATTGCATGTTTTCCGCCAAAGGCTTAGGGTCCTTCTCGGTCAGAAGAAGCGACGGGAAAGACCATGGCTCTCAGCGGCAAACGCATCCTCCTCATCATCTCGGGCGGCATCGCGGCCTATAAGAGCCTCGATCTGATCCGCCGCCTGCGCGAACGCGGCGCTTCCGTGCGCCCGGTCATGACAAAGGGGGCGCAGGAATTCGTCACTCCGCTTGCCGTCGGCGCCCTTGCGGCCGACCACGTCTTCACGGATCTCTTCTCCCGGCAGGACGAGCAGGATGTCGGCCATATCCGGCTGGCACGGGATTGCGATCTGGTGCTGATCGCGCCGGCTACCGCCGACCTGATGGCGAAGATGGCGCATGGCCTTGCCGACGACCTGGCTTCCACCGTGCTGCTCGCCACCGACCGCACGGTGCTTGCCGCCCCCGCGATGAACCCGAAAATGTGGGCGCATCCGGCAACGAAACGCAATGTCGAAACGTTGCGGCGCGATGGCATCCGCTTCATCGGCCCCATGGCCGGCGAGATGGCGGAAAGCGGCGAAGCCGGCACCGGCCGCATGGCCGAACCGATCGACATTGTGGCGGCGGCCGAAGCGCTGCTCGACGACGGCCCGAAGCCGCTTGCGGGCAAGCGGGCAATCGTCACGTCAGGCCCGACCCATGAGCCGATCGATCCGGTGCGCTACATTGCCAACCGCTCCTCCGGCCGGCAGGGACACGCCATTGCGAGCGCCCTTGCGCGGCTTGGCGCCAATGTGACGCTGGTGTCCGGTCCGGTAACGATCCCCGATCCCGTCGGCGTCAGGATGGTGCATGTCGAACGGGCCGAAGAGATGCGCGACGCCGTACTGGCCGCCCTTCCCGCCGATGTCGCGGTGATGGTGGCAGCGGTCGCCGACTGGCGTGTCGCCTCGGCTGCCGACCAGAAAATCAAGAAGCATCCCGGCGAATCCATCCCGACACTGGCGCTGACGGAGAACCCCGATATCCTCAAGACCGTCGGCCATCACACGACGCGGCCGACACTGGTGATCGGCTTTGCGGCGGAGACGCAGGATGTCGAGGCCAATGCCAGGGTGAAACTGGAGCGCAAGGGCGCCGACCTCATCGTTGCCAATGACGTCTCGCCATCAACCGGCATCATGGGGGGCACGCGCAACAGCGTGAAGCTCATCCGCCGCGACGGCATCGAGCAGTGGCCCGATCTTTCCAAGGACGAGGTCGCCGAGCGACTGGCGGCGCTGATCGCCGAGCAGCTTATGCGAGGATAGAAACTGGCTCCGGCCTCGTGGCCGGACGTTTTTCCGGCTGGAAGGTGGCAATCTCGAGGCCGTCGGCGCTGACAGTCACCGCACTGCCGTCAGGGATTTCCTGCCAGGCATCGCCATCATCGTTCAGCGGCTCGGAAACGAGGCAATATCCCTTGGCCAGCGGCGAGGCATAGAGCGTCGGCGCCCGGCGGTCGGTGGCATAGCGGATCGCATAGAGGGACTTGCCGTCCGAGAAGGCGGCCGTGAAACGCAGCAGCACGGAACCGAGAATTTTCTCCGCCAGACCTTCGACGAAGGCGATCGTCTCGGCGATCGCGGCAATCGGTGCGTCCCGCAGGCCGAACTGGAGGGCGAGCAGGAACATGAGCTCGGAATCCGTCGTGCCGCTGCGGGCGTTGAACAGGTCGTCGCCGAGCATGGATTCCATCGGCCGGCGCAGACGCTCGAAGCCGGAAATCTGTCCGTTGTGCATGAAGGACCAGGTTTCATGCGTGAAAGGATGGCAATTGTCACGCCGCGTACCGCCGCCGGTCGCGGCCCGCACATGGGCGAGGAAGAGCGGCGAGCGGATCTGTCGCGCCAGGCTCTTGAGGTTGCAATCGGACCAGGCCGGCAGGATATCGCGGTAGCGGCCGGGTTCCGGCCGGTCGCCATACCAGGCGATGCCGAAACCGTCGCCGTTCGTTGCCGTCTTGGCGCGGGTGGCGCAATGGGACTGCTCGATCAGGGAATGGGCGGGCGAGGATACCAGCTCCTCCAGGTAGAGGGGTTCTCCGCGATAGGCTGCCCAGCGACACATGCTCTTGCTCCGGCCCGCCGCCTGCTGCGGCAGGAATGCTGAAAACGTCTTCGATTGTCTGACGCTACGGCTAATAACGACTTAACAGCCACCCGATTTGCAAGGCGAAGATGACGAATTCTTGACGATGCTCAAGATCACTTTCCGCAAAAACGATAGGGATTTGCGTGATCACCGCGGCAGAAAACCAGGCAATTGAACGATTTGGTCAGACGCCGGCTAAAAAACAGCCATGCGATTTCTTCTTGCATCTCAGGGGAAACGGCCTACCTTTAGATCATTATCAACGTAACGAAAGGAAGGTGATCCAATGTCTAATGAGTTTTCGGACCTCGTAACGGGCATGGAAGTGGTGATGAAAGCGAGGCAGCCCTCGCTCTAAACCCCACCTTCCTGGGACCGCATCAGACGGTCCGGCCGGTTACAGGCCAAACCTCATGGAAAGGGTCGCGAAAGCGGCCCTTTTTTAATGCCGCCTTCACGCGTTGACGATCGGCAGAAATGGCTTTATTCATAAAGTCATCTGATGATTTTATGAATAGAGCCATGCAACCTCTCAGCAAAACCAATCTTGCCGACACGGCCATCGAGGCGATCCGCGGCGAAATCCTGGCCAAGCGCTGGGCCATCGGCGAGAAGCTGCCGAACGAGGCCACGCTTTCGGCCATGCTCTCGGTCAGTCGCGGCACGGTGCGCGAGGCCGTGCGCGTTCTCGTCGCGCAGGGCCTGCTGGAAACGCGGCAGGGCTCGGGCACCTATGTGCTTTCGACCGTCGACAGCAGCCGGCCGCTCACCATGGCGCGCCGCGCCAGCCTCAGAGATCAGTTCGAGGCGCGCTGCGCGCTCGATGTCGAAGGCGCGCGGCTTGCAGCCGTCCGCAAGACGCCGGACACCATCGCCAAACTTCGCGCCTTGCTTGCCGAACGCGGCAATTACGAAGGCGGCGATCCGGCAGGCTTCATCGAACGCGACCTTGCCTTCCACAAGGCGGTCATCGCCGCCTCCGGCAACCGGGCGATGATCGAGATCTACGATTTCTTCTCCGTCTCGATCGCACAAACCATTGCCGCCACACTCGACAAGGCGATTCCCGAGCCTGACATGCAGGCGCATCAGGCGATCGTCGACGCCATCGAGACCGGTAGCCCCGAAAAGGCCGATGCTGCGGTGCGCGGCTTCATGGCACCCATCCTTTCCGCTCTCGACCGGATGCTTCTTTCATGACGATACCCATACAGGATGCCACGCACTCGTTCGACGCGATCGACGAGACGATGATCGATGCCGAAATCGACAGCGTGCCTTTACCTCTGCCGCCGCGGAAGCAGGGCGCTGCGGCGCGCTTCCTGCTCGGTGCAAGCCTCGTGCTGATCGCCTTCAACCTGCGGCCGGTGTTTTCCAGCGCTTCCGCCCTGCTGCCGGAGATCCGGGCCGAACTCGGCCTGTCACCGCTCGGCGCCAGTCTGCTGACCACCCTGCCCGTCGTTTGCCTGGGCGCCTTCTCGCCGCTTGCTCCGCGGCTCGCCCAGCGCATCGGTTCCGAGCGGACGCTGCTGGGCGTGCTCCTGCTCTTGACGCTCGGCACGGCGCTGCGCGGCCTTTCCTTCATCCCGCTGCTGTTTTTCGGGACGGCGCTTGCCGGTGCTGCGATCGCCGTCGGCAACGTGTTGCTGCCCGGACTGGTGAAGCGCGACTTCGCCGCGAACGCGGCTCTGATGACCGGCCTCTACACGATGGCGCTCTGCGCGGGCGCTGCCGGCGCCGCCGGCCTGACACTGCCGATCGAACATGCGCTCGGCGGCTCGCTGGAAGGCGCACTCGCCGTCTGGGCGCTGCCTGCCCTCGTTGTCGGGCTGGTCTGGCTGCCGCAGGTCTTTGCAAGCAGCCAACAGGCGCGGCACAGCGGCTTCCGTGTCGAGGGCCTGTGGCGCGACAGGCTCGCCTGGCAGGTCACGCTGTTCATGGGCTTGCAATCGGCGCTTGCCTATTGTGTCTTTGGCTGGCTGGTGCCGATCCTGCGCGAACGCGGTCTCGACGGCGTCGTGGCCGGCGGCATCGTTTCGGTCTCCGTCATGGTGCAGGCCGCCGCCTGTCTCGTCGTGCCGCATATCGCGGTACGCGGCAGGGATCAGCGCCTCATCAACGCGGCGCTCTGCGCCGTCGCCGTCATCGCGCTTCTCGGCCTGCTCTTTGCACCCCTTTCCACGGTCTGGCTCTGGGCCGTGCTGCAGGGTATCGGTCAGGGCGGGCTGATTGCCGCGGCGATGACGACCATCGTGCTGCGTTCGCGCGATCCGCATGTCGCCGCTCATCTTTCCGGCATGGCGCAATGCGTGGGCTACCTGCTCGCCGCCATCGGCCCGTTCATCGTCGGCCTGATCCGTGGCTGGACGGGCAGTTTCGCCTGGTGCGCGGTGCTTTTCGTCGCGCTCGGACTTGGCGCGGCCTTCAACGGCTGGCGGGCCGGCCGTGCCCTGTACGTGAACGCCCGCACCATCGAGAAGGGCGAATGAGCCGGGCTCACTTGCCCATCACCATCTCTTGATCTCCATCGAAGGCAGGCGGCTGCTACCCTATCTCAGCCGCATTCCGACCCGCCGGAGGAGATTGACTTGCGCTTGCGATCCCTGCTTTTCATTGCTTCGCTGACTGCCGCACTCGCGCCGGCCCTGGCTTTCGCGCAGGGGGCCGCGGAACGCCGCGCCCCCGCCCAGCAGAGCGCCGTGCGCGAGGGGGTGCTCAAGCTGCTGCCTGCAGATTCCGTGACCGCGCATGAATTGACGACGGCGGAGGGCCGGAGGATCGCCTACACGGCGACCGCGGGCACGCTCGACCTCTTCGGACAGGATGGCGGGCAGAACGCTGCGATCTTCTATACCGCCTACATTGCCAGGGATGCGGGGCCGGACCGACCGATCACCTTCGCTTTCAATGGCGGACCGGGGGCTGCCTCGACCTTTCTGCATCTCGGCCTCGTCGGCCCCAAAGTTCTGGATTTCGGGCCGGACGGACGCGACGGCGCCAATGCGAAGCTTGTCGACAACCCGCATAGCTGGCTCGATTTTACCGACCTCGTGCTGATCGACCCGATCGGCACCGGCTGGAGCCGTACCGTGAAGGCGGACGACGCCTCGAACTATTACAATGTCGGCTCCGACGCGCAGACGATGGCGAAGGCGATCGCCCTCTATGTCGCCCACAACAACCGCGCCAATTCGCCGAAATACCTGCTCGGCGAAAGCTATGGCGGCTTTCGCGCCGCCAAGGTCGCCTCGGCGCTGCAGCAGAGCCAGGGCATCATCATCGCCGGCACCGTCATGCTTTCGCCGCTGCTTGAAGGTCAGCTGATGTTCAATGCCGACCAGTTCGCCCTCGGCGCCGCATTGGAATTGCCCTCATTGGCAGCCGCCGAAGCCGACCGGCGCAAGAGCTTCAGCGAATCCGGCCAGCGCGATGCCGAGCGTTTCGCGCTTGGCGAATATCTGACGACGCTTGCCGGCCCCGCACCGGCGGGCGATGCGGCAACGGCCTTCTACAACAAGGTCTCCGCTCTGACGGGCATCCCGCAGGACATCGTCATCCGCAATCGCGGCTTTCTCGGCGATGCCTATGCCAAACATTCCGGCAACGAGGCGGGCAAGGTGATGAGCCCTTACGATGCCGCCTTCGCGACGCCCGACCCCTATCCGGAATCCGATTACGACCGGGGCGACGATGCGATCCTTGACGGCTTTACCCGCGCCTATGGCGGCGCTTTTGCCGACTATGCCCGCAACGAGCTCGGGTTCAAGACGGAGATGACCTATACGTTGCTCGAAAGCGATGTCAGCCGTCGCTGGGAATGGGGCAGCGGCCGCGGCGGCGGTTCGCGTTTCCAGGCGAGCGCCACCGACGACATCAGGCAGATGCTCGCCTCCAACCCGTCCTTCCACCTGCTGATCGCGCATGGCTACAGCGATCTCGTGACGCCCTACGGCGTCAGCCGCTATGTGGTCGATCACCTGCCGCCGTCCCTTGCGGAAAATCGCGTGTCGCTGAAGCTCTACCGCGGCGGGCATATGTTCTACACGACCGCCGGCCAGCGCGCCGCTTTCACGGCGGATGCGAAGGCCTTTTATGCCGGGCATCCGGCCGGCACGCCGGCGGATTGAACGCGACGAAGGGTTGCCGGAGGAGCGTGCTGACCTAGTTTCCCCGGCATGACGAACAGCAATCGGCTATCAGAAGCTCCGCTATCCGGCAGCGCTTCCCGACAGGACGAGACCTTCTCCACGCTCTCTTCTTATCTTCCGAACGGTGCCCTCTTCCTCGATATAGACGGCACGCTCCTCGATCTTGCGCCGACGCCGGACGAGATCATCGTGCCGCCATCGCTGCCTGCACAGCTTGACGCGCTGTCGCGCAGGCTCGGTGGCGCGCTGGCTCTGGTGACGGGGCGCGGACTTTCCTATGCCGACCGCCTCTTCGCGCCTTTCCAGTTTCCGACCGCCGGACTGCACGGAGCCGAGCGGCGCAGCCCTGACGGCAGCATCGTCAGGGCTGCGCCGACCGGCGGATTCGAGAGGCTGAAGACCGAACTGCGGGCAAAAACGGCAGGCTGGGCCGGCATTCTCATCGAGGACAAGGGCGCGGCCGTCGCCGCCCATTTCCGGCTTGCGCCGGCGCGACAGGCGGAACTGACGGAACTGATGCAGCGTTTGGCGGATCGCGCAGGGCCGGAATGGACACTGCAGCACGGCAAGATGGTTCTCGAAATCCGGCCTGCCGGAGCCAACAAGGGCGACGCGCTGGAACGCTTTCTCGAAAACCCGCCCTTTTTCGGCCGCCGCCCGATCGCCATCGGCGACGACCTGACCGATGAGGCGATGTTCGGCACGGCGAACCGGCTTGGCGGCTATTCGATCCGCGTCGGCGCCCCTTCGCGCGAAACCGCCGCGCGCGGCATTCTGCCTTCGGCGGGGGCGGTCCGCGAAATCGTTGCCCGTTTTGCCGGCTGATTGCGTTGCTGCCATTATTTCAGTGAAAGGAATTTGCCATGAGCCGCCTCGTCGTCGTTTCAAACCGGGTGCCTGTTCCGGAAAAGAAAGGGGCTGCGTCTGCCGGCGGGCTTGCCGTGGCGCTGGAGGCAGCCCTTGAGAAGCGCGGTGGCGTCTGGATGGGCTGGTCGGGCAAGGTGGATGACGACGGAGAGCCCGGCCCGCTTGCGATCGAAGAACGCGGCAACATCACCTATGCGCTGACCGACCTGACATCCAGGGATGTCGACGAATATTACTTCGGCTTCGCCAACCGCATGCTCTGGCCGATCTGCCACTACCGCCTGGATCTTGCCGAATATGGGCGCACGGAGATGGCCGGCTATTTCCGCGTCAACCGCTTCTTCGCCCATCGGCTGGCGCCGCTGGTCAAGCCTGACGACCTCATCTGGGTGCACGACTATCACCTGATCCCGCTTGCCGCCGAGCTTCGGCAGATGGGGCTGAAGAACAGGATCGGCTTTTTCCTGCATATTCCCTGGCCGCCGGCCGACGTGCTCTTCGCCATGCCTGTCCACGAGGAGATCATGCGCGGGCTCGCCGCCTACGATCTCGTCGGCTTCCAGACCGATCACGACCTGGAAAATTTCGCGGGCTGCCTGCGACGCGAGGGGATGGGCGACATGGCCGGCGAAGGGCGTTTCACGGCCGGCGAGCGCAGGTTCCGCGGCGGAGCCTATCCGATCGCCATCGAGACGGCCGCGTTTGCGGAATTCGCCCGGAGGGCCGGCAGCCACAGCATGGTGCTGAAGGCACAGCAGAGCATCGAAAACCGCAGCCTCATCATCGGCGTCGACCGGCTGGACTATTCCAAGGGCATTACCCAGCGCATCGACGCGTTCGAACATTTCGTCACCAACAACCCGGCGCATCAGCGCAAAGTCACCTATCTGCAGATCACGCCGAAATCCCGTTCCGAAGTTCCCGAATACGAGGCGATGCAGCGCATGGTCGCCGAACAGGCCGGCCGCGTGAACGGCGCGCTCGGCACGGTCGACTGGGTGCCGATCCGCTATATCAACCGCTCCGTCAGCCGGCCTGTGCTGGCCGGCCTCTATCGGCTCGCCAAGGTTGGGCTCGTGACGCCGCTGCGCGACGGCATGAACCTTGTCGCCAAGGAATATGTCGCCGCGCAGAATCCCGATGATCCGGGCGTGCTGGTCCTTTCCCGCTTTGCCGGAGCGGCGCGCGAACTGAACGGCGCCCTGCTCGTCAATCCCTATGACATTGTCGGCACGTCCAATGCGCTGGCGCGCGGCCTCAATATGCCGCTCGAGGAGCGTCGCGAGCGCTGGCGGCGGATGATGGACCATCTTCTGGCGCACGACGTCTCGCGCTGGTGCGACGACTTCCTCAACGATCTCGCCGCCTGAAGGTTTGACGGACGCGCCCGCCGGCGGATAATCTCGCCGATACGCAAACGGAGGATTTCCATGAAGATCAGTGCACGCAACCGCCTGAAGGGCAGGGTCGTGGATGTGGTGAAGGGCGCGACGACAGCCCATGTCCGCATCGACATCGGCAACGGCGCCATCGTCACCGCCTCGATCACCAACGAGGCCGTGGACGAACTCGGCCTCAAGGCCGGCGCCGAAGCCTATGCGGTCGTCAAGGCTTCCGACGTGATGGTGGCCGTCGACTGAGCCTCATGGCATGGACGTATCGCCGATCTGGAAATCGCCCGGCTGCGGCGGGGCGATGGGCGTGAAGAGCGCCCGGTCCGGTTTCAGGTCGAGGAGCGGCGTGCCGTCGAGGCAATCCAGGCCGCGCACCAAGACCGCGCTGCCCTCGACCGCTTCCAGCTTGACGATGGACGTGCCGATCGGATTGGGCCGAACCGGCGAGCGTAGCGAAAAGGTGCCGTGCGTCTTGCCGTTACGGGCCGGGCTCTGCAAGAGCAGATCACGCCGCGACTGGTGCAGCCAATAGAGCACCTCCAGGCGTTCGAAAGCTGCAATGCCCTGCAGGGCCGGCACCCAGGGATCAAAGATTTCGATACGGCACAGCGGCCCGTCATGCCGCCCCTGACGCGGCGTTTCCATGCGCGACGTCCAGGGTGTGAAAATGCGGCCGATGAAAACCAGGCCGGCATCGCTGTGATCGGGCGGATTTTCGAGGGCGACCTCGTTTTCGCGAATCTCGTTTTCTCTCACCATCGGCTGCTCTCCCTTCAGGAACGGCACTATGGCACGACGTTATAGCAGTTGGAATACAGCGCTTCGGCTCTCAGGCCGGTGGCGGGTTTTCCGGCCAGTCCGTCGTCATCTCGGCCTGGACCGGTCGATCGAGATAAGTCGGGAGCGCCACATCGGTTTTCGCCCCCCTCACGCCGGATAAGATGCCGCCCCGACCGGGCAGGGCGGCACGACACCATCAAGCGGCCCGGCGCAGCAGGCCGAGGGCTTCATCCAGATCGATTTCGCCGAGGAAGCGCCCGATACTTTCCGCCTTTTCCTGATGTTCGATCGCATGCGCGAAGCGAACGGCGGGTTCCTGCTGCATGCGTTGATAGAGTTCGTTCACGGCAGGAAAGAGCCCGATATCGACGGCTTTGTGGAATTCGTTCCAGCGGGCGATACCGGTGAAATAGGCATCGGCGATGCCCGGCCCGTCCCCCAGCAGCCATTTGCGGCCGGCAAGCAGACGCTCCAGCATGTGATGGGCCTTCTCCACCTTGGCCTTGCCATAGGCCACGAGAACCTGCTTTTCGGTGGGTTCCAGTTCATGCTCGGCCGTATGCCAGAGCGCACTGAAGGCATTGAAGAAGCTGGTGTTCAGATAGGCGAGCATCTGGTTCAGACGGTCGAACTCCGCCGTGCCCTGCGCAAAGCCCAGGCCTTTGTCGATCGAGCGTGCGCCGATGCAGTTCAGGATCGCCATGCTTTCGCTGATCAGCCGGCCATCGGGCAGCAATAACGACGGCGTTTCGCCGACCACGTTGATATGCCGGTAATCTTGACCGGAGACGACCTCGGGCATCTGAACGCGGCAGAGACGGTACGGCAGACCGGACCATTCCAGCGCGACGATGGAACCGAAGGAGCAGCCTTCCGGCACGCCGTAAAAGAGTGTGAGTGACATTGTCGGGGGTCCTTGCATCAAGAATTTGTTGACCCGGCCAATATGACTTTGTGGACGATCTGATGATAGACAGTAATAATGCACCTCAAAGTCCACAGATATGGAAGCCGAACGTGACCGTCTTCAACCTCAACGACCTCCATCTCTTCGTACAGGCGGTGGAAGGCGGCAGCTTCACGGAGGCAGGCCGCCGCCTCGGCATTCCGAAATCGACGGTCAGCAAGCGGGTGGCGGAACTTGAAAAGAGGCTTGGCGTGCGGCTGATCCAGCGCACGTCACGCAGCTTTGCCCTGACGGAGATCGGCAAGGACGTGTTCGACCACGCGCAGGCCTCGATCATCGAAGCGGAAATGGCCGAGAGTATCGTGCGCAACCGGCTGGGAGAGCCGAGCGGCACCGTCCGGCTGACGGCAGCAGTGCCGACGGCGCAATTCATGCTCGCCGAGCATCTGGCCGAACTGACAGTGCGCTATCCAAAACTCAAGGTGTCGCTGCATGTGACGGACCGTTTCGTCGATATCGTCCAGGAAGGCTTCGATCTTGCGCTGCGCAGCCACCGTTTCCCGCTTGCAGATTCGACGCTCGTGCAGCGCCGGATCGCGGTTCATCCGTTCCTGCTCGTCGCTTCGCCGGACTATATAGCGCAATATGGGAAGCCCGAGCGGGTCGAGGATATCGCCGACCACAGGGCGGTCATGCCGAGCCTGTCCGACGAGCGGTGGCGCCTTGTCTCGCAGGACGGCGCCGAGGCCGTGGTGGCGCCTCGCCCCGTCGCGGCGGCAGACGAGCCGATGGTTCTGCTGAAAGCGGCCGCGGCCGGCATGGGCATGACCATTCTGCCGACATCGGTCTGCAACGACGCCCTGAAGGACGGAAGGCTGCTGCGGCTGCTGCCCGACTGGACGGCCGGCAGCGTCACCACGACGATCCTCATGCCGCACCGGCGCGGGCAGTTGCCTTCCGTGCGCGCCGTCGTCGAATTTCTGGCCGAGCGGCTGGCGGGATGATCAGGCCGCCTTGGCGGCGTGATATTCCTTGATCGCCGCCATCTTGATGGCCGGATAACGCTCCGCCTCGTAACGCAGCGAGAAACCGTCCTGGGCCAGGAAGACCGGGTCGCCGTCGAGATCGCGGGCGATATCGCCACGCTTGACGGTCAGGAACTTGTCAAGTTCCGCAGCCTGGTCGGAGGAGACCCAGCGGCAGACGGAGAAGCGGGACATTTCGAAGGAAACGGGCAGGCCGTATTCGGCCATCAGCCGCTCCTTCAGGACGTCGAGCTGCAGCGCGCCGACGACGCCGACGATGGCGGGCGAACCGTCTTCCGGCTGGAAGAGCTGGACCACGCCTTCTTCCGCCATCTGCTGCAGGGCTTCCTTCAGCTTCTTGGCCTTCATGGCATCTTCCAGGCGCACGCGGCGCAGGATTTCCGGCGAGAAGTTCGGCACACCCTGGAAAACCAGGCTTTCACCTTCCGTCAGCGTATCGCCGATGCGCAGCGTGCCGTGGTTCGGAATGCCGACCACGTCGCCGGCAAAGGCGGTATCGGCCAGCTGGCGCTGCGAGGCGAAGAAGAACTGCGGGGCGGTCAGGCCAAGCTGCTTGCCGGTGCGCGCAAGGCGGGCCTTCATGCCGCGCTCCAGCTTGCCCGAGCAGATGCGGGCAAAGGCGATGCGGTCGCGATGGTTGGGATCCATGTTCGCCTGGATCTTGAAGACGAAGGCGGTCATCTTGTCTTCGGCGGCATGCACGGTTCTGACATCGGCCACCTGGTCGCGCGGCGGCGGCGCAAAGGCACCGAGCGCATTGATGAGGTCGCGAACGCCGAAATTGCGCAGCGCAGAGCCGAAGAAAACCGGAGTCATATGGCCTTCGAGGAACGATTCCCGATCGAAGGGACGGCAGGCTTCGATGGCCAGTTCCACCTCTTCGATGAAGGCGTCGCGCTCGTTTTCCGGCAGGCGGTCGGCCACGCTCTGCGGACCGTTGACCGGCGTGACGGCAACTTCGGTATCGGAGCCCCGAACCGTATTTTCCTTCAGGTGATAGGAGCCGCAAAAGGTCTTCGAGCGGCCGATCGGCCACGTGACCGGGGCCGTGTCCAACGCCAGCTTCTCCTCGACTTCATCGAGGATTTCGAAGGGGTCGCGGCTTTCGCGGTCCATCTTGTTGATGAAGGTGATGATCGGAATGTCGCGCATGCGGCAGACTTCGAACAATTTCAGCGTGCGCGGCTCGATACCCTTGGCGGCGTCGATGACCATGACGGCGGCATCCACCGCCGTCAGCGTGCGGTAGGTATCGTCGGCGAAGTCTTCGTGACCGGGCGTGTCGAGAATGTTGAAGACATTGCCTTCATATTCGAAGGTCATGACCGAGGTGACGACCGAGATGCCGCGTTCGCGCTCGATCTTCATCCAGTCCGAGCGGGTCTGCATGCGGTCCTTCTTCGCCTTCACTTCACCGGCGAGCTGGATGGCGCCGCCGAACAGCAGCAGCTTTTCGGTGAGCGTCGTCTTACCCGCGTCCGGGTGCGCGATAATAGCGAATGTGCGGCGGCGGGAGACCGCCTCGGCGAGACTTTCGGCCATGATGTGAATCCTGTGGAATTGCCGCGTATCTAGCGATTAAAGCGCGCCATTGCAATTGACCTTGCGGCATTGGGCACGAAGTAATGCGCCATGACCATTCACACAGACACCCGCCCGAGCCTCAATCTGATCCGCCTGCCGAACGGCGAAGGCCTCGATCTGCCCGCCTATGAAACGCGCGGTGCCGCCGGCATGGATCTGCGCGCGGCGATCGACGCGGACAAGCCGCTGATGCTGGCGCCCGGCAAACGCGCGCTCGTTCCGACCGGCTTCGTCTTCGAAATCCCCGAGGGTTTCGAAGGCCAGGTGCGTCCGCGCTCCGGCCTTGCCGCCAAGAACGGCGTCACCTGCCTCAATGCACCCGGCACCGTCGACTGTGACTATCGCGGCGAAGTGAAGGTTATCCTCGTCAATCACGGCGAGGAGGATTTCACCATCACGCGCGGCATGCGTATCGCGCAGATGGTGATTGCGCCCTTCGTTCAGGCCCGGATCACAGAAGCCCTGGAGACGACCGAAACCGAACGCGGCGCCGGCGGCTTCGGTTCGACTGGCGTATGAACGCCACCGAGCCGGCCGGGCTTACGTTTCGACCGGATTATTTCAGCGGCCGATGCCTGGGCGGATTTCTGAGACTATCTTTTTCGGATCAATGGCGGCAGGCGGCGCTTGACCGGCGAGGACTTGATCATCGACGTATTGGTCTCCGCCCTCTCGGCGACCTTGTCGAGGATGTTGTCCAGTTCCGCCATGGAGCGAACGACGAGGCGGGCGATGAAACAATCGTCCCCCGTGACCTTGTCGCATTCAATGAACTCCGGCGTGTCCTGAATAATGCGCTCGACGATGTGAAGCTGACCGGGCAGCGGGCGCACCCGCACGATCGCCTGAAGCGGGTAGCCGATCGCCGCCGGATCGAGATCGATGGTGAAAAGCGTCACGACGCCGCGATCCTCGAGCCGGCGCAGACGCTCCGCCGCGCTCGGCGAGGAAAGCCCGACTGCCTGGGCGAGCTCTTTTAGGGAAATACGAGAATTTCCCGCCAATGCCTCTATCATTGCGCGGTCAATATCGTCGACTGCCTGCATCTCGTTAGCCAACATGGCAAAAACTCCTAACAAGATTAGGTTTATCCAGCCGTTCCCTTTCTTATTCTATAGATATTGCTGCGCTGCCGCAATACAATTTCCCGCTAACGGATGGAGAGCGCGATGCAGAGTGAAATCAGAAGAGGCACGGCGGAGATGACGGCGGCAATGCTGATCTCGGGAACGATCGGCTGGTTCGTCGTCATGTCAGGCCAGCCGGTCAGCGGCGTGGTCTTCTGGCGCTGCTTCTTCGGCGCGCTGACCCTGCTTGTCGTCTGCACGGCGCTCGGCCTGCTCAGGCCCGGTATCATCAGCCTGCATTCGCTCGCCATCGCTGTCCTCGGCGGCATCGCCATCGTTGCCAACTGGCTTCTGCTGTTCGCTTCCTATTCGCATGCGTCGATCTCGATCGCGACGACCGTCTACAATACCCAGCCTTTCATGCTGCTTGCGCTCGGCGCACTCTTTCTCGGCGAGAAGATCACCGGCACAAAGCTCTTCTGGCTTGGGCTTTCCTTTGCCGGCATGGCGGCGATCGTCGAGGCGAAACCGCAGGCCGACGCCGTCTCCGGCAGTTACGGTCTCGGCATTCTGTTGGCGCTCGGCGCTGCCTTCTTCTATGCGCTGGCCGCGCTGGCTGCCAAATGGCTGCGCGGCACGCCACCGCACCTGATCGCGCTGATCCAGGTTTCGACCGGCATCCTCATGCTGGCGCCCATGACCGATTTTACGGATCTTCCGGCCGATACGGGCTCGTGGCTGCTCCTGATCGCCGTCGGCGTCATCCATACCGGGCTGATGTATGTGCTGCTCTATGGCGCGATCCAGAAGCTGCCGACGCATCTGACCGGCGCGCTCTCCTTCATCTACCCTGTTGCCGCCATCCTAGTCGACCGCCTCGCTTTCGGCCACGCGCTGCAGCCGATGCAGATTGCCGGGGCGGCAATCATTCTGCTTGCCGCCGCCGGCATGAATCTCGGCTGGTCGCCGGCGAGACTGATGCGCCTGCCGGCGGCGAGAGGCTGAACGTTACTTGGCCTGGCGCGTCGTTTCGAACAGGAACCATGTGCGGCGTTCGCTCTGGTCGATCCAGTTCTCGATCAGGCTGGCGGTTGCGACGTCATTGTGCTCGTCGCAGACTGCATGCACCTCGCGCAGGATGGAGACGAGGTGAAGATTGTCTTCGCGCAGCTCCGACAGCATATCCTCGGGCGTGACATAATCGGCATCATTGTCCGGAATGCGCTGCTGGCGGGCGATCTGGCCGATCGAACGCAGCGTCGTGCCGCCGATCTTGCGGGCACGCTCGGCAACCTCGTCCGTCATGTCGAAGATCTGCTCCGCCTGCTCGTCAAGCAACAGATGGTAGTCGCGAAAATGCGGGCCGGACATGTGCCAATGGAAGTTCTTGGTCTTCACATAGAGCGCAAAAACATCGGCAAGCAATGCCGTCAGCGCGGCCGAGATGTCGGTGATCGCATTGGTCGGCAGGTCGGAGGGGGTCTTGAGCGGCGAACGTCTGCGGGCTTCGGCTGAGGTAGGCGACATGCATTCTCTCCTTGGTGATGAAAATCGTTTGCGCCGGCGGCCTGGGGGAAGCCGCGGCGGGCCGTGTCTGCGGCCGCGTGCAAGGGGAAAATAGCAAGGCAACATCGCTTTCCAAGTAGATCATCGTTCAACCGACCTATTCTTTATGGTTATGGACGGATCAGCGTCAGGCGATTGATGCAGGCTGCGGCAAGCGCCTATAGGAAGGTCAGGCAACCGCTTGGAGCTGAAGATGAGCCTTACCGCCCTGATCGCCTATGCCGGCGCCCTGTTCATCGCCGCCGCCATTCCCGGACCGGGGATCACGGCGATCGTCGCGCGTGCGCTCGGCTCGAACTTCCGCGAGACTTTCTTCATGGGCCTCGGCCTCGTGCTCGGCGACATGACCTATCTTACCGCCGTTATCCTGGGCCTTGCCTTCGTGGCGCAGACCTTCACCGAGATCTTCCTCGTCATCAAAATCGCCGGCGCGCTTTATCTCGGTTACATCGCCTGGAAGCTCTGGACCGCCGGCC
Organism: Hyphomicrobiales bacterium; assembly: GCA_900471515.1. Classification (GTDB taxonomy): domain Bacteria; phylum Pseudomonadota; class Alphaproteobacteria; order Rhizobiales; family Rhizobiaceae; genus Rhizobium. The sequence continues at coordinate 260,236 of UCFC01000018.1, read as the reverse complement.
TGCTGCCGCAGGATATCGCCGCGAAGAAATCCGGCAGTGCCGGCATGTCCTTCCTGTCCGGCCTGCTGGTGACGCTCGGCAATCCGAAGACCATGCTCTTTTACGTGGCTCTGGTGCCGACGCTGATCGATCTCAACAGCATCGGCATGCGCGAATATCTGATGCTGCTCGCCGTCACCTTCGCGGTGCTGATGATCGTGCTCATTCCCTATATGCTGCTTGCCTCGCGCGCCCGCACGATGCTGAAGCAACCGCGCGCCCTGCAGGCGCTGAACCGGGTCGCCGCCAGTATCCTGGCGGGCACGGCCGCCTTCATCGCCACGCGTGCAGCCTGAAATAAACATTCGGCAACGGACGGTTTTCAAAGGATTTTTTCTCTGGCTCGAGCGGTGGGCGGATGAAGCCACTCTGGTCTCACCGCCGGTTTGACCCTATTGTTTCCACAGATTTCAGAATGGATTTCAAAGGGAGAGCACCATGTCGCACAAACCGGGCCGCGGCCGCATCTATTCCTCCATTACCGATACAATCGGCGACACGCCGCTCGTTCGCCTCGACAAGCTTGCCAAGGAGAAGGGCGCGGTCGCCAACATCCTCGCCAAGCTCGAGTTCTTCAATCCGATCGCCTCGGTAAAGGACCGTATCGGCGTCGCGATGATCGAGAGCCTGGAGACGCAGGGCAAGATCTCGCCCGGCAAGACCGTGCTGATCGAACCGACATCGGGCAATACGGGCATTGCGCTTGCCTTCGCGGCTGCCGCCAAGGGCTACAGGCTGATCCTCACCATGCCCGAGACGATGTCCGTCGAGCGCCGGAAGATGCTGGCGCTGCTCGGCGCCGAACTGGTGCTGACGGAAGGCGCCAAGGGCATGAAGGGCGCGATCGCCAAGGCCGAAGAGCTTGCCGCCTCGCTTCCCGACGCCGTCATCCCGCAGCAATTCGAAAACCCGGCCAATCCGGAAATCCACCGCAAGACGACGGCCGAGGAAATCTGGAACGACACGGACGGCAAGGTCGATATTTTCGTTGCCGGCATCGGCACGGGCGGCACGATCACCGGCGTCGGCCAGGTGCTGAAGAGCCGCAAGCCGGATATTCGGGTCGTTGCCGTCGAGCCGGCCGACTCGCCGGTCCTGTCAGGCGGCACGCCCGGCCCGCACAAGATCCAGGGTATCGGCGCCGGCTTTGCGCCGAAGATCCTCGACACCAGCATCTATGACGAGGTCGTCACCGTCAGCAATGACGAGGCCTTCCAGCAGGCCCGGCTGGTCGCAAGGCTCGAAGGCGTGCCGGTCGGCATTTCCTCCGGCGCTGCGCTGACGGCCGCAATCGAAGTGGGCCGCCGCCCGGAAAATGCCGGCAAGACCATCGTCGTCATTATTCCGTCCTTTGCGGAACGGTATCTCTCGACGGCGTTGTTTGAGGGGTTGGGAAGCTAAGCGAATAGCGAATAGCGAATAGCGAATAGCGAATAGCGAATAGCGAATAGCGAAAGGTGGATGTCCCGTCGGTGCCGGGCAAGCTTTTTCTATTCGCTATTCGCTATTCGCCACTCTCTATTCGCCCATATCACGCCGCTGCCGTCAGCCTTTCGCCGGCAACGCGATAGGAGATCGCTTCCGCCAGATGAATACGGCCAACCGTATCCTTGCCATCGAGATCGGCGAGCGTACGGGCGACTTTCAGGACGCGGTGATAGCCACGCGCCGAGAACTTCATCTTGTCTGCGGCATCGCGCAGCAACTGCAATCCTGCGGCATCCGGCTCGGCGAATTTCTCGATCATCGAGGTGGAGCATCCGGCATTGGTGGAAATAGCCGCAGCACCTGCCGAAGCGTAACGTTCGCGCTGGATCGCGCGGGCGCGGGCGACACGCCGGGCAACATCGGCGCTCGCCTCGGCCGCCGTCGGCCGGATGAGGTCGGCGGCGGAAACGGCCGGCACATCGATGCGGATATCGATGCGGTCCATCAGCGGTCCGGAAATGCGGGCCTGATAATCGCTCATGCAGCGCGGGCCGCGGGCGCAGGTGTGGCCGGGTTCGCCCGCCATGCCGCAGCGGCACGGGTTCATCGCCGCGACAAGCTGGATCCTCGCCGGATAGGAAACCCGGTGGTTGGCGCGCGCGATGACGCATTCGCCGCTTTCCAGCGGCTGGCGCAAGGCATCGAGCACCTGCGGCGCAAATTCGGGGAACTCGTCAAGAAAAAGCACGCCGTGATGGGCAAGCGAAGCTTCGCCAGGGCGGGCGCGCAGGCCGCCGCCGATGAGGGCTGCCATGGTCGCCGAATGGTGCGGCGTGCGGAAAGGCCGGCGGTCCGAGAGCTTGCCGCCCGAGAGCTGACCGGCAATGGAATGGATCATCGAGACTTCCAGCAGTTCGGCTGCCGAGAGCGGCGGCAGGATGGAGGGCAGCCTTGATGCCAGCATCGACTTGCCGGAGCCGGGCGGCCCGACCATCAACAGGTTGTGGCCGCCGGCAGCCGCCACTTCCAGCGCCCGTTTGGCGCTTTCCTGCCCCTTGATTTCAGCGAGATCGGGAAGATTTGCGGCGTTGGGACGGATGGACGGTTCCGGGCGCGACAGGATCTGCGTGCCGCGGAAATGGTTGGCCAGCGCGATCAGGCTGCGCGGCGCCAGGATATCGACCTCGGATCCCGCCCAGGCGGCTTCCGCGCCGCTTTCGGCCGGGCAGACCAGCCCTTTTCCGGTGGCATTGGCGCCGATAGCGGCCGGCAGGGCGCCGGCGATGGCGGCGATCGTGCCGTCGAGATTGAGTTCGCCGACGACGACATAGTCGGCCAGGGCATCCGCCGGAATGGCGCCGAGCGCCGCCATCAGCCCGAGCGCGATGGGAAGATCGAAGTGGCTGCCCTCTTTGGGAAGGTCGGCAGGCGCAAGGTTGACCGTCACACGTTTTGCCGGCAGCGCCAGCCCCGAGGCGTGCAAGGCCGCCTGCACCCGCTCGCGGCTCTCCGCAACCGCCTTGTCCGGAAGGCCGACGATCTGCATCCCCATTTTGCCGGGGGCGACCATGACCTGGACCTCCACCGGGACACCTTCAATCCCCTGAAATGCAACCGTGCTGACGCGCGCGACCATGCCCCTGCCCCGTAATCTTCATGCCCCGCCTATGAAGGCGGTCACAATCTTGCATGGAATCCGGAATAAAACAAGAACGATAAGCGAACAGATTCAGCCTTCCGCTGCAATCGAATTGCGGCCGGTTGCAAAGTCGGAACGAAGGCGATCAAAGACGGAACAGGCTGAGCATTTTCTTCGATCCTCCGACCGCGCAAATGCTCTCTCCCTGTTTCGGCCAAGCGCTACGGACGCTTGCCGGACCTGTCCTAGCCGCGTTTGCGCTCGATCGCATCCCACAGCAGGCTTGCGATATCCGCGCCGCCGAACTTCTTCACCTCGCGGATGCCGGTCGGCGAAGTGACGTTGATCTCGGTCATGTAATCGCCGATCACGTCGATGCCGACAAGCAGGAAGCCGCGTTCACGCAGGGCCGGACCGATGCGCTCGCAGATTTCCTTTTCGCGCGCCGTCAGTTCGGTCGGCTCGGCACGGCCGCCGACATGCATGTTGGAGCGGCTGTCATGCTCGGCCGGGACGCGATTGATGGCGCCGGCAAACTGCCCGTCGACGAGGATGATGCGTTTGTCGCCCTTGCGCACGTCGGGCAAATATTGCTGGGCGATGAAAGGTTCGCGGAAAAGCTGGCCGAACATTTCGAGCAGCGAAGACAGGTTGCGGTCGTCCCTGGTGGAATGGAAGACGCCGGCGCCGCCGTTGCCGTAGAGCGGTTTCAGGATGATATCGCCCATCTCGTCGCGGAAGCGGCGGATTTCGCCGGGGTCCTTGGTGATCAGCGTCTTCGGCATCAGGTCGGAAAATTCGGTGACGAAGATCTTCTCCGGCGAGTTGCGCACCCAGGCCGGATCGTTGACGACGAGCGTCTTCGGATGGATGCGTTCCAGAAGATGAGTCGAGGTGATGTAGGCCATGTCGAAGGGCGGGTCCTGGCGCAAGAGGACGACATCCATCGTCGAGAGGTCGATGCGCTCCGGCGCGCCGAGCTCAAAATGGTCGCCCTTGACGTCGCGCAGCACCATCGGCTCCACGGACGCATAGAGCGTGCCGTCGCGAAAGCTCAGGCGCTCAGGTGTGTAATGGAAGAGCCTGTAGCCGCGCGCCTGCGCTTCGAGGCTCATGGCGAAGGTCGAATCGCCCGCGATATTGATGCCGGAGACATGGTCCATCTGGACCGCTACGTTCTTGATCTTGGCCATTTCCGTCCCTTGAGCTGATGCCGCCCAGATGTAGGTCGGTCAGGCCTCAAACGCAACGGCAATCAATGGCTTCCGGCATCTGCGCGGGCGCTATTTTCAGGCGGCGATGCCGGCGCTGCCGTTGCTGCGCAAGAGGTTGCGCAGGCGGTAGGCGATGGCGAGCGGCTTCGGGAAGGGCTTGCGCAGGAAGGCAACCTTGCGGACGTAATCGTCCACCCGCCAGTTCGCCCAGGTGCCGCCGGCAAAGAAGGCGACATCGCCTGCCTGCAGCGTGCGCTCAAGGCCGTCCTCGGTCGTAACGTGCACCTCGCCTTCGAGGATCATGACCGTCTCGTCCCAGCCGAAACGCCAGCGGAATTCGCCTGCCGTGCAATCCCAGATCGCCGTGAGCGCTGCCTCGTCGTGGCCGCGGGAATGTTCTGCCGTGCGCGCCTGCGGATTGCCGCTGATGATCCAGTCCGGGTTGATGGGCGTCGACTTCAGCACCATGTCGTCGCTGGCGTGCGCGACGAACGTTTGACCTGTCGGTTTCAGCGCAGCATAAGGCACGGATCGCGCAGCCATTGCGACAGCGCTTGCGAGCATCATCTTCCAGGCCATCTGTATCCCCCAGTTTGCTACCCCTAGCTGAGGCGTGGATAACAAAAGAGTCATAAAAGCCCGTTCAAGCAGACGCTAAAATTTTAACAAAACCTTGCGCGCGAGCCTCCAGGCGCGTGCGGAATTTCGCGATCCTAAAAGGCATTCGGGAAATGGCGCGGCAGTTTTCCCGGCAATATCGCAATGATATCATAGCGTTGCGAAAGAAGAGCATAGTCACGCTGGCGCGCGAGCCAAAGATCGCTCGCCGCCCGGATTCGATTTTGAGACGTGTAGGAGACGGCATCCACCGCGCCCATTTCATCCGCGCGCGCCTTGACCTCGACGAAGACGGCAAGATCGCCCTTGCGGGCGATGATATCGATCTCGCCGAGTTTCGTCCTGTAGCGCAGGGCGAGGATGCGGTAGCCCTTCAGCATCAGGAAAAGGGCGGCGATATATTCCGCGGCCGAGCCACGGCGCAGCGCCTTTTTCCTGCGGAGCGTGGCCTCGCCGTCAGCCATCCGCGGCCTTCATGTCGAGAAGTTTCTGATAGAGCACCTTGCGCGGCAGGCCGGTCAGGCGGGCGGCCTCCGTCGCCGCCCTGGCGGTCGGCAGGGCTTTTGAAAGATCGGCGAGAACCGCCTCGACGTCGGTCTCGCTCGCCGGCTCGTCCTTCGGCGGGCCGATGACGAGCACGATTTCGCCCTTCACATTGTCATGCTCTTCGTAATGGGTGGCGAGTTCGGCAAGCGTGCCGCGGCGGAATTCCTCGTAGGTCTTCGTCAGTTCCCGGCAGACGGACGCCTGGCGGCCGCCGCCGAGCACTTCGGCTGCGGCCAGAAGCGTCGCGCCGATACGATGCGGCGATTCAAAGAAGAGCAGCGTGGCCGGCGCATTGGCGAATTCCGCCAGGCGGTCGCGACGCGCCTTGTCCTTGGTCGGCAGGAAACCGGCAAAGAGGAAGGCGTCGTTCGGCAGACCGGAACCGACAAGGGCGGCAAGCGGCGCGGAGGCGCCGGGAATGGGGACGACACGATACCCTGCCTCGATTGCCTGCTGCGCCAGCCGATAGCCGGGGTCGGAAACGAGCGGCGTGCCGGCGTCGGAAACGAGCGCCACCGACTTGCCGGCCTCCAGCGCCTGCAGCAGACGCGGGCCGGCCTCGTCGGCATTGTGTTCATGATAGGCGAAAGGGCGGTTCTGGATGCCGTAGCGGTCGAGCAGGACGCGGGTGACGCGGGTGTCCTCGCAGGCCAGGACGTCGGCACCGGCGAGCGTTTCCAGCGCCCGAAGCGTGATGTCGCCGAGATTGCCGATCGGCGTGGCGACGAGATAGAGGGCCGCCTCCAGCGGGCGCGCCGGCACCGCGATATTGTGCAGACGAAAGCCGCGCCGGGCGCCGGTTTCCGCTGTCGTCTCTTGCGTCATGTCACTCGCTTTCGTCCCGCCGGCCTCTTCCCTTTATGGGCGAGCGGCGCCGCTTCGACAAGGGGCCGCGATTTCTGTGAGCATTGCATTACAAAACGGCATTTGCAGGCCCCTGGACCGCCATGCCTCTTGCATTCGCTGGCAAAGTTCTGCCATTTTGCCCGTCCACTCCCCTTTGCCGAAGGGGAAAGCAGTGACGCGGCGCTTCCTGCGCCCCGGTAGTAAAGGTCGAAAGCGGTAGCATCCCATGCGTATTACTATTGAGCGGTCAAACCTTTTGAAGTCGCTGAACCACGTCCACCGCGTGGTCGAACGCCGCAACACCATCCCGATCCTGTCCAACGTGCTCCTGAAGGCCGACGGGCAGAACCTCGACATGAAGGCGACCGACCTCGACCTGGAAATTACCGAAGCGACGCCTGCCAATGTCGAGCAGGCGGGCGCCACCACCGTTCCGGCCCATCTTCTTTACGATATCGTGCGCAAGCTTCCCGACGGCGCCGAGGTGCTGCTCGCCACCACGCAGGACGGCGGCTCGATGAACGTGCAGTCGGGCCGCTCGAAATTCTCGCTGCAGTGCCTGCCGGAATCCGACTTCCCGGACCTGACCGCCGGTACCTTCACGCATTCCTTCAAGCTAACGGCAAGCGACCTGAAGATGCTGATCGACCGCACGCAGTTTGCCATCTCGACCGAAGAAACCCGCTACTATCTCAACGGCATCTTCTTCCACACGATCGAAAGCAAGGGCGACTTGAAGCTGCGGGCCGTTGCGACCGACGGCCATCGCCTCGCCCGCGCCGACGTGGATGCGCCTTCGGGCTCGGAAGGCATGCCGGGCATCATCATTCCGCGCAAGACGGTCGGCGAACTGCAGAAGCTCGTCGATACGCCTGACGCCATCGTCACCGTCGAAGTCTCCGACGCCAAGATCCGCCTTACGATCGGCTCCATCGTCATGACCTCGAAGCTGATCGACGGCACCTTCCCGGATTATCAGCGCGTCATCCCGTCCAATAACGACAAGGAAATGCGCGTCGACTGCACGAGCTTCGCCCAGGCCGTCGACCGCGTCTCCACCATTTCGTCCGAGCGCGGCCGCGCCGTGAAGCTCGCGCTCTCCGACGGCCAGCTGCTGCTGACCGTCAACAATCCGGATTCCGGCAGCGCCACGGAAGAAGTCGCCGTCGGCTACGATACGGATCCGATGGAAATCGGCTTCAACGCCAAGTACCTGCTCGACATCACCGCGCAGCTTTCCGGCGACGAGGCGATCTTCCTGCTGGCCGATGCCGGTTCGCCGACACTCGTGCGCGACACGGCCGGTGACGACGCTCTCTATGTCCTGATGCCGATGCGCGTGTAAACGCGCGTCGTTTTCCTGCCTGAAACTTTCCTGATCGCGACATCTCCCCTTGTTTTTGTTCGATCCTCCTGCAATTAAGGGAGAGTTGAACGGCAGGCATGGGAGGATGGCATGGCATTGCGGCTCAAGGAACGGCTCGGCAGGAAATTTGACGAGGAGATCCGCTTCTTCAAGGGCATGATGCAGGGGCCGAAGACCGTCGGCTCCATCGTTCCGACATCCTCGATCACCGCCCGCAAGATGGCGAGTGTCGCAAATCCGCAATCGGGCCTGCCGGTGCTCGAACTCGGTCCCGGCACGGGCGCAATCACAAAGGCGATCCTTGCGCATGGCGTGAAGCCGGAAAAGCTCGTCGCCATCGAATATTCGACGGACTTTTACCAGCACCTAGTGCAGCTTTATCCCGGCGTCACCTTCATCAACGGCGACGCCTTCGATCTCGACAAAACGTTGGGATCGCTGAAGGACCAGAAGTTCGACAGCGTCATTTCAGGCATACCGCTGCTGAACTTCCCCATGCAGGCGCGCATCGCGCTCCTGGAAAGCCTGCTCGACCGCATGCCGGCCGGCCGGCCGATGGTGCAGATCTCCTACGGGCCGGTTTCGCCGATCGTCGCCAATGCCGATCGCTACAGCATTCATCATTTTGATTTCATCGTGCGCAATATTCCTCCAGCCCAACTCTGGATCTATAGGCGCGCATAAATGTTTGGACTTTATATTACGCATCCTCAGGTCAAGATCGACCCTGAGGTTCCCGTTCCCAAATGGGGGCTTTCCGACCTCGGCGCGGAACGCGCCCGCAAGGCCGCTTCCGGCGACTGGGCCAGGCGGCTTGCCCGCATCGTCTGCAGCGACGAGACGAAGGCGATCGAGACGGCGGAAATCCTTGCCGCGGCATCGGGCACGAAAATCGAGATCGTGCACGGCATGCATGAGAACGACCGCTCCGCCACGGGCTTCCTGCCGCCGGACAAGTTCGAAGAGGCGGCCAACTGGTTTTTCGCCCATCCGCAGGAGAGCTTCAGAGGCTGGGAGCGGGCCGCCGACGCACAGGCCCGCATCGTCTCCGCGGTCGAGACCATCCTTTCCTCGCATGACCGGAATGCGCCGATCGCCTTTGTCGGCCACGGCGGCGTCGGGACCTTGCTCAAGTGCCACCTGATGGGCGCGCCGATCGCGCGCGATCGCGACCAGCCGGGCGGCGGCGGCAATCTCTATGCTTTCGGTCTTGCGGACCGGCGTTTATCATGCGACTGGACACCCATCGAAGACTGGCGGGGATGATTTGAGATGGACGCACGCGAGCGGTTGATCGTCGGGCTGGATGTTCCAACGATTGGCGAAGCGGAAAGACTGGTTTCCACGCTCGGCGACGACATTCTCTTCTACAAGATCGGCTACCAGCTCGTCTTTGCCGGCGGGCTGGAATTTGCCCGTGAGCTTGCCGCCAGCGGCAAGAAGATCTTCCTCGACATGAAGCTGCTCGATATCGACAACACGGTCGCATCCGGCGTCGAGAACATCGCCAAGATGGGCATGTCGATGCTGACGCTGCATGCCTATCCGAAAGCGATGAAGGCGGCGGTCGAAGCGGCGAAGGGCTCCGGGCTCTGCCTGCTCGGCGTGACCGTACTGACCTCGATGGATGCCGAAGACCTTGTCGAGGCCGGCTATCAGCTCGATCCGAAAACGCTGGTTGCACGCCGGGCCGAACAGGCACGCGCGGCCGGCATGGGCGGCATCGTCTGCTCGGCCGAGGAATCGGCCGCTGTCCGCGAAATTATCGGCCCTGATATGGCCATCGTCACGCCCGGCATCCGTCCGGCGGGCGCGGAGAAGGGCGACCAAAAGCGGGTGATGACGCCTTCCGATGCGCTGAAAGCCGGCTCCACCCATCTCGTCGTCGCCCGCCCGATCGTCAAGGCGCCGGAGCCGCGGGAAGCGGCGCGGGCAATCCTCAATGAAATGGTCGCCGCGCTGTGGCCGGCAAACCGCTGACAGATCCGCTGAAGGAGACAAGAATGGCCAAGGCATATTGGATCGCCCGCGTCGATGTACGCGACCTCGAGCGCTACAAGGACTATGTCGCAACCGCCAAGCCCGCCTTCGAAAAATATGGCGCGAACTTCCTCGCCCGCGGCGGCGCGATCACCGAGCTCGAAGGCAAGGCGCGCGCCCGCAATGTCGTCATCGAATTTCCCTCGATGCAGCATGCCGTCGACTGCTATAATTCGCCGGAATACCAGGCCGCCGCCAAAATCCGCCAGGAAGTTGCCGATGCGGAAATGGTTGTGGTCGAAGGCGTCTGAGCCAGTTTCGAACGGGTGAAAACTGCGGCGCGATGGCCCTTTTCGTCGCGGCGGCATTCGGCTAAGACGAGAACAATCACAGCATTCCAAAGCCTTTCGAGGAGCCTGCCATGACCCTTGCCAACCTGCCCCCGCTCGTCACCGTGTTCGGAGGGTCCGGCTTCATCGGCAGACATGTCGTGCGGGTGCTCGCCAAGCGCGGTTATCGCATCCGCGTTGCGGTGCGCCGCCCCGATCTCGCCGGCTTTCTGCAGCCGCTCGGCAATGTCGGCCAGATCTCGTTTGTCCAGGCGAACCTGCGCTACCGCAACTCCATCGACCGCGCCGTCGAAGGTTCGGACCACGTCATCAACTGCGTCGGCATCCTCTTCGAGAGCGGCCGCAACACGTTCGACGCCGTGCAGGAATTCGGCGGCCGCGCAGTGGCCGAAGCTGCCCGCAACGCCGGCGCAACGCTGACCCACCTCTCCGCCATCGGCGCAAATTCCAGCTCGCCGTCCAGCTATGGCCGCACCAAGGGCCGCGCGGAAGCCGCCATCCTGTCGATCAAGCCGGACGCGGTGATCTTCCGCCCGTCCGTCGTCTTCGGTCCGGAAGACAGTTTCTTCAACAAGTTCGCCGACATGGCGCGCATGTTCCCGATCCTGCCGCTCGTCGGCGGCGGCAAGACGAAGTTCCAGCCGGTCTATGTCGAAGACATCGCCGAGGCCGTTGCGCGGGCCGTGGACGGCAAGGTCGAAACGGGCAAGATCTACGAACTCGGCGGCCCCGAAGTGCTGACCTTCCGCGAATGTCTCGAGACCATGCTGAAGGTCACGGCCCGCAAGAATCCGCTCGTTTCGCTGCCCTTCGGCATCGCATCGCTGATCGGCAGCATCGCCTCGCTCGTACCGTTCGTCACGCCGCCGATCACCCCGGATCAGGTCAAGCTCCTGAAGCAGGACAACGTCGTTTCGAGGGAAGCCGAAGCCGAGGGCCGCACACTCAAGGGCCTTGGCATCACGCCGACCATGGCGACGTCGGTGCTCGACTCCTATCTCGTGCAATACCGCCCGCACGGCCAGTATACCGGCTCCGGCAAGGCTGCCTGACAATCGATAGCCGACAGTTCAAGCGCCGCTCGCGACACTTCGCGGGCGGCGTTTTCTGTTCCATCAAGTGCAAATCTGGCGCAAGCCTGGCGTGTTATGACCCGTTTCATATTGTGAGACGTTGCATAAAAGACGCATAGGAAATTTAGTGGAATTAACATCAAATTTAGCAGGAACGTTTATTGCTATTTGCCATTCCACTGACTAAACACCCCCGCGCGTCTTCAGACAGACTCAAAGCGCCTCGCAGGCGTGCGGCAATCACTGTGAAAGGCTATTTCTGATGGGTAAGTCAATCGCGCTTCTTTTTGCGTGTGCGGCACTGGTAATCCTCGCAGGCTCCTTCATTGCGCCGGGCTCCGTCGCAGCGGTGAAGGGCGGTTGCTCGCCGGCTTACGGCGTCGATCCCTGCTCGACAGCTTCCATTACCCATTAACAGCAAAGCCGGTTCCTTCGAACCGGCTTTGGTTTTTATCCCGGTGCGGGCGGCGCATATGCGATCGCTCGCGGGGGCGCCGATTCAGGCAATCATGCCGGCCATTGCCATGCCGAGCAGAACAACACCCAGGATGATGCGATAGATCGCAAACACCGTGAAACGGTTGCTCCTGATATAGGCGAGCAGCCATTTGACAGCGACGAAAGCGACAATCGTGGAAACGACGAAGGCAATGCCGAGGGCAGTCCAGTCCTCGTTTGCCGCGCCGCCGTCCTTGAAGGTCTCCAGAAGCGAAAAGGCGCTGGCCGCATACATGGTCGGAATGCCGACGAGGAAGGCGAATTCGGTTGCGGCAGCGCGGTTGCCCGTGCCGGCCAGCATGGCGACGAAGATGGTGGCGCCGGAGCGGGAGGTTCCCGGAAAGGCGCCGGCAACGACCTGGGCAATCCCCACCAGAATGGCGACGAGCCAGGTAATATGCGCGCTCGGCGGGCGGCGGGCAGCGGCCCATTCGGCAAAGATCATCCAGAAGCCGCCGATGATGAGCGCCCAGGCGACAGGCGTGGCGTTTTCAGGCAATTCGAACCCGAGCTTCTTGACGACAAGGCCAAGGATCGCCGTGATCAGAAAGGCGACGATCAGCTTGAAGGCATAATCGCGGTTCTGCGGATCGCGCCAGCCGAGCAGCAGATCGAGCAGGCGACGCCAGTAAATGATCGTGACGGCCAGGATGGCGCCGGCCTGGATGACGATGTTGAACGTGTCGCTACGCGCACCGAGCCATTGCTCGGCAATAATGAGGTGGCCGGTACTCGAAATCGGCAGGAACTCGGTAATCCCTTCTATTATGCCCAGAATTATAGAGCTTACGTAGTCCATAAAGTGTCTCCGGTTTGGGGTTCGGTCGGACTGAAAGGCGTTCAGGCTTATATTGCACTGCACAATCATCATTCGCCAGTGCGGGAGGCAAGAAAACGCGAGCGGGGGTTGCGATGATTCAGGCAGCCATGTTTTGTCCCTTGTCAGGCAGTGTCGCCCGATTCGCTTGTATTGGCGGGGCCAAGCTCCTATAGCTTCAACTCATGAGTCATGACTAGGGCGGTATAAGTGGCGCGCCCTTAAGCCCATGCACAGCAATCAACACACCGAGTATCGATGCCCACGCTTTATCATCATCCCATGTCGTCCGCATCCCGCTTCGTCAGGCTCATCCTGGCGGAATACGGCTATCAGGCGGAACTGATCGAGGAACAGACCTGGGAGAAGCGCCGCGACTTCCTGGCGCTCAATCCGGCCGGCACGCTGCCGGTCTATGTCGACGACAGCATGCGGGCGCTCTGCGGTGCAACCGTCATTTCCGAATATCTCGACGAGACGCACGGCGTCTTGAAGCGTGACCGCCGGCTGCTTGCCGAAGACCCCTTCCAGCGGGCGGAGATCCGCCGCCTGACGGAATGGTTCATGCAGAAGATGGAAAACGACGTCACCAAGCCCTTGGCGCGCGAACGCGTCTACAAGCTGCAGATGACGGCGGATCAGGGCGGCGGCGCGCCGGATTCCAAGATATTGCGCACGGCGCGCGCCAATATCCGCCAGCATATGCGTTACCTCACCTGGCTGGCCGGTTCGCGCCAGTGGCTTGCCGGCGAGCGGATGAGTTACGCCGACCTTGCGGCGGCTGCCTCCATCTCGATCCTCGACTATCTCGGCGAAATCGACTGGTCGGAATCGCCGCTCGCCAAGGACTGGTACCAGCGGCTGAAATCGCGTCCCTCGTTCCGCCCGCTCCTGACCGAGCGTGTGCGCGGCCTGACGCCGGTTTCCCATTACGCCGATCTGGATTTCTGACGAGGGCTTTTCATGCCCGACACGAAAACCGACGATATGAAGGAGCGCAAGCGCCGCGACAATTTGACCGGCTTCCTGAAGGCGGAATCGCGCGCGCTCGGCTTCGATCTCTGCCGCATCACCCGTCCGGATGCGATTCCGGAAGCCAGGGAACGGCTCGGCCAGTTCATCGATGCCGGCCGGCACGGCACGATGGAATGGATGGCGGAGACGCGCGAGCGGCGCGGCGATCCGCGAACGCTCTGGAGCGACGTGCGCTCCATCGTCGTCTTCGGCCTCAATTACGGGCCGGACGAAGATCCGCGCGGCATTCTCGACAAGAAGGACAAGGCGGCGATTTCCGTCTATGCCCGCAACCGCGACTATCACGATCTCATCAAGGGCAGGCTGAAGGAGATCGCCACACGTTTCGCCGCCAGAGCGGGCGCCGATGTGAAGGTCTTCGTCGATACCGCACCGGTCATGGAAAAGCCGCTTGCAGCGGCAGCCGGCCTCGGCTGGCAGGGCAAACATACCAATCTCCTGAGCCGCGAGCACGGTTCCTGGCTGTTCCTCGGCTCGATGTTCACGACTGCCGATCTCAATATGGACATGCCGGAGAAGGATCATTGCGGCTCCTGCCGGGCGTGCCTCGACGCCTGCCCGACCGCTGCCTTTCCGGCACCCTATCAAATCGATGCGCGCCGCTGCATTTCCTATCTGACCATCGAGCACAAGGGGCCGATCGATCCCGAATTCCGGCCGCTGATCGGCAACCGCATCTATGGCTGCGACGATTGCCTTGCCGCCTGCCCGTGGAACAAGTTCGCAAGCGAAGCCTCGGAAATGAAGCTGAAGGCGCGCGAGGACCTGAAGGAGCCCTCCATCGCCTTCCTTCTGACGCTCGACGATCCGACCTTCCGGACCTTCTTCAGCGGCTCGCCGGTCAAGCGGATCGGCCGGGACCGCTTCATCCGCAACGTGCTGATCGCCGCCGGCAATTCCGGCGAACGGAACCTCATAGAGCGATGTCGCCTGCTTGCGGCCGATGCCTCGCCCGTCGTTCGCGGCATGGCGGTCTGGGCGCTGTCGCGGCTCATGGAGGCTGGCGAATTCGAAGCCTTTGCCGCACAACGGGAACGTGAGTCGGACGAAGACGTCCTGAAGGAATGGCGATTGACGGGAGTTCGGTGATGCATGTGATGATCTTTGGCTGCGGTTATTCCGGTAGCGCCATCGCCAGGGCGTTCGGCGAGCGTGGCGCGCGCAATTCCGGCACGACGCGCTCCGAGGAAAAAGCCGAAGAATTGCGGAAAGCCGGGATCGACGCCTTCCTCTTCGATGGCGCGACCTTGAGCGATCGGCTGCGGGCAGCCATGGCGGATGTCACCCATCTCGTACAGTCGATCGCGCCGCGCGACGCCGATCCGCTGCTGGCGCTGCTTGGCCAGGATGGCGCGGCACTTCTGCCAAAGCTGCAATGGATCGGCTATCTCTCGACGGTCGGCGTCTATGGCGATCACAAGGGCGCTTCGGTGACGGAAGAGACGCCCTGCGTGCCCGTCTCCGGCCGCTCGAAGGAGCGGCTGGAAGCCGAGGAGGGCTGGCTGGCACTGGGGGCCGCGCGCGGCGTGCCGACCGCCATATTGCGTCTCTCCGGCATTTACGGTCCGGGGCGTAACGCCTTCGTCAATCTGGATCGCGGAACGGCGCGGCGCATCATCAAGAAGGACCAGGTCTTCAACCGCATCCGCGTGGAGGATATCGGCGCGTCGGCGCGCTTCCTGTCGGAACACCGGCTTGGCGGCATCTATAACGTCACCGACGATCAGCCCGGTCCGCCGCAGGACGTCATCGTCGAAGCAGCCCGGCTGATGGGTGTGGAGCCCCCGCCGGAACAGGCCTTCGAGACGGCCGAGATGACACCGATGGCCCGTTCCTTCTATGGCGAAAACAAGCGGGTTTCGAATGCCAAACTGAAGGCCGCGGGCTTCCGTTTCGCCTTCCCCAACTACCCGATGTCGCTCGCGCAACTCTGGCAAAACGGCCGCTGGAAGGGTTGAACAAACCCCTCCGTTCGGGTGGGAAGGCTATAACCCGTAAAGAGTAGAAAATTCCTACTTTCTAATTTTCGCGAGCCGATTTTCGCTCCGCATTATGGTTAACGGCCTCTAAATTTGCGCAAATATGGCGTCAAATATGGCAGGCGGAGCAAAAAATTTTTGTGATCTGAAACGGCCATCAAATGCTTACCGTTTCCCCGAAAAAATCGTTCTGATTTTAGCTGATTTCATTATGTTTTTTCCACATATCAGCAGAGCGGTGTCCTGCTACAGCAATGTTATCGGAATCACAAATATTACACTCCGTAACATTCCGTGATCTCTCGCGGCACTTTTTCGCCACTTTTGGCCGGATTTAAGCCCCGCCGCCCGCAAAGGCGTGAGTTCAATAGTTGAGGGACAATCCGTTTTGAGGAAAATCTGCCGTTCTCTAATCACTGTCGCAGCGATTTCAGCCTGTTCTTTCACCCTGCCGGCGGAAGGCTTTGCTGCTAACGGATGTGGCGGTGCTTCGTGGTACGCACTTCGCTCCAAAACTGCTTCCGGGGAACGCATGAACCCGGCCATCTATACTGCCGCACACCGCTCTCTGGCGTTCGGCACCAAGGTGAAGGTCACCAACCGCAACAACGGCCGCAGCGTCGTCGTCCGCATCAACGATCGCGGTCCGTTTATCCGCGGTCGCGTGCTGGATCTGTCGCGCGCTGCCGCGCAGAATATCGGCATGGTGTCCTCGGGCACTGCGAAGGTCTGCTACGAAGTCGTCAGCTGAGGCCACGTCCTCGGCGAAATCGCTGCGCCGGATGCGGCGCTTGCTCTTGCCGTCAATCGCGGGTACCACGCGGTTGAGACTTGTGAACAATCCGCCCGGCCGGCCAGGTTTCTGGGGAGCTCGTTTTTTGCGCGGATCGCTCACCAGCCAAGGCAACAGGAGAAGTTTGAATGCGTTTGGGCGGCCGCCTCGAAGGGGCGATTTCGGTTCTGGCTGATATCGATACCCGCAAAAGGCCTGTCGCCGATGCGCTGAAGGACTGGGGCCTTGCCCACCGTTTCGCCGGTTCCGGCGACCGGGCGGCAATCGGCAACATTGTCTATGACGCGCTGCGCATGCGGCTCTCCCATGCCTATCTCATGGACGACGACAGCGCCGTCGCCATCGCCCATGCCGTCATGTTCCGCCAGTGGGGATTCACACCCCAATCGCTGGCTGCGGAACTTGCCGACGACAAGTTTGCGCCGACACCGCTTTCGGCCGACGCGCTCGCAGCGTTCTCAAGCCGCTCTCTCTCCGATGCACCCCTGCATGTGCAGGGCGATATTCCGGAATGGGTGCAATCCTCCTTCGAACAGGCTTTCGGCGAAAACTGGCTTTCCGAGGCGCAGGCGCTTGCCGGGCGCCCGACGCTCGACCTGCGCGCCAACATCCTGAAGGCCACCCGCGAAAAGGCCGTCAAGGCGCTCGAACGCGCCGGCGCGAACGAGGCGAAAATCGCACGCTACGGAATCCGGATTCCCGCCGGCGAAGGTGCCTCGCGCCTTCCCAACGTCACGGCCGAGCTTTCGTTCCAGAAGGGCTGGTTCGAAGTTCAGGACGAGGGGTCGCAGATTGTTGCCGACCTCGTGCTGCCGAAGGACGGCGAGCAGGTGCTGGATTACTGTGCCGGCGGCGGCGGCAAGACACTCGCCATGGCTGCCGCCATGCACAACAAGGGCCAGGTTCACGCCTTTGACGCCGATCGCAAACGGCTTGCGCCGATCATCGAGCGGCTGAAGCGCGCCGGCACGCGCAACGTCCAGGTCCACGACGATGCCAGGGGCTTGTCGAACCTGCGCGACCGCTGCGACAAGGTTCTGGTCGATGCGCCCTGCACCGGCACCGGCACATGGCGCCGCCGGCCCGACACGAAATGGCGGCTGACCGCCAAGAACCTCGACGAGCGCACGGCCCAGCAGCAGGATGCGCTGAAGCAGGCAAGCCGCTTCGTGCGCCCCGGCGGCGAACTGATCTACGTCACCTGCTCCGTGCTGCCGCAGGAGAACGAGGAACAGGTGCGGCGCTTTGCTGCCGGCAACAGCGATTTCGAGATCGTCAGCGCCCTGCCCGCCTGGGACAGCCTGTTCGGCAAAGAGGGGGCGCGCCCGCGTTCCTCCGATGGCAAGACGATCACGCTGACGCCGGCCTCGACGGATACGGACGGCTTCTTCTTCTGCCGCCTCAAGAGGAACGGCTGAACTATACAGTGTTCTTGCGCCGCGGCAGGCGGTGCGAGTAAATAACGCAGCCGCTCATCCTGAATCTACGGACAAACGCCGTTTAAACGGCAGGGTTGATCTTGGAAATCCATCCTTAAAACCATTCCAAACTAGAGTGTTTGACACCAGTTTGCTTTTGCGCGAAGAGACGGTTGCCGGATTCAGACGGAAATCCGTCACAGGAGAGGATTATGAAGCTCAACCGCACGTTCCGCGCAGCCGCGCTGGCGATCGCCCCCGCCGCCCTGCTCGCCCTTCCCGCACATGCGCAAACCGACGCAGCCGCTGTCGTGAAGCACTATGCCGAAATCGCCCATGCCAAATACGAGGACTCGCTGACGACAGCCAAGGCGCTCGACGCAGCCATCGACGCCTTCCTGAAGACGCCGAACGATACGACGCTGCAGGCTGCAAAGGATGCCTGGATCAAGGCACGCGTTCCCTACCAGCAGACGGAAGTCTACCGTTTCGGCAACCCGATCGTCGACGACTGGGAAGGCAAGGTCAACGCATGGCCGCTCGATGAAGGCCTGATCGATTACGTCGATCCCTCCTACGGCACGGAAAGCGACGAGAATTCGCTCTATGTCGCCAACGTCATTGCCAACAAGACGATCAAGATCGACGGCAAGGACGTGGATGCGTCCAAGCTGACGCCGGAATTCCTCTCAGGCACGCTGGCCGAGGCCGGCGGCATCGAAGCCAATGTCGCGACCGGCTACCACGCGATCGAATTCCTGCTCTGGGGCCAGGACCTGCATGGCACGGGACCGGGCGCGGGCGAACGCCCTGCCAGCGACTACGACCTGAAGAACTGCACGCACGGCAATTGCGACCGCCGCGCCGAATATCTGAAGTCCGCCTCCACGCTGCTGGTTTCCGACCTGCAGGAAATGACCGACGACTGGGCGCCGGGCGGCGAAGCGACCAAGCATGTCGAGGCCGATCCGAAGGCTGGCCTCGTTGCTATCCTGACCGGTATGGGCTCACTCTCTTACGGCGAACTGGCCGGCGAGCGCATGAAGCTCGGCCTGCTGCTGCACGATCCGGAAGAAGAGCATGATTGCTTCTCCGACAATACCTACAACTCGCATCTGAACGACGCGATCGGCATCGCTGCCGCCTATACGGGCGAATATACCCGCGTCGACGGCACCAAGATGACCGGCCCGTCGCTGCACGATCTCGTTGCCGCCAAGGACAAGGCGCTCGATGCCGAGATGACCGGCAAACTCAACGCGACGCTGGACGCCATGCACGCCATGGCCAAGCGCGGCGAAACGGTCGAGAAATACGACCAGATGATCGGCGAGGGCAACAAGGAAGGCAACGCCGTCGTCCAGGCCGCCATCGACGGCCTCATCGACCAGACGAAGTCGATCCAGCGCGTTATTGCGGCACTTGACCTCGGCACCGTCGAGCTTGAAGGTTCCGACAGCCTGGATAATCCTAACGCCGTCTTCAAATAAGCAAAAAGGCGGGCCGTTCCGAACCCGGAGCGGCCCGGACCCTTGAAATGTCGCATAACCCGGCCCGTCGTCTTCTTGTCAGCGCGACTTTCTGCGCTTTGCTGGCCGGGCTTCCTGTCGCCCTTGCCGGCACATTCGATCTTGCGACCAGACGGACCGATCTTTCCGACACCGACCTGAAGCGCGTCGCCGACATTGTCAGGCCGACGCATGATTTCAGCAAGGCCGAGCCCTATGAGGCCATGCAGGCGGGAGCTGCGACCTCCATCGATCCGGTCACGGAAGACAGTTTCTCGCATATCTCCGCCAATATCCCCTTCGAGGAAGAACAGAACTTCCGGCTCGGCAATGCGCTGTTCCGCAAGCTCTGGGTTTCGGCGCCGTCCTCCACGCAGGCATCGGACGGTCTTGGGCCGCTTTTCAACGCACGCTCCTGCATGAGCTGCCATCTCAACGATGGCCGCGGCAAACCGCCGGACGGCGGACCGAGCGCCACTTCGATGTTCCTGCGCCTGGCCCGTGCGGCGAAGACGCCCGAGGAGGAAAAGGCGCTCGCGGACGCCGACATCGTTACTTTCCCCGACCCGGTCTATGGCCATCAGCTTCAGGATCTTGCCGTTCCCGGGCTTGCCGCGGAGGGCAAGGTTGCCGTCACCTACAGCGAAGAGACAGTGACGCTCAATGGCGGCGAAACGGCGAGCCTTCGCAGGCCGAGCTATTCCGCCAGGAATCTTGCCTACGGTCCGCTCGATCCCGGCACGACCATCTCGGCGCGGGTTGCGCCCGCGATGATCGGGCTCGGGCTGATCCAGGCGATCCCGGAGGCCGATATTCTCGCCCATGCCGACCCTGACGATCACGACCACGACGGCATTTCCGGAAAGGCGGCGATCGTGCGCGATCACCGCAGCGGCCGGATCGCACTCGGCCGTTTCGGCTGGAAGGCGCAGAACGCCACCGTGCGCGACCAGAGCGCAGACGCCTTTTCCAACGATATCGGCATTTCGACGCCCGACGCGCCCGATGCACATGGCGACTGCACCGCGGCTGAGGCAAAATGCCTCGCCATGCCCGATGGCGTGCAGAAACGCCTCGGCAACGAGGAAGCGCCCGGCCCGGTGCTCGATCTCGTCACCTTCTATTCGGAGAACCTCGCCGTACCGGCGCGCCGCAAGGCAAGCTTCGCCGCCACGCTGCGCGGCAAGCAGATTTTCTACGATGCCGGCTGCATCTCCTGCCACGTCCCGAAATTCGTTACCCGTCGCGACACCGCTGAAAAGGCGCAATCCTTCCAGCTCATCTGGCCCTATTCCGACTTCCTGCTGCACGACATGGGGGACGGTCTGGCCGACGGGCAGCAGGTCGGACTTGCAAGCGGACGTGAATGGCGCACGCCGCCGCTATGGGGTATAGGACTGACCCGGACTGTCAGCGGACACAGCTTCTTCCTGCATGACGGCCGTGCCAGAAACCTCACCGAAGCAATCCTCTGGCATGGCGGCGAAGCTGAAAAGGCCCGTAACGCATTCTCCTCGCTGTCAAAAGACGATAGAGAGGCCCTGATTACATTCCTGGAGTCACTCTGATGCGCCCCTGGCACACCCTGCTTTGCCTCGCCTTGACCGGCTTTGCCACATCGGCTGCCGCCCAGAGCGCAGCACCGCCCGCTTCGGGCCTCAACGAGGATGCCGTGCCCTCCGTCATGCAGCGGGCCGTCGACGAGGTTATCCGCCCCGGCTACCGCAATATGCAGCAGTCTTCCGCGCGCCTGACCACGGCGATGAACGACCTCTGCGCGTCGGGCACGCAGCAGACGCTCGACCGCGCCAAGTCCGCCTTTGACGATACGATCCGCTACTGGTCGACCATCGAGATCGTGCAGACCGGCCCTGTCATCCAGGACAATCTCTTCGAGCACATCCTCTTTTATCCCGACCGCAAGGGCGTTGGCCTCAAGCAGGTTCAGGCGCTGATCGCCAAGGCCGATCCGAAGGACGCGACCGTCGACGCCATTGCCGGCAAGAGTGTCGCCCTGCAGGGCCTGACCGCGCTGGAATATGTGCTTTACGGCAACGGTTCCGACGATCTCATCAAGCAGAAGGGCGGCTTCCGCTGCCTCTACGGCCAGGCGGTCGCCGGCAATATCCAGCGCGAGGCCGGCGAAGTCGTCGCCGCCTGGGAGAAGCCTGACGGCGTGCAGGCAAGCTGGAAACATCCCGGCCCGCAGAGCGACGATTTCATGGACAACAAGGAAGCCGTCACGGCGCTGCTCGGCATTCTCGTCCACGGCGCGGAGAATGTCCGGGACCAGCGGCTGGAGCAGTTCTACAAGGGAAAGGATACGCCCGCGCGCCCGCGCATGGCGATCTACTGGCGTTCGAAGAATACCTGGAAATCGATGGCCGCGAACCTCGAGGGGATCCGTACGCTCTGGCAGAAGGCCGGCATGGCCGAGTTGCTGCCGCCCGAGAAGAAGGCGGTTGCCGATTCGATCGACACCAAGCTGAAGACGATCATCGACAGCGTCTCCAAGCTGAACCCCGATATCGAAGTCGCCGTCAGCGATGCGGAAAAGGCCAAGCTGGATACGCTGCTGACCGAAAGCCGCGACCTCATCACCACGATCAGCGACCAGTATGGCGCGGCCATCGGCCTTTCGGCCGGCTTCTCCTTCTCGGACGGGGATTGAGGCGATGTGGCACAGCGGCGCCATCGACCGGCGCGGCTTCGTCAAGGCCGCCGGCATCGGCTTTCTGGCGGCTCTGAAGCCCCAGGCGCTGCTGGCCCTTGGCCGGGCCGATGCCGTCTATGCTTCCGGCATCCGCAGGGCCGACGGGTCCTTTGCGGTGGCGACCGTCACAGAACGGGGCGAGATCGTCGACCAGGTGGCGCTGCCCGCCCGCGCCCATGGCATGGCCTATAGCCTTGCGACCGGCCGTACGGTGGCCTTCGCCCGTCGGCCCGGCACGTTCGCGATGATCTTCGATCCCTGGAACAAGGGCGAGCCCGTCGTCATCACTTCGCCGGAGGGCCGGCATTTCTACGGCCATGGCGCCTTCTCACCGGACGGGCGGCTGCTCTATGCGAGCGAGAACGATTTCGACAATAACAGGGGCATGATCGGCCTCTATGATGCGACAAACCGTTTCGCACGCATCGGCGAATACGAAACCTTTGGCGTCGGCCCGCACGACATGACGGTTTCCGACGACGGGCGCATGCTCATCGTCGCCAATGGCGGTATCGAGACCCATCCGGATTTCGGCCGCACCAAGCTTAATCTCGGCAATATGCAGCCGTCACTGGCGCTTATCGATGCCGCGAGCGGCACGCTGATCGAAAAACACACGCTGCCGCCACAATGGTCGTCCGTCTCGACACGCCATGTGGATGTCGATGCCAGCGGCCGCATCTGGTTTGCCTGCCAGTATGAAGGCCACCGCAAGGACCTGCCGCCGCTCATCGGCCATTTTGCGAGAGGCGAGGATCTCGCTTTCATCGACCTGCCCGAGGAGACGACGCGACGGCTTGCCAACTATGTCGGGGCAATCGCGGTCAACCGGAAGGAGGGCCTGGTCGGCGTCACGTCGCCGATCGGCGGTGCGTCCGTCACCATCGACGCAAAAACGGGAAAGGTGCTGCGCGAGGACAGCGTTCGGGATGCGGCCGGCATTGCGCCCGCTCCCGGCGGTTTTGCCGTTTCATCCTACGATGGCGAATTCCAGTCGGCTCACAGCGATGTCGCCTGGGACCAGCATATCGTGCGGATCGCTCAGCCGGCGCCGGCTCGGTAGGTCTTCCACTCCCGTTCGGTGGCTTCGGCGGCTGCCCGGGCCGCCGCATGGAGCCACCCCTCATCGCGGGAGCGAAGGTCGCTGCGGATCGTCGCAGCGTTTGCCGCGTCATCCGAATGGCAATTGGCGATCTCGAAGCCCATCAGCTCGAGCATTGCGCCGTTCAACAGGGTCTTCGCATCGGTCTTGATCTCGATCTTGCGGCTGTTGGGCGAAAGTCTGCGAACGAGAATGCGGCCGACCACCGCAAAATGGGGATCGGGGCTGCGCATCCGCCCGGCGGCGATGATGCCGGTTCTGATGACGTGATCTCCTGACCTTGCCAGGGACCAGGCCGAGGGCACAAGCGCCTTGGCTTCACGCAGCACGGGACCGCCGCGCCACTCCGGCACATAGGCGGCGAAACGCGGCCGGCCGAGACTTCCCGTACCCTTCGTCACCGGCACGGGTGTTACGTTTCCCGAGCCCTTCGGCAGGGCGTTTTTCAGGGCCTCGACAAAACGGCCGGGAGCCGGCTTTTTGCCGGGCTTGCGGCTCTCCCATTTCTTCCAGAATTCCTTCCGCTCGTCTTCCGAAAGCAGCAGTTTGTCGCGCAGCCAGGGATGGTCGCGCTCCAGCACGACGGGGTTCGGATGCTCAAGGCCGCGCACATATCCGGCCAGAACGAGTTCAGCGATCGCCCTGCCGGAAATTCCGTCGTCCGGCAGAGCCAGGATGGCGCTGGCCACCAGCCGGACGAGATCCAGCCCGTAGGGCATGATCGCCGCATCGTCGAAATCGTTGGCGCCCCAGACGAGCCGCCCCTCGATATCCCGCCAGGTGCCGAAATTCTCCAGATGGGTATCGCCGATCGACAGCACCTGCGGCATGCCGGCAAGCTCCGGCCTGACCTCGTAGACGATCTCCGCCCAGCGCCAGTAGGTGGCCCGCAGGAAGGCGAACGAACTCTCGCGCATCTTCCGGTGCTTCTCGCCAATATCCTCCTGTACGAGTTCGCCCTGCAACTCGTGTGCCAGCCAGGTCTCGTAATTGCTCATCGATGGAGAAAATGCCTTCATGCGTCCGCTCTCAGGTTTGATCGATCATAGTCCTGCAGAGCCTTAACCAGAAGAAGTTTCAGGGCATGTTCAAGAGGGGCGCGCGCCGGACAGATCCGGCTGGCGCGCCCGTGAGCAGAGGCCGGGATATCAGGCCACGACTTGCGCCGGAGCGTCGAACAGGTCGAGCTTGCCGCCGGTGAAACCATCCCGGTTTTCCGGATTGCCCAGCAGCGTGTAGGGGAAGACCGGCGGGAGTGCGCTTACCGTGTCGAGGCGGGAAATCTGCTCGGACGACAGCCTCACGTTCACGGCCGAGAGATTGTTTTTAAGCTGCTCGACAGTGCGCGGCCCGATGATCGGCAGCGACCCCTTGGCTGCGACCCAGGCAATGGCGATTTCCGCCGGCGTGGCCTCGACCTCCGCCGCAACGGCGATCAGGGTATCGAGGATGGCGGTGCGCTGCACAGAATTTTCCGCCTGGAATACGCGTCCGCCGAGGCCCTCCGCGCGGCCCTTTTCACCCTGCCGGTATTTGCCGGTCAGCATGCCGCCGCCAAGCGGCGACCAGGCCACGACGCCAAGGCCGAGCGCCTGGCCCGCCGGAAGCAGTTCCTGCT
Source organism: Hyphomicrobiales bacterium (assembly GCA_900471515.1). GTDB lineage: Bacteria > Pseudomonadota > Alphaproteobacteria > Rhizobiales > Rhizobiaceae > Rhizobium. The sequence continues at coordinate 235,656 of UCFC01000018.1, read as the reverse complement.
CGGTGGAGCGTTCGACGAGGCTGTGCTCGACCTGGATACCGGCAATGGGGGCCACGCCGCGCAATTCGGCGATGGTTGCTGCGCGGGCCACGCGCCATGCCGGGAAATCGGAAAGGCCCGCATAGAGGATCTTGCCGGCGCGGACGAGATCGTCAAAGCCGCGAACGAGTTCGTCGATGGGGGTCACGCCATCGGACATATGCGCCCAAAGGAGATCGATGCGATCGGTCTTCAGTCGCTTCAGGCTGGCCTCCACGGACGAAATCATCGACTTGCGGCTGTTACCCGTTGCCAGAATGCCGGAGCCAGGATCGGTCTGCATCGTGAATTTCGTCGCCAGCACGAAGTCATCGCGCTTTCCGGCCAGCAAATCGCCGAGGATCTCTTCCGACTGGCCGAACTGATAGCCATTGGCCGTGTCGATGAAATTGCCGCCGGCCTCCGCGTAGATCTCGAAGATACGGCGGGCTTCGTCGGGTTCGCCGCCATGCCCCCAGCGCGTGCCGAAATTACCGGCCCCCAGCACCAGTTCGGAGACGCGCAGGCCCGTATGTTTGCCAAAAAGCTTGTAACGCATGGTGTGTGTCCTTCCGTTCCTTTTTTAATTGCGATCGCAACTAATACGTTGCGAGCTTTTAATTGACTTTGATTGTGAACGCAATTAAAAATTTTCTTGACCGTATCCGGAGATCAGACATGCGTGTTTCCAAGGAAAAGGCGGCGGAGAACCGTGGCGCCTTGCTGCAGGCGGCCAGCCGGCTGTTCCGCAAGCGCGGCATCGATGGCGTGGGAGTGGCCGATATCGCCAGGGAGGCCGGGCTGACCCACGGCGCGCTCTACGCACATTTCCCTTCCAAGGACGCGCTGGCGGCCGAAGCCTTCACGCACGGGTTCGAAGGCAACATGGCCGATACGCGAGAGTGGGCCGGCGGGCGAGACGCGTCATTCCAGGACTATGTCGAGGGGCTGATCTCGCCCGACATGCGCGACAAGGTGGAGACGGGTTGCCCGATGACCGCATCGGCCAGCGAAGTCGGCCGGCAGGGCTGCGCCGTCAGCGAGAGCTTCGCGAAGGCCTTCGAGGAGATGACTGCGATGCTCGAAGGATCGCTTTCGGATGCCGTCCCAGCGCCCGAAAGGCGGCGGCTTGCGATTGCCGCGGTTGTTGGGCAGATCGGCGCGCTCGCCGTCTCGCGCGCCGTGATCAAATCGGCCCCGTCGCTGGCCGACGAAGTGCTGCAGGCCGTTCGCGAAACGATCGGGGCGGCTCACAGGGCAGAATCGGTCCATCGCGAATAGATTGCGCCCTGATGGCGGTGAAGACAAAATCATCGTGAGCCGGATTGCAACCTTGTCGAATCCGGCCGGCCATGCCACTTTCGCGGTCGCGAGAGGGCTGCGATGAACGATACCGACAGAGGCGATTTCCGGGAGCGGATCCGCCAGAACTTTGCACGACAGGCGGCCATGCACACCATCGGCGCGGAGTTGACGCGCGTCGAGCACGGCATGGTGGAAATCGAGCTTCCCTTCGACGTCAAACTGACACAGCAGCACGGCATTTTGCACGCGGGCATCATTTCCGCAGCGCTCGATTCGGCCTGCGGTTTTGCCGCCTACAGCGTTATCGACGCCGAAGCCTCGATCCTGACGATCGAGTTCAAGGTCAACCTCATGTCGCCGGGGCGCGGCGAGCGCTTCCTCTTCAGGGGCGAGATCACCAAGCCCGGCTCCAACATCATCGTCGCCGACGGGCGAGCTTATGCGATCAGCGACGGGCCGGCCAAGCTCATCGCGTCCATGACCGGAACGATGATGGTCATTCGCGGAAGAGAGGGAATTACGGGATGAAATTCGAACTGAAGTCCGTCGCAGGCAAGTCCATCCTGTTCGTCATGGCCGCAGAGGCGGAATATGGCCCGTTCCTGCGTTCGCGCATCGAGCCGCTGATGACGGGCGTCGGCCCGGTCGAAGCGGCAATCGCGATCACCAAGTCGCTTTCCCGTCTCGACGCTTCCGACGAACTGCCCGATCTCGTCGTCTCGCTCGGTTCGGCCGGTTCGGCACGCCTGCAGCAGACCGAGGTCTATCAGGTCACGTCGGTCTCCTATCGCGACATGGACGCCTCGCCGCTCGGCTTTGAGAAAGGCAAGACGCCCTTCCTCGACCTGCCGGCCGAACTGGAGCTGCCGCTGCGCATTCCCGGCATTCCCGAAGCCACGCTCTCGACCGGCGGCAATGTGGTCTCGGGCGCGGCCTATGCCAATATCGCCGCCGACATGGTGGATATGGAAACCTATGCGGTGCTGCGCGCCTGCCAGGGCTATAAACTGCCGCTGATCGGCCTTCGCGGCATTTCGGACGGCGCAGTCGAGCTGCAGCATATTTCCGGCTGGACCGAATATCTGCATATCGTCGACCGCAAGCTCTCCTACGCCGTCGACAGCCTGTTTACTGCCCTGGAAGACGGTGTTTTCTGGTTCTAGGCGCCGAAAAGAGGGACAATCGGGACAATAAAACCCGGCCGCGGCCGATTTCCCGCATTGCAAGAAGAGGCGCTTTTCATTAAAGGCTCGCCATGACCCAGACAGCACATCCCGACAGCGTTCTCATCGTCGATTTCGGCAGCCAGGTGACCCAGCTCATCGCGCGACGCGTGCGTGAAGCCGGGGTCTATTGCGAGATCGTTCCCTTCCAGTCCGCCGAAGAGGGCTTCAAGCGCCTCCAGCCGAAAGCCGTGATCCTGTCCGGCAGCCCGGCCTCGACGGTCGACGAAGGCTCGCCGCGGGCGCCGCAGATCATCTTCGACAGCGGCCTTCCGGTGTTCGGCATCTGTTATGGCCAGCAGACGATGTGCATGCAGCTTGGCGGCATGGTGGAAAGCGGCCATCACCGCGAATTCGGCCGCGCCTTCCTTGAGGTCGACGAAGACTGCGCTCTCTTCGAAGGGCTGTGGTCCAAGGGATCGCGCCATCAGGTCTGGATGAGCCATGGCGACCGGGTGACGAAACTGCCCGAGGGATTCGAGGTTATTGCGACCTCCTCCAACGCGCCCTACGCTTTCATCGCCGACGAGAAGCGCAAATATTACGGCGTGCAGTTTCATCCCGAGGTCGTGCATACGCCCGACGGCGCCAAGCTGATTGCAAATTTCATCCACAATATCGCCGGCATCAAGGGCGACTGGACGATGTCGGCCTACCGTCAGAAGGCGGTTGAAGACATTCGCCGCCAAGTCGGCGACAAGCGCGTCATCTGCGCGCTGTCCGGCGGCGTGGATTCGTCGGTCGCAGCCCTGCTCATCCATGAGGCCGTCGGCGACCAGCTGACCTGCATCCTCGTCGACCACGGCCTGATGCGCAAGGACGAGGCGGCCGGTGTCGTCGCCATGTTCCGCGAGCACTACAATCTGCACCTGATCCACGTCGATGCCTCCGATCGCTTCATCGGCGAGCTCGAAGGCGTTTCAGACCCGGAAACCAAGCGCAAGATCATTGGCCGCCTCTTCATCGAAACCTTCGAGGAGGAGGCCAGGAAACTCGGCGGCGCCGATTTCCTCGGCCAGGGCACGCTCTATCCCGACGTGATCGAGTCGGTCTCCTTCACCGGCGGCCCTTCCGTCACCATCAAGTCGCACCATAATGTCGGCGGCCTGCCGGAGCGCATGAAGATGCAGCTCGTCGAGCCGCTGCGCGAACTCTTCAAGGACGAAGTGCGCGTGCTCGGCAAGGAGCTCGGCCTGCCCGACAGCTTCATCGGGCGCCACCCCTTCCCGGGTCCGGGCCTTGCCATCCGCTGCCCCGGCGGCATTACCCGCGAGAAGCTCGAGATCCTGCGCGAAGCCGATGCGATCTATCTCGACGAAATCCGCAAGGCCGGCCTTTACGACGCGATCTGGCAGGCTTTCGCCGTGCTGCTGCCCGTCCAGACCGTCGGCGTCATGGGCGACGGCCGCACCTACGAATTCGTCTGCGCATTGCGCGCGGTCACGTCGGTCGACGGCATGACGGCGGATTTCTATCACTACGACATGGAATTCCTCGGCCGCGCCGCCACCCGCATCATCAACGAAGTCCGCGGCATCAACCGCGTCGTTTATGACGTAACGAGCAAGCCGCCCGGCACGATCGAGTGGGAATGATTCTTGCCCCTCCCGTTGTATCCGATTGTACGCTATACCCCGACACAAAGCATTGAAATGTAAGAAAAATTGCTTCGGAAGCTGTCGAGACCTATCAGTAGGCATAGATCGTCGTTGGCGGCCCGCCTGACGGTCCTTGTCCATATTGATCGCCGCCGAATTTGAAAGTACCGTCATGAGGAATGAGGCTCGTGACGGTACTTTTTTTGACGTAAGCCATTGAAACATGGCGGGTTTGTGCGCGACGAGCCTCCCAAAACTGCCTGACGGTACTTTCGGAGGTCATAGAGAAATGCTGACGGACGCAGCAATCAAGGCATTGAAGCCGCAGGACAAAATGTACAAGGTCGCGGACCGCGATGGCATGTACGTCCGTGTGATGCCCACGGGCGCGATATCATTCCGGCTGGATTACCGGCTGAATGGGCGACGCGAGACCGTCTATCTTGGAAAGTACGGACGGGACGGAATTTCGCTCGCCCGGGCTCGAGAACTTTGCATGGACGCACGTCGAGCCATTAGTGAGGGGCGCTCACCCGCGATCGAGAAGCAGCGTCAGAAACGGCGCCTCAAGGAGGCCAAGAGCTTCGGCGAGCTCGGAGAGAAGTGGCTCATCAACGCCCCAATGGCCGACAGCACCAGGGCAATGCGGCGCTCGATCTTCGAGCGCGAGCTTCTTCCGGTGTGGCGCAACCGTCTGCTCACGGAGATCACGCCGGACGATCTACGCGCGCACTGCGGAAAGATCGTGGAGCGCGGTGCGCCGGCAACAGCAATCCATGTCCGAGATATCCTCAAGCAGATCTACGGTTTCGCGATCCTGCATGGCGAGAAGGTTGCAAATCCGGCTGACGACGTCGGGCCGGCGTCGATCGCAACGTTCGCTCCCAAGGATCGATCCCTGTCCCCGACTGAAATCCGGATCATGCTTAAGCAACTTGAGCATGTGGCGACATTGCCGACGATCCGGCTCGGGATGAAGCTCTACTTGCTGACGATGGTGCGAAAGAGCGAGCTGCAGGATGCCGTCTGGGATGAGGTCGACTTCGAAAACGCTGTCTGGACGATTCCGAAGGAGCGCATGAAGCGGTCGAAGGCGCATAACGTGTATCTATCGCGCCAAGCGCTCGACATCATGATCGCATTAAAGACCTGCGCCGCGAATTCGCGTTATCTGCTCCCATCGCGCTATGACGCCGACGCCCCGATGTCACGAGCGACCTTCAACCGCATAACCTACGCGGTGGTCGAGCGTGCAAAGCAGGAGGGGCTGCCGCTTGAGCCCTTCACAGTCCATGATCTACGGCGGACTGGTTCGACGCTTCTGAACGAGCTCGGCTTCAACAGCGATTGGATCGAGAAGTGCCTGGCTCATGAGGACGGCCGCTCGTCGCGCGGCGTCTACAACAAAGCCGAATACGAGGTACAGCGCCGGCACATGATGCAGGAGTGGTCGGACGTCATCGACGCTTGGGTCGAGGGACGCAAACACGTCCCTGTTCTTGTCCCCCCTTCTATGCCTCTGATGGAGCTCGATCCTGCCCTTTGACGGGCCGGGTCTTGCGCTTGTTAACATCGGGGTATTGAGCGCGACGGATCGGGGCAGCCCGCTTTGCCATCAGCCAAGCCTCAACCTCGGCTAGGTCCCACACGATACAACGCGGCGAGAGCGCGAACCGCCGGGGAAACTCGCCGCGCTGCTCCATTTCATAAATCGTGCTATCAGCCATCGGCACCATTTCGCGCAATTGGTGCCGCCGGATTGTTCTCCGAATTTGCCTAGTCTCGGTCTGTGCCATGCTCAACCTCCGGCATTGCTAAGGCGATTGAGACTGATAGATACTGATAATGGAAGCTACTTCGAAAGTCCGTGCGGTATTTTCGGGCTATAGCGTACACATCGGCGAGTTCTTCTTGGCTGTTATGTGCTGCATAGGGGCGAACAGGCGCTGATGGACAAGCTCGAAAAGTGGGGGGCTGCTACGAGGGGGGCGCAATCAGTAAACGCGATTCCCTTCAAAATCCGGTTCCGAAAGGAGTGACGGTTCGATTCCGACCACCCGCATCATCTCCTTTTATATGGGCATATTGGGCCGCAGGTTGACCGGCGGCCCAATATGCCGGTGTGCTAACGCGCGTGGTTGTCCCACGCTCCGTGGGGTCAGGCCGGAACGCGGTAGCGCTCAGCGACTTCGCGACGGGACAGGTTTGGCACCATGGCTTGCCGCGCCGCCTGTAGCGCATTCCACTCGCCTTCGTCCGAAAGCGGGGGGATGGTGATGATCTCGCCCGCGTCGAAGCCCACGAGGGCAGCGTCGACCAGGTCATCGACCTCCATCACCCACTCGGGCGGGAATGAGTTGATGTCCTTGCCAGCGCGCTCCCAGATTTCGGTCCGTGTCGCGCCGGGCAGCACAGCCTGAATACGCACATCGGTTTCCTGTAGTGCCCGAGCGAGGCCCTGGGTCAGGTTCAGGATGAAGGCCTTGCTCGCGCTGTAGGTGCCCTCGAACCTTTCCGGTGCAAGAGCGAGAACCGACGACAGGTTGATGATGCCACCATGCCCGCGCTTGGTAAACGACCGGACTGCGGCTCGGGCTAGCAAGGTTGGCGCAACGACATTGAGAGCGAGAAGCTGCGACACTTCCGAGGCGTCGGATGTGGCGAGCGAGCCATGCAGTCCCATGCCGGCATTGTTTACCAGCAAGGTGAGGGCTTTCTCACTCTCGATGCGCTCCGCGAGATCGGCGACCTGAGCAGCATCCGCCAAGTCGGCGCGCAAGATCGCGGCGGACCGGCCGGTGGCCTGTTCGAGGCGCTCGGCAAGGGCGGCGAGCCGTGTCTCGTTCCGGGCGACCAGCAGCAGATCATAGCCGCGCCGGGCAAGGCGGTCGGCATAGACGGCGCCAATACCGGCTGAGGCGCCAGTGATGATCGCCAGGCCTTGGCTTGTTTCAGTCATGAGGTACTCCTTGTTCAATCGTTAGATCGGACCTTTGTCGCCATGGACGTGCGCGTCGTTCGGCAAGTTCTCAGTGTGGCTTCCGCTCGCTCAATAGCCCTCAGACCAGGGACGAAGGTCCGCCTCCTGTGTCCAAGCGGAGCGCTTCTGCAGGTGCACAAGGAAGGCGGTGTCGGCGATGTCATCGGGCAGGAGCAGGCCATCCTCACCCCGTTCCTCGCGCAAATTGGGCATTGCCCGCAGGAGCCGGTCACCATTGATGCCGCCATCGATGATCAGATGCGCTACATGGATGCCTTTTGGACCGACCTCACGCGCCAGGCTCTGGGAGAGTGCTCGCACCCCCGCCTTAGCGGCGGCGAATGCGGCGAACAGTGCTTTGCCGCGCAGCGAGCCGGTTGCGCCCGTGAACAAGATGGTTCCCTGGCCGCGCGGGACCATCCGTCGTGCAGCTTCACGCCCGGTCAAGAAGGCGCCGAGCGTATGTTCGCGCCAAAGCTGCTCGAGCTTCTCCACCTCAAGTTCCAGAAAGGAGTCGCGGCGATTGGTGCCGGCATTGTGGATCGCGACTTCGAGAGGCGCCCAATCCTCCGCCGCAGCCGCAAAGCGGTTCGCATCCGCTTCATTGCCGCCATCCCCGATGATCGCGCGGGCTTGGCCGCCGCGTTCTCGTATATCGAGCGCTGCAACCTCGACTTTCTCGATTGACCGCCCCGCAAGCAGCACACGATATCCCGCCGCAGCAAATCGACGCCCATAGGCGGCACCGAGGCCGGCTGTGGCGCCAACACCGACGATCAGGGCGGTCTTCTCCAGATCAGCCATCGGAAGCTCCATTCACGTATTGTGGTCAGTGTTGACTGGCGGAAGTGTCGTCTCAGGCGAGCTCGATCGTATGGAAGTCGATCGCGACGAACACGCGTTCACGCACCGGCTTGTTGTCCGGCCCGATCGAATAGACGCGTCGCTTGGTCGGAAAGATAAAGCCACCAAACTCTTTTGGCTCGGTCGCATAGTTGGCGCTGGCCGTTCCCCCCATGACCTCGACGCTATAGTCGTGGCGCTGCAGGATGCCGTCAGCACTGAAGTAGAAAGTCTGCTTGGTGGAGTGGCTCTCAATGTCGGTGGGAAACGTCACTTTGAGGCGACGCCAGGTTTCGCCATCTTCCGACCAAGGCTCGACCTCCTCGCTCCGGAAGCCCGGGAGCTTGAAGAGGAACGGCGTCGTCAGGTAGGTCCACATCGCGTAGCCGGAAAAATAGATGAGGTGATGGGCGTCCCAAGGCGTCATCACACTATGCCCCTCGAAGGTGGCACGCGGCGCTTCCCGTTCCTCGATCAGCTCGCCGCTGTCCTTCACAATCGCCGTCCTGCCGGTCTCAAATAGGCTGTGACGGCCAGCCTCGACAAAGGGCGCATATTCAATGTGCTGCTGATGAGGGTCGATCGAGACACGCGCGTCGGCAAACACATCCGGCCATCCCTTGAGGGGCCAGATCCCGCCGCCGATCGTGACATGCGCGTTCAGCGCCTTGAGCTGCTGCCAACGCTCCCAGCCACCATGCGCTGCGATGGCAAGGTCCAGTAAATCGCTCATTCTCCGCGCCTCCGATCCCACCGACTTCGTGGCATAAGGTTTATTTTTGAAACCTATCGACAGCTAGCTCAATTTGGTCTAACTTTGCAACCATTATTGGCGGCGACGCTGGAGAAATAAGTGAAGGGCAAGCGAACCGACGTTGGGAAGTCCGGCTGCGGCATCGCGCGCACCCTCCAAGTCGTGGGCGATTGGTGGTCGCTCCTCATCGTCCGCGACGCCTTCAATGGCCGTCGACGGTTTTCCGAGTTTCAGAAGAATCTCGGCCTGGCGAAGAACATCCTGTCGGTCCGCCTCCGAAAGCTCGTCGAGGAAGGCATATTCACGGTCGAGCCGGACCCGAGTTCCGCGCTGAGCCATCTGTACGTCCTCACGCCCAAGGGGCAGCAGCTCGGGGTGATCCTGGTCGCCCTCTGGCAGTGGGGCGAAGAGAACTGCTTCGCGCCTGGCGAGCTGAAATACAGGATGGTCGACAGTCTGAATCGGCAGCCGCTCCCCAAGCTCCAGCTTGCGACGCAGGACGGACGGATTCTTGGTCCCCAGGATTTTCGACTGGAGGCGAGACATGAGTGAAGCGATCAGCGAACGGATTGTTCTGGCAGCGAGGCCGCAAGGGGCTCCCCGCGTGACAGACGTCCGGCTGGAACGACTGCCGCTGTCTGCAATCGGGGACGGCGAGATCCTGCTACAAACCCGCTACCTCTCGCTCGACCCCTATATGCGCGGCCGGATGGACGATCGGAAGTCCTACTCGCCGCCGACGCCCGTCGGTGGTGTGATGGAAGGCGAGATCATCGCGCGTGTCGTGCAATCGCGGCACCCTGGCTTTGCAGTGGGCGAGAATGTCGCCGGGCGCCTGGGTTGGCTCACCCACACCATTTCCGATGGCACCGGACTGACCAAGCTCGACGGACGGTTCGAGCCGATTACGACGGCGCTCGGTGTGCTCGGGATGCCTGGGCTCACGGCCTATGCCGGGCTTCTGGAGATCGGTAAGCCCCAGCCGGGCGAAACGGTCGTTGTGGCTGCGGCGACAGGCCCGGTGGGCTCGCTCGTCGGACAGATCGCCAGGATCAAGGGCGCGAGGGCTGTCGGCATCGCTGGCGGTCCGGACAAATGCGCTTATGCCTTGGACACGCTCGGCTTCGATGCTGTGATCGATCATCGATCGCCGACCTTCGCGGACGATCTGGCCGCTGCCTGCCCGAACGGGATCGACGTCTATTTCGAACTTGTCGGCGGCGCAGTCTGGCAGGCCGTCCTGCCGCTTTTGAACGAGTTCGCCCGCGTCCCCCTATGCGGCCTGATAGCCGAATACAATGCGCCGTCGGCGGCCGCCGCCGACCGCCTTCCCGCAACGATGCGCGCGGTGCTTTCGCGCAGCTTGACCCTACGCGGCTTTATCGTTCGTGAGTTCTGGGGCCAGCGGCCGACGTTTCTCGACGAGGTCCGCGCCTGGATCGACGAGGGCCGGGTTCGCTTTCGGGAGGACAACGTCCACGGCCTCGCCAATGCACCGGCGGCATTCATCGGAATGCTGGAGGGCAAGAATTTCGGCAAGTTGATCGTCGCCGTGGATGATGCCGAGCGCTGAGCCGCGCCGGCAGTCGATATTTTGACAACGCGGAGGAATTGTTTGTGTCCGAAGACATCGTTCTCGTCAGCCCGGTGCGTACCGCTATCGGAACATTCAACGGCACCTTGAAGGGAACGCCGGCCACGGCTCTAGGCGCCATCGTCATCCGTGAGGTCTTGCGCCGGACCGGGCTGTCGCCCGATGCGGTTGGCAGCGTCATTCTCGGCAATGTCATTCAGGCTGGCAACAAGATGAACCCTGCGCGCCAGGCTGCCATCGAGGGCGGCCTTCCTGTGTCCGTGCCTGCGATGACCGTGAACCGCGTCTGCGGCTCCGGCGCCCAGGCCATCCTGTCGGCCGCGCAGCAGATCCTGGCCGGCGATGTCGATCTGGCTATCGCCGGCGGCATGGAGAATATGGACCGTGCGCCTTATCTGCTCGGCGATGGCCGCTGGGGCTACCGCATGGGGCCTGCCGAGATCCACGACAGTATGCTGCGCGATGGTCTCAACGACGCCTTTTCGGGCCAGCACTCAGGCTGGCACACGGAAGATCTCGTCTCCCAGGCTCACCTCTCCCGCGACGCGCAGGATCTCTTTGCCGAGCGTTCGCAGCAGCGTTTCGCCGCTGCGCAGACGGCGGGGCATTTCAAGGACGAGATCGTGGCGGTGGAGATCGGAACGAGGAAGGGGATCGAAATCTTCGACCTCGACGAGGCGCCGCGTCCCGACACGACCTTTGCCGGCCTGGCGAAGCTTCGTGCAGCCTTTCGGGAAGGCGGCACGATTACTGCCGGAAACGCACCGGGGCTGAATAGTGGCGCCGCCGCCATGATCGTCGCCAGTCGCGCTACGGCAGACCGGCTTGGTTTGGAAGTCGCTGGCCGCCTGCGGGCCTATGCCGTGTCTGCAGTCGAGCCCAGCATGTTCGGAATCGCGCCTGTGCCCGCGGTCCGCAAGGTCCTGGATCGCGCGGGATGGAGCCTCGGTGATATCGAGAGGATCGAGATCAACGAAGCCTTCGCAGCCGTGCCCCTGGCCGTCGGTCAGGAACTTGGGCTCGATCCGGAGATCATCAATGTCGAGGGTGGCGCGATCGCCCATGGCCACCCTATCGGCGCGACCGGAGCCGTGTTGACGACACGGCTGCTGCACTCCATGCGACGCGACGGGTTGAAACGTAGCGTCGTGACGCTGTGCATCGGTGGCGGTCAGGGGATAGCACTTGCGCTCGAATGCTAACGACACGGTTGTGGCGGCCCCTGTGGCTGCCGCGCCGCAAGATGAGCTCACGGCCCTGCCGGCATCCCCTCTCCAGGGTTGTAGCGCTCACTAAGGGTATTGCGGGTGCATGTGTATTGCCGGATCTCACTCTCGACCTCCGCTATCTCAGATATGCGATATTAGTTGCGGAGCATGGAAGCTTCCGTCGGGTGGCTGACGCTCTTAGTCTGTCGCAGTCGACCGTTAGTCGGCGCATCCAGTTGCTTGAGCGGCAGCTTGGTGTTCCGCTGTTTGAGCGTAGTAGAAGCGGTGTACGTTTGACCTACGCTGGCGAGCGATTCATCCGCGATGCCGCAGTTGGTGCTCAGCATTTGCATCAAGCGGCAAGCGACCTCACCCGGGCCCGACGCGGGAATCTTGGCGAGCTTCGCATCGGTTTAATGGCCTCGTTTGCTAGCGGGTTCCTCGCCAATTTACTCCGCAGCTTCCGTATTCAGTTTCCCGATGTGGACATAAAGATTGAGGAGGCGTCTTCCCAGTCAAACGCGGCAGGTGTTCTCAGTGGCCGTTTGGATGCAGCTTTCATCTTCGGCAATCCGCAGCTTCCCGGGTGTCATTCGAGGCACCTGTGGGACGAACGCATCTTGGTTGCGCTGCCGTCAACGCACGCTCTCGCGACCCATCCGAATGCGGCGTGGGTCGACGTACGGAATGAGACCTTTCTTGTCCGTGCCGATGGTCCTGGACCCGAGATCAAAGATTACCTTCTCAGACAGCTTTCCGACTTGGGGTTTCGTCCAAAAATCCTGACTCAGAAAGTAGGCCGGGAGAACTTGCTGAATATGGTCGCGAAGGGCTTTGGCCTGACGCTTACGACGCAATCCACCTTAGGAACGTCGTATCCTGGCGTCACATTCGTCCCGATCGGCGACGCTTCGGAGTGCGTTGCGTGGAGCATGGTCTGGCCGAGTAGCAATCGGAACCCAGTTTTGAAGAAGTTGCTGGAGCTATGCGATGCACTGATCGTGAGGTGGGACGCACAAACTGCCGGCGAGCAGGCATACGTGGTTCGGTCGGACGGAGGCCAGTAGGGCGGCGATGGTCGATCAAGTTGAGCCGCGACGGGCATTGGTGAAGCCTCTGTCAGTGCCTTCTCACTCGGCCCAAGGGGCGAGGTTCGTGTCGAGTACAGCACGGAGGGTGGTACGGAGGTCGGCCGCCTTCTGGGGCCCGAACACACTTTCGAACTGACTCTGCGCGGATTGCCATAGCGGTACCGCCTGCTCGAGCTTGCTAAGTCCCAGCTCCGTGATCTCGACTATCCGCGAGCGGTGGTCGCGTTCGTCTGATCGTACCATCAGAAGACCGTCGCGCTCGAGCGGTTTGAGATTGGCTGCTAGAGTTGTTCGGTCCATCGCGATGGAGCTGGCAAGCCCAGAGATCGAAGCGCGCCCTGCTAACGCAACCGTGCGGAGGATCGTAAATTGGGTAGTCCGCAGGCCTGATGGGGCAAGTATGCGGTCGTATGACGCCGAGAGGTAGCGCGCCGCCCTCCGGCTCGCGGAGCTGTTGCACTGGCCATCCATCGCACTGAGAAGCTCTCTTAGTGCCTCACCTAGCCGTGCTTCGCTACGCGCACCCTCCCTGACTGTCATATCTACCCCATCTATTTTCATTTCGAAAATAGGAGAATCTACTCGTATCGGCAAGGGCGCACTTGAAGCGGCGAAAAATAGGCGTATATACTCCTTTATCGCTTGCCCACGAAAAAGGAAGTAATAGCTATGCCAGTTTTCAATGCTCATGTACCTAGGGGTCGATTCACGATCGACCAGAAACGTGCGTTGGCCGACGCGCTAAATACGTCGCTGGTTCAGGCGCTAAATCTTCCGGAAGAGGACCGGTTCATATCGATCACCGAGCATAACGATGGAGAGTTATACCTACATCCCACTTACATGGGCATGCAGCGCACCGAGAGCGCTATACTTGTGTCGGTAATGCTAGGTCCGCACCACCCCTTGGAGAACAAGCGGAGGCTTGCCGCGGCCGTCAACAGGCTTGTTGTCGAGGCTCTAGGTTTGTCCCCTGACGACATCTTCTTGGCCATCATCCCGGTGCCACGGGAGAACTTCTCATTCGGGCGGGGCGAACTGCAACTGGAACCGGCAGGGGTTACATCATAGATCGACGTGCTGATGGTGCAGTCCGAGGGTGAGCTAACGCAGGTCAATGCGAAGGCTTGCCGCCTTTGGGTTGGTGAGTTCGCGCGTCCCCCTAGTCCAGCCGAGGTAACCATTCTCAGGGCGACTCAGTGGTCGGGTATTTGGTGGATCTGACGATCAAAGTTTTCCCTGCTCATCACGGTGAGCGGGGGAATATTCAGGTCGCCATCGCCCGCAGGCAGATGCTGCAGGGCGCAACTTAAGGAGTGGCTTCGATGACCACGAACGAATTCGTAGTAAAACACATCATCGTCGAGACGGGTTGCAAATACGACATTTTTATCGAGGCGATGGAGGCTCATCTGGGCGTCCACAATCCAAATGCCTATCAGCATCTTCTCACTGACAACTCGACCTTGGAGGAGGGGCGAAAGGTCATTGCTTCCCAGGCCGGGCCGTTTGGGTTGATGGCCTTCGCCAAGCTCCCGATGGGCGCCTTGTTCGTCCTCGAAAGCCGGAAGATGAGGGCGCATCAGTATCTGATCGGCAACCCGCTAATCGCGCTCAGCATGATGCGCTATAACATCCGTGCGGGTCTCTACGCGCCGCTACGCGTGCTCGTGCATGCCGACGCGGCCGGCAACGCCATTGTGGAATATGACCAGCCATCCGCATTATTCGGCAGCATCGGCGACGCCCGTATCGACGAAGTTGGAGTGGACCTAGACAACAAGATGGCCATGATGCTGGAAGCAGCTCATCGGAACATCATCGATCCTAGGCGGACTGTTTAATCCACCCCCGCGCGGGCATGTTCTCCGAAGGTTCGAGACCAGTCCGCTGTGGCTTTTATTCTACTACAAAACGGACTGCTGGCCACGTGGCATGGCGATCATGTAACGGACACATCATGGCACTCAACCCAGAACACTTGCGTCGGCCCGATCCCGTGACCTTGGCGCATGCTTTCATCACGCCTCAACGCTCTAAGAGGCGTGGAACTCCGCGTGATCCGGATGATGGCACCCAGTTCGTCGTCGACACCGATGACGGCAAGGTCGTGGTCTGGCGCTGGGGGCAGGGGCCTGCGGTTCTTCTGATTCATGGCTGGCAAGCTGACCATAGTGATATGCTGGGCTTTTTAGCGCCCCTGTTGGCGGCGGGTATGAGCGTCATCACGTTGGACCTTCCAGCTCACGGTCTCTCGTCTGGAGAAACCGCAACGATCCCGCAATTGGCAAAGGTGGTCCGCTCGGTGGCGAATGTCTGCGGACCTATCCGCGGCCTCATCGCTCACTCGATGGGGGCGGCCGTTTCAATCCTGGCGCTGTCCCATGGTCTTGAACTCGAGAGGGTCGTTCTGATCTCGGCGCCCGCCCGCTATCGCGATCAGGCGAGGACAATGGCCGCTAGGGCCGGGCTTGATGAACAGGACTGGGCGGCCATGGAGCAGGTATTGGCCGATCTCGGCGCCGGCCTGCAAGAAGTGGATGTGCCCGCATTGGTCGCGCGATTGCCACAAAAAGCGATGCTAGTCCATTCAGGCGACGATCGAATCGTTTCGATCGCCGATTCGCGTGAGACCGCTTCGCGTTGGCCTGATGCGATCTTCAAGCAAGTAGATGGTCTCGGGCATGGTCGGATCTTGCATGACCCGAACGTTATTGCGCTCGCTGTTGGGTTCATCGCGGGTGAGAATTGACCCAGGTTCTATCGGCTCGGTTGCCATCTGCGGATGGCAGCGAGATTGAGAAGGCTGGAAACGCGACGCTGATGCTCGAGGTAGCCGGGGACGTGCTCGATGCGACTACGGTCCCGGCATCAACGTAAGTCGCAGGCGGCGGGTTCGCGCAAATTGGTCTTCGGCGGGGTGATCGGCAGAAAATACCGAAGCAGGCTGGCGCGGATGGTGGTTCCATCATGGCCTTTGTCAATGTGAGCACAGCCCTCGGCTTGGGAATCGGAGCCGATGATTTACTGCCGACGCCAGGGGCCAGGCAATTCGAGATATTGTCTTAATGATCGGTAGCCTTGTGCTTGCTCGTTCAGTTAACGGGCGCGGCCTTGCCGCGGAAGTTCTAAAATGTGGACAGGACGGCTAGTATAGACGCCAGCCTGAAGAAATTTGGATTCTCTGCCGGTGAAAGCGGCGTCATCTCAGGAGATCGGGTGGGTCTACTTCATCCTCGCTGGCAAGGCCCGTCCGTCGACCTCGGCCAGGCCGATACCGAAGCCTGTCGCGAAGCGTGCGGTTCCGAGTTGCAAGGTGCAGCCTGAGCGCTGCCATGCACTTGTCTCAGTTCGTCACAGGCACTCACACGCTTATTCGTCCGCGTAGACGGCAGGCGACCTCAATTCGCCAACATCGGTTCGCTGTCGGCCGTGCCCGTGATGCCAAGCACCGTCGATGTGTCGGCCACAGGCGGCGCGCCGAACATTCGTTTATAGTCGCGGCTGAATTGCGATTGGCTATCGTAGCCGACTGCCATCCCGGCCACGCCGGCCGGGAGGCGGTCAGAGATCAGAAGCCGTCGTGCCTCCTGTAACCGGATCTGCGTCCGATACTGGATTGGGGTCATGAGCGTCACTGCCTTGAAGTGGCGATGGAAAGACGTGACGCTCATTCCCGCAAGGTCTGCGAGCGCTTCAATGGTCATTTGCTCCTTGTAGTTCGCCTTGATCCAGGCGGTAGCCTTGCTGATCTGCCAAAGGTGCGAACCGCTCATAGCAAACTGTACTAGGTTGCCCACCAGACCGCTGCTCAGGAGCCGATAGTGGATCTCCTGCAATATCAGCGGCCGAACGAACTCGATATCTTTCGGACAATCAAGCAGGTCCACCAGCCGTCCGAATGGTTCGAGGAGTGCCGGCTGCATCGGCGCGGCGGCTAGGCCTGCCGGTGGGGCCAACGCCGTCGAGCGTATCTGAAAGCGCTGAAGCACTTCCGCCAGCAGCGCTCGGTCGAGATCGAGAGTCAGGGCAAGATGCGAGCGACCGTCCTCCGCCAGGACAACCCGGGACGTCACTGGAAGGTCGACGGTAGCCAGCAGGAAGGTCGATGAGTCGGCAGTGAAAGACGCATCTCCCAGGCTGACGGTTTTTCTGCCTCGCAAGATAATGCAAACGCGAGGGTTGTAGAGGGCATGCAATGAATGCACGTTTGTCGTCATCTGGTAGAGGGTCAGACCAGGGATAACGGTTGACTGGTGCGGTTGGTTCGCATGCCGCTCCACTACGTTGCACATGGTTCCAAGCAAATCGCGCATCATTCGCCTCCTTTCGTTCGATGTTGCAGGCAGGCGCAGCGCTATGGGTCGCTTCTCAGCCGCATTTGGTAGGATCGTGCAAAATATTGGCATAATTTCCGTAGTTTCAACCAGCGGAGATTGCCAAGTTTCTGTTGTGAGGAGCTGGCATCCCGCTGGCCCAGCCAATCACCGCCATATGCCGAGTGCGTTCGAAGGCGGCTGACGTGTGCTTAATCGGAAAGGACGCTCCCCGTGTCGGAGAAGATTTGGTTCATCACTGGATGCTCGACGGGCTTTGGTCGTGAGCTTGCTCAGCAGGTTCTGAAGCGCGGTGACCGTGCCGTGTTGACGGCACGAATGCCGTCGCGGCTAGAGGAACTCGCCGCAAAGCACGGCGACAAGGCCATAGTGCTTCCCCTCGATGTCACGCACGAGGCAGCGATTACGAGAGCGGTCAGCAACGCTGAGGCGCATTTCGGTCGTATCGATGTGCTCGTGAACAACGCTGGCTACGGTTACTTCTCCGCCATCGAGGAAGGAGAGGATGCGGAAATCCGACGCCAATTCGAGACCAACGTATTCGGCCTTTATTCGTTGACCAGGAAGGTCTTGCCAGGCATGCGCGCTCGCCGCAGTGGCCACATTGTCAATGTGTCGTCGCTCGGCGGCCTGATGGCATACCCGGCGACGGGCTACTATCACGCCAGCAAATTCGCCGTCGAGGGCTTCTCGGAATCGCTAGCGATGGAGGTGGCCCCGCTCGGAATCAAGGTCACGATCGTTGAGCCCGGTCGCTTCCGGACCGATTGGGCCGGCCGCTCGATGGTCACGTCGAAAACGAGGATCGATGATTACGCGGAGACCGCTGGTGCTCGGATCAAGGCAGCGCAGGAATATTCGGGCAAGCAGGCCGGCGATCCCGTCCGTGGTGCCGCCGCTATCATCACGGCCGTCGATTCTTCGGAGCCGCCGCTACGGCTGCTGTTGGGTTCTGATGCCTATCAACTCGCCCTTTCTCACCTCGATGCACTGCGGAAGAACTTCGATGACTGGAAAGACCTGACGCTAAGCACGGACTTTCCGCAGGATTAAGTCAACGCCCATTGTTCTTGCTCGGAGAAAGGAGCGAGTGTCTTCATGACTACAGCAGGGCCCAAGCCTTTCCAGTTTTATGCGGATGATCGGGCGCTCGAGGACTTGAGGGAGCGTCTTGCGCGCACCGTCTGGCCAGATGAGGTGGCGGCGAATGCTTGGCAGTATGGTCCGCCAGTTTCCTACATGCAGAGCTTTGTTGATCACTGGCTCAACCGATTCGACTGGCGTGAACAGGAGCGGCGAATCAATAGTTTCCCCAATTTTGTCGCCGATATTGGCGGGAACCGAATTCATTTTATTCATCAAGTCGGCAAGGGGCTTAACCCGGTACCGCTCGTGATCACACATGGATGGCCAGGCAGCTTCGTTGAGATGCTGAAGATCATTCCTATGCTTACCGATCCCGTCGCGCACGGCGGAAAGGCGGAGGATGCGTTCACGGTTATCGCTCCTTCCATTCCCGGCTACGGCTTTTCGAGCCGCCCAGAAAAGCGCGGCATGAACTTCTTTGCGGTCGCGGACCTTTGGGCCGAGTTGATGGGGATGCTTGGCTACGAGCGATTTGGTGTTCAGGGCGGCGACTGGGGGTCTTGGATTAGCGCGGTCACCGGCCTGCGCCATCCCGACCGGGTCGTGGGCGTCCATCTGAACTACCTCTCGGCGCGCTTCAGGCCTGACTTGCGTGAAAGCGACAGGCCGCTGTCGGCAGCAGAAAATGCCTATCTCGTGAAAGCGGCGCAATGGGCCGAGGCGGAAGCGGCCTACTTCGCTATACAGGCCACTAAGCCGCTGACGGTCGCATATGCGCTATCCGACTCGCCGGTCGGACTCGCGGCCTGGTACGTCGAAAAGTTTCGTAGCTGGACCGACAACCGGGGCGAACCGGACGACGCTGTCACCAAGGACGAAATGATCACAGATATCATGCTCTATTGGCTGACCGGGACCGCTCACTCCGCAATGCGCTTCTATAGCGAGGCGCGAGAGCGCCCGTTCCATCTCGCCGCGGGACAGAAAGTCGAGCCGCCTACAGGTGTGGTCAAGCTGCCCGCAGAGATTCCGATGCCGCCTCGCGAGTGGGTGGAACGCGCGTTCAATGTCGTTCATTGGACGGAGCTCCCGCGTGGCGGGCACTTCGCCGCATGGGAGGTGCCCGAACTGCTTGCTGAGGACGTGCGTGCCTTCTTCCGGCCCCTCAGGCGCCCTGCAGCATAGCGCCTCCCGCGAGTAGGAACAAACGGCGAACTCTGCGCTGACGACCGCGCACGATTCTACGCCATAGCCCCAAACAAGGGCTTAATTCGCCAAGACCAGTTGCATCGCGTAGATGCGCGCTGGTGGCCGAGGTGAGCAAGCAGCAAGTCCTCGCTACGGCGTATTCGACGCCGACGTTGACGGACTCCGGCGTGCACGAGCGAAGCCACGATCCGTGGCGATGAAGCGCTGAACCATCGGCACGATGAGCTTCGCTGGATCGGAGACCGGTTGTCCCGTCTCGCGGGCCAAGGCCTCCGCGTAGGCGACGAGATCCCGGTGCAGCGGCGCCGGTAGCTCGACCGTCACCTTGATGGGCTTGTCATTGGCGATAGCGCCGAGCTTGAGCTTGGTCATTTCAGTTTCCGTAAGGTTCAAGCACCAGATCGTGGGTGACGATGACACGGACGGGGAAACCCGGTCGGATCATCAGCGTCGGCGCGATCGTGAGCTGGCGGCGGATGATCTGCTGGCCAGCGTCGTTGATCGTGTCCTGGCCGCCGTTGCGGATCGCCTGGATCAGCCGGTCGTCGTCATTGGTGGCGAGTTCGGCGCCGACGCTGAGCAGCGTTGAGAGGCCAGCGGCCTTAGCCAGATCCCACCAGTGATAGTCGACGCCGTCCTGCAGGCCGGCATAGCCCTCGGCGTCGGCGCCAGGCTGCCGCTCCAGCAGAATGCTGCGGCCATTCGGGAAGATCAGGCGGTTCCAGACCAGCAGTACACGGCTCTGCCCGAACTGGACGTTGTTGTCGTACTGGCCGATGACGCGCGTGCCCTGCGGGACGAGAAGGATGCGGCCGGTCGGGCTGTCGTAGATGTTCTCGGTGACCTGCGCGGTGATCTGACCCGGCAGGTCCGAACGGATGCCCGTGATCAGCGCCGCCGAGATGACTGCGCCCGCCTGAAGGATGTTCGGCGATGCCGGCGCTGCAACACGATCGGCAGCGACAGTGCGCCGATCGACTGGCGCATTGAGGAATGCCTGTTGCCGCTCCTGAGCCGTTGGCGTCGCCGCCGGCGGCGCGAGGCCAAGGCTCGTTAGATCGGGCTGCGCCAGCGTCTGCGTGCTCGTCGTCGCCGGCGTCGTGATGCGCGCTTCCGAGGCCGCAAACAGCCGGCTAGTCCGCGCCGTTTCGATCTCCTGTAGGCGGCGCTGCTCCTCCGGGCTGATGCCGGGCTGTACAGGCCCGACGCCGGGCGTCGGCACGGGCTGGCCGCGGTTCTGCGCGCTGACGATCGGCCGGCCGAGATCGCCGGGCAATGGCGGCCCGAGCTGCGGCACGCCGGTATAGTCCCGCGGCAGACCCTGAAGGCCGTCCGCCGTCGAGCGATTGTCGGTCGAATA
The DNA here is from genome assembly GCA_900471515.1 of Hyphomicrobiales bacterium. GTDB lineage: Bacteria > Pseudomonadota > Alphaproteobacteria > Rhizobiales > Rhizobiaceae > Rhizobium. The sequence continues at coordinate 215,050 of UCFC01000018.1, read as the reverse complement.
GAGTTCCTCGGGCGGCCGCCCGCCGTTGCGGGTCTGGAGCGCGTAGACCAGCGCGCCGCCGAGGCCCAGGCTCGCCACCAGGCCGAGCCCGGCGAGAACCTTGCGCGACAGCCGCGTGACACGCGGGGCCTCGGCGCGCAGCCGCATCGGGGCGGCCGCCTCCGGCGCCGATCCCGTCAGAGGCGCGCCGGCTTCCTCTTCCTCGTTCCGGTCATCGCTCACGACGCGGGCCTCCCGTCGGTGCGGGTGACCCGGACGCGCTTCTGATTGTCGCCGGAGCCGAAGCGCAGCTCCGCGGCCGCAAAGAGCCGATCGACGATCATGTAGTTGTTGCGGACCCGATAGTTGACGAGTTCGGAGGTGTTGCCTTTGGCGCCGACAACGAAGAGCGGCGGCATTTCACCCTGACCGATGCCCCTCGGGAATTCGATGAAGACCTGCCGGCCGTCGTCATAGGCGCGCAGCGGACGCCACGCGGCGCGATCGCCCGTCACCTCGTAGCGGAAATTGATGCGCGAGAGATCGACGCCGGTCGCGACCGGCTGGGTCGCCTGCGCTTCGGCGTTCTGGCGACGCAGCGCGATGAGCTGGTCCTGCGGATATTGCCAGGAGACCGAGGCCATATAGGTACGCTCGGTCGAGCGCAGCTCCATGTGATAGGTGCGCAGATTGGTGTTGATGACGAGATTGGTCATCAGATCGGCGCGGGTGGGCTTCACCAGGATGTGGACCTGCAGAGTCGCTCCGGAACCGCTTTGCGTGTCGCCGATGATCCAGCGGACCGTATCGCCGGCCGCCACCGGCCCGGAGCCGACGAGCTGCTCGCCCGGCTGGAGCGCGATGTCGGTTATCTGCCCGACGGCGGTGTAGACCTGATAGAGCGCTCCTTGGGTGAAGGGATAGACCTGCATGGAATTGATGAAGCCGTCGCGCACCGGCTGGATGCGGGCGGCGGCATTGGCCTGGTTGACGCGTGCCGTCGGATCGGCGGGTTCGGGCGCTCGCCGCGCTTCCTCGACCGGCTTCATCTGTCCGGGCAGCGGAAGCGGTCTCGGCAGTTCGACCACGCTGACCGGCGCCGGCGGATCGACGGTCTGCACGGCGGCGGGCGCGTCGTCGTAGCTGATCTCGGGCGGCCTCTGCGTCGTTGCGCAGCCGGCAAGCGCCGTGGCGGAAAGCAGCAAAGCCGCCAATGTGTGAGTGCGGAAAGCCGGTTCTCCGGCTTTACGGAAAATCGGCATCGTCATTGCCCCAGCTCCCGTGACCATGAAATTGCGTTGACGTAGATCCCCAGCGGATTGGCGCGCAGCCGGTCGGCGTTGCGCGGAATCTGGACGACGATGGTGAGGATCGCCGTCCATCGGGTCGTGTCGGCGAGCTGGCCGTTCTCGTAGCGCCGCTCGGTCCAGGCGACCCGGAAGCTGTCGGGCGATGCGCGGATCACGCTTGAGACGTCTACGGCGATCTGCTGGCGGCTCACCTTGGTGAAGGGATCGTTCGAGCGCGCGTAGTCGTTGAGCGCGGCGGCTCCGCGGTCTGTCGTGAAGTCATAGGCGCGCAGCCAGTTCTGCCGGACGATGATCGCGTCCGCCGGGATCGAGCGGACCTGCTCGATGAAGCGTGCGAGGTGGAATGCGATCTGCGGGTCGGTCGGCTGATAGTCGGGCGTCGCCGGGGCGATCGCCTGCGCCTGGCCGAGCCGATCCGTCTGAACGACCCAGGGAACGACAGTGCCGCGCGCCGACTGCCAGACCAGCGCCGCCGCGAACCCCGCCGACAGGAAGAGGGACCCGAAGGCCATGTAGCGCCAGTTGCGCGCCTGGACCCGGGCCGAGCCGATGCGGTCATCCCAGACCTGCGCGGCGCGCTGATACGGCGTTTCGGGTTCGGGAGCTTTTCCATAGCGGGTCGAGGGTCGTCGGAACATCAGCGGTCGCCTTCGGATAGGTTGATGGAGGAGCCGCCGCTGTGGCTGTCGCCGCTGCGCACGGCATGGACGGTGGTCGAGACGGCGTGGCTCATCTGTTGGGAGCGCTTCATGCGGCGGGCCCAGGCCGGCGGTTGATCGCCGCTGCTTGCGGTGGACCTCGGCGCAGCGTCATTTGCCGCTTCGCCGACGGTGCCCATGGTCGACGAGCCGCCGGTCGCCTCGAAGGCGGCGCGGGCTCCGCCCGAAAAGCTGGAGCGCATGCTGGCCGACGCGCGTTCGGCGGCACGACGAAGCGGCGATGTGGCGGCGGAACCAGCGGCCCGGGCGACTCCGCCCAAGCCGCTGGCCATACCCGAGGCACCTGTCTGCCCTGCGGCGCCGAGGCTGTATGCGGTCGATGCGCCGCCTGCGAGAGCAGCGCCGCCGCGTGCCGCCGCGGCTGCACCGCCTGCGAGCGCCGCGCCGCCAGAGGCAACCGCGCCGACCGTGGCGGCGCCGGCTGCGACCATGCCGCCCGCAGCGAGCCCTGAGCCGACGGCGGCGCCTGCGCCGAGCTGGGGGCCGCCGGAGACGAGGCCATTCGCGATGCCGGGACCGAAGATGCCGAGGCCGAGCAGCGTCAGGGCTGCGAGCACGATCGCCATCGCCTCGTCGATGGTCGGCGTGCGACCACCGAAGCCGGCGGTGAACTCGGAGAAGAGGCTCGAGCCGATGCCGATGATGACACCGAGGACCAGTACCTTGATGCCGGAGGAGATGACGTTGCCGAGCACACGCTCGGCCATGAAAGCGCTCTTGCCGAAAAGACCGAAGGGAATGAGCACAAAGCCCGCGAGCGTCGTCAGCTTAAATTCGATCAGCGTGACGAAGAGCTGGATCGCGAGGATGAAGAAGGCGAGCAGCACCAGTGCCCAGGCGAGCAGCATCACCGCGATCTGAATGAAGTTCTCGAAGAAGCTCCAGTAACCCATGAGATCGGATATGGAATCGAGCAGCGGCCGGCCGGCATCGAGGCCTGTCTGCGCGACGCGGCCGGGACGCATCATGTCGGCGACGGTGAAGCCGGTGCCGGACGCCTTCAGCCCGAGCCCGGCGAAGCTCTCGAAGATGATCCGCGCCAGGTTGTTCCAGTTGCCGATCAGGTAGGCGAACACGCCGACGAACAGAGTCTTCTTGACCAGGCGCGCCATGATGTCGTCGTCGGCGCCCCAGCTCCAGAACAGGGCGGCCAGCGTCACGTCGATCACGATCAGCGTGGTGGCGATGAAGGCCACTTCGCCGCTGAGCAGACCAAAGCCGCTATCGATGTAGCGGGTAAAGACCTCCAGGAAATGGTCGATGACGCCGGTGCCGCCCATGGTCTCAACGCGCCTCGTTCGTATGGGAGGCGATCGCCGGCGCGGTCTCGTTGACAGCGGGGTCGCGCGCGGCCGGAGGGTTCTGCGGCTGCCCCTGCGGACCCGGCGCTTGCGGCGCAGGCTGCGGCTGCAAGGTTTGCGAGGGTTTCAGGAAACGGTCGCGGTTGTCTGCCCAGGCCTGTAGGCAGGCGGGATCATGGGTGCCGGCTTCGCCGAGCTGCTGGCAGCGCCGCAGCTCGGTTTGGAGCGGGTCGATACTCGTCTCGGTCGCCGCGGCGAGATTGCGATAGAGCGGCGGTTCATCCTTGCGGGAGAGTTCGATGGCCGTCGCCGTGATCGCGAAGGTCACGAAGCCGATGGCGCCGATGCGCGCGAGCAGTTTTCCGTCCATCGCCGTGCCCTCAGTTGCTGCCTGGGAACATCTGCGCGTTGCCGGCCTGGTAGCCGACGCCGGGGGTCAGGAAGCGGCGACGCTGCTCGCGCCCCTGTTCGGCGGCGGCCGACCGCTCGGCCTCGGCAAGCGCCTGGGCCCGGCCGTTGGCGGAGACGACGGCGGTGAGATCGGCGAGCTGCTGGGCCTGGAGCGCGAGAAGCTGGTTGCCGGCCTGGGTCGCCTGCAAGGCGCCGGTCGCGCCCTGGCTCTGGCCGACCAGCGCCGACATCTGCGTGCGGTTGGTGTCGATGTTGCCGACGACGCCGGCCTGGACGCGCATCGCGTCCTGCAGGCCCGAGACCGTGTTGTTCCAGCGTTCCTTCGCTTGGGCGACGAGTTGCTGATCGGACGCACTCATCGAGGCGCTTCCGGCCCCGTAGTTCGCGCGGAAGGCCTGGTCGATGTTCTGGACATTGTAGGCGATGCGTTGGGCCTCGCCGAGGAGCTGCTGGGTCCGCTGAACCGACTGCTGAAGCTGCTGGAGCGACGAATACGGCAGGCTCGCGAGATTGCGCGCCTGATTGATCAGGGACTGCGCTTGGTTCTGCAGCGATGTGATCTGGTTGTTGATCTGCTGCAGGGCGCGGGTCGCCGACAGCAGGTTCTGGGCGTAGTTGGTGGGATCGTAGACGATCCATTGGGCTGAGGCCGGCGCCATCAGCACCGGCGACACTGACAGCGGTGCGGCGAGGATGGCGGCGGCGAGCGCCGCGCGAGGGACACGCAGTTTCACGGCTGGCTCTCCAGGTTGGTGAGGTTGGGAATGAGGTCGGCGGCCCAATCGACGCCGCGATGGCGCAGCCACGCCGCGAGGAAGCCCTCGCGGCCGTGCTCGGCGACGATCCGGTCGATGGCGGCCTGGTCGGTCTTGGCGGATGCCGCGCAGAGCGCGAGCGCGACGTCGGCGAGGCCCAGCTCGAACAGCCGGTTCCCGCGGCGGCTCTGGCAGTAATAATCCCGCTTGGGCATGGCCCTGGCGAGGATCTCGATCTGCCTGTCGTTGAGCCCGAAGCGCCGGTAGATCGCGGTGATCTGCGGCTCGATCGCTCGTTCGTTCGGCAGCAGGAGGCGGGTCTGGCAGCTCTCGATGATGGCGGGCGCGATCGCCGAGCCGTCGATGTCGGAGAGCGACTGCGTGGCGAAAATGACGCTGGCGTTTTTCTTGCGCAGCGTCTTCAGCCATTCGCGGAGCTGGCCGGCGAAGCCTTCGTCGTCGAGAGCAAGCCAGCCTTCATCGACGATGATGAGGGTCGGCTCGCCGTTGAGCCGGTCCTCGATACGGTGGAAGAGATAGGACAGCACCGCCGGCGCCGCGGCCGTCCCGATCAAGCCTTCCGTTTCGAAGGCCTGAACGGTGGCGACGCCGAGATGCTCGTTTTCGGCGTCGAGCAGCCGGCCATAGGGCCCGCCGACGCAATAGGGGCGCAGCGCCTGCTTCAGGTCGCTCGACTGAAGCAACACCGACAGGCCGGTCATCGTACGCTCGGCCGGAGGCGCGCTGGCGAGCGATGACAGCGCCGTCCAGATCAGCTCCTTGACCTCGGGTGTGACCTGGATGATCTCGCGCATCAGGATCGCGACGATCCAGTCGGCGGCCCAGGCACGTTCGGCCGCCTCGTCGATCCGAGAGAGCGGTTGAAGCGCGACGCTGTCGGCCGAACCCTCTGTCAGGCCGCCTCCGAGATCGTGCCAGTCGCCGCCCATGGCGATGGCGGCGGCGCGGATCGAGCCGCCGAAGTCGAAGGCGAACACCTGCGACCCGGCGTAGCGGCGGAACTGCAGCGCCATCAGCGCCAGCAGCACCGACTTACCCGCACCGGTCGGGCCGACCACCAGCGTGTGGCCGACGTCGCCGACATGAATGGAGAACCGGAACGGGGTGGACCCTTCGGTCTTGCCGTACAGCAAGGGGGGCGCACCAAAGTGCTCATCCCGTTCCGGCCCCGCCCACACGGCGCTCAGGGGGATCATGTGGGCGAGATTGAGCGTCGAGATCGGCGGCTGACGGACGTTGGCGTAGACGTGGCCAGGCAGCGAGCCGAGCCAGGCGTCGGCCGCGTTGATCGTCTCGGGCATCGCGGTGAAGTCGCGGCCCTGAATCACCTTCTCGACGAGACGGAGCTTTTCGGACGCGACGCGGGGATCATTGTCCCAGACGGCGATCGTGGCGGTGACATAGGCTTGACCAGCATAGTCGGCGCCGAGTTCCTGCAGCGCGAGGTCGGCATCGGCGGCCTTGTTGGCGGCGTCGGTGTCGACCAGGGCGCTCGCCTCGTTGGTCATCACCTCTTTGAGGATCGCGGCGATCGACTTGCGCTTGGAAAACCATTGCCGTCGGATTTTGGTCACCAGCTTGGTGGCGTCGGTCTTGTCGAGCAGTATCGCCCGTGTGGACCAGCGATACGGAAAGGCGAGCCGGTTGAGGTCGTCGAGAATGCCGGGCGTCGTCGCGGTCGGAAATCCGACGATCGTCAGGATGCGCAGATGCGCGCCGGCAAGGCGCGGCTCCAGCCCGCCGGTGAACGGCTGATCGGCGACCAGCGCGTCGAGATACATCGGCGTCTCGGGAACGCGCACGCGGTAGCGCTTCGTCGAGACGGTCGAGTGCAGATAGGTGAGCGTCTCAACATCATCGAGCCACGCGCATTCCGGCATGAAGGCTTCGACGAGCTGCAGGATGCGATCGGTGCGGTCAACGAAGCCGCGCAGCGCCTCCCAGGCGTCGACACCGCGCTCGGCCTTGCCTTCGTAAAGCCAGCTCTCGGCGCGCGCGGCATCCTCAGCCGGCGGCAGGAAGGTGAAGGTCAGGAAGTAGCTCGACTCGTAATGGACGGCGTCCTCTTCGAAGTCGGCCTTGCGCTCGGCATCGACCATGGCCGAGGCGGCGTCGGGAAAACGGCTCGCCGGATAGGCGCCAACGGCATGGCGCTGCGCCTCGACGAAGATCGCCCAGCCGCTGCCGAGACGGCGGAAGGCGCTGTTGAGGCGGCCCGCGACCGCGACGAGCTCGGCCTGTACGGCGGAATCGAGATCAGGTCCGCGGAAGCGCGCGCTGCGCTGAAACGAGCCGTCCTTGTTGAGGACGACGCCGGGCGCGACCAGCGCCGCCCAGGGCAGGAAATCCGCGAGGCGGGTTGAGGTGCGGCGATATTCGGCGAGGTTCATCATGGCGCGCCTCAGACGTTCAGGTGACCGGGGATGCGGAGATGCCGGCGACCGACGTCGACGAATTGCGGGTCGCGCTTGGCCGCCCACACGGCGGCGAAATGGCCGATGGCCCAGAGGCCGAGGCCGACCAGCCAGAGGCGAAGACCGAGACCGAGAGCGGCGGCGAGTGTGCCGTTAAGGATGGCGATGGCGCGAGGTGCGCCGCCGAGCAGGATGTGCTCGGTCAGTGCTCGGTGGACCGGGACGGTGTAGCCGGGCACGTCGCCGCCGCTCTCAATCAGGCCCGCCATCAGACGAGCGCTCCACCGCCGAACGAGAAGAACGACAGGAAGAAGCTCGACGCGGCGAAGGCGATCGACAGGCCGAAGACGATCTGGATCAGGCGGCGGAAGCCGCCCGAGGTGTCGCCGAAGGCGAGCGTCAGGCCGGTGACGATGATGATGATCACCGCGATGATCTTCGCGACCGGCCCCTCGATGGATTCGAGGATCGATTGCAGCGGGGCCTCCCACGGCATCGAGGAGCCGGAAGCGTGGGCGGCCGGGGCCAGCAGGACACTGACCAGGAGGACGGATGCGGTTGTCGCGACATGGCGGCGAAAATGCAGGGCACGGCGGATCATGCGGGTTCTCCTTCGGGGGGCTGGGCTGAAGACAGGGGGGTGGACTGGGTTGCGGGGCGCACGCGGTAGTCGCCGTCGGGGCTGAGCCCTTCGACGCGACCGAGTTCGGCCAGGCGCCGGGTCGAGCCGCGCCCCGAAAGGACCGCGACGACATTGATCGTCTCGGCGATCAGCGCGCGCGGGACGGTGACGACGGCTTCCTGGATGAGCTGCTCGAGGCGGCGCAGAGCGCCGAGCGCCGTCCCCGCGTGGATGGTGCCGATCCCGCCGGGGTGGCCGGTGCCCCAGGCCTTGAGCAGGTCGAGTGCCTCGGCGCCGCGCACCTCGCCGATCGGGATGCGGTCGGGTCGCAGACGCAACGAGGAGCGGACGAGATCGGAAAGGGTCGCGACGCCATCCTTCGTGCGCATGGCGACCAGGTTCGGCGCGGCGCATTGCAGCTCGCGGGTGTCCTCGATCAGCACCACGCGGTCAGAGGTCTTTGACACCTCGGCGAGCAGCGCGTTGGTGAGCGTCGTCTTGCCGGTCGAGGTGCCGCCGGCCACGAGGATGTTGCGGCGATCGGCGACGGCCTGGCGCAGGATCTCCGCCTGCTCGGCGGTCATGATGCCGGCGGCGACATAGTCCTGCAGCGTGAAGACGGCGACCGCCGGCTTGCGGATCGCGAAGGCCGGCGCCGCCACTACGGGCGGCAGCAGGCCCTCGAACCGCTCTCCCGTTTCCGGCAGCTCGGCGGAGACGCGCGGATTGCCGGCATGGACCTCGGCGCCGACATGGTGGGCGACCAAGCGCACGATGCGCTCGCCGTCGGCCGCCGAGAGCCGCTCGCCCGTGTCCGACAAACCTTCCGAGAGCCGGTCGATCCAGAGACGGCCGTCGGGGTTGAGCATCACCTCGACTACGCTGGCGTCCCCGAGGAATCCGGCGATCGCAGGGCCGAGGGCGGTCCGCAGCATGCGGGCCCCGCGAAGTATCGCCTCAGATTTTTCGGAAGAACCGGCCACGTTGTCCCCGTTCTGTGCGGGACCGCGTCAGGCCGCCCCTGGATCGGGGATGATTAAGAGAACCTGAAATCGGCCTGCGGCAACAGGTTGTTTTGCTTGTCGTACCGTGGCGTACAAAGACAGGCGTTCGGCGGAATCGCCGAGTACTTGAGTTGCCGTAATCGCTGCTTATTGCGCGTCGCGCGCGGGATCTATGTCCTCGGAAATCTCCTGCCGGAGCTTCGGACCCCTGGCGAGTCTGCGGCCGAGCGCTGCGACGAACGCGTCGTAACGCTCACCCGCCTGGGCTCGGGCGGCGGCCTGCGCCGGCTCGGGCAGCGGCGGGTTGGTGGTCAGCCAGAACCGCACAAAGACGGCGAGCATCTCGATCGAGATGCCGACGTCGCGCTCCATACGGGTCATCCGACGGTCGAGCTGGTCGAGGCGCTTGGTCGTGGCCGCCTCCTGGCGCTCGGCGGCGTCCGGCGACAGGAAGGATGCGATCGCCGCCTCGGCGATGAGCGAGCGCGACTGATCGCGCCGGGCCGCATGGGCTGCGAGCGCCTTCATCACCTCCGGTTCGAGATAGACCGACAGGCGCTGTTTCTTCGATGGATTGGCCATGGGCGCCTCACAGCTCCATGCCGTCGTTCGGGTCGAGCGAGACCTGACGCGCCACGCCCTGCATGATCTGGTTGGCGCGGCTGATCCGGGCCGTGTCGTCATCGGCCTCGTCGTCGAAGCCGCCGTCGAACTCGTTCTCGATCGGCGCCTTCTTCTCGACCGGCGCGGCGCGCTCCAGCTCCGGCTGGTGACGCCGCTCCGATCCAGTCGGATCTTCGTCGCCGGCGTCCTCGGCGATCGCCGCACCGGCCGACACCACGCCCGCCGGCCGGGCTGGAAGTGGCAGCCGGCTCCAGTCGTCCGTTCCAGGCTGCGTCGGCCTTGTGAGCGGCGGCGGCACCATGATCCGATCCTTGAAGCGGCTATCCTCGTAATAGCGGGCCTTCTTTGCGCGGATCGGCGGCGTGCCCGCCACCATGACGATCTCGTCGGCGGGTGGGAGCTGCATGATCTCGCCCGGGGTGAGCAGCGGCCTGGCGGTCTCTGAGCGGGACACCATCAGGTGGCCGAGCCAGGGCGAGAGACGATGGCCGGCATAGTTGCGCATGGCGCGCATCTCGGTTGCGGTGCCGAGCGCATCCGAGACGCGCTTGGCAGTCCGTTCGTCGTTGGTCGCGAAACTGACGCGGACATGGCAGTTGTCGAGGATCGAGTTGTTCGGCCCGTAGGCCTTCTCGATCTGGTTCAGCGACTGCGCGATCAGGAACGCCTTCAACCCATAGCCTGCCATGAAGGCGAGCGCGGATTCGAAGAAGTCGAGCCGGCCGAGCGCCGGGAACTCGTCGAGCATCAGCAGCAGCCGATGCCGGTTGCCCTTGGCCTTGAGATCCTCGGTCAGACGCCGGCCGATCTGGTTGAGGATGAGGCGAATGAGCGGCTTGGTCCGGGCAATGTCCGACGGCGGCACGACCAGGTAAAGGCTGGCCGGCTGTTTGGCGCCGACAATGTCGGCGATGCGCCAGTCGCAGCGGCGCGTCACCTCGGCAACAACGGGATCGCGATAGAGGCCGAGGAAGGACATGGCGGTCGAAAGCACGCCGGAGCGTTCGTTGTCGGACTTGTTCAGCAGCTCGCGCGCGGCCGACGCGATCACCGGGTGCGGACCGGTCTCCCCGAGATGGGCGGTCTTCATCATCGCCGCCAAGGTGGATTCGATCGGCCGCTTCGGATCGGAGAGGAAGGCGGCGACGCCGGCGAGCGTCTTGTCCTCCTCGGCGTAGAGGACATGCAGGATTGCACCCACGAGGAGCGCGTGGCTGGTCTTCTCCCAGTGGTTCCGCTTTTCGAGGCTGCCCTCCGGATCGACCAGGATGTCGGCGATGTTCTGCACGTCGCGGACCTCCCATTCGCCGCGGCGCACCTCGAGCAACGGATTGTAGGCGGCCGACTTCGCGTTGGTCGGGTCGAAAAGCAGCACGCGGCCATGGCGGGCGCGGAACCCGGCCGTCAGCGTCCAGTTCTCGCCCTTGATGTCGTGAACGATCGCCGAACCCGGCCAGGTCAGCAGCGACGGCACGACCAGGCCGACGCCCTTGCCGGAGCGGGTCGGCGCGAAGCACAGGACATGCTCGGGGCCGTCATGCCGGAGATAGGCGCGGTCGTACTTGCCGAGCACCACGCCGTCCTCGCCGAGCAGACCGGCGCCGCGCACCTCGTCTTCATGTGCCCAACGCGCCGAGCCGAAGGTCTCTGCGTTCTTCGCCTCGCGGGCCCGCCACACCGACATGCCGATCGCGACCGCGATCGAGATGAAGCCGCCGGACGCGGCGATATAGGCGCCCTCGACGAAGATCGGCGGCGCGTAGGCGTCGTAGAAATACCACCACGGAAAGAAGGACCACGGATAGTAGATCGGCCAGTCGCTGATCATGAACCACGGAGGTCCGAGCTGGGGCTGGAAGCCGAGCCGGTAGGCCGTCCACTGCGTGGCGGCCCAGGTGGTCAACAGGACGATCGCGAAGACCGTGAGGATCTGGCCCCAGAGGATTTTGGTGGCGGACATAGCGGGTCCTTTTGCTTGGGATGGTGGTCACAGGCCGAGCCCCCGCTGGCGGCCGAAGCTCCAGTCGACGCCGCCATCGCTTCGGGCAACGCCGGAGACGTGACGGCCGAGCTGCTTTTCGAGTGATGGCGTCCAGGGCACGAGGCTGAAGCCGAGCCCGTCGTCGATCATGGCGAAGCGGCCGCTCGCGAGGTTCAGCCGCCGCTGATAGGTGCCCGTGACATATTCGCCGGACTCCGGTTTGACCTGTGGCCGCCCGGTCTCGGCGGTGATGCGTTGGGCAGCCGCCTCCAGCTCTCGACGTCGGAGCGTGTCGACCAGGCCGGGCTGAAAGCTGACGCCGCGCTTCTGGCGCTCGGCAAGGCCCTGGCCGACAAGATGCTCGGCACGCCGGTCCATGGCATCGCGCACCTCGGCGCCGAAGCCGCCGCCGAGCGCGGCCGGCTCGCGGGCGATATTCTGCCGGTCGAGCCAGGTGGCGCCGGTCGCGGTGACCTGCCGTTCGATGTCGAGATCGGAGCGCACCGCGATCGCGACGCGGCGCTGGCCGCGCGCGTCGTCGAATTTCCGAAGCTCGACGATCGAACCCGGCGCGCTGTCTCCGGCCGCCTCTAGGTCGGGAAGCTTGATGTGGTGAGTGCGGCCGTCGACGCCGTCTATGACAGCGAAGGCCGTGCCCTTCAGCTCGTCGTCGAGGCCGCGGGCGACCAAGCGCCCAATGACCGGATCGTTGAGGCTTTCGGACGCCAGCACATAGCTCGCCGCGCCGCGCTCGATGCCGCGCTCGGTCAGGCCGTGATGGATGCGCTTGATGATGTCGCCGCGTTCGCCGAGCTCGCGCAGCGTCGCCTCGGCCTTGTCCGAGATCGTCCACTGTCCCGGACCAATCTCGTCGGCAAGCCCAAGGCCTTCGAGCTTTCGCAGCCGCCCGACCTTCAAGGCATGGAATTCGTCGGGCTGCCGATCGGCATGCGGCGCGAGATCGACGACGCCGGTGCGATAGGCGTCACGGGCGAGCTGGCGATCGAGGTTGGTCCAGCGGTCGGCGTCGATCTGGCGCTCTAGCGTCTGCCGGATTTCCTGATCGGTGCGCGGCCCCAGTTCCTGGGTGATCAGGTCGCGCGCCCGATCGCGCATGCCCTCCTTTATATAGTCGCGCGAGATGACCAGGTTCTCGCCGTCATCGCGCACGCCGCGCACGATCAGATGGACATGCGGATGTTCGGTGTTCCAGTGATCCACCGCGACCCATTCGAGCTTTGTCCCGAGATCCTTTTCCATCTGGCCGACCAGAGCGCTGGTGAAGCCCTTGAGGTCGGACAGTTCCAGCGCGTCGTCCGGCGAGACGATGAAGCGGAAATGGTGGCGGTCGTCCTCGGACCGCTCCGCGAAATCCTTGGCGTCGACATCATCCCCGCCCGGACCGAACAGCCGGGCCTTCTCCCCGTCGCGGGTGACGCCATCGCGGCGCAGATAGTCGAGATGCGTCGAGAGCGGCGCTGACCGCCCGCTATGACGGACGACCCGCGCCTTGATGACCGCGCCGCGCGAGCGCGTGGTGATGAGACGGTTCGCCTGGATCGAGGCGCGCTGGCCGCGCCCGAACCGGGACCGCGCGCCTGACCCGATCTTCCCCTGCCGGGAGACGCTTCCGCCGGCGCGCTGGGCGGCCGCCAGCGCCTGGGCGATGAAGGGCCGCGCCCGTTGCGCGCTGGTCGAGCGGATGCGGCCGGGCCGGATGCGGAATTCGTGCTCGTCGGTCATGACGAAGACCCCGCACATCGCGCCAACGCGATGAAATCTTTGAGAAATGCGCCGAGGCGCAGGCTGCGCCGATCAGGCGCACCTCGCGAAATCGCGTCATAAGCCCTTGAAAAAGCACAACCGAACCAAGGCGCACATCGCGCCCCTTTATCCTGCCATCGTGCGGTTGTGCTTGGGGTGTTCCCTCCCAACGCCCTCCAATCTGCGCTGGGGTTCGCCATGCTGCGATGGACGGACGAGACGGTCATCGCGGGCCTGCAGGCTCTCGCCGGGAGACGAACAGGCCGCCGGTCGGGTTCGCATCGGCCGCCGTATCACGCGGTGGAGCCGCAGTGTCGCCGTCACGCGCCTGCGCATCGGACTGCACCGGACCTGCGCCCGGGCCGCGATCAGAGGCTCCGATGAAGAGGGGCGCGCGCGTCCAGGCCAGCGGGTCGGCCGCAGCAACGGAGACGACGGCCGGAGACGCTTCGCCACCGACAAGGGGCGCGAGCTGGGCGACATAGGCGCGCGTCTCGGCTGGCAGCGGGCGGGCGTTGGCGAGGTAGTCGTCGTACCGCCCGGGCCCGGCATTGTAGGCCGCGAGAAAGCCCGGCGCGCCGTAGCGATCGTAGAGTTCGCGCATATAGGCCGTGCCCGCGATGATGTTGTCGCGGGGATCGAAGGGATCGCTGCCAAGGCGATGGCGGGCGCGCAGATAGGCCCAGGTGTCGGGCATGATCTGCATCAGGCCCATCGCGCCCTTGGGCGAGACTGCGCCCACGTCGTTGGCGCTCTCGACGCGCATGAGCGCGCGTATCCAGGCGACCGGAATGCCGAACCGCTGCGAGGCCTCGGTCACGAAGACGGCGACCTGAGCGCTCGCCTCGGCCGGGGCCGGCGCCACGGTCTGAGCCTGCGCCGGCGATATCAGCGACGCGGCGATCGGCAGGCCGGGAAGGAGGAGGAGCAGCCGGGAGGCAGCACGAGACTTTTCCATGCCGTTCCGATGATGCTGCGATCGATGCGGGCCGCGCACCGCTCAATCCTCGCTGTCGCGCGTGTTGGTGCGCGGCTTGGCGGGCCGTGACCAGTGCAGACCCCAGGTGCCGTTGTCGTCGCCGGCGCGGAAGAGATTGGCGCGCAGCGGACGCGGGAAGAGCGGGCTGTCGAGCTGTACAGAGACATAGTCGCCGGCACGTTCGCCGACATGCTTCCAGCCGGCGCCGATCTCGATGCCGTCGTCCCCGCCGAGCAGGACACGGTAGTCCGGAGCGTTCTCGGCCTCCGACGCCTCGGCCCGAATGAGGGCGAGTTCGGCGTCGATGCCGAGCGCGGTGAGCCGCCCGGAATAGCCGGACTTGGTGCGGGTGAATTGGCCGATCTGGGTCATCGTCGTCTCCTTGGGTTGGGGGTGGAAGCGGCAGTTCAGCGGGTCGGCGCGCGCCAGACGTAGCGGCCGTCGCCATGCTCATCGGTCCAGAGCGGCGTCGCCCGGCCGATCACGTCGCTGGTCGGCAGCGGCCCGAAATAGCGACCGTCCAGGCTGTCGCGGACCGACCAGTTCATCAGGAAAAGTTCGCCCTCGGCGATGCGGCGGCAGCCCTGCCAGACGGGCAGCGAGCGGCCGAGATGGTCGCGTTCGAGCGCATCGCCCATCGGCACACCGTCCACGGTGATGACGTGATCGCGGCGGCAGACCTCTTGGCCGGCAACGCCCGCAACACGCTTCATCAAGGGCACGCCGCGACCGATATAGCCGCGCTCGACCATAAAGGCGGCGAGCGGTTGGGGGGCGCGCACGGCGACGAGATCGGTAACCTCGAAGCGGTCGGCCGGCGCGATGCTGTAGAGCCCGATCGGCGTGCTGGCCGACGCGTTCCAGATGACCGTTGTCGGAAAATCGACGAAGGCGGCGGCCGCCATGCCAATGGTCAGGACGTAGGTGACCACGACGTAGCCGAAGCGGCTCATGATCCGGCCCTCCGACGCAGAAGGAAGGCCTTGTGGTGGTGGGCCGTGTAGGTTCGCGGCTGTTCGCCGGCGGCCATCCGGTTGTGTACGTGCCGCCAATGATCGGGCGAGACGTCGCCGGGATCGATGCCGATCGCTTCGATCGCGTCGATCATCTGCAGCACGCGCTCGACCTTCGGCCAGCCCTCGACCTTGAGTAGGGTATCGCCGCCGGGACGCACGAAGGGCACGGTCTGCTGCGGCTCGCCGGCGCGGACGGTGCGCAGCACGTCGAGATGCGAGGCGATGGTCCCGTAGTCGTTCGCGGCCGAGCGTACGAAGCCGAAGACGCTGTCGGGCGCAAAGCGCAGCACGCGCCGATGGCGGTCGAGGATCTGTTCGCCGACCTCGCGGCCGAACCTGATCCAGTTCTCGATGCGCTTCTCAATCCAGGTGAGCTCGACCTCGGTCAGGTCGTGGGGCGGCGGCGCGGCTGGTCTCGGCTCGCCCCGTGCATGGATGGCGGCGCCGGTCATGTCGCGTCTCCAGTGCTGTCAGGGAATTCGCGCGCGAGCAGCTCGCGCAACATGTCGGCCACGGTGACGCCGCGCTGGAAGGCGGCGATCTTGATCCGGGCGCGCTGATCCGGCGTGACGTCGATCGTCAGCCGCGCCGAATAGACGGCAGGGTCGACAGCCCGCGCCGGGACCGCGTCGCCGGCCTTGATCCAGGTCTCGGGACCGCCCGGCCGCGTGGCGAAGCCGCGTTTCGGAGGAAAAGCCGTCATCGCGAGATCCTCGCGATCTCGGTGGCGAGCGCGGCGATCTCGCGGGCGGCGGGACTGTCGCCATCGAGCTCGCCGACGAGCCGACCGCTTTGCGCCGTGTCGGCGAAGGCGACGCGCTGGCCGATCGTGGCGGCGAGCAGCGGCGGATCGTGATCGGCCAGCGTCTCGGCCGTCTCGCGGGCGATGACGGTGCGCGCCGCGCAGCGATTGAGGACGAACCGCGCGATGAGCTGCGGGCGGTAGATGCGCGCCTCGCCGAGCAACGACAGCATCTCTGCCGACGCCCAACCGTCGAAGGGTGACGGCTGCACCGGGATCAGCACCAGGTCGGCGGCAAGCAGCGCCGAGCGCATCAGCCCGGCGACGCGCGGCGGCCCGTCGATAACGACATGATCGACGTCGCGGGCGATCTCCGGCGCCTCGCGATGGAGAGTATCGCGTGCCAGGCCGACGACGCCGAAAAGTCGCGGGAGGCTTTCGCGCGACCGCTGCTGCGACCAATCGAGAGCTGAGCCTTGCGGGTCGGCGTCGATAAGCGTGACGCGCTGGCCGCGCTTCGCCCATTCGGCGGCAAGATGGAGCGCGATCGTTGTCTTGCCGACGCCGCCCTTCTGGTTGAGCAGCGCGACGATCATGACGGTCTCCCGGCGATCGGGGACTCGTCCACACGCGGCGAAAAAGCGGTTCGCGTTAGAAAGATTCCGAAGGAATCTAAGTTAGAGAAGTTACGGGGATCGCAAGTTTCTGATTCAGCGAGCGAATTCGACGATTCCGGTCCCCGATAGCACGAGGATCGGGTCCTCGATGGCACGATGGGTCCGGTCCCTGATAGCACGAGATGATTCACAGCTTATCCCCAGGGCGCTTGGTCGAGCGGCGGCGCTGGCGAGGGATGCCGAGCGCGTTCGGGTCGATGGGTTTGAAGGAGAGGATTTCGGGGCCGCCGAGGCATTGCTCGATTGTCAGGCGATAGCCTGGCAGCGGCTGACGACGGACGATGTCGCGCAGGTCGTAGGCGAAATGCTTGAGCGGCGAGAGCGAGCCGGACTTGGCGTGGAGATGCGGGAAGTCGAAGCTCCAGCCGAACTCCTGCTTGCCGCCGTGCTTGCGCACGAGGCGATAAAGCCAGCGCTCCAGACCGCCCGTCAGGCCGAAATAGTCGCGGTCGATCGTCAGCACGAGCGCGTCGTCAAGCACCGCGGCGTAGAACCAGTCGGGCACGATCAGCTCGAGCCCGAGCGGCCGCCCGCGTGCGTCGGCGCGCTCCTTCCACTCGTTGATCCAGGAGAAGCGATGCAGCCGCCGCTCGGTCGGCTGGCGGATCGACGTCGCGACCGTCGTCGACTGGAGTCGGTCGAGCGCGGCCTTCAATCGGTCGTAGTCGCGCAAGCTGACGCCGCGGCCGATGAACTGCAGAATCTCGTAGGGCGTGGTCGCCATAAGGCGCGACGGGCGCAGTCCGTGGTCACGCGCCTCGACGATCTGAGACGCCGCCCAGATCAGCACGTCGGCATCCCAAATGGTGGCCATGCCGTGTTCGGGAACGGCCTCCACACGGATGACGACGGAGCCGGCCCTGAAGTTGATCGGCGCCAGGCGTTTCGACTTGCCGAGCGCGAAGAACGGGTACGCCATCAGGTCCTGTGCGTCGCGGGGTGCGAGATCGCCGGGGAGCGCCCGGAAAAGATCGAGCTGCTCGCGTTCGCTGCGGTGATGGCGCGCCGACATCGTGAGGAGCTCAGCGCGGGAGGCGGCCAGCAGCGGTAGAAGCGGCCGCCTGGCGCTTTGCCGGAAGGACGGTCCCGCCGCGCGGATCTGACGTCGAAGTGACGAGACCGCGATCCGCCCAGGTCTGGAGGTCGTCGACCGAATAGACGACGCGGCCGCCGAGCTTCCGATAGGTCGGACCGGTGCCGTAGGTGCGATGCTTTTCGAGCGTTCGTTCGGAAAGGCCGAGGAAGCGAGCCGCCTCCTGCGTTCTTAGGTATCGTGGCGGTAGATTGGCGGCTTTTTCGGCCATGATCGAACCTCCGTGGTCTCGCGGGAGGCCGCTGCGAACGAGCGGCGGGTTGCGAGCACGGTGGCGCGAAGACGGCGCCTCGGACGATGTCGAAGTAAGGAAGCTAAATTCGACACCCGGGTGGGTGTCAGCGTTCGCGTCGGGGACGGCGCAGCAGCGCCCGGTATCCGCCGCGAACGAGCTTCATGCCGTCGCGGGCGAGTCGAATGGTGGTTTCCCGGATGGGATGTCCGACCCAGGAGGCGGTGTCGATTTGGTGCTGCGGGAAGAGGTGTTCGGCGATGGTGCGATAGATGGCGCCTGCGTTACGTGCGTCGACCGCACGCAGCATCTGCCGCGCCCGCTGCAGTCGCTGGGGCGTCATGCGGGGATCTGGAGGCACCGCTCGGTCTGTGGCGGCCGACCAGAACCGGCCCAAAGCCGTCAGGCGATCGGGTGTCATCTCATCGAGCGGGATTACCGCAGCAAGCGGGGCGTCTTCTGCTGGATCGGAAAGAGTGACATCGAAAGCTTCGCCGTTGAGGTTCAGTCGGAGCAGCGCTGCGCCGCGGTCTTGGACGGCGTGAGCACGAAGACTATCAACGGTGAGATAAGATTCTCCGGATAGGGCGGGGCCGCCTTGGAGAATGATCGCCGCCGGATCGGCTTGCGGGGTCCAGAAGATCGGCTGAGCGAGCCCAGTGATGCGCGGGTCTGCTGCGAAAAGACAACCCCCATTGATGCGCAAAGGCTGTCGCTGTCTCGTCGGTTAATCGTCCAGAGGACAGTAGTCTTTGAAAGCTTGCCCTATAATCCGGGTTTCGCCTGAGGAACTCCCAGGCAAGTTCGCTTGTCGTAAGCTGATCGATATAGTCATAGGCGGTCTCAGACCGCCAACTTTCTTCCTCGGACATCCTCCGCCGCCTCCGCGTAAATGTTAAGCAACGCGAGTAGAGAAGCGATGACGATTCCAAGTTGTGTTGACGCTGGGAAGAACGAAGTCGGAGCAACGTGATGCGACTTTTGCATCACCTCAATGCAGGCGGGGCCCAAGGAGCTCGCTGTAGCCGCTTTGAGTCATCCATTTTGCGCGGGAGAGATGAGCGGCGTGGACGCGGGCGGCCCGCTCTGGATCGGTTTTGGCACAGATGCCGAAGAGCACTTCGACGACTTCTTTCCAGTCTGCTCCGTCGGCGTCAGCGTCCAGGAGCCGCAGGTAAAGCTTCAGATGCGCCCGGTCGTAGGCGGTGAGCGCCGCGCCATCAGGCGGCTGATCCAGAAAGTCTTCTTTGGTCACTGCATTCCCCCTTGATAGATGTATCCATTTTGAAGGGGATTGTTAACGCTGTTTTGAGCGCAGAGGCCACCGGCTGGCCACACAGGTAGCGACAGAGCGGCGCGATCGCCCGCCGAGGCGTCAGTCGTCTCTCTTTCTGTTGACAAGCATCACTCCCACACCCTGGTCGGAGTTCAGGAAGACGATCCCGCTACCTTCGAACGCGCGACGGACTTCATCGCGCGTGCTCTCGTACACCTCGAGTCCGCTTTCGGACTCGAGGCGCTTCAGCGCGGTCAAAGATACCCGGGCCCGGTCTGCGAGCGTCTCCTGTGTCCAACCCAGCAACGCGCGTGCGGCCCGCGATTGTCGGGCGGTGATCATGCATGATCACCTCCCATTCGGACCTACGCCCACGCCAGAACTACGACTATAATAGTCGCTCTGAGGCGCCAAGGCCAGCTTTAAGGCCTTCTGGCGGTCTTCACTTGCATCCATGCGGCGTGAACTGATTCGGTCGCCCTAGACGTCGAAGGCCCCGGCCTTCCGGCCGGGGCCTTGCGCGGGGGCTCAGTCGCCCCGCCGCCCGTTGGGGCGGGACCAAATCAGCGAGAAGGTGTCGCCTTCCTCGTCGTCGAAGAGGTTGGCGTAGATCGGGGCGTTGAAGCTCGGATCGTCGAGCTTGAGGCCCAGATACTCGCGGCCCTCGTTGGAGCGCTTGGACCAGGCGGCGCCGATCTCGGCGCGGCCGACTAGGACCCGGTGGCTGGGGGCGTTCTCGCCGGTGGCGCGCTGGTCGGGGACGATGCGCACGTTCTTGGCCTGGACGCTGAGGGTGACGATTTCGCCGGTGAACTCGTTCGAGCCGGTCTTCTTGAAGGTGCCAATGGTCGCCATTGTAAGTCTCCGTTTTCCGTTCCCGAGCCCGCACCATTGCGGCCTCGATGGCGATCGGCAGGCCGGAGGCGATCGACGGCGCACCCCGAAGGGGCCTGACAGCTAAGGAGGGCTTTCTTGTCTCGCGAGGAATGACGGCGCAGCCGGCAGGGGAAGAAAGTTTGACGCGGCTGTTGCGTCATAGGCGATCGAGGCGCAGCCGGTCTTCGGCCAGATCAGGCCATTGAAGAGGACGTTTCGAGCGGTCGAGGCACGGTCAGATAACGGAGAAGATGGCGGCCGTCCCGCAACGGCAAACCGGCGCCACGGCATGCTCACCGACTTCGTCTCCTCCCGCCAGGCCGACGCTGCCGCATCCGGCCGTCGTACCGCCACCGCCGAGGTCGCCGTGCCAATGTCCGGTGCCCGCCAAGACAGGGCTCTGCTCCCGCAGCGCTCCAACGAGGACCGCCTTTCCGGACCAGCGTCGATGCGCGTCGCACACGCCCATCGTTCCGGCATCAGACGACGGGAGCGACCACGGCCACGGCTGCCCTGATCCTTCTGGCGGCGATGACGAAGATCAGGCCCGTGCAAGGTCCCGGCCGGACGGGGCCGGAGCCGTCGCCATTCCAGCGACCCGCACGAAGGCGGTGACGCCGACCGCGACCGCGCCGATGACGGAGAAGGTGATCTGCCACGCGTGCGACGGCATAAGGTGCTGCACGATGCCATGGGTGGCATGGAAGCCGGCGATCGCCGCAGGCGCGACGAAGGCTGCGGCCACGATCAGCTTCAACCACATAGGTCGGACGACGGTGATGAGCAGATGGCCGGCGGCGAGCGTGATCGCCGCCGCGACGGCGCCGACTAGGATGGCGCCAGGGATGCCGGCGCCTGTGCCGTGCGCCCAAGCCCCTGCGGTCACGCCGACGAACGCCGGCAGCGCGAAGACTGCCAGCGTGAACAGCAGCCAGCAAAGCAGGCCTATCGCTGCGAGGAATGCAAGTATTGCGAGGATGATCATGGTGGTGGTCTCCGTAGCACAAGGTCTGACGGTCGCGCCTTCCACCACCACCACAGCGCGGCCGAGAGCATAGCTAAAACTCAGTCGCGGCGGGAGCCGAAAAATCCGGTCGTCCGCTCCCGTCAGAGTCCGTATTCCATCTCGGCAATGAAGGCGTCAAAGCGTCTGTCGCTCTCGGCCGCATCGAAGGCAGCATTCAGGACAAAGAGCGCAGAAACCATAAGGTCAGTGTCGCGCTGACTGCTGTGGCTTTTGTCACCATGGAACAGGTTGTTCCGCGCTGTCTTGATGCTGTCGAACAATCCGCCCGCGTCTGCTGGCGTGTCTGGCTTGCCCGACCAACGGACGCCACCTCCGGTGTCGGGAACAAGATGGTCCGGCGGGGAAGTGAAATAGATCGCGGCCTCGGGCGCCGACTTCATGCGGTCGAAGAAGTCAGCCGGCAGATCGGCGGCAAAGGCCCGCCAGGCGGCGTCCGCACTATTTTGCCGGCGATACCCGCCCTTCTTCATAGCGTACTCAAAGCGAGAGAAAACGGCCAAAAGATCGTATCCGGCCTGAGAGACCTTGTGTCTAAAGTATTCCTGGAGTTTGACCATGTTGACTGAGGGCCTCATTCATCTTTGATGGTGGTATAGCAAATATTTAACCGGGTGTGACTCGCCGGGCATTCGTTGGGGCGGCGCTCACGCGCCGCCGAACTTCCAGACCGGGATGCCGAGCTTCTTGGCCTTGTCGGCGAGGTTGTCGTGGATGCCGGTGCCCGGGAAGTGCATCACGCCCTTGGGTACGATCTCCAGGATCTCGTCGTTGCGCTTGAAGGGTGCTGCCCGGCCGTGCCTGGTCCAGTCCGGTGCGAAGCCGATCTGCGGGATATTGCGGTTCTTCGCCCAGAGCGAGGCGATCTTCTCGGCACCTTTCGGCGACTTGCCGTGGATCAGCACCATGTCGGGATGCTTCTCGCGAACCTGATCGAGCTTGGCCCAGATCAGCCGGTGGTCGTCATAGTCGAGCCCGCCGGTGACGACGATCTTTGGACCCGGCGGCAGGAGCACCGCCTGGTCGGCGCGCTTCTTCGCCATCAGGAAATCGCGGCTGTCGACCATCGCCGAGGTCAGATTGCGATGGTTGACTTTCGAGCCGCTACGCGGGAGCCAGGGCTTGCCGACGTGGCGCTCGTAGTGCTCGGCGGCCTGGTCGCGCATCAGCTCGAAGGCGTTCTGTCGCTCGATCAGCGTCATGCCCTCGGCGATCAGGCGCTCCAGTTCGACGGATTTCACCTCGCTGCCGTCCTGTTCGCGCTGCGCCCGCTTCTGGGCCTGCTCATTGTCGTCCAGTTCCCGGCCGATCCGGTCGGTGGCGCGGTGGAAGACGTTGACGGTCGACCAGAGGAGATCGTCGAGGTCGGGTTCGAGGCGCGTGTCCTCGAAGGTGCCGATCAGGGCGTCGAAGATATCGGCGACAGCGCCCGCGACCTGGTTGCCATCGGGCAGAAGCCGCTGGTCGGGCTCGTCGGTGAAGGGGCGATAGCCGTGAAGCTGGAGTTCGTTGAGGACATGGTCGGTGGGTGAGGATTCGTGGTGCGGTTCGTAGTCGTCGTGATCGCGCATGGGATGCTCCGTCGGTTGGACCGCGACCGTCGCGGCCTTCATGGCGACGAAGCCCACCAGCTGGACGGCCGGGCACCCGGAGCACAGCGCAGGGCTCGATGGCTAAGGCCGGCTATTTTGCCTCGCGATGGAAAGGCCCGCAGGGCCGCCGGAAAATAGTCGGCCGCCGCCATTGCCCGGCTGACCGGCTTGTGGGCCGATCGCCCTCTCGAAGGCCCAGGCGCGGTGCCCCTCCGACAGATTGACGCATCCGCCGAGCGCGGCGCCGAACCGCAGGCCCGTTCTCCTGCCGGCTATGCCGCCAACGCCATGAAGCGGGCGACGTCCTGCGGTGCGACCTGCAACCGGGCTTCTATGCGCAATGCGTCCAGCCCGAGGGTGCGCAGATCCTCGTTGAAGTCGTCCAGCTCGGGCGAGATGACAATTGCCTCGATCCCGGCCGCGTTCGCCCGTTCGAGCAAGCTATCGCGCGCCCCGTCGCCGGCCGGATCGTTGTCGCGGACGATGTAGAGCCGCCGCAGCGTGTCGGGGAACAGGATGGCGGCGAGATGCGCCGCCGAGAGCGCCGCCAGCATCGGCATGTCGGGAAGGACCTGCCGGAGCGAAAGGACGGTCTCGATGCCTTCGCCGGCCGCCATCACCTCGCCACCGATGCCGAAGCGAACAGCGTTGCCGAGGAGATGGCCCATTGCCCGCCTCGGCGTGTCGATCGGCGCCTTGTCGCGGCGGCGAGGATCGAGCCAGGTGCGATGCGCCCCGGTGATCTTACCGTCGAGGGCGGTGACGGCCGCGATCATCGCCGGCCAAGTCTCGGTCGGAGAATGCTCGTCGGGCCGATAGTAGCAGCGCGGGTGGTAATGCAGACTTCCGGTTCCGCGTAAATCCGTAATGCCGCGTTCCCGTAAATACGCCTGTACGAGCGTGCCGTAGATCGGCTGCGACATGCGAACCAGCCGGCGGGCCGCCTCTGGCGAACCGCGCGAAGGTGGGGTCTGCCGCTGCCGCTCACGAGGTTCCGGCTCGGGTGGCGGCATGCTGAGGAAGGTCCGGGCCTCCTCGGCAACATCCTTGAAGTCAATGAGGCCGCAGCTTTCGCGGATGACGTCGAGAAGATCGCCATGCTCGCCGGTCGCTGCGTCGGTCCATTTGCCGGCTGGGCCT
This sequence comes from Hyphomicrobiales bacterium, assembly GCA_900471515.1. Taxonomy (GTDB): domain Bacteria; phylum Pseudomonadota; class Alphaproteobacteria; order Rhizobiales; family Rhizobiaceae; genus Rhizobium. Next base: position 191,498 of record UCFC01000018.1, on the reverse strand, counting down.
TTGGGCGTGTCCTTGAGCCGGACGTACATCGAGCGGCCCGGCGTGTTGCGCACATCGCCAACCAGCCAGTAGCCGCCCTCGCGGCGTCCGCTGGAGAGGTAGTGCCGGCACACCGTTTCGGCACGATCGGCGAGGCGACGTGCAAGATCATGCGGATTTTGCGTCATGGTCGTTTCCCATGCGAAAAGGCCCGCCGTCTCCGGCGGGCCAGTCTCGCAAGTCGTTGACGTTATTCGGCCGCGACCGCGTGGGGAGCGGCGTCGGCGATCTCATCTTCCGCGAGCGGCTCGTCTTCGACCATGGCCGTTTCGCCGCCGATTGCCGTCGATTGTTCGACCGCCTCAACAGCTTCGTTGCTCACGGTGGGCTCGACATTCGACGCGCCCCGATCGGCGGTGCGCAACGGTTCGGGCAACCAGCCGGTATCGGCGAGCAGCGTCTGCGCTTCCGCTGCCATGTCGCCCTTCTTCAGATGCTCGATCCGATCGGCGGCGCGCTGCCCCTTCGCCTGGGAAACCGCCTGAAGGATGCGAGCCTTCGTCACCCTGCCGAGGAAGTTGTCCACGGTCGGCTTCCATCCGGCCGCCGCCATGTCGAGGTTGACCGTCTGGGCCAGCCGGTCGGCATGGGCGGCAGCACGGGGCCGCCGGTTCCAGGGCTCGTACACGGCGTTCACCGAAAGGCTGACGATGTGGGCGAACAGGCCCGCCTGGCTGTCGCCGTCCCATTCCCGCAGCGCGTCCCAGAGATCGGCCGATTCCTTGGGAAGGGCCTTCGACCAGCTTTCGTGGCGCACGCGGATCGCCTCGGCCGATGCGCTGTCGTTTAGCCCCGGCGCCTGCGTCCCGAAGCTGACGCTCTTCAGATCGAGGTCGAGGCAGCTATCCGAGCCGTAGTGGTAGAAGGTCTTCAGCGTCAGAACGTGCAGGGCTGCGACGAAGGCAACGTCCGGCCGCTCGCCCAGCGCGTGGCGCAGGCCAAGCGTCCGGTGCGAGGTCAGCTCGGTCATCAGGCGGTCGGATATGGGCGAGAGACCCTCGTCCTCCTCCGGCTCGGCGTCAGGCTCCGCCGTCACGACGGCCTCGTCGCCCTCATAGCTGGCGGCCACAGCGCGTTCATCGTCGCCGTCCGCGTCCGGCTCGGACGCAGGCTCGGCCGGCAATTCGTCGTCCGGTCGGACATAGCCCCGCTCGACGCGAAGCTGACCATCGGCGCCGATGCTGACAAAGGCGCCGGCGCGAGCGATCTCGGCGGCGTCGAACACCACGGGACGGTTGTCGAAACCCTCGATCAGCGTCTCCAGCTCCGACAGGCGCTCATCCACCTCATCCGGAAGCTCGTCGGCATCCTGATATTCGTCCGACAGCCGGTCGAACTCGGCCTGGAGCGCATCTCGGCTCGCCTCTTCCTCGGCGGTCAGCGGCACGGTCTCGCCGCGAAGCTGGCGCAGACCGAAGGCATGGCCATAGGCGAAGTCGGGCGCGATCTCGATCCACTTCCAGCCTTCGGCGGCGATCGCCTCGGCGTCCGTCTTCAGCTTATTGGCAACCACCTGGTCGATCAGCGGAACATCCTGCAGCCAGCCGCCATCATCGCCCTGGAACAGGTCGCGCAGCACCGTGCCGCCCGCCGCCACATAGGCGTCGAGGCCGATGAACTGCGCCCGCTTGTCGGAGGCCCGGACCGCGCCCTCGGTCAGCATGCGGCGGATGACGTAGGGCTGCTTGTCGTAGGAGACCTTCAGGCGCTCGAAGACTTGCTCCTGACGCTCATGGTCGCCGGAGACGGTGAAGGCCATGAGCTGGTCGAGCGTCATGCCGTCCTCAGCGTAGACGTCCAGCAGCACCGGCGAGACCGACGCGAGCTTCAGCCGCTGCTTCACCACGTTGACTGAAACGAAGAACGCGGCGGCGATCTCCTCCTCGGACTGACCCTTTTCGCGCAGCGCCAGGAAGGCGCGGAACTGGTCAAGCGGATGCAGCGGTGCGCGCTGGACGTTCTCGGCGAGCGAATCCTCCTCTGCGATGCCACTGTCGCGGACGATGCACGGCACCGGCGCGGTCTTGGCGAGGCGCCTCTGCTTCACGAGTAGCTCCAGCGCCCGGTAGCGCCGGCCTCCGGCCGGGATCTCGAACATGCCGGTCTCGACGCCGGCCTGATCGACGACCGCGCGCACGCTGAGGCCCTGCAACAGGCCGCGGCGGGCGATATCGTCGGCCAGCTCCTCGATCGAGACGCCGGCCTTCACCCGCCGGACGTTCGACTGGGAGAGCAAGAGCTTGTTGAAGGGAATGTCGCGCGAGGGCGAGAGGGTGATCTTCTGAACAGTGGTAGCCATCGGGATGTACTCCGCGACGAGCGCCGAAAGCCTCTCTCTCGGCATCAACTCGTCACGAAGCGCAGCGCCGCCCTCTCACTCTGGAGGGCAGCGCCGCGGGATCGACGAGCAGGAGAAACGGAAAGGCACGAAGCCGGAGACATGCCGTTCCGCATCTCCGGCTTTCCGGGTATCAGGCCGCCCGGTCGAGCAGCTTCTTCGCCCGCGCCTCCAAGTCGAGCCGCGCGTCCTGCTGGGTCTTGTCTCGCGCGACAGCGGTGATGCCCTGGACGAAATCGAAGACGCTTTCGGGCTTGCGCCCCTCTTCGGCCAGGACGGTCTCAATGATCTTTGCCGTCTCGCTCTTGGAAAAGCCGCGCTTGCGCAGGAAATCGCTGCGGTCCTCGTCGTTGCGCGCGACGATCTTCTCCCGCGCCGCCTTGATGCCGTTGACGAAAGGCAGCGGCGAGGAGTTGGCGAAGCGGGTCAGCGCCGGAGCCGCCTCATGCGCGAACCGCGATGCAGCGTATTTGGAATGGCGGATCGTGATCTCCTCGAAGTCCTCGACGCCCCAGAGATTGCGGTTCTGGCAAACGGCGCGGAGATAGAAGCTCGCGATGCCGAGCGTCTTGGCACCCACCTCGGAATTCCAGCAGTAGAAGCCGCGGAAGTAGAGGTCCGGCGAGCCGTCGGGGAGACGCCCGGCCTCGATCGGATTGAGGTCGTCGACCAGGAAGACGAAGACGTCGCGATCGGAGGCGTAGAGGGTCGTGGTGTCCTGGGTGATATCGACGCGCGGATTGTAGATTCCGGTCGACCAGTCGAGCACCCCCGGCACTTTCCAACGGGTGTCACCCGTGCCGTTGCCGGCGATGCGCTGCACGGCCGCGACCAGCTCATGGTCGAAGATGCGGCCATAGTCGGGCCCGGTGACGGCGCGCAGCTCGACGCGGTCATCTGCGATCTCGAGCGTCTTCACCTGCTCGGCGCGATGAGAAGTCAGCCCGTATTGCAGGTTGATGCCAGCGAGCGGCGCGGGAAGCTGGCGCAGATAGGCCGCTGGCGCGCCAACGAGGCCGGCGAGCTGGCCGAAGCTCCAGTGGGTCGGAGCGATCGGCGTGTCGGAGCCCGGCAGCATCAGCGCCAAGCGCTCGGCGTCGTCGCGGCTGGCCTCCACGCGGATCGCTGTGCTCTCCACCGTCCGGGTCCGGCTGCGCTCGGTCCGGCCGCGCACCGCAGCGTAGAGGTCAGACAGGGACAGGTAACGCTCGTCCGCCGGCCGCGAGAACCACTCAGAGGACACGCGGCCGATCCGCTCGCCGCGGCTCACATCCACCTTGTAGCCGCTAGCGCGGTCCCGAGCGGCGTCCAGAATCTTCACATGCGTCATGGCTGTTCTCCATGACGGGCGCCGGAGGCCTCTCCTCCAACCCTCAACCCGTCACGGCAAAGCCGGTCCGCACTCTCACTCTAGGGGGCGTTGCGGGGTCTCCCCGCAGAAGGGGTCGGCCGAGACCGACGGCTCGGCCGCAGGGGACGGCTTTCCCAACTGATCAATTCGAACGGGCAAGCACCTCCTGCATCTGGATATGTTCTTCTTTTGTTCTTATAAGTGGGAGTGGATACGATCTGTGCGCGAAGCGAGATGGAGATTGAATCTTTAATGATTCTCAGCCATGCTGTCTCATTGCCGCGGAACGCCGCGGATTGCCGCGGAGCTTCGAAGTGGGCAAGGATGGTCGCGATGCGGAACGCGTCACAACAACCCTGACCAAACGTCAGAAGGCGGAGCTTGATCGGCTCGCCAAGGCGCAGGGAGTTAAGGTGGCCTGGCTTATACGCCGCGCGGTCGAGAGATATTTGGATGATGCGGCAGGCGGTCCGATGCTGCCGCTAGAGTTGGAAGGGGGCGAGGATGTTAAGCGCTGAACTCTTCGCCGGTTGTGGCGGGCTAGCCCTCGGGATGTCTCGGGCGGGCTTCAAACACGCCTACATGGCTGAGTTCGACCGTGACGCGGTCGAGACGGTTCTCCACAACAAATCGAAGGGTGTCGAGCACGTTCGCGACTGGCCGATGGGGCTGAAGGACGTTCGCGAGATCGATTGGGAGAAGATCTCCACGCTCGACCTGATCTCCGGCGGTCCGCCTTGTCAGCCTTTTGGAATAGGCGGGAAGAAGCTTGGGCAGGATGATCATCGCGATATGTGGCCGGAGGCTATCCGCGCCATTCGTGAGGGTAAGCCGCGCATGTTCCTGTTCGAGAACGTTCGGAATCTTGCTGGTCCGCGTTTTCAGCCTTACCTCAACTGGATTATTGGCAGTCTGGAGCGTCCCACAATGCTCCGCCGCGCCGATGAAAGCCACGAGACGCATCTTGCGCGGCTGATCGCTTCACGATCAAAGCGCGAATATCGCGTCGTGTGGCAGCTGGTGAACGCCGCTGATTATGGCGCTGCGCAAATCCGTCACCGGGTCCTGATTTTTGGGATTCGTGCCGATGTGGGTGTTGCTCCCGAGCAGATGGCTCCGACACATTCGCGGGATCGGTTACTATGGGATCAGTTTGTAACGGGCGAGTATTGGGCCCGTCATGGATTGAAGGCGCGCAAGGAAGCGATCCACGCGCAGGACCGACGCCGAGTTGCTGAGCTGAAGAAGCTCGATGCCGCTCCCGCGACGCAGCCTTGGCTGACCGTGCGCGATGCGTTGCTTGGCCTTGGCGAACCTGATGGGAAGCGCAACCACGTTCTGCAGCCTGGCGCCCGGGTTTACCCTGGGCATACCGGCAGCCCCCTCGATCTGCCCGCGAAAGCATTAAAGGCTGGCGATCACGGCGTTCCGGGGGGCGAGAACATGATGGTCCGTGACGACGGGACGGTGCGGTATTTCACGACTCGGGAGGCCGCGCGGCTCGTCGGACTTCCGGACGATTATGAATTCCCCCGGTCCTGGACCGAGAGCATGCGTCAACTGGGTAATGCGGTTCCTGCCCAGCTCGGCGCGGCGGCCGGAGCCTGGTTGGCGAGCCGCGTGGCCGAAGGAGTGCAGGCCCCGCTAGTGCCGAAGCGTCGAGCGGCGTAAGACTTGAACATTGTTGGAGCCGGGAGGACGAGTCGCGACCAAAACACCTCGTGTCGGCCTGCCGAAGGGGGTTAATGGATGGCACTCGCACCCGATCGCGCCGCGATCAAGGCACTTGAAGATGCGCTGGATGCTGTGCTTGCCGCAGCCGGGGGGAATCCACCTCAAGCCGTAGTCAGGCGTATTCGGGAAGGCCTTGCCTCACATGCGGTCGCCCTTGAGGCTGCAAGGTCGTCCACCGACCCAATCCGAATGCCGCGCGCGACGTTTGATCCGGCCGATCCCAAGGCGATCGGTCGGATGGTTTCGATCGCGCTTCTCGCTCAGCCTATGATTCCGCTCACCGACGTCCGCCCTGCTTACGGCTCCGGCGTGTACGCGATCTACTATCGCGGTGATCATCCGCTCTATGCGGGCATATCGGGTTCCGAGACGCCGATCTATGTCGGCAAGGCTGATCCCGCCAATGACGACGCGAGCACAACGCGCGAACAAGGCGCGAAGCTAACCGCGCGATTGTTGGAGCATGCTGGCACGATCGGGACGGCCGAGGCCTATGCCGATCAGCTGCCGGCCCATCTCTCGCCGATCAGGTTGGCGGATTTCCAATGTCGGCGTCTGGTATGCGCGACGAACGCGCAGCTTGTCGCCGAGAAACACCTCATCCGCACTTTCTGGCCGATCTGGAACGCCGAGACGAAAGCGTGCTGGGGCATGAGCAAGCACGGCGATGCGGCATCCACGCGCGCCAACAAACGCTCACCTTGGGATGTGGTGCATCCGGGTCGCGCCTGGGCGCTTGACGAAAGGTTGGTGGACTCACTCAGCCCTCCTGAGATCGAAAGCCGTATCGAGAGCACATTGCAACGTGTGCCCGCGCGGCGGGACCACGCCGCGCTTCTTGAGGAGATGCTAGAGGGCTTCCGGCAGGACGATGCCGTCAGCCAAGAGAGGGACGAACCTCCGGTCGGGGACGATGTGGCGGGACCGGCGCCTGATGAGGCTGGCGGTGCGGACGACGCATGAGACGGATAAGGCCAGAAGCGCCCAGATGGCGCTTATCAGGGCGCGCGACACCAAGCCGGAGTTAAAAGTTCGGCGGGCAATACACGCGGCTGGCTTGCGTTATCGCCTTCACGCCAAGGATTTGCCGGGACGGCCCGATCTGGTGTTCCGTTCTCGGCGCATCGTGATTTTCGTGCATGGGTGCTTTTGGCACCAGCACCCGGATCCTTCTTGCAAGCTGGCCCGGATGCCAAAGTCGAGGCTCGAATTCTGGCGTCCGAAATTGGAGGGTAATCGCCAGCGCGACATACGGACGCGTGGCGAGCTCGAGGCCCGGGGATGGTCGGTTTTGGAGGTCTGGGAATGTCAGACCAGTGCCGACGAGCTGGAGGCGCTTGTGAAAAGGATAAAGAGCGCGCCGAGCGCGGCATCGTCACAAAGGGGGAACGACACAAAATGAGCCAGGAGTTTGACCTGACACCAGATCCCCGCGTCCTTCAGATGCTGGGCGAGATCAATCTTCCGCAGTGGCGTTGCCTCGCGGAGCTGATTGACAACTCGATCGACGGCTTCGTGCACGCGGTGCGATCCGGCGCGCCGATCGAGGCACCCGAGATCATTGTGACACTACCTAGCGCCGACAATGAGAACGCGCGCGTCGCGGTGCGTGACAACGGCCCCGGCATGTCATTCGAGTCTCTGGAGAACGCCGTTCGCGCCGGCTGGTCCGGAAACGATCCCCTGTCGAACCTCGGCCTGTTCGGTATGGGTTTCAATATTGCCACCGCCCGGTTGGGATTGGTGACAGAGGTTTGGACCAGTCGCGCTGGTGATCCGGAGGAGGTCGGCGTGCGCATAGACCTCGACGAGCTACGCACCACGCGGAGCTTCAAGGTCCCGCGGCAGACGCGTCCCAAGCCAGACCACAATACGCACGGAACCACGATCGTTATCAGCCGGCTGAAGTCGGACCAACGCGCTTATCTGGCGCGAGGCAACAATCAGAAGACGATGCGTAAGCATCTCGCTCGCGCCTATTCCGCGCTGCTCGGCCAGTCGGAGGCTGGCAAGATCCGGTTGATGGTTGGCGGGACGCGTTTGGCGCCGAGACGCCATTGCGTTTGGGGTGAGGACCGCACGGTATCTTTTCCCGACGGCACGGTGGCCCGGGCGGTGGAGCATATCGATGTGAAGCTCGCGCCCCGCCGCTATTGCACCCATTGCATGCGGACGCTTGCGGCAGCGGAGGAAACATGCCCAACCGGCAGCCCGAGCTGTGAGGTTGTTGAGGCGGAGCGTCGGATACACGGATGGATCGGGCTCCAGCGCTATCTGCACAACACAGAGTTTGGCCTCGATTTCATCCGGAATGGCCGGAAGATTGAGATTTCGAACAAGGATTTGTTCGAGTGGAGCGATGGCGACATCGCGGAGGTGGAATATCCCACGGACGATCAGCGCGGGCGCGGCCGCTTCGTGGGCGAGATTCATATCGATCATTGCCGGGTGAGCTACACCAAGGATCGCTTCGAGCGGGACGATCCAGCGTGGAGCGAGATGGTGCGCGTGGTTCGTGGCGAGGGGCCGCTTCGTCCGATCGTAGCGAAGCAGAGGGGTTACGCCGGTAACGATAGCCCACTCTACCGGCTTTATCAGTCGTTCCGCCGATCCAGTCCTCAGGGTAAGAATGGTCTGTGGTCGCGCGTTCTGGTGGTCAAGGACAATGACCGCGCCCAGCAGATGGCCAACCTCTTTGATGAGGATGATCCCGATTATCTGACGGACGAGCGCTGGTGGCAGCTCGTCGTCGAGCAAGACAAGGAGGTGCTGGGTGAGAAGCCCGGGGACGGAGGCGACACGACACTGCCACCCGGCTTCGTCGACGAGCCAACGACGGGCGGCCCCGACGGCGGCACGGCAACCGCAACGACCGCACCGCCGCAGCCCGAGCCGCCACCACCCCCGGCCCGGCGGCAAATCCACGACCTCTCGCGGAAGTACGTCCACCCCACATTCAGGGTCGAGTACGAGATCCAGGCCTACAGCGTGGCGAGCAACGATCCCGACCTTCCGACGGGTCTTCCCTGGACGCTCAAGCTCGATGATGTCGCGACGAGGACATACGGCTTCCTCGTCGATGTGACCCACGACGTCTTTCGTTCCACCACTATGACGCCCCTTGATGGGCTGTTGACGGAGCTTACCCATCGAACAGTTGAGTTCCTAAAAGGGCAGGCGCAGGACCCCTCCGTTGCCGGCGTGCTCGCGGACTTCCGAAAGCAATACTGCCTCGACAGCAGGCTTGACCCACAAGAGATCATCACCCTCGCAACATCGGTCCTGGGAGACATGGCGCGCGCTGTGCCCACACTAATCGAGGACGGCCAGAGCGAGGCGATGTTCGCCGAGCTCCACGCCAGTGAGCGCGACTCAGTGGCGCGCCGGATGGCGAACCGGGGCGTGCCTGACCACAAGACGCTGATCGCGGACGGGCGCTTCTGGGATTATGCCGATCCAGAATCCCTGAGAGGGCTTTTCGGCAGGCATCCCGAGATCTTCCTTGACGGCAAATACTGGAACGATCCCTACGCCAGCCTCGATTTCGGTAGCGAGGCGATTTCGGAGCAAGCTCGCACGGCGGTTCGGTCTCGATACGACGCGTACCTGAGCGATGCCGTGTGGCTCGCGAATCAGTCGCCGGCCGATGTCGAGCGGGCGAGCCGGGACGCGGTGATCCGCGCCAGCTGCTCGGTGCGGCTACTCAAACCTGATGTGGCGGACTGATGCGCGAGCCCTTCCTCGATGCTGAGCGGTTGCTGAAAGGGCCTTGGCAGGCCTTCGAGCGGGACGTCGCGCGGCTGCTCGTTTGCAACGGGTTCGAGGATGTGAGGCTTGTCGCGGGATCAGGCGACCACGGCGCGGATGTGCTGGGAGTGAAGAACGGCGAGCTTTGGGTGATCCAATGCAAGTTCACGACAGGCGGATACCCTTCCGCGAGCGCGGTAAACGAAGTTGGTGAGGCCGCTCGTTTCTACAAGGCAGATCGCATTTATGTCGCCTCCAGCCGGAGAGCCGGGCCCGCCACCCACGAGGCTATCAAGCGCTGGAAAGCTCTCGGTATTGAGATTGGGGTGCTGGAGCCGGCCACGCTCCTTGAGCTTGCTCGGAAAAGCCCAGAGTACTCGGTGCACCGACGGGATTTGCGTGACTATCAGGACGAGGCCGTCGACAAGTTCGTCGCCTCGCTGCGCGAGACTGGCCGGGCACAGGTCGTGCTAGCTACAGGCTTGGGAAAGACCGTTGTTCTGGCGGAAAGTGTGGCCCAGCTCTTCCGTGACGAGGCGATACCCGAAGGGCGGGCGTTGGTCCTGGCTGGCACGCGTGAGCTCGTCGATCAGCTACAGCGATCATTTTGGGATCAGCTTCCGAAGTGGATTCCCACGCACCGGCTCATGGGCGGCGAGAGCCCGAGCCATTGGGATGGCATCACCTTCGCGACTATCCAATCCGCCGTCTCGAAGCTTGAGGAGCTTCCGGACTTTGGCCTCGTGCTTATCGATGAGGCGCACCATGTCGGCTCTGAAACGTTCCGCCGAGTCACAGATCATCTTTCGGAGGCGATGATCGGAGGCGTCACGGCCACCCCGTGGCGTGGAGACGGTTACGATATCGATGAGCTGCTTGGGCCTCCGGTCGTGAAGATCGGTATTGCTGAGGGTTTGAAGCGGGGATTTCTCTGTGAGGCGGACTATCGTCTCCTCGCTGATAACATCGACTGGGAGCTGGTCCGGACCCATTCGCGTAACAGGTATTCGCTCAGCCAACTCAATCGTCTGTTGTTGCTGCCGACGCGTGATGAGGAAGCCGCGCGCGCGATCCGTGAGACGTTTGACAAGGAGAGGCGGCGGTCGGCGATCGTTTTCTGTTCGTCAGTGCATCATGCCAACAGCTTCGCCGCGACGTTGCGTCTGTTCGGCTTCCGGGCCGAACCCATTACCGGAGAAATGACAGCGCGAGAGCGCGACAAGGTGATGGCTGCCTTTCGGAAGGGGAGCCTCGATGTCGTCACGACTCGCGATCTCTTCAATGAGGGGGTCGACGTGCCGGACGTCGATATGATCGCGTTCATGCGCGTGACCCACAGCCGCCGCATTTTCGTTCAGCAACTAGGGCGCGGACTGAGGATCAGCCCGCGGAAGACAAAGGTTGTTGTTCTCGATTTTGTCAGCGATCTGCGCCGCATCGCCGAGGTGGTAGAGCTCGAGAAGGCCGCGCGCGGTGATCTTGAGCGTCTCCGCCTGCCCGGCATGGTGCACTTTCGGGACGAGGGCGCCGGCAGCTTCATGCTGGACTGGATGCGCGACCAAGCTGACCTCTTCATGCGTGAGGGCGATCCTACCCTGGAACTGCCGGCGTTCGACTTCCCCAAGCCGCATAATGGGGGAACAGTTCAATGATGATGCCGGAGGACATTCGAGACGGTCTCCGGGATAGGCTGTGGAATGCGGCCGATAATCTGGGTTGGGCCTCCCTGAACGATTCCGAGCGCTCGCGGCACTACGAGAAGTGGACCAAGGACCCGACTATCGGCGGCCAGCTTGCGCACTTCATGGATCCTCGAAAGGTGCGCGTTTACATCAAGGACTCGCTGATCAAGCCGTACGAGCGAGCGAGATTGCTCGCCAGCGAGCCCGAGATCTGGCGCGCGCTAGGCATGATGGCGCCGACCGAGGCAGCGGAAACCTTCATCAAACCGCACGGTTGCCGACTTGAGGACGGCCGCGTGATCTGTTGGGGGAAGAGCCGCGACTGGAAGCTGGTGATTATGGCGGTTTTCGAGCGAGGAAAATCGCGACATGAGGGGAGACCATTCGGAGCTGTCCTTCTGGAAACAGGAAAGACGCCGGACGAAGCGACGCGCAATCTTGTCAGGGATGCCGCGACGCGCCTGGGCGTTGAGAAACTCGTGTGGCTGGACTGAATCGGATGCGTGAGAAATTCCCGGGATGGTATCCAAAGAAGCCGGAGCAGATCGCGAAGTTGTGGGACACCGCGATCTTCGTCCCCGACGCGAACGTCCTGTTGCACTGCCTTCGGCACACGACCGTGGTACGAGACGAATTGCTGCGCCTTTTTGAGGCGCTCGGCGACGCATTGTGGATTCCTTATCAGGTTGGCCTGGAATTTCAGCGCAACCGCCTCGACGTCGAATTTGGCGCCCTCGACGCGTATGACGCCTTGATCAAGGATCAGGAGGCGAACATCGACAAGGCGCGCGATCGTCTCCGTCAGCTCCGGGCGCATCCGACGATTAACGTGCAAAAGGAGCTCGCGGCGCTCGACATGTTCCTGTCCGACTTCAAGGGACGCATGGAGGCGGCTCGCGGGGCGCATCCCTCCGCTGAGATTGACGGTGTTCTGGAGAAGCTGACCAAGCTCCTAGAGAACCGTATCGGCGACAAATGGCCCGCTGACAAACTTGCCGCCCTAAAGAAGGAGGGCGACGATCGTTATTCCAAGAAAATTCCGCCCGGCTACAAGGACCAGAAGAAGGACGCCGGGGAATATGACAAGTTCGGTGACCTGATCATCTGGAAGGACATGATTGGAAAGGCGAAAGCTGACAACCGGCCTGTCATTTTCATTTCTGACGACGCCAAGGAAGATTGGTGGTGGATACACCGCGGGCGGAAGATGGGGCCTCGACCTGAGCTCATCGAGGAGTTTCGGGCTGAATCCGGGCAGGATTTCCACATTTACGAGTTCAGCCAGTTTCTGCGGTTCGCGGCAAATCGCTTTCCTGACATTAAGCCCAATGTCGACAAGGTCGAGGAAAGCATCCTCGCCGACGAGGAGGCTCGTCGGAGGCAGGACGATGCGGCGGCTGCGCAGGAACGTGACGCTACACTTCGCTCCCTGGAGGATGAGCGGGATCAGCTTGTCAGCGCGCTCTCTGGCACGCCAGGAGGCGCGAGCTTCACTGGCGATAGAGCGACGATGCGCGCGCGTCTGGACGAACTAAACAAAGAGATTCAATCCATTTCGGAGGACACAGCTCGTAGGAGGCTCGCTGCAGAGACTCAGGCTGACGATGGAAAGCGGTGAGCAGAGAGCTTTGGCCGGACCGATGACGAGCGGTCGCGCGCAACGATAATGTCGCGCGCGGTGTCCACGCAATTGCGGGAGATGTTAGTGGGCGCAGATGAATGTACCTCTCCCGAGGCCTTTGTGGTGGCCGCGAGGCTTGACGAGTTGGCTCAGAAAGAAATCGCAGTCGTCGATGACTTTCTTTCGACGCTTCAGCCGATGGAATGTACTGTTCTCTTGATTGAAGCATGTCGCTGTGTGGACCACATGCACGTTGTCCAACGCCTGTCGGCCAATGAGAAGAGCAAGCTGTCGGTTCATGACTTCGACATTCTCATTCGTGGCTGGAATGTCCTGCTCGGAAAGCTGCTGAAGCGCAAGGGGGAGTTCAGTGGTGTCCCTCTCCGAGCGAGCACTCCTGAGTTCCGCCAAACAGTTATGGGCATGATGCACTTTGCCGGCCGGTACGTGATCCTCAATCGCACTGCGGAGATGGTGCGTCACGGGATGGTATCCGCGACCTTGGACGGATCTGAGATTGAGCTGAGGTTAAGCGAAAGGGCTCTCACGGACCACTTTCACGATCAGGTCGATCACCAAAAGTTGGCGGACTTAAACGCGAAACTCCTCCAAGACTACGTTAGTGATGTCAATCCTGGGACGACGCTGAGGCTCCGTGATATGATGGCGAAGCTCACCTTCCCATGGAAGACATCGCAAGGTGTTATGATCGGCTATACGGCTGATCCGGAAATCGACTCCTATTTCCTTCGGGCGGTAACCCAAGACGCGGTTCAATGGCAAGCAGACGCGGGCCTCCATCCGCAGGCGCGCCTCCCCGGCTGTTCCGGTGAAACGCTCACAGCTGTGGTTCATGTCCTGATGAGTTTCAGCATGAAGCACATCATGTTTGTCGAGGAGGGAATGAAGCTTCATCCAGGCGTCAATCAACATATGAGCCTGACCATCTGGAAGACGCGCGCCGAGCTGTTGACGTCACTGTCGCACGCGATTGGCGCACCCGAAGAGGAACTCGACGCCGCAATTAATCTTATTATGATCAAGGCTGGTGACGCTGATTATTTTCTAAATGAACAGGCTCCTGGCATTCCCTTGGTTATTGAGCTTTGCGGTGGTTACCTTCTGACGCCGGTCAGTGGCATCTTCCGCAATCCGTTTAATGGCATCCGCATGCTCCGCGAGTCGAGTTCCACTGCAATTCAGAATGCTTTCCGTGAGCATCGTGAAGACTGGATGGTAGAGGACCTTTGCGCGCTATTTGAAGGCCCACGGTATGATCGCATCGGAAAGCCGGTTAAGCTGCGGCGTCAGGGCCAAGTTGTCACAGACTTAGACGCTGCGATCCTTGACCGGGCGACAGGCGATTTGGTGCTTTTTCAACTGAAATGGCAGGATTTCACCAGCAGCAGTGTGAAAGTCCAGCGAAGTAAGGCCAAGAACTTCCACGACCAAGTCCGGACATGGGCGCAGAAGACCAGATCCTGGATTGATGAGCACGGGGTACCCGCTCTTTGCCGCGCGCTTAAGCTTTCTTCCAACCCACCGCCGCGACGTGTACTTCTGGTGGCGATCGGGCGCACCAATGCTAGATTTCGTAGCTATGGATACAGCATCGAGCCAGACGTGCTGGTCCTTCCGTGGTCCCAGCTATTGCGCCTCCGTCTCGAGATCGGGTCAGGCCAAGCTTTCTTCGATCTTCTAATTGAGGCAGCATCTCAAGAGGCGGCCGCTAAAGTGGATCGGACGCCCCTGCCGTACGTCCTTGAGCGACATGGTGTTCGAATAAATTTCCGGGACATCTGGAGTGGCGTAAAAGATAAGTAGTCTGTCTATGGAGCGGCTCACCCTTAGTTACGTCTGGAAGCAGAAGCCGACGCCGGTCGTGCTGCGCCGGACTGGGCGTGGGGAGAAGCTTCGAGTGCGACTGCCATTTGCCGACGACAATCGGCAATGGCTGCAGAACGGCCGGCGCACGGCTCCCGAGTGGATTGGAGGCACGGACGCCTATTGGGAGCTGCCAAAGTCGTGGTTCAATGACTTCGTTGATCGGGCGCTGCAGCGTTACGGCAAGGTCTACATCATCCAGCCTTATCGCGAGCAGGAGATCTGCGCGCGGGCGTGCCAGGAAGCACAGGGGCACGAATGCCAGTGCTCCTGCATGGGCGCCAATCATGGCATCGGCAATGACGGAAGCTGGTTCGAGGTCTCCGACACTTTCTCGACTCGCTGGGGTGAGCGCGAGCTCGCTTGTCGTCTGCTCACGGCCAGGTAGGAATGAGTGCCGATCAGACCCCACGGCATCGGGCAACGGATGAATTGCTCGACGGCTCGGTCCAGACATACGGGCTTAATGCGATGCTTGGCGCCTTCGGTGAGACTGCATAGCACCATCGCAGCTTGCGTCGCAGAGCGCACTTTGCTGTGAGCCCACGACGGTACTTTCTTGGTTCGCAGCGAGACTCATTCCCGTCGCCGAAAAGGGGATCCCGAGAGGCGATCGACCTCGATAGGTATCGGAACCACACAAAAAAATTTTGCGCGATTTTTCCCTTTAAAATCAACACCGTGATATTTTGACGGCCCGTGGGTCGGCTTCCTGCGCGGAAAGCAAGAAAAAAAACCTTGTAGATCAATGATATAACTAGGCTTAGAACAATAGAGTGGGAGTGACGGGCAAGTCACCGTCATGACGAACTCCGTGCCGCCGGCGTAACAAGGCTCGTCCGAGGCACGGAAGGCAAGCTGCGGGCGACCTTTGCCGGCCGGCCGGCGTGTTTCATCTGCATGGCGGCCAGGGCCATATCATCGAGAGCGGCTGCCACGGCGGCCCAGCATTCGGGCAGCGCGACGGCGAGCGCGCAGCGGTTGGCGCGTGCCCTCTTCGATCGCCCCAGAAAAAATCAACCTCGGACAGCATGATAAAACAGCGCCACGCAAGGTTGCTGCCTGACCTTTTCGTCTCATCACTGCGAAAGCTGCTGTTCCTTAAAGCCCGAGACGCGCCTCTCCCAGGGATGACCGCCGCAACCTTCAACCCGAGGTAATCGATGCCAACACTTACATTTGCGAATACGAAAGGAGGGGCCGGCAAGACGACGGTCGCCCTCGTTCTTGCCACAGAACTGGCTCGCCGTGGCCATCGCGTTTCCGTTCTCGACGCAGACCCTCAGCAATGGGCCACGCGCTGGCGCCAGCTGACCGGTGAGGCGGCCGAATTCGCTGTCATCTCCAACGTCACCGAGGACACGATCGAACAGCAGATCAAGGACCTCAAGAAGCGCGGCGGCTACATCATCGTCGACCTGCCGGCCGGCATGAGCCCGCTGATGGCCAAGGCCATCGGCTTTTCCGATCACGTGATGGTTCCGGTGCAGGGCTGCGCCATGGATGCCGTCGGCGGCGCACAGGTGCTCGATATCATGAAGCAGCTTGCTGCCCAGCACGATATCCGCATTCCGCACTCGGTTGTGCTTACCCGGATCAGCTCGATCATCACCACGCGCGCATTGCTTGCCGTCAAGGGCCTGCTGGCAATGCAGCAGGTGAATGTGGTCGATACCGCACTGGTCGAACGGGCCGCCTATCGCGACATGTTCGTCTCCGGCGGCAGCCTCTACACGATGGACCCGGGCCGCGTCAGCAATCTCGACAAGGCGCAGGACAATGCCCGCCTGCTGGCAGACGACGTTCTCCGCCTCGTGCCGCCGAAGGCAGCGCGCGCCAAGTCGCCCAAGAAGACGGCCGAGCCGGTCAAGGACGCCGCCTGAGGCATTCTGGTTCATCCGACATTCGCAAACGGCTGCTTTTCGGCAGCCGTTTCTCTTTGGCTTTTTTGCGGCAAATGTTCCCGTTTTGTTCTTGACGGAGCGAGTGGCCCTGATAAGTTCGTCCTTGTACGACAAGGAGGCGGACGATGTAGTCCGTAGTTCAGATGCCTCATTTTCCGCTCGACCCGAATGGTTCAGATTCCCGAGAGAATCCCGGCCTCGTCGGCAAACGTCACGATAGGCTGTTCTTCATGCTTCGGCCAACCAGCGAGGCGGCATCCGAAGCGCTGGAGATCGCCCAGGCCTATCGGCACGCCCGTTCACTGTCTGCACCGTCGCGACCGCGCGAACTGCTGCACGTCACGCTGAACGGTATCGGCGCTTACCGCAGGCTGCCGCAGGATATCGTGTTCGGCGCCGAACAGGTGGCGGCGACGGTGCGCGCACGACCGTTCGAACTCGTGCTCGACGAGGTCATGAGCTTCCGCCATCCAGGCGAACCGCAGGCCTTTGTCATCTGCGGCAGGCAGGAAAACGAGGCGCTGCTCGATCTTCGCCGCCAGATACAGGAGGGCCTGTACGAGGCGGGATTGCCCTATAATCTCGGCGGCCATCTGACGCCGCACATGACGCTGCTCTACGATCGCAAGACCGTTCTGCCCGAAAAGCTCGACCGGCCGGTCAGCTGGAGCGTCCGGGAATTCCTGCTGATTCACAGCGTCTACGGAAAGGGTGAGCATAACGTGGTCGGCCGTTGGCCGCTGCTTGCCTGAGCTGCGCTTGCGCGGCGGGCGAAGATTCGCATAAGACTCCGACCCCAATGCCTCAATGCGGAGCAAGACAGTGGACGTTTCAGAGATCATCATCCCAGGCGATACGCCCGGCATCGAATGGCGGTTGCCGGTCATCCGTTTCAAGGGAAGCGATCCTGCGGCGCCCAAGGTCTATATCCAGGCGGCGCTGCACGCCAACGAACTGCCGGGAACGGCACTGGCGCATTTCCTCTGCGGGATGCTGCGGCAGGCCGAAAGCGCGGGGCGCATCGCCGGCGACATCACGCTCGTACCTCAGGCCAACCCGATCGGGGCGGCGCAGTCGCATTTCGGCGAGCTGCAAGGCAGGTTCGATCTCGGCTCGCGGACCAACTTCAACCGCGACTTTCCGCTGATCTCCGTCCTGGACCGGCCGGAGCTGGTTGACGAACTTGATAAGTATCCGGCTACCGATCGCCTGAAGCGGGAGCTGATCCATATGGCGCTCGGCGCCGATCTGGTGCTCGACCTGCATTGCGACGATGAATCGCTGCAATATGCCTATATCGACGAAGCCTTCTGGCCGGAAGCGGCGGACCTTGCCGGCGCGCTCGACATGCAGGCGGTACTGCTTTCGGACGGCGAGAGCTCCGCCTTCGAGGAAGCCGTCGGCTTTGCCTGGAAATACGAGGCGCCGGGCGAGCGCAAGGCGAAGCTTCCGGGCAAGCTCTCGGTCACGGTGGAGCTGCGCGGATGGCGCGATGTCTATTCGGGCACGGCCGAGAAAGATGCCCGGGGCCTGCTGCAATTCCTGATCGGGCGTGGCGTCGTCATCGGCGAAGCAGTCGCGGCCGCCACCTTTTCCGGGCCGGCCGTGCCGCTCGACAATGTCGAGATCCTGCGCGCGCCTGAGGGCGGCACCGTGCTGTTCCACCGCACTATCGGTGAACGCGTCCAGGAAGGAGAGCTTCTGGCGACAATCGTCACCCGGCCCGGCTTTGTCGAGGGCGACATCGACATCCGCGCGCCGCAGGACGGGCTGCTGCTGACGCGCATCTCCGACCGGCTGGTGCGCCGGCGCGGCGACCTGATGAAGATTGCCGCCGACCGGCCGAGCAAGGCAGCGCGAAAGGCCGGCACGCTGGAAGACTGAAGCGGCGTTCTTTTCCACATGCTGATGTAAGGCTGCGCGCAACTGTCACACGGGCTTCAAGAAAATCCGCCAAGCCGTTGCAGACATGTTGCGAAGGAGCTTTCATGCCGCATTACGACATTGCGATCGTCGGCGCGGGGATCGTCGGGCTGGCGCATGCGCTGGCGGCGGCAAAGCGCGGCAAGCGGGTCGTCGTTGTTGACCGCGACGCACAGGCAAACGGCGCGTCGGTGCGCAATTTCGGCTTTGTGACGGTGACCGGCCAGCAGGCCGGCGACTGCTGGGACAAGGCGCGCCAGGCCCGCGATATCTGGGCCGAAATCGTCGACGACGCCGGCATCGACGTCCTGCAGCGCGGCCTGCTGCTGGCCGCAAGGCTCGACGAATCCGAAGCCGTGATCGATGCCTTCCTGCGCACGGAAATGGGCGAAGGCTGCGAAAGGCTGACGCTTGACGAAGCGCGGCGGCTCGTGCCGGCCCTGCGGCCGGAGGCGGGGCGCTTCACGCTCTACAGTCCGCACGAATTGCGGGTCGAATCCCGCACGGCCATTCCCCTGCTCGCCCGCTATCTCGAAGTCAAATACGGCATCGACTTCCGCCGCTCGACAGCCGTGCGCGCCGTGGAGCCGCCGCGCGTGGAAACCTCGACCGGAGTGATCAAGGCGGAGACGGTGGTCGTCTGCCCCGGCGACGATTTCAAGAGCCTGTTTGCGGACCGGATCGCCGCCTACAACGTCACCCGCTGCAAGCTGCAGATGATGCGTGTGGTCCCGGCCCAGCGCGTTTCGCTCAGCACCGCCGTCATGTCCGATCTCGGGCTTGGGCGCTATCTCGGTTATGCCGAACTGCCGGAAGCGACAGCGCTGAAGGCGCGGCTCGACCGCGAATTCAAGCCGGAACGGGAAAACGGCATCCATCTGATCGTCACGCAGTCGGAAGACGGCTCGCTGATCGTGGGCGACAGCCATCACTACTCCGAAACGCCCGATCCTTTCGGCCTGGAACGGGTGGACCGGCTGACGCTCGACGAAATGGATGCCGTGCTCAATCTTCCGGGGCGCTTCATCACCGAGCGCTGGGTCGGCACCTATGCGTCTGCCCCGGACCGCTGGCGGTTTACCGACAGGCCTTCCGACGCGCTGCGCATCGTCATCGTCACCGCAGGCTGCGGCGCCTCGACCGCCTTCGGCATCGGCGAGGAAACCATCGAAGATCTTTACGGGAGCGCAGCATGATGCAGTTCAAGGCAGTGGTCTTCGACTGGGCCGGCACAGTCATCGATTTCGGTTCCTTTGCACCGATGGGCGCCTTTGTGGAAACCTTCGGCAAGTTCGGCGTCGAGGTGACGATCGCCGATGCCCGCAAGCCGATGGGGCTTCCCAAGCGCGCGCATATCGCAGCGATGCTGGCCGAGCCGCATATCGCCGCCCGCTGGCAGGCAGCGCAGGGGACAGCTGCCGACGAGGCGGCCATCGACCGCGTCTACGAGCTTTTCGTGCCGCTGAACGAAGCCGTCGTGACCGACTATTGCACGCTGGTGCCGGGCGTGATCAAAACCATCGAATATCTGCGCGAACGGCGGATAAAGATCGGCTCGACCACCGGTTATACGCGCTCGATCATGGAGCGGGTTCTGCCGCTCGCTGCCGAACAGGGTTATACACCCGACAATCTGATCTGCGCCGACGATCTGCCGCTTGGCCGGCCGACGCCGATCGGCATGTATAAGTGCTTTCTCGACCTGATGGTCTATCCGGCCTGCGCCGTGCTGAAGGTGGACGATACCGAACCCGGCATTGCCGAAGGTGCCGCTGCCGGCTGCGTAACCGTCGGTGTGACGCTCTCCGGCAACGAGGCGGGCCTGACGCCCGAAGAGCTGGATGCGTTGTCGCCGGAGGCACGCGCCGACCTGCACAGGCGGATCGGCGAGAAGCTGATCGCCGCCGGCGCCGATTACATCATCGAGACCGTGGCCGACCTGCCGGCGCTCATCGAAGAGCTTGAGGGATAAGCGCCAGACGGCGTTTGCAGCGCTCATCCGCCATGATATCTCCCTGCCGAAACAGGGAGATCGAACCGGCATGGCCATCACCATCTACGGGATCAAGAATTGCGACACGATGAAGAAGGCCCGCAGCTGGCTGGACAGCCACGGCGTCGCCTACGCGTTTCATGACTACAAGGCCGTCGGCATCGATCGGGCGCATCTGGAACGCTGGACCGACGAGGCCGGCTGGGAAACAGTGCTGAACCGCGCCGGCACGACCTTCCGCAGCCTGCCGGACGCGGCGCGCGAAAACCTTGACCGCGAGAAGGCGATCGCCCTCATGCTCGCCCAGCCTTCGATGATCAAGCGGCCGGTGCTGGAAGCGGACGGCAAGCTGCTGATCGGCTTCAAGCCGGAGAATTACGCGCAGACGTTCAAGGGCTGAGCCATGTCGAAGACCACCCGCGCCACCCAGGTTCTCACGCAGGCCGGCATCGCCTTCACGGTCCATACCTATGACTATGATCCGAACGCCGAGCGTGTCGGGCTGCAGGCCGCCGAGGCGCTCGGCGAGGAGCCGCATCGCGTCCTGAAGACGCTGATGGCGGAAGTGGACGGGAAGCCGGTCTGCGTGGTCGTACCGTCCGACCGCGAGGTCAGCATGAAAAAGCTTGCCAGCGCCTTTCGCGGCAAATCGGCCAATATGATGAAGCCGGCCGACGCGGAGCGGCTGACGGGCTACCATGTCGGCGGCATCAGCCCCTTCGGGCAGAAGAAGACCGTTCCCACGGCGATCGAAGAAACCGCGCTTGCCGAGGCACTGGTCTACATCAATGGCGGGCAGCGCGGGTTGCAGGTTCGGCTGGACCCCAAGGACGCGCTGAAGGTGCTGAAGGCGGCCGGCGCGCCCTTGATCGCCTGATCAAAGGAAACGCGCGAGCAAGGCCGTTATGGTATTCGCCTCACGCTCTGTAAGCCTGCAGCCGATATTCGCCTCGATGGATTTCGCGTAGACCGCCCACATGCGCTCTCGCAACCGACGCCCGGCATCGGTGATCACCACCCAGCGGCCGCGCGCATCCTCGTCGAATGTCTCGCGGCGGACCAGGCCCTCCTTTTCCAGCCGATCCACCAGACGCGACAGGTTATATTGCGCAAGCAGCGTCCGTTCCTCGATCTCATAGGGACGCAATCGCCCGTCCTGCGAGCGCGCCAGCTCCCAGAGGACATCATACCAGGAAAGCGGCGGCATTTTTGCCGTCTTGAGATCGGCCTCGATCGCGGCGAGCAGACGGTCGCGGGCGCGCATGACGTGTATCCATGCGCTGGTGGCGGCATCGCTCGGTCTTGGGTGCTCATCGGACATAGATGCAATTACATTTAACTTGATCAGCGACGCAACAGCTATTATATGCAATTGCATCTACTTTGTCGTCCACCTATCGGCCGCATGGCGCGGCCCCGGAGATCGCCATGAGCAAGCTTACCCTGATCAGCCACCACCTTTGCCCCTATGTGCAGCGGGCCGCGATCGCGCTTCTTGAAAAGCAGGTGCCTTTCGAGCGCATCAATATCGACCTCGCCAACAAGCCGGACTGGTTCCTGAAAATCTCGCCGCTCGGCAAAGTCCCGCTGCTGCGGATCGAGCAAGCGGACGGCAGCGAGACCGTGCTGTTCGAAAGCAGTGTTATCTGCGAATATCTGGAGGAAACGCAGCCGGGTGCGGCCCTGCATCCCGCCGATCCGCTGGCGCGCGCCCGCCACCGCGGCTGGATGGAATTCGGCTCGTCGGTGCTTTCCGATCTCTGGGGTTATGAAACGGCCGAGGATGCGCAGCAGCTCGAGACCAAGCGCAAGGCCCTCGCCGCCAAGTTCGAGACGGTTGAAGCGGCACTGGCCGACGGACCGTATTTTTCCGGTGCCAGCTTCAGCCTCGTCGATGCCGTCTTTGCGCCCGTGTTCCGCTATTTCGATCTTTTCGACACGCTTGGCGACAGCGGCATATTCGACGGGCTGGAGCGGGTGCAGCGCTGGCGCAAGGCGCTCTGCGAGCGCGCAAGCGTCAAGGGGGCCGTCGGCGACGACTATTCTTCCCGGCTGAGGGAATTCCTGAGACAGCACAATTCCATCCTGCTCAGGCAGTCCGTCGCAGCCTGAAAGAGGCATGTTTCAGCGCAGCCGGACATCTGTTCGGCCACATCATTTCGGCTGCGGCGCGCTTCATTTTCGCCGCAAACGGGTCTAAGTCTTCCAGCCTCCCACCGTCGATGACAGAAGGCAGGTTGAACCATGACTTTCATGCCCCAGAGCCAGAACACCGTTGATCCCGCCAGACTCGAGAAGCTCGCGGAAGTCGCCATCAAGGTCGGCCTGCAGCTGCAGCAAGGGCAGGATCTCGTCATCACCGCCCCGGTCGTGGCGCTGCCGCTGGTACGGCTGATTACCAAACACGCCTATCTCTCGGGCGCCGGCCTCGTTTCCACCTTCTATTCCGACGAGGAGACGACGCTTGCCCGCTACCAGTACGGCAGCGACGAAAGCTTCGACCGGGCTTCCGGCTGGCTCTATGACGGCATGGCGAAAGCCTATGAAAACGGTGCCGCCCGTCTTGCCGTTGCCGGCGACAACCCGATGTTGCTGGCCGAGCAGGACCCCAGCAAGGTCGGCCGCGCCAACCGCGCCAATTCCACGGCTTACAAGCCGGCGCTGGAGAAGATCTCCAATTTCGACATCAACTGGAACATCGTCTCCTACCCCAATCCCTCCTGGGCGAAGGTCGTCTTCCCCGACGATCCCGAGGCAATCGCCGTCGCCAAACTCGCCAAGGCGATCTTTGCGGCATCGCGCGTCGACGTGCCCGATCCCATCGCCGCCTGGGCCGAGCACAATGCCAATCTCGCCAAGCGCTCGTCCTGGCTGAACGGCGAGCGTTTCGCCTCGCTGCATTTCACCGGTCCGGGCACGGACCTGACCGTCGGCCTGGCGGACGGCCACGAGTGGCACGGCGGCTCCTCGACGGCCAAGAACGGCGTTACCTGCAATCCGAACATCCCGACCGAGGAAGTCTTCACCACGCCGCATGCGCTGCGCGTCGAAGGCCATGTGTCCAGCACCAAGCCGCTCTCGCATCAGGGCACGTTGATCGACAATATCCGGGTTCACTTCGAGGGCGGCCGCATCGTCGAAGCCAAGGCCTCGCGCGGCGAGCAGGTGCTGAACAAGGTGCTCGATACGGACGAGGGCGCGCGCCGGCTGGGCGAAGTGGCGCTGGTGCCGCATTCCTCGCCGATTTCGGCAAGCGGCATCCTCTTCTACAACACGCTGTTCGACGAGAACGCCTCCTGCCACATCGCGCTCGGCCAGTGCTATTCGAAATGCTTCCTCGACGGCGCTTCGCTGAGCCAGGAGCAGATCAGGGCGCAGGGCGGCAATTCCAGCCTGATCCATATCGACTGGATGATCGGCTCCGACAAGGTCGATATCGACGGCATCAAGCCTGACGGCTCGCGGGTGCCGGTGATGCGCCAGGGCGAGTGGGCATAAGAACGCTCGCCTTCGGCATCAGGCTGCGCTGGCTGAGCCAGACGCTGAACAGCACCATGGCAAAGCCCGAGATCTGGGTTGGCGTCAGGCTCTGGCCGAGCGCCAGCCAGCCAAGCAGCGTCGCGACGAGCGGGCTCAGAAAGCCGAGCGAGGCCGCGGCCGAAGGCTCTATGCGCGAGAGGCCGCGGAACCACAAAATATAGGTGAAGGCAGCTCCGACGAGGCCGAGCCAGGCGATGCCGAGGATATTGGCTAGCGTCGGCATGGGAAGCGTCGGCTCCAGGAAAAAGGCCGCAGGCACGAGCAGGATGCCGCCTGCGGTCAATTGCCAGGACGTAAAGGTCAGGCTGGAGACGGGCGGCTGCCAGTGGCGGGTCAGCACGGTGCCGAAAGCCATGGAGACCGCGCCGGCAAGACCTGCGGCAACGCCGACGGGATCGAGTGCCGCGTTCGGCGTCAGCACCAGCAGCGCCACACCTGCCATGCCGATCAGACCTGCGGCAACGGCCATGAAGCGGATCGGCTTGCCGAGGAAGAGGCGCGAGAGCGCAATGACGATCAGTGGCTGCACGGCGCCGACCGTCGCAGCCACGCCGCCGGGCAGGCGATAGGCCGAAACGAAGAGCATGGCCCAGAAGAACGAAAAGTTCAGCGCGCCGAGAATGAAGGCGCGGCCCCACCAGCTGCCCGCCGGCAATTTGCGCACAATCAGCAGCAGAAGCAGCCCGGCCGGCAGCGCGCGCAGCATCGCTGATGTCAGCGGATAACCTTGCGGCAGAAAGGACGTCGTAACGAAATAGGTGCTGCCCCAGATGGCCGGCGCAATCGCAGTCGTCATCACATCGGCGGCATGGCGTGAATTTGTCTTCATATCAAGAATCTCTACGTCAAGATAAATTCAGGATAGCGGATTTTATCTTGACGTCAAGATATCTGCTGGTATCGATGCGACATGGACAAGAGCGGGGAAGATCACGTCGACAGAATCCTGGCGCAATGGCGGCGCGAGCGGCCGGAGCTGGATGTCGAGCCCATGGGCATCTTCGGCCGGCTGAAGCGGCTGACGACGCATATCGCCCGCGAGGTGGAGGCGGTTCTGCTCGAACACGGTCTCTCCTCCTCCGCCTTCGACGTGCTGGCCACGCTTCGCCGCTCCGGCGCGCCCTACCGGCTTTCACCCGGAGAACTGCTCGGCATGACGATGGTCAGTTCCGGTACGATGACGAACCGGATCGATCAGCTGGAAAAGGCCGGCTTCGTGGAACGGCTGTTCAATCCCGAAGACCGGCGCAGCGTGCTGATTGCGCTGACCGAGAAGGGTTTGGCGACGGTGGAAGAGGTGGTCGGCGCGCATGTCGCCAACCAGCAGCGGCTGACGCGCAACCTGACGGCCGAGGACAAGGCAGCGCTCGACCGGCTGCTCAAGAAATTCCTGTCTGATTTCGAATAGTCAGACGGCCGCGAGCGCCCTGCGAATGCGTTCCAGGTGCGCCCTGCGCCTGGCTTGCGTCGCACGGTCCATGTCATGCAGGCTCATCATGCGGAAGACGAGTTTCTTCGAACAGAAATTGGCGATGCCACGCTTCAGCAGCCGACGGACGGGATTGCCCATATAGAAATGCACCAGCCACCAGGGCGAGCCCGTCGTCGTCAGTGCGTAGAGAAGCCTGATATTGGTGAGCTGCGGCACGATGCGGCCGCCGGCGGCATCGTGGGTGAAGGCCACGCCCGGCGCAAAGACGCGATCGAAGAAACCCTTCAGGATGGCCGGAAAATTGAACCACCATTGCGGGAAGACCAGAACCAGGCCGTCAGCCGCTTTCAACCGGGCGACGATGCCGGCGACGGCGGACGTATCGTAGGGCAGGTCGAAATAGCCGTTCCTTTCGGCCTCGGACAGGCGCGGATCGAAATCTTCGGCATAGAGATCCAGAAGATCGACGGTATGGCCGGAGGCTTCGAGCGCCTCGCGGGCGGTACGCGCCACAGAAGCGGCAAAGCTTTCCGAGAGCGGATGGGCGAGGACCAGCAGGATCCGCATTGCTAGAACAGGCTTCCCTGCTTCGGCGGCTCGCCGGCCCTGGCGGCGCGCTTCCTGGTTCCCGATGGCGCAGCGCCGCCCTCTGTCGTCATGGCGCCGACACGCCCGTCGGCAAATTCAATGGCGATGCCCATGCCGGCGGAGAGCGCCGATGCCTGCGAAATCGGCCTGTTCTCCTCGTCGCGGATAACGGCATAGCCGCGCTTCAGCACGTTTTTGTAGGAGAGAGACTGAAGAACGCGATCCTGCGCGGAAAGCTCGGCGCGGGCACGCGTCAGCTGGTGGCGGATCGCCGTATCGGCATGACGCGAGAGATTGCCGAGGCGTTCACGACCGCGGTCGGTCTGCGTTTTCAGTCGGGCCGGCAGAGAGGCTAAAATGGCCTCGGCGCGTTCGATACGCGATTTCGAACGATCGAGCAGGCGCTCGACCGTTCGCTCGGCCCGGGCCATGCGTTCGTTCAGAAGCTGCCGACGCTCGGTGATGCGGTTGGAGAGCACGTCCGGGCGCAGATGCGAGGCGACACGCTCGAAACCGCGGCGCTTGTTGATGGTGTTGAGTTCCAGCCCGCGGCCCAGGCCGGTCGCGGCCTCGTCGAAACGGCGGCGGGGCAGCGCCAGCAGCTGATCGAGCGACGGCAGGGCGCGCATCAAGGCGCGGACGGACTGGCGGCGCTGATCCATCTGGCGGCTGACGGCGCCTTGCAGGCGCGCGGTAAGGCCAGCC
Organism: Hyphomicrobiales bacterium; assembly: GCA_900471515.1. GTDB lineage: Bacteria > Pseudomonadota > Alphaproteobacteria > Rhizobiales > Rhizobiaceae > Rhizobium. Next base: position 165,017 of record UCFC01000018.1, on the reverse strand, counting down.
ACCTGCGCATCGAGCTCGGCCTTCACCGGAACGGCCATTTCGGCGGCACCCGTCGGCGTCGGGGCGCGGACATCGGCGGCGTAATCGATCAGGGTCCAGTCCGTCTCGTGACCGACAGCCGAGATCAACGGAATCCGGCTATCGGCTGCGGCGCGCACGACGATTTCGTCGTTGAAACTCCAGAGATCCTCGAGGCTACCGCCGCCGCGGGCGACGATCAGCACATCGGGGCGCGGGATGGCGCCGCCGGGCTCCAGTGCGTTGAAGCCATGGATGGCGTTCGCCACTTCCTCGCCGGAGCCCTCCCCCTGCACCTTGACCGGCCAGACGACGACGTGAACCGGGAAACGATCGGAAATGCGATGCAGGATATCGCGGATGACGGCGCCGGTCGGCGAGGTCACGACGCCGATCACCTTTGGCATGAACGGCAGGCGCTTCTTGCGCGCGGGATCGAAAAGGCCCTCGGCGCCGAGCCGGCGCTTGCGCTCCTCGATCAGCGCCATCAGCGCGCCGGCACCGGCCGGCTCCAGCGTCTCGATGACGATCTGGTATTTGGAGGAGCCGGGGAACGTCGTGACCTTGCCGGTCGCGATCACCTCCATGCCCTCTTCCGGGCGGAATTTCAGGCGGGAAAAAGTGCCCTTCCAGATGACCGCGTCGATACGCGCGCGGTCGTCCTTCAGCGAGAAATAGGCATGGCCCGAGGAATGCGGGCCGCGATAGCCGGAAATCTCGCCGCGCACACGCACCTGATCGAAGGCTGTCTCGACGGTCCGCTTGATGGAACCGGAGAGCTCCGAGACCGAATATTCCGCAAGATTGGTGGGCGAATCGCCGTCAAGGACATTGCTCATCCCCCCTTTTTATTTTGAACACCGCCAAACGGAAAGGTCGGGGCCGGAGAAGGCCGGCTTTTTGTTCAAAAATCGGTGAGAGACCCAAGAAATAGGGATATCGCTCCTCCAAAAAAAATCTTAGTATCATTCACGTTCGTAGGGAGTGGCGAACACCGACCCGAAAAATGAGCATGCTGGTGACAGTGAAAATTCCCCGTCGATGAATGGCGCGGGAGGGATCGCTTCCCGTATTGTCGCTCTTGCTCAACCGCACAGGTATCGGCTCGCCCTCTTTCCGAAAACCGGTCGATCAGGCGCGATCGAAGTGTCAGCGTGATGCTGCTTCGTTCCAACGCCGATGGTGCAGCCGGAAAGTTCCGTTTACGTAAGCGCAAAAGTAACGGAACTTTTCAGCCTGTAACAGAGTTGATCCGTATCGACACAGGTGCCCGGCGCGAGCCGGAGGAAATGCCGTCAGGTGAACGCATCCGTAACCATGGCCGCAAGTGCAGCTTTCGTTAAGGGTGGCAAATAAACTTTTGTTAGCGGAGGACCCCTAGGCTCCTCGCAAACGACCTGAAGAAGAGGTGACGACATGATCATCCTGACAGCAACCACATTGGGCCTCACCGTCGGCCTCATGCGCTCGGCCGGTGTTATCGCAATCGTCGCCATGTTGATCGGCCTGACCTTTGCTGCCGCTGCCATCGCCTCCGGCGGCGCCGTGTCATTCCTGGCACTTCTCTACACGATCATCGGTTACAATGCCGGCCTGCTGCTTTATCTCGGCGGCCTGTTCACCACCGATCGTCTGCGGGCCGTACGCGTCCACTCCTGAAAACAAGCGTCAGTTCGACGTCATACGGTAGCGGAAAAACTGGACGCCGCTGTCGGCGGCCTTCGGCAGCGGGTCGAGATAGGCCGGGACATTGCCCTTGCCAAGCTGCGCATAAAGCCCGTCGGGCTTCAATCTGGCGATCTCGCTGGTCTGCAGATCATCCGGGCAGAAGGCAAGTATCGTGACGCCCGCCCCCTTCAGAAACGCTTCCGCCTCCTGCGGCTCCGCCAGACCGATATGCATCTCGGTCAACATGCCACCCTGGTTGCGGTGATAGGGGGCCGACAGAACACGGTTGGCGGTGTAGCGCAGGATCGGCACGCCCATTTCCGACGGCGCGGAAACAAGTCCCGCAGGCAGGCCGGCAAGCGGAGCGAGCGCCTGCCTGGAGGAACATGAAGGACTTTCGGCCTCTTGCGCATTCTTCGTCTTGTTGACCTGCATTTCGACGAGCGCGCCGCCGACGGCCCACACGGCCGGCACGCTTGCCAGAACCGTCAGGATATAGACGAGGGCAGCCGCGGCATTTTCGCTGTCGCCGTTCGACATGCGGCGCACGTCGATGATGAGCAGGGCAAGCGGCAGGATGGACAAGAGGTTTGAGAAGACGGCGCCCCGGACCTGGACCAGAGCGACGGCCCAGCTGACACTCAGAAGCGCCAGAAGCACGAGGTGGAGCTGCACGCGATCTCCCTGCAGGGCGCGGAAAATGCAGACAGCGATCGCGAACAGGCCAGGCGCATAAAATGCGCCGACCGAAAAGGGATCTCTGCGGCTGAGCGCGAGAACGGATTGCGCTTCCGAGACATTGCGCAGCCAGAGCTCGACCAGCATGGGATCGAGATCGGCGAGCGGGTTGTGCAGGCATTCAGGCGCAATGACCAGGGCCGACCCGAAGACGGCAGCGCCGACGACCGCAAGCACGGCCAAACGCATGCCGCGGCCGAGACGGCTGGCAAAGATCGCGGAGGCGAGCAGCAGTCCGCCGCCGATCGTCGTCAGGCTGTAGAAGCCGAGCGAGAGATTGTCGCAAGTCACCGCCGAATAGCGCTGCGGCGGCACTGTCGCAAAGAAGAGGATGCTGATGGTGACGGCAAGACTGAGCCCGAAAGCCTTGGCAGCGGCGGCGAACGGTTCGCCTTCCCAGACCCAGAGCAACGCCACGACCAGGCAATAGATGGCAACGAAGGGCGTGGTCTCCGCGCCGATGGCGATTGCCACTGCGGCCGAAGCGCCAGCAACGGCATAGTTCCACGCGCGCTGCTTTTCATCGAAGAGCATTGCCACCATGGTCGCGACCAGCGCAAGCTGGGCGTTGTGATGATCGATGGCGCCGGGCGCAAAGCGATTGCCGGTATAGATCGCCATGCCGGCAAAACAGAAGGACAGGTGCATGCCGGCAAGGCCGCCGACACGCCGGCCGGCAAGGCCCATGGCAAGCATGGCGGGGAAAACGAGCGACAGCGGCCAGACCACGAGTGCCGCAGCTTCCGCGCCGTCATGGCCGAGGAAGAGGCCGAAGACGCGGATCAGCGTGGCAATCGGCAGGTCGATCAGCCGCGACCAGTGCATCAGTGTACCCTCGCCCAGGCCGAGCCGATACTGCATCAGATCGAACCAGCCCTGCCCGTTCAGGAAATCCCTGACCTCCACGAGGCGCATGCCGTCGTCATTGTCGGGGCCGACATAATCGACCGGCCCGCCGGCATATTTCATGACGGTGATGATGCCGATCAGGACAAGGGTGTAGATGAGGGCCGATGGCAGAAGATGCGTCAGCATCTGCCGGATGCTGCCGATGAGACCGGACCTCGCCGATGCGGATTGCGCCTTGGCGATCGGCTGCACTGCGTTCATCATGATAGCCAGGTCGTTTACGTGATGGGCAACCTTAGCCCTGGCGTGTCAAGAAAGTGTAAACCACAGGGAGTGACGGCTCCTGTTTCTCATAGGGGCTTGTTAACGCTGCATGGCGTAAGTTCGCCGTGGTTTCTTTGTGACGAGTGTAACCCCATGGCGCGATCGCTCAGCGAAAGTCCTGATATTGCCGTTCTGCTGCCCTGCTACAACGAAGCGGCGACGATCGGTTCTGTCGTCAGAGGTTTCCGGGCAGCGCTGCCCGACGCGCATATCCATGTCTACGACAACAATTCCACCGACGGCACGGCGCTGCATGCCATGCTTGCCGGCGCGCATGTCGTGCGGGAGCGGCGCCAGGGCAAGGGCCATGTGGTGCGGCGCATGTTCGCCGATATCGACGCCGACATCTACATCATCGCCGACGGCGACGGGACCTATGCGCCGGAGGATGCCGAAGAGCTGGTGCGGACGCTGCTGACCGAACGGGCCGACATGGTGGTCGGGACCCGGCGCGGCGTGCATGACGATGCCGGCCGGCAGGGTCACGCCCTCGGCAACCGGCTGTTCAACATCCTCTACCGCGCGATCTTCGGGCCTGACTTTACCGATATCTTCTCCGGCTACCGCGCCTTCTCGCGCCGCTTCGTCAAAAGCTTCCCGGCGGTTTCCGGCGGCTTCGAGATCGAGACGGAAATATCGGTGCATGCGTCACGGCTGAAATTGCCTGTCAGCGAGCTGGAATTGCACTACGGCAGGCGCCCGGAAGGCTCGCATTCCAAGCTCTCGACCTTCCGCGACGGCGGCAAGATCCTCTGGATGTTTGCCATGCTGATGAAGGAGACGCGGCCCTTTGCTTTCTTCGGCACGATCAGCGCCCTCTTCATGCTGGCAAGCCTCGGCTTCATGGGGCCGGTGCTGGCGGAATATTTCGCGACCGGCCTCGTCAGCCGCATGCCGACCTGGGTGCTCTCGACAGCGCTCGCAATGATCTCCATCATGCTGTTTACGGCCGGCGTCATTCTGGACTCCGTTGCACGGGCGCGGGCCGAGCAGTTGCGCATCCACTATATGAGCCTGGCAGCGCCGGTCTCAGCAAGGGATAAGAGCGCGCCAATGACGCTAGATGGCAAAAAGGCCGATGCCGCATGAAGAAGCTCATTCGCTTCGCGATCGCCGGTGGACTGGGCTTCATCGTCGATGCGAGCGTGCTTGCTGCCCTTCTGCACCTGACGCCGCTCGGTCCCTTCATTGCCCGGCTGATTGCCATTGCGCTGGCGATGGCGACGACATGGGCCTTCAACCGGACCTTCACCTTCGACCGGTCAGGCCGGTCGCTGGCGGCGGAAGGCTTCCGCTACGGCTCGGTCGGGGTGACGGCGGCCCTTGTCAATTACGGGCTCTATTCGGCGCTGCTCCTGTCGCTGCCGGCGCTGCAGCCGCTGATCGCAATGGTGCTCGCGACCGCAGCGTCGATGTTCTTCAGCTTCTTCGGCTATTCCCGCTTCGTGTTCCGCGGCAAAGCCGAATAGGATTCAGACGGCTTCCCAGCCATCCTGCTCGCTGGCGCGATAGATGGCATCGATGACCTTCTGGTTGAGCCTGGAATCTTCCAGCGTGACGATTTCTTCCTTCTCGCCAGCCGCGGCACGGGCAAAAGCCTCCGCCTGGCACCTGTACTGCCGGCTGTCCTGGAAGCGGATGATGCGGGATTCGTTGTGGCCGCGATTGGTCACTTCGATTTCCTCGGGTCCCCAGCGATTGGCGTTGAAGGGCGACTTGACCTCGATATAGCCGTCCGTGCCGTGGAAGACCATGATCTGGCGGCCGGCCATCTGCGTGGAGACGTAGAAGCTCAGCTCGAAATCACCGAAATCGGCCTTCACGCTGGAATAGATATCGGTGCCGAATTCCGCGTCACGCTCGGTGATGGCCTGCACCCAGGACGGTTCCTTGCCGGTGGAAAAGCGCGTGCTGATGACCGGATAGACGCCGATATCGGGCAGGCCGCCGCCGCCCAGTTCCGGAATGTTGCGCATATTGCCGGGGTCGCGGTTGTAATAGGTGAAAGCGCCCTGGACATGGCGAAGCTCGCCGATCGCCCCCTCCTGCAGCAGCGAGCGGACCTTGCGCCAGACCGGCGCATAGGTGACCATGAAGGCTTCGCTGATGACGACCTTGTTGCGGTCGCGAGCGGCGATAAGATCATCGATCTCGGATGCCTTCAGCGCGATCGGCTTTTCGCAGAGCACATGCTTGCCGGCGTCCGCTGCCTTGATCGACCATTCGACATGCTGGGAGGTCGGCAGCGGAATATAGACGGCATCGATCGTATCGGATGCCAGCATTTCCTCGTAGGAACCGAAGGCGTGCGGCACGGAGAAGCGGTCCGCCATGTCCCGGGCGCGCGCAAAATCGCGGCTGGCAATTGCCGTGATGACGCAGTTTTCGGCGTCCTGGATGGCGGGAACGACGTTGTCGCGGCCGATCTTGGCCGTTGAAAGAATACCGAAACGCAACATGAGACATCCTCCTGAAATCGATCGGGCGCACCTTATTCAGCCGCCTCATGCGGCGCAATGGCGCGACGGCCGATCACGGAAGTTTGGTTTCCTTCGAAGGCGCTCCGCGCTAGGTTACTCGCGAACGGCGTTCTGCCGTTACCTCTGATTTCAATCACTTCAATATTTTGGGAGAGCGCCATGCAGATGCGCCGGCTTGGGAAAACAGGTCTTTCGGTCTCGCCGATCGTTTTCGGCGGCAATGTCTTCGGCTGGACGGCCGACGAGAAAACGTCCTTCGATATCCTGGACGCCTTCTTCGATGCCGGTCTCAACACCATCGATACGGCCGACGTCTATTCCGCCTGGGTGCCGGGCAACAAAGGCGGCGATTCCGAAGAGATCATCGGCAAGTGGCTGAAGAAGGCAAAGCTCTCACGCGACAAGGCCGTCATCATCACCAAGGTCGGTTCGGACATGGGCCAGGGCAAGACGCTGAAGGCGAACTATATCCTGAAGGCGGTGGAGGATTCGCTGCGCCGGCTGCAGACCGATTATATCGACCTCTACCTGTCGCACTGGCCGGATGCCGATACGCCGCACGAGGAATCGCTTGGCGCCTATGCCAAGCTTCTCGAACAGGGCAAGATCCGCTCCGTCGGCTGCTCGAACTACGACGCGGCCCAGCTGCAGGCCTCTTTCGACGCCGCCGACAAGGCGGGCCTGCCGCGCTATCAGGCGCTGCAGCCGGAATATAATCTCTACGAACGTTCGAGCTTCGAAGGCCCGCTTGCCGATCTCTGTATCAAGGAGGACATCGGCGTCATCACCTATTTCAGCCTCGCCGCCGGCTTCCTCTCCGGCAAATACCGCAGCAAGGCGGATACGGAAGGCCGCGCCCGTGAAGGCCGCGTTGCGCAGTATCTCGACGACAAGGGCATGCGCATTCTTGCCGCCCTCGACAAGATCTCGGCCGAGACCGGCGCCAGGCCGGCGGAAATCTCGCTTGCCTGGCTCCTGCGCAAGAAGGGCGTGACGGCGCCGATCGCCAGTGCTACGAGCCTCTCCCAGCTCGAAAGCCTGGTGAAATCCGCAACGCTCAAGTTTTCCGACGAGGCAATGGCGCTGCTTGATCAGGCAGGCGCCTGAAACGAGGTAACGGCATGACCGCGACGATCCGCGATGCGAGACCCGAGGACGAGACGCGCTGGCGCGCGCTCTGGGCAGACTATCTCGCCTTTTACGAAGTCACCGTCGATGCCGACATCACCGATTCCACCTGGCGCCGGGTTTTCGATCCGGCGTCGGCAATCTTCATGCGGGTTGCCGAACTCGATGGCGAGGTCGTGGGCTTCGCACTGTGCCTGACCCATGAAGGCACATGGATCCGTGGCAAGGACTGCTATCTCGAAGACCTCTTCGTATCCAAGGATGTGCGCGGCAAGGGCGTCGGCCGGGCCTTGATGGACGACCTCGTGGCGCTCTGCGCAAAGAACGGCTGGTCGCGGCTCTATTGGCATACGAACGAGCAGAACAGGACAGCCCGCTCGCTTTACGACACCTACGTCAAGAGCGACGGCCACATCCGCTACCGCATCAATTTCTAAGCGGCGGAAAGCCCTCATACCATTCGGAATGATCCCCTTCCCAGTTCGCCATGCCCGGCTTGGTCAGGATACCGCGCGGGCGCACGTAGCTCTGGATCACCCGCTTCGGGCGTTCATGCCACTGGATGTTGAAGGCCCATAGTTTCGGGAAGAAGCAGAGCGAGGCATAGGGCAGGTGGTCGTGGATCCACCAGGCAAGCCGCTGCCAGTCGCTTTCATCGCTGTAGTGATCGACCATCCACGGCACGGCAATACAGGCGGCGGCCCCCATGCAGCCGTCGAAATCCCTGGCGTCCCAGATGTGATGGGCGGCCGTGGCGGCGTTGGTCGAGCAGTTCAGCCCGTTCTCATTGCCGAAGCGGTTGACGGCAGGCGAGCGATAGCCGGAGCGGATATGCAGGCGCCCGAAGGTCGCTTCCAGCGGCTCCAGCAATTCCTCGCACAGGCGCCGGCCGGTTTCGATGGCGAGATCGGGATCGTCCGGGATATTCGGGATACGGTAGAAATCGGCGATTTCCGAGTGAAGGAAATCGCGAAGGAAGAAGTTCTTCGACAGCCGCACCCGGCCAAGATCCTCGAGCCCCTTCATCGATCCCGGTTTCTTCATATGCGCGCTCCTCCCGATTCCCGACGGCAGCATCGCCCGGACGATGCAGGGGGTCCACCCGAAAAATGCGGGAACAATTAGCCCGGTGCCAACTTCTAGGAAATGTCGCCCAAGGGCGCAAATCCCCAAGAAAGGAACGGAACCATGGCCAAGGAAAAGACGCTGGAAGATCTGTTTTACGATACGCTCAAGGACATCTATTTCGCCGAGCGCCAGATATTGCGCGCCCTGCCGAAGATGGCGCGTGCCGCCCAGTCCCAGGAGTTGAAAGCGGGTTTCGAAAAACACCGCGAGGAAACCGAGGGTCATGTCGAGCGGCTGCAGCAGGTCTTCGAAATCATCGGCAAACGCGCACAGGGCAAGACCTGCGAGGCGATCCAGGGCATCATCGCCGAAGGCGAGGAAATCATCGAGGAATTCAAGGGCACGCCCGCCATCGATGCCGGCCTGATTTCCTCGGCCCAGGCCGTCGAGCATTATGAGATCGCCCGCTACGGAACGCTGAAGACCTGGGCGCAGACGCTCGGCTTCAAGGAGGCGGTCACGCTTCTCGACCAGACGCTGCAGGAAGAAGGCAAGACCGACCAGATCCTGACGAAGCTTGCGACCTCCGCGGCAAACCAGAAGGCTTCACGCGCAGCCTGAAGCCACAGCAAGAGCAGCCCTCGGCGGCTGCTCTTGCTGCTGCAATCTTGCCTTCGTTCGCCGCCCCGCTATCATTTTCCGGGAATGTGAGGCGAGGTATCGATATGGCCGACAGGCAGGCAATCGAAGCAACGGTTCATCTCTATGTCGAGGGCATGGCCTTCGCCAATGAAGCGGCCCTGAAGAAGGCTTTTCATCCGAAAAGCTCCGTTATCGGACACTACCGGAATGCGGTGGAATGGCTCTCGCGCGACGAATTCATCGCCGCAATCCTGGAGGAAGGGGCCGCGCCACCCGGCACCCAGCCTTATATGGACATAGACAGCATCGACATAGCAGGCGATGCGGCAACGGTGAAAGTGACCGACGAGTTCGCCGGCATGCGCTTCACCGACTATCTTTCGCTGCTGAAGATCGACGGTCGCTGGACGATCGTCAGCAAGCTCTACCATCTCCACATATGAAAAGACCGGCAGCCTGCGCCGCCGGTCCTCCGATCTTTGTTAGCCGGATCAGCTTCTCCCGCATCAGCTTCTGAGGACGCCGCCGGTGAATTTGGCGACGCTGGCGACGATCTTCTGCGTCAGCGCCTCGAAATCCTCGTCGGTCAGCGTGCGCTCGGCCGGCTGGATCTGCACCTCGATCGCAACGGACTTCTTGCCCTCGCCCACGGATGCGCCTTCGAAAATGTCGAAAACGTTGACGCCCGTGATCAGCTTGCGGTCGACGCCGCTGGCGGCCTTGATGATGGCACCCGCCTCCACCGTCCTGTCGACGACGAAGGCGAAGTCGCGCCTGACCGCCTGGAAGGGCGAAAGGTCGAGCGCCGGCTTGGTGCGGGTCGCCTTCTTCTTCGGCTCGGCCATGGCGTCGAGATAGACTTCGAAGCCGCAGAGCGCACCGGAGACATCGAGCTTTTCAAGCGTGGTCGGGTGGAACTCGCCGAAATAGCCAAGGATCACCTTCGGCCCCATCTTGATCGTGCCGGAACGGCCAGGGTGATACCAGTCAGGCCCACCCTGCTCGATCTGGATATTACCCATCGGCAGGCCGCAGGCTTCGATCACGGCCAGCGCATCGGCCTTGGCGTCGAAGACGTCGACCGGCTTGCCGCCGCCCTTTGACGCATTCGACCACATGCGGCCAGCACCTGCCAGCGAAGCCGTGCCGCGGCGGATGCCGCCGGCGACCCGGCGCTGGCCTTCCGGCCTGTCGTTCTCGTAGGTGCCGGAGACTTCGAAGATCGCCACGTCGCCATAACCCTTGTCGGCATTGCGCTGGGCAGCCGTCAGCAGGCCCGGCAGCAGAGAGGGGCGCATGTCCGACATTTCGGCGGCGATCGGGTTGGCGAGCTTGAGGGCCGGAGAACCGCCGCCGAAGAGCTTCGCCTGATCTTCGGGGATGAAGGACCAGGTGACGGCTTCCAGCATGCCGCGCGAGGCGAGCGCGCGCTTGGCGGCCCGCGTGCGGATCTGCAGCGTGGTCAGGATGCGGCCGTTGACGGCGGCATGGCTTTCGAGCGGCGCCGGCTTGATATTGTCGACGCCATGAATGCGCATGATCTCCTCGACGAGATCGGCCTTGCCGTCCACATCGGGACGCCAGGAGGGGACGGCCACGGAGACGCGTTCGCCGGAGCCGGAAACCTTGAAGCCGAGGCGGGTCAGGATCGTGTTGCTTTCTTCCGTCGAGACGTCGAGGCCGGTCAGGCGCTTGACCTCCGAATAGGGGAAATCGACGATCTTTGGTTCGTAAGCCTTGTAGCCGACGACCTCGGCCCTGGCGGGCGTGCCGCCGCAAAGTTCCAGAACCAGTTCGGTCGTGCGCTCGAGGCCGGGAACCATATATTCCGGATCGACGCCGCGTTCGAAACGGTAGCGGGCATCGGTGATGATGCCGAGCGTGCGGCCGGACTTGGCGATGTTCATCGGATCCCAGAGAGCGGATTCGATCAGCACATCGACGGTGTTTTCATCACAGCCGGAATGTTCGCCGCCCATGATGCCGCCGATCGATTCAATACCCTTCTCGTCGGCGATGACGACGTTGTTCGGGCCGAGCTTGTATTCGCGCTGGTCGAGCGCCAGCACGGTCTCGCCCTCTCTCGCCCGGCGGACGGTCAGGTTGCCCTTGACCTTGGCGGCGTCGAAGACGTGCATCGGCCGGCCCTGATCGAAGGTCATATAGTTGGTGATATCGACGAGCGCGTTGATGGGACGCAGGCCGATGGCAAGAAGCCGCTGTTGCATCCAGCGCGGGCTCGGGCCGTTCCTGACGCCGCGCACGAGCCTGAGGCCGAAGCCCGGGCAGAGCCTGGCATCATCGAGATCGAGCGTCAGCTTCACCGGCGTTTCACCTTCGACGGCGAAGGACGGCGCGGGGCGCGTCTTCAGCGTGCCGAGGCCGGAGGCTGCGAGATCGCGGGCGATGCCGTAGATCGACGTGCAGTCCGGACGGTTCGGCGTCAGGTTGATCTCGATGACCGGATCGTCGAGATGGGCGTAGGCCGCATAACTCGTGCCGACGGGCGCATCGTCCGGAAGATCGATGATGCCGTCGTGGTTGTCGGAGATCTGCAGTTCCTTTTCCGAGCACATCATGCCGCGGCTTTCGACACCGCGGATATTGCCGACGGAGAGCGTCACGTCGATGCCGGGAACATAGGTGCCGGGAGCGGCGAAAGCGCCGACGAGGCCGGCGCGCGCATTCGGCGCGCCGCAGACGACCTGCACCGGAGCGCCCTGACCGATATCGACCATCAGCACCTTCAGGCGATCGGCCTGCGGATGCTTTTCGGCGGAGAGAACCTTGGCGATGACGAAGGGCCGGAAGGCCGCCTTGTCGTCGACATCTTCCACCTCCAGCCCGATCTCCGTCAGGCGCGTGCAGATCTCATCGAGCGTGGCATCCGTTTCCAGATGATCCTTCAGCCAGGAGAGCGTGAATTTCATTGTCTTCTGTCCTTGATAAGCAGACGAGCAGCAAGCAGCCTCCGGCTTTCGGAACTCAATTTTTCGATTCGTCCGACAACTAGGCGTGCCTGGCTAATTAGTTCGACGACCTCAGCTTCCGGAAACAAGCTGCTGTCAGGCGGAAGATAGTCCGCCCGCTCACGAGCGTCCCGCAGTTGTCGAAATATCGGAGCGATCTGACCGATTTCCGGATGATCCTTCAACAATGGCTGGGCAAAAGCCTGATAGGTGTTGCCATGTTCAAGTGCACGATAGACGCGCTCAAGCTCATATGACCCACGCTCTTTCGGCAGAAGCGTTCTTGTGCACACACCCGCTAGCGCATGAAACACGGCGTAATAGGCTCCGCTAACAGCCCGCCGCCTGTATGCCGCACTTTTGCTTTTCAATCGCAATAAATCTTCCGCGGATCCAAGCAGACGCTCGACCATCGATGCACGCGTCATTGATCAGATATCCTCGTCCTCATCTTCGTCACCGCTACCCGACAGAATCGCAGGCCCCGGCGCGCTCAGAAAGACGAAACGCTCCTCATCTTTCTCTCGAAGAGCATTGTGAATCCGGTTAAGTGTCTTGGCTAATTGCTCAGCCGGCACCGGCTGCGCGACTTCCGCCGTCACCCTGATAATGGGATCGCCATCAAAGGTCTCGTCTTCCTTGATGGATTTGTCCTTATACCCATAATCCTTGAATGCTTCAGTCAGAAGGGGTGTGACGATGGCATCGATTTCCTTCGGATAAAGATATCGCGCTCTAAGATTTGCCATTGTTTCTATCCTTGCACTCGGGCAACCGGATGATAGCTGAAACCTTCAACTGCTCAAACCCCCGAACAGCGTCGGCATGTCGAGCGGGCGGAAGCCGTAGTGGTTCATCCAACGGATGTCGGCGTTGAAGAAGTCGCGCAGGTCCGGCATGCCGTATTTCAGCATGGCAATGCGATCGAGGCCCATGCCCCAGGCAAAGCCCTGATATTCATCCGGATCGAGGCCGCCGTAACGCAGCACGTTCGGGTGGACCATGCCGCAGCCCAAGATTTCCATCCAGTCCGTGCCTTCGCCGAACTTGACGATCGGGCCGGAGCGGTCGCACTGGATATCGACCTCGAAAGAGGGTTCCGTGAAGGGGAAGAAGGACGGGCGGAAACGCATCGTCACGCTGTCGACCTCGAAGAAGGCCTTGCAGAATTCTTCCAGCACCCAGCGGATATTGGCGACATTGGCCTTCTTGTCGATGACGAGGCCTTCGACCTGATGGAACATCGGCGAATGCGTCGCATCGGAATCCTGGCGGTAGGTCTTGCCGGGAATGATGATGCGGATCGGCGGCTTCTGCGCTTCCATGGTGCGGATCTGCACCGGCGAGGTATGCGTGCGCAGCACCTTGCGCTCGCCCTTCTCGTCCGGATTGAAGAAGAATGTGTCGTGCATCTCGCGGGCCGGATGGCCCTCGGGAAAATTCAGAGCCGTGAAATTGTAATAGTCGGTCTCGATGTCGGGACCTTCGGCGATCGAAAAGCCCATGTCGCCGAAGATCGCGGTGATTTCGTCGACGATCTGGCTGATCGGATGGATACGGCCGCGCTCGGCCGGCGAGGAGCGCACCGGCAGGCTGACATCGACCGTTTCGGCCTTCAGGCGGGCGTTGACGGCCGCTTCCTTCAGCACCGACTTGCGCTCGGCAAGGGCGTCGGTCACCTCGTTCTTCAGCGCGTTGATCGCCGCACCCCGGGTCTGGCGCTCTTCCGGCGTCATGGCGCCGAGCGTCTTCAGGAGTTCGGAGACGGAGCCCTTCTTGCCGAGTGCCGAAACGCGGAACGCTTCGAGCGCAGGCTCGTCATTGGCGGCGGCAATTTCGGCAAGCAGAGAGGATTTAAGCTGGTCGATATCTGACATTGTCTTCTTTCCGTCCGGGTCAGGCGGCGTTCGAAAGGCGGGCCGGAGAGGCCGCGCCAGCAGTACAAAGAAAGAAAAACCCGCGCTAGCCCAAACCAGCGCGGGTTTCCCAAAATTCATTAAAGCATAGAGCCTGGGAAGCGCTGGTTACCGAACCGCGCCTTCAAACTCGTTAGCCGTGCCGGTTTCCTTGAGGTACTCAAGGGCCTTCTTGGCGGCAGCAACCAGGGCGCCGAATGCTTCCGGCTCATGGATTGCCATGTCGGAGAGAACCTTGCGGTCGACTTCGATGCCAGCCTTGTTCAGACCGTCGATGAAGCGGCCGTAGGTCAGGCCGAATTCGCGGACGGCAGCGTTGATACGCTGGATCCAGAGGGCGCGGAAGTTGCGCTTGTTAACCTTACGGTCGCGATATGCGTACTGCTTGGCGCGATCGACGGCAGCCTTGGCGGTACGGATGGTGTTCTTGCGGCGGCCGTAGAAACCCTTGGCCTGCTTCAGAACCTTCTTGTGCTTGGCGTGGGCGGTGACGCCTCTTTTTACACGTGCCATTTCATGATCTCCTTAATCTAACGCGTTACCGGAATAGTCTCAGAGACCGTTCGGCAGATAGTTCTTCACGACCTTGCGGCCATCGGGTTCTGCCAGAACCATGGTGCCGCGTGCATCGCGAATGAACTTGTTCGTGCGCTTGATCATGCCATGGCGCTTGCCAGCGGCAGCCGCCTTGACCTTGCCGGAGGCGGTGATCTTGAACCGCTTCTTGGCAGCAGACTTCGTCTTCATCTTGGGCATTTTGCTACTCCGTTTCTGTCCTCCCTGCGCGCTTCATCAAAGAAGCCCTTCTGCGCAAGCCCGGATTTCCGGTCTTCGCCAAAGGCGCGGGAGCGTTTGTTGTTGATCTGCGGGCGAGGCGACGAGACCTGCCCGCAAGCATTCGAAACTGCCACGGCATGCCCTGCCGGTCAGTTCGGACGCGCGCTTATAACCGCAGCGTCATGAAAGTGCAACGGGGCGGATCGAGGATTCTTGCCGCTGCCGGAAAACACGAAAGCCGCCCTGGCGGACGGCTTTGAGCGAAAGGATGCGGCACCGGTCACTTCGGCGCCAGCACCATCATCATCTGGCGGCCTTCGAGCTTGGGCTCGGCCTCGACCTTGGCAATCTCGGTCGTGTCGGCCTTGACCTGCTGCAGAAGCTTCATGCCGAGTTCCTGGTGGGCCATTTCACGGCCACGGAACTTCAGCGTCACCTTCACCTTGTCGCCTTCGTCGAAGAAGCGACCCATCGCCTTCATCTTCACCTCATAATCATGGGTGTCGATGTTCGGGCGCATCTTGATTTCTTTGACTTCGACGATCTTCTGCTTCTTGCGCGCCTCGGCAGCCTTCTTCTGGTTGGCATATTTCAGCTTGCCCAGATCGAGGATCTTGCACACCGGCGGTTCGGCATTGGGGGAAATTTCGACGAGGTCGAGGCCGGCTTCTTCCGCCATTCTCAAGGCCTGGTCCGTGGGCACGACGCCCATATTCTGTCCGTCAGCCGCAATCAGCTGAACTTTGGGAATGCGGATCTCCCGGTTCGAGCGCGGTCCATCCTTTACGGGCGCGTCGGCTTTAAAGGGTCTGCGAATGGTCGTATTCTCCTCGCGTTGTTTCGGAACGTTGCAGCTTCGTGTCCCAATCCAAAGGGGGCACAAACGGGTCACGTCATCGCTGCAGCGGATTCAATAACACCCTTTAGCGGAAAAATCACCTGCTGTCAGCCTGTCAAGAATCTGTTTTATAGGCCAAAACAACAGGAGTTCCGCCCGATGTCCGACCAGATGCCCGCTCTTCAGCCCCAGTTCCTCAATGTCGGCGAAGGCGAGGCAGCGCGGCGGATCGCCATGCTGGTGCGGCCGGCGCGGCCGGGCAGCGATCTTCCGGCCCTCGTTTGGCTATCCGGCTACCGATCGGACATGAGCGGCAGCAAGGCCGTCGAGATCGACCGGCTGGCGCAGGAGCTGGGTGCGGCCTGCATCCGTCTCGACTATTCCGGCCACGGGCTTTCCGGCGGTGCCTTCACCGACGGCACGATCTCGCGCTGGCTGGAAGAGGCCCTTGCGGTGATCGGCGACGCCGCCCCCGAACGGATGATCCTTATCGGTTCCTCGATGGGCGGCTGGATCGCGCTCAGGGTGGCGCAGGAGCTTGCAAAGGCCGGCGGGCCGAAGCTTGACGGCATGGTGCTGATCGCCCCGGCGCCGGATTTCACCAGCGACCTGATCGAGCCGAACCTCAAGAAGAAGGAACGCGCCTCGCTGGAAGAGCGCGGCTATTTCGAGGAACGCTCCCGGTACAGCCCGGAACCCAACATCTATACCCGCGCCCTGATCGAGGACGGCCGGAAGAACCGGGTCCTGACCGGCATTATCGAAACCGGCTGCCCGATTCACATCCTGCAGGGCATGAAGGATGCCGATGTGCCCTATCTGCACGCGATGAAGCTCGTGGAGCATCTTCCGGCGGATGATGTGGTGCTCACCTTCATTCGCGACGGCGACCACCGGCTGTCGCGCCCGCAGGATATCGAGCGGCTGCGCAGCGCCGTCAAAGGCCTCATCCGATAGACTGAAGCCAGTCCTCCACCAAAGAATAGGCAATTGCCCGAATAGAGAGAGAGTTGGTTGAGCAAGTTATGCTCAGCTATCCCTAAAGTTATGTTGCATTTTAACCATGTCTACGAGTTGCACGGCCCTCCCAAGAAGTAACGATTGACTCCTTTCGGCCCTCTCCGTTAACTGTTTGTTAATAAATGAAGGGCGATGCAGGGAAGTAGGGCGTGCGGATCAAGGGTTTCCTCGTGGCCATGATGGCCGTGTTTGCAATGGCGCCGGCCGCTATTCCGGCTCCCAGCAAAAATGCCTCCATGGTGACCGGCAATGCGACGTCACAGCCAGTCGGTCACTACGATTTCTGTCAGACACACCGCAGCGAATGCGGCGCCAACCGCAATACCGGACCGGTTTCCATGACCGGCGGCAAGTGGGCCGCCGTTCGCGCCGTCAACGCGACCGTCAACCGCACCATCACACCGATGACCGACAAGGAAATCTACGGCAAGGACGAGGTCTGGGCCTATCCGACCACGGCCGGCGACTGCGAGGATTTCGCGCTTCTGAAGCGCCGTATCCTCATCCAGCGCGGCTTCTCGCCCGCCGATCTCCTGATGACTGTCGTTCGCAAGCCCGACGGCGAGGGCCATGCGGTTCTGACGCTGCGCACGGCCGAAGGCGATTTCGTGCTCGACAACCTGGCTTCCGACGTCAAGCCCTGGTTTGCGACGCCCTACAGCTTCATCAAGCGCCAGTCGAGCTTCAATGCCGGCCGCTGGGTGACGATCGAGAACGGCCGCGACGTCCTGGTGGGCGCGCTGAGATAACGAGTTTTGAGGGGACTGTGGGAAAGGCCGGCGAAAGTCGGCCTTTTTCATATGGGCAGCATGCCTGCGCCGCGGTCTCTCCCGTTTGCGGGATCAGGCATTGCCGATAAAGATGCCGGCTGCCAGCACGAGGCTGCCGCCGAGGACCACCTGGAAGGCGGCACGCAGGAAGGGCGTCTCCATATATTTGTTCTGGATGAAGGCGATCGCCCAGAGTTCGAAAAAGACGATGACGGCGGCAGTGATGGTCGCCGTCCAGAAATACGGGATGAGATAGGGCAGCGCGTGGCCAAGGCCGCCGAGCGCCGTCATGATGCCGCAGGCAAGGCCGCGCTTGATCGGAGAGCCGCGACCGGAGATCTTGCCGTCGTCATGGGCGGCCTCCGTAAAGCCCATCGAAATGCCGGCACCGACCGAAGCCGACAGGCCGACCAGAAAGGTCTGCCAGGTATCCTGCGTGGCGAAGGCGGCGGCAAAGATCGGCGCGAGCGTCGAGACCGAGCCGTCCATGAGGCCGGCGAGACCCGGCTGCACATAGGTCAACACGAAGCGGCGGCGGGCCGTCTCGTCCTCTTCCTTCTTCACATCGTCAGGCGTGTGCTTATCGCCCAGCATCCGGGCGATGTCCTCGTGGCCCTGCTCGGCAAGCGCGAGATCGCCGAGCAACTGGCGGGTCGAGGCGTCGGAGGTCTGCTTGACCGCCTCGACATAGAAGCGATAGGCCTGTTCCTCCATCGCCTCCGCCTCCTGCCTGATCGCGTCGAGGGAAAGGTTGGCACGCAGCCAGTCCGGCTTGCGCTCGTAGAAGCCCTGGACATGTTCGCGACGGATCAAGGGAATGCGCTCGCCGAAGCGCTGGCGGTGGATTTCGATCAGCGACTTGCGGTGCGTGTCCTCCACCTCCGCCATATCTTCGAACACTTTGGCCGAGGCGGGGAATTCCTGTCGCAGATGTTCCGCGTAGGCGAGATAGATGCGGGCGTCGTCTTCTTCCGAGGCGATGGCAAGCGCCAGGATTTCCTGCTCGGAGAGGGAGCGGAAGGAACGTTTCGGTGATCTGAAAAACCGGGCCAACATGCGTAGTCTCCAATAACTTAGAATTATTCTAAATCTAAAGTGACGATCCGCATGGGTCAAGATCAAAGCCCGGCAGGATTGACAGAATGCCGCGATCGGGTGATCGCGGCTTTGCTGCGGCAGCGCGCCGACCTATATGAGGGTTGCAATTTTAAGGGCTGCCAATTGCAGCCGCGCCGGGGTTAACGATGAAGAACGAGATACAGGGACGGGCCGCGCATGTTGCCGCGATCCGCGAAAAGGCCGAGGCCGAGATGAAAGAGATCGGCGTGGATGAGGCCTTCATTTCGAGGCTGGTCGAGACCTTTTACGGGCGGGTGCTCAGGCATCCCGAGCTTGGACCGGTTTTCGATGCGCGCCTTTCCGGCCGCTGGCCGGAACATATGGACAAGATGAAGAGCTTCTGGTCGGCCGTCGTCTTCCGCAGCGGCGCCTACGGCGGCAAACCGGTCCAGGCGCATCTCGGCGTTGCCAACATGACGCCGGAGCTTTTCCCGAAATGGCTTTCGCTGTTTTCCGCAACGCTCGACGATGTGGCGCCGACGCCGGAAGCGAAGGACTGGTTCATGGCGACCGCGGAACGGATCGCCAAGAGCCTGACGCTGTCGCTCTTCTACAATCCGGCGCTCGACGATCCCGCAAAGAAGACGGGCTGACGCTCACTGCCTTGCCGAAAAGGTGGCGCCGGCGCTTGCGGCGACGACGAGCGCCGTCCCGGCCATCTGCAGAAGCGTCATCGGCTGGGCCAGGATGACGAAACCCGCGAGCGCCGCGATGGCCGGTTCGAGGCTCATGAGAATGCCGAACGAGGCCGTCGGCATGCGCCGCAAGGCGATCAGCTCCAGCGTGTAGGGCAGCAGCGGCACGAGAATGGCAAGGCCCGCCATCTCGACCAGGCCAAAGGCATCAAGTTTCGGCACGGCACCGGCAAAGCCGAAGGGCGTGGCAACCAGGGCCGCGACCATGAGCGACATGGAAAGCCCTTCCAGCCCCTTGAAACTGGCACCGATCCTTTTCGTCAAGACGATATAGATCGCCCAGCCGGTTCCCGCGCCGAAGGCAAAGAGAACGCCGAGGGGATCACCCACCCAACCTTCTCCGTCATGCGCGAGGGCCAGCACGCCCAGCGCGGCAACGAGCGGCCAGAGCAAGCGCCGGCTCAATCCATAACCGGCGGTCGCCACGGCGAGCGGGCCGAGAAAATCAATCGCCACGGCAAGGCCGAGCGGAATGCGCTCGATCGCGGAGAAGAAACTCATGGTCATCAGCGCGGTCGTCGCGCCAAGAACCAGGGCGCTTGTCCATTGAGCGCGGCTATAGCTTGACAGGCGCGGGCGCACGGCAATCGCCAGGATGATCGCCGCAAAGGCAAGACGCAGCCAGGTGGCGCCGACGGGTCCATATGTGGCGATGGCGGAGGATGACAGCGCCGCGCCGAACTGGATGGACGACATGGACATCAGGCACATCAGCCCGCCCGCCGCCACGTCGCCGAATGCGGTTGATGCCTGCGCGGTCAGCGTTGCCGCTCCGGCATTGGTCCTGTCTTCCATCTGCGCCTCCGATTGTGCGCCGTTCATACGAGGGCGGCGCGTGCGCGACAAATTCAAACTCCTGATCGGGGCAGCAAAAGGCCTGATGCGATATCAGAGGCGGCCGGCAAGGATGACCTCTTCGGCATCCTCGAAACTCATCTCGAAGACTTTTCTGCCGATCTCGAAGCTGAAACCGTTGCGGGCGAAGGCGGAGAGTTCCTTTGCCTTGCGCTTCTCGTCAAGCTCGACGCGGCGAAAGGGGCCGAAGGCGCGCTTGCGGGCGAAGATCGCCGCGGCGTAGAGATCGTCGGCCTCTGCGAGCGCAGCCTCCACCTTGTCGCCGGAGACACCCTTGACCGCGAGCTTCTGGGCGATGGCACGCTTCGACTTGCCGCTGCGCAGGGCGGATCGCGTGCTGATTTCGGCATAGGCGCTGTCGTCGATCGCGTTGTTGTCATAGGCGAATTTGACGGCAAAATCGGCAACGGCCTTCAGCTGCGCCGCGCTGATATCGTCGAACTTCTCCTTCGCCTTGCGGGTGATGGCGTCAAAGAGCTGCTTTTCCGTCATCATCCGCCGCTCGAGGCGATAGATGGTCGAATTGCGCGCCCAGCTCAGCATGCGGGGCGTCGGGATATCGGATGGCACGACGGTCTCTTCGCTCATCGGCAGCAGTCAGGCTTCCAGGCCCTTGAGCATATTGGCGACGTTGAGGCCGATTTCCGGCACGCCGTAACCGCCCTCCATGCAGGTGACGACCGGCAGGCCGGCAGCGGAGATCATCTCGCCCATGCGGATGAAATCCTCCGATCTCAGCTTGAAGAAGGAGATCGGATCGCGCTCGAACGTATCGACGCCGAGCGCCACGACGATCGCTTCCGCGCCAAAGGCCCGGATGCGGGAGAGCGCGTCGGCAAGGGCGGCCGACCAGACATCGAAACTCGTGCCCCGCGCCATCGGGTAATTGCGGTTGGCGCCCTCGCCCTGACCTTCGCCGACTTCATCGGCATGGCCGAGGAAATAGGGAAAGGCATGAACGGGATCGCCATGCAGCGAGGCGGTGAAGACATCGCCGCGGCGATAGAAGAGATCCTGCGTGCCGTTGCCGTGGTGGAAATCGACATCGAGCACGGCGACCTTCCTGGCACCGTGATCGAGCAGGCGCTGGGCGGCCACGCCGGAATTGTTGATGAAGCAATAGCCGCCGAAGAGATCGATGCCGGCGTGATGGCCGGGCGGGCGGCAGAGCGCGAAGGCAAGGCGGTTGCCGGCATTCAGCCAGTCCGCGCCCGTCATCGCGCAGCGCATGGAGGCAACAGCCGCCTCATAGGAACCCTTGGTAATGGAGGTATCGGCGGCATTGGCGTAATGGCCGATCGCGCCGACGATATTCTCGGGCACGCGCTGGCTGGTGCGGCGGACCGGAAAGGAATTGGCGATCGCTTCGCCCGTGTATCCCGCCGCCACCCAGCGGTCCCAGACCGTCGCCAGGAATTCCAGATAGGCCGGATCATGCACCTTGCGCGCCGTTTCAAGGCCATGCGCTTCGGGAGCGACGACATCCGTAAAACCCGCCGCCTTCACCGCTGCCAGTATCCATTCGGCCCGGAACGGCGCCTCGAAGGGCGTCACGAGCTGGCCGTCGTGCAGCTCCGTCTTCGCATCGCGCAGCTTGTGGTCTTCGGAATAGATGACGCGCACGAGTGTCCTCCGCAAATCAGTCTGTCATGTTCAAGCCTTACACAGGCCCGGCGGAAGAAAAAAGCGCTGAACGCGCCTTGATCGCCGCAACGGGCGACGCCACGTTGAGGTCGATTTCAGAATGCTTCCCTTTTCGTTACGAGACCGAACCCCATGAAAATCCTGATGGTCGATGTCGACGGCGTGCTGGTCCACGGACGCCCGGCGGACGGTCTGCCGCACTTCACCTATATCGAGCGCGACCTCGGCCTGGCACCGTCCCTGCTGCAGCAGGAATTCTTCAAGCCCTACTGGGTCGACATCGTGACCGGCCAGGAGGCGATCGAGCCCCGCCTGACGGAGGTTCTCGGCCGCATCGCCCCGCATCTTGGCGCCCAGACCCTGCTCGACTACTGGTTCGAAAACGATTCCCGCCTCGACCGACAACTGCTCGACGACCTCGCCCGCCTGAAGGACGGGGGCACGCTGCTTTATCTTGCCACCAACCAGGAACATCAGCGCGCCGCTTACCTGCGCGACGTGCTGGGGCTCGGCCAGCTCTTCGACGGCATGTTCTATTCGGCCGCGCTCGGCGCGCGAAAACCTTTCCGCGACTTCTTCCGGCTTGCGACGGAGGCTGTCGGCGCCGTCCCGCAAGATATCGGCTTCATCGACGATGCCGAGGAAAATATCGCGGCGGCCAGGGCGTTCGGCTGGAAAGCCCAGCATTGGACGCCGGCATCCCGACTGGCCGATGCCATCGATGTCTTTACGCAGGACGATCAGGCGACCCGCTTGTAGAAGAACGTCGTGGCGCAAAGCCCGCCTTCCGGCCACAGCGCATAATCGGGAATGATACCGACGCGCTCCCAGCCGAGGCGCGGATAGATGGCTTCGGCATCGCTGCCGGTTGCCGTGTCGAGGACAAGGATCGTCTTGCCGCGACGGGCCGCCTCCCGCTCGGCCATCTGCATCAGCAGGCGCGCGAGGCCGCGGCCGCGGGCGGAGCGATGGACGAGCAGTTTCTTCAGATCGCCACGATGCGGCTGGTTCGGCATCTGGGCGGCACCGACCTGCACCGTGCCGACGATCCTGCCGTCCATCTCGGCGCCGAAGAGCAGCGTGCCGCCGTCAGCCACGGCTTCGGCAACACTTCGCCAATAGGGCTCGGCATCCGCCGGCGCATAAGGCTGCATGAAGCCGACGGAAGCGCCGCCATTGACGCAATCGGCGAGCACTTCGCAAAGGTCGGGAATAGCGGCCTGGGCTTCGGTTGAGGAGAGAAGGCGGATCGTCGGCATAAATATCCCTCGGTAAACAAGCGCGTGAACGAGAGCATTTCCGGCGAGGATCGAATCGCCTGAAATGCCCTATCTCTTTGTTTTCAAGCAATTCCGGACGCAAAACCGTTTCACGCTTTTGCCGGAACTGCTCTAGCGGGTGCCGTGATCCAGCACGACGCAATAGCGTGCCGGAGCGTGACCCGGATTGTGAAAGACGTGGCCGTCACCGACCGGCATGAAGAGGCAATCGCCGGGCTTGAGGCGATAGACCGTTTCGCCGACGGTCATTTCCAGCTCGCCATCGAAGAGCCAGACATGCTGCGTCATGCCGCGGCTTGCGGCGTGCGGCGGAAAGCTGACCCGCGCGCCGGCCGGAAACTCGACAGCGACAATATCGACGCCGGAAGCCGTGCCCGGCGGCGAGACGGCGCGGCGCATATAGCCGGTTTCCGGATCGCGCCAGACCTGCTGATCCTGGCGGCGCGACAGCGGCGCGGCTTCCTGCCCCTCCTCGGCGAAGAACTCCGACAGCGACAGGCCGAGCGCTGCGCAGACCCTTGCCAGAAGTGAGGCCGTCGGGCTCGCTTCGGCGCGTTCGATGCGCGAGATCATGGCGCGGCTGACGCCGGAGGCCACGGCGAGATCATCCAGCGTGAGGCTCTTTTCCAGCCGGAGCGTGCGAATGCGGATGCCGATCGCCTGTTCGAGTTCCTGTTCCATTATCCGAACCCAAAATTCTACTATAAGAGAAATACAGGATCCGATGATGGAATCAAGCCCCCGCGAGCCGCCTTGCTTTCACCATGGCGCCGCCGATATATGGCATCGGCATT
The DNA here is from genome assembly GCA_900471515.1 of Hyphomicrobiales bacterium. GTDB lineage: Bacteria > Pseudomonadota > Alphaproteobacteria > Rhizobiales > Rhizobiaceae > Rhizobium. The sequence goes on along the minus strand of UCFC01000018.1, from coordinate 141,425 downwards.
CAGGAACGGAGAGCGATATGGACGGCATGACGCAGGGAACTGAAACGACGGAAAGCTTCACGGCGGCCGCCTGGGACCGGATCAAGCCCATCATGGCCGAGATCGAGCGGCTGCCGCTGCTGGAGCGGCTTTCGGACGGTACGCTGCCGCCGGAGATTTTCCGTCACTACATCCTGCAGGATGCGATCTACCTGAAGCACTATGCCCGCTGCCTGGCGATCGTCGCCGCCAAGGCACCCGACAATGCCCAGGTTCTGCGCTTCCTCGGCTCGGCCCAGAAGGCGATCACCGTCGAGCAGGGCCTGCATGCCGGCTTCCTCACCCAGTTCGGCATTTCGAGCGCCGACGTGACGGGTGCCGAGCCCTCGCCTTCCTGCTTTGCCTATACGAATTTCCTGCTGGCAACGGCCTATCACAGCTCCTATGCGGTGGCGCTTTCGGCCATTCTGCCCTGCTTCTGGATCTACTGGCATGTCGGCGAAGGCATCAAGAGCCGGCCGGCGATCGAGGGCAATATCTTCCAGGCCTGGATCAACACCTATGGCGATCCGCAGTTCGCCGCAGGTGCCCGCGAGGTGATCGCGCTGACCGATATCGCCGCCCGCGCCGCCTCGCCGGCAGAGCGCCGGCAGATGATGGACGCTTTCGTGCGCGCCTCCCAATATGAATGGATGTTCTGGGATTCGGCCTGGCGGCTGGAGACGTGGCCGGTCTGAGCCGCGCCCGGCAGTCCGCAAAATAGGGTAAACCCCGGTATAATTACCGCTTTGCGGGCGGTGAGCGCGCTGCTATATGGCGCGCATGAGCACCAATTCGACGACTCCGCTATCCCATATCCGCAACTTCTCGATCGTGGCCCATATCGACCACGGCAAATCGACGCTTGCCGACCGCCTGATCCAGACGACCGGCGGACTTGCCGAGCGCGAGATGTCCGAGCAGGTGCTCGACAATATGGATATCGAGCGCGAGCGCGGCATCACCATCAAGGCCCAGACCGTTCGCCTGCACTACAAGGCGAATAACGGCGAGACCTATGTGCTGAACCTCATCGACACGCCCGGACACGTGGACTTCGCCTACGAAGTCTCACGCTCGCTGTCGGCCTGCGAAGGTTCGCTGCTCGTCGTCGATGCCTCGCAGGGCGTGGAAGCCCAGACGCTCGCCAACGTCTATCAGGCGATCGACAACAACCACGAACTCGTCACCGTTCTCAACAAGATCGACCTGCCGGCGGCCGAACCCGACCGCATCAAGGAGCAGATCGAGGAAGTGATCGGCATCGATGCGTCCGAAGCCGTGCTGATTTCGGCCAAGACCGGCCTCGGCATTCCCGACGTGCTCGAAGCGATCGTCCACAAGCTGCCGGCGCCGAAGAGCCCGGGCGGCGACAAGGCGCCGCTGAAGGCACTGCTCGTCGACAGCTGGTACGACACCTATCTCGGCGTCATGGTCCTGGTGCGCGTCATCGACGGCGTGCTCTCCAAGGGCCAGACGATCCGCATGATGGGCACGGACGCCAAATATCAGGTGGAACGCGTCGGCGTGCTGACGCCGAAGATGGTCAATGTGGACAGCCTCGGCCCCGGCGAGATCGGCTTCATCACCGCCTCGATCAAGGAGGTGGCCGACACCCGCGTCGGCGATACGATCACCGAGGACAAGCGCCCGACGGCGCAGGCCCTGCCGGGCTTCAAGCCGGCGCAGCCGGTCGTCTTCTGCGGCCTGTTTCCGGTCGATGCGGCCGATTTCGAAGACCTGCGCGCGGCGATGGGCAAGCTTCGCCTCAACGACGCATCCTTCTCCTTCGAAATGGAATCGTCTGCCGCACTCGGCTTCGGCTTCCGCTGCGGCTTCCTCGGCCTCCTGCATCTCGAAATCATCCAGGAGCGCCTGGAGCGCGAGTTCGATCTCGACCTCATCGCAACCGCACCATCGGTCGTCTACCAGCTGACCATGACCGACGGCAGCGAGCGTGAGCTGCACAACCCGGCCGATATGCCCGATGTCGTCAAGATCGCCGAAATCCGCGAACCGTGGATCAAGGCGACGATCATGACGCCGGACGATTATCTCGGCGGCATTCTGAAGCTCTGCCAGGACCGGCGCGGCATCCAGACCGAGCTGACCTATGTCGGCACCCGCGCGATGGTGACTTACGAGCTGCCGCTCAACGAAGTCGTCTTCGACTTCTACGACCGCCTGAAATCGATCTCCAAGGGCTATGCCTCCTTCGACTATCATCTGGAAGGCTACCGCGAAGGCAACCTCGTGAAGATGTCGATCCTCGTCAACGGCGAGCCGGTCGACGCGCTTTCGATGCTCGTGCACCGTGCGGCCGCCGAAAAGCGCGGCCGCGACATGTGCGAGCGGCTGAAGGAGCTGATCCCGAAGCACATGTTCAAGATCCCGATCCAGGCCGCGATCGGCAGCAACGTCATCGCCCGCGAAACCATCTCGGCGCTGCGCAAGGACGTGACGGCCAAGTGCTACGGCGGCGACGCCACCCGCAAGCGCAAACTTCTGGAAAAGCAGAAGGAAGGCAAGAAGCGCATGCGCCAGTTCGGCAAGGTGGAGATCCCGCAGGAAGCGTTTATCGCCGCGCTCAAGATGGGCGACGAGTAAGCCCTTCAGCCTTTTGCCGGCCGGGCATAATCGGGCATGCGAAACCGGCGCCGATAGGTGCCGGGCGCCAGGCCCGTCATGCGTTTGAAGAGCCGGCGGAAAAAGGCCGGCTCCTCATAGCCGACCTGCCAGCTGATTTCGTCGACTGGCATATCGGTGCGCTCCAGCCGCCGTTTGGCGTCCTCCACTCTCAAGCGCTGTATGTAGGCGATCGGGCTGACACCGGTCGCCTGGGTGAAGCGACGCTTGAAGGTTCGCTCCGTCAGGCCGGCGCGGCGAACCATCTCTTCGATGGGATTGGCGACCGAAAAATGGCTGGAGATCCATTCCTGCGCAGTCTGGATGGCGGTATCGCCGTGGTCCCTGCGCCCCTCGAAGACGATGTAGGGGGCGAGCCCGTCCTGGTGCCATTGCAGCGCAAAGAAGCGGGCGATCGCCTGCGCCGCCGAAGCGCCGGCATGGCGTGCAATCAGGTAGAGAACAAGGTCATGCCAGGTCATCGAGGCACCGGAACTGATCAACTCCTCGCGCCTGCCGCAGACGACGAGTACGCGCTCCGGATGGACGGGCACCTGCGGAAAACTTGCCCGGAAGGCATCGGCGTAACCGAAATGCACGGTGGCATCCATGCCGTCGAAGAGCCCGGTTTCGGCCAACAGGAAGAGCCCTGAACAGGCCGAACAGATCAGCGCGCCGCGGGCATGCATGGCACGGACCCATGCGATCAGCTCAGGATAGCGCCCCTTTCTCCACCCGTCCGCCGGCAACAGGACGGAGGGGACGATGATGATATCGGTGTGGTCGAGCGATGCGATGCTGCGCTGGACGGTGATCGGCACCCGGCTCGCAAGCTCCAGCGGCTCGGCAGCGACGCCGACGATTTCCACGCGAAAAGGCGCGCCGCCGCGGATGACATCGCTCGCCGCCGGCAGGACCGCGAAGGCGTTCATGACATCGAAAATGCCGCCGAGCGTCGAGACCACCGCCTCGGGGATGGCCACGAGGCTCACATGAAGAGAGTCGGATGCTGCTGGATCGGCACCGGTTTGCATCTGATCCCCCGGAAGAAACGGCCGCGTCATTCGCCCTTCTGCCTACACCGACGCGCAGATTGGCGCAAATGGCCCGCTTGTGGTCCATACCGCTCTGCCGCCCGGCCTTGCCTCCTGTCATTCATTTCGCATTCCGAATATTTCGACAGGAGAAGAAAATGGATCAGATAAGACACGGGACGATCGATGCAGCCAGGCTCGACCTCATCGTCTCACGGGCAATCGGCGACCTCTCTGCCGGCTATGGCGGCGTGATGGTCAGCATCGGGCACCGGCTCGGCCTCTACAAGGCGATGGCAAAGGCCGGTCCCGTCAGTTCGCGCCAGCTTGCGACGCTCACGGGATGCGCGGAGCGCTACATCCGTGAATGGCTGGGCTCGCAGGTTGCGGGCGGCTATGTGATCTACGACAGTGCCAGCCACAGCTACCAACTGCCGGCGGAAAACGCGATGGTGCTGGCACAGGAGGACAGCCCGGTCTTCCTGGCGGCAGCCTGGGCAATCCCGGCGTCGATGTGGGCCGACGAGGACAAGGCGCTGGATGCCTTTCGCACAGGAGCCGGCATCCCCTGGGGCGACCATGACGGGCGGCTTTATTGCGGTGTCGCCTCGCTCTATCGCAATGCCTATAAGGCAAGCCTCATCTCCGAATGGCTGCCGGCGCTCGATGGCGTGGTCGAAAAGCTGAAGGCCGGCGCGCTGGTCGCCGATGTCGGCTGCGGCCACGGGCATTCGACGGCACTGATGGCCGAGGCCTTTCCAGCCTCGCGTTTTCATGGCTTCGATTCGCATGCGCAATCGCTCGAAGAAGCTCGGCAGGTTGCAGCCAAGGCAGGCGGGACGCGGAAGGTCACGTTCGAGACCGCGCGGGCGGATACCTATCCGGGCTCAGGCTACGATCTCATCTGCTTCTTCGACTGCCTGCACGATATGGGCGACCCGTTGGCCGTCGCAAAACACGCGGCCAAGACGATTGCCCGCGACGGGACGGTCATGCTGGTCGAGCCATACGCAAAGGACGCCGTCAGCGACAATATTTCACCGGTCGCACGCATGTACTACGCCGCCTCGACGACGATCTGCTGCGCCCATGCGATCTCCGACGGCGGCCATATCGTGCTCGGCGCGCAGGCGGGGGAGAAACGGCTGGCTGACATCTTCCGCAAGGCAGGCTTCACACGGTTCCGCCGGGCAATGGCCACACCGTTCAACCTGGTGCTCGAGGCACGGCTCTGACGCCTGCGATGAAACGCGGTGCCCGGCGGCACCGCGTTTCAGATTCCGATTTCCCTAAAGCCCCGCCACCCAGCGGTGCCATTCTTCCTCGCTGCCGCGGAAGACATTGAGGTCGATCCGGCCTTCGACGCCGTGCGACAGGCCCGAGCCGGAATATTGCCAGAAGAGCCACTTGCGGCCCGGATAGACTTTCGACGGATGCTGGGCGACCGCGCGCAGCCAGAAATGATAGTTCGGGAAGGCGCCCTCGAGATTGTCGGCATAGAAATCCGGGGCCGTGTAGATGATCGGGCGCTTGCCATAGTAGCGCTCGATCTTCTCCATGAAGACCTGCATCTTTTCCAGCACGCGGGCGCGCGAGAGCTTTACCTTGCAGCTCGATTCGCCGTTCCACTCCACGTCGATGACCGGCGGCAGCGCATCGGGATCACGCGGCACGTTGCGGATGAACCAGTCGGCCTGTTCGCCGGCCGTGCGGCACCAGTAGAAGAAGTGATAGGCGCCGCGCTTGATGCCGGCTTCCTTGGCGCGACGCCAGTTGGTCCTGAACATCGGGTCCAGATGGTCGCCGCCATCCGTGGCCTTGATGAAGGCGAAGTTTGCGCCGCGGGTTCTGAGCGTCTCCCAGTCGATATCCCCCTGCCAGCGCGAGACATCGACGCCGTGGACAGCCAGCTTGCGCGGCGAGATCTTGCCGAAGTTGATCGGCTTGGCATCACGGAAGCCGTAACCATAGACGCGCGAGCGGCCACGCGTCGACGGCTCGATGGCCGGTGCGGCCGCCATGGCGAATTCCACGGGACGTTCGCTCGGGACCGGCATTCCGGGCTGCGAGACGGCGGAAGGCGTCATTGCCGAGAAGGCGCGCGGCTCCGGCACAGGCGCTTCCCAGGCGAGGCTTGCCTGCGGCATCGTATCGTCCGTTTCGTCCGCAGCAACCGCGGCCTGCGGCACGGATGCCGGCGGCGGGGTTACGGAAGCGGTGATGTCCTTCGACAGTTTCGGAGTGACGCCGGCCGAAAGACTTTCCGGACCGGAAGCCGACGAGCAGCCCGCCAGAGCGAGGCAGGCAAGAAGGATCGCTGGAACAGCCGTGGAACGCATGAGCACCGTGACGCAAGACAACAACCGGGGCGCTTCACCCATCCGCGAAGACACCAATCCGGAATAGCTAACGGAAAATTATCAAAAAAGACTGAATCCGAACTTTCCGCCCGCCGATTCGGCCGCGGAAGCATTGCGGCACCTTCCGCAAGCCTCTAAATCCAGCAGAAAAGGGAGCCCGCCATGACCGACAAAGCCCGTGTGACCATTCTCTACTGCACGCAATGCAATTGGCTGCTGCGCGCCGGCTGGATGGCGCAGGAACTGCTGCAGACCTTTACCGACAGCCTTGGCGAAGTGGCGCTCATTCCCGGCACCGGCGGCAATTTCGAGATCCGGGTCAATGGCGAGCTCATCTGGGAGCGCAAGCGCGACGGCGGCTTTCCGGGGCCGAAGGAATTGAAACAGCGGGTGCGCGACATCATCGAGCCCGACCGCGATCTCGGCCATGCCGACCGCGCCTCGCTGGAGAGCTGACGCTCAGCGATAGGGCGAACGGCAGGTCTTGTAGATGCCTTCGAAGGTCAGGAAACGATCCGTGCGCGGATTGTAGGACCGGTATTCGTTGCGGCACCATTCCACATGGCGGGCCTGGTTCTCCGCCGAGGGCTGCACGCGCTGCAGCGGCGGCGGATCGTAGGTCAGCCTCGGCGGCAAGGTTCCCGGCGGCTGATAGTATTTCGGGCCGGCGGCATTCGGCGGGCGGAAATTCGGCTGGACATAGGCGGGACGGTGCCATTGCTGCGGACCGAAACCGAAGCAGCCTCGATAGTCGCAAATCGTTGATTGGGTATTGACAGGCCCAAGCGACGGCGAGGCGGCACTGGCGCCGGCCAGCGGCACCGCGGCGAGCAGGCCGGCAAGGAGAACGGGGCGAAGGTCGAACATGGCACGTTCCTTTCCACTATCCCTATATAGGTGGAAAATCGGGCCGCGCCATCCATCGGCCAGCGGGGAGCGAGCGGGACCTCACGAAGCTTTTTCACAGACTGTCAGGAAAACTTCAAAAACCCTGTTGACAGCAAAGAGCCACCCCCTTACATGGCTCTCCGTCGCCCAGATGGCGGAATTGGTAGACGCGCAGGTTTCAGGTACCTGTGCCGCGAGGCGTGGAGGTTCGAGTCCTCTTCTGGGCACCATTTCCTTTCTCGAAAGAGCTTGTTCTTCAATGGCTTCTGTCGAGAACCGCCCCGGAGCGGGCTTGCTTCAGAATCGCCACATTAATGCCAACTTGCTCCATTTCGATGGCTCCATGCGGATTCAGGTCTACATCATCGCTTTTCTTTTGAGCGCCATCATGTGGGGCGTGACCTTCGATGCTGCGCGCAACGCCTATCGGGCCGCGCATACGGCCGGCCTGATGCCCAACCTGCATATCCAGAAGAAGATCGACCGGATCCTTTGAATTCCGCGTTCCCCGAGAACGCTTTTCTTACCCCTAAAAAATCATAGGCGCACGACGCGGATACGCGGCGTTGCCAAACAGCAAGCAATTCCAAGACACTATCGACAAGCCGCCCTGCCGGGCCGGCGATGAGCGGCCGGCCGGCGGCTGTTTTCGCGCTGCCTGAAGCAAGCCTCGCACAAGAACGAAATCGGATACCGGCTTCACGATGAAGTGACTGCCGTGCCGCTTCTTGGAGATCGTTGCCCGCATACCGGACATATTTGCAAGGCGATGCCGGCGGCCGTGAATTTTATTCGAGAGCTTGGAGTTCGCTTGAAATGAAAGTCGTAATTCTGGCGGGTGGTCTTGGTTCGCGCCTCGCCGAAGAGACCAGCGTGCGGCCCAAGCCCCTGGTCGAGATCGGCGAAAAGCCGATCCTCTGGCATATCATGAACATATACGCCCATCACGGCCTGAAGGACTTCATCATCTGTGCCGGCTACAAGGGCTACATGCTGAAGGAATATTTCGTAAACCTGTTCCTTCACCACAGCGACATCACGGTCGACCTTGCGACCAACGCGATCGAATACCACAAGAGTTCCAAGCCGGACTGGCGCGTGACGGTCGTCGATACCGGCACGAACTCCATGACCGGCGGCCGCCTCAAGCGCGTGCGCAATCACCTCAATCCCGACGAGCCTTTCTGCATGACCTATGGCGACGGTGTCGGCAATATCGACATCGCTTCGGAAATCGCCTTCCACCGCAGCCACGGACTCAAGGCAACCATGTGCGCGGTAACGCCGCCCGGCCGCTTCGGCGCCACCAATATCGAAGACGACGTGGTCACGGCCTTTATCGAGAAGCCGAAGGGCGACGGTCAGCGCGTCAATGGCGGCTTCTTCGTGCTCGATCCTTCCGTCATCGATCTCATCGAGGGCGACGACACGATCTGGGAAGCCGGCCCGCTGGAATGGCTGGCGGCGAACAAGCAGCTGGCCGCCTTCCGCCACAACGGCTTCTGGCAGCCGATGGATACGCTTCGCGAGCGCCAGCAGCTCGAAGAACTCTGGAGTTCCGGAAAGGCGCCGTGGAAAATATGGGCCTGACGAATTTCTGGAATGGCAGGCGTGTGTTCCTGACGGGGCACACGGGGTTCAAGGGATCCTGGCTCTCGCTGTGGCTGGAGAAGCTCGGGGCGGAGGTGACGGCGATTTCGCTGCAGCCCGAGACCGATCCCTCTCTCTATGTCCGGCTTTCGCCCTGGAACGGACAGAGCCACCATATCGCCGATATCCGGGATACGGCCGCGTTCAAGCAGATTCTCGTCGATAGCGAGCCCGAGATCGTCATCCACATGGCAGCGCAGGCGCTTGTGCGGCGCTCCTACGAAAGCCCTTCGGAAACCTTTGCCACCAATGTGACGGGGACGGCCAATGTCCTCGATGCGGTGCGCGAGGCGGCCTCGGTCAAGACGGTGATCGTCGTCACGTCCGACAAGGTCTATGCGAACAACGGCAGCGGCATCCCCTTCGTCGAAACGGATACGCTCGGCGGCAAGGATCCCTATTCCAATTCGAAAGCCTGCACCGAACTCGTCGTGCAGAGCTACCGCGACAGTTTCTTCAAGGATCGTGACATCCGGGTCGCGACGGTGCGCGCCGGCAATGTCATCGGCGGCGGCGACTGGTCCAAGGACCGGCTGATTCCGGATTTCATCCGCGCCTTCGAGAGCAGCCAACCGATCCAGCTCCGCTACCCGCAGGCGATCCGCCCCTGGCAGCATGTGCTGGAACCGCTCGGCGGCTATCTGGCCTTCGCCGAGGCCCTGACGCTTTCTGACGGCGGGGAACTGCCCGATGCGCTCAATTTCGGGCCGGACCCGCAAAGCTTCGCCACGGTTTCGAAACTTGCCGAAGCGCTCGGCCTTGCCCATGGCGTCAACGACGTCTGGGAGCAGGCACCGGGCAAGCACCTGCCGGAAGCGCCGGCACTGACGCTGAGCTCCGCCTTAGCCCTTTCCGCCCTTGGCTGGCGCCCGCGCCTCAGCCTGCAGCAGACAATCGACTGGACCGCCGCTTGGTACAAGGCCAACCGCGAGGGCGCCGACATGCGCGCCTTCTCGCTCAGCCAGATCGCGGCCTATGAGGAAGCAAGATCATGACAGCGCATAATTGCCGGTTCTGCGGCGCTCCCCTGAAGCACAGTTTCGTGGACCTCGGCTCGACGCCGCTTGCCAATGCCTATCTGACACAGGAACAGCTCCGGCAGCCGGAACCCTCCTATCCGCTGCGCGCCTTCGTCTGCTCCGAATGCTGGCTGGTGCAGGCCGACGCCTTCGTGCCGCCGGAAGACATCTTCAGCCACTACGCCTATTTCTCCTCCTATAGCGACAGTTGGGTGGAACATGCCCGCCAGTTCACGATCATGGCGCGCCAGCGCTTCGGCCTGAACGAGACGTCGCAGGTCATCGAAGTGGCGAGCAACGACGGCTACCTGCTCAAGCATTTCGTCGCCGCCGGCGTGCCGGTGCTCGGCATCGAGCCCGCCGAAAACGTCGCCGATGTGGCGCGCCAGGCCGGCGTGCCGACGGAGGCGCGCTTCTTCGGCAAGGAGACCGCCGCCGACCTCGTTTCCCGCGGCCTTGCCGCCGATATCGTCATCGGCAACAACGTGCTGGCGCATGTTCCCGACATCAACGATTTCGTCGGCGGGCTCTCGGCCGTGCTGAAGCCGGATGGGGTTGTCAGCGTCGAATTTCCGCATCTCTTGCGGCTGATCGAGAACATCCAGTTCGACACCGTCTATCACGAACATTTCTACTATCTGTCGCTGCTCGCCGTCGAAAAGGTCTTTGCCGCCCACGGCCTGAAGGTTTTCGACGTGGAAGAGCTGCCAACCCATGGCGGCAGCCTGCGCGTGCTGGCCTGCCGCACCGGGTCCACCGCCCATCCCCTCTGCCCCGGCGTCGCCAAGGTGCGCGCCGACGAGGCGGCCGCCGGCTTCGACCGGGTCGCAACCTACGAAGCCTTCCAGAGCCGTGTCGCGCCGATCAAGGACGGTCTGCTTGCCTTCCTCAAGCAGGCCAAGCGCGAGAGCAAGACGGTCGCGGCCTACGGCGCCGCCGCCAAGGGCAACACGCTCCTGAATTTCTGCGGCGTCGGCACCGATCTCATCGCCTATGTCGTCGATCGCAATCCGCACAAGCAGGGGCATTTCCTGCCGGGCAGCAAACTGCCGATCCACGCGCCCGAGAAGCTCGACGAGACGAAGCCGGACTACGTCCTCATCCTGCCGTGGAACATCAAGAACGAGGTCGTGGCGGCCAATAGCAGGGTCGGTGCCTGGGGCGGGCGCTTCGCCGTCGCCGTGCCGGAACTGACGGTGATCGGATGAGGTTCCTCCCGACCGCGGTCTCGGGCGCCTTCGTCGTCGAAGTCGATGCCTATTGCGACGAGCGGGGCATGTTCGCGCGGACCTTCGATACCAGGAGCTTTGCCGACCATGGTCTCGCGCCCGTCTACCCGCAGTGCAACGTCTCGCAGAGCCACAAGCGCGGCACCTTGCGCGGCATGCATTACCAGGCCCACCCACGGCCGGAGAACAAGCTGGTGCGCGCCACGCGCGGCAGGGTCTTCGACGTCGCGCTCGACCTGCGGCGCGATTCGCCGACCTACCTGAAATCGGCCGCCGTCGAACTCGACGCGGAAAAACACAACGCCTTCTACATCCCGGCCGGCTGCGCACACGGCTTCCTGACGCTCGAAGACGATTGCCGGCTCTTCTACCAGATGTCGGAGGTCTATGTGCCGGAACTCACGCGCGGAGTTCGCTGGAACGACCCGGCATTTTCCATCCAGTGGCCCTTCGAACCCGTCATCATGAACGATCGCGACGCCACCTACGACCTTTACGACAGCGGAGAAAAATCGTGGACGCCATAAAACTCAGCATCTGCCTGCCCACATTCAATCGCGCTGTATTCCTGGACAAGGCGCTACGCTATTTCGTCACCGACTACAAAATTCCCTACAAGTACGAGATCGTCATCTCGGACAACGCCTCGACCGACAATACGCGCGAAGTCGTGGACCGCTATATCGAAAAGGGACTGCCGATCCGCTACTTCCGCCGCGAGGAGAACCTCGGCTACGAGCCGAACCTCTCCAGCGCCTTCCGCCACGCGCGCGGCGAGTACAATATCTACCTGGCCGACGACGACATGCTGATCATCGGCGGCATCGTCAATACGATCAAATATCTCGACGCCAATCCCGACGTCACCGCCTGCTACGCCCCGTGGTATCTGCATGACGAAGTGCAGAAGGTGGACCAGACCCTGTTCTACGACGTGAAGGCGGACACGAAATACGAGCGGCGCAACTTCCTCGAGGTCTTCGCCTTCCTGGTCGAGAGCCACGTGTTTCCGGAAATCGGCATCTATCGCGCATCGGCCCTGCGTTCGGCCTGGGTGCCGCGCTATTTCTCCTATTGGGCCTTCTCGCATCTCGCCCACTATCTCGACCAGGGCGCCATCGCCTTCCGCAAGACGCCCTTCTATCGGGCGGTGACGGTATCGACCATTCCGCGCGACCGTCCCCAGGCCGGCAATGACGAACTGCTGACGGCCTGGGACCGCTATCGCGGCGGCCTGGAATATATGGTCAATCTCGGCGTCAAGCGCGGCAAGCTGCCTTTCGACCAGCAGTCCGTCGTCCAGTACGAGGCCATGATCAAGCACTTCACCTTCAACCGGATGGCAGTCGCCCTGCGCTTCTGGTTCGCCAAGAAGGAATATCTGAAGTCTTACGAGCTTTATTCGCGGCTCTGCTTTGCCGGTTTCGGCAACCATCCGGACGTGGCCGGCGTAAGGGGCCAGCTGCCGCTGATGGCGGCGGTGCAGACCCTGGCCTGGGCGACGAATTCGGCCGCGGAAGTCAACCGGCTCGTTCTTCACGGCATGACCGATCCGGCATCGATCGAGGGATTGCTGCGGGAACTGGGGCTGCGGGCCAATATCGAAGTCGTCCACAATGCCGGCGATATGCCGGACGGCGCCGCCGAGCGGGCCGCGGTCTTCGTCGCCAACAAGGCGGATCGGGATATCTACCTGAAGCAGGGCTATCCACAGAACCTCGTCTTCTGCGAAGAGGATCTCATCGAGCCGCTGGCGATGTGATTGCACCGATCTGCCCGACGAGGAAATCTCATGCCATTGATCGCTGATCCGACGAGCCGCATTTCGCCTCTGGCCGATATCGAGGAGAGCCAGCGGGGAACCCGCTATGTCATCGGCGCCGGCTCGGTGCTCGACAGTTTCGTCAAGATCAAGCCTGCCGGCGGCAGCGGCGAGCTGCTGATCGGCGAGCGCGTCGTCATCAATTCCGGCTGCGTCCTCTACACGGGAAACGGCATCACCATCGGCGACGATTGCGCGATCGCCGCCAATTGCGTCTTTGCCCCCGTCAATCACGAATATAGCCGGCGGGACATGCTGATCCGCGACCAGCGGTTCAAACCTTCGCGCGGCGGAATCGTGATCGGCAAGGATGTCTGGATCGGCGCCGGATGCGTGCTTCTCGACGGCGCCGTGGTGGAGGATGGAGCGGTGATCGGCGCCATGTCGCTCGTGCGCGGCCGTGTCGAGGCCTATTCGATCAATATCGGCACGCCGTTGCGGCAGATCGGCTGGAGACAGTGAATGGGCGCTGAGAGCAATACCGCCACGATCATCGGCGCCGGCGGTTTTATCGGGCAGGCCCTGACGCGGCGCCTGCAGGCCATGGGCTGGACCTGCCGGTTGCCCTCACGGGACACGGACTGGCCCCAGCATGGCGTTTCGCACGGCCATATCTTCCATTGCGCCGGGTTGACCGCCGATTTCGCCCGGCGGCCGGCCGATACGATCGAAGCGCATGTGAGCCTCGTCTCCCGCGTGCTGCAATCGGAGGCCTACGATTCGCTCGTCTACCTGTCGTCCACGCGGCTCTACGACGGACTTGCCCCCGGCAGCCGGGCGTTCGAAGACCTTTCCTTTTCGGTCTCGCCACGCGAGCCGCGCCATCTCTACGACCTCTCGAAACTGATGGGCGAAGCCGCATGCCTGGCGCTCGGGCCGGGACGGGCGCGCATCGCGCGGCTCGCCTCCGTCTATGACGATCACGGCAGCGACAACGGCTTTCTGCCGCAGCTTCTGACCAGGATTGCCGCGACCGTACGCGGCGAGGAAATCCGGCTTGCCTCCTCGCCGGCCTTCTCGCGCGATTACGTGCATATGGATGATGTCGTGGACGGCCTCATCCATATCGCCGTCTCCGGCAAGGCCGATATCTACAACGTCGCTTCCGGCCGAAATCTCCGGAACGACGCCCTGGCCGCTCTCATCGGGGAAACGAGCGGACGCCACATCCGTTTCGATTCCGAGACTGTCCCTGCCGCTCCGCCCGATATCGACGTGACGCGCATGGCGGCGGAATTCGGCTGGCGGCCGGGCTCCGTGGCCGACAAACTTTCACCAATCCTGTCCGCACTCGACTGAAGGAACGAAAATGGAGATCCTCAATCTGGAAGCGAGCAGGCTTGCGGCCTATTGCTGCGAGCAGATCCGCAGGCTTATCCCTTTCGGCGACGAAACCGAATTCGGCCTTGTCGAGAAACACCTGCCTGAAGCGCTGCGAAGGCTCGACCATTGCATCTCGAATGTCGCCGTCTGGAAAGCCGGCTGGTTCGACATTCTGCATTCGTCGCAATATTGCATTTTTCTCTATTATCTCGCCAATACGATCTGGAAACACGAAAAGGCCGCGGCGCTCTGCACCAAGCTGTTCCTGCTGAACAAGCAGCTGAACGCGATCGACCTGTTCTACGAGATCGAGATGCCGGAGGTTTTCTTCATCGGCCATTCGGTCGGGATCGTGCTCGCCAAGGCGACCTACGGCAACCACCTCGTGCTCTATCAGAACTCCACCGTCGGCAAGAACCACGGCGTTGCCCCGGTCATCGAGGATGGCGTCATCCTCTATCCCAACACCGCGGTGATCGGCGGCAGCCTGGTGCGGGAGCGCAGCATCATCTCGCAGGGCGTCAGCGTCATCAATCGCGAGACGGAGCGCGGGAAGATCGTCTATCAGGGACCGGAAAACAGGCTCGCCTTCCGCGACAGCAAGCGAGACATCCTCTCCGACTTCTTCCGCAACGTCTGACCGGAAGGACCCCTGCCGCTTTCAGCGCACCGGCTGGTAGTGGCCGCGCAGCGGCACGCGGCTGTCCATGGTCACGAAGCCGTCCCGCTCGCAGACATACATCAGGGTCGGCATGCCGCCGGAGCGGAAGATCTGGTCGAAGCGGCGGCGGACCTGGACCGTTTCGGTATGGCAGTCGTAGGATTCTTCCACCTTCTTGTCCGGCTGCGCCTTTACGCCGGGAAGATCCTTATAGGGATAGAGCGGCTGTACCGCCTGCCTGCCAGAACTCTGCCAGTCGATGGCGGAAGCGGGCGCAGCCGAGGCGCCGGCAACAAGCGACAGCAGAAGAACCGCGACGATACGCATGACAACCTCTTTCGCGGGCATCTTCACCTGGCGCCCGTCTCCACGATGTAGGAAGATCGACGGCCGCCATCAAGCGGAGGCAGGCACGGGCTTGCGGAAATAGCTTCTGACGGTCGGATGGGAAAAGAGGCCGGCCAGGATGGCGAAGCCCGCACCGACGGCAAAACCGGCGAGCAAACCGCCGATCAGGCCGGCGACCATGATGATTTTCTTGCTCGGTCCATCCGCCTTGACGGGAACTTCAGCAGGCGAAACGACGCGGATATTGCTCTGGGCGAGGTTCTGTTCCTCGCTGGTCTCGCCGGAACGTTTCAGCACGGCCTCGTAAAGCTCACGCGCCGCGGTCGCCTTGCGCTGCAGTTCGTTCAGCTGCACCTGCTTGTCCGAGGTCGTGGCCTGCAGCGCTTTCTGCACCGCCAGTTCCTTGGCGATATCGTCTTCGGCTTTCTTGGCCTGTTCGTATTCGGCCCTTGCCGAGGTCGCGACCCGCTGCAATTCGCCCTTGATTTCCGCCCCGATGCTGTCGAGCGAAGAGCGCGCGGCCTGAAGGCGCGGATGGCGCGACCCCATCTGGCTCTGCAGGCTGCCGACGACGGCGGCCTGGGCGGCATATTGCTGCCGCAGGCTGACGAGCGGCGACGTGCCCGCCGCACCATCCGTCTGGCTGCCGGCGACGACGTCCTCGACCCGCAGGTTCGCAGCCGCATCGGCGCGCGCCTTGGCCTGAATGGTCTTTTCCTGGGCGGTGACGAGCAGCGTGTTCAGGGACGAAAGGCGCTGGTCGGAAATCAGGTTGCCTTCGGTGGCCGCCATGTCGTTGTCGGCGCGGAAGGTTTCTACCGCCTGTTCCGCCTCCTGCACCTTGGCGCGCAGATCGTCGAGGCGACCGTCGAGCGCCGACGAGGTGGTCTCGTAGAGGCCGCTCGACGCGCTGCTTTCCTCCTGCATGAAGGAGGTAACGACCTGGTTTGCGAGCTTTGCGGACTTTTCCGGATCGTGCGTGGTCGCGGCAAGCGAGACGACGTAGGTATTGTTCTCGCGCGTGATCAGCAGCGCCTTCTGAAGGGTGCCGATGATGGCCGCGCCATCCGTCCTGCCGCCGGTAAATTCCGGGTCCTGGTCAAGCTTCATGGCGTCGGCCACGCGACGCAATACGTTGCCCGAGGTCAGCAGCTGAACCTGGCTGTCGATCAGCGTCGAGACCATTTCCGGCGAGACGGTCGCGTTTTGCGCGCCGCCGTCGGCAAGACCGATCTGGCGCGGATCGAAATAGAGGGCGGCAACGGCGGTGAACTTCTGCGGGATACGAGGCGCGATCACCGCGCCGGCGGCCGCGCCGAGGAGGCAAAGACCGGCAACAACGAGGCGCCTGCTCCAGACGGCGGCAACCGCGGACCTGATGTCGAGCAACGGTCCGGCGGCATCCCCCGCCTGCCCGACCACAGGTTCAGGTGCCGCAGGCGGTTCGGAGACCGGCGGAATATCCGGGCGTTGCGGCTCGAAAGGCCTGCTCTGCGTCGCTGCCGGGCGAACCGGAAGGGGGTCCGGAGGTGGCGGCGGAGGGACGAAATCGGTCGGCCGGATGATCGGGCTGCGCGCACGCACGCCTTCAGGCGCAGGCTGAGACGACTCATAACTGCGCCAGGCAGGCAAGCGGCTCACCCTGTTCCCGTCATACTGATTCATAACACCGCATCCGCCCGGCGAGAAAGGATGGCCGAGACGCAGCGACTTTAGAAATTCTTAGCTAACGGACCGTTAAGATGCCGGGCATCGAAGCCGACGTGGCGATCTGCCGCGACCCGAGGATAGCCATGAAACGGAAAAGACTGCTGCACAGGCTGCTGGCTGGCGCCGTCATGGGCATATCGTCCACCACCCATGCCGCTGACGCGCCGCTTTGCTATTACGGCGTCAACCTCTCCGGCGCCGAATATGGCGAGCGCGGCGGGCTCTACGGCACGAATTACACCTATCCTTCGCAAGAGACGATCGGCTATTTCGCCGGGAAGGGCATGACGATCATCCGCCTGCCCTTCCGCTGGGAGCGGCTGCAGCCGACGCTTGGCGCGCGGCTCGACGATGACGAATTACAGCGCCTGAAGGATACGGTGGCACTGGTGCGCAGGCACAAGATGAGCGTGCTGCTCGATCCGCACAATTTCGGCTATTACGACAAGGATCAGGTCGGCAAGCCGCCGGCGACGAACGCGGCCTTTGCCGATTTCTGGGCGCGGCTTTCCGTCGAATTCGCCAATCAGGAGGGCGTCCTCTTCGGGCTGATGAACGAGCCGCACGACATTCCCGCAACCGATTGGCTGAAAGCCGCCAATGCCGCGATCCGCGGCATCAGGGCGGTCGGGGCGCGCAATCTCATCCTGGTTCCCGGCACGGCCTGGAGCGGAGCGGCAAGCTGGCAGACGGACGTGATCGGCGGCGCCAACGGAAGCGTCATGCTCGGCGTGCATGATCCGCTCGATTTCTACGCCTACGAGTTCCATCAGTATCTCGATGCCGATTCCTCCGGCACGCACGATACCTGCGAAGGCGCAAAGGCGGCGACCAACGCCATCGCCAATGTGACCGCCTGGCTGAAGACGAACGGCAAACGCGGCTTTCTCGGCGAATTCGGCGCGTCGGCGAACGCGGACTGCCTCGACGGCCTGAAGGCGATGCTGACCACGATGTCGGACAACAGCGACGCGTGGATCGGCTTTTCCTACTGGGCGGCCGGAGAATGGTGGCCGCCCAATGAACCGTTCAACGTGCAGCCGCGCGACACGCCCGAGCGCCCCCAGATGCGTCTGCTCGAGCAGATGGTGCCCAAACCGGCTGCCGCCTGCACGGCGGTGAAGCCTGCGGGGCAGTGACATGGCGGCAATCGGCGAGACAGGCACGAGATTGCAGACGATGGCCGAAACCGCGAGCGCGGCTTCGCGTCTCGATTACCCGATCCTGATCCTCGGGCTGCTTTCCGTTCTCTACAACGGCATCCTGGCCTTCATAAACCATAACGTCACGCCGCTTTCTATGACGCATGTGGCGGCGAGCGAAGGCCTGATCATGGCGAGCGCCATCGTCTACATCCTGCACAAGGGGATCTACGAGGAGGACCTTGCGGCCTTCCTGTTCATGCTCTTCACGCTGATCGTGACGATCTATGTCAGTGCGCTCAACCGCATGGCCTTTATCGACCATTTCCGCAACGTGCTGATCATCTTCTGCTTCACCGGGCTTGGAGGCTGGTGCAACGAGCGGACGCTGAAGCTGATCTTCCGGGCGGCCTGTTTCATGGTGCTGCTGTTCCTGATCTTCGAGATCATCAGCGTGCCCTTCTATGTCAGCATCGTGCACCCTTCGGACTATTTCGCCAATACGCGCGGGCTGAAGCCGCTCAGCTTCAACACGACCGGCCTGTTCCAGAACGCGCTCGGCTTTCCCGGCCGTTTCTCCTTCGGCATCATCGACCACCGTTCGTCGTCGATCTTCCTGGAGCAGGTATCGCTTGCCAATTTCTGCGGCGTGATCGCGATCTACCTGATTTCGATGTGGGACCGGCTGACGCGGATCGACCGGACGCTTTCCATCGCAACCGCATTGCTGATCCTGACCACGAACGACACGCGCACGATGCTGATCTTCTCCATCTGCTGCATCGGCGGCTATTTCGTCTTTCCGAAAATCCCCAAGGTTCTCAATCTGGCGCTGATGCCGCTCATCGTTTTCGCCGGTTTCCTCGTCTACATGAAGGACCCGACCGCGATCGGCGACAATTTCACCGGGCGCATCAATCTGACGATGAAGAAGCTGATGGATCTCGATCCGCTGGCGGTTCTCGGGCTTTCGGTCGACAAGGTCGCCGAATTCGCCGATAGCGGCTATGTCTATCTCGTCTACGGCGCGACGATCTTCGGCGTCATCGCCTTCTGGCTCTTCGTCTGCCTGTTTCCGGCAGGCACGAGTGCGGCGCAACGGCGCTGCGCCCATTCACTTTCTCTTTTCATTTTTCTGAATATGATGATCGGGGGAACGGCGATCTTCTCGATGAAAATCGCCGGCCTCCTCTGGCTTGTCATCGGGTTCATGCGTTTCCGCGACACGCCACGCATCCGGCAGGGTCGTCCGGCAAATGTAGTGAGTTGACGAAGCGGTCTGCCCGAAGGGCGGTCTGCGGGAGCCCTTGGGAGCAAGACGTCAGATGCTTGTCCAGCTGCAATATCTGCGCGCCATCGCGGCGTTGCTGGTCGTCTATTTCCACGCGATCCTGCAGCTTGCCAAGGTCAATCCGGCCATCGACGCGACCGCGTTCACCTATGGCGAAACGGGCGTCGATATCTTCTTCGTGCTCAGCGGTTTCGTGATGTGGCTGACGGCCAGCGGGCGCGCCACGACGCCGGTCGATTTCGCCCGCAAGCGCATCAGGAGGATCGTGCCGCTCTACTGGCTGGCGACGCTGTTTTCGGCACTTGTCGCACTTGTCGCGCCGTCGCTTTTGAAATCGACCGCCTTCGACCTGCCGCATCTCATGGCCTCGATGCTGTTCCTGCCATGGATCAACCCGGTCGATACGACGATGATCGTGCCCGTCATCGTGCCCGGCTGGACGCTGAACTACGAGATGTTCTTCTATTTCGTCTTTGCGCTGCTGCTGCCGATCCGCGAGGACTATCGGCTGCCGGCGCTCTTCGGGGCCTTTCTGGCCATCCTGATCGTCTGCCATCTGCTGCCGGAAGCGACCGCCACCAAATTTTACGGGGAACCGATCATCCTCGAATTCCTGGCCGGCGCAGCACTCGGCTGGCTCTACGGCCAGAAGCTTCTGCTGCCGCAGCGCTGGGCCTGGGTTCTGCTTGCCGTCGCCTTCGTCTTCCTGTTCGTCAACGAGGCTTTGGTGCGGCCCGAGGACCGTTATTATGGATGGGGCATACCGGCACTCTTCATCGTCTACAGCGCCATCTCCATCGACTTCTCGAAGCTGCCCGTCGTCGGCTGGCTCAACTATCTCGGCGACGCCTCCTACGAGATCTATATCACCCACGCCTTCACGCTGGCTTTCCTCCGGATCGTCGCCAACCGCTTCCCGATCGGCGCGCTTCAGCAGCCCGTCGTCTTCGTGATCCTGTGTCTCGTGCTCTCCTGCATCGTGGGCGCGATCATCCACGAAATCGTCACGCCGCGCAGGAAAGTCCGGATTGCCAGCCGGCCGGCCGCCGACCTTGGATGAGCGGAAGGCGAGGACGAGACTTCGAACGGCGCAGGCAGAACGGAATTGCGCGCGGTCTGTCATAAGCTTGCGGCCATGAAAGCAAATGCGGCAGGCATGAAAGTTCGGCTTGCAATTTATTGCAGAAATGAAAGCTTGCCGGCCTGTTCGTGACCGGGGCTTTCATTTAAGCACGACGGCGGCCGCAAGGAGGGAAGAGGGCATGACGGACTATGTATTGACGGTAAGCTGCAAGTCGACACGCGGCGTGGTGGCGGCCATTTCCACCTATCTCGCCGAAAAGGGCTGCAACATCATCGACAGCTCGCAGTTCGACGATCTCGATACCGGCAAGTTCTTCATGCGCGTCAGCTTCATTTCCGAAGAGGGTGCGACGCTTGCGGAAATCCGCGAAGGCTTCAAGCCTATCTACGAGAGATTCGGCATGGATGCGCAGGTGCACGACGGCAGCGAGCGCATGAAGGTGCTGCTGATGGTCTCGCGCTTCGGCCATTGTCTCAACGACCTGCTCTACCGCTGGAAGATCGGGGCGCTGCCGATCGATATCGTCGGCGTCGTCTCCAACCATTTCGACTACCAGAAGGTCGTCGTCAATCACGACATTCCCTTCCACCACATCAAGGTGACGAAGGAGAACAAGCCGCAGGCCGAAGCCCAGCTCATGGACCTTGTGGAGCAGACCGGAACCGAACTTGTCGTGCTTGCCCGCTACATGCAAGTTCTGTCGGACGCGATGTGCCGGAAGATGTCGGGCCGCATCATCAACATCCACCATTCCTTCCTGCCGAGCTTCAAGGGCGCCAACCCCTACAAGCAGGCCTACGAGCGCGGCGTGAAGCTCATTGGCGCCACGGCGCACTATGTGACGGCCGATCTGGACGAAGGCCCGATCATCGAGCAGGACACGGCGCGCATCACCCATGCGCAGAGCGCCGAGGATTATGTCTCGATCGGCCGCGACGTCGAAAGCCAGGTGCTGGCGCGCGCCATCCATGCGCATATCCACCGCCGCGTCTTCCTCAACGGCAACCGCACGATCGTCTTCCCGGCAAGCCCCGGAAGCTACGCCTCCGAACGCATGGGTTGAGGCAGGCGACGCATTCGCTCCAAATCCTCGGCCAGAGCGCCGTGCGTGCGTTCGGACGCACAAGGGACGCTTCAACTCTTTTGACCTGCGCATCGGGCTTTGCGAAAATCGATTGCGGTTTTCGGGCCGATGTTGTCGCGCAATCTTCCGTTGCCTGTCGGCAAGTGCTTGATTATCTGTTTTAATAGGTAATCGAATCATGCCGCGGAGGGGTGCCATGACCGAGGAAGCGCTTGTTGACCGCATGGCGCTTCCGCGCCCCGATGTTACCGCTTCCGAGGCCGCGGACATCCTGCTTTCTCACTACGGGCTTTCCGGCACGCTATCCGAACTCGGCAGCCAGCAGGACCGCAACTACCGGCTGGACACGGAAGACGGCCGCTACGTGCTGAAGATCTGCCATGCCGCCTACCGGACCGAAGAGCTCGAAGCGCAGAATGCGGCGATCCATCATTTGCGCGCCAAGGCGGATGCGCCGCGCGTTCCAAACGTGATGTCCTCCACCGACGGGCGGGAGATCGTTTCCGTCAGCGTGCGGGAGCAGGCCTATCAGGTTCGCCTGCTGGAATATCTGGATGGCGAAGGCCTGACACAGCGTGCCTATCTGGCGCCCGCTTCGGTCGCAGCGCTCGGCGCGCTGTGCGCGCGGCTGGCGGCGGCCCTTGCCGATTTTACCCATCCCGGACTCGACCGCAGCCTGCAATGGGACCTGCGCCGCGCCGGACCGGTTGCCGTGCAGCTGCTTTCCTCCATTACCGACAGCGCGGCCCGCGACAGGATCGCCAAGACGATGGTCATGGCGGTGCGCCGCATCCAGCCGCTTGCGCCGGCGCTGCGGCTCCAGGCGGTTCATCACGATGTAACGGGCGACAATGTCGTCAGCCACCCGGATGCGCACGGCCGGCCTGTCCCCGACGGGGTGATCGACTTCGGCGACATCATCCGGGGCTGGCTGGTCGGCGACCTTGCCGTGACCTGCGCCTCGCTGCTGCATCAGGCCGATGGCGATCCGTTTAACATCCTGCCGGCGGTGAAGGCCTATCACGAAATCTATCCGCTGAGCGAGGACGAGCTGAAGGCGCTCTGGCCGCTCATCGTGGCGCGCGCCGTCATCCTCGTCGCGAGCGGCGAGCAGCAGATCGCGATCGATCCCGACAACGACTATGTCAGGGGAAACCTGGAGGGCGAACGGCGGATCTTCGATACGGCAATGTCGGTGCCGTTCGAACTGATGGAGGCGGCGATCCTGAAGGCGGCCGGTTTCGATATTGCCGGCGTCGATACGGCGGACTGGCAGCCGCTCCTGCCGGAAATCGATCCGGCCTCCATCGCCTATGTCGATCTTGGCGTGCAGAGCCCGCATTTTTCCGGCGGCAACTGGCTGGCGAGCGACATGGACTGGCGGCTTCTGGCCCGCGCGGCGGCGGAAACGGGGATCGCGGCGACGCGCTACGGCGAACATCGCCTGTCCCGCGCCGGCCTGCACCACGCAAAAGCCCAGGCGACCTATGCCCTGCACATGGATATCTGCCTTGCCGCAGGTAGCACCGTTGCCGCGCCCTTTGCCGGCCGGATCACCTGGTACGACCAGCATCTGGTGCTCACGGGCGCCGATATGAAGCTGCATGTCGACGGTATCGCACTTTCGGTCGAGGACGGCAGCGAGGTCGCCGCCGGCGAGCGGCTCGGCACGGTCTCCGGCGAGACATCCTCGCTCGGCGGCTTGCGCCTGCAGCTCGGCAGTGTCGCCGGATTCGAGCCGCCGCTCTTTGCCACACCGCAGCAGGCCGGGGCCTGGTCCGCGCTCTGCCCCTCGCCTTCGGCGCTGCTCGGGCCGGGCGCCGATGCGCCGAAACCCGAAACGGCGACGCTTCTGGAACGGCGGCAGGCGCATTTCGCAAGCCCGCAGAAGAACTATTACGCAGATCCGCCGCAGATCGAGCGCGGCTGGAAGGAGCATCTTTTCGATGTCGAGGCGCGCGCCTATCTCGACATGGTCAACAATGTCACGATCCTCGGCCACGGGCATCCGCGCATGGCGGAAGCGATCGGCCAGCAATGGCTGCTGTTGAATACCAATTCGCGCTTCCACTACGCCGCCGTCGCGGAATTCTCCGAGAGCCTGGCGTCGCTGGCGCCCGACGGCATGGATGCCGTGTTCCTGGTCAACAGCGGCTCGGAAGCCAACGACCTGGCGCTGCGGCTTGCCTGGGCACATAGCGGCCATCGCAACATGCTCTGCCTGCTGGAGGCCTATCACGGCTGGTCGGTGGCAAGCGACGCGGTCTCCACCTCCATCGCCGACAATCCGCGGGCTTTGACGACGCGGCCGGACTGGGTTCACCCCGTCGTTGCGCCCAATACCTATCGCGGCCAGTTCCGCGGGCCGGAATCGACGGCGGACTATCTCGCCGCTCTCAGCCCGGTGCTGGAGGCCATCGACGCCGAAGGCGAGGGCCTCGCCGGTTTCATCGCCGAATCGGTCTACGGCAATGCCGGCGGCATTCCGTTGCCCGACGGTTATCTGGCGGAGGTCTACCGGCAGGTGCGCGAGCGCGGCGGCCTCTGCATCGCCGACGAGGTACAGGTCGGCTACGGGCGGCTCGGCCATTATTTCTGGGGCTTCGAGCAGCAGGGCGTCGTGCCCGATATCATCACCATCGCCAAAGGCATGGGCGACGGCCACCCGCTCGGCGCCGTCATCACGACGAAGGAGATCGCCGCCTCGCTGGAGAAGGAAGGCACCTTCTTTTCCTCCGCCGGCGGCAGCCCCGTCAGCTGCGTTGCCGGCATGACCGTTCTCGACGTGATGGCCGAGGAGCGGCTGCAGGACAACGCGCGCGAGGTCGGCGACCATCTGAAGGCGCGGCTGGCGGCCCTCATCGACGCCTACCCGATCGTCGGCGCCGTTCACGGCATCGGCCTCTATCTCGGCCTCGAATTCGTACGCGACAGAGTGACGCTGGCGCCGGCGACCGAGGAGACGGCGGCGATCTGCGACCGGCTCCTAGAACTCGGCATCATCATGCAGCCGACCGGCGATCACCTGAACGTGCTGAAGATCAAGCCGCCGCTCTGCCTTAGCGAACAAAGCGCCGATTTCTTCGTCGACACGCTGGAAAAGGTGCTTCGGGAAGGCTGGTAGGCGGGGCTTGCGCCGTTAATCCTTTCGGTCTTTTCGAGGCTTTCCGATTTTTAACGAAATGCACCATTGCCGGAATCGGATCGGCTTCCTATGTCTGCTTCGGCGATGTCGAAGTGTCTCGATCCGTCACATTGATTGCACGAAGGCGTGATAGGATTCTTCCTGCAAATTGAAATGTGATGGAATGAAATTTTTCGGATCGTCGAGATTTTGACACGTTTCGGAATATGTTTCTTACAGGCCATCGGCTATTCTCTACCAAGTTAGTAGATAATAAGATGGTCCCTAACCGGTCCCGGGCTCTACCGGGGCCAAACAAGTGCAACGCCAACGCAAGGAACGAGACATGATTGATTTCGAAATTCTCGCCGTACTGCCTGGGCGATCTGTGCTTGGCAATGACCGTCCGGGCGCCCTCTCCCGCCCGAACTGTCGAATGTGACGTTCGTCCCCCTTTCAACGGTACCAGACAAGTCAATTCGCCATAGCCAGCGCATCCGCGCGGCAGGAGTTCTATGCATGAAAAAAGAAGTCATCGAATATGCAGGCGTCCCGGTCGGGATCGTCGTTCCGGATGAAGACCGGCTGAAATTCATCGCCGTCAAATTCCATGTCCATGATCTCGACGAGCAGCATTTCAGCTCGCCCGCCGAGGTGAAGCTGGCCATACACGACCTGATGACCCGCCGGCACCCGAAGCCCATCCATGCCTGACGCGGAACGCGGCTTCGAGACCAATAAGGGATTTCCGACCGGCCCGGCAAAACGGGCCGGTCTTGTTTTTTCGCCCATCTTGTCTTTTGGAGGCATTTGATCTCCTATCGGCGCGCTTCCCTTCAAGACTGGAGCCAGCGCTTGTCCGATCTTCTCAATCTGCTCACCGATATCGAAGGTGTCTCCGTCGGCCACGCGAGCGACCTTTCGCTTGGCTCCGGCGTTACCGCCATCCTCTTCGACGAGCCGGCGATTGCGTCCGGCAGCGTGCTTGGCGGCGCGCCGGGCGGACGCGATACGGCACTGCTCGACCCGTCCATGGTGGTCGATGCCGTCGATGCCTTCGTGCTCTCGGGCGGCTCTGCCTTCGGTCTCGACGCGGCAGGCGGCGTGCAGGCGGGATTGCGGGAAATGGGGCGCGGGTTCCAGCTCGGCCCGGTGCGTATCCCGATCGTACCGCAAGCGATCCTGATGGACCTCCTGAACGGCGGCGACAAGGACTGGGGCCTGCACTCGCCCTATCGCGACATGGGCTACGACGCCGTGAAGGCCGCCCGCAAGGGCGCGTTCGATCTCGGCACCGTCGGTGCCGGCACGGGTGCGACGACCGCGACCTTCAAGGGCGGGCTCGGCTCGGCAAGCGCCGTCAGCAGCGCCGGGCACCGAATCGCGGCCATCGCCGCGGTCAACGCCGTCGGCTCGGCGACGATCGGCGAAGGCCCGCATTTCTGGGCCGCCCCCTTCGAACAGGACGGCGAGTTTGGCGGCTTCGGCATGCCCGACCAGGCGGACCACCGCCTGCGGCTGAAGGGTGTGAAGACCACCGCCACGACGATCGGCGCCGTCGTCACCGACGCAACGCTCATCAAGGCCGAGGCGCACCGGCTCTCCATCGCCGCCCATGACGGGCTGGCGCGCGCCGTGCTGCCGGCCCACCTGCCGCTCGACGGCGATACGATTTTTGCGGCCTCCACGGGGCGGCAGAAGCGCAACGATATGGCAAGCCTGATGGAATTGTGCCATCTGGCCGGGATCGTCATGGCGCGGGCGATCGCGCGCGGCGTCTACGAGGCGACGGCGCTTCCGGTGCCGGGTGCCCTGCCTGCCTGGCGCGACCGCTATGCGGCCATGCGCTAATTGCCTAGACTAGGTCAAAACAGCCTGACGGCGGAGAGCGGCACATGCAGATTCGGGCGCTGATGTATTTCGACGAGCTGGTGCGAACCAACTCCATGCGCCAGGCAGCCGAAAACCTGAATGTCGCGCCGACGGCCATCAGCCGGCAGATCGAAAACCTCGAATACCATTTCGGTGCCCCGCTCGTGGAACGCAGCGCCCGCGGCGTCAAGCTGACGGCAGCGGGCGAGCTGCTGGCGGCGCGCGCCGGGCGGACGCTGCGCGAACTCGACCATGTGCAGCAGCTGATCGAGGACCTGAAAGGCCTGCAGCGCGGCCGTGTCAGCATCTACGCCAACGGCGCGACCGTCGCCAACCTGCTTGCGCCCGCACTGGCCGAATTCAGCCTGAAATATCCGAAGCTGCGCTTTGCCGTGACGATCACCAGTGCGCGCGCCGCCGTCGAAGCCGTCAACAGCGCGGAGGCCGACATTGCGGTGACGCTGTTTGCGCCGCCGATATCCGGCACCAAGGTGCGGCTGCGCTCGGAGATCACCTATGATCTCATCACGGCGCCGGGCCATCCGGCAGCGATACGCGCGGATATCGCGCTGAAAGAACTGGCCGACTACGCGCTGGCGCTGCCCGACCAATCCTTCGGCTTCCGCCAGGCCTTCGACGCGCTGTTCGAGAAGGAAGGGCTGAGCCTCGATCCGGTCTTCGTGACGAGTTCGCTCGAGATGCTGAAGGAACTGGTCCTCAGCGGTGCGGCCGTGACGCTGCTTCCGGCGCTGACCGTCCGCCGCGAGATCGAAGCCGGGCAGCTCCTGGCCATTCCGCTTGCCGGCAAGAGCGGCATTCGCACGCATGTGGATCTGTGCGTCGCGCCCGACCGGCAGCTTTCCTTTGCCGCCACCAAGCTGCTCGACTTTATCGAGCGCTTCATGCGCGAGCGGGCAAGCGGCAGGGCCGGCGGCAAAGAGTAAAGTCCCCGGGCTTGCATTGCGCCAGGAATTGCTGTGTAGCTTTTTCGGCTACACTGAGCACACAAAATCGTCATTGTGTGTGCACTGGCATAGTGTCACTCTACGCGCAAAAGGGCCGCCGAGCAGCGGATCCGGACAGGGGAACAGGATGATCAAGCTATCGCTCGCCGTGAGGCGTCTTTCCATGGGCGTCGCGCTTTCCGCCGGCATCGCGATGCTGGCGCTGACGCCGGCGCAGGCCGCCAAGACCAGCCTCAGTCTCGGCATGAGCGTCGAGCCGGCCGGCCTCGACCCGACGATCGCCGCCCCCGTCGCCATCGGCCAGGTCACGTGGCAGAACATTTTCGAAGGCCTTGTCAGCATCGACGAGACCGGCAAGATACAGCCGCAGCTCGCCAGGAGCTGGGAGATTTCCCCTGACGGGCTGACCTATACGTTCAAGCTGCAGGCCGGCGTGACGTTCCACGACGGCGAGGCCTTCGATTCGGCTGCCGCCAAGTTCGCCCTCGACCGTGCCCGCGGCAAGGATTCCGTCAATCCGCAGAAGCGTTTCTTTGCCTCCATCGCCTCGATAGACACGCCTGACGCCGAGACGCTGGTGCTGCATCTGTCCGCGCCGACCGGCAGCCTGATCTACTGGCTCGGCTGGCCGGCTTCCGTCATGGTCGGACCGAAATCGGCCGATAACGACAAGACGACGCCCGTCGGCACCGGCCCGTTCAAATTCTCGGCCTGGGCCAAGGGCGACCATGTGGAACTCGTCAGGAATCCCGACTACTGGAACAGGGACCGCGCGGCCAAGCTCGACAAAGTCACCTTCCGTTTCATCAGCGATCCGCAGGCACAGGCAGCGGCGCTGAAATCCGGCGATCTCGACGCCTTTCCGGAATTCGCGGCACCGGAACTGATGAGCTCGTTCGACGGCGACGCGCGCCTGACGACCCGGATCGGCAATACCGAGCTCAAGGTCGTGGCCGGCATGAACAATGCCCGCAAGCCTTTCGACGACAAACGCGTGCGCCAGGCGCTGATGATGGCGATCGACCGCCAGACCGTGATCGACGGCGCCTGGTCCGGTCTCGGCACGGCGATCGGCAGCCACTACACGCCGAACGATCCGGGCTACCAGGACATGACGGGTGTGCTGCCCTACAATGTCGAAAAGGCGAAGGCCCTGCTTGCGGAGGCCGGCTATCCGAACGGCTTCACCTTCACGATCAAATCGCCGCAGATGGCCTATGCGCCGCGCAGCGCGCAGGTAATGCAGGCGATGTTGGCCGAAATCGGCGTGACGATGAATATCGAACCGACGGAATTCCCGGCGAAATGGGTGAAGGACGTCATGACGAGCCGCGACTACGACATGACCATCGTTGCCCATGCCGAACCGATGGACATCGATATCTATTCGCGCGATCCCTATTACTTCAACTACAAGAACCCCGTCTTCAACGACCTGATGAAGAAGGTGCAGGAGACCACCGATCCGTCCGCGCAGGCGAAGATCTACGGCGAGGCGCAGAAGATCCTGGCCGAGGACGTGCCGGCGCTCTACCTTTTCGTGATGCCCAAGCTCGGCGTCTGGGACAAGAAGCTGAAGGGCCTGTGGGAGAACGAGCCGATCCCGTCGAACGTTCTCAGCAACGTTTCCTGGGAAGAGTAGAGATCACGTGCGAGCGGCGGCTGACAGGGTGACGAAGACCAGATGATCGCACTGCTTACCCGCCGCCTCGCCGGCCTCGTCCTCACTCTTCTCGTCGTGTCGCTGGTGATCTTCGCTGTCATGGACCTCTTGCCCGGCGATCCGGCCTCGATCATGCTCGGCACCTCGGCAAGCCCCGAGACCCTGGCGGCACTGCGGCACGAACTCGGCCTCGACCAACCGCTCCTGCTGCGCTACGGGCATTGGCTTGCCGGCGTTTTCGCGGGCAATCTCGGGCAGTCCTACACCTACGGGGTTCCGGTCGGCGGATTGATCGTGGAACGGCTGGCGGTGACGCTGCCGCTCGCGCTGATGGCGATCCTGCTCTCGGTGCTGATCGCACTGCCGCTCGGCGTATCGGCGGCGGCGCGGCGCGGCGGGATCGTCGATGCCGTCGCCACCGTCTTCTCGCAAATCAGCATCGCCGTGCCGGCCTTCTGGGTTGCGCTGCTGCTCATCATCCTGTTTTCCACGACGCTCGGCCTCATGCCGGCGGGCGGCTTTCCGGGATGGGAGGCAGGCTTTCTGCCGGCCCTGCAGGCCCTGCTCATGCCGGCCGTGGCGCTTGCCCTGCCGCAGGCCGGGGTGCTGACGCGGGTGTCGCGGTCGGCCGTGCTCGACACGATGCATGAGGATTTCGCGCGCACGGCCGTCGCCAAGGGACTGGCGAGCAGGACCGTGCTCTGGCGGCATATCGTGCCGAACGCGCTGGTGCCTATCCTCACCATCCTCGGGCTGCAATTCACCTTTCTCGTCGCCGGCGCCGTCCTGGTCGAAAACGTCTTCAACCTGCCGGGGCTCGGGCGGCTTGCCTTCCAGGCCCTGTCGCAACGCGACATCGTCGTGATGCAGGATGTCGTGCTGTTCTTCGCGGCGCTCGTCATCGTCATGAACTTCATCGTCGATCTCTCCTATCTCGCGATCGACCCGCGCATGCGGAAGGCGGCATGATGGCACCCATCGTCTCCTCCTCCGCCATTTCGCAACGCCGAAGCTTCCGGTTCAGCCGGCGAACGAACCTCGTCGCCGGGATCGTCATCGTCGGCTTTCTGGCCGCCATCGCCTTGCTTTCTCTCGTCTGGACGCCGCTGCCGCCGGCCCGGATGCAGATCATCCACAAGCTGCAGCCGCCGCTGGCCTTCGGCCTGCTCGGCACCGACCAGTTCGGCCGCGACGTTCTCTCCATGCTGATGGTCGGCTGCTGGAATTCGCTGTCGATCGCCGTCAGCGCGGTTGCCGTCGGCGGCGCGCTCGGCTCGATCGCGGGCGTGTCGGCGGCCGCGATCCGCGGCCCCTACGAGGCGCTCCTGATGCGCGCCTGCGACGTCATCTTCGCGCTGCCGCCGATCCTGTCTGCCATGATCCTCGGCGCCTTTCTCGGACCGGGGCGCCTTACCGCGATCACGGCCATTGCCGTCTTCATGGTGCCGGTCTTTGCGCGGGTGACGCTCGCCACTTCGCTGCAGGCCTGGAGCCGCGACTATGTCCTGGCAGCGCAGGCGATCGGCAACAGCCGCTTCACGATTTCCGTGCGGCATGTGCTGCCGAACATCGTGAGCCAGATCATCGTGCATGCGGCGATCCAGCTTGGGCTTGCGATCCTCACCGAGGCCGGCCTGTCCTTTCTCGGCCTCGGCATGGCGCCGCCGGCGCCGACCTGGGGACGCATGCTGGCCGACGCCCAGACTTTCCTTTCGCTCGCCCCGTGGCTGGCAATCCTGCCCGGCCTTGCCATCGCGCTGACCGTCTTCGGCTTCAACATGCTGGGCGACGGCTTGCGCGACCTTCTCGACCCGCGCGAGGCGAGCCGGTGATGTCCTCCCAAGACGAACGCCCGAAAGACCAGACCATGCCAGATACCGATTTCACCATCCGCGAACTCAGGCGACGTTTCGCCGACAAGAGCCTCTCGCCGCTCGACTACTGGCTTGCCCTGGAAAGGCGCATCGACAGCTGGGAACCGGCGATCTCGGCCCTTTACCTCTACGACCCCGAGGCCGCACGCGCGCAGGCGAAGGCTGCGACCGAGCGCTGGGCGAAGGGCAAAACGCTCGGTCCGCTGGACGGCATACCCGTCACGCTGAAGGAACTGATCGCCACCAAGGGCCAGCCGGTGCCGCTCGGCACGAAGGCGGTGGAGCTGAAACCGGCGGAGGCGGATGCGCCGGCGGCGGCGCGGCTGCGCGAGGACGGCGCGATCATCTTCGCCAAGACGACCTGCCCCGATTACGGCATGCTCTCGTCGGGCCTTTCGAGCTTCCATCACCTCAGCCGCAATCCCTGGGACGTCACCCGGAACCCCGGCGGCTCGAGCGCCGGGGCCGCTGCCGCCGCCGCCGCCGGCTACGGGCCGTTGCATATCGGCACCGATATCGGCGGTTCGGTGCGCCTGCCGGCGGGCTGGACGGGGATCTTCGGTTTCAAACCGAGCCAGGGGCGCATTCCCGTCGATCCCTATTATGTCGGCCGGTGCGCGGGACCGATGACCCGCAGCGTCGAGGATGCCGCCTATGCGATGGCGACCCTGTCGCGCCCCGACTGGCGGGACGGCACCAGCCTGCCGCCCAACGATTTCGACTGGATGGATCTCGGCATCGATCTCAGCGGAATGCGGATCGGGCTGATGCTCGACGCCGGCTGCGGCCTTGCGGTCGATGAGGAGGTGAGGATCGCCGTGGAGCAGGCCGCGCTGCTTTTCGAGAAGGCGGGAGCGACGATCGTCCCGGCCAGACCGGTGCTGACGCGCGCCATGCTGGACGGGCTCGACAATTTCTGGCGCGCCCGCTTCTGGGGCGACATTGCCGGGCTCGACGAGGAGCGCCGCGCGAGCATCCTTCCCTATATCTACGAATGGGCAAAGGGCGGCGCCGATGTCAGCGGGGTCGATGCCGTCAGGGGCTTCAACCAGACGATCGAGATGCGCAAGGCCTGCGGGCGGCTGTTCACCGAAGTGGATGCGGTCCTGTCGCCGACCAACCCGATCGTGTCCTATCCGGCCGAGTGGGCCTCGCCGACCAACGATCCCGCGCTGCCCTTCGAACATATCGCCTTCACGGTGCCATGGAACATGTCGGAGCAGCCGGCCTCGTCGATCAATTGCGGATTCGCCAAGGGCATGCCGATCGGCCTGCAGATCGTCGGTCCGCGCTTCGACGACATGCGCGTGCTGAAGCTTTCGAAAGCGTTCGAGGAATGGACGGGCGGCATCAGGGACTGGCCGGAACCGCCGGCAGCCTGACGATCGCAGCCAGGGTCAGAACGGCCGGCGATAGCCGGTCGGCTGCTCGTAGAGCCAGCCGATGCGCTCGACGGCGGCTGCGAAATTCTCGCGCGCGACGGTCATCGTGTTTCCGTTGGCGTGGATGATCGTGTCTGCGTCTTCGAAAATGGCGACATGCCCCTTCCAGAAGACCAGATCGCCGCGGCGCACATCCGCGCGTTCGATCGGCTCGCCAAGGCCCTCCGCCTGCATGTCGGTATCGCGCGGCGCGTTTCTGCCGGTCATCCGCAGCGCCAGCTGGACGAGGCCGGAGCAATCGACGCCGAGGCCGGAACGGCCGCCCCAGAGATAGGGCACTTCCAGAAAGCGGGCGGCGATTGCGACATAATCCTCTCCGTCCAGCGCCCCGAGCGGCAGCAGGTGTTTCGAAAAGATCGCCGTACCGTCGGCAAGCACCAGATAGCGATTGCCGCGGGCTTCCGCTTCGCCCGAAACGTGGACACGGCTGCCGATGGACAGCACCGTCCTGTAGGGTTTGCGCAGTTCCGGCTCGGGATAGAGGAAGGTGCGCTGGGCAATGACCATGTGGGTCGGCGCAGGCGCGGCTTCTGCAATTGCATCCTCCGGCACATAGCCGACATAACCGTCGGATACGGCCTTGACCCAGCACCAGCCGCCGGCGCGATCGAATATCGTGACATCCTCGCCGTGGAGCAGTTCGGTGTCGATGCCGCGGGCGAGATCGGGTTCAGGACGCAGGGCGACGACCGGGACGCAGACGCGGGCCGGCGTGCCGCTGACAAAACGCGCCGCCTCGACCTTGCCTTCAAGGCCGGCTTCCGCCAGGTCCGGGCGGTAGGCATGGAGGCGGCGATCGAGCATCGTCATGGCATTCCCTTTCATCGGCCGTTCAGACCGGAAGCTTGCGGCCCTGCTCGCGCACGAGGTCGCCGAGCTTTTCAAGATAGAGCGCGCCGCCGACGGTGCGCTTGATGATGACGTTGCGGCGGTCGGCATCGTCGCGGACGCGGTCGACGAGGCCCATTTCGCCCATCGTGTCCAGCGCGCGCGTGATGACCGGTTTCGTCACGTTCAGCGTCGCGGCCAGCCCGCGCACGGTATGCGGCGGCGGCACGAGATAGATATGCAGCAGGATCGCCATCTGGCGCAACGTCAAATCTCTGTTGTCGTGGCGAACCTGGTTCAGCGCCACGCCATGCCAGAGGCCAAGCGCCTGTGAGGCGGTCAGTTCGATCGGCACGGCCCCTCCGGAAATCGTTACGCTAACGTTTCATTTTCCGGCAGTTGGTCGGCACAGGCAAGAGGCGGCACGGAATGCCGCCTCGCAAGGTGAATAAAATTTTAACGACGAGGCTCAGCGAGGCTTTTGTCTCGCATGTCGTTGTCGCAAAGCCGCTTCACACTTTTGCGCGACATGCTCAGCGTATACTGTGGCGGATATGACGGTAGAGTGCGCGGATTGCCTGCGCCTCGCCGCCGCCCGGCGAATGGGCGCGCTCGTTCGGCGCCCAGCCGAAGATATCGAAATGCGCCCAGCTCTTCGCCTTGCCGACGAAGCGCTTGAGGAAAAGTGCGGCGGTGATGGCGCCGGCCATGCCGCCGGCCGGGGCATTGGTGATATCGGCGAATTTGGCGCGGATATCCTTTTCATAGCCGGCATAGAGCGGCATGCGCCAGAGCGGATCGTCGGTTTCGAGGCTTGCTTCCATCAGGTCGTGGGCAAGGTTCTCGTCGTCGGTGAAGAAGGGCGGCAGGTCGGGGCCGAGCGCGACGCGGGCAGCACCCGTCAGCGTGGCCATGTCGATCAGCAGGTCCGGCTCTTCCTCGTCGGCATAGGCGAGCGCGTCGGCCAGGATCAGGCGGCCTTCGGCGTCGGTATTGTCGATCTGGACGGTCAGCCCCTTGCGGCTCTTGTAGATATCGCCGGGACGGAAGGCGTTCGACGAGATGGAATTCTCGACGACCGGGATGATGACGCGCAGATCGACCTTCAGCTTGGCGTCCATGATCATGAGCGCGAGGCCCATGACGTTTGCGGCACCGCCCATGTCCTTCTTCATCAGCAGCATGGAGGACGCCGGCTTGATGTCGAGGCCGCCGGTATCGAAGCAGACGCCCTTGCCGACGAGCGTAACCTTGCGGTGGCCCTTCTTGCCCCAGCGCAGCTCCAGCAGGCGCGGCGCATCGGCGCTGGCGCGACCGACGGTGTGGACCAGCGGGAAGTTTTCCTTGAGCAGGTCGTCGCCGATGATGACCGACATCTCGGCCTTGTAGTGATCGGCAAGGCCGCGGAACGCCGCTTCGAGCTGCTCCGGCCCCATGTCGTTGGTCGGCGTGTTGATGAGGTCACGGGCGAGGAAGACGCCGGCGAGCTGGCGCTTGATCTCGTTGCCGTCGGCGTCGCGCGGAATCATCAGCGTCGGGGCGGCGGATTTTTCGGACTTGTATCGGTCGAACCGGTAGCTGCCGAGGCCGAAGCCGAGCGTCAGGCGGTTGGCCGTCAGCGGCGCGGTCTCGATGTGCCAGTCGCCGGCAGGAAGCGCGCGGGCGAGCTTGCCGGTGATGTAGGGCTGTTCCGACGGGTTGGTGCCGAGGCCGAAGAGCGCACCGCCGAGATGGCCGTCCTCCGTCGGGATCAGCAGCAGCGAGCCGCTTTCCGCCTTGTAGCCGGCTTTGCGCGCCCAATCGAGCGCGATCGGATCGATCGTGCCGGTTTCGATATGGGCGGGCGTCACAGCGAAGATCGGCAACGTCGAACCGCCCTTGGTGTTGAAGGGAGTCGGTCTCTCGATGAACTGGAAGGGGGCCATGTTTGTCCTTAGAGGCAGGGGCAGAATCGTTTCTTAACTGTCTGTTAGGGTTAACAGACTATTGCTGGAGCGAAGATTGCGTCAAAGCCTTTCCCTGTTCCGCTTTGAGGTCAGGCGCCGATTTCATTCAGGATCGCGCAATGCCCGTCTCGGCCTCCACTCCTCTCAACAAGCGTATTCTGCAGGCAAGCGCCGCTATCCTCGTCATGCTGGCGCTTGCCGGCTGTTCGACGACGGCAAGAGATCGCATGACGACCGGTTCCATCCCGAAGCTCGACAAGCCAGTCGAGCAGATGGACGCCAACGAATTGCGGGCAGCCACCGACCGTGTCGGCCAGGCCTACGAGAAGAACCCGCGCGATCCCGTCAACGGCGTCACCTATGCCAATCTGCTGCGCATGAACGGACGCGACGCGCAGGCGCTTGCCGTCATGCAACAGGTCGCCATCGCCAATCCCGAAGACCGCACCGTGCTTGCCGCCTACGGCAAGGCACAGGCGGCCGCCGGACAGCTGCAGCAGGCGCTGGACACGATCGGCAGGGCACAGACGCCCGATCGGCCCGACTGGCGGCTGATCTCGGCGGAAGGGGCGATCCTCGACCAGATGGGCCGGCCGAACGATGCGCGCCAGCGCTATCGCGACGCGCTCGATATCCAGCCGAACGAACCGTCGGTGCTTTCCAACCTCGGCATGTCCTATCTTCTGACAGGCGATCTGCGCACGGCGGAAACCTACCTGCGCTCGGCCGCCGGCCAGCCCGCCGCCGACAGCCGCGTGCGCCAGAACCTGGCCCTCGTCGTCGGCCTGCAGGGCCGTTTTCCCGAGGCCGAGCAGATCGCGCGGCGCGAGCTTTCGCCGCAGCAGGCCGACGCCAACGTCGCCTACCTGCGCGGCATGCTTTCGCAGCAGAATTCCTGGCAGAAGCTTGCGGCAAAGGACGCGACGTCGCCTGCCGCCGCCGGCACCAACTGACCTATCTGCTGCCCAGCCCCGAGAGGATGAGGCGCAGGCCGAGGCCGGCCATGACCGCGCCTGCGGCCCTGTCGATCCAGGCCTTGGCGGCGATATAGACCTTGCGCGGCTGCCGCGCCGAAAAGGCGAGCGCGACGATCGCATACCATCCCGCCTCGACCAGGAAGACGCCGACCGGCAGCGCCAGCAGCAGCTCCACCGGCACGGCCTTGGGCAGGAGTGCGGCAAAGATGCTGGCATAGACCACGATCGTCTTGGGGTTGCTGAGCTGCGTCAGCATTGCGGTGGTGAAACTGCGCGCCGGCATGCTTCGGCCCGCAAGGTCGCCATCCGAAAGGGCCAGCGGCTGGCTGGCGCCCTTCCAGATCGCGAAGGCGATATAGACCAGATAGGCGCCGCCGGCGATCTTCAGCACGAGATAGAGCCATTCGAATTGCGACAGCAGCGCCGTCAGGCCGGCAAGGGCAAGGATGGCGAAGGTCACGCCGCCGATGCCCATGCCGAGTGCGGCCGCAAGCCCGTCAAAGTGGGAACGCGAAATGGCAATGCGCGAGACGACGACGAAACTTGGACCGGGGCTCATCGCGCCGATCATCAAAGCACTGATAATACTGATAAAAATGCCGAAGGAAGACATGGCGAAGCTCCGTTTTCACGCAATTCGGGAGGCAAGGGCGGCCTCCGACCCTGCCGGAATTGCTCAAGCGATCAAGGATTGCCCAGGCGAGCGGCAGCAATATCCGCGTTACCCGATGGTGGTCCACCTCATTCGCCAGTTACGCGCAGGCGCACGCTAGCCGGTTTCCCTTCCGGCGGCAAGCGTCAGAACCGGTCGGCCACCTGGATGCCGGCGGGGCCGAGGATGACGGCGACCAGCACCGGCAGGAAGAAGAGGATCATCGGCACGGTGAGCTTGGGCGGCAGGGCCGCCGCCTTCTTTTCCGCCTCGTTCATGCGCTCGTCGCGGCCTTCCTGCGCAAGCACGCGCAAGGCCGTCGCGACGGGCGTGCCGTAACGGTCCGCCTGGATGAGCGCCTGCGTGACCGAACGGACGAGATCGATCTGGGTGCGGGTTGCCAGGTTTTCGAGCGCCACGCGCCGATCCGGCAGGAAGGAGAGCTCGGCCGTCGTCAGCACCATTTCCTCGGCGAGCGGCGGCGACTGTTCACCGAGCTCTTCGGAGACGCGGCGCATGGCCGCTTCGATGGAAATGCCCGATTCCACGCAGATCAGCATCATGTCCAGCGCGTCCGGCCAGGCGCGCTTGATGGAGTGCTGGCGCTTGCCCATGCGGTTGGAGATATAGATGTTGGGCGCGTAGAAGCCGACATAGGCGATGCCGATGACGATGAAGAGCCGTATCGGCAGGCCCTTGTCGGCAAGGTTGCCGAGGCCGAACATCCAGAAGGCGGCGACGGCCAGGAACAGAAACGGCAGGAGAAAGCGCGCGACGAGGAAGGTGTTCAGCGCGTTTTCCGAGCGCAAGCCGGCCGCGCGCAGCTTGTTCATGGTGTTGTCGTCCACCAGCGCCTTGCGCAGGTTGAACCGCTCGACGATCTGGCGGACGGAGCGGTTGTTCTGGCTCCTGAGCGTGGCCTTGCTGCCGGCATCGGCGTTCAGGCGGGCGCGCTCGCGGGCGCGGATCTGCTCGCGCTCGGTCGAAACCGCCTTCATGCGCTTGTTGAGATCGCCACGCTCGAAAAAGGGAACGGCAAGCGTGTAGAAGGTGGCGAAGACGGCGATGGCGACAAGCACCGCCATGATCGTGGCGGGATCGGTCAATGTTGCGGCGAGTTCCTGCGACATGCTGCCCTGCTCCCGCTAGATATCGAAATTGATCATGTTGCGCATCACGAAGATGCCGATCGACATCCAGACCGCCGAAAAGCCCATGATGAAGTGGCCGCGCGGATCGGTGAACAGGATCATCATGTATTGCGGCGACGTCAGATAGACGAGCAGGGCAACGATGAACGGAAGGGAGCCGATGATGACGGCGGACGCCTTGGCCTCCATCGACAGCGCCTTGACCTTGGCCTTCATCTTCTTGCGGTCGCGCAGCACCTTGGAAAGGTTGCCGATCGCTTCCGACAGGTTGCCGCCGGCCTGCGACTGGATGGCGATGACGATCGCGAAGAAGTTGACTTCCTGCAACGGCATCTGGTTGGTCATGCGGGCACAGGCTTCGGGTATGCCGAGGCCCACCTGCTGCGCCTCGATGATACGGCGGAATTCGCTTTTGACGGGCTCGACACCCTCGGTCGCGATCAGGCGGATCGCGTCGTTCAGCGGCAGGCCGGAACGGATGGAGCGGACGATGACGTCGAGCGCGTTCGGAAATTCGTCGAGGAACTTGTTCTGGCGGCGCGAGATGAGGAAGCCGATCACCCAGCGCGGCAGACCGAGCCCGCCGACCAGGGGAACGCCGAGCATGACCGCTGTCGACGCGCCGGCAACGAAAAGCACGATCAGCAGCACCAGGGCGAAGAGCGCGCTGAAAAGATAGAAGCGGGCCGGCGTGATCGGCAATCCCGCCTGCACCAGACGGGATTTCAAGGACAGCGTTTTCCTGGTCTTCTCGTGCTGCCGCTTTTCGAGGTCCTTCAGGCTGTCCTGCACCGATTTCCGGCGCTTCGACAGTTCCTGCACACGGTCGCGGGCGGCCTTGACCTTGGAGCGGTCGACCTCGGCCGCCTTGACCCGGTTGATGCGGCTTGCCGATTTCTTGTCGTTCTCGATGCGCGAGAACAATAGGGCATAACAGACCGCCCCCGCAGCGACGGCTGCGAGAACGACGATTGCCAGCACTGTCGGATCGATGCCGAACATCTCAATCCTTCGATTTCGCTTCCAGCTCGTCGAGCGCGGCGGCGAGACGCTTTTCTTCGTTGTAATAGCGGGCGCGGTCCCAGAAATGCGGCTTGCCGACGCCGGTGGACATGTGGCGGCCGATCAGGCGGCCGCCGGCGTCCTCGCCCTCGATTTCGTAGCGCATCAGGTCCTGGGTGATGATGACGTCGCCTTCCATGCCGATGACTTCGGTGATCTGGGTGATGCGGCGCGAACCGTCGCGCAGGCGCTGCGCCTGGATGATGACATCGACCGAGGAGGAGATGATTTCGCGCACCGTCTTGGCCGGCAGGCTGAAACCGCCCATGGCGATCATCGATTCCATGCGGCTCAGGCATTCGCGCGGGTTGTTGGCGTGGATCGTGCCCATGGAGCCGTCGTGGCCGGTGTTCATGGCCTGCAGCAGGTCGAACACTTCGGGTCCGCGCACTTCGCCGACGATGATGCGTTCGGGGCGCATGCGCAGGCAGTTCTTGACGAGGTCGCGCATGGTGATCTCGCCCTCGCCTTCGATGTTCGGCGGGCGGGTTTCGAGGCGCACGACATGCGGCTGCTGGAGCTGCAGTTCGGCCGTATCCTCGCAGGTGATGACGCGCTCGTCGCGGTCGATGTAGTTCGTCAGGCAGTTGAGCAGCGTGGTCTTGCCCGAGCCCGTACCACCGGAGATGATGACGTTGCAGCGCACGCGGCCGATGATCTGCAGCACGGTTGCGCCTTCGGGCGTGATGGCGCCGAAGCGGACGAGCTGGTCGAGCGTCAGCTTGTCCTTCTTGAATTTGCGGATGGTAAGGGCCGGGCCGTCGATGGCGAGCGGCGGCGCAATGACGTTGACGCGCGAGCCGTCCGGCAGGCGCGCGTCGCAGATCGGGCTCGATTCGTCGACGCGGCGGCCGACCTGGCTGACGATGCGCTGGCAGATCGACAGGAGCTGCGAATTGTCGCGGAAACGGATTTCGGATTCGATGGTCTTGCCGCCGACTTCGATGAAGGTCTGGCCGGCGCCGTTGACCATGATATCGGCAATGTCGTCGCGCGCCAGCAGCGGCTCGAGCGGGCCGTAGCCCAGAACGTCGTTGCAGATATCCTCGAGCAGTTCCTCCTGCTCGGAGATCGACATGGCGAAATTCTTGATGGTAATGATATCGTTGACGATATCGCGGATTTCCTCGCGCGCGCTTTCGCCGTCCAGCTTGGACAGCTGCGAGAGGTCGATCGTGTCGATCAGCGCCGAAAAGACCTGCGCCTTGGTATCGTAATATTCGTCGGTGCGGGCGGGGCGCCGGCGCTGCGACGTCTGGATCGGCGGCGGCGCCACCTGCGGGCGGGCGGGCTCGCGCGACGGCTCCACAAGCACCGCGGGACCGGACGGGGCGGCGGGGCTGGCTGCCGGCATCGGCGGCGGCGGAGCGGCGATACCGCCGGCACCGGCCTTTCCGAAACCTTCACTTCCGCGTTTTCCGAACATCGATGCGATCCAATTCTACCCGTTCACTTGCGCTTCAGAAGGCCGAGAAGGCCGCCCTTCCTGGATTTCCGGATTGCCACGCGGCCCGTGACGATGTGGGCGATCTGCGAAAAGGTCTCCGCCGTCGGCGATTTCGGGTCGACCTCGGAAATCATCCGGCCGCTGTTGGCAGCATTGCCGAAGAGGCCGATGTCGAAGGGAATGACGGCGATCGGCTCGGCTTCCAGCGGCTCGCAGAAATCGGAAACCGAGATTTCCGGCCGTTTCGGCATGCCGACCTGGTTGAGAACGAGATGCGGCGGCTTGTCGTTCGGGCGCATCTTGCGCAAGGCATCCAGCATGTTCTTCGTGTTGCGCAGGTTGGCGAGGTCGGGAACCGCGCAGATGACCACTTCGTCGGCACTCGACAGGACCGAACGGGTCCAGTCCGACCAGGCATGGGGAACGTCGAGAACCGTGACGGGCGCGCTGCGCTGCAGCACGTCCATGACAGGCTGGAAGGCCTGGCTCTCGAAATCGTAGGCGCGGTCGAGAAGCGAGGGGGCGGCCAGCAGCGAGAGGTGCTCCGAACACTTGGTCAGCAGGCGGTCGAGGAAAACCTCGTCGAGCCGCTCCGGCGCAAAGACGGCCTCGGCGATGCCCTGGGCCGGATCCTGGTCGAAATCGATATTGGCCGTGCCGTAAGGCAGGTCGAGATCGGCCAGGATGGTTTCGGTCGAAAACAGGTTGGAAATGCCGAAGGCGCAATTATGCGCGACGGTCGATGCGCCGACGCCGCCCTTGGCGCCGATAAAGGCAATCGAGCGGCCGAGCGGCTCGGCTTCCGGATCGACGAAGATCGTCGCCATCGCGCCCATGATATCGGGCATGGCGACAGGCTGGACCATATATTCGGAAATGCCGTTGCGGATCAGATCGCGGTAGAGGCCGATATCGTTGTAGTAGCCGACGATGATGACCTTGGTCGAGGGATCGCAGACGGCGGCGAGCGGCGCGAGTTCGGCAAGCAGGCCGGCCGGGTTGGCCCGGGTTTCAAGGATGATCAGGTTCGGCGTCGGGGCGCTGGCAAACATGTTGGCCGCCGCCGCGGTGCCGCCGCTGGTGATGCGCAGGCTGACCTTGGACATGCGCCGGTCGTTGGCGCAGCGCTCCATCACCCGCTGCAGCCCCTCGCTTTCGCAGAAGGCGTGAACGGAGATGCGCGGCAGGGGCCGCATATGTTCCAGCTCGCCCATGCGGATCGCTTCCTCGGCGTGGCGCAGTTCGCTGGTGTTCTTGATCTCGTAGTCGACGGTGCTCATCGTTTCATTCCGCCTGATCAGAAACCGGTGGAGCCGGTATCCATGTCCTCGATCGTGGACGTCGTCGTCCGGTATTCCTGGATCGCCTCGTTGCGGCGCTCGGCGTCGATCGGCGTCATGCCGCGCGGCGCGACGAAATCTTCCGGATTGGCGACCTGGGCAGCGAGGTTGTTCTGCGAGGCGCAGCCGAAATTGTAATAGTTCTGGTTGGCGAAGTCGGCGGTGATGTCCTTCGGCCATTGGCCGCACTGGGTCGTTACCGCCGTCGTGCCGGTGAAGCTCAGGCGGATCGGGGCGGCGTCGAGAAGGCCGGTCGCCGTATAGGTCGTGTTGACGATCTTGCTGCTGGCAATGCCGCGCGAGGCAAGTTCGGCGCGAACCTGGCTGCGCAGGGCGCGGGCCGCTCCCGCATTCGCGGAGCCTTCAGGCGACAGGATGTAGACCGGGCCGGAGGCGCGCGACATGTAATTCTGGGCAAAACCACGGATCAGCTCGCGCTGGGCGATCGTCAGCCGGCGATCGCTGGAGGCAACGGGAAGGTCCACCGTCTGCTCGGCTTCCGTCACGACGATCGGATGGCGCTCCCGGTAATCGTCGGGAATGCCACCGGTCGTCAGCTGGTCGCGCGGGCCAGCACAGCCGGAAAGGACGGCAGCGGCCAGGGAAGCGACCAGGAGCAAAGGCTTTGCGGTGCGCAGATATCGAAGATCCGAATGGGCCATCGCCTGATCTCTGTTCGTTTTCATCGGTTCAGACCGCGCCCCGCTCATTTGTAGATAAATCCGATGGAACCGTGGAACTGCGCATCGGCGACCGGCGCCTGACGGCTGCCGTAGACCTTGTTGACGCGGTTCATGAAGAAGGCGGACGCATCATCCGTGGGGCTGAAATTGTCGTCCGGCCGATTGAGCTGATTGCGCGCCACCGGACGCACCAGATAGGGCGTCGCGATGATGACGAGTTCGGTTTCCTGACGCTCAAAACCCTTCTGGCGGAACAGCGTGCCGAGAAGCGGGATCTTCGAAACGCCGGGCGTGCCGCCCATGGTCTGGGAGACGTTGTCGCGGATGAGGCCGGCAAGGGCGATCGAACCGCCGGAGGGAAGCTCGACCGAGGTTTCGGCCGAGCGGCGCTGATAGGTGGGGGCTGCACCGGAGACCGAGGGCGCCGGCTCGGAAACGTTGGTCTTGATCTGCAGGCTGATGCGGCCGGAAGACAGCACCACCGGCTTGAAGGCAAGATTGATACCGTAATTATAGGGAACGACGGTGACGTTGCCGTTATTGTCCGTCGTCGAATAGAGAACCTGGCCACCGGAATTGAATGTCGCGGCCTGG
Source organism: Hyphomicrobiales bacterium (assembly GCA_900471515.1). Lineage (GTDB taxonomy): Bacteria > Pseudomonadota > Alphaproteobacteria > Rhizobiales > Rhizobiaceae > Rhizobium. The sequence goes on along the minus strand of UCFC01000018.1, from coordinate 98,517 downwards.
CCGGAGATCGCCGTCAGCGTCGGTTCGGCCAGCGTGCGCACGACCTTGCCCTGTTCCAGCGCGTTCAGATAGGTGGAAATATCGTATCTGCCGATCGAGTTCTTGAAGAGCGCGGCAAGGCCGCCACCGACGACGGACGTGGCACTGTCGGCGGACGGGCTGCCGAGCTGGGCGACCGTCATGCCCGAGGAATTGGTGACGAGATTGTCGAAGCCGAGCTGTTTGAGGACTTCACGGCGAACCTCGGCGATCGTCACCTTGAGCGTGACCTGGTCTTCGCCCTGGATCTGCAGGAGGTTGACGACCTGGGAGACCTGGCGGCTTTCGGCAAAGAGCGCAACGGCGCTGTCGCCGCCGGTGCCGGAGGCGGTTTCCGTGCGCGTGGTGGCCTCGCCGCCCTTCAGGAAGGCCTCGGCGAGCGATGCGGCCTGGGTTGCGTCCTGCGGCGTGCGCACGGTTCCCGTCAGCACGATATTGTCCGAGACGATCTCGACCTTGATGGCGGAGTCCGGGATGAAGCGGCGCAGGTTGGCCTCAAGGCCGGACACATCGCGTTCAATCTCGATATCGAGGCTGACGACCTCCTCGCCGCTGGCGCCGAACACGAAAATATTGGTCTGCCCGACCTTCTTGCCGAACAGATAGATGCGCCGGGACGTGCGGGTCACGGCGTCGGCCATGCTCGGATCGGAAACGAGAATGTCGTGCGCGTCCTCCGGCAGGTCGACGACGACAGCCTTGTTGAGGCCGAGCTTCAGGCGGCGATGCGCGCCGGGGCCGCTTTGCGAAATGCGGATGAGGCTTTCCGAGCCGGCATCCGCCTGCTGCACGCCGAAGGATACCGGCGTGACGCCCGCCGCGGCCATTGCCAGAGAAAGGCAGCCGGTCAGGAAAAGCCTGGTGCGTTGTCTTGAGTTGCCCATCCGCATTTCCCTTACTCCGGCTTCGTCGAGCCGGTGGCATCCGTGACGATGGTGCCGGATTTGATGACCTGGACGATTGCGCTGCCGTTATCGCCGCTCAGGAGATAGTCCGGCGCGCCGGTATCCTGTTCCTGCGCATCGGCAACGGAGCGCAGCGCGAGCGAAAGGCGATCGGCCATCTGCTGGGCGACGGCCAGAACCTTGGTCTGGTCGGGGGTCAGCTCCAGCGTTGCCGTCGTGCCGACGGCCGCCTTGGAGCCGTCTTCCTTTTCTTCGATCTGCTGGTCGATGGCGAGAACGCGGACGTTGCTCAGCACGGTTTCGGTTATGTATTTCTCCGTGCCCTGCCCCTTGCGCACCATGATGACATCGACGCGGTCGTTGGGAAGGATGAAGCCGCCGGCGCCTGTCGCCACCGAGATTTCGGTCGCAACCGCGCGCTTGCCGGCAGGCAGCAGCGAGGACAGGATGCGACTGTTGGAATCGGCGACCTTTTCCGGACGGATCGGCTCGCCTTCGAAGACCGGCAGGCGCACGACGGCACCCTGCAGGTCCTTGATGGCGTCCGGCCGCTCGGCTTCGGTGATGAAGCCCTGGACGACGCCATTCTGCGGCCAGGCCATCCAGTGGACGGCCTTCTCGTCCAGCCTTGCGCCGACGGGCAGATTGGCGCTGGAGACCAATACGTTGACGGTCGGTTCCTTCTCGACGACGGACTGGACCTTCGTCACGACGCCGCCGCGACCGGCCATGTTCATGGCAAGAAGACCGGCAAGGCCGGCTGCCACCACGGCGACAGCTAAGACAATAAGGCGGGCCGGTTTCATCGATCATTCCTCGGGGCACGACGCGTTCGCCCCGCAGAATGCTCAGGAATTGGTATAATTATGGTTAATGGAAGACTTAGATTTTAAGTTAACGGCCGATTAAAACGCCGTTATTTCAGGCCTTCCAGTGCGGCGACGAAGAGCGGCGAGGACGGGAAGGCCAGGAAACCGCCGATCGCGATAGCAATCCCGTAAGGTATTTTCTTTGCCATGAGGACAGAGTTCGGCACCGGCAGGCCGATGGCCAATATCGTATTTGCCTGCGAGCGGATCAACAGGATCGCCAACGTCACCAAGCCGCCGATGACACCAACATAGGTCAGAAAAGACAGCAGGGCGGGATCGTAACCAAACCAGAGTGCGGCGGCGCTCAAGAGTTTTGCATCTCCGCCACCTATAGTGTTGAGCGCAAATAGTGCAAAGCAAATACCGAAGACGATGGCGGCCCCGAGGGCGTGCATTCCGACTGCCGGAAGAGCAAGGCCGCTCAATGGTGAGAGCAGGCAGAATGAAACGATCAGGATCAACGATACCCTGTTCGGGATCGTCATCGTCAGCAGATCGGATATTGCCGCAAATGCAAGGCAGAGTGGAAAAACCAGGAGGATTGCGGCTACGATCATCTTCTCATCTGCCCCAAGTTCTTATTGACTCAAAACGAATAGGCTCACGGCGTTCGCTCGTGAGCCTGATCTTTCTGAACCAGAGCTACGCTCCAATTATTACGGAGTGGTCTTCGTCGTGGCATTAGTCAGCTTCAGACCGAGCTCGCCGAACGTGTCGTTGAGCTTGGTGCCGAGCGTGGTGGCGCCGGCAACGAGGGCTACGGAAATGAGGGCGGCGATCAGGCCGTATTCGATTGCGGTCGCGCCGGATTCATCCTTCAGAAAACGGCTAAAAAGCTTGATCATGGTCTCTCCTAACTCCAGTTGATGTTCTGAACTAGAGCTACGCCGCAGCTGTTAAGGGGTTGTCTTCGTCGTAGCGTTGGTCAGCTTCAAGCCGAGTTCACCGAACGTCGAGTTGAGCTTGGTGCCGAGCGTCGAGGCGCCGGCAACGAGGGCTACGGAAATGAGGGCGGCGATCAGGCCGTATTCGATTGCGGTCGCGCCGGATTCGTCCTTCAGAAAACGGCTAAAAAGCTTGGTCATGGTCTCTCCTAACTCCAGTTGATGTTCAGCACGTCCGCCAACTGTTTGCCGTTGATCGGATGGCCGAAAGCTAGCGAATGGCCGTTTCCATCGGCTTAAAGAAATGCGTTAACGAGGTGTGAACGAGACAGCCTGCCCGGTCAGGGTAAGTAATTCCTTACCGCGTTGCTTAGACTTCTAACGAATTTCGCCAGGAAACCTGTAGCAATAGCTTCCAGCCATCCAGAAACGGCACGAATTTCCGCCACCTTCCGGTCTTACGCCCCGGCAGTGCGTGCCGGAACGATCCAATGTGTTTCACGCGCGGACAAGAGATGGAGGGCTTAAAGCTTCGTTCACCATTTTTTTCCATTCTATCGGCAATCTGCATTGCGATCGTGAAAGAGGGCCAAAATGCCATCGAACGGCAAGACCGTTTTCTTTGCCTGGGTGATTGCGGCTCTTACGGCAAGCACAGCCTCAGCCCAGGAAGACATGCTGCGCGTCTATATGGACCACGCGCGCGTATTGAAGCTCGACCGGCCGGTCAGCAAGGTCATCGTCGGCAATGCCAAGGTGGCCGATGCGACGGTCGCCGATTCCAAGACGATCGTGCTGACGGGCCGCAGTTTCGGCACGACCAATATCGTGCTGCTCGACGGCGACGGCAACGCTATCCTGGACGACCGCATCCTTGTCTCCATCGACGAGGGCAATACGGTGCGCGTCTATCGCCAGACGGAGCGCTCGGTTCTTTCCTGCACGCCCAATTGCGAGCAGCATTCGCAGCAAGGCAACGCCACGTCCGCGGACTAGCCGATATCGGCGACATCGGCGCAGATTCGTTAAAATAGCTGCACCGACCTGAAACGGAAAATCAACGAAAGCGCCTTAGTGTGGCCCGAAGAACATTTTCGGGGCCAGACCATGGCGATCAGCGAGCAGGAGACGGGCAAGGTGCGTGCGCCCCTCCGTTTATCCAGTATTCGCGCCATGGCCCGCTCACGCGACGGCTCGGCGGCGATCGAATTCGCGCTGCTTGCAATTCCCTATTTCGTCATCGTCTTCGCGATCCTGGAAACCTTCATCGCCTTTACGGCCGAGCAGCTCGTCTCGAACGCCGTCGATACGATGAGCCGCCAGATGCGCACGGGGCAGATCACCTTCGCCGACCCCACGCGCGCGAGCTACAAGACACAGACCCAGTTCCGGCAGGCCTTCTGCGACGAGATCTCAATCATCATCCGCTGCTCGGAAACGGAAGCGGCGACCCCCAGCAAGCTCTATCTGGATGTGCAGAGCTTCCCCACCTTTGCCGCCATGCCAACGGCGATCCCGAGAATGTCTGCGGACAAATATTCCGACCTGAACGTTTCAGCCTTCAAATTCACGCCCGGCGGGCCGGGCTCGATCAACATGCTGCGCGCCTACTATCGCTGGTCCATCATCGTCGATCTCGTGCGTCCTTACATAACCGGCCTTCGCCCGGTCGGCAGTTCCATGCCGAGCGAATATCTGATCGTCTCGACCGCAGCCTTCCAGAACGAGCAGTACCCCTGATGGCGCGCCGCGGACTTCTCATACGGCTGGCTTCGACGGCGCGGCGCTTTGGCCGCGACCGGGAAGGCGTGGGCGCCATCGAGTTTGCGATCATCTTCCCGGTTCTGGTCATGCTCTATCTCGGCGCGTTCGAGATCACGATCGGGCTCAACGTCAGCAAGCGCACGACGCGTGCCGCCGGCGCGATCGCCGATATCGTCACCCAGCAGGAAAGCGTCACAAAGAGTTCTCTTACCGATATCGCCAAGGCCGCGCCGCCGATCTACTCGCCCTACAGCAGCCCGGACATGCTGGTGAAGATCACGGCAATCCAGATCGACGGCAACGCCAACCCGACCGTTCTCTGGTCCTGGGCCTCGAGCGGCGGGACGCCCTACGCCAAAAACAGCACGGTTGCCGACGTGCCGACGGAAATGAAGAAGGCCGACAGCTTCCTCATCCGCAGCGAACTCAGCATACCCTATACGCTCTTCGTCTTCGCGCCCAATTTCATGCCGCAAGGGCTGAATACCATCACGATCAGCCGCAGCTATTTCTACCGCCAGCGGCAGAACAACAGCATTTCCTGCAGCGACTGCTGAAGCGCGTCGCGATCCCTCCGATCCGGGCGACTGCCTCACGCCCTCACCTCAAATTTGCCAAGCGGTTCCCGTCATTATATGGCTGGGCTTCGGTCAGGTCGTTCGGCTGCAGGCCGGCGACAGCAGATATTGCGGGTGAAAAATGGCGCGTGCCTTTCTCTTCGTTCTGGATTCCTTCGGCGTCGGCGGCGCGCCGGATGCGGCAGCCTATGGCGACGAGGGCGCCGACACGCTCGGCCATATCGCCGAATTCTGCGCGGCGGGTGCGGCCGACCGGGCCGGCCTGCGGTCCGGCCCGCTGACGCTGCCGAACATGTCCGCACTCGGGCTCCTGCATATTGCGCGGGCCGCCTCCGGCCAGTTTCCCGCCGGCATGCCGCTGCCGGACAAGATCTACGGCCTCTACGGCGCCGCCAACGAAACCTCGCGCGGCAAGGACACGCCTTCGGGCCATTGGGAAATCGCCGGAACGCCCGTCACCTTCGACTGGGGCTATTTTCCGAGCGAGGGCGACGCTTTTGCGCCCGAGCTGATCGAGGCGCTGTGCAAGGCGGCTGGCGCGCCCGGCATTCTCGGCAACTGCCATGCCTCGGGAACCGAGATCATCGCCCGTTACGGCGAAGAGCATATGCGCACCGGAAAGCCGATCTGCTACACCTCCTCCGATTCCGTGTTCCAGGTGGCAGCCCACGAAGTCTATTTCGGCCTCGACCGGCTGCTCAATTTCTGCCAGATCGCCCGCAGCCTGCTCGATCCCTACAATATCGGCCGCGTCATCGCCCGCCCCTTCATCGGCCAGAGCGTGGCAACCTTCCAGAGAACCGGCAACCGCCGCGATTTCTCGGTGCCGCCGCCGGAACCGACCCTGCTCGACAGGCTCGTCCAGCACGGCCGCAACGTGCATGCGGTCGGCAAGATCGGCGATATCTTCGCCCACCAGGGCGTCTCCAGGGTCATCAAGGCCAACGGCAACGACGCGCTGATGGATGCCTCGCTGGCGGCCATCGACGAGGCGGAGGACGGCGATCTCGTCTTCACCAATTTCGTCGATTTCGACATGGTCTACGGCCACCGTCGCGACGTGGCCGGTTATGCGGCCGCCCTCGAAGCCTTCGACGCGCGCCTCACCGAAGTCCACCGCAAGCTGCAGCCCGGCGACCTCGTGGTGCTGACCGCCGATCACGGCTGCGACCCGACCTGGCGCGGCACCGACCATACGCGCGAGCGCGTGCCGATCATCGCCTACGGTCCCGGTATCCGCTCGCGCTCGGTCGGCGTGCGCCGGACCTATGCCGATATCGGCGAGAGCATCGCGCGGCATCTCGGCATTCCCTCCGGCCCGCATGGAAGGAGTTTTCTGTGACATCGCATCTGAAGAAGGTCGAGCTGCATTGCCATCTGGAGGGCGCGGCCCCGCCCGGCCTGACCGCAGCCCAGGCGCGCAAATACGGCATCGACATCAGCGCGTACCTGCAGGACGGCGCCTATGTCTGGCACGATTTCGCGAGCTTTCTCGAATGCTACGACAAGGTTTCGGAAGTCTACAAAACCGAGGAAGACTACGCGCTCCTGACCGAAACCTATCTGGAAGAGCTTGCCGGCATCGGCACGATCTACAGCGAGCTGATCGTTTCGCCCGATCACGGCAAGCGCATCGGCCTTGGCGCGGACGCCTATATCGAAGGGGTCTGCGAAGGCATGCGCCGGGCAAAGGCAAAGAGCGGCATCGAGGCGCGGCTGATCGTGACCGGGGAACGGCATTTCGGGCCGGAAAGCGTGATCGGCGCTGCGGAATATGCCGCCAAGGCCGATAATCCGCTGATCACAGGTTTCAACCTTGCCGGCGAGGAGCGCATGGGCCGCGTTGCCGATTACGCCCGCGCCTTCGACATTGCCCGCGACGCGGGGCTCGGCCTCACCATCCATGCCGGCGAAGTCTGCGGCGCCTTTTCCGTTTCGGATGCGCTCGACGACGTCAGGCCCGCGCGCATCGGCCATGGCGTGCGGGCGATCGAGGATAGCGAACTCGTCAGGCGGCTTGCCGATCTCGGCACGGTGCTTGAGGTCTGCCCCGGCTCGAACATCGCGCTGAAAGTGTTTCCGGATTTCGCCGCGCATCCGCTGCGCAGGCTGCGGGATGCGGGCGTGAAGGTGACGATCAGCTCCGACGACCCGCCCTTCTTTCACACGTCGCTCAAGCGCGAATACGAGCTTGCTTCGGAAGCCTTCGGCTTCAGCGACGCCGAGATCGATGCGATGACGCGCACGGGGATCGAAGCAGCCTTCGTCGACGAGGAGACCCGCAAGGCCCTGTTTGCCCGCCTTTGAGGGGCGCGAGATTGTTAATGCTCGAGGCAAATACGCCTCTGCTCTTGAAGTGGAGGCGGTTTCCGTGAAAGAAACAGCCGATAAGAACAAAGAATTGGAAGGTTTCCCCATGGACGGCGTCACAGTCATCGATCATCCGCTCGTGCAGCACAAACTCACCATCATGCGGCGCAAGGAAACCTCGACCGGCAGCTTCCGCCGGCTGCTGCGCGAAATCTCGACCCTGCTCTGCTATGAGGTGACGCGCGATCTGGAGCTGACGATCGAGACGATCGAAACGCCGATCCAGCAGATGGAAGCGCCGATCCTGGAAGGCAAGAAGCTGGTCTTCGCCTCCATCCTGCGCGCCGGCAACGGTCTCCTGGAGGGAATGCTCGACCTCGTGCCTTCCGCCCGCGTTTCGCATATCGGCGTCTACCGCGACCACGAGACGCTGCAGCCGGTCGAATATTACTTCAAGGCACCCGAGGATGTGGCCGAGCGCCTGATCATCGTCGTCGATCCGATGCTGGCGACCGGCAATTCCTCGATTGCCGCGATCGACAAGCTGAAGGAACGCGGCGCCCACAATATCCGCTTCCTCTGCCTGCTGGCGGCGCCCGAAGGTATCAGGAACTTCCGCGCCGCCCACCCCGACGTGCCGGTCTTCACGGCGGCGATCGACAGCCATCTGAACGAGAAGGGCTATATCGTGCCCGGTCTCGGCGATGCCGGCGACCGCATGTACGGCACCAAATAATTACGGTTCTCTTTACCACTTCGAAAGACTCGACAGGCCCGGTGCTTCGTTCCGGGCCTTTTTCATGCCGCCGTTAGCAACTTTTCAGCACTTATGGCTTAGCTGCTTGAAGCATGAGGCCTCGCATGAAGCGGGGTTTATACAGGAAGGATTTCTGTTTCATGCTCATGCGCACCGTCATATTTGCCAGCATCGCGGCTGCGCTGGCGACCCAAGTGCCTTCCCTGCTCACCCGCACGACCCAGCAGCCCGGCAATGCGATCTCGGCCAATTTCGTTTCGGCCGAAGACAGTGCGCCCGGCACGTCCGGGGCGATTTCCAGCGGCGGCACGATGCGGCTGCAGGCCGACGCGCAGGGCCACTATACCGGCAGTTTCAAAATCAACGGCAAGCCGGTGCAGGGGCTGATCGATACCGGCGCGACCTATGTGGCGCTCAACGAAAGCCTTGCCCGCAGGCTCGGTTTTTCCGGCAACCAGCTCGATTTCCGCTATGCGGTCAAAACGGCGAACGGACAGACCAAGGCCGCGCATGTGACGCTCGACCGCGTGGAAATCGGCGGCATTCGCGTGCGCAGCGTCGAAGCCTTCGTGCTGAAGGACGAGGCGCTGAGCGGCACCCTGGTCGGCATGAGCTTCCTGCAGAAGCTCGCCTCCTATTCCGTCGCCGACGGCGCGCTCAGCCTGAAACAGTAATTCCGTCAGATACGGCCGGCGATAACGGGGGAAAGCGCCGGCTTCTCGTCGGCAATGCGATAGTTTGCGGCAAGGGCCGCGACAGCCCTTTCGGCCGAAGCCTCGTCGGCAGCGTGAACGAGCGCGACCGGATCGCCCGCATTCACCCGCGTTCCGAGCGGCAGCAGGCCGGTGAAACCGACGCTGTGGTCGATCCTGTCGGCCGGATGGCGCCGCCCGCCGCCAAGGTCGATCACGCTGACGCCGACATCGCGGGCGTCGCAGGCCGCGAGCCAGCCGCCGCGCGAGGCCGGAACCGCCCGCTCGACCGGCGCCCTGCGCAGATAGGCATCGGGCCGCTCCAGAAGATCGGCCGGGCCGCCGAGCATATGCACCATGCGGGCGAAGATGTCCGCGGCGCGGCCGGAAGACAGCGCGGCCTGCGCCCTGCCTTCGGCCTCGATCAGCGAAGCGGCAAGGCCCGACCGCACCAGCATTTCGGCGGCAAAGGCCAGGACTACGGTTTCAAGGCGGGTGCCGCTCTTTCGGCCGGCGAGAAAATCGAGGCAGTTACGCACCTCCACCGCATTACCGGCGCTGTCGGCCAGCGGCTGGTTCATGTCGGTGATCAGCGCCGATGTCTTCACGCCCGCGCCGTTTGCGACCTCCACCAGCGAATGCGCCAGCACGATTGCCTGCTCAGGATCGGCCATGAAGGCGCCGTTGCCGGTCTTGACGTCGAGCACCAGCGTCTCAAGGCCGGCGGCAAGCTTCTTCGACAGGATCGAGGCCGTGATCAGCGGGATGGAGTCGACGGTCGCCGTCACGTCGCGCACGGCATAGAGCCTGCCATCGGCTGGCGCCAATGCGCCGGTCGGGCCGATGATGGCGCAGCCGGCCTCCTTCACCACCTTGCGGAAGAGGGCGGCATCCGGATTGATCGTATAGCCCGGAATGGATTCGAGCTTGTCCAGCGTGCCGCCGGTATGGCCGAGGCCTCGGCCGGAGATCATCGGCACGGCCAGGCCGCAGGCGGCGGCGATCGGGGCAAGCATGAGCGACACGTTGTCGCCCACGCCGCCGGTGGAGTGCTTGTCGGCGACCGGGCGGTCGATGCCCTGCCAGGAGAGCATGTCGCCGGAGCGCGCCATGGCGAGCGTCAGCGCCACCGTTTCGGTGCGCGACATGCCCTTGAACCAAACGGCCATGGCGAAGGCGCCGATCTGGCCTTCCGACAGGTTGCCGGCAGCCAGCGCCGCGACGAAGGCATCGATATCGCCTGACGGCAGTTCGGCGCCGTTGCGTTTCTGGCGGATGATCTCCTGCGGGATCATCTCAATAGCTCGAAACCGCCGCCGGCTTCGGCTCCGTGCCGGAAAGCACGGCCAGGATATTGTCGAGCAGGCCGGAGGCGCCGAAACGGAAGGTGGAGGGCATGGCCCAGTCCGGCGCCATGATGGTTTCGGCGAGGCTGAGATAGAGAGCAGCATCCGCGACCGTCGAGATACCACCGGCGGGCTTGAAACCCACCTTGCGGCCGCTCTCCCTGATGGCGCGGATCATGATGTCGGCCGCTTCCAGCGTGGCGTTGACGGCGACCTTGCCGGTGGAGGTCTTGATGAAATCGGCGCCGGCCTCGATCGCCAGTTCCGAGGCGCGGCGGATGAGGGCCGCGTCCTTCAGCTCGCCGGTCTCGATGATGACCTTCAGGAGAACGGGCGCCACGCATTCGGCGCGCACGGCCGCGACCATGTCGGTGACGGCCTTCTCGTTGCCGGCCATCAGCTTGCGGTAGGGTATGACGAGATCGATCTCGTCGGCGCCGTCGGCAATCGCCTCGCGCGTTTCGGCAGCGACATCGGCGATTTCCATGTCGCCGGAGGGGAAATTGACGACGGTTGCGATGCGGACCGGATGGCCCTTGCCGAGCACCGTGCGGGCATGGGCGACGAAACGCGGCCAGATGCAGATTGCAGCACTGTTGCCATAGGGCGTCTGGGCGCGGGCGCAGAGCGTATCGATCTGCTCCTTGGTGCAATCGTCCTTCAGGTTGGTCAGGTCGAGAAGGGAAAGGGCGACGGCGGCCGTTTCCCGGCTGGAATGGCTGTTCATGTTCGCGTCCTCCGCCGGCAATCAGTTTCCGGCAATCATTTCCTTGAGTATGGCGGCCAGACGGGCGCCACCGACGGGCGCCATGTCCTTGGTTTCCTCATGGCTGAGCTCGTTTCCGGTCATGCCGGCCCCATAGTTGGTGATTACGGAGGCCGCCGCAACCCTCAGCCCCAGCATTCTTGCAATGATGACTTCCGGCACGGTCGACATGCCGACGGCATCGGCGCCGAGAATGCGGGCCATGCGGATTTCGGCCGGCGTCTCGAAGCTCGGGCCGGAGAACCACATGTAAACGCCGCTCGAAAGCGGGATATCAAGCGTCTTGGCGGCATTGCGCATCGCCGCCGAAAGCTCGGCGTCATAGGCATTGGTCATGCCGACGAAACGGTTGTCGCTCTCCTGTCCGATCAGCGGGTTCATGCCGGAATAGTTGATATGATCGGTAATCTGCATGACCGAGCCAGGCGCCATCTCCTCCTTCAGCGATCCCGCCGAATTGGTGAGGATCAGGGCCTCGACGCCGAGGGCCTGCAGAACCTCGATCGGCACGCGCATGGCGTCGGCATCGCCCTTTTCGTAATAGTGGACGCGGCCCGAGAGCATGATGACCGGCACCGAACCGAGATGGCCGGCGACGACGTTTCCGGCATGACCGGAGACGGCGCTGACCGGAAAGCCCGGCAGGTCCTTGTAGGGGATGCAGACCGCATCCGTGACCTGATCGACCAGTGAGCCGAGACCCGAGCCGAGCACGATGCCGTAGCGGGGCTTCAGCCCGCCGAGCAAGGCAGCCAGCAGATCGACGGTCGCGTTCATCCGAGTTCGGTCTCAAACGAGAAGGGCAAAAGCTCTTCCATGGTCATGGTCTTCTTCACGCCGGCCTCGTCGCAGAGATAGATCTTCGTGTCCCTGGAGGCGAATTCCGAGATCTTCTGCCGGCAGCCGCCGCAGGGCGGGCAGAGCGGCAGTTTTTCGGCGATGACGGCCATTTCGACGATCTTCCTGGCCCCGCCCATGATCATCGCGCTGATCGCCGTCGGCTCGGCGCACCAGCCCTGCGGGAAGGAGAGGTTTTCGATATTGGCGCCGGTATAGACCTTGCCGTCCTCGGCGCGGATGGCGGCACCGACCGGAAACTTCGAATAGGGCGCGTGCGCGAAGGCCATGGCGCCGCGGGCGGCTTCGAACAGGTCGTGAGACATATCAACGCTCCTTCGTATAGGGCACGCCGCCGGCCTTCGGCGGGATCGCGACGCCGATGAAGCCGGCGAGCAGCACACAGGTGAGGATATAGGGCAGCGCCTGGAAAACCTGAACCGGCACCTCGCCGATCAGCGGCACCTGTTTGCCCTGCATGAAATTCGCCAGCGCATCGAGGAAGCCGAAGAGCAGGCAGGCAAACATGACCGGCACCGGCTTCCACTTGGCGAAGACGAGCGCTGCCAGCGCGATATAGCCCTTGCCGGCCGACATGTCCTTGATGAAGGCCGCCGACTGGGCGATCGCCAGATAGGTGCCGGAGAAACCGCAGAGGATGCCGGCGCACATGACGGCGCGGTAGCGCAGCCAGGAGACCGAAATGCCGGCCGTATCCACCGCACCCGGATTTTCGCCGACGGCGCGAAGGCGCAGGCCGAAACGCGTGCGGTAGAGCACCCACCAGGAGAAGGGCACGGCGAGGAAGGCGAGATAAGTCAGGATATTGTTGCCGGAGATCACGCCCGCATAGAGCGGGCCGATAACAGGCACCTCGCGCATGGCATCGGCACCCGGCAGCGTGATCGGCTGGAAGCGCGCCTCCGGCAGCAATTGCGGCGTGCGCCCGCCCTGCCCGAACCAGGCCTGGCCGAGCACGATGGTGATACCGGCGATGAAGAAGTTGATGGCGACGCCCGAGACGATCTGGTTGCCGCGATTGGTGATCGAAGCAAAACCATGCACGAGGCTGAGCGCCACCGAGCAGACCACGCCGGCGCCGAGGCCGGCCCAGGCCGAGCCGGTGAGATAGGCGATACAGGCGGCTGCAAAGGCCGAGCCCAGCATCTTGCCCTCAAGGCCGATGTCGAAGACGCCGGCGCGTTCGGAAAACAGGCCGGCAAGGGCGGTAAAGATCAGCGGGATCGAGAGCCGGATGGTGGAGCTCAGAACGCTGATGAAGATTTCATAATAATCCATCGTTCGTCCCTCAGGCTCGTTTGAACTGCTGGTAGATGAGCACCATTGCCGGGCGGAACATATATTCGAGCGCACCGGCAAACAGGATGACCAGACCCTGGATGACGAGGATCATCTCGCGGGTGATGTTGGGCATTTCGAAGGAGATCCAATCGCCGCCCTGATAGAGTACGCCGAAGAGGATCGCGGCGAAGATGATGCCGAGCGGATGGTTTCTGCCCATCAGCGAGACGGCGATGCCGACGAAGCCGGCGCCGCCGACGAATTCCACCTGCAGGCGCGCCGACGAGCCCATGACCGGATTCAGCGCCATCATGCCGGCGAGCGCGCCCGACAGCAGCATGGCGATGATGACGATGCGCGCATAGGGAATGCCGGCATAGGCGGCGGCCGTCGGGCTGACGCCCAGCGTGCGCATTTCGAAGCCGAGCTTGGTGCGCCAGACCAGCAGCCAGACGAACCAGGCGGCGACAAGGGCGATGATGAAGGAGACGTTAAAAGGGGCCGCACCGAGCTTGGCGCCGAACATGCTCATGATCCAGCCGAGCTTCGGCAGCTGCCCGCCTTCGAGGAAGGTGCGGGTTTCCGGCGCCATCTTGCCGGGCACGATCAGCACATGCACAAGCAAGTACACCATGAGGGCGGCGGCGATATAGTTGAACATGATCGTCGTGATGACGATATGGCTGCCGCGCTTGGCCTGCAGGAAGGCGGGGATGAAGGCCCAGGCGGCGCCGAAGAGGCCGGCGCCGATCACGGCGACCGGCATGGTCACGTACCAGGGCACGTAATTGTCGAGCGCCAGCGCCACCAGCGCGCAGCCGAGGCCGCCGAGATAGGCCTGCCCTTCCGAGCCGATGTTGAACAGGCCGGCATGGATGGCGACGGCGACCGAAAGGCCGGTGAAGATGAAGCTCGTCGCATAATAGAGCGTGAAGCCGATGCCCTCGCCGCTGCCGAAGGCGCCTTCGATGAGCAGCGAAAGGGCGGCGAGCGGGCTTTCGCCGATCAGCCAGACGACGAAGCCGGAGATCAGGAAGGCGACGATCAGGTTCAGAAGCGGGATCAGACCGTAATTGATCCATCGCGGTAATGTTACGGAAGCAGTGCTCATCGAGGCCTCACGCGGCAATGCCGGCCATCATCAGGCCGAGGGTCTGTTCACCGGCATCGGGCGTCTTCTCGCCGACGACATGGCCGGCGAACATGACAAGGATACGGTCTGACAGGGCGCGGATTTCGTCGAGTTCGACGGAGACGAGCAGAATGGCCTTGCCCGCATCGCGCATCTCGATGATCCGGCGATGGATGAATTCGATGGCGCCGATATCGACGCCGCGGGTCGGCTGGCCGATGATCAGCATTTTCGGATCACGCTCGATCTCGCGGGCGACGACGATCTTCTGCTGGTTGCCGCCGGAAAAATTCGCCGTTTTCAGGCGCGGGTTCGGCGGGCGGATATCGTATTTCTCGATCTTCTCCATCGCATCCTTGCGGATGGCATCGAGATCGAGCAGCGGGCCGCGGCTGTAATCCGGCCGGCGGTGATAGCCGAGCACGGCATTTTCATATTCCTCGAATTTCAGGACGAGGCCCATGTGATGGCGGTCCTCGGGAATATGGGCAAGGCCGAGTTCGCGCAGGCGGGCCGGATCGGCCTTGTCGATCGGCTGGCCGTCGAGCAGGATTTCGCCCGAGGCCGGCTTGCGGATGCCGGCGATCGCCTCCAGCAGCTCCGACTGGCCGTTGCCGGCAACCCCGGCAATGCCGACGATCTCGCCGGCGCGCACGTCGAAGGAGACGTTGTCGACCATGGTGACGCCGCGGTTGTCCTTGACCGTCAGGTTGCGGACGGAGAGCACGACATCGGCGGGCTTGGCCTCGCCCTTCTGGACGCGCAAGAGCACGCGGCGGCCGACCATGAGCTCGGCCAGCTCTTCCACCGTCGTTTCGGCCGTCTTGCGGGTGGCGACCATTTCGCCGCGGCGCATGACGGAGACCGTATCGGTGATCGCCATGATTTCGCGCAGCTTGTGAGTGATGAGGACGACGGTCTTGCCCTCGTCGCGCAGCACGCCGAGGATACGGAACAGGTGATCGGCCTCGGCCGGCGTCAGTACGCCCGTCGGCTCGTCAAGGATCAGGATCTCGGCGCCGCGATACATGGCCTTGAGGATCTCCACGCGCTGCTGCAGGCCGACCGGAAGCTCTTCGATCAGCGCGTCCGGGTTGACCTCCAGGCCGTATTCGGTCTCCAGCCGCTTGAGTTCGGCGCGCGCGGAGGCCACGCCCCTGGCGAGCAGCGCGCCGCCTTCGGCGCCGAGCATGACGTTCTCAAGCACGGTGAAATTGTCGACCAGCATGAAATGCTGGTGCACCATGCCGATGCCGGCTGCGATGGCCGCCTGGCTGTCCCGGATGGTGATGGGCTGGCCGTTGACGCGGATCTCGCCGCTGTCGGCCTGATAGAAACCGTAGATGATGGACATCAGGGTCGATTTGCCGGCACCGTTTTCCCCGATAATGCCGTGGATCGAGCCCTTGGCGACGGTGAGGTTGATGTCCTTGTTGGCGTGGACGGCGCCGAATTTCTTGTCGATGCCGACAAGTTCGATAGCGGGCTGATCTGTCACAGCGGGCTCCAGATAAGAAAAGGGCGTATGGCGAAAACCCTTGTCCGCCATACGCCCGATCTCAGTTTCGACTCACTTCGGGCAGGCGTTGTCCGTGGTGTAATCGTGAACCTTGACGGTGCCGGCAATGATGTCGGCCTTGGCCTTGTCGACGGCGGCCTGCATTTCCGGCGTGATCAGCGACTTGTTGTTCTCGTCCATGGCGGCGGCAACGCCGTCTTCCTTGATGCCGAGCGCCTGGACGCCAGCCGTAAACTTGTCGTTCTTGGTGTCGTTATAGGCGTTGTAGACGGCGAGATCGACGCGCTTGACCATCGAGGTCAGGACGGAGCCCGGATGCAGGTGGTTCTGGTTGGAATCGACGCCGATCGACAGTTTCTTGTTGTCGGCCGCCGTCTGCAGGACGCCGAGACCGGTGGCGCCGGCGGCCGCGTAAACGACGTCGGCACCCTGGTCGATCTGGTTCTTCGTCAGTTCGCCACCGCGAACCGGGTCGTTCCAGGCCGCACCCGTCGTGCCGGTCATGTTCTGGAAGACTTCGATATCAGACTTTACGGAACGCGCGCCCTGCTCGTAGCCGCATTCGAACTTGCGGATCAGCGGAATGTCCATGCCGCCGACGAAACCGACCTTGCCGGTCTTGGACGCCATGCCGGCAAGAACGCCGACGAGATAGGAGCCTTCCTCTTCTTTGTAGAGGACGGAGCGGACGTTCGGCTTGTCAACGACGGCATCGACGATGATGAACTTGGTGTCGGGGAATTCTGCGGCAACCTTCTCGACGGCCGAGGTCCAGGCGAAGGACACGGCAACGACCGGGTTGAAGCCGCGGCTTGCGAAGTTGCGGATCGCCTGCTCGCCCTGGGTGTCGCCGGTCGGCTCGAAGTCACGGTAGGCGATGCCGGTTTCGGCCTTGAACTTTTCAGCGCCGTTATAGGCGGCTTCGTTGAAGGACTTATCGAACTTCCCGCCGGTGCCGTAAACGAGAGCCGGCTTGATGTCGGCGGCCAGCGCCGTCGTCGACATCGCTGCCACGGCCAAGAGGGTAAGAAGGGATTTTTTCATGAGTTTGCAGCCCTGTTGTTGCTATTTGTTTGGGGTCCTCCCGCAAGCCTTTTGAAGGCATGTCTGCGGAACCACCGACCTCCCCCCGGAGGCCTGGCTGCGTGCATCCTTGCATGGCTCAACGAAAAATTCACGAGAAATTTTTCGGTTGGTAAAGATTTGCCACCATTGCCGAATTTCGGTCCTCGAGTACCGATTTCCAGGCAAACTACCTTCTAAAATGCGAATTTTCTAAGCAGTGGCGCAAGCGCGGCGGCACAATCGCCCCGTTCTTTCCGTAACCGCCCGTTGCAGCCATGCCTGCGCCGCACGGGTTGTCAGGCGGTGAACCGGCCGGCCACCGGCGGCTTCCTGTAGCCGATCATCCACAGGATGAGCGACAGGACCAGAAGCACGGCAAAGGCCGGCTGCAGCATCAGCCACTGGAAGACGAAAGCGTAAAACCGCGGATGGACGTAATAGGAAACGGACGATTGCAGGGCTGTCAGCGTAGAGGGGCTGACTTCCTCCCACGCATCGAACATCGGGGTCATGATGACCTGCGAAGATGCGACGGACTGGATCGAATCGATGGTCCCGGCAATGACCGCAACTGCCAGCGCAAACAGGCTGGCAAGACGCAACAAGAAACGCATCAAATCCTCCGACGACGGGTGTGCCCTGATTGTCCGGCGAGCCGCGCCATTTCCGCACGAACCCAGAGATAGGTTGGCAGCAGAGACGGCGCAATGGACGGCATGGGCGCAGTTTTATCGGAAGAAGTCAAAAAACTGTTAGATTTGGGTTGATCGGCAAAAATTCATCGGTATATATCGCGCCGTTCCGACGATTTGCTCCTCTCCGGGTGCGAAACGCAGATGGACAGGTGGCCGAGTGGTTGAAGGCGCACGCCTGGAACGCGTGTGTACGTGAAAGCGTACCGAGGGTTCGAATCCCTCTCTGTCCGCCATTTTCTGCTCCATAGCTAGTTGGAGCGCTTCGTTGTTTGCGAGGCATTGGCTTGCAGTACAAATTCGACTCACAGTTTCGGTTCTGACCGGCAGTCGCCGACGAGTTATCTGGACTTTCGCGCTCTGTTCCGCCTGACGAAATCCGCGGCTTCTCCACAACACGACCATAACACGATAGCCTGGCCCAGATTTTCAGCGATAGCCACTTCATTGCCAACAACGCAAACGGGAGACCAGCGATGGCGATTTTCAAGGCTGAGGACGAAGCGATCGGGACGATCATCCTGGTGGAGGAACTGTTTCAAAGCTTGGTCAAATCCGGCGTCGTGCCCGCATCCGTTATGGCGGATGTCGTGCGCGGCGCGGTTGCGAGGCTGGATACGACCGATCATTTCGGCGCGGGGGCGGCTGTGCGGCACTATTTCGAAAGCTGGCTTTCGAAATAGATAGTCTTTCTGGCCGCACAGGGTGCAGGGTGCGCCGAAAAACGGGCGCGGAGTTTTATGGCCGGCAGGGGGACGAGACGCCACCGCCGCCGGCGGGCAGCGCCTTTTTCATCTGCCCGGAGCAGCACCTCAGACCAGCACGGCCTGATCCGTCCGGTCTTCGGCGCCGAAGAAATTCAGGTAGCGCTCGACCTCGGCCGGCTCGCCGGTCGCCTTCTGCGGATTGTCGGAGAGCTTGACGGCGGGGCGGCCGTTGGCGTCGCTGACCTTGCAGACGATGGAGATCGGCAGGAAATCGGACGTGTCGGTCGGCGCGCAATCGGCGAAATCGTTGGTCAGGTTGGTGCCCCAGCCGAAGCTCATGCGCACGCGGCCTTCGAAATGCCTGTAGGTATCGATGATCGCATCGACATCGAGGCCGTCGGAAAAGATCAAAAGCTTCTGGCGCGGGTCGCGGCCCATCTTCTTCCACCAGTCGATGATCTTTTCGCCGCCTTCGATCGGCGGGGCGCTGTCCGGGCGGAAGCCGGTCCAGTCGGCCACCCATTCCGGCGCGTCGCGCAGGAAGGCGGCCGTGCCGAAAGCGTCCGGCAGCACGATGAGCAGGTTGCCGCCGTAAAGCTTGTTCCAGTCGCGCAGCACCCTGTAGGGCGCGTTCCGCAGCTGCTCGTCCGTTTCGGCAAGGGCGGCGGCCACCATCGGCAGCTCATGCGCATTGGTGCCGACGGCTTCGAGATCGGAATCCATAGCCAGCAATACATTGCTGGTGCCGGTGAAGGCCGGGCCGATGCCTTCCTTCAGCGCTTCCACGCACCAGCGCTGCCAGAGGAACGAGTGGCGGCGGCGGGTGCCGAAATCGGAAATGCGCAGGCCCGGCAGCTGGCGCAGCTTTTCCACCTTGGCCCACATCTTGGCCTTGGCGCGGGCATAGAGCACGTCCAGCGTGAAAGGCCCCATTGCCTTCATGGCCGCGCGCGAGCGCAGCTCGTTGATAATGGCGAGCGCGGGGATTTCCCACATGGTCGTTTCCTTCCACGAGCCGTGGAAATCCAGCACATATTGCCCGTCCTTCTTCGACAGCTCGTATTCCGGCAACTGGAAATTGGAGAGCCAGGCGAGGAATTCCGGCTCGAAGATCTGGGCGCGGCCATAAAAGCTGTTACCGGCAAGCCAGATCATTTCCTTCTTGGCGAGTCTCAGCGTGCGGGCGTGGTCCAGCTGTTCGCGCAGCTCGCCCTCGTCGATCTCTTCGGCAAGGCGCACGCGCCTGGTGCGGTTGATGAGCGTGAAGGAGGCGTTCACATCCGGATAGAGCTTCCAGATCATCTGCAGCATCAGGAGCTTGTAGAAATCCGTATCGATCAGGCTGCGGATGATCGGGTCGAGTTTCCAGGTGTGATTGTAGACGCGCCTTGCGATATCGGTCCTGGCCATGAAGCTCCTGCCTGTCCGTCAATCCGGTCAGGTGCGGCCCTCTGACGGCCAGCGCACGAAACCGGCTCGTGCGCTTTCTTATCGAAAAATCGATCGGCAAAGTCCAGAAAAAACAACAGGCAATGTGGCGCTGCCAGCAAGCCCGCTACCGCGCCGGCGGGGCGGACTCAGCCGGAGCCGGGCCATTGTTCTGCGGGGCGATGTCATCGGCCTGCTTCTCGCCCCAGATCGCGACGGGTATCCAGACGAGGAAAGCCAGCACCAGCGCGGCAACCAGCACGGCCAGGATACGATAGCCGGTGCGGCCCTGCCTTGCCCTGACCGGCGCAATGCGCCGTTCGCCGTGAAATTTGCGATCGGACCTTTCCCACCGCATTCCCGTATGAGCCATGGTCGTCTCCTTGCGGTAATCCGCGGGGCAAGGCCTGCGGAGCTTGTGCAGGAAACGAGGAGCGGCGCGGATGGTTCCGAAGGGAGGTTCTTTCGCGTCTGCGTCAACATGGCCGGTGTTGTCTGCGGCAGTTTCGCGGTAGTGCTCGCTCCCGATCGATAGCGTCAAGTCATAGCCTGGAAATATCCGAAATGTGGGATTGGGTCCCTGTAGTCTTCGTTACGTTCAAGGTCTTCGCCTTGGGAACGGCCATGTTCTTCGCCATCAAGTGGCATTTCGATCGAGCGGAGGTGGGGGATAGGCGAGCGGTCCTGCGCATGGGCGGCACGATGGCCGCAGTCTTCACCCTGGCGCTCGTCGGCGTGGGGCTCGTCGCCTTCGTCCTCAGCAGCAAGCTCGGTTTGGACTTGCGCCTCCCGTGATCCCGGTTAATCGTTGCAGCTGTTCGCCCGCCTGGGCCCGGAAACCGCCATTGGCGGCGCCTGCCGCATAGTTTCCCATTTTTGCGCGTCGGGCTTTAATAGCCCGCCTTGCGATCGACGACGAATTGCAGCGGCTCGCCGCGTTCGAAACGGGCAATCTGGGTTTCGACATGGCGGAAGAGCGCGTTTTCCTCCGAGATCGCCGCGTCATGCGGGGTGATGAAGACGTTTTCCAGATGCCAGAGCGGGCTGTCGGACGGCAGCGGCTCGACCTCGAAGACATCGAGCGAGGCACCGCCGAGCACGCCGGTATCGATGGCAGCGGCGATATCGGCTTCGACCTGGCTCCTGCCGCGGCCGGCATTGATGAAAACCGGCCTGCCGAGCGCGCCGCCCTGGCGGAGCCTGGCGAAGAAGGCCTTGTTGTAGAGGCCTGATGTTTCCGGCGTCAGCGGCAGCAGGCCGACGACGATATCGGTCTTCGACAGGAAGGTGTCGAGCTCTCGGCCGTCGAAGGTTTCGATGCCTTCGACATGTTTCTTCGAGCGCGACCAGCCGATGACGTTGAAGCCCATGACCCTGAGCTTGGCGACGGCATCCTGGCCGAGAATGCCGAGGCCCATGACGCCGACGGTGATTTCGGCCGCTTCCGGCGGCACGAGCTTGCCCCAGGCGCGGTCGCGCTGGTGGCGGTCGTGGGCGCGCTGAAGGCGCAGGTGCATCAGACACTGCAGGACCACCCATTCGCTCATGCGCGTCGTCAGGCTGCGATCGACGAAACGCACGATCGGCAGATCGGGCAGGTCGGGAATGGAGAGGATGCTATCGACCCCGGCGCCGCCGGAAAAGAGCACCTTCAGGTTCGGCGCGCGCCTGAAAACATCGGCATCCGGTTTCCAGAGCAGGGCGTAGTCCACGCCGGTCAGGTCGAGTGCCTTGCTTTCGGGATCGGCGGCATTGATGCTGCCGCGATCGGCAAAGGCGGTCTTGAGGATACGGGCGACGGTTTCGGGGTTGAACTTGAGATCGACGAGGATGGGCGGTCTTGCTGACATGGTCTTCTTTACTGCTGAACTGCTGGCGTCGGCACAGCCTCGATATTGAAGGCGGCGGCCATCAGCGCCCTTGTGTAATCGTCCTTCGGGGCGCGGAAGATTTCCGCCGACGGCCCCTGCTCCACCACCTTGCCGAAGCGCATGACGATGACGTCGTTGGCGAGCGCTTTCACCACCTTCAGGTCGTGGCTGATGAAGAGATAGGCGAGATCGTGCTTCTTCTGCAGGTCACGCAGGAGATCGACCACCTGCGCCTGCACGCTCATGTCGAGCGCGGAGGTCGGCTCGTCGAGCATGACGAAACGCGGCTTCAGGACCATGGCGCGGGCAATGGCGATGCGCTGGCGCTGGCCGCCAGAAAATTCATGCGGGAAGCGCCAGCGGGTGAGCGGATCGAGGCCCACTTCCTCCAGCGCCCAGCAGACGCGCTGGTCGCGCTCTTCGGCCGAGAGCGAACGTTCATGCACCTTCAGCCCCTCGGCGACGATATCGCCGACCGACATGCGGGGGCTGAGCGAGCCATAGGGGTCCTGGAAGACGACCTGCAGCTGGTTGCGCAGCGGCCGCATATCGGTGAACGAATAGCTGGCTATATCTTTCCCGACGAAGGAGATGCGGCCCTGCGAGGAGATGAGGCGGGTCAGCGCCAGGCCGAGCGTCGTCTTGCCGGAGCCGGATTCGCCGACGACGCCGAGCGTCTGGCCGGCGCGCAGCGTCAGATCGATGCCATCGACGGCCTTGACGTGATCGACGACCTTGCGCATGAGGCCGGCCTTGATCGGGAACCAGACCTTGATGTCGCTGCCTTCCATGACGACGGGCTTGGTCGGATCGGTCAGAGGCGGTTCGCCGCGCGGCTCGGAGGCGAGCAGGTGGCGGGTATAATCGTGCTGCGGGTTGGTGAAGACCTGTTCCACCGGCCCGGTCTCGACGATCCTGCCCTTGGTCATGACGCAGACGCGATCGGCGAATTTGCGCACAATGCCGAGATCGTGGGTGATGAAGAGCATGGACATGCCGTGTTCGCCCTTCAGCCTGCGCAGGAGTTCGAGGATCTGCGCCTGCACGGTGACGTCGAGTGCCGTGGTCGGCTCGTCGGCGATCAGGAGTTCCGGGCGGTTGGCGAGCGCCATGGCGATCATCACGCGCTGGCGCTGGCCGCCGGAAAGCTCGTGCGGATAGGCTTTCAGGCGCTTTTCCGGCTCGCGGATACCGACCTGGTTCAGGAGTTCCAGCACACGGGTGCGCGCGGCCTGGCCGGTGACGCCCTGATGCAGCGCCAGGATTTCGGCAATCTGCCCCTCGATCGTGTGGAGCGGATTGAGCGAGGTCATCGGCTCCTGAAAGATCATGGTGATGTCATTGCCGCGTACGGCGCGCATTTCACGATCGGAAGCCTTCAGGAGATCCTTGCCCTTGAAGAGGATTTCGCCGGAGGGGTGGCTGGCTGCGGGATAGGGCAGAAGCCGCAGGATGGAGTTTGCCGAGACCGACTTGCCGGACCCGGATTCGCCGACCAGCGCGACAACCTCGCCCCTGGCGATATCGAAGGAGATGCGATCGACGGCAAGCGCGGTTTCGCCGCCCTGGTGGAAGGCGACCGAGAGATCGCGGACGGAGAGCAGAGTTTCACTCATTGGAACGTCTTTCTCGGATCGAAGGCGTCGCGCACCGCCTCGCCGATGAAGATCAGCAGGGAGAGCATGATCGACATGGTGAAGAAAGCGGTCAGCCCCAGCCACGGCGCCTGCAGGTTGGCCTTGCCCTGGGCGATCAGTTCGCCGAGCGAGGGGGAACCCGGCGGCATGCCGAAGCCCAGGAAATCGAGTGAGGTCAGCGTGGTGATGGAGCCGGAGAGGATGAAGGGCAGGAAGGTCAGGGTCGCCACCATCGCGTTCGGCAGCATGTGCCGCCACATGATGGTGCGGTTGTTGACGCCGAGCGCGCGGGCGGCCCGCACATATTCGAAATTGCGGGCACGCAGGAATTCGGCGCGCACGACGCCGACGAAGCCCACCCAGGAGAAGAGCAGCATGATGCCAAGCAGCACGAAGAAGCCGGGCGGCAGGATGGCGGCGATGATGAGCAGGATGTAGAGCACCGGCATCGACGACCAGATCTCGATGAAGCGCTGGAAGAGCAGGTCCGTCCAGCCGCCGAAATAACCCTGGATGGCGCCGGCCGTCACACCGATGAGCGCCGAGCAGATGGTGAGCGCCAGGCCGAAGAGCACGGAGATGCGGAAACCGTAGATGACGCGGGCGAGAACGTCGCGCGCCTGATCGTCGGTGCCGAGCCAATTGAGATTGCCGAGCCGGCAGCCGGGATCGTTGACCCCTTGCGGATAGGCCGAGCAGCGCTCCTCCTTCGACATCAGCCAGAAGGGCGCGGTCGGGGCCGAATGCGGAATGTCGGAATTGACCGACCGGTAGGAATAGCGGATAGGCGGCCAGATCATCCAGCCGTTGGCATCGATCTCATCGGCAATGACGGAGGAGCGGTAGTCCGTCTCGGCCAGGAACCCGCCGAATTTCTCTTCGGGATAGTCGATGATGACGGGGAAAAGGATCTCGCCCTTGTAGGAGGCGACGATCGGCCTGTCATTGGCGATGAATTCGGCAAAGAGGCTGAGCACGAAGAGGATCATGAACAGCCAGAGCGACCAGTAACCGCGCCTGTTGGCCCTGAAATTGTTCCAGCGGCGGACATTGGTCGGCGACAGCAGGCCCTTGCGGGGCGGGCGCAGCGGCGTTGCGGTCGCCGGGTTTGCGGGAGCATCCATCAGACGTCCCTCCGCTCGAAATCGATGCGCGGGTCGATCCAGGTGTAGATCAGGTCGGAAATCAGGCCGACGAAGAGGCCGAGCAGCGAAAAGATATAGAGTGTGGCAAAGACGATCGGATAGTCGCGGTTGACGACCGAGAGGTAGCCGAGGCGGCCGAGGCCATCGAGCGAGAAGATGTTTTCGATCAGCAGCGAGCCGGTGAAAAAGGCGGAAATGAAGGCGGCGGGGAAGCTTGCGATGACGATCAGCATGGCATTGCGGAAAACGTGGCCGTAGAGCACCTGCCGTTCGTTGAGCCCCTTGGCGCGCGCAGTGATGACATATTGTTTCTTGATCTCGTCGATGAAGGAATTCTTGGTCAGCAGCGTCGTCGTGGCGAAGGAGGCGAGCGACAGCGAGATCAGCGGCAGGGTCAGGTGCCAGAAATAGTCGAGCGGCTTCTGCCACCAGGAAAGCTGGTCGAAATTATCGGAAACCAGGCCGCGCAGCGGAAACCAGTCGTAGAAGGAACCGCCGGCGAAGAGCACGATCAGCAGGATGCCGAACAGGAAGCTCGGCACGGCGTAACCGACGATGATGACGCCGGAGGTCCAGACATCGAAGGAGGAGCCGTCTTTCACCGCCTTGCGGATGCCGAGCGGAATGGAGATGGCGTAGGAGAAGATCAGGATCCAGATGCCGAGCGAGATCGAAACCGGCAGCTTCTCGGCGATCAGGTCGAGCACGGTCGTATTGCGGAAGAAGCTCTCGCCGAAATCGAAGCGGATATAGTTCCACATCATTTCGAGGAAGCGGGTGAGCGGCGGCTTGTCGAAGCCGAACTGCTTTTCCAGCTTGGCGATCAGTTCCGGATCGAGGCCCTGGGCACCGCGATATTTCGCGCCGGCGTCGTCGAACTGCTGGCCGGCATCGCCGCCGCCGGAGAGGCGCTGGTCGGTGCTGTCTGCCTGCCCGGTCAGCTGGGCGATGACCTGTTCCACCGGCCCGCCGGGTGCGAACTGCACGACGATGAAGGAGATTGCCATGATGCCGACGATCGTCGGAATCATCAGAAGCAGGCGGCGAAGGATATAGCCCCCCATCAGTACATGCCGATCCGGTGGACAGCCGCCATGCTGCGACGTTCAGATTTCGCCAATTCCCAACTTTCCTTTTGTTCGCCCTTGCAGAGCATTTCCGTTTTCCTCGAACCGCGGAAATGCTCCATCTCCTTGTTTTCATGCAATTGCGGGCGCAAACCGCTTCACGCTTCTGCCGGAATCGCTTTACCGCCCGATTCGCGCTTAATTTGGACGCCCTCGGCCCGCGATGGCAAGGATTTCCTTATTTGCCTGCATTGGTGGACCACCAGACACCCGGCATGCCGAGCCCGTATTCGGGCAGTTCGGGCGGATGGGCGATGCTGTTCCAGTAGGCGAGGCGCGAGGTGCGCGATGTGTAGCTCGGCACGACGATGTGCTTGGCAAGCAGGACGCGGTCGAGCGCCTTCGTCGCCGCCACCAACTCGTCGCGGTCCTTGGCGAAGATCACCTTCTTGATGAGCGCGTCGATGCCGGGATCGCTGATGCCGCTGTAATTCTGCGAGCCTTCGCGCCTGGCGGCGTCCGAACCCCAATATTCGGCCTGCTCGTTGCCGGGATTGATGGATTCGCCCCAGCCATTGTAGATGACGTCGAAATCACGCGAGCGCCAGCGGTTGGTAAATTGCGAGGGCTCGATGCTGCGCACCGCGGCATCGATGCCGATCTTTCGCAGGTTCTGCGAGAAGGCGAGCGCGACGGGCTCGATGGTCGGCCCGTTGAGCAGGATTTCGAAGGAGAGCGGCTGGCCGGTCTTCACATTGACCATGCGGTTGCCCTTCAGCTCGTAACCCGCTTCCTTCAGCATGCCGATTGCGGTGCGAAGATTGTCGCGCAGCTTGGCCGGATCGCCGCCGACCGGGTTGGCATAGGGTTTGGTGAAAACTTCCGGCGGCACCAGATCCTTGACTTCGTTCAGGATTTCGAGTTCCCGGCCCTGCGGCAGGCCGGAGGAGGCAAGCTCGGTGCGGAAGAAGAAACTGTCGATGCGCTCGTAGGAGCCGTAGAAGATGGTGCGGCGCAGCTCCTCGAAATCGAAGGCGTAGTTCAGCGCCTCGCGCAGCTTCTCGTCGGCGAACTTGTCGCGGCGCAGGTTGAAGATGAAGCCGACCATGACGCCAACCTTGCGCATTTCGCTTTCGGTCTCCTCGCGCTTGACGCGCCCGTCCTTGACGGCGGGGAAATCATAGGCCGTCGCCCAGCGCTTGGCGGCATTTTCCCACCAGTAATCGGTATTGTTGGAGCGGAAGGCCTCGAACATCACGTCGCGGTCGGCATAATAGGTATATTCGATCGCGCCGAAATTGTTCTGGCCGACATTGACGTTGAGATCCTTGCCCCAATAGTCGTCGCGCAGCTCGTAGCGGATCTTCGCGCCCGGCGTCACCGACACCATCCTGTAGGGGCCGGAGCCCATGGGGATTTCGAGCGAGGTGCGGGAAATGTCGCGCGGCTTGCCGTCTGCGCCGTTCGCCTGCCACCAGTGCTTGGGCACGATCACCAGCTGGCCGACGATCTGCGGCAGCTCGCGGTTGTTGGGCTCGTCGAAGGTGAAGGTGACGTCGCGATCGCCCGATTTTTCGACCGATTTGACGTGGCGATAGTAGAATTCCATCTGCGGATCGTTCTTCTTGGCCTGCTCGAAGCTGAAGACCACATCATCCGGCGTCACCGGCTGGCCGTCGGCCCATCTGGCTTCCGCCCGCAGTCGGAAGGTCGCCGAGGTGATGTCGTCGGGATATTTTACGCCCTCGGCAAGGAGGCCGTAGGAGGAGGACAGCTCATCGAGCGCCGGCGTCAGCAGCGTATCGAAGACGAGGCCGAGGCCGGCGCCGGCCTCGCCACGGGCGAGCAGCGGGTTCAGCGTATCGAAACTGCCTTCGTCGGACAGGCGCAGGGTGCCGCCCTTGGACGCCTGCGGGTTGACATAGCCGAAATGGTCGAAGCCTGCGGGGTGCTTGAGTTCGCCGACCGTCGAAATTCCGACCCGCCATCCGTCCGCGTCCTGTGCGAAGGCCCCGAAGGCGAGAAACAGGGACGTTGCCGCAGGCAGAAGAAATTTCGGCGCCCAGAATGCCATTCACCAAACCCCTTATTGTTCGTTTTTTGCGCTTATGGAGAATACGGGAAATACCGGCAAAAAACAGGAAAGAGTTCCCGTTTCATGCCGCTCGCGAAATTTTGACCTTGCCGGCTTCAGTCAGGGCATCACTTCTTCGAGGCGCTTGCGCAGCATGCGGCGCAACTCTCCGACGAGGCGCGGATCGCCCGAGCCGTCGGGGTCGGAGGCGGCGGCGACGACGATGCGCAGCAATTCCAGGACGAGCGCGGCCAGAAGGTCGACATCGCGTTCCACCGACGGTTCGGCGTTCCGCAACAGCGCAGTGATGCTGGCACGAAGCTCCGCCCGCGATTTCGCCTTGCGCTCCTTGGGCACGTCGCGGCGGGCGGCAAGGACGGGAAATTCCGGGTGATCCTCGATGAAACGGCCGAGCCGGGTGAAGATCGCGTCGCCGATCTCGGCAGCACTCCTGCCTCTCGTCTTTTCCGCAAGCTCGGCAAGCCCGCGGTTCAGATGCTGCAGGCGGTCGACATGCAGCGCCTCGGCCAGAAGCGGCTTGGTCGGGAAGAACTGGTAGAGGGAGCCGATCGAGGAATTCGCGGCCGCGGCAATCTCCGTCATGGTGGCGGCATCATAGCCCTTTTCGAGAAAGACCCTGGCTGCGGCATCGATGAGAACGGCGACGCGCTCATGGCCGCGCTGGCGTTTCGGCACGCGGGTCTGCGGCTCGGGACTTGATTTTTGTGAGGCTGTCCTCGTATTTGTCATTGTGAGGATGCCCTCATGATTTCCTTCCCCCGGAGATTTCCCATGTCCCTCTACGATCCCAAGACCACCGCACTGATTTCCATCGACCTGCAGGACTTCATCGTCAGCCGGCAGGTTGCGCCCCATCCCGCCCGGCAGGTGGTCGAGAACACCGCCGCCATTGCCCGGAAGCTGAAGTCCGAAGGCGGCACGGTGATCCTCGTCACCGTCGGATTCTCCCCGGACTATGCCGATGCTGTCAACCAGCCGGTGGACGAGCCTGCGGTTTTCCCCGAAGGCGGCCTTCCGGCGGCAGCGCTGGCGGCACCGGCCGAAATCGCAGCCCTTGCGGTCGACGTCCATATCGTCAAGCACCAGTGGAGCGCCTTCTACGGCACGGAACTGGACCTGCAGCTTCGCCGGCGCGGCATCAGGACCGTGATCCTGACCGGCATTGCCACGAATTTCGGCGTCGAGGCGACGATCCGCGACGCCTTCGCGCATAATTACGCCGTTATCGCCGTCGAGGACGCGATGAGCACCTTCACCGCCGACATGCACGCGCTGGCCTGCGAGCGCATCCTGCCGCGCCTGTCGCGCCTGCGCAAAACGACGGAGGTTCTGGCCAACGCCTGACGGCTGCGGCGATGCGTCCCCGCTGCGCCTGCCAAAACATCGATTCACCAAAATTGCTTTTCACGATAGGTTCGATCGCAGATCACTTCAGATTCGATCGGAATCACTTCGGCAGATGCGGCAAGGGAACGGCATGGCTTTCGGCTTGGTTCGGGTTTTCAAGGCCCAGACTTTCAAAACTCTCGGCAAGCTGACGCTCGCCGGCGCAATGGGCGCAAGCCTTGTCGCCGGCGATGTCGGCGCTCAACAGAAGACGCCGAGCCCCGGCAGCGCCAAGGCGATTTTCGGCGCCGTGAAACTGCCGACGCAGGGGCCGGCGCAGCCGATCGGCTTCTACGCCAAGGGCTGCATGACCGGCGCCGAAGCGCTGCCGGCGGACGGGCCGACCTGGCAGGCGATGCGGCTTTCGCGCAACCGGCGCTGGGGCAACCCGGCGATGATCGCCCTGCTCGAAAAATTCTCGCAGGATGCGCATGACAGGATCGGCTGGCCCGGCATCCTCGTCGGCGACATTGCCCAGCCACGCGGCGGGCCGATGTTCAACGGCCATGCCTCCCACCAGATCGGCCTCGATGCCGATGTCTGGCTGACCCCCATGCCTTCGCATCGTATGAGCTACGAGGAGCGGGAGAGCCTGCCCTTCACCACCATGCTGCAGAAGGACAAGTTCCTGACCGTCGATCCCAAAGTCTGGAGCCAGCAGCGGGCGCAGCTTCTGATGCTGGCGGCCAGCTACCCGCAGGTCGAGCGCATCTTCGTCAATCCGGCGATCAAGAAGAAGATGTGCGACACCTGGACGGGCGACCGCACCAATCTCGGCAAGCTCAGGCCGGAATACGGGCACGATTCGCATTTCCATATCCGCCTCAAGTGCCCGCCGGGGGCCAAGGGCTGCACGCCGCAGGCGCCGGTGGCGGCCGGCGACGGCTGCGACAAATCGCTTGCCTGGTGGTTCACCAAGGAGCCCTGGGCTGCGCCGAAACCGCCCAAGCCCGGCGCACCGCCGCCGAAGCCGCCGCGCGAAGTCATGGTCTCCGACCTGCCGAAGGCCTGCTCGGCCGTTGTCGATGCCCCGTCCGTCGCCTCCGCCGAGGCCGCGACCTATGGCGGGACCTCGGCTGCGAGCGCGCTGACCGCCGCACCGGCCGCCGCGCCCGTTGCCGATACCGGCGGCGCGCTGCCCTCCGTCGGCCCTGTGCCCAACGACAAGCCGGCCGTGCAATAGGCCGAACGGGCCGCCTGCCACTGCGGGCGGCTGTCTTTCAAATCGCAAAAGCCTGGTGTAGAAGCGGCCAAATCGATTGAATGACGCGCGCGGAGGTTCCGTTCATGGCCGGCGGCAAGTGCCTAGCATTGATTGCGCATGACCAGAAAAAGGACGACATGGCGGAATTTGCCCGCCGCAACACGAACCTCCTCGCCAGGTGGAAAATCGTCGCCACCGGCACGACCGGCGGGCGCGTGCTCGATGCCGCTCCCGACCTGGACGTGACGCGGCTGAAAAGCGGCCCGCTCGGCGGCGACCAGCAGATCGGCGCCCTGATTTCCACCGGCGAAGTCGGCGCGCTCATCTTCTTCGTGGACCCGCTGACGCCGATGCCGCATGATGTGGACGTGAAGGCGCTGATGCGGCTTGCGATCGTCTACGACATTCCGATGGCGCTGAACGAGTCGACCGCCGAAAAGCTTCTCCCCACCCTTAACGCCTGATCCCTCGGGCCTAGCACGGAACCGGCCATGACCGCATCCTCTACTCCCTTGCCCTTTCCGATTCTGATCGGCGACATCGGTGGCACGAATGCCCGCTTCTCCATCCTGACGGATGCCTATGCGGAGCCGAAGCAGTTTCCCAACGTGCGCACGGCCGATTACGAGACGATCGACGAGGCGATCCAGAAGGGCGTGCTCGACAAGACCTCGGTGCAGCCGCGCGCGGCGATCCTGGCCGTCGCCGGCCCGATCAAGGCCGACGAGATTCCGCTGACCAATTGCCCCTGGGTGGTGCGGCCGAAGAAGATGATCGAGGGGCTTGGCCTCGTCGACGTGCTCGTCGTCAACGATTTCGAGGCGCAGGCGCTGGCGATCGCCGCCCTTTCCGACGACAATCGCGAGCGGATCGGCAGCGTTTCGGGCGACATGGTGGCCTCGCGCGTCGTTCTCGGCCCCGGCACGGGCCTCGGCGTCGGCGGCCTCGTCCATACCCAGTCGACATGGATTCCGGTTCCGGGCGAAGGCGGGCATGTCGATCTCGGGCCGCGCAGCAAGCGCGACTACGAAATCTTCCCGCATGTGGAGACCATCGAGGGCCGGATTTCGGCCGAACAGATCCTCTGCGGCCGCGGCATCGTCAACCTCTACCGCGCCATCTGCGCGGCCGACGGCGTTCAGCCTGTCATGGCCGACCCGGCCGACATCACCTCGCACGCCCTTGTCGGCAGCGACAAGATCGCGGTCGAAACCGTCTCGCTGTTTGCCACCTATCTCGGCCGCGTGGCGGGCGACATGGCGCTGCTGTTCATGGCCCGCGGCGGCGTCTACCTCTCGGGCGGCATTTCCCAGAAAATCCTTCCGGCACTGAAAAAGCCGGAATTCCGGGCCGCCTTCGAAGACAAGGCACCGCATTCGGCTCTCTTGCGGACGATCCCGACCTATGTGGTCACACACCCGCTGGCCGCGCTTGCCGGTCTTTCCTCCTATGCGCGCATGCCCGCAAACTTCGGCCTTTCGACGGATGGGCGGCGCTGGCGGGCCTGAGCCCGTCTAGCCAAACCTGCTCCAACTCTTTATAGAGCCCCGCGAACATGCGTGCCGCGCCTGCGGCATGCGGCCCTTTGACAGGAAGCCACTTTTTTGGAAGCCGCCGACAGCAGAAAGCCACCCGTCAACAGCGATACCGTGACCGGCATCCTGAAACGCATCATCGCGGAAAACGGCCGGGACCATCTCTGGGGCTATGTCTTCGCGATCAGCTGCCTCGTCGTCGTGGCGCTTTCGACGGCGTTCACGGCCTGGATCATGCGGGCGATCATCGACGAGGCCTTCGCCAACCGGCGCGCCGACGTCGTCTGGATCATCTGTCTTTCGATCTTCATCGCCTTCATGCTGCGCGGCTTTGCGAGCTACGGGCAGGGTGTGGCGCTGTCGCGGATCGGCAACGATATCGTCGCCCGCTACCAGCGCCGGCTCTATTCGCACCTGATGACGCTCTCCGTCGGCTTCTTCAACGAGGCGCGCTCGGCCCAGATCGCCGCGCAGGTCAGCCAGAACGTCAGCGGCATCCGCGACGTGCTGAACCTCACCATCACCTCGACGGTGCGCGATCTCTTGACCTTCGTGTCGCTGATCGGCGTCATGGTGCTGCAGGATCCGCTGCTGAGCCTTGCCGTCTTCATCCTGGCTCCGCCGCTGCTTTATGCGCTGCGCTACGTTTCCAAGCGGCTGCGTTCGGCCACGCGCGAGGCCGTCGACCTCAACAGCCACGTTCTCGGCGCCATGCAGGAGACGATCCAGGGCATTTCCATCGTGAAGGCCTTCACGATGGAAGAGGCGCTGGAAACCAAGGTCAACAAGCTGATTTCCGCCGCCGAAGGCCGGGCGAACCGCATTGCGCGGCTTTCCGAGCGCACCTCGCCGCTGACGGAAAGCTTCGCCGGCTTTGCGGTGGCGAGCGTGCTTGCCTATGCCGCCTATCGCTCGATCTATCAGGGCGTGCCGCCGGGCGCCTTCTTCTCCTTCGTCACGGCGCTGCTGCTCGCCTACGATCCGGCCCGCCGCCTTGCCCGCCTGCAGGTGCAGATGGAACGCGCCGTCGTCAACGCCCGGATGATCTACGAGCTGCTCGACATGGAACCGCGCCAGCGCGACCTGCCGGACGCCAAACCGCTTGTCATCACCGAAGCGAAGATCGAGTTCCGCAACGTCTCCTTCGCCTACGGCAACGAAAGCGTGCTCGACGGCGTGACGCTGACGGCCGAGGGCGGCAAGACGACCGCGCTCGTCGGGCCTTCGGGTGCGGGCAAATCCACCGTCATCAGCCTGATCCCGCGCTTCTACGATCCGAAGGAAGGCGAGATCCTGATCGACGGGCAGGATATCGCCCATATCACCAAGCGGTCGCTGCGCCGGCAGCTCGCCTACGTGTCGCAGCAGCCCTATCTCTTCGAAGGCACGATCCGCGACAATATCCGCTACGGCCGACCGGACGCGAGCGACGAGGATATCGAGAAGGCGGCGCGGCTTGCCTATGCGCATGACTTCATCCTGGCGCAGCCGCAGGGCTACGACACGCCCGTCGGCGAAAACGGCGTGACGCTTTCCGGCGGCCAGCGGCAGCGGCTTTCGATTGCGCGCGCGCTGGTGCGCAACGCGCCGATCCTGCTTCTCGACGAGGCGACCTCCGCACTCGACACGGAATCGGAAGCGGCCGTGCAGAAGGCGCTCGACGAGGCCATGACCGGCCGCACCGTCGTCGTCATCGCCCATCGTCTCTCGACCGTGGTGCGCGCCGACAAGATCATCGTGATGCAGCAGGGCCGCGTCGTCGAAGAAGGCAATCACGAGACGCTTGCGAAGGTCAGCGACGGACTTTACGCTCGCCTCAACAATCTGCAGAGGCCTTCGGCTTCTGATTCATACTGATCGGGATGACGGACTGACATGAGCGACGCTGCGATGAAACTGGTTGTGGTTGGGGCAGCGGGGCGCATGGGGCAGACGCTCATCCGCCTCATTCATTCCATCGAGGGCGCAACGCTGCATGCGGCGATCGAGCGGCCGGGTTCGCCCTTCGTCGGCAAGGATGCGGGCGAAATTTCCGGGCTTGGCGCCAACGGCATCATCATCGGCGACGACCCGCTGGCGGCCTTCCTGCATGCCGAGGGCGTGCTCGATTTCACCTCGCCCGCCGGGTCGGTCGAGTTTGCCGGCCTTGCCGCCCAGGCCCGCATCGTCCATGTGGTCGGCACGACCGGCTGCTCGGCAGAAGACGACGCCAGGATCGCGGCGGCGGCGCGCCATGCGCGGGTGGTCAAATCGGGCAATATGAGCCTCGGCGTCAACCTGCTCAGCGTTCTCGTGCAGCAGGCAGCCCAGGCGCTCGACCCGGCCGACTGGGATATCGAAATCCTCGAAATGCATCACAAGCGCAAGGTCGATGCGCCCTCGGGCACGGCGCTGCTGCTCGGCGAGGCCGCTGCGAAGGGCCGCGCCATCGATCTTTCCGCAAAATCGGTGCGCGTGCGCGACGGCCATACGGGACCGCGCGAGGCGGGGTCGATCGGTTTTGCGACGCTGCGCGGCGGCTCCGTCATCGGCGAACATTCCGTGCTCTTTGCCGGCGAAGGCGAAACCGTGACGCTCTCGCACAGCGCAACCGACCGTTCGATTTTCGCGCGCGGCGCCATCAAGGCGGCACTCTGGGCGCGCGACAAGAAACCGGGGCTCTATTCCATGCTCGACGTTCTCGGGCTTTCTTCCCATTGACCATTTTTCGGAGGCATTTTTCATGAGCGGTACCCTCGTCCTCGTTCGCCACGGCCAGAGCGACTGGAATCTCAAGAATCTCTTCACCGGCTGGAAGGATCCGGATCTCACCGAACTCGGCATCCAGGAAGCCGCGACCGGCGGCCAGGCGCTTGCCGATTACGGCATCAAGTTCGATATCGCTTTCACCTCGGCGCTGGTGCGCGCCCAGCACACGTTAAAGCTTATCCTCGACAAGGTCGGCCAGCCGAACCTCGAGACGATCCGCGACCAGGCGCTGAACGAGCGCGACTATGGCGACCTCTCCGGCCTCAACAAGGACGACGCCCGCGCCAAGTGGGGCGAGGAACAGGTGCACATCTGGCGCCGCTCCTACGACGTCCCGCCTCCGGGCGGCGAAAGCCTGCGCGACACCGGCGCCCGTGTCTGGCCCTACTATCTGACGGAAATCCTTCCGCGCGTCCTGCGTGGAGAAAAGGTGCTGGTTGCCGCACACGGCAATTCGCTGCGCTCGCTCGTCATGGTTCTCGACAAGCTCAGCCGCGAGCAGGTTCTGTCGCTCAATCTCGCGACCGGCGTGCCGATGGTCTACAAGCTGAAGGCGGATTCTACCGTCGCTTCCAAGGAAGTGCTCGGCGACATGTCTGGCGCGCACTGAGCGCGATCAGAGGCCGATAAGGTTCAAGACCGGGCGACATGAGACAGCCGCCCGCGTCGATCCTGCCGTTAAGGCGAACATCACTGAGTAATGCACATTAACAACCGATGAAGCCGCCAGCGCGCAGATATCGCGAAAACGTTTGCGATGAATGGCTCTGCTGAGCCGCCGAAAGACAAAAGTCGGAAATCAAGAGGCCATCATTGGGCAAGCCTTACGAACAAGCGACTACTTTGGCTGGCGATTGTAAGGACTCTGATTTGTTGGCTTCAGAGAAATGCCTTCACTTCTCGCCTTCGATTGAACAGATTCCGGTGTCCGTCCCAGCTTAAGCGCCATAACACGAGTTGGCGTGTTATCTTTGGCAAGCTGTTTCAGCTCCCTCACCTGATCATTAGTCCACGACTTACCGTGGTTCTTAGGCTCTTTCGCCATTTTCCGAATCTCCTGCTCAACCTAGAGATTCATTTTATCATATTTTCGCGTAGGCGAGTGAATATGCAATCGCCCTTTAGTTCTCAATCGTGAACTGCACCCGATCGGCCGCAAAGCGGCTGATCGAATATTGCACCGGCACACCGTCGAGATCGGTGTTCATTGCCTTGGTAATCAGGAGAATGGCGCCGGGCGTCAGTTCCAGGTCGGCGATGTCGGCGGAATCGGCGTGGGCGGCGGTGATCTCCGTCGTGGCGCGCACGTAATCCGACAGGCCGAGGGCGGCGAAGGTCTTGGTGACGGATTCGGTCTGGCGGTAGATCTCGACGAGGCCGGGGAAACGGGCGGCGGGAAACCAGCTCGTGCCGCGCGCGACGGGCCGCCTGTCGGCATCGCGCACCGTTTCCAGCCGGATGACCGGCGTGCCCGGCTCGATGCGCAGCCAGCGGGCCACTTCGGCATCGGCCGCCTCCTCCGCATGGCCGAGCAGGAGCGCATGCGTCTCGCGCGCCTGGTCGCCCAGACCGTCGGTAAAGCGGGTGCGGCGGCTGATCGGAAAATTCAGGCGGTCCTTGCGCTCGATCAGGGTGCCGCGACCCTGCACCGCGCGCACGATTCCTTCCTGGGCAAGTGCTGCAAGCGCGCTGCGCACCGTATGCCGGTTGACGCCGAACTGCAGCGCCAGGACGGTTTCCGGCGGCACCATGCCCGTTTCGTCATAGACGCCGCTGCCGATCGCCTCGCGGATCCTGTCGGCGATCTGCCGCCAGAGCGCCACCCCCGTCTGCCGCTGCACCTGCTTTAATCCTGCCATTACACCCCTGCCCGGTCATTTTCCGGCTCGGCCAATTTCGGGCGTGCCGTGTCACACGCTTGTCACCTCACCGATTTAGGGATAGGTATAGCTTGTATGGTTGTCTATATCAATAGACATTTCAAGGAAAAGACGATGACGGCAGCAGAGAAGACAGAGGCTGCGACACGGACGGGCGACGGGCGCAAACGCACCGTCGACCTGCTGGCGCGCGCCGAAAGACAGGAATTGCTGGCGGCGTGGGATGCGCTTGCCGAAAAACCGGTGGCGCAGCCGGTGCGCGGCCCGGAAACGGGCCTCGTGATGGTGCGCGGCCGCATCGGCGGCGGCGGCGCGCCCTTCAATCTCGGCGAGGTGACGGTGACGCGCGCCACGGTGCGCCTTGCCTCCGGCTCCGTCGGACATGCCCACGCGCTCGGCACCGACCGCGAGAAGGCACGGCTTTCGGCGATCTTCGATGCGCTCTGGCAGGAAGAGGCCACCAGGGGCTTCGTCGAGCAGACGCTGCTGTCGCCGATCGCAAACCGGATCGCCGGGGAAGCCGGTCGCAAGGCCGGGGAAACGGCCGCGACCCGCGTCGATTTCTTCACCATGGTGCGAGGAGAAGACTGATGGGCCTCAAGACCGACGTCCTGACCGGCGGCTTCGCCGAGCCGGTTTTCCAGGCGCAAAGCGTGTTCAAGATGCTGATGGACGGTATGGCCCGGCCCGGCACGATCCAGACCGTCGCGGCCGACGTTGCGCCGCCGGCGCCGCTCGGCATCGCCGCCGGCGCGATCGGCCTGACGCTCTGCGACCATGACACGCCCGTCTGGCTTTCCGCCGGGCTTGCCAAATCGGCTGTTTCGGAATGGCTCGGCTTCCATGCCGGTGCGCCGCTGACGGCCGAAAAGGCGGAGGCGCGCTTCGCCTTCGTCGAAACCGGGGTTGCGCTTTCCACCTTCGGCCTGTTTGCCGCCGGCACGCAGGAGTATCCCGACCGTTCGACCACTGTGGTGATCGAGCTTGCCGAGCTCGAGGGCGGCCGTCGTCTGGCGCTGATGGGACCGGGCATCCAGAGCGTGACCGAGATTGCGCCTGTCGGCCTGCCGGAAACCTTCCTGCGCCTGTGGACGGAAAACCGTGCGCTCTTCCCGCGCGGCGTCGACATCGTGCTGACGGCGGGCAGGCGGTTCCTCTGCCTGCCGCGCACCACCAAGATCACAGCAACGGAGATCTGAGCGCATGTATGTTGCCGTCAAGGGTGGCGAGGCCGCCATCGCCAATGCCCACCGCCTGCTCGCCGACCGCCGGCGCGGCGACCGTTCCGTGCCGGCGATCGGCATCGAACAGATCGTCGAACAGCTGGCGCTCGCCGTCGATCGCGTCATGGCCGAAGCCTCGCTCTACGACCGCACGCTGGCAGCCCTTGCCGTGCGCCAGGCGCGCGGCGACATGATCGAGGCGATCTTCCTTCTGCGTGCCTACCGCACGACGCTGCCGCGCTTCGGCTATTCCAGGCCGCTCGACACCGCCAATATGCAGATCGAGCGCCGCATCTCCGCCACCTACAAGGACCTTCCGGGCGGCCAGCTGCTCGGCCCGACCTTCGACTATACGCACCGCCTGCTCGATCCGACGCTGCTTTCGGACGAGGCCGTGGAAGAGCCCGCCCAGCGCGAAGCGGAAACCGGACGCGTCATGCGCGTCTCCGAAATCCTCGGCCAGGAAGGGCTGATCGAAAGCGACGGCGAGCTTCCCGAGGATCATGAGACGGGCGACCTGACGCGCGAACCGATGGAATTTCCGATGACCCGCGACCTTCGCCTGCAGGCGCTGGCGCGTGGCGACGAAGGCTTCCTGCTGGCGCTCGGCTATTCGACCCAGCGCGGTTACGGCCGCAACCACCCGTTCACCGGCGAAATCCGCATCGGCGAGGTCGAGGTGGAATTCGACGTGGCCGAACTCGGCTTTGCCGTCTCGCTCGGCCCGATCCAGCTCACCGAATGCCAGATGGTCAACCAGTTCAAGGGCTCGGCCAAGGCGCCGCCACAGTTCACGCGCGGCTACGGCCTCGTCTTCGGCCAGAGCGAGCGCAAGGCGATGGCCATGTCTCTCGTGGATCGTGCGCTGCGCGCCGAAGAGCTCGGCGAGGACATCACCGCGCCGGCACAGGACGAGGAATTCGTCATTTCCCATTCCGACAACGTGCAGGCGACCGGCTTCGTCGAGCACCTGAAGCTTCCGCATTACGTGGACTTCCAGGCCGAACTCGACCTCGTCCGCCGCATGCGCCGCGAATTCGAAGCCGCCCGCAACAGCGGCGAGACCCAGAAGGAGGCCGCCGAATGAGTGATCTCGCCACCTATAATTTCGCCTATCTGGACGAACAGACCAAGCGCATGATCCGCCGCGCCATCCTGAAGGCGATCGCCATTCCCGGCTATCAAGTACCCTTCGCCAGCAGAGAAATGCCGATGCCCTACGGCTGGGGCACGGGCGGCGTGCAGGTGACGGCGGCGATCATCGGGCCTGACGACGTTCTCAAGGTCATCGACCAGGGTGCCGACGACACGACCAACGCCGTCTCCATTCGCGCCTTCTTCCAGAAGGTCGCCAATGTCGCCGTCACGACCCATACCAAGGACGCGACGATCATCCAGACGCGCCACCGCATCCCCGAGGAAAAGCTCGGCGAAGGCCAGGTGCTCGTCTACCAGGTGCCGATCCCGGAGCCGCTGCGCTTCCTCGAACCGCGCGAGACCGAAACGCGCAAGATGCATGCGCTGGAAGAATACGGCCTCATGCATGTGAAGCTCTACG
Organism: Hyphomicrobiales bacterium; assembly: GCA_900471515.1. Classification (GTDB taxonomy): domain Bacteria; phylum Pseudomonadota; class Alphaproteobacteria; order Rhizobiales; family Rhizobiaceae; genus Rhizobium. Next base: position 59,573 of record UCFC01000018.1, on the reverse strand, counting down.
AGGACATTGCCCGCAACGGCCGCATCGCCACCACCTATGCCTATCCGGTGAAGGTCAACGGCCGTTACGTCATGGACCCGTCGCCGACGCCGAAATTCGACAATCCGAAGATGCACAGGTCGGAAGCGCTGCAGCTCTTCGGCGCCGGCCGCGAAAAGCGCATCTATGCCGTGCCGCCCTATACTGACGTCGTCAGCCTCGATTTCGAGGACCATCCTTTCGAGATCCAGCGCTTCGGCAAGCCCTGCGCGCTCTGCGGCGCGGAGGACGTCTATCTCGACGAAGTGATCCTCGACGACCGGGGCGGGCGCATGTTCGTCTGCTCCGATACCGACCATTGCGAGGACCGCCGGGCACACGGACATGCCGGCGACATGCTGGCCCGGGAGGCTGCAGAATGACCGAAACACCGCTTCTCAAAGTCAACGACCTCTCGAAGTTCTACGGCAGCCGCATCGGCTGCAAAAACGTCTCCTTCGAGCTTTGGCCGGGCGAAGTGCTCGCCATCGTCGGCGAATCCGGCTCGGGCAAGACGACGCTGCTGAACTGCATCTCCACCCGGCTGATGCCGACCACCGGCAGCGTTGAATATCACATGCGCGACGGCAATTACCGCGACCTCTACCACATGAACGAGGCCGAGCGCCGCTTCCTGATGCGCACCGACTGGGGCTTCGTGCACCAGAACCCGGCCGACGGGCTGCGCATGACGGTTTCTGCCGGGGCCAATGTCGGCGAACGCCTGATGGCGATCGGTGACCGGCACTATGGCAAGATCCGCTCCTCTGCCATCGACTGGCTGGAGCGCGTCGAAATCGATGCCGGCCGTATCGACGACCAGCCGCGCGCCTTTTCCGGCGGCATGCGCCAGCGCCTGCAGATCGCCCGCAACCTCGTCACCGGCCCGCGCCTGGTCTTCATGGACGAGCCGACCGGCGGTCTCGATGTCTCGGTGCAGGCGCGCCTGCTCGATCTCGTGCGCGGCCTCGTCAACGATCTCGGCCTCTCGGCCATCATCGTCACCCACGATCTCGCCGTCGCCCGCCTTCTCTCGCACCGCATGATGGTGATGAAGGACGGCCATGTCATCGAGCAGGGCCTGACCGACCGCGTGCTGGACGACCCGCGCGAGCCCTATACCCAGCTCCTCGTTTCCTCGATCCTTCAGGTTTAAGAAGATGGCAACGCCTCTCGTCGTTTCAGAAGTCGCCAAGAGCTTCACCATGCACCTGCGCGACGGCATCAAGCTGCCCGTCGTCTCCGACGTCTCCTTCTCGGTGGCATCGGGCGAATGCGTCGTGCTCGGCGGCCCTTCGGGCATCGGCAAAAGCTCGCTGCTCAAGATGATCTACGGCAATTATGCCGTCGATAGCGGCCAGATCCTCATCGACCACAAGGGCCGGATCGTCGATCTCGCCGCCGCCGACCCGCGCACCATTCTCGACGTGCGCCGCCACACGCTCGGCTATGTCAGCCAGTTCCTGCGCACCGTGCCACGCGTGGCCGCGATCGACGTGGTCGCCGAGCCGCTGCTGGCACGCGGCGAAGCCGCCGCCGGCGCCAGGGAGAAGGCCGCAGCCCTGCTTGAAAAGCTCAACCTGCCGGAAGCGCTCTGGCAGCTGCCGCCCGCCACCTTCTCCGGCGGCGAGCAGCAGCGCGTCAATATCGCCCGCGGCTTCATTACCGAGCACAGGATCCTGCTGCTCGACGAGCCGACGGCCTCGCTCGACGCGAAGAACCGCGCCGTCGTCGTCGGCATGATCGAGGAGAAGAAGAAGGCGGGCGTCGCCCTTCTCGGCATCTTCCACGACGAGGAAGTGCGCGAGGCAGCAGCCGACCGCATTCTCGACGTTCAGCAATTCTCTCCCCGAAAGGCGATCGCAGCATGAGCCGCAAGCTGGGCATCGAGCCCTATTTCCACGAGACCGCCTCCGTCTCCAAGTCGAGTTTCGGCCGCTATACGGAAGTTTCCGAACGCTGCCGCATCAGCGAGGTGGAGTTCGGCGACTATTCCTACATCATGCAGGACGGCTCCATCTGGTGCGCGACGATCGGCAAGTTCGTCAATATCGCCGCCGCCGTGCGCATCAACGCCACCAACCATCCGACCTGGCGCGCCACGCTGCACCACTTCACCTACCGCGCCGTCGACTACTGGCCGGATGCCGACATGGAGACGGAGTTCTTCGAATGGCGGCGCGCGAACCGCGTCGTGATCGGCAACGATGTCTGGATCGGCCATGGCGCGACGATCCTGCCCGGCGTGACGGTCGGCAACGGGGCCGTCATCGGGGCCGGCGCGGTCGTGTCCAAGGACGTCGCGCCCTACACGATCGTCGGTGGCGTGCCCGCCAAGCTCATCCGCGAACGCTTCCCGAAAGAGGTCGGCGAGCGCATGGACAGGCTTGCCTGGTGGGACTGGGAGCATGATCGGCTACGCGATGCGCTGGCGGATTTCCGGGCGCTTGGAGCCGAAGACTTCCTCTCGCGCTACGGTGGCTAAGCTCAATGCTGCGGTGCAGAGTTTTGTGACAGGACTTACACAAAACTGACATGCGAGCTTCACGAAGCGGGACTAATGCGATCCCAGACGCAAGGCAGAAATGCGAAGGAAGAGCATGATGTTCGAACTGAAGAATGTCACACGCCGGTTCGGAAAGAAGCTCGCTGTCGATTCCGTAACGCTGGACATTCCACAGGGCCAGATGGTCGGCATTATCGGCCGTTCCGGTGCGGGCAAGTCCACGCTTCTGCGCATGATCAACCGCCTGCAGGAACCGTCTTCCGGCACGATCCATTTCGGTGGTGTCGAGGTTTCCGGCCTTCGCGGCCAGGCGCTGCGCAACTGGCAGCGCGACTGCGCGATGATCTTCCAGCAGTTCAACCTCGTGCCGCGTCTCGACGTTCTCACCAACGTCATGCTCGGCCGCCTGAACCACCGCTCGACCGTGCTCAGCCTGCTCAACGTCTTCACCCGTGAAGAGCGCATCCAGGCGATTGCCGCGCTTGAGCGCCTCGGCATCGAGCAGACGGCGCTGCAGGCGGCCGGCACGCTTTCCGGCGGCCAGCAGCAGCGTGTCGCCATCGCCCGCGCGCTGATGCAGAACCCGAAAATGGTTCTGGCCGACGAACCGATCGCCTCGCTCGACCCGCTCAACGCCAAGATCGTCATGGACGCGCTGCGCGACATCAACGAGCGCGACGGCATCACCGTCATCACCAACCTGCACACGCTCGATACGGCCCGAAACTACTGCGAACGCATCGTCGGCATGGCGGCCGGCCGCGTCGTCTTCGACGGCAAGCCTTCCGAACTGACGAGCGACGCCGTCAAGGAAATCTACGGCACGGACAAGGACGGTGCCGGCATCGACGAGACGATGACCTCGACCGCAATCAACATCGCTCCGGAAGGAGCGGAAAACCAATCCGCCGGCACCCAACCGCTGGCGCTGGCCGGTCTGTGAGAGGGGCGGCCTCGATCGAACGCCCGCGTCAAGGGCAGATTTCTTCGTAACAAAACGACCGGCCCCGGTCATTCAGGAGAGAACCCATGTTGAAGAAAGCACTTTTTGCTGCAACGGCGATCCTGTCGCTCGCAGCCGGCGCTGCCAATGCCGCTGACCTCAAGGAATTCCGCGTCGGCATCCTCGGCGGCGAAAACGAAACCGACCGCCTGCGCAACTACGCCTGCCTTGCAGACCACCTGAAGCAGGAATTCGGCTTCGAGAAGGTTTCGCTCTTCCCGGCCGCCGACTATGACGGCGTTATCCAGGGCCTGCTCGGCGGCACGCTCGACTTCGCAGAACTCGGCGCTTCCGGTTACGCAGCCGTTTACCTCAAGGACGCCAAGGCCGTTACGCCGATCCTGACGACGCAGCAGAAGGACGGCTCGACCGGTTACTACTCGATCGGTCTCGCGCTGAAGTCCTCCGGCATCAAGACCATCAAGGACGCCAAGGGCAAGAAGCTCGGCTACGCCGATCCGGACTCCACCTCGGGCTACCTCGTTCCGCTGACGCAGATCCCGAAGGACACGGGCATGCCGAACGACAAGTTCTTCGCGTCCACGCAGTTCAACGGCGGCCACGAGAACAACCTGCTCGCAGCTTATGACGGCAAGGTCGACGTTGCCGTCGACGACTCCTCGGGCATCGGCGACTTCAAGGACGGCTACACCTCCGGTACTTTCCGCAAGGAAGTCGACAAGGGCGCAGTCGACCCGAACAAGCTCGTCGAAGTCTGGCGTTCGCCGCTGATCCCGAACGGCCCGCTCGTCGTTCGCAACGCTCTCGGCGAGGAATGGCAGAAGAAGCTCACCGACTTCTTCATGGCTCTGCCGGAGAAGGACCACAAGTGCTTCACCGCTATCGAAGGCGGTGACTACAAGGGCTACGCCCCGGTCAAGCACGACTTCTACAACGCCGTTGTCGACGTTCGCAAGGCTGCTATCGGCGGCTGATTACGCCATCCGTATACGGGGCGGCCGGCGACGGCCGCCCTTTTCTTGTGACGACAGCGCCGCGCGACAGACGCGCAAAGGACGCTGCAGCACTTTAAATTGCTGCATGATTTCATCCTTAAACCGCGCCCGATTTAAGGAATGATGCAGGAGGCGAGGCATTGATGACTATTGCCGATACACAGCCGCATGTGCCGCTGCAGAGCACGAAGGAAATCGCCACGGCCTGGGACCGGATGATCGCCCGCCGGCGTTTCTACACCGCTCTTGGCCTGGTGATCCTCATCGTCGCCTTCGTCAGCTCCGTCCGTTTTGCTGACGAGAGCAATGCCGGCCATTTCTTCGACCGCCTGCCGCATCTCTTCGATTTCCTGAGCTGGCTTATCCCCAAGGACTGGACCGACGTCTGGCGCGCGCTTTTCGACATAGCGAGCCCGAACGACAAGGGTGGCGAAGAATTCAATTTCGCCAATGGCCGCGTCTATGTCTGGGGCAGCTTCTATATCCCTGAATATTTCGAGCTGATGATCGTCACGATCAACATCGCGCTCGTCTCGACCATCGTCGCCTTCATCTTCGCCGTTCCGCTCAGCTTCTTTGCGGCGCGCAACCTGACGAAGAACTGGCCGCTTCGCATCTTTACCAAGCGCCTGATGGAATTTCTGCGCGCCTTCCCCGAGATCGTCATTGCCGGCCTGTTTTCGGCGATCCTTTCGATCGGCCCGGTGGCCGCCATCATCGCCATCACGCTCCACACGATCGGCGCGCTCGGCAAGCTTTTCTACGAAGTCGCCGAAAATATCGACATGAAGCCGGACGAAGGCATGCGGGCCGTCGGCGCAAACTGGATCGAGCGCGTGCGTTTCGCCGCCCTGCCGCAGGTCATGCCGAACTACGCCTCCTATGCGCTGCTGCGCCTCGAAATCAACGTGCGCGCATCGACGATCATCGGCGCCGTCGGCGGCGGCGGTATCGGCGAGGAGCTGAAGCTTTCCATTTCGCGCGGCTTCGGCGCCAAGACCGTGGCTCTCGTGCTGCTGCTCTTCATCACCATCGTGGCAGTGGACCAGTTCTCCGCCTGGCTGCGCCGCCGCCTTGTCGGCGAACACGCCTTCCTCCTGCAACATTGAGGCTGCCATGACGGTCATCGACGCACACCGCATGCATGAGATCGAAACGCGCTATCCGGAATATTTTCACCGCTCCTTCCGCCAGCGTTTCGGCGGCCTGCTCATCGTTCTCGCCACTATCCTCTACGGCATCTACGCCGTCTGGTTCTTCGACCTGCCGAAGCTCGTCGCCGAAGCCCATTGGGAACGCTTCGGCATCTATATGAGCCAGTGGGTCAGCTATGACGTGCAGCCGGAATTCCGCATCGAGGACGACGGCACGATCCAGACGCGCTACCCGCGCTTCTCGCCGCTCGGCGACGATCCGCACCCGGACTGGGTCAAGGCCAATGCCGACGGCAGCATCACGGTTGTCGTCAGCGGCAGCGGCCGCACGGTGACGGTCAGCAAGGGCCAGACGACGATCGTCGCCCATGGCATGACGGTGCCGGTCGACGTTTCCAGCGGCGCGCCGAAGGTCGTCGGCCCGGTGCCGGACTGGATGACCGTCTATGACGACAACGTGCTCGCCGATCTCGGTTTTGCCGGCGACGTCAGCATTTCCGCCGACCGCGTGAAGGTGCGCAAGCGCTTCATCGGCTGGGCCAATTTCGTCTTCGACACGCAGTCGCCCTTCTTCGACAAGCCCGTGAGCGAAGTGGTCAGCCTGATCGTCTCCAGCCCGCGCATCGACCCCGACCAGTCGAACCTGTCGCTGGCATTCGACAATATCTGGAACAACAGCGCCTGGCAGCATGGCGACGTCTGGACGAAGCTCTTCCAGACGATCGTCATGGCCTTCCTCGGCACGCTGCTCGGTTCGCTCGCGGCCTTCCCGCTCGCCTTCCTGGCGGCGCGCAACATCACGCCGAACAGGTTCCTCAACCAGGCCCTGAAGCGCTTCTTCGATTTCCTGCGCTCGGTCGACATGCTGATCTGGGCGCTGTTCCTGACGCGCGCCTTCGGCCCCGGCCCGCTTGCCGGTTCCGGCGCCATCTTCATCACGGAGACGGGCACGCTCGGCAAGCTCTATTCGGAGGGCCTTGAAAACATCGACAACAAGCCGCGCGAAGGCGTGAAGTCGACGGGCGCCTCGACCGTGCTGGTGCACCGCTACGGCATCATGCCGCAGATCGTCCCCGTCATCGTCAGCCAGACGCTCTACCAGTGGGAATCGAACGTGCGCGGCGCCACGATCATCGGCGCCGTCGGCGCCGGCGGTATCGGCCTCAAGCTCTGGGAAGCCATGCGCACCAATTCCAACTGGGAGAACGTCGCCTACATGGTCATCCTGATCCTGATCGTCGTCTTCCTGTTCGATACGGCATCGAACGCCCTTCGCCATCGGCTGATGGGCACCAGGGCGGGTCATTGAGCCGGTTAAAAGATGGTGATGGCGCCGCCGTCATCATCATTCTGTCATGGAAATCTTTTAGCCGGAGCGTGCTTGCGGTTCGCCGCCAAATCACTGCACATTGCGCTCCCCGTTCGGACGATCTCCAGGATAAAAGCCTTGCGCTACGCTCTCTATTTTTCGCCGTCTCAGGATGATGCCTTGACGGAAGCGGCCTCCGTCTGGCTCGGCCGCAATGCCTTTACCGGCGAGACCCATCCTGCGCCCGAACATGAGACGCTGCCGGCTGCCGAACAGTTCGAGCTGACGGCCGATCCGCGCCGCTACGGTTTCCACGCGACGATCAAGGCGCCGTTCGAACTTGCCGCCTCCGTGACCGAAAGGGACCTTATGGCGGTCGTCGAAGATTTCGCCGCCAGAACGCCGGCCTTCGACATTCCGGAACTGGTGCTCGGCCAGCTCGGCCATTTCTTCGCGCTCGTGCCGGGCACGCTCCATCAACCGCTTCAGGATTTTGCGGCAACAGTGGTAAAGTCGTTCGAGCCCTTCCGGGCCGCGCTCTCCGAGGCCGATATTCTCAGGCGCAAACCGGAAAGGCTGAGCGAGAGCCAGCGCAGCAATCTCCTGCGATGGGGCTACCCTTATGTCATGGAAGACTTCCGCTTTCACATGACGCTGACCGGCCAGGTGCCGGAAGAACGGGCCGAAGTGATGAAGGCGATCCTGGCCGAGCGTTTCGCAGGTTTCACCGGCAGGCCGCTTCGTATTTCCGGCCTTGCCGTCTTTAGCGAGGAGGCGCGCGGCGCGCCTTTCAAAGTCCACACATGGCTGCCGCTTGCTGGCGCCAGAAGCTGAGAGTTTTCCGACATGAGCAAAGAGACCGTTCTTTCAAACGCCCGCATCGTTCTCGAGGACGACATCCTCTCGGGCGCCATCCTCATCCGTGACGGCAAGATCGCCGACATTTCGGAAGGCAGCTCGGTAGCCGGCGAAGATTTCGAAGGCGATTATATCATTCCCGGCCTCGTCGAGCTTCACACCGACCATCTGGAAGGCCATTATTCGCCGCGTCCGGGCATCCGCTGGAACAAGACGGCGGCCGTCCAGGCCCATGATGCGCAGATCGTCACTTCGGGCATCACCACCGTCTTCGACTGCCTGCGCATGGGCGCGGACGAGGATGGCGGCTTCGAGCATGGCGAGATGCGCGAGATGGCCGATGCCATCCAGTCGGCCGAAGAGGAAGGCCGCCTGCGCGCCGAACACCTGATCCATCTGCGCTGCGAGGTTTCGGCCGACAACGTGCTGCAGCATTTTGCCGATTTCGAGAAGGACCCCTATGTCCGGCTCGTCTCGCTGATGGATCACGCACCCGGCCAGCGCCAGTTCCAGACGATGGATCAGTATGTCTATTACTACCAGAAGAAGCGCGGCCTGACCGATGAGGAATTCGCCCGTTTCTGCGCCCGCCGCATCGCCGAATCCGAGCGCAATTCCACGCCGCATCGCGAGGCGATCTCCAGGGTCTGCGCCGAGCGCGGCATCACCGTCGCAAGCCATGACGATGCGACCTCGGCCCATATCGACGAGGCGATCGAGAACGGCGTTCGCCTTGCCGAATTCCCGACCAGCGTCGAGGCCGCCAGACTGTCGCACGAAAACGGCATGAGCGTGCTCATGGGCGCGCCGAACATCGTGCGCGGCAAGTCGCATTCCGGCAATATCGCCGCCCGCGATCTGGCGCAGCTCGGCGTGCTCGACGTGCTCTCCTCCGACTATGTGCCGCTCAGCCTGTTGCACGCCCCCTTCATCCTTGCCGACGAGGTGGAGGGCATCACGCTGCCGAAGGCGATCGCGATGGTCACGGCAACGCCGGCGCGCACCGTCAGCCTCAACGACCGCGGCCGCATCGCAACCGGCCTGCGGGCCGATCTCGTGCGTGTCCACCGCTCCCACGGCGTGCCGGTGACGCGTTCCGTCTGGCGCGAAGGACGCCGTGTCGCATGATGATGTCGCACGAACCTCATCCGGGTGCGGGTGCCGAAAACGGCATCATGGTCGTCGTCGTCGGCCCGAGCGGCGCCGGCAAGGACACGCTGATGAACCTTGCCGCCCGGCATTTCGACCACCGCGAAGACGTGCATTTCGTCCGTCGCGTCATCACCCGCCACGGCGATGCCGGCGGGGAAGACCATCTTGCCGTTTCGGATACCGGATTCGCATCAATGGAACAGGCCGGTTCCTTTGCCGTGTGGTGGGAAGCGCATGGCCTCAAATACGGCATTCCGGCCGAGGTTTCCGTGTCGCTCGCCAAGGGGCACATCGTCGTGGCCAACGGTTCGCGTTCGGCACTGCACCGCTTTCAGGCCGCCTTCCCGCGGCTGAAGGTCATCAACGTGACGGCCCGGCCGGAAGTGTTGGCCGGCCGCCTGGAGGCGCGCGGGCGCGAGACGCACGAGGATATCATGGCCCGGCTGGCACGCGGCCCGCTGACGGTGCGCGGCGACTACGACGTCGTGGAACTCGACAATAGCGGCTCGCTGGAAGAAGCCGAGCGCAGGATGATCGATACGCTCGACGGCTTCCTGAAGGAAATCCGCTGAACCGGACGAGAGGAAGAGAATGGCCATTCAGGTTGTCGCCTATGATCCGGAATGGCGCTTCGTCTTCGAGAAGATTGTCGGCGAGCTTGCACCGCTCCTTGCCGATCTCGACCCCGTCTTTCATCATGTCGGCAGCACATCCGTTCCCGGACTGACGGCAAAGCCGAAGATCGACCTGCATGCCGCCTTTGCGGATGCGGATGCGCTTCCCGAAGCCATCAAGCGTGTCGAAACGCTCGGCACCTTCACCTTCCACGGCGACAAATACCGGCAGCAGACCTGGACCTTCACCAGCGGCAAGGGCTCGCACGGAGCGCGGCTCTATCTCTGCACCACCGACAATGCCGTGCTGCGCGACCGGATCGCCTTTCGCGACTATCTGCGCTCACATCCTGAGAGAGCGGATGCCTATGCCGCGCTCAAGCTGCGGCTGATGCGCGAGGCCAATGACGACTGGGATTATTATACCGGTGGCAAGCGAGACTTCGTGCTGGAAACACTCCGTCTCGCCTCGCTTGCCTGATTATCGGTACCGCAGCGATTATTCGTTGTCGCCGCGGCCCGAGACGATCTCGCGTTTGCCGACATGGTTTGCCGGGCCGACGAGGCCTTCCTTTTCCATGCGCTCGACCAGCGAAGCGGCTCTGTTGTAGCCGATGCCGAGACGGCGCTGGATGTAGGAGGTCGAGCACTTCTTGTCGCGCATGACGACCTTGACGGCCTGCTGGTAGAGCTCGTCGCCATCCTCGGCGCCCATGGCGCTCTTGTCGAAGACGGCGCCGTCCTCTTCATCCTCCGCCTCCTCCTCCTCATCGGCCGTAACCGTATCGAGATATTCGGGGCGGCCCTGTGTCTTCAGGTGCGCGACGACCTTCTCGACCTCGGCGTCGGAAACGAAGGGGCCGTGGACGCGGGCAATACGACCGCCGCCCTGCATATGCAGCATGTCGCCCTGGCCGAGCAGCTGTTCTGCGCCCTGCTCGCCGAGGATCGTGCGGCTGTCGATCTTCGACGTCACCTGGAAGGAGATGCGGGTCGGGAAGTTCGCCTTGATCGTGCCGGTGATGACATCGACCGAAGGGCGCTGGGTGGCCATGATGAGATGGATGCCGGCGGCGCGCGCCATCTGTGCCAGACGCTGGATGGCGCCTTCGATCTCCTTGCCGGCGACCATCATCAGGTCGGCCATTTCGTCGACGATGACGACGATATAGGGCATGGGCGCAAGATCCAGCTCCTGCTGCTCCTCGATCGGCGCGCCGGTCTGCCGGTCGAAGCCGACCTGGACCATGATATGGATGGTCTCGCCCTTGTCGCGGGCCTGGGAGACGCGGCCGTTATAGCCGTCGATATTGCGCACGCCGAGGCGCGACATCTTGCGATAGCGCTCTTCCATCTCGCGCACCGCCCATTTCAACGCCATGACGGCCTTCTTCGGATCGGTGACGACAGGCGTCAGCAGGTGCGGAATGCCGTCATAGACGGAGAGTTCGAGCATCTTCGGATCGACCATGATGAGGCGGCACTGTTCCGGCGTCATGCGGTAGAGCAGCGACAGGATCATGGTGTTGATGGCAACCGACTTGCCGGAGCCGGTGGTGCCGGCAACGAGCAGATGCGGCATCTTGGCGAGTTCGGCGATCACCGGTTCGCCGCCGATCGTCTTGCCGAGGCCGAGCGCCAGCTTGTAGCCGCTCTTGTCGAAATCCTCGCTCTCGATCATCTCGCGGAAATAGACGGTTTCGCGCGTCACATTCGGCAGTTCGATGCCGATGACGTTGCGGCCGGGCACGACGGCGACGCGGGCCGAGAGCGCCGACATCGAGCGGGCGATATCATCGGCCAGACCGATGACGCGGGACGATTTTACGCCGGGCGCCGGTTCGAACTCATAGAGGGTGACGACCGGGCCGGGGCGGACATGGATGATCTCGCCCTTGACGCCGAAATCCTCCAGCACGCTTTCCAGGAGGCCGGCATTCTGCTCCAGCGTCTCCTGCGACATGATCTCGCCAAGCCGCTCCGGCGGCTCCTGCAGCAGGGCACGCGGCGGGAATTCATAGCCGGACGCATCGACCTTTTCGGCGATGACGCGAGCGGGCCGAACCGGGGACGGCGCGGGCGCTGCGATTTCGACACGCGAGACGGCCGCTCCTTCCTGCGGTGCCTCATCCGGCTGGACGAGAGGAGCCTGGGCAGCCGGCGTCGGCACGACCGGGACCTGGGCAACGCGGACCGCCGGGGGACGGACGGGGCGGGCCGGCGCGGGTGCAACGGGCGGCGCTGCGCGCGGTGCCACCGGTGCCGGATTATGCCGGCCGGGACGCCATTCCATGATGCGGAAGCGGGAGATGATCGATTCGGGTTCGGCCTGCGGCAAGACAATGGCCTGACCGCGCGACGGCTCGGCCTGCGTCTCCTCGAAGGCCATGACTTCCCAGAAGGCGAAATCCGAAATGGAGGAAAGCTCCGACGCGGCCCGCAATGCGGTCTCGACGGGGGCTGCGGCAACCGGCTGCGGTTGCGGCTGCGGCGCGACCGGCTCGGCCACTTCGGGCAGATAGATATCGAAGGGCACGTTCACCGTGATCGGCGCGCGCATCTGCGGCGCTGGCAGGGGGCGCGGCGCTGCCACGGCCTGCGGGGGAGGCGCGACGATTTCCTCGCGGACCGGCTTTTCCGGCGCGTGGCGCTTGCTGATCAGCGTTTCCGGCGTGCGGGTGAAGCGAACGTTCGGGGCAAGCGAGAAATTGCTCTGCCACAACGGCGGAACCGGCTTTTCGCCTTCATGTTCCAGGGGCGCATTTTCCGCGGGATGTTCGGCTTCAAGTCCGGAGGAGAAATCTCCGGCATCCGTCATATTGGTTCTTGGAAAACGCATGCGACAGCTACTCACTCATGCCTAATAATTTCTGACATTCTTCCGGATAGAAAATGAAGGTTAATAAGTTCCTTCCAGCCGTCCCGATACGGGACGGCGTTGATGAGGAAAGCTCACTGATTTCAGGGGCTTGAGTCTGACGGAAAAATCTTTGGGGTGACGCGGCGAAGCGTCTTGGGGCGCATCGCGGCCATTCACGTTCGCCTGCAGCGCTTTAAGCTCTTGTTTTCACATGTCGTTACGGCAAAACCGCTGCACACTTTNNTGTTTCGCCGCATGTCGTTATCGCAAAACCGATACACACTTTTGCGCGACATGCTTAGTGCGCTTCGTCCCAATTGGTGGCGGCACGGGCGTCGACCCGCAGCGGCACCCGCATTTCAAGCGCCGGCGAGGTGGCGTTTTCCATGACCGAAACAATGATCGGCATCGCCTTTTCGACGTCGTCGTCCTCGACCTCGAAGATCAGTTCGTCGTGCACCTGCAGGAGCATGCGGACCCGCTCGGCAAGACCGGCCTCGGCAAGCGCCGGCTCGATCTTGATCATGGCGCGGCGGATGATGTCGGCGGCAGAGCCCTGAATCGGTGCGTTGATGGCGGCGCGCTCGTTGAAGGCGCGCACCGAAGGGTTGGAGGAGCGGATTTCCGGATAGTTGATCCGGCGGCCGAAGATGGTTTCGACATAACCCTTGTCGCGGGCCATCTGCTTGCGGCTTTCCATATAGTCGCGGATGCCGGGGAACCGCTCGAAATATTTCTTGATGTAGTCGCCGGCTTCCGAGCGCTCGATGGACAGCTGGTTGGCGAGGCCGAAGGCGGAAATGCCGTAGATGATGCCGAAATTGATGGCCTTGGCGCGGCGGCGCACCTCGCCCGGCATGCCTTCGACCGGCACGCCGAACATTTCGGAAGCGGTCATGGCATGAATGTCGATGCCGTCCTCGAAGGCGCGCACGAGCTGCGGGATTTCAGCGACATGGGCGAGCACGCGCAGCTCGATCTGGCTGTAGTCGGCCGAGATCAGCTTGTGGCCGGGCGACGAAATGAAGGCGGTGCGGATCTTGCGGCCTTCGGCGGTGCGCACCGGAATGTTCTGGAGGTTCGGCTCCGAGGAGGACAGGCGACCGGTCGTCGTCGACGCCAGCGAATAGGAGGTATGCACCCGCTTCGTCTGCGGATGGATGTAACCGGGAAGGGCGTCCGTATAGGTCGACTTCAGCTTGGTGAGCTGGCGCCAGTCGACGATCTTGCGCGGCAGTTCGAAGCCGGCTGCCGCGAGATCTTCCAGCACGCTTGCCGAGGTCGACCACTGGCCGGTCTTGGTCTTGGTGCCGCCGGCCAGCCCCATCTTGCCGAAGAGGATATCGCCAAGCTGCTTGGGGGAGCCGATGTTGAACCTTTCTCCCGCAAACTGGTAGATTTCATCCTCGTACCTGGCCGCACCCTGGGCCAGCTCCCCCGACAGGCGCGACAGGATCTGGCGGTCGACCGTGATGCCGCGCTCTTCCATGCGCGCCAGAACGGGCACGAGCGGGCGCTCCAGGCGCTCGTAGACGCGCGTCAGCTGGGTGGCGGCAAGGCGCGGCTTCAGCACCATCCAGAGGCGCAGCGTCACGTCGGCGTCTTCCGCCGCATAGTGGGTGGCGCGCTCGATATCGACGAGGTCGAAGGTGACGTTTGACTTGCCGGAACCGGCAACGTCCTTGTAGGCGATCGGCGTGTGGCCGAGGAATTTTTCCGACAGCGGGTCCATGCCATGCGCGCCGGTGCCGGCGTCGAGCACATAGGATATCAGCATCGTATCGTCGAAACTCTTCGTCTCGATGCCGTAGCGCTTCATCAGCAGATAGTCGTATTTCAGGTTCTGCGCGACCTTGAGGATCGATTCGTCCTCAAGCAATGCCTTCAGCCGCGACAGCGCATCGGGCATCGGGATCTGATTTTCCGCAAGGCCCCCACCGAGCAGGTCGCCGACGCCCGTCTTGTGTCCAACAGGCACATAGGCGGCACGGATGCGCGTGCCTGTCGGGTCGCTTGCATTGTCCGCGATCGCCAGGGAAAAGCCGACAAGCTCCGCCTGCATGGCGTCCAGCGAGGTCGTTTCCGTATCGAAGGCAACGAGGCCGGTCTCCCTTGCATCGGCGATCCATCGATCGAGGGTCGCAAGGTCGCGGATCGTCACGTAGGAGGAATGGTCGAACGGCAGGTTCGCAAAAGCCTCGGCACGCGCCCTGGCAAGATCGGCCGGGGCGAACGTGCCTTCGACAGCGGCCTTTGCCTTTGCGCGCGGCGCAACCGCGACGGCTTCGCCGCCCATGTCGGGCACCGTGCCGGCAACAGGTTCCGGCTCGGCCGCGTCCAGATCCGGGCCATGCGCGTCCGCACCCCATTCGATCTTCACGAAGGCAGGCTCGATCTCGCTGGCATCACAATTGCAGAATTCGGCGACACGGCGCGTCAGCGTCGTGAATTCCATGGTCTTCAGGAAGCCGATCAGCTTGGGGCCGTTCTGCGGTTCGAGAACCAGCGCGTCGAGATCCAGCTCCAGCGGCACGTCGGTGCGCAGGCGCACCAGCTCACGCGATAGCTTCGCCTTGTCGATATTGTCCAGGATCGTCTGGCGGCGCTTTTCCTGCTTGATCTCGTGGGCGCGCTCGAGAAGCGTGTCGAGATCGCCATATTCGGCGAGAAGCTGGGCCGCGGTCTTCGGGCCGATGCCTGGAATGCCGGGCACGTTGTCGACGGAATCGCCGGTCATGGCCTGCAGGTCGATCATCTTTTCCGGCGGCACCCCCCATTTCTCGATGACGTCGGGGATGCTGATCTGCTTGTCCTTCATGCTGTCGTACATGTGGACATTCGGGGTGACGAGCTGCATCAGGTCCTTGTCGGAGGAGACGATCGTCACGTCGGCGCCGACGGCTTCGGCCTGCCGGGCATAGGTGGCGATGATGTCGTCGGCCTCGAAACCTTCCGTCTCGATGCAGGGCAGGTTGAAGGCGCGCGTCGCTTCGCGGATCAGGCCGAACTGCGGCACCAGCTCTTCGGGCGGGGCGGCACGGTTCGCCTTATAGGCGTCATAGAGATCCTTGCGGAAGGTCTTCGACGAATAATCGAAAATGACGGCGAGATGGGTGGGCGTCGCGGCCACATCGGTGCTGCGCGCGTCTCTCAGCAGCTTCCAGAGCATGTTGCAGAAACCGGAGACGGCGCCGACCGGCAGGCCATCGGATTTGCGGGTTAGCGGCGGCAGCGCATGAAAGGCCCGGAAGATGAAACCAGAACCGTCGACAAGGAAAAGATGATCGCCTTTTTTCATGGCAGCATGGATAGCGCGACGACCAGACAAGGTCCATATAAACTTGGCTGCGCAAAAAGATTCCGCCTCACCAAACTGTTACCAATTTGTAATAGGCGGTTTTTTCTCTTTCCCTTGAAAAACCACATTCTCAATAACAAATCAGAGCTACCGGCGCTTGATCGCGCCGCGGGTCTGATAGCCGGCTTGTCCCCCGCCCGCATCAGGCTTGGACAAAGGCCTCATCCCCCTCTCCGGGCCTTTGTCCCCATTTTCAAGCCGCCATGGCCCTCCTCCAGGCCGTGGCGGCTTTGTTTTTCAGGAACTTGCCTCAACTCTCGAAAATTTAAGAGCTTGCCGCATATGTTTTGATGGATCGTATGCGATTTGTTGCATTGCCGACTGCCCGATTTTGAGCCTAACTTACAATCATGGGATTTAATCGAATGGACTCCGGTGCCTACCTTGCCAGCCAGCTGGCCAAGGGTTTTGCCCGCTCGCTGCATCAGCGCGCGGCGGGACTCGGTTTTTCTCCCGGCCAGTTCCCGATCCTGCTGGAGCTTTGGGCCGAAGACGGGCTGACCCAGAAGCAGCTTCTGGAGCGCGTCGACATCGAACAGGCGACAATGGCCAACACGCTCTCGCGCATGGTGCGCGACGGGCTGATCGAGCGGCGCCCGCACCCGACCGACAAACGGGCGCAACTGATCTTCCTCACCGAGAAGGCCAAGGCGATGGAGGCTGAGGCGATCGACACGGCGCGCGAGGCCGATCTTGCGCTGTTCAAGGGCTTCCGGGTCTTCGAGCGGGAGCTGATGCTCGAATATATCCGGCGCCTCATCAACAACGCCAAGGCACTCTGAACCACTGCGGCGGACGCCCGCTTCCGCTCAGCGTCGTGCAGGGCCTGGCGCGATCGCCGTGTCGCAGCACCTGCGGCGTGTGAGGTCGCGAACGACGAGAACATCGCAATGGCGGCCGCGATAGACGATCCGCCGCGTGACGACCTCGACGGGGATTGCCCTCTCGTCCTTGGCAATCAGCAGCATTTCCCGGTGATCGCTTTCCTGCCCGCCCTGGATGAGGGCCAGGACCGCGGAGGGAATGTTGCCGGTGAGCTCCGCAAGCTTCCAGCCGGACAGGCTGAGGAAGCGCTCGTTGGTGCTGACGATCCTGCCTTCGCGCAGAATGACGAGCCCTTCCTGCGAAACATTGGCAAGGCCGCGAAGATCGGTCAGGTGGCTTTCCAGGAAGACCGCGCCGAAGGCCATGAGGATGAGGCCGGTTGCGACGACCATGACGATCACCGCAAGCACCTCGGGCCGGAGCGCCATCGCGGGCACGTCGCGCGTCGGGTCCGGCACCAGCGTGACGCTGCTCATCGAGATGAAATGCAGCGTGCAGATCGCCAGCACGAAGGCACCGGAGGATGCGACGGAGCGTATCAGACCTTTCAGCTTGAAGAAGGCGAGAAAGGCGGCCGTCGCAAAGGCCGCGCAGGAGCAGAAGGCAACGACTGGGGTGAAGGAATCGTAGACGATCACGGCCTGGGCTTCGATCGCCTGCATGCCGGTCAGATGCATGGCCGTGATGCCAAGCGCCATCAGCACGCCGCTGAACGCAAGGGCGTATCCGGTCCGGCTTTCCGAGGCAATCCATATGGCCACCCAGGAGCCGAAAATCGACAGGAACACGGACAGAAAGGTGAGGCTGAAATCGTAGCTGATCGGCATGCCGCCGTCATAGGCGAGCATCGCGATGAAATGCGTTGCCCAGACGCCTATGCCGCAGGCAAAGGCTGACGTGCCGATCCAAAGTTTTCGCTGGCCGACATCGCATTCCTGGGCACGGAAAAGCAGCAGCATGGCGGTCAGGCTGCCGACAAGGCTGACGATCACGGCGGCAATGACGAGCCGCCCGTCATGATTATCCCTGATGCAGGCGATGACAGAGAACATTCGCCACCTCGAAGCCGACCTTCGACCAATGCTATTTAGGGTTTTCTAAATAACCGTAAATTGCATCGGGTTCCGCCACTTCATCTATTGTAGCATTTGGCGCCAGGATGACATCTCGAAAATTTGACGCTCGAAACCGCAGCCAATTGAGTCTATCGTCCGGCCGAATTTCAGAAGGAGTCGGAAATGACCGAACTAAATCCAGTCCTTGAGCGCGCGGACCAGAACCTCGATTCGAGCCTCGAGAAGCTGTTCGAGTTGCTGCGCATCAAGTCGATCTCGACCGATCCGGCCTACAAGGCCGAATGCCGCAAGGCAGCCGAATGGCTGGTGGCCTATCTCAAGACGCTGGGCTTCGACGCCTCGGTTCGCGACACGCCCGGCCACCCGATGGTGGTCGCCCATCACGAAGGCGCCACGGCCGACGCACCGCATGTCCTTTTCTACGGTCACTACGACGTGCAGCCGGTCGATCCGATCGAGCTTTGGGAAAACGATCCTTTCGAGCCCGCCGTCAAGGATGCCGGCAACGGCCGCAAGATCGTGACCGGTCGCGGCACCGCCGACGACAAGGGCCAGCTGATGACCTTCGTCGAGGCCTGCCGCGCCTATAAGGAGATCAACGGCGCGCTTCCCTGCCGCGTCACCATTCTTTTCGAAGGCGAGGAAGAATCCGGTTCGCCGTCGCTGAAACCGTTCCTCGAAGCCAATGCCGCCGAGCTCAAGGCCGACTACGCCCTGGTCTGCGACACCAGCATGTGGGACCGCGATACGCCGGCAATCGCGGCCGCTCTTCGCGGCCTTGTCGGCGAGGAAGTCGTGGTGACGGCTGCCGACCGCGACCTGCATTCCGGCCTCTTCGGCGGTGCCGCCGCCAACCCGATCCATATTCTCGTGGAAGCGCTTGCCGGCCTGCATGACGAGACCGGCCGCATCACGCTTGAAGGCTTCTACGACGGCGTGGAGGAAACGCCTGCGAACATCAAGGCCTCCTGGGAAGCGCTCGGCAAGTCGGCGGAAAACTTCCTCGGCGAAGTCGGCCTCTCCATCCCTTCGGGCGAAAAGGGCCGCTCGGTGCTCGAACTCACGTGGGCGCGCCCGACGGCCGAGGTCAACGGCATCTGGGGCGGCTATATCGGCGAAGGCTTCAAGACCGTCATTGCCGCAAAGGCATCGGCGAAAGTGTCCTTCCGCCTCGTCGGCACGCAGGATCCGGCAGCGATCCGGGAAAGCTTCCGCACCTACGTCCGCTCGAAGATCCCGGCCGACTGCTCCGTCGAGTTCCATCCGCATGGCGCCTCGCCGGCCATTCATCTTTCCTACGACTCGCCGGTTCTGACCAAGGCGCGCAACGCGCTTTCCGACGAATGGCCGAAGCCCGCCATCGTCATCGGCATGGGCGGCTCGATCCCGATCGTCGGCGATTTCCAGAAGATGCTCGGCATGGAATCCCTGCTGGTCGGCTTCGGCCTTTCCGACGACCGCATCCACTCGCCGAACGAGAAGTACGAACTCGCCTCCTACCACAAGGGCATCCGCTCCTGGGTGCGCATCCTTGCCGCACTGAAGGCCTGAAACGAAAAAGGCGTGCCCGCGGTCTGCGCGGCACGCCATCCGAAATCTGCAAACAAAAAGGCCGGGGCAAACCGGCCTTCCGTTATCCGCCTCATCTCAGTGCCAGTACATCCGTGGTCAAAGGAGAAGCGGATAGTGCACAGCCAGAGTGATCCCGAAAGGTTTACGGCCGGTAAACGGCCTGCTTAACCAGATCGCGGAAACGATGCGCAGATAGTGCGCACGACATTTCCGGGCTGCGATTTCTGAACGATAATGTCGGAAGCCGCCCCTTCTATTTCAAGACCCCTTGCAAAACTTCGGCCGCCGTTCAAGCTGCGTTCATCCTGGAGTTCTTATAAGTCTTTGAAAGACAAGGTGAAACCTGTGCGGCGTGACCTGCGCCGCCAACGCTCTATCTTTGCCGTGCCGGAAAGCGTCGTATTGCGACGCCTGGCGCCGATCGTTTGTTGCGAGGAGTAAAAGGTGAAACATATTCTTCTGAAAATTGCCATGGGCGGCCTGTTGCTGCTGGCGCCCGCCATAGCCGAGGCAGCGCAGGGCATTTCGACTGCGAATGTGAACATGCGCGCCGGTCCGAGCACGCGCTATCCTGCCGTTGCCGTCATTCCCAACGGGACGCCGCTGCAGATCCGCGGCTGCCTTGCCGATACGCCCTGGTGCGACGTGGAATTTTATGGCGGCCGCGGCTGGGTTGCCGGTCAATATGTCCAGGCGACCTATGAGCGGCGGCGGATCTATGTCGGCCCGCAATATTACCGCCCGCTCGGTATTCCGACCGTGACCTTCAGCGTCGGTCCATACTGGGACCGCTATTATCGCAACCGCGACTTCTACCGGGACCGCGACCGCTGGCGCCGCGGCCCGGACTATTATTACCGCGATCGCGGTCCTTATCGTCCGTGAAGAAAAGGACCCGACGTATCTGGCGATACGCCGGGCCTGATATGGATCGGCGCGTGTTGAGGGGAGACGGCCGATCTGAACGGGACGTGAGGGGTATGTCCCGCTTCGGATAAAACTGCCGCAAAGCCTATTGGTTCCCTCGCCGGCCGGACGATGTGCGCCGCCGGCTCGCCAGCGAGGCGCATATCTGCGCGCAAGGGCCGGGCAGCATCCTCAGCCGGATTCCATCCATCCTGCCGAAGCGGTCATGCCTGCTCTTTCGGGATGGCCGCGGCGAATGGCGCCCACCGGGGAAAGCTGCGGCCGGCGATCGAGAAAATACAGGCAGGCAGGGCACTTGGCCGCATCGGCGTTGTTCTTAACAGCCCGTTAATTCGCCGCATTTACAGTTCAATCGGATAAAACCGTCGCCTGGGGGCGCGGTCTTATAGCAAGGGTTCAGCCACTTCACGATGGTAGCCAGACGCAGATCAGACGACAGGATCGAACCGTCCTTCAACGGCCGCGGCCGCGAGGAGGATGACGAATTTGCGCTCGATGCCGATGAGCGCATCGACGGGCGGCACGCTTCCAGGCGTCCGTCCAGGCCGCCCGCTCCCCGCCGCGCGCCGGCAAAGCGCCGCCCCGAACGGCGCGAACGCGAAGGCGGCGGCCTGTTCGCGTTCCTGCGCAGGGTCGTCTACTGGTGCATCGTGCTCGGCATCTGGGCCGGCATCGGCGTTGCCGGGCTGGTGCTCTACTATGGTTCGCGCATGCCGAGCGCCAGCACCTGGGCAATTCCGGAACGGCCGCCGAACGTCAAGATCACCGCCGTGGACGGCAGCGTGATCGCCAACCGCGGCGCGACCGGCGGCGAGGCGCTGTCGCTGGATAATATGTCGCCCTATATCCCGGAAGCGATCATCGCCATCGAGGACAGGCGCTTCTATTCGCATTTCGGCGTCGATCCTTTCGGGCTGGCGCGCGCCTTCGTCAACAATCTCACCGGCCAGCCGATCCAGGGCGGTTCGACGCTGACGCAGCAGCTCGCCAAGAACCTATTCCTCTCGCCCGACCGCACGCTGGAGCGCAAGGTGCAGGAAGTGCTGCTCTCCTTCTGGCTGGAGCAGAAATACACCAAGGACCAGATCCTTGCGATGTACCTGAACCGCGTCTATTTCGGCTCGAACGCCTATGGCGTGGAAGCGGCGGCGCGACGCTATTTCAACAAGTCGGCGCGCGACGTGAATCTCGGCGAAGCGGCGCTGCTTGCGGGCCTCGTCAAAGCGCCGTCGCGGCTTTCACCGGCGCGCGATCCGGAAGCGGCCAATGCCCGCGCGCAGGTCGTGCTGCAGGCAATGCGCGACCAGGGCTATATCAGCGCCGACGAGATCAAGACCGCCATGTCGCAGACGCCGGCTTCTGCCCGCAGCTACTGGTCGGGCGCCGGACAATATGTCGCCGATATGGTGATGGACGAGCTGCAGGGGCTGGTCGGCGACGTGAAGGAAGACGTCATCGTCGATACGACGATCGACAAGACGCTCGAAAAGAAGGCGGAACAGTCGCTGGCCGGGGTGCTCGACAAGGAAGGCGGCAAGTTCGATGCGTCGCAGGCGGCCCTTGTCTCGATCGACGGCACGGGCGCGATCCGTGCGCTGGTCGGGGGCAGGGATTACGCGGCAAGCCAGTTCAACCGCGCCGTCAAGGCCAAACGCCAGCCAGGCTCTTCCTTCAAGCCTTTCGTCTATGCGGCCGCGCTCGAAAAGGGCCTGACGCCGGATAGCGTCTTCAACGACGCGCCGATCCGCATCGGCAACTGGACGCCCGAAAATTACGAGAAGAAATATAATGGCGAGGTAACGCTGAGGACCGCGCTCGCCAAGTCCCTGAACACGGTGGCCGCCCAGCTGGTGATGTATGACGGGCCGGACCAGGTGATCAAGCTCGCCCATCGCCTCGGCATCGAATCGGACCTGCAGCCCAATGCCTCGATCGCGCTCGGCACCTCGGAAGTCTCGCTCATGGAGCTGACGGCCTCCTATGCGGCCTTCATGAACGGTGGCTACAAGGCGACGCCGCATGTCATCCGCAGGGTGACGACCGCCGACGGCAAGGTGCTTTACGAGAACACCTACGACAATCCGCCGCGCGTGCTGTCCGAGCAGATCGTCGCCGAAATGAACATGATGATGATGGGCGTCATCAACGGCGGCACGGGTTCGAGCGCCAGGCTTCCCGGCTGGCAGGCGGCCGGCAAGACCGGCACGACGCAGAATTCGCGCGACGCGCTGTTCGTCGGCTTTACCAGCAACCTGACGACGGGCGTATGGTTCGGCAATGACGACGGCAGGCCGATGAAGAAAGTGACCGGCGGCGGCCTTCCGGCCAAGGCCTGGAAGGAATTCATGGTGGCCGCGCATAAGGGGCTTTCGCCGGCGCCGCTGTTCGGCATGGGCCAGACGTTTGGCGATCCCGCCGCCAATCCCGGCGTCGATCCCAACACTGGCCAGCCGGTGGCGCAGGCGCAGCCGGCGCCCGAGCAGCCTTCGACGGTCGGCAGCATCATTTCCGGCGTCTTCGGCGGCAATGACGACCTGAACCGCTATCCGCCGGCGCCCGGACAGCCGCGGGCGATGCCGGCCAATGGCGGCCCCGTACCGCCCGCCGATGTCGCCGGCGGCGGCTATGACGACATGGTGCCGCCCGGTGATGTCGGCGGGCCGCAGGCATCGTCAGGGGCGCAGCCGCGCCGCACGACGCTGCTCGATCTGATCATGGGGCAATAGGGACAGTAGACAGTATTGAAAGGGATAAGATAGCTTGCGGGAGCACGTCCCGCGCAAGGCTCGGCACGCAAGATTTGCGCGGTTTGACGGTGCGAAGCAGACCCTTTTCCGGCTACTGTAAAAATTGAATGCAACACATTCGTTTTGCTGGATTCCGGGCCATTTCTCGCCTTGCAGTCCAGAAAACCGCTCCTTATATACGCCGCATCACCGCAATCACGATTGCGTAATCTTAGTAGACCCATCCCGTAAGGGGCTGTCAGGGAAATGCCTTTCCGGGGTTCCGACAGCTTGCTTCAAGGAGAGAATGACATGGCAAAAGTAATTGGTATCGACCTTGGAACGACAAATTCCTGCGTCGCAGTCATGGACGGCAAGGACGCAAAGGTCATTGAGAATGCGGAAGGCGCGCGTACGACCCCTTCCATGGTGGCCTTTTCCGATGACGGCGAACGCCTCGTCGGGCAGCCGGCCAAGCGCCAGGCGGTCACCAACCCCACGAACACCCTCTTCGCCGTAAAGCGCCTGATCGGCCGCCGCTACGACGACCCGACCGTCGAAAAGGACAAGGGTCTCGTTCCTTTCTCGATCGTCAAGGGCGACAATGGCGACGCCTGGGTCGAAGCCAACGGCAAGGGCTACTCGCCCGCACAGATTTCCGCGATGATCCTTCAGAAGATGAAGGAAACCGCCGAATCCTATCTCGGTGAAAAGGTCGAAAAGGCCGTCATCACCGTTCCCGCCTACTTCAACGACGCGCAGCGCCAGGCAACCAAGGATGCCGGCCGCATCGCCGGTCTTGAAGTGCTGCGCATCATCAACGAGCCGACCGCTGCCGCGCTCGCCTACGGCCTCGACAAGAAGGACGGCAAGACGATCGCCGTCTACGACCTTGGCGGCGGTACCTTCGATATCTCGATCCTCGAAATCGGCGACGGCGTCTTCGAAGTGAAGTCCACCAACGGCGACACCTTCCTCGGCGGTGAAGACTTCGACATGCGTCTCGTCGAATATCTCGTTGCCGAGTTCAAGAAGGACAACGGCATCGACCTGAAGAACGACAAGCTCGCCCTGCAGCGCCTCAAGGAAGCTGCCGAAAAGGCAAAGATCGAGCTGTCCTCTTCGCAGCAGACCGAAATCAACCTGCCGTTCATCACGGCCGACGCTTCCGGCCCGAAGCACCTGACGCTGAAGCTGACCCGCGCCAAGCTGGAAAGCCTGGTCGACGATCTCGTTCAGCGCACGATCGCTCCGTGCAAGGCCGCCCTCAAGGATGCCGGCGTCACCGCTGCCGAAATCGACGAAGTCGTTCTCGTCGGCGGCATGAGCCGCATGCCGAAGGTGCAGGAAGTCGTCAAGCAGCTGTTCGGCAAGGAGCCGCACAAGGGCGTCAACCCGGATGAAGTCGTCGCTCTCGGCGCCGCCATCCAGGCCGGCGTTCTGCAGGGCGACGTCAAGGACGTCCTGCTTCTCGACGTGACCCCGCTGTCTCTCGGCATCGAGACGCTGGGCGGCGTCTTCACCCGTCTGATCGAGCGCAACACGACGATCCCGACGAAGAAGAGCCAGACCTTCTCGACCGCGGAAGACAACCAGCAGGCCGTCACCATCCGCGTCTCGCAGGGCGAGCGCGAAATGGCTGCCGACAACAAGCTGCTCGGCCAGTTCGACCTCGTCGGCCTGCCGCCGGCACCGCGTGGCGTTCCGCAGATCGAAGTGACCTTCGACATCGACGCCAACGGCATCGTGCAGGTTTCGGCCAAGGACAAGGGCACCGGCAAGGAACAGCAGATCCGCATCCAGGCCTCCGGCGGTCTGTCCGACGCCGACATCGAAAAGATGGTCAAGGATGCAGAGGCCCATGCTGCCGAAGACAAGAAGCGCCGCGAAGGTGTGGAAGCCAAGAACCAGGCCGAAAGCCTGATCCACTCCACGGAGAAGTCGCTCAAGGATTACGGTGACAAGGTTTCCGAAGCCGACCGCACCGCAATTTCCGATGCGATTGCCGCTCTGAAGTCCGCAACGGAAGCGACCGATGTCGATGCCGAGGACATCAAGGCCAAGACCCAGACGCTCATGGAAGTTTCCATGAAGCTCGGTCAGGCGATCTACGAAGCCCAGCAGGCCGAAGGCGGCACGACCGACGCTTCGGCTGATGATGACAATGTCGTCGATGCCGATTACGAAGAGGTCAAGGACGACGATCGCAAGAAGTCCGCTTAACCTGCGGGCTTGCGGCCTACGCTAGACGATAGACATCCGGCTGCTCACCATGGCAGCCGGAAATCCATTTCCGGGGCTTAAATTGGCAAAAGCGGACTTTTACGAAACTCTGGGTGTAGCCAAGACGGCGGATGAGAAAGAGCTGAAAAGCGCCTTCCGCAAGCTGGCAATGAAATACCATCCGGACAAGAACCCGGATGACAAGGACGCCGAACGCAAGTTCAAGGAAATCAACGAAGCCTACGAAACGCTGAAGGACCCGCAGAAGCGCGCGGCCTACGATCGTTACGGCCATGCGGCCTTCGAGCAGGGCGGCATGGGCGGTCCCGGCGGCTTCGGCGGCGGCGCCGGATTTGCCGGCGGCGGCTTCTCCGATATTTTCGAGGATATTTTCGGCGAGATGATGGGCGGCGGCCGCGGGCGCCAGCGCTCTTCGGGCGGCCGCGAACGTGGCGCCGACCTTCGCTACAATATGGAAATCTCGCTGGAGGAAGCCTTCTCCGGCAAGACGGCGCAGATCCGTGTTCCGACGTCCATCACCTGCGACGTCTGTTCCGGTTCCGGCGCCAAGCCCGGCACGCAGCCGAAAACCTGCGGCACCTGCCAGGGCTCCGGCCGTGTGCGCGCAGCACAGGGCTTCTTCTCGATCGAACGCACCTGCCCGACCTGCCACGGCCGCGGCCAGATCATTCCCGACCCGTGCCCGAAGTGCCACGGCCAAGGCCGTGTAACCGAAGAGCGCTCGCTCTCGGTCAATATCCCGGCCGGCATCGAAGACGGTACCCGCATTCGCCTGCAGGGCGAAGGCGAAGCCGGCATGCGCGGCGGCCCGGCGGGCGATCTCTATATCTTCCTGTCGGTAAAGCCGCACGAATTCTACCAGCGTGACGGGGCCGACCTCTATTGCGCCGTGCCGATCTCCATGACGACGGCCGCGCTCGGCGGCACTTTCGACGTGGCGACGCTCGACGGTACCAAATCGCGCGTCACCGTTCCCGAAGGCACGCAGGCCGGCAAGCAGTTCCGCCTGAAAGGCAAGGGCATGCCGGTGCTGCGCTCCAGCCAGACGGGCGATCTCTACATCCAGATCCAGATCGAGACGCCGCAGAAGCTTTCCAAGCGCCAGCGCGAGCTGTTGCAGGAATTCGAGCAGCTCTCCTCCAAGGAGAACAATCCGGAATCGACGGGCTTCTTTGCCCGCATGAAGGAATTCTTCGAGGGCTGATCCCGGCATTTGGCAAGGCTACGAAGCCGGAGGTTCCGCCTCCGGCTTTTTCATGCGCGTTCCAATTCGGCACACCTGTTTCAAGCCGGGACGCATGCCTGCGCGCGGGCGTTTTGTGTTAACGCACAGATCCGATGAGACTTGCAAGTTGGAGAAATCCATACTGTCTTTGGCGCGCAGTCCGGGACTAACAGAGGGTATCTCCATGTCGGCAACGAACTTTTCAAATTGCCTGTCCGAAGATGTCGATGCGCTGGCGGGTGCGCTCTATTCGTGGTGCGCCGAACGCAACATCAAGCTCCGCAGCCAGCAGGGCCTTTCGATCGCCAGCATCGCGATCGACCTCTATCATGCCGGACATCAGACGCAGGATGCCCTGCTCGTCGCACTGCATGAGCGCGAGCTGCACTGAGCCACCGTCAATTTCAAGGATGCGGGCTGCAGCGCCTCAAGCGGCGTTTTCGGCTGTCTCACCGCATATGAGGCTGAGGATCGTCTTGACCGCCTGCTTGCCGGCAACCGAACTCAACCTGTCATAGCTGACCGCCAGTTCATAGGCCTCGGGGCTCAGCTCGACGCGGTTGGCAAACTGGGAAATTCCCGTGCCCTCGAAAAGCTCGGAAATGTCCACGCCGAGAAAGACCGCTATCTGATGCAGCTTGCTGGCAGAGACGCGGTTCGTGCCCTTTTCGTATTTCTGGATCTGCTGGAATGTAAGGCCGAGTGCTTCGCCGAGTTCCAGTTGAGAAACACGTCGGCGCGCGCGAAGCTGTCTCACGTTGCGACCGACAATGATATCAATCGGATCTGGCACTGCTGCACTCTCTCCCCGGTAAACCCGTTATTTACCATATAGCGTCAGCTGAATATCTCAACCCGCAAGTTGCAATTTTCAACCGACTTTTTTTGGGCATTACGCTACGAAAACGGCCTGATATTCCGGGTGTTTTGCAACTTGTATTCCTTGTTTGATGACTTGATGGCGATGTCGCGAAAAATTGAACACCCTGTAGTTGACTTCATTGCCCGGATCGATAGTTAGTCGCGCCGGAACACCTGTAATACCGGTCATTCAGGAGGCTTCGAGTACTGCATGACATCCGCCCCCACCGGGAAATCTGATGCCGACAGTATCGTCATCGATATGCGCCGCCAGAAACTGACGATGATCCTCGATTCATTGAAATCGTTGCGCGGCTCGATCGAAGACCGGCCGGATCTGCTTTATTGGATCGAAAAGGCGATCGCGGAGGCCGAGGCACAGCTCGAGGCGCCGCCGCCGCGCCGGCATTAGGGACATAAGCGGCTCTCAGCCTTGATATCCTGATGGCTTCGGCTTAGCTGTCAGCCTTGATGATTCCGGATTTCCGATGCCGCACAAGGTTGCCCTCTCCCGTCTGAAGCTGACAGACTTTCGCAATTACGCGGCGGCCTCGCTTACGCTGGACGGGCGGCATGTGGTGCTGACCGGGGACAACGGCGCCGGCAAAACCAATCTGATGGAAGCGGTCTCCTTCCTGTCGCCGGGGCGCGGGATGCGCCGCGCCGCCTATGGCGACATCACCCGCGTCGGTGCTGCCGGCGGATTTTCGATCTTTGCCGAACTGGACGGCATGGAAGGCGCTGTCGAGATCGGAACGGGGATCGATACCAGCGACGAGGCGACCACGCGCCGGCTGCGCATCAACGGGACGACGGCAAAAACGGTCGACGAGCTGGCAGACCATCTGCGCGTGCTCTGGCTGACGCCGGCAATGGACGGCCTCTTTACCGGCGGCTCGTCCGACCGCAGGCGGTTCCTCGACCGGCTTGTCCTGTCGCTCGATCCTGAGCACGGAAGGCGGGCCAGCGACTTCGAGCGCGCCATGCGCAGCCGCAACAAGCTGCTCGACGAGGGCCGGTTCGACCCTTCCTGGCTTTCCGGCATCGAGGAGCAGATGGCAAGCCTCGGCATTGCCATGGCGCTCGCCCGGCAGGAAATGCTCGGCCTGCTGACGCGCCTGATCGAGGAGAACCGCGAAACCTCCCCCTTCCCGTCCGCGTCGCTGCAGCTCTCCGGCTTCATGGACGGCCAGTTCTCGCGGCCCTCGGTCGATCTGGAAGACGAATATGCGGCAACGCTCGCCGCCAGCCGTTACCGCGATGCCGGCGCCGGTCGTACGCTGGAGGGGCCGCATCGCGCCGACCTTATCGTACACCATCGCCAGAAGCAGATGGAAGCGGCGCGCTGCTCCACCGGGGAGCAGAAGGCGCTGCTGGTTGGCCTCGTGCTTGCCCATGCGCGGCTCGTCGGCAACCTTACGGGCCATGCGCCGGTGCTGCTGCTCGACGAGATCGCCGCCCATCTCGACGAGGGACGCCGCGCCGCACTCTTCGACCTCATAGACGGGCTCGGCGGCCAGGCCTTCATGACCGGAACGGACCATCAGATGTTTGCAGCACTTGCAGAGCGGGCACAGTTTTTCACGGTTGCCGACGGGAGGGTTTTCGAATGAGCGGTAGCGCTTCTCCTGGCGGTCCGGGGCGTGATAGCATTCCGCGCATGGAACCCCTCAGCCCGGACGAAATCGCACGCTACCACCGCCATATCCTGCTGCCGGAAATCGGCGGCGCGGGCCAGCAGAAACTGAAGGCGGCGCGCGTGCTTGTCATCGGCGCCGGAGGGCTTGGCGCACCGATCCTGCAATATCTGGCCGCCGCCGGGGTCGGGACGCTTGGCATTGCCGACGACGACCGTGTCTCGCTCTCCAACCTGCAACGGCAGGTGATCCACGATTCCGGCACGATCGGCGAGATGAAGACGGAAAGCGCGGCCAGTGCGATTGCGCGGCTGAACCCGCACATCAAGGTCATCCGTTTCAGCGAGCGCCTTTCGGCCGCTGCCGCGCGCCTGCACCTTACCGGCTTCGACCTGCTGATCGACGGCTCGGACAATTTCGACACGCGCTATATGGCGGCCGACGCAGCGGAAGAAGCGCGTATTCCGCTCGTGACAGGTGCCGTCGGACGTTTCGACGGATCGCTGACCGTGCTGAAACCCTATGAGGCTGCCGAGGACGGAACCCTGAACCCCTGCTATCGCGATCTCTTTCCCGAAGCGCCGCCGGCCGGATTGATCCCTGCCTGCGCGGAAGCGGGGATTATCGGCGCACTGACGGGCGTGATCGGCACGCTGATGGCCATGGAGGCGATCAAGCTCATCACCGGTGCCGGCGAACCGCTGATCGGGCGCCTGCTGCTCTATGACGCCCTTGCCGTCCGTTTCGATACGATCCGCTACAAGCGCCGGCGCGCGCGACAGGGCAAGACAGCGTGACACCTTTTCGCATCGACGAGAGCTTTGCCCGATGGGGCGAACTGCTCGATCTCATCCTCGCATCCTTCGCCTATATGGACGGCCGCATCGATCCGCCGTCGTCGGCCATTCGCCTGACGACGGAATCGCTCATGGAAAAGGCGAAGGCGGAAATCGCCTATGCCGTGGAGAATGCCGGACGGCTCGTCGGCTGCATTTTCCTGCGCGCGGAGACAGATTGCCTCTATGTCGGCAAACTCGCGGTTCTGCCATCCGCACAAGGCACGGGCATCGGCCGGCGCCTGCTTGCTGTCGCCGAAGAGACGGCGCTCGATCTCGGCCTTCCGGCATTGCGGCTGGAGACACGGATCGAGCTTGTCGGCAATCACGCGACCTTTGCGGCCTGGGGCTTCGAGAAGACCGCGGAGAAATCCCATCCGGGCTTTTCGCGCGTGACGTTCATCGAGATGAAGAAGGTGCTGGCCGGCTAGGGATCGTTCGCGCGGCCGTCACCGGCCCGGCAGGACCCGGTTCGGCGGCCTGTGACCGTCGATAAAGGCGCGGATGTTGATGATGACCTTGTCGCCCATCTCGGCACGCCCCTCGATCGTGGCCGAGCTCATATGCGGCAGCAGCACGACCTTGCCTTCGTTGGCAAGCTTGACCAGTTTCGGATTGACCATCGGTTCGTTCTCGAAGACATCGAGCCCGGCACCGGCGATCTTTCCCTCCCGCAGGCATTTGATGAGCGCCGCCTCGTCGATCACGTCGCCGCGGGCGGTATTGACGAGATAGGCGGTCGGCTGCAGCAGCGCCAGGCGCCTTGCCGACAGAAGATGGAAGGTCGCCGGCGTGGAAGGGCAGTTGACCGAGACGATATCGACGCGGGCAAGCATCTGGTCGAGGCTTTCCCAATAGGTCGCCTCCAGCTCGTCCTCGGTCGCCGGATTGACGCGCTTGCGGTTGTGATAGTGGATCGACAGGCCGAAGGCCTTGGCGCGGCGCGCAACGGCCGTGCCGATACGGCCCATGCCGACGATGCCGATTCGTTTTCCATGAATGCGTCGTCCGAGCATCCATGTCGGAGACCAGCCCGCCCATTCGCCGGGCCTGTCGGTCAGCACACGCGCGCCTTCGCCGATCCGCCGCGGCACGGCGAGGATCAGTGCCATGGTCATGTCGGCGGTGTCCTCGGTCAACACGTTCGGCGTGTTGGTGACGGTAATGCCCTTGCGGGCGGCGGCTTCGACATCGATATGATCGGTGCCGTTTGAAAAGCTGGCGATCAGCTTCATCTGCGGCCCGGCCGCCTCGATGAGGGCGGCGTCGATGCGATCCGTCACGGTCGGCACGAGCACGTCGCAGGTTCTGACGGCCTCGACGAGTTCGGGCACGGATCGCGGCGTATCATCGATATTCAACTCGGCATCGAACAGCTCGCGCATGCGGGTTTCGACGACATCTGGCAGCTTGCGGGTTATGTAGACCTTCGGTTTTTTCTTCGTCGTCATAGCGGCTTGCGGTGCCTTGTTCAGAGGTCTTTAACCAAGTTGGGCGATCATTTCCCCGTTCCGGGCATTTTCTACCAGACCCGCACGCGAAGACAAACAAAACTCGCGAGGCGACCGGGGAATCCCGGAAAACGAGCAGGCAGGGCCTGATTCGAATTCGAGCCAACGGAAGCTTCCATGCGTCGCACTGTTTTGAACTCCTGCCTCGTTCTGGCGGTTGCCTTTGCCGTTTCGGCAGGCACAGTTGAATTTGCACAAGCGCAGACGGCCGCCAAGGGGCCGAGCGGCTTGCCGCTGCCGCGTTTCGTCACGTTGAAGTCCAAGCGCGTCAATTTGCGCATCGGGCCGGGAACGGACTATGCCGTTTCCTGGCTCTACCTGAAGTCGGGGCTGCCGGTCGAAATCATCCAGGAATACGACAACTGGCGCCGGATCCGCGATGCCGACGGCACCGAGGGCTGGGTCAATCAGTCGCTCCTGTCGGGCCAGCGCGCCGCCATCGCCGCGCCGTGGATGAAGGGCAAGGGCAAGGGCGTCTATGTGAACCTGCGCCGCGAAGCACAGCCGTCTTCCAGCATCGTCGCCAAGCTGGAACCCGGCGTGATGATCACGATCGGCGAATGCAGCGGAGAATGGTGCTTCGCAAAGACCGACGGCGCCGAAGGCTGGGTGGCGCAGTCGGAAATCTGGGGTGCCTATCCGGGCGAGGCCTTTAAATAAGGCCCGCCTCCCTTGCGGCTTCGGACAGGGACTTCATCGGCCGCGGGCCGATCTGCTGAATGACGATGCCGGCGGCAAGGCAGCCGAGCTTGCCGCAATCCTCTAGCGTGCGGCCCTTTGTGTAGCCATAGAGGAAACCTGAGGCGAAGAGATCGCCGGCGCCGGTCGTATCGACCACTTCGTCGATCTTGATCGCATCGACGTAATGGCGCTCGTTACCCTTCAGGATCACGGCACCGTCCTCGCTCATGGTCACGGCGGCAATCTTGCAATCCCTCGCGATCCTGTTCAGCGCCTCCTCGAAATCGTCGGTCTCGTACAGCGACAGGACCTCCTGGCGATTGGCGAAGACGATATCGACCTTGCCCGAGCGCATCAGGTCCAGGAATTCGCCGCGGTAACGATCGACGCAGAAGCTGTCGGAGAGCGTCATCGACACTTCCCGGCCGTTCTCATGGGCGATGCGGGCGCAGTCGAGGATCGCTTCCTTCGCACGCGGCGGATCCCACAGATAACCTTCGAAATAGGTCACCTTGGCCTCGGCCACGACATCGGCCTCGACATCTTCAGGCCCAAGTTCGACGCAGGCGCCGAGATAGGTGTTCATCGAGCGCTCGCCGTCATCGGTGACGAAAATCATCGAGCGGGCGGTCGGCGGAAACTTGCCCTTGGCCCTGGTCTGGTAGTGAACACCCTGAGCGCGGATATCATGCGCGAAGATCTCGCCAAGCTGGTCTTCCGCGACCTTGCCGAAGTAAGCGGCCTTGCCGCCGAGGCTTGCCACGCCTGCCGCCGTATTGCCGGCGCTGCCGCCGGACGCCTCGAGCGCCGGTCCCATGCGGGAATAGAGCAGTCCGGCACGCTCGGCATCGATGAGGTTCATCGCCGCCTTGGTGATCTTGTTGTCAATGAGGAACTGGTCGTCGCAACGGGCGATAATATCGACGATTGCGTTGCCGACTGTCAGAACATCGAATCTGGTCATGAAAGGGGAAGTCCCGGATTTGTGATAGCCGGTAATCGGTCTTAGCGAAATTTGCCGGTATTGAAAGGATAAACAGCAGATCGCCCCCGCAAGTCTTCGCAAAACTGCCGTTTAATCGTCATGCCGCTGTCACCTTGCCTGCCTAGATATAACATCGAAATACCGGCATGCAGGTATCTCGTATGGCCGGTTACGGGAGGGATGATCCCTTCACCCTTACCGGGACGATACTGACCACGGATGAACTGGCAGTTTCGCAACCGGCTATCCGGCAGGACCGGATGCGGAAAAGCGGGCTCGGCCCGCTTTTTTTGTTGCGCCGCGGAAGATATTCCGTCCCTGGCATTTGTCATGGCCGGCAATTTGCTGTCTTTTGTTTTCGCATGCCGTTTCGCAAACCCTCTGTACACCTTTGCGCGACATGTTTTAGACCTCGGCTATCCCCCCGCAGAGCAGCAGTTCATGTCAGCCATCATCTTCGACGTTCTTCCGATCTTCCTTCTCATTCTCATCGGCTGGCTGATTGTCCGCATAAGGCTGCTGACAGCCGATGTCGGCGATGCCTTGAGCGAATTCGTCTTCAAGATCGCCGTGCCGCTGCTGCTTTTCCGCACGATCGCGGAGGCCGATTTCCATGGCGCTTCGCCGTTCCGGCTCTGGGTCGTGTATTTCGCGGGTGTTGCGGTCACATGGACGGCCGGGCACATCGTCGCCACCCGTTTCTTCGGGCGCGACGAGCGCATCGGCGTGCTTGCCGGCGTGTCCTCGGCTTTCGCCAACAATATCTTCATCGGCCTGCCGCTGGTTGAACGCACCGTGGGCAGCGAGGGGCTTGTCGCCCTTTCGATCCTGCTTGCCGTGCATCTGCCGATCATGATGGTGGCCGGCACGATCATGATGGAACATGCCGAACGCAAGATTTCCGGCAAGAGCGACCGCAACATGACCCTGGTTTTGAAGCAGATCGGCCTGAACCTGCTGCACAACCCGCTGGTTATCGGCATTGCGGCGGGTGCGGCCTTTCACGTTTCCGGCTTGACCATGCCGGCGACGGTCAGCTCCGTCGTTGGCCAGATCGCCGGCACGGCCGGTCCGGCGGCGCTGATTTCGCTCGGCATGGCGCTCCAGAAATACGGCGTCTCCGGCAATGTCGGAATCGCCAGCGTGACCTCCGCCTTCAAACTATTGCTGCTGCCCGGCTGCGTGTGGGCCGCGAGCCATCTTTTCGGCCTCAGCGACGCGTGGGCGGCGGCGCTGGTTCTGACTGCGTCGGTGCCGACCGGGGTGAATGCCTGGCTGATCGCCAACCGTTTCGGCGTCGGTCACAGCCTTGCCGCCTCGACAATCACAGTGACCACGGCGCTCGGCGCCATCACCGTTTCCTTCTGGGCCTATATTCTGGGCGCTTGAGGCAATAAAAAAACCCGGCTTGCGGCCGGGCTCCTTTTCGAAAAACTGTCGCGTCTTACTGCGTTGCAGTCGGCGCATTCGGATCCGGCAGCGGAGCCGGCGAATCTGCCAGCGTGTGCAGATAGAGAATGACGTTGGCGCGATCCTGATCCTTCGGCAAACCGGCGAAGCCCATGGCGGTGCCCGGAACGTCCTTCTTCGGTGCCAGCAGGAACTTGTTGAGGTTCTCAAAGGTCCAATGTTCGCTGCTGCCCTTGGAGAAGTCCTTCATGGCAGAGGAATAGGCGAAGCCTTCATGCGAAGCGATCGGGCGATTTACGACACCAAAGAGATTCGGACCGACCTTGTTCGGTCCGCCTTTGGTGCCGTCATGACAGGCCTGACACTTCTTGAATACGGTCTCACCGGCCTTGGCGTCGGCGCTGGCGAGAAGCTGCGCGATCGGAACGGCAACGGCAGCAGGTGCGCTTTCACCGCCGGCGGCGGGTGCCTCCTCGGCGACGATAGCAAAACCTTCCTTCTCCGGCGCCTCGGAGTGGAAGATCCCTTCGGACGCGATGGAGACAGACATCAGAACGAAGATCGTTCCCAGCAGCGCCCCCACGGCCGTATTGACGTATGAATTCATCTGCAATGCTCCCCTTGCAGCCGGCAGACCAGAAACCGGACCATCTTGAAATTGCGCGGAACCTATGTCTTTTGGCTATTCGTTGCAACTGTCTAAATGGTCTTGTGCGTGAGACTTTTTGCCACTTTTCAGCCCGGATTAGAAGGCCCGAACAATGACAGATTCAAAATTAGATGAGGTGCTCGTGCTGATCCCCGCGCGCATGGCCTCCACCCGCCTCCCGGGCAAACCGCTCGCCGATATCTGCGGCCTGCCGATGATCGTACAGGTCGCCAAACGCGCGCAGGAAGCCGAAATCGGCCGCGTTATCGTGGCGGTCGACGACCAGGAGGTTTTCGACACCGTGGCCGCCGCCGGCTTTGAGGTGATCATGACGAGCAAGGATCATCAGGTCGGTTCGGACCGCATCTTCGAGGCGCTGACGATCGTCGATCCGGACAAAAAGGCGAAAATCGTCGTCAACGTCCAGGGCGATCTTCCGACGATCGAGCCGGAGACCGTGCGCGCCGCATTGCGCCCGCTCGAGAACCCGGAGGTCGATATCGGAACGCTAACGACCGAGATCGACAACGAGGAGGACAAGACGGCCGCGCACATCGTCAAGGTGGTCGGCACGCCGGTTTCCGACAGCCGCCTGCGCGCGCTTTATTTTACCCGCACGACCGCGCCGCATGGCGAAGGACCGCTCTACCACCATATCGGGCTCTATGCCTATCGGCGCGCAGCACTCGAGCGTTTCGTCTCCCTTCAGCGCGGGACGCTGGAAAAGCGCGAATCACTGGAGCAGCTGCGGGCGCTCGAAGCCGGAATGCGCATCGATGTCGAGATCGTTGACACGGTTCCGCTCGGTGTCGATACTCCAGCCGACCTCGAAAAGGCGCGGCGCATTCTCTCCGCGAAGGCGAACTGACGGATTTTCCTCATGAATATCAAGACCAACAGGATCGCCTTCCAGGGCGACTTCGGCGCCAATTCGGACATGGCAAGCCGCGACATGTTCCCGACCATGGAGCCGCTGCCCTGCCAGACCTTCGAGGACGCCTTCACCGCGGTCGACAACGGCGATGCCGATATCGGCATGATCCCGATCGAAAACACGATCGCGGGCCGCGTTGCCGACATCCACCACCTGCTGCCGGAATCGCGCCTGCACATCATCGGCGAATATTTCATGCCGATCCGCTTTCAGCTCATGGTGCTGCCGGGTGTGACGAAGGATGAAATCCGCACCGTGCACAGCCATATCCACGCGCTCGGCCAATGCCGCAAGATCGTGCGTGCCAATGGCTGGAAGCCGGTTATCGCCGGCGATACGGCGGGCGCCGCAAAGCTTGTCAAGGAAACCGGCGACCGCTCGATGGCCGCGCTCGCGCCGCGCCTTGCCGCCGACCTCTACGGTCTCGATATCATCGCCGAGAATGTCGAGGACACGGAAAACAACGTGACCCGCTTCGTGGTACTGTCGCGCGACGAAGAATGGGCGGAGCGCTCTGCCAGCGACGAGAAGATCGTCACCACCTTCGTCTTCAACGTCCGCAACATTCCGGCCGCCCTTTACAAGGCGCTCGGCGGCTTTGCCACCAACAACATCAACATGACGAAACTGGAAAGCTACCAGCTCGGCGGCAGGTTCGTGGCGACACAGTTCTACGCCGATATCGAGGGCCACCCGAACGACGCGAACGTGCGCCGGGCGCTGGAAGAACTGCGCTTCTTCTCCGAGAAGGTTCGTATTCTCGGCGTTTACAAGGGCCATCCGATGCGAGGCGTCCTCTAGGCATCATCAGGGCCTCACCGAGGCGATCGGTGAGGCTCCGGGCATAGCCATCTTATTTATCCGGCTCACAAACGCGCAGCCGGTGCCCATCCGGATCCAGCACCACGAAGGTCGGGCCGAAATCGAGTTCGGTCAGATCCTGAGCGAAAGGCAGGCCGCGGCTGCGCCAGTCTTCATACTGTTTTGCGACGGCATTTTCTCCATCGACCATGAAGGCGACCTCGCCACGATTGCCGATGGCGGACGGCTGCGGTTCGACGCTGCTGCGGCGCCAGAGACCGAGAGTGAACCCGCCATCGAGCGGGAAGGCAACGAAATTCGGTGCTTCCACGGCGGGTTCTCGGCTCAGGATATTGCGATAGAAGGCTGCGCTTTCGGCGGGATCCTTCACATAGAGGATAATGAGATTGGGACTGGCCATTTCGGTTCTCCATTGGGGTTGAAAGATGCCCGGTCGAAAGCACATGCTGCCAGTTTATGGCAGCATGTCTCCAAAAAACGGCGCCACAGAGAGCGCCGTTTCTTACCGGGAGGAATGTTTGTGATGCCTGCTGGCGGCTTCAGCGAAAAAGGTCGTCGCCGACGCGCCAGTCCTGTCCGTCATTGAAGCCGAGATCACGCTTGTGCCATGCCGGCATCGTCTGGAGATCAAGGCGCGGACGGCGCGATGACTGTGTCACGAGCCTGTACACAAACAGGCGCACCAGACGAAAACGAAGGGTTTTTCCGGCTTCGACGGACGTACGACGGCCGGTATATTGAACGACTTGAGGCATTCCCATGATCAGTACTCCTTCCTGCTGGACTGGTACCGATAATAGCGTTGCCTGCTGACAGTTTATGGCAGTAGCGTCAATGTTCGATCGGCGTATCCTGCGTGTCGCGCCATTCCTTGAGGAGCACGGTGCGGCGGCGCGGATAACGCGTGTCGTGGATCGTCATGTCGATGATGCGATCGGTGCGGAAATGACGGAAATCCTGGCGCAGTTCGCACCAGGCCATGATGATGCGCACATGCTCGAAATAACCGAGCGCGAAGGGCCAGACACGACGCCGGGAGATACGCCCCTGCTCGTCGCCGTAATGCAGCTCGAGGATGCGCTCCAGGCGGATCGCCTTGCGGATGGCCGAAACATCCGCCTTGTCTTCATCCTGCCGTTTGCGGCCGACAAAAAGCGTGGCCGAATCGACCATTTCGCGCATGTCGGGCGGCAGCACGGCCGCGATCTTGGCCAGCGCATCGGCGCCGGCATTGGCAAGGCGCGGCTCTGCGGCGCGCGCCACCCAGCGGGAGCCGAGCACCAGCGCTTCCAGCTCCTCCTCGGAAAACATCATCGGCGGCAGCATGAAGCCGGGTTTGAGCACATATCCTATGCCGGCCTCGCCCTCGATCATGGCGCCCTGCGCCTGAAGGCTCGCAATATCGCGGTAGAGCGTGCGCAGACTGACGCCCGTTTCTTCGGCCAGCACGGTACCCGTGACCGGTCGCCGGTAGCGCCGGAGCGTCTGAAGCAGGGTCAGCAGCCGTTCGGAACGGGCCACCATCGCTATGACCTCATGCAGGCCGGCCGGACGTCGATCATCCCCACCTTGCAGCGCCTGCCTAACGTTTCCATTCGACCCAATCGCGCATCAGGCGATGGGCAATTGCGCCCTTCGGCGGCGGCGCCTTGCCATTGGCGCCGGGGCGCTCCAGCATTTCGACGGTTTCCTCGCGGGTGAACCAGCGGCAATCCTCGAGCTCCGTCTCGTCGCGGTGAATATCGCGCGACTTCGCCTCGGCATAACAGCCGATCATCAGGGAATGCGGCATCGGCCAGGGCTGGGAAGCATGGTAGCGGATACGGCCGGTCCTGATACCGGATTCTTCCAGCGTTTCGCGGCGGACGGCATTCTCGATGGTTTCGCCGGGCTCCAGGAAGCCCGCCAGACAGGAATACATGCCCGGCGCAAAATGCGGGCTGCGGCCGAGCAGGCAGAGATCGCGCTCCTCGTCGATCGTCAGCATGATGACGACGGGGTCGGTCCGCGGGAAGATCATGTGCTCGCAGGCGGTGCAGACCCGCTTGTAGCCGCCGATGTGAATTTCCATGGCCGAGCCGCAGCGGCCGCAGAACTGGTTGTCGCTGTTCCAGCGGATGAGGCTTGCTGCCTGCGCGAATTCGCCAAGCAGCATCTCGTCGACCAGCTCGTCGCGGAAGAGCGAACGGCCGTCGACGGGCTTGTACTGGCTTGCCATATCATCGACATCGATGCCGACAGGCACGGCAAGGCGCGGTTCGCCGGTCTTGCGATAGCCAAGCAGCACGGTTTCGTCCCAGTTCGGCTTCAGTTCCTGCAGTTCATAGCGGGCAAAGAGCGGATCGAGCACCTGGCCATCATGCTTGAGCACCAGCTTGTCCTTGGCGAAGGCGAAAATATGGGTGCCTTCGCGGGCAAGCGCCTTTTCGACCGAGCCCTCGTCGCGATGCTCGCTGTCGCGGTTCAGGTCGTTGGCGGCAAAGGCGGTGAGATTGCTGGGTTCCGGATGCGGTACATCCGAATCGAAAAGCGAATGACTCATGGTGAAAGGGCTTCCCGCAGCTTTACTATGAATTCGTTTCTTGTTGCCTCCTCGTAAGGCTCGGCCTTGCCGAAACCCCAGACGGGACCCGGCCAGTTCGCATCGCCTTCGGAACGCGCAATGACATGAACATGAAGCTGGCGGACGATATTGCCAAGAGCCCCGACATTGATTTTTGTGGCGCCGGTGATCTTCTTGAGCGCTGCGGCGACGAGATCGATCTCGAAGGTCAGCAGCACCTGGTCGAGCGGGGTCAGCTCGAATATCTCCGTAATGCCGGCCCGGCGCGGCACCAGGATCAGCCAGGGCCAACGGGCGTCCTTCGACAGCCTGACGTCGCACAGGCCGATCACCAGGATGCTGGTGCTGTCACTGTCGAGCCTGGGGTCGAGCACGAAATCGCTCAAGGGCATTCTCCTCATGTTTTCCAATGGACTAGCAGTTTTTTCGGAGCTTGGCTTGCTTTTGATGACGTTTTTGCCGATATGTGCATCCGGGAGGTTGGTGGTGGACGAGCCACTCGCCAACCGGGTCAGGTCCGGAAGGAAGCAGCCCTAACGAGCCCCGGCACGGGTCATCGTGCCAGCCTCCCACCTTCTCTTCCAAGAAGCCCGGGCTTTCGGGCATAAGCAGGGCGATGAGCGACACCGAGCGACAATCACAAGATGCCGCCTCGACGGGCACCGGATACCGGGTGCTGGCACGCAAATACCGCCCCAAGGATTTTACGGACCTGATGGTCGGCCAGGAGCCGATGGTCCGTACGCTGACCAACGCTTTCGAGACGGGCCGCATCGCGCAGGCCTATATGCTGACCGGCGTTCGCGGCGTGGGCAAGACGACGACGGCGCGCATTCTGGCGCGCGCGCTGAACTACAAGACGGCCGAGATCGACAAGCCGACGATCGACCTTCGGGTGCCGGGCGAACATTGCCAGGCGATCATGGAAGGCCGCCATGTCGACGTGATCGAGATGGACGCCGCCTCGCATACCGGCATCGACGATATCCGCGAGATCATCGAGCAGGTGCGCTACCGGCCGGTTTCGGCGCGCTTCAAGGTCTATATCATCGACGAAGTGCACATGCTGTCGACAGCCGCCTTCAACGGGCTGTTGAAGACGCTCGAAGAGCCGCCGGAACATGTGAAATTCATCTTCGCGACGACGGAAATCCGCAAGGTTCCGATTACCGTTCTCTCCCGCTGCCAGCGTTTCGACCTGCGCCGCATCAGCGCCTCCGATCTCGTCGGCCTGTTCTCGACGATCGCCGCCAAGGAAGGCATCGAGGCGGAGCCGGATGCGCTGGCGATGATCGCGCGCGCTGCCGAGGGCTCGGCGCGTGACGGCCTGTCGCTGATGGACCAGGCGATCGCCCATGGCGGCGGCGTGGTGCAGGCGGAAGCCGTGCGCGGCATGCTTGGCCTTGCCGACCGCGCCCGCATCGTCGACCTTTTCCAGCATATCGTGCGCGGCGATGTCGCAAGTGCGCTCAACGAATTCCAGAGCCAGTACGAGGCGGGCGCCAACCCGGTCGTGGTGCTGACGGACCTTGCCGATTTCACGCATCTGGTGACACGGCTGAAATATGTGCCCGATGCCGCAAACGATCCCTCGCTCAGCGAAGTGGAGCGCACCAAGGCGGCCGAATTCGCGCAAGGAGTTGCCGTCACCACGCTGTCGCGCATCTGGCAGATGCTGCTCAAGGGTATTCCGGAGACGGAGAACTCTTCGCGCACGGCGGGCGCGGCCGAGATGGTGCTGATCCGACTGGCACACGCAGCACATCTGCCCGCACCCGAAGATGCGGCGCGCCGGCTCGCAGAATTTTCCAGCGACGGCGGCGCGCCACGCCCGTCTCCGTCTGCGCCCTCGGGCAATGGCGGCGGCACGCGCGTTCCCTACCAGACGAATGTGACGGCACGGACTCCCGAGCCTGCGCCGCGGCCGCAACCTTCGGGACCGACCGCGATGCTGCGGGCCGTGCCCAACCCCGAGCCGCAGAATATCGGCCGCGTCGAGACGAAGCCGGCCGAAGCGCCGACGCCGCTCGTGCCGGTCAATTCGATCGGCGATATCGTCGACCTCGCCACCGAGAAGCGGGACGTCAAGCTGAAGGCGCTGGTGCGCAATTTCGTGCGGCCGGTGCGTATCGAGCCCGGCCGGCTGGATGTGAACCTTACCGAGGGCGCGCCGGGTACGCTGCTCAACGAGCTTGCCGTCAAGCTCAAGGAATGGACCGGAATCCACTGGATCGTCAGCACCAGCCGCGAAGAAGGCGGGCCGACGATGGTGGAGGCGGAGGCAAAAGCACAGGAACAGCGGGTCAGCGACGCACGTCAGGATCCCGACGTCGCGGCGATTCTGGCCCAGTTTCCGGGCGCCAAGATCATCGACGTGCGCGTGCGCGCACCGTCGCCGGAGGAGGAAGCGGAGGACATCAAGCCACCTGCCGCTGCCGAATCCGAAGAGGGCGATATCCTGCCCGGCGACGACATAGAATTTTGATTTCAAGAAGGAGAAGACGATGCGCGACATCATGGGCATGATGGGCAAAGTCAAGGAAATGCAGGCCAAGATGGAGCAGATGCAGGCCGAGATCGCCGAGCTGACTGCCGAAGGCAAGGCCGGCGGCGGGCTCGTCACCGTCGTCATCTCCGGCAAGGGCGAACTCAAGAGCCTGAAGATCGACCCTTCCCTTTTCAAGGAAGACGATGTCGAAATCCTCGAGGACCTGATCGTTGCCGCCCATAAGGACGCCAAGGACAAGGCCGAAGCCATCGCTGCCGAAAAGACCAAGGCGCTGACCGCCGGCCTGCCGATCCCGCCCGGCTTCAAGCTGCCGTTCTGATCTCATCGATTGATCCGGTATGACTGACCCCGGAGGAGGAAACGGGAGATGATGACGGTAACGACGCTGCTGGTTTTCGCCGGCGCCCTTTTCATTGCTGCGGGAACACCGGGACCAAGCGTTGCGGCGCTTGTTGCCCGCGTCA
The DNA here is from genome assembly GCA_900471515.1 of Hyphomicrobiales bacterium. GTDB lineage: Bacteria > Pseudomonadota > Alphaproteobacteria > Rhizobiales > Rhizobiaceae > Rhizobium. The sequence goes on along the minus strand of UCFC01000018.1, from coordinate 17,328 downwards.
TCTCGAAGGGTGCGCGTGACGTGCTGCCCTTCCTGTTCGGCATGTGGGCCGGGGATGCGGTCTGGCTGACCTGCGCCATTGCCGGCCTTTCGGCGATTGCCGAAAGCTTCTATCACGTCTTCGTCGTCATCAAGTGGCTCGGCGTGCTCTATCTTCTCTATCTCGCCTGGCGGATGTGGTTTGCCAAAGCCGATGTCGAGGAAGAGGAATTGCCGCAGCAGCGTTCGCGCGGCCGGATGTTTCTGACGGGTCTCGCGATTGCGCTCGGCAATCCGAAGATCATGATGTTCTACGTGGCGCTTCTGCCGTCGATCATCGACATCCCCTCAGTATCGCTCGCCGGCTGGGCCGAGCTTGTCGTTACCCTGTTCGTCGTTCTGGCCATCGTCGATTTCAGCTGGATGTTGCTTGCCGCAAAGGCACGCGCTTTGCTGAAGAGCCGGCGCGCCGTACGGATCGCCAACCGGGTGAGTGCCGGAACGATGGCGGGAGCTGCCGTCACGATTGCGATGCGCTGAACTCTATGCCTGGGCTTCCAGCAGGTCGCGCAGCTTGTAGTGAATGGGTGCGGCCAGATAGCGGCTGCGATCTGCGGCGGAAAGCCGGCGCCCGAAGGTTTCCATCATTTCCGGCATCGTGACCCGGGCGCCGGAAAAGGGTCTATGGTCGACCGGCATTCCGGCCTCGACGATTCCGTTTGATATCACGCGGCAATAGATGCCGGGGCGGGCTGCCCGGGTGTAGCGCTTGACGAATTTCGGATCGTTCATCCTTGCGGCAAACGTAGCGCAGGGTATGCGGCAAGAGGTGGCTTCGAGGATCACTTCGCCCGTCATGAAACGGTCGCCAACCGCGACATCGCGGTTATCGAGCCCTTCGATGACGAGATTCTCGCCGAAAGTGCCCGGCTCGACCGGGTGGCCGAATTGGCTCGCCCACCAGTCGAGGCTGGCAGAACCTTCCAGATAGACGGCCTGATCGACGCCGCCGTGATGTTTCCTGTTGCAGATGGCATCGCCGACGAGGCCTTCGGCATCGATCATGACGCCGCCGGCGACGGCGTGCTTGAAGATACCGGTCCTGTAGCTCTTGCCCGGCAGCCTCTCGGCGCTGCCGCGACAGACGGCGAGGATTTTCATCGGTCTGGCGATCCTTCGGCGATTCCGTTTTCGTTCCATATCAGTTAATAACGGCGCATGGCAAAGCGAGTCACCGGCCCCGAAATCGAAAAACTGATCCAGCTTCTGGCGAAAGTGCCGGGCCTTGGGCCGCGCTCGGCGCGGCGGGCGGCGCTGCATCTCATCAAGAAGAAGGACCAGCTTCTCGGTCCGCTGTCGCATGCGATGGGTGAGGCCTATGACAAGGTGAAGATCTGCTCGCGCTGCGGCAATGTCGATACGGTCGATCCCTGCACGGTCTGCACCGATGCGCAGCGCGACCAGTCCGTGATTATCGTCGTCGAAGATGTTTCCGACCTCTGGGCGCTGGAACGGGCCGGCGCGCTGAACGCCGCCTATCATGTGCTTGGCGGCACGCTCTCGCCGCTCGACGGCGTCGGGCCTGACGACCTCAATATCCGCGGGTTGATCAACCGCGTCGGCGAAGGCGGCGTCAAGGAAATCATCATCGCCGTGAATGCGACCGTCGAGGGACAGACGACGGCGCATTATATCACCGACCAGCTCGCAGACCTCAATGTGAAGATCACGCGCCTGGCGCATGGCGTGCCCGTGGGGGGCGAGCTCGACTATCTGGACGAGGGAACGCTGTCGGCAGCACTTCGGGCACGCACGGCGATCTAGGACATTTCAAGACGGGAAAATCCCTAGATCATTGTTTTTACGCATTTCCGAACGCAACGCCGCCACACGGCTTTTCCGGAATTGCTCAAAGGGGGTCACATGAACGAACGTTTCCTTGGCCGGCTTCTGTTGGCAGGCGCCGCCCTGCTGGCGCTTTACGCTCTGCCCTCCCATGCCGCCCCTTCGAAAGCCGACATCGAAACGCGATTCGAGAAATGGGTCCAGGCCGACCTCTGGCCCGATGCCAAGAAGAACGGCATATCGGAAAAAACATTCCGGGCCGCCTTTGCCGGCGTCGAACTGGACTGGAGCCTGAGCGATCTCGCCCCTCCCGGCTTTCCGCCGCCCAAGGAGCAGAAGCAGACCCAGGCCGAATTTTCCTCGCCCGGCCCCTATTTCAACGAGGATCGCCTGAAGCGGCTTGCCATGACCGGGCGCGGCTTTGCCTCGCAATATGCATCGACACTGAACCGCATTGAGAAGACCTATGGCGTGCCGGGTTCGATCGTGCTGGCGATCTGGGGGCGCGAGACCGGATTCGGTGCGGCGAAAATCCCGAATTCGGCGATCAAGGTACTGGCGACAAAAGCCTTTATGTCGACGCGCAAGGACATGTTCCGCATGGAGCTGATCGCCGCGCTGCATATTCTCGACGGCGGCGACGTGAGCCCCGCGGACTTCAAGGGGTCGTCGGCGGGAGCGCTCGGCCAGCCGCAATTCATGCCGACCAGCTACCTGAAATATGCCGTCGATTTCGATGGCGACGGTCATCGCAACATCTGGACATCGGTTCCCGACACGCTTGCCTCGATTGCCAACTTCCTCGTGAAAAAAGGCTGGCAGCGCGGCCGCGACTGGGGTTTCGAAGTGACCATCCCGCAAGCCGTCTCCTGCGCGCAGGAAGGGCCGGATCTTGCCAAGCCCCTCTCCCACTGGGCCTCGCTCGGCATCAGCCGCATTTCCGGCAAGGGCTTCCCGTCCGGCGAGCTGAAAGCACAGGCAATGATGCTCGTGCCGGCCGGGCGTGACGGACCGGAGTTCATCGTCACACCGAATTTCTACATCATCAAAGAGTACAATAATTCCGACCTTTACGCCCTTTACATCGGCAATCTCGCCGACCGCATCGCCTTCGGCGCCGGTGCCTTCCAGGGTCAATGGGGCGATGTCGGCAGGATGCTGCGCTCCGACGTCGCCGCCATGCAGCGTGCGCTCGAGCGGCAGGGCTACGATGTCGGCGGTTCGGACGGACTGCCCGGCTACAAGACGCGCCGCTCGATCGGCCAGTGGCAGGAAAAGAACGGCATGGAGCCCACCTGCTTTCCCGAAGCGGCGATGAAGGGCAGGCTGAAGTAAAGGCCGACGCCGACGATCCGCCGGACCTCAATGATGGAAATCGATCGGCGCCTTGTGAAAGACGTCGTCGACAGGCGGAATGGCCTGGCGCTCGATCATGCGGTGGACATGCGGCAGGCCTTCGCCGCGATGCAGAGCGCGCAGCCGATCGGTATTCTCGGCGTCGGCCTGGGTCCGGCGCTGGTTGTGCCGGATATATTCGACCCAGGTCGGCGTGTGGTAGGTTTCCGTCCAGAGACCGGGATTTTCCAGATCGCGCATCAAGGCCCAGTTGCGGGCGCCATCACGGATGCGAATGCGACGCCGCTCTCCCATCAGCATCATGAATTCGGCCAGGTCATCATCCGCAATCTGATAATCGACCTGGATGACGATCGGACCGCTGCGGGGGGTAATATCGAGGCCAAGGGCCGGCTCGATGAAGCGGTTCAGCGGATCGAGATTGAGCGAGGCGAAAGCCGGCATGGAGAAGCGCAGGCCGATGACGACGCCAAGCAGCAGGACCACGGCCGACATCAGCAGCGCATTCGACAGGCCATAGCGGTCGGCCGCAATACCCCAGAGCCAGCTTCCGCCGGCAATGCCGCCGAAGGTGACGGTCTGGTAAAGCGACAGGGAGCGGCCAACCACCCAGCGCGGCGTCGACAGCTGGACAATGGTGTTGAAGAGCGAAAGCGCCGAAACCCAGCAGGCGCCGGCGACAAACAGCCCGGCCGAGGTGAGCAGGGCGCTTGGGCTGAGGGCCGCGACGACGGCACTGAAGGCAAAGCCCAGAAAGGCCATGCGGATGATCGCCTCGCTGGAAACCATTTGGCGCAGCCGGGCACTGGCCACGGCGCCGCCAATGGCACCGATGCCAAAGGCGCCGAGCATGAAACCGTAGGTCAACGGCCCTCCCGAGACCAGATCGAGCGCGACAACGGGCAGCAGCGCCTGGATGGAGCTCGCGCCGATGCCGAACACGAGCCCGCGCAGGAGGATCTTCTCGAGATTGGGCGACATGGAGACGTAACGCATGCCGGCAAAAATGGCGCTGCCGAGCGTTTCGCGCGGCAGCGTCGAGGCGGGCGTGGTCGGCCGCCAGCGGAACAATGCGTAGATGAGGGCAATATAACTCAGCGCATTTACCGCAAAGGCGGCAGCGGCACCGGCGGCGGCGACGATGGCGCCGCCGATCGCCGGCCCGACGCTGCGGGTGATATTGAAGCCCATGCTGTTCAGCGTGACCGCGCCCGGCAGATCGGCGCGCGGCACCATGTCGCCGACCGAGGCCTGCCAGGAGGGATTGTTGAGCGCCGTGCCGCAGCCGAGGAGAAAGGTGAAGAAGAGCAACAGGCCGGGCGTCATCCAGCCGAGCAGGGCAAAGGCCGTCAACAGGATCGAGATGACGAGCATTGCCGATTGTGCGGTCAGCATGATCCGGCGCCGGTCATAATTGTCCGCGAGCGCACCCGATACGAGCGAGAACAGCATGATCGGCAAAGCGGTCGACGTCTGCACCAGGGCCACCATATCCTCGGATGCGGTGATGCTCGTCATCATCCAGGCGGCGCCGACGGCCTGGATCAGGCCGCCGAAATTCGAGGCGATGCTTGCAAACCAGATGGTACGGTAGGTTTCGTGCCGCAAAGGCGCAAATGTCGATGAAGTGTCAGCCAAGCTTCCCCCCGCTTTGTCGTTCAGCCGCACCAGCACTATATGCGGAAGACGAGCGCCCGCCATAGGTTAGCCGATACTTCCGGGCCTTAAGCGGCGGAATTGGCGCCGACCTTGCAATTTCGGAAAAACGGGACTATATGGCACTCAAATTCTTGATCGTACGATGAAGAGTGGGCCGCAAGGACCCGCTCTTTTTTATTAGCGCGATCACCCCGAATGCCAGAAATTGCAGGGAGCGCACCGCTTGTCGGATCTGACAAACGCAGACAATGAACGTGAGCCGCGGCTGATCACCGAGACCGGGCTTGACCAGCGCCTCGCCGATATCATCGAACCCGTGCTCGTCGACATGGGCTTCCGCCTCATTCGCGTGCGCATGCTCAATCAGAACGGCATGACGATGCAGGTCATGGCCGAGAAGAACGACGGCACGATGACCGTCGAGGACTGCGAGCAGGTTTCCATGGCGATTTCTCCGGTGCTCGATGTGGAAGATCCGATCGATAAAGAGTATCATCTGGAAGTGTCTTCGCCGGGTATCGACCGCCCTCTGGTGCGGAAATCCGATTTTACCCGCTGGCAGGGCCACCTGGTAAAGTGCGAAACGTCGATCATGATCGGCAATCGCAAGCGCTTTCGCGGCAAGATCGTCGAAGCGGACGCCGACGGGTTTACGATCGAACGCGATCAGGTTGCCTACGGCGAGGAACAGAAGGTCGTCATCCCCTTCACCGCGCTTAGCGATGCCAAACTCATTCTGACCGACGATCTGATCCGCGATGCATTGCGCGCCGACAAGCTGGCAAAGGCGCAGGCTGCGAACCAGAACGAAGCGGACGACGAAGAATAACCGATCAACGTAAACTCCAGGGACGGGAACCCGGGTAGTCAAGGACGGAGAAACAGAACAATGGCAGTCAGTGCAAACCGGCTCGAACTTCTGCAGATCGCAGATGCAGTGGCGCGCGAAAAGGTCATCGACCGCGAAATCGTGCTTGCCGCGATGGCCGATGCCATCCAGAAGGCGGCGCGTTCCCGTTACGGTACCGAATCCAACATCCGCGCCGACATCAATCCGAAGACCGGCGAAATCCGCCTGCAGCGCCTGCTCGAAGTTGTCGAGAAGGCCGAGGACTATTCCACGCAGATCCCGCTGGAGCTTGCCCGCGACCGGAACCCGGACGCCGCCATCGGCGACTTCATCGCCGATCCGCTGCCGCCGATGGATTTCGGCCGTATCGCCGCGCAGTCGGCCAAGCAGGTGATCGTGCAGAAGGTGCGCGAAGCCGAGCGTGACCGCCAGTTCGACGAATTCAAGGATCGCGTCGGCGAAATCGTCAACGGCACCGTCAAGCGTGTCGAATATGGCAACGTCATCGTCGATCTCGGCCGTGGCGAAGGCATCATCCGCCGCGACGAAATGATCCCGCGCGAGAACGTGCGTTACGGCGATCGCGTCCGCGCCTATGTCTACGACGTGCGCCGCGAACAGCGCGGCCCGCAGATCTTCCTGTCGCGCACGCATCCGCAGTTCATGGTGAAGCTCTTCACCATGGAGGTGCCGGAAATCTACGACGGCATCATCCAGGTGAAGTCGGTTGCCCGCGATCCAGGCTCGCGCGCCAAGATCGCCGTGATCTCGAACGACAGCTCGATCGATCCGGTCGGCGCCTGCGTCGGTATGCGCGGTTCGCGCGTCCAGGCCGTCGTCGGCGAGCTCCAGGGCGAAAAGATCGATATCATTCCCTGGTCGCAGGACCCGGCGACCTTCGTCGTCAACGCCCTGCAGCCGGCCGAAGTCGCCAAGGTCGTTCTCGACGAGGATGCAGAGCGCATCGAAGTGGTCGTGCCGGACGAGCAGCTTTCGCTCGCCATCGGCCGCCGCGGCCAGAACGTTCGCCTGGCCTCGCAGCTGACGGGCTGGGATATCGACATCATGACGGAAGCCGAAGAGTCCGAGCGCCGTCAGAAGGAATTCAACGAACGCACCAACCTCTTCATGGACGCGCTCGATGTCGACGAGATGGTCGGCCAGGTTCTGGCTTCGGAAGGCTTTGCCGCCGTCGAGGAACTGGCCTATGTCGATCTCGACGAAATCTCCTCGATCGACGGTTTCGACGAAGACACGGCGCAGGAAATCCAGACCCGCGCCCGCGAATACCTCGAGAAGCTCGAAGCCGAAATGGACGAGAAGCGCAAGGCGCTCGGCGTTTCCGACGAGCTGCGCCAGATCGACGGCATGACCGCCCAGATGATGGTCGCGCTCGGCGAGGACGGCATCAAGTCGATCGAGGACTTCGCAGGCTGCGCAGCCGACGACCTCGTCGGCTGGACGGAACGCAAGAACGGCGAAACCAAGAAATTCGAGGGTCTGTTCTCGAAGTTCGACGTTTCGCGCGTCGAAGCCGAACAGATGGTCGTGCAGGCTCGCCTGCTCGCCGGCTGGATCACCGAGGAAGACCTTGCGAAGGAAGCAGAAGCCGTTGAGGCCGACGCTGCCGAGCAGGACGCATAATGACGGCGACGCCGGACACATCTCCTGAGGACGACGATCTTGCAGGTTACGACGTGAACGGCCGCATGTGCATCGCATCGCGCGAAAGCGGATCGCCGGACGAGCTGATCCGCTTCGTGGCTGCCCCCGACGGGACAGTGGTGCCGGACCTGAAGCGCGAGCTGCCGGGACGCGGCTGCTGGGTGAAGATGGACCGGTCGCTGGTCGACAAGGCGGTGGCGAAGAAGCTCTTCGCCCGCGCCCTCAAGGCCGATGTGAAGGCAGCCGACGACCTCGGCGAGCGCGTGGAGCGGCTGCTTCTGCACCAGCTCCTGCAGATGATGAACATGGCGCGCAAGGCGGGCCAGCTCGTCACCGGCTCGGCCAAGGTGGATGCCGCAATCCGCAGCGGAGCTGCGCTTGCCGTGTTCCATTCGACGGATGCCGCAGCCGACGGTGTCAGAAAGATAGACCAGGCCCGCAAGGCCTGGCGCCTCGGAATGGAAACCGAGGAGGAAATACCTTCCTTCCGTCTCTTCTCGGAGGGCGAAATGGAAGGGGTGATGGGCCAGAATGCTTTTATCCATGCCGCAGTGCTTGCAGGGCAGGCAGGTGAGGGTGTAGTGAAGCGCGCAAAGATGCTCGAACAGTACCGTAACGGCGGTCAGTCCCGGGCAGCGGGCGGCGCTGGCCAGCAGAAACAATGATACGGTCACCGGCGGAAGCCGGCCCCCATATCATTGACCGATTGTATGTGATTGACAGGGTGTGATGGCCTCATCGTTCCCTGTCCGAAGGAACGGGAACGAATGACCGACAGCAACGACGACAAGACACTCAGCGTAACGGGGAAGAAGACCCTCACCCTGAAACCATCAGGGATGAGCCAGGGTACCGTTCGCCAGGATATGGGTCGCGGTCGCACCAAGGCGGTCGTCGTCGAGACCCGCAAGCGGCGCCCGATGCGCCCTGAAGACGAAAAGCCGATGACGCCGGCTCCCGCAGCTCCGGTGCGCGCGCCCGAACCGGCGCCGGCGCCCGTGCAGGCTCGCCCGCAGCAGCCGGCCCAGGCTCCGCGCATCCACCAGCCGGGCAGCCAGAACGACCCGCGCCCGCAGCAGACCAACCAGCGTCCGCAGCAATCCTACCAGCCGCAGCGCCAGCAGGATCGCCCGCGCCCCGTCGTTCTGAACCATCTCTCGCCCGAGGAAATGGATGCCCGCCGCCGCGCGCTCGCCGAAGCGCAGGCCCGTGACGCACAGGACGCCATCCGCCGCGCCGAGGACGAAAAGCGCCGCGCCGCCGAAGAGGCCGCACGTCAGGCTGCCGAGGCGGAGGAGGCCAAGCGCCGCGCCGCCGAGGAGGCTGCGCGCCAGGCCGAGGCGGCAGCTGCTGCCGCAACGGCAACGGTCGCGGAAGCATCCGCACCTGCCGCTCCCGTTGCCGAAGCACGCGTCGAAACTCCGCGTCCGCAACAGCCGGCACCGGCTGCACGCCGTCCGGAAGCGGCTCCGTCGCCTTCCACGGCCCGGCCCGCTGCCGGCGCACCGGCAGGCCTTCGCGGCCGCCGTGAGGAATCCGACGACGACGATCGCGGCCCCGCACGCGGTGGTCCGGTTCGCGGCCGCCCGATTCGTCCGGAGCCCGCAAAACCCGCGACAACGCGCCCGAAGGGCGAAGACGATCGCCGCCGCGGCAAGCTGACCGTAACGACCGCCGACGTGGACGACGAAGGCGGCGCACGCGGCCGTTCGCTTGCTTCCATGCGTCGCCGCCAGGAGAAGTTCCGCCGCAGCCAGATGCAGGAAACGCGCGAGAAGATTTCCCGCGAAGTCGTTCTGCCTGAGACCATCACCATTCAGGAACTGTCGCAGCGCATGTCCGAACGCGCCGTCGACGTCATCAAGTTCCTGATGAAGGAGGGCCAGATGATGAAGCCGGGCGACGTCATCGACGCCGACCTTGCAGAACTCATCGCCGGCGAATTCGGCCACACGGTCAAGCGCGTTTCCGAATCCGACGTCGAACTCGGCATCTTCAACATTGCAGACGTCGAAGGCGACCGCGTTTCACGCCCGCCCGTCGTGACCATCATGGGCCACGTCGACCACGGCAAGACCTCGCTGCTCGACGCCATCCGCCATGCCAACGTGGTTGCCGGGGAAGCCGGCGGCATCACGCAGCATATCGGCGCCTATCAGGTGGAGCAGAACGGCCAGAAGATCACCTTCATCGATACTCCCGGCCACGCTGCCTTCACGGCCATGCGTGCCCGCGGCGCGCAGGCGACCGATATTGCGATCCTGGTGGTCGCGGCTGACGACAGCGTCATGCCGCAGACGATCGAATCGATCAATCACGCCAAGGCAGCCGGTGTTCCGATCATCGTGGCGATCAACAAGATCGACAAACACGAAGCCGATCCGCAGAAGGTGCGCAACCAGCTTCTGCAGTACGAAGTCTTCGTGGAATCGATGGGCGGTGAAACGCTCGACGTCGAAGTGTCGGCCAAGACCGGCAAGAACCTTGACAAGCTGCTCGAAGCCGTGCTGCTGCAGGCGGAAATCCTTGACCTCAAGGCCAATCCGAACCGCACCGCGGAAGGCACCGTCATCGAAGCCCAGCTCGACCGCGGCCGCGGCTCGGTCGCCACGGTTCTCGTTCAGAACGGTACGCTGAAGCCCGGCCAGATCATCGTCGCCGGCGACGTCTGGGGTCGTGTGCGCGCCCTCGTCAACGACAAGGGCGAACATATGAAGGAAGCGCCGCCGGCCATGCCCGTCGAGGTGCTCGGCCTTTCCGGCACGCCGCAGGCCGGCGACAAGTTCGCCGTCGTCGAGAACGAGAGCCGCGCCCGCGAGATCTCGGAATATCGCCAGCGTCTCGCCCGCGACAAGGCCGCCGCCCGTCATTCGGGCCAGCGCGGCTCGCTGGAACAGATGATGAGCCAGCTGCAGACGGCAGGCGTCAAGGAATTCCCGCTCGTCATCAAGGGTGACGTGCAGGGTTCGATCGAAGCGATTGCCGGCGCCCTCGAAAAGCTCGGCACCGACGAAGTGCGCGCCCGTATCGTGCATTCGGCGGTCGGCGGTGTGACGGAATCGGATATCTCGCTCGCCGAAGCCTCCGGCGCCGCCATTATCGGCTTCAACGTGCGCGCCAATTCGCAGGCTCGGACGCTCGCCGAGCGCCAGGGCATCGAAATCCGCTACTACAACATCATCTACGACCTCGTGGACGACGTGAAGGCAGCGATGTCGGGCCTGCTATCGCCGGAACGCCGCGAAACCTTCCTCGGCAATGCCGAGATCCTGGAAGTGTTCAACATCACCAAGGTCGGCAAGGTCGCCGGTTGCCGCGTCACCGAAGGCAAGGTCGAGCGTGGTGCGGGCGTGCGCCTCATCCGCGACAACGTCGTCATCCACGAAGGCAAGCTCAAGACGCTCAAGCGCTTCAAGGACGAAGTCTCGGAAGTGCCGGTCGGTCAGGAATGCGGCATGGCCTTCGAGAATTACGAAGACATCCGCGCCGGCGACACGATCGAGTGCTTCCGCGTGGAACACATTACGCGCACGCTCTGATCGGATAGAGATCGAAATCTTGGACGGGCGCCGGATGATCCAGTCCGGCGCCCGATCCGTTTGGGATAAAGAACAATGGCAACAAGACCCACATCCTCGGCTCCTTCGCAGCGCATGCTGCGCGTCGGCGAACAGGTTCGCGCAGCGATCACCCAGGTGCTGCAGCGTGGCGAAGTGCGCGACGATATCATCGAGGCGACCGTGATCTCGATTTCCGAAGTGCGCATGTCGCCGGACCTGAAGATCGCGACCGCCTATGTGACGCCGCTCGGCGTTTCCGATCACAGCGTCGTCATCGCTGCGCTGAACCGCAATGCGAAGTTCATCCGCGGCCGGCTCGGACCGCAGCTCAGGCAGATGAAATACATGCCGGAAGTGCGCTTCCGCGATGACACCAGCTTTGACAATTACAAGAAGATCGACGACCTGCTGCGTTCGCCCGAGGTGAGCCGCGATCTCGACAGTGACGACGAATAACAGAAGACACCGATGTCCAAACCACGCAAACCCAAGGGCCGGCCGATTTCCGGCTGGCTGATCCTCGACAAGCCGGTGGATTTCGGCTCGACGGAAGCCGTCTCCAAGATCAAATGGCTGTTCAAGGCGCAGAAATGCGGCCATGCCGGCACGCTCGATCCGCTTGCATCCGGCATGTTGCCGATCGCGCTCGGCGACGCCACCAAAACCGTCCCCTACGTCATGGACGGCCGCAAGATCTACGAATTTACCGTGACCTGGGGTGAGGAACGGGCAACCGACGACCTTGAGGGCGAGGTAACGCAGAGTTCCGACAGGCGCCCGAGCGAGCAGCAGATCCGCGACATCCTGCCGAACTATACCGGCACGATCAGCCAGGTGCCGCCGCAGTTCTCCGCCATCAAGATCGCCGGCGAACGCGCCTATGATCTGGCACGCGACGGCGAAGCGGTCGAGATCCCCTCGCGCGAAGTCGAAGTCCATCGCCTCACACTTCTTGCCTGCCCGGATGCCAATACGGCGCATTTCGAGGTCGAGTGCGGCAAGGGTACCTATGTACGGGCGCTGGCGCGCGATTTCGGCCGCGAACTCGGCTGCTACGGGCATATTTCCGGCCTGCGCCGCACCTTCGTCGCACCCTTTGCCGAGGAGGCGATGGTGCCGCTTGCAAAGCTTACCGCTCTCGAAGAGATCGAGGATATGGACGAGCGCCTTGCCGCGCTCGACGCGCTGTTGATCGATACCTGCGAGGCGCTGTCGGCCCTGCCCCACCTTGTCATCAGCGATGACCAGGCGCACCGCCTCAAGATGGGCAATCCGATCCTGGTACGCGGCCGCGATGCACCGGTTGCCGAAAGCGAGGCCTATGCGACGGCGCGCGGCAGGCTGATTGCGATCGGCGAGATCGGACAGGGCGAATTCCGACCCAAGCGCGTTTTCGCCTGACGGTAGCAAACAGCGGCAATTGTCAGAAGACGGTGATGCGATATCTTTCCCGACGGGCCATGGCGGCCCGTCAAAGGGGAAGAATATGCGCAGAATGGCCTTGGGAATGCTGACGTTCTTTTCGCTGCTGCTGACGATTACGATCGCTCAATCCGCCGAGCGCTGGGCCGAACTTCCGGCCTTTCCTCCCATGCCGGCGCCGAAGGCGAGCGGCATGGCCGATATCAACGACATCAGGATGTATTACGCCGAATATGGCGAGGGGGACCCGATCCTCTTCATTCACGGCGGGCTTGGAAATGCCGATGTCTGGGGCCACCAGGTCGCCGATTTTGCAAAAGACCATCTCGTCATCGTTGCCGACAGCCGCGGGCATGGCCGCTCCACGCGCAGCAAGCAGCCTTTCGGCTATGACCTGATGACATCGGACTACGTGGCGTTGCTCGACTATCTGAAGGTCGGCAAGGTGACGCTGGTCGGATGGTCTGACGGCGGCATCATCGGCATCGATATGGCGATGAAGAATCCCGAGAAGCTGACGCGGGTCATCGCCCAGGCGGCCAATGTGACGACCGATGGCGTGAAGGCCGACGTCATGACCAACAAGACCTTCAACGATTATATCAACGTCGCCGGCGAATATTACAGGAAGCTGTCACCGACACCGAACGAATATGATGCCTTCGTCAACCAGATCTCGGAGATGTGGGCGACGCAGCCCGCCTGGACGGCAGCCGATCTCGGCAAGATCACGGTGCCGGTCACGCTCGCGATTGGGGACCATGACGAGGCTGTGAAGCTCGACCATACGGAAATGATGGCGAAGGAAATTCCGGGCGCAAAACTTGTCATCCTGAAGGATGCCAGCCATTTCGCCATGCTGCAGGATCCGGCGGGTTATGACGCGATGATCCGGGACGCCATGGCGGGACGCTGACAGGCCGCAATCGGGACCCCTCTTTCCATTGCCGCTTATTTGGTTTATAGGCAGCGCCAGCATAGGGGTATCCCCGATTGCATTCGCGGCCAAGGCTGGACGACATCCCGGCTTTTGGCGACTTTAATTCCTCTCATAGAAAGGATTGTCCGATGTCGATCACTGCTGAGCGCAAGGCTGCGCTGATCAAGGAATATGCGACCGCCGAAGGCGACACCGGTTCTCCGGAAGTCCAGGTTGCCATCCTGACCGAGCGCATCAACAACCTGACCGAACACTTCAAGGACCACAAGAAGGATAACCATTCCCGCCGTGGCCTGCTGACGCTCGTTTCCAGCCGCCGCTCGCTTCTTGACTACCTCAAGAAGAAGGACGAGGCCCGCTACTCCAAGCTGATCAACAGCCTGGGTATCCGCCGCTAATGATTTTCCGGCGGGCGAAGCTCTTCGCCCGCCGGATGTTTTTTCGGGGATACGTCTCCCGATGACATTTTCCAGGCGCGCGCTATGTGTGTGAATGGAAAGACGGCAGGCCCGGATGGGCCGGTTCTGCCAGACCAACCGTTGACCTGTCATGGGGCAGGATTGCCGGATGCTTTCGGCCAGAGTTTCGCAAGAGCTTTGGCCCGGTTTCCTCTAGCGGAAACCGTCCGTCCAAAGCTTCCCGTTGTCTTGCCCGTGATACGTCACACTGATTGCGGCCGACCCTGCGCTGCTCCAGACGGAGAAGGCGCGCCGGCCGCATTGAAGGACAAGACATGTTCGATACACATACCGTAGAAATCGAGTGGGCAGGCCGCCCGCTCAAGCTCGAAACCGGCAAAATCGCCCGTCAGGCTGACGGCGCGGTCCTCGCCACCTACGGCGAGACCGTCGTTCTGGCGACCGTCGTTTCCGCCAAGGCTCCGAAGCCCGGCCAGGACTTCTTCCCGCTGACGGTCAACTATCAGGAAAAGACCTACGCAGCCGGCAAGATCCCCGGCGGCTACTTCAAGCGCGAGGGCCGTCCGAGCGAAAACGAAACCCTCGTTTCCCGCCTGATCGACCGCCCGATCCGTCCGCTTTTCCCGGAAGGCTACAAGAACGACACGCAGGTCGTCGTCACCGTCGTCCAGCATGACCTCGAGAACGATCCGGACATCCTGTCCATGGTCGCGACCTCGGCCGCACTCACACTGTCCGGCATTCCCTTCATGGGTCCGGTCGGCGGCGCTCGCGTCGGCTACATCAACGGCGAATACGTGCTGAACCCGCATCTCGACGAGATGGACGAGTCGAGCCTCGACCTCGTCGTTGCCGGCACCTATGACGCCGTTCTGATGGTCGAATCCGAAGCCAAGGAACTGCCGGAAGACGTCATGCTCGGCGCCGTCATGTTCGGCCACAAGGGCTTCCAGCCGGTTCTCGACGCAATCATCAAGCTCGCCGAAGTCGCAGCCAAGGAGCCGCGCGACTTCCAGCCGGAAGACTATTCCGAACTCGAAGGCGAGATGCTGAAGCATTTCGAAGCCGAGCTGCGCGAAGCCTATAAGATCACCCAGAAGGCCGACCGTTACGCCGCTGTGGACGCCGTCAAGGCCAAGGTCAAGGCCCACTTCCTGCCGGAAGGCGTCGAGGCCAAGTACACGGCCGAGGAAGTCGGCGCGATCTTCAAGCATCTGCAGGCCAAGATCGTCCGCTGGAACATTCTCGACACCAAGAGCCGCATCGACGGCCGCGACCTGGAAACGGTTCGCCCGATCGTTGCCGAAGTCGGCCTGCTTCCGCGTACGCACGGCTCTGCCCTCTTCACCCGCGGTGAAACGCAGGCGATCGTCGTTGCCACGCTCGGCACCGGCGAAGACGAACAGTATGTCGACAGCCTGACCGGCATGTACAAGGAGCAGTTCATGCTCCACTACAACTTCCCGCCCTATTCCGTCGGCGAAACCGGCCGCATGGGTTCGCCGGGCCGCCGCGAAATCGGCCATGGCAAGCTCGCATGGCGCGCCATCCACCCGATGCTGCCGTCGGCTGAACAGTTCCCCTACACGCTGCGCGTCGTCTCGGAAATCACCGAGTCCAACGGTTCGTCCTCGATGGCAACCGTCTGCGGCACCTCGCTGGCGCTGATGGATGCCGGCGTTCCGCTCGCCAAGCCGGTTGCCGGTATCGCCATGGGCCTGATCCTCGAAGGCGACCGTTTCGCCGTTCTCTCCGACATTCTAGGTGACGAAGACCACCTCGGCGACATGGACTTCAAGGTTGCGGGTACTGCCGACGGCATCACCTCGCTGCAGATGGACATCAAGATCGCCGGTATTACCGAAGAGATCATGAGGGTCGCTCTCAGCCAGGCACAGAGCGGTCGCGCCCACATTCTCGGCGAAATGGCAAAGGCCATCACCGAGAGCCGCGGCCAGCTCGGCGAATTCGCACCGCGTATCGAAGTCATGAACATTCCGGTCGACAAGATCCGCGAAGTCATCGGCTCCGGCGGCAAGGTCATTCGTGAAATCGTCGAAAAGACCGGCGCGAAGATCAACATCGAAGACGACGGCACCGTCAAGATCGCCTCTTCTTCGGGCAAGGAAATCGAAGCGGCCCGCAAGTGGATCCATTCGATCGTCGCCGAGCCGGAAGTTGGCCAGATCTACGAAGGCACGGTCGTCAAGACCGCCGACTTCGGCGCATTCGTCAACTTCTTCGGTGCGCGTGACGGCCTCGTCCACATCTCGCAGCTCGCTTCCGAGCGCGTCGCAAAGACCCAGGACGTCGTCAAGGAAGGCGACAAGGTCTGGGTCAAGCTGCTCGGCTTCGACGAGCGCGGCAAGGTTCGCCTCTCCATGAAGGTCGTCGACCAGGCCACCGGCCAGGAAATCCCGGCTGCCGAAAAGGGCGACAAGAAGAAGGACGAAGCGGCCGAATAAGCCGCGCCTTCTCCTCTGATATCCGGGCGCGGGATTGTTCCCGCGCCCTTTTTGTATTCGACCTCTGCGCAGTTGCGGACGAAAACCGCCAGCGCATTTCCCTGGAATTGCTCCAGACGACGGGACCAGACCATGAGCCGCGAGACGCTGAAGACCCTCTTTCATCCCTTTGCCAGCGAAACCGTCACGCCTCCCGGCGAAGGCGAGCGTGTGCTCTTCCTGGGCGCCGAGGCAGGCTTTGCGCTGCCGGAAGGCTTTGCCGCCTCTCTTGCGGCCGTGCAGGGCTTCAAGCCGCTCTACAGGCAGTTGCTCGCCCAGCGTATCGAGGCCACGCCGGAGATCGAGGGCGAGGATTACGATGCCGCGCTGGTGCTCTGCACCAAACACAAGGGTGAGAACGAGGCCAATATCGCCACGGCCCTTTCCCGCGTCAAAGCCGGCGGCCTGATCCTCGTTGCAGGCGGCAAGGAAGACGGCATTCAGCCGCTGCGCAAGCGGATGGAAGGTTTCGGCCTCGAAATCGAGCACATGCCGAAATATCACGGCGTCGCCTTCTGGTTCGGACGGCCGGCCGATATCAGCGCAATCGTCGCGAAATTCGGCAAGTCGCCGGTTCGCGTCGAAGGCCGTTTCATCGCCTCGCCGGGCATGTTCTCGCATGACAGGCTCGATGCCGGCTCGCAGCTTCTCGCCTCGCGCCTGCCGACCGATTTTACGGGCGACGCGGCCGATTTCGGTGCCGGCTGGGGTTATCTTTCGGTCGAGCTGGCCGAGAAGTCTCCAAACCTTGCCCGCCTTGACCTCTACGAGGCCAATTACGAGGCGCTGGAGGCTGCCAGGGCCAATCTGGCAGAGAACTGCCCGAACGCGCCTGCGCGCTTCTTCTGGCACGACCTGGCGGGCGAGCAGGTGCGGGACAAATACGATCTCGTCATCATGAACCCGCCATTTCATGAGGGGCACGCGGCCGAACCTTCGCTCGGCCAGGCGATGATCAAGACAGCGGCCTCTGCGCTGCGCGGCGGCGGGCGGCTGATGCTGGTCGCCAATCGCGGCCTGCCCTATGAGCCGGTGCTGGCGGAGCATTTCAAGGAAAGCGGCGAAACCTGCCGCAACGCCCGCTTCAAGGTGCTGTGGGCACGGAAATAAAAAAAGGCGGCCAATGGCCG
>UCFC01000055.1 GCA_900471515.1 Hyphomicrobiales bacterium | reverse complement strand
CCCGACAACCCGCGCGCCCGCTTCTACATTGCCTTGAGCCTGGAGCAGGCGGGACAGGCGGAGGCGGCACGCGGCGCCTTCGAGGCGCTGGCGAAGCAGTCGCCGGCCGATGCGCCCTGGCTGGCGCTGGTCAACGAACATATCGCCCGGAACGGCGGCACGGCGTCTGCGCCTGCCGCCCCGCCGGCCGCCGGCTCCGCCGCGCCGGATGGCCCGACGGCCGAGGACGTGGCGGCGGCCGGGACGATGAGCAGCGGCGAGCGCCAGCAGATGATCCGCGGCATGGTGGAAAGCCTCGACGCCAGACTGACCGCCGATCCCGACAATTTCGAGGGCTGGAAGCGCCTTCTCCGCTCTTACGCCGTATTGAACGACAAGGATCGCGCAGCAGACGCGCTGAAGCGCGGCCTGGCCGCCTTCCCGGCTTCCGGGAACGAGGGCCGGCAATTGCTGGCGCTGGCACGGGAACTCGGCATCGCCACGGAGGGGTTGACGGAATGACGCGCAAGCAGAAACGCCTGGCGGTGATTGCCGGCGGCATGGGCTTCATCGCCGCCGCCGTGCTGCTCGTGCTGTTCGCCTTCAGCCAGTCGGTCGCCTATTTCTACATGCCGGGCGATCTCGCCGGCAACCCGGTCGCACCCGGCACCCGCATCCGCCTCGGCGGGCTGGTGGGCGCCGGCAGCGTGCTGCGCGGCGAGGGTTCGGTCGTGCGGTTTGCCGTGACCGATCCGAGCGGTGAGATCGTCAACGTGCGCTACCAGGGCATCCTGCCCGACCTGTTCCGCGAGGGGCAGGGGGTGGTGACGGAAGGATCGTTCGAGGCCGGCAGCAATATCTTTACCGCCGATACCGTGCTGGCCAAGCATGACGAGACCTATATGCCCAAGGAAGTGGCCGACAAGCTGAAGGCCGAGGGCCTGTGGGAAGAGGGCAAGGGCGCCGCCCCGCAGGGCAAGGACGCCAAGGGCCAGGAAGCGACGGGCCAGCAAGCCGGCGGCCAGGAAGCGAAGGCGACGCCATGATTATCGAGATCGGCCATTACGCGCTGGTTCTGGCGCTTGCCACGGCAATCGTGCTGTCGCTGGTGCCGGCCATCGGCGCGCGCCGCGGCGATGTTGCGATGATGGACGTGGCCCCGCTCGGCTCCGTCCTGCTCTTTGGCCTCGTCGCCTTCTCCTTCGGCGTCTTGACCTATGCCCATGTCGTCTCCGACTTCTCGGTGAAGAACGTCTGGGAGAACTCGCATTCGCTGGTGCCGCTGATCTACAAATATTCCGGCGTCTGGGGCAATCACGAGGGCTCGATGATGCTCTGGCTCCTGATCCTGTCGCTGTTCAGCGCGCTGGTCGCGCTCTTCGGCCGCAACCTGCCCGATACGCTGAAGGCCAATGTTCTGTCCGTCCAGGCCTGGATCTCGGTCGCCTTCATCCTCTTCATCCTGTTGACCTCCAATCCGTTCCTGCGCCTCGATCCGGCGCCTGCCGAGGGCCGGGACCTGAACCCGGTGCTGCAGGATGTCGGCCTCGCCATCCATCCGCCGCTGCTCTATCTCGGTTATGTCGGCTTCTCGGTCTGTTTCTCCTTCGCCGTCGCCGCCCTTCTCGACGGGCGCATCGATGCGGCCTGGGCGCGCTGGGTCAGGCCCTGGACGCTGGCCGCCTGGACCTTTCTGACGCTCGGCATCGCCATGGGCTCCTACTGGGCCTATTACGAACTCGGCTGGGGCGGCTGGTGGTTCTGGGACCCGGTGGAGAACGCCTCCTTCATGCCCTGGCTTGCCGGCACAGCACTTCTGCATTCGGCGCTCGTCATGGAAAAGCGCGAGGCGCTGAAGATCTGGACGGTGCTGCTTGCCATCCTCACCTTCTCGCTGTCGCTGATGGGCACCTTCCTGGTGCGCTCGGGCGTGCTCACCTCGGTCCATGCCTTTGCCAGCGACCCGAGCCGCGGCGTCTTCATCCTCTGCATCCTGCTGGTCTTCATCGGCGGGGCGCTGTCGCTCTTTGCCCTGCGCGCGCCGTTGCTCTCGGCCGGCGGCCTGTTTGCGCCGATCTCGCGCGAAGGCGCGCTCGTCGTCAACAACCTGATCCTGACGGTTGCCTGCGGCACGGTTCTGACCGGCACGCTCTATCCGCTGGTGCTGGAAACGCTGACCGGCGACAAGATCTCCGTCGGCCCGCCCTTCTTCAACCTGACCTTCGGCCTCTTGATGGCGCCGCTTCTGGTCGTCGTGCCCTTCGGGCCGCTGCTGGCCTGGAAGCGCGGCGACCTGCTCGGCGCCCTGCAGCGGCTCTATGTCGTGGCCGCTCTCGCCTTTGCCGCCGCGCTCGTCTTCTTCTATCTCGAACATGGCGGCCCGGTCATGGCCGTGCTCGGCCTTGCCGCCGGCCTGTTCCTGATCCTGGGCGCCGTTGCCGATCTCTGGTACCGCGCCGGCATCGGCAAGGTGAAGGCCGATATCGCCTGGCGGCGGCTCTCCGGCCTGCCGCGCTCGGCCTTCGGCACGGCGCTTGCCCATGCCGGGCTTGGCATCACCGTGCTCGGCATCGTCACCGTCACCACGTTTGCGACCGAGCATGTGATCGAGATGAAGCCCGGCCAGTCGGCGGAGGCCGGCGGCTACGGCATCGTCTTCGACGGCATGCAGCCGGCGACCGGCCCGAACTANNGCCGGCATCCTGACCTTCGGCCTCAGCCAGCTCTATGTCTCGCTCGGCGACGCCACCCATGACGGCGGCATCGTCGTGCGCATCTGGTGGAAGCCGTTCATCCTGTGCATCTGGGGCGGGGCGCTGGTCATGGCGCTCGGCGGCTTCGTCTCGCTCAGCGACCGGCGTCTGCGGGTGGGAGCCCCGAGCCGGAAGGCGAAGATGAGGGCCGCAGCACCGACAATGGAGCCGGCGGAATGAGGCGCTTCCTCCAACTGTCGCGCCGTCTCTCCCGGCTCCTCATCATCCTGTTCGTC
The DNA here is from genome assembly GCA_900471515.1 of Hyphomicrobiales bacterium. Lineage (GTDB taxonomy): Bacteria > Pseudomonadota > Alphaproteobacteria > Rhizobiales > Rhizobiaceae > Rhizobium. The sequence continues at coordinate 322 of UCFC01000055.1, read as the reverse complement.
CTTTTCGCCCCAATGTCCGCCTTCGCCGTCAACCCGGACGAGGTGCTTGCCGACCCGGCCCTTGAAGCCCGGGCACGGGCGCTGTCGGCGGAGCTGCGCTGCATGGTCTGCCAGAACCAGTCGATCGACGATTCCAATGCCGATCTTGCCAGAGACCTGCGCCTTCTCGTGCGCGAGCGCATCACCGACGGCGATACGGACGAGGAGGTGCTGGACTATATCGTCTCGCGCTACGGCGAATTCGTGCTCCTGAAGCCGCGCGTCAGCCTGCGCACGCTGCTGCTCTGGGGCGCCCCGGTGCTGCTGATCCTTGCCGGCGGCG
>UCFC01000035.1 GCA_900471515.1 Hyphomicrobiales bacterium | reverse complement strand
ACCGGCAAGCAGGACGACCCTACCTTCCGCCATGCCGCCAACCTGCAGAAGGTGCTCGACCTTGCCATGGTGACGGAGCGCGACCGCCGCGAACTGAAGATCTGATCTTCCTCCCGATAGCTTTCGAGATCGTTGCCGCCGCCCGGCAAGGCGGCGGTAACATGCGGCAATTCATCGCTAAAACCTGTACTTAAGTGTACTTGAGCGGCGCCCGGCACTATCCATATTTGCTCAATGGTCAACGCGTAACCCTCGTGTCGGCTCTTGCGCGGCAGGCCATGCAATTTCCTTGAGCCCCCCAATGGAAAGCCCATGACTGACGTTATCTCCAACTCCACCCTTCCCGAAAAACCAGTCGCCACAGCCCAGACGCAGGAGTTCGCCACCGCCGGCATTGCCCCGATGGACCGGCCGAGCGCCATCACGCGCTTCTTCATGAACATTGTCGCCTGGGCGGAGGGCCTGAATTTCAAATATGCCAAGCTCGGCAATCCGCCTGTTTACGACAATGCGGTGTTTCCCTGGGCGAAGGAGGTCGAAAAGGCCTGGCCGCAGATCCGCGCCGAGCTCGACCGCGTGCTCCTGCGCCAGAGCGAGTTGCCGAGCTTCCAGGACATCTCCACCGACGTGCAGACGATTTCCAAGGATAACCGCTGGAAGACCTTCTTCCTCCTCGGCTTCGGGGTGAAATCGGAGCAGAATATCCAGGCCTGCCCGGAAACCTGGAAGGCGGTGCAGAAGATCCCCGGCCTGAAGACGGCGATGTTTTCGATCTTCGAGCCCGGCAAACACCTGCCGGCCCATCGCGGCCCCTATAACGGCGTGCTGCGCCTGCATCTCGGCATGATCGTTCCGGAACCGGCCGACAAGCTCGCCATCCGCGTCAAGGACCAGATCTGCCACTGGCAGGAGGGCAAGGCGCTGATCTTCGACGATGCCTACGAGCACGAGGCCTGGAACCACACGGACAAGACGCGCGTCGTCCTCTTCGTCGATTTCGTCAAGCCGCTGAAATTCCCGGCGCGGCTGATCAACTGGACCCTGCTCAACCTTGCGATTTTCACGCCGTTCATCCGCGAAGGGCTCGACAATCACAAGGAGTGGGAGAAGAAGTTTTATGCGCAGGCCGAAGCGCTGCGCAATCGCGGCTGAGGCGGGGCTGCGCCGCCCCAGCATAATCCTCCGAACAGGCCGCACACGAGGGAAGAGAGGTTGAGGCTCCGCAATCGCGGGGCCTTTTCTTTATGCGGCGCGCCGAATTGCACGGCGGACCTGTGTGGAACGATCGCTGAACGCATCGTTCACCGAAGCGACATTGACCGCTGCGATAATCACGGATAAAGTTTATCCATGATTGGAGGCGGCCGATGAAACTCAGCGAAGGCGTGGAACAGGCAATTCATTGCATAACCTTCCTCAGCGGATTGTCCGAGCAGGGCGTGCTGTCGGCGGCGGCCCTTGCCGAGCTTCACGGCGTTTCGGCAAGCTACTTGCTGAAGCACCTGCAGGCTCTTTCCGGTGCGGGACTTCTTCTCACGGTGCCGGGGCCGAAGGGTGGCTACAGGCTGGCGAAGGCGCCTCACGAGATCAGCCTGCTCGATATCGTGCTTGCGGTGGAGGGACCGGCGCCGGCCTTCCGCTGCGCCGAGATCCGCCGGCGCGGTCCCAATCCCCTGCCGGCGCGCTATTTCACCAGACCATGCCAGATCAACGCCGCGATGCTGAAGGCCGAGAAGGCCTACCGCGCTGAACTGGCCAAGGTGACGATCGCCGATCTTGCGGCGGAGGTCGCTGCAGACGACGACGGCAGCATCGCCGCGCGCGGCTGCGCTTTTCTTGAACGCAACGAACGGAAGACGGGCAACCGCGCCGCGTCATAGGAGAAGGATAACATGAGCACATCAAAGAAGGTCGTCGTCATCGGCGGCACGGGCCTCGTCGGTTCGAAAGCAGTCGCCATTCTGCGCAATGCCGGTCACGAGGCCGTCGCCGCCAGTTCGCGAAACGGGATCAACGCCTTCACAGGCGAGGGCCTGCAGGCCGCGCTTGCCGGGGCCGATGCGGTGATCGACGTTTCCAACCTCATGTCCTTCGACGAACCGGTGATCCGCAATTTCTTCGCGACGTCCAGCCGCAACCTGACCGAAGCGGAAAAATCCGCCGGCGTGCGCCATCACGTCGTTCTTTCCATCGTCGGGACCAGCGGGCTTTCGGGCAATCCCTATGTCGGCGGCAAGCAGGCGCAGGAGGAGGCGGTGAAGGCGTCCGGGCAGGACTATACGATCGTGCGCGCCACGCAGTTCTATGAATTCCTGGATGCGCTGGCCGATGCCTATGCCGATGGCGCCGGGCTGAAGGTTCCCGATATCGCCTTTCAACCGATCGCCGCCGCCGATGTCGCCGCTGCCCTGGTCAAGGTGGCGCTCGAAAATCCGCGCAACGGCATCGTCGATCTTGCCGGTCCCGATCGCGGCGCGTTCGCGCAGGTAATGCGCAGCTATCTCGCCGCAAAGGGCGACGGGCGCGCCGTGGGGGTGGATGCCTCGCTCGGCTATTTCGGGGCGCCGGTCACGGCCACCTCGCTCGTTCCGACCGGTGATTTCATCCAGGGCCGGATCACGCTGGCGGACTGGCTCCGTCAACAGAACAATGAAACGAAAGTGGAGAAATCCTGATGAAGACCATGCTTTATGCCCTGGCTGCGCTCGTGCTTCCGGTCACAACCGCCTCGGCGCACGACGTCGCCAAGGGTGAACTCGTCTATGAGACGAAGGGCGCCAGGGTGACGGAAGTCTATGCTCACGTGTTGCCGGACAATCCGGGCAAGAGCGTCAAGGGCGTGCTCGTCGAATATGAGCCCGGCGGCTACAGCTCTGCGCATACCCATGCCAAGTCGGCTCTCATCTACGCGACCGTTCTCGAAGGAGCGATCCTGAGCGGGGTGAACGGCGGGGAGGTGAAGACCTTCACCAAGGGAATGAATTTCACCGAGCTTCCCGGCGACCGGCACGATGTCAGCGCCAATGCCAGCAAGACGGAACCGGCAAAACTGCTCGCCGTGTTCGTGGTCGACACCGACGACAAGGTGCTGACGACGCCGCGCAAGCCCTGATTCCCGGCAGGACGCATGGAAACGGCCCCGGGAGCGGGCCGTTTGCCGTTGTTCGATATCTTATTCGATCACCTGGACCACGCGATGGGTCTGCGGCTCGACGATCACATGGCGGTCGTTGACGACCGTATAGGCGTAGCGCGGATTATCCGGCACGGGGATCACCTGCACGTCGGCCGGAAGCGGCTTGCCGACGACGATCGGCTGCTGCACGACGACGGCGGACGGCGGGGCCGGCTGTTGCTGCACGTAGGTGACGACCTCGCGCGGCGGCGGATCGATCACGGCGCCGGTGACGGCACCGGCCACGCCGCCGATGGCAGCGCCCACAGGGCCGCCGACGATCGCGCCGGTGATGGCGCCGCCGGCCGCGCCGGTTACGGCGCCGTCGGCCAGCGCATTGGTGGCGACAGACGAGAGCGCCAGCGCGCCGGATACGAGAATGATCTTGTACATGTCGTTTTCTCCTTCGCTATAGAGCATTTGCGTTTTTCAGGGGAAAGACGGAAATGCTCTATCTCATTGTTTAAACGCGCAATTCCGGGCGCAAAACCGCTTCGCACTTTTGCTGGAATTGCTCTGGTTTGCGCTGAGGAAACGGGCCGGGCATTTCGTTGTTCCGGCCTGCCGGAGTCACGGATCGGCAATGGCGGTTACAGTGCGTGAGGCCGTCATTCCAGCCGGCGGCGGAACAGCCAGGCGGCGGCGCTGAGGGTCGCGGTCGCGATCAGCGCCAGCGGAACCGTCTGGTTCAGAACTTCCTCGGCGGGGATATCCTTGAGGAAAACGCCTTTGACGATGATGAGGAAATAGCGCAGCGGGTTGACCGTCGTCACCGGCTGCAGCCAGTCCGGCATGTTCTCGATCGGGGTGGCGAAACCCGACAGCAGCATGGCCGGCACCATGAAGAGGAAGGCGCCGAGGATTGCCTGCTGCTGGGTCATCGACAGCGCCGAGATGAACAGGCCGAGGCCGGCGACGGAGCCGAGATAGAAGATCGAGCTGCCGTAGAGCAGGAGAAGCGAGCCGCGCAGCGGCACGCCGAAGATGAAGATCGCCGCCAGCAGATAGAGCGTCATGTGGAAGAGGCCGATCATGACAGGCGGAATGAGCTTGCCGATCAGGATTTCGTGGACGCGCAGCGGCGAGACCATCAGCTGGTCGAAGGTGCCGAGTTCCCTCTCGCGGGCAATCGACAGCGCGGTCACGATGAGGCCGATCAGCAGCGCGATGCTGGCGATCAGGTTCGGCACCATGAACCATTGGTAGGTGAGGTTGGCGTTGAACCAGTTGCGCGGCACGGTCGCGACGGTGCGCGCCACCATGCGCCGTCCGGCCGGCGTTTCGGCCGAAAGCGTCATGCCGATCTCGGTGAGATAGCCGGAGACGATCTGCGAGGCGTTGGAGCGGCGCCCGTCGAGCACGATCTGCAGGTCGGCCGGGATGCCGGCCTCGATATTGCGGGAGAAATCCGGGCCGATCTCGATGGCGGCGATCACCGACTGGTCGTCGATGCCCTGGCGGATATCGGCCTGGTTTTCGGCTGTTTCGATGCGCCGGAAGGTGGGCGAGCCCTGGATGCGCTGGACCAGCTCCTGTCCCCAATGGCCGCTGTCGCGGTTCAGCACCATGACATCGACATTGCGCACTTCGAGCGTGGCCGCATAGGAGAAGACGAGGAGCTGCATGACGGGCGGCACGATGAGCACGAAACGGCCCTTCGGGTCGCGCAGCACGGCCAGCAGTTCCTTCACGATCAGCGCTTTCAGCCGCGTCCACCACATCTCAGCCGATCCTCTTTCTGGTGCTGCGGGCGGCAAGCACGAACATGACGGCGCCGATCAGGAGCATGACGGCGATGGCGCGGGCAAACATCGGCCAGATATCGCCGGCAAGGAACACCGTCTGCAGGCTGGGGATGAGATAGCGGGCGGGCACGATGATGGTGATCCACTGGATGATCTCAGGCATGGAATTGATCTCGAAGAGGAAACCCGAGAGCAGGAAGGCCGGCAGGAAGGCGGTGATGAGCGCGATCTGCGAGGCGAGGAACTGGTTCTTTGTCGCCGTCGAGATCAGCAGGCCCTGGCCGAGTGCGGGGATCAGGAAGGCGGAGGAGAGCGCATAGAGCGCTGCGACCGAGCCACGGAACGGCACGCCGAAGAGGAAGACGGCCAGCAGCACGCAGAGCGTCATCGAGGCAAGGCCGAGCAGGAAATAGGGCAGGATTTTGCCGGCCAGCAGTTCGGCCGAGGTCACGGGTGTCGCCATCATCGCCTCCATCGTGCCGCGCTCCCATTCGCGGGCGACGACCAGCGAGGTGAGCAGCGTGCCGACCAGCGTCATGACGATGGCGATCGAGCCGGGGACGAGGAAGTTGCGGCTGGTCAGCTCCGGATTGAACCAGAAGCGCTGTTCGATGGCGATGGGCGGGCCGGCGGCGACCGTTTCAGACTGGCGTTGCCGCTCCCAGTTGGCGACGGTGCCCTGCACGTAGTTCTGCACGAAGTTGGCGGTGTTCGGGTCGGAACCGTCGACGAGGACCTGCACCTGCGGATGGTTGCCGGCGGCGTAATCGGTGGCGAAATCGGCTGAAATCACCACGATGCCGCGCACCTTGCCGCGCACGAGATCCTCTTCGAACATGCGCCGGTCGCGCCCGAGCGTGACGGAGAAATAACGCGACGCCTGGAAGCTTGCCGCAAGGTCCTGCGTCAGCGGCGTTGCCTGTTCCAGCACGAGGCCGATGCGGGTGCGGGTCGCATCCAGCGACACGCCGTAGCCGAAGAGGAAAAGCAGGATGAGCGGCAGCACGAAGGCGATGAGGATGCTGCTCGGGTCGCGGATCGCCTGATAGCTTTCCTTGCGCACGAGGGCGGCAAAGCGGCGCATGCGGGAGGAGGTGCTCATGCGGCCTCCTCCTTTTCCGACTCCTGAACGAGCGCGATGAAGGCATCCTCCATCGTCGGGTCCGGCTGTTCCCTGGTCGCCACCTGCGCCTTCAGCGCGTCGGGCGAGCCGAGCGCGATCGAGCGGCCGCGATAGATGAGCGAGATGCGGTCGCAATATTCGGCCTCGTCCATGAAATGCGTCGTCACCAGCACCGTGACGCCCTTTTCGACGAGCGCGTTGATATGCGTCCAGAATTCGCGCCGGGTGATCGGGTCGACGCCCGAGGTCGGCTCGTCGAGGAAGAGGGCGCGCGGCTCGTGCATGACGGCGCAGGCAAGCGCCAGGCGCTGTTTCAGGCCGAGCGGCAGGTCTTTGGCCGAATAGCGGGCATGGCGGCCGAAATCGAAGATCTCGCTCATCAGCTCGATGCGCTCGCGCTTGCGGCTGCCGGAAAGGCCGTAGACGCCGGCGAAGAATTCGAGGTTCTGCATGACGGTGAGATCGCCGTAGAGCGAGAATTTCTGCGCCATGTAGCCGAGCTGGTTGCGGGCTTCGGCGGCGTCCCTGCGCAGGTCGAAGCCGGCCACGCGGCCTTGCCCGCCCGTCGGCTTCAGCAGGCCGCAGAGCATCTTGAAAGTGGTGGATTTGCCGGCGCCGTTCGGCCCGAGCAGGCCGAAGATTTCGCCGCGGCCGATATCGAAGGTGATGTTGTCGGCGGCGGTGAAATCGCCGAAACGCTTGGTCAGGCCGTGCGCCTCGATGACGGGGCGGTCGTCCGTGCGGCTGGGCGAGCCCTGGGCTTCGGCCAGTTTCGAGCGGCCGCCGGGGCCGCCGCCCAGCATGTCGATGAAGGCGTCCTCGAAGCGGGCAGGGGTGGGGCTGAGCTTGGCCCCGCCGGCGGCGGCGGCGATATCGGGCGTGCCGTCCCTGCCGGTGACGAGGCGGATGGCATCGCCCTGGATGACGCCGTCGATCACGCCTTTCGTCTGCAGCAGTTCGGCCAGCACCCGGCGCCTGCGGCCGGAAACGCCGGAGACCTTGAAGACGCGGTCCTCGACGCGGCCGGTCAGGTCGTGCGGCCGGCCGGAAAAGAGCAGCTTGCCCTGGTTGAGCAGCAGAACGTGGTCGCAGGCTTCGGCCTCGTCCAGATAGGCGGTCGACCAGAGCACGCCGATGCCTTCCTGCGTCAGGTTCTCCACCATCTTCCAGAGGTCACGGCGCGAGATCGGATCGACGCCGACGCCGGGCTCGTCGAGCAGCAGCAGGCGCGGCTTCTTCAGGAGCGCGCAGGCAAGGCCGAGCTTCTGCTTCATGCCGCCCGAAAGTTTGCCGGCAAGGCGCGTGGTGAAGCGCTTGAGGTCGGTGAAGGTCAGGAGCTCCTCGAACGTGCTCGTGCGCTCGGCCTTCGGCAGGCCGCGCAGATCGGCATAGAGATCGAGATTTTCCTGGACCGAGAGGTCTTCGTAGAGGCCGAAGCGCTGCGGCATGTAGCCGATCGAGGCCTGGATGGCGGCCGGGTTCCGGTGCGTGTCGAAGCCCAGCACCTCGACCGTGCCGCTGTCGGGCAGCATCAGGCCGGTCATCAGCCGGATCAGCGTCGTCTTGCCGGCGCCGTCGGGGCCGACGAGGCCGGTGATGGCGCCGCCGCGGATCTCGCCGGAGACGGCGTCGAGGGCGGGCGGGCCGTCGCCGAAGCGCCTGGTGACGTCGCTCAGCCGCACGAGCACGTCACCGGTTCTGGACGGGGAGGCGCTCATCGGCCGGCCAGCGCGGGAAAGCGCACGGTGACGGGCATGCCCTGGCGCAGGTCCGGGCCGGGCTTGTCGATGACGATGCGCAGGCGATAGACGAGATCGGTGCGCAGCTCGGGCGTCTCGACCGATTTCGGGGTAAATTCGGCGACCGGCGAAATGAAGCCGATCGTGCCGTCATAGGGCTTGTCGGGCCGGGTATCGGAAGAGACCTGAACCTTCATGCCGGGATGCAGGCGGCCGAGATCGCCTTCCGCCACGTAGCTTCGCACCCAGACCGGCTCGGTCAGCGACAGGACATAGACGGTATCGGCGGGCGAGACGATGGCGCCGGGTTCACGCACGCGCGAGAGGATGACGCCGTCATTGGGCGCGCGCAGTTCGGTATCGGCAAGCGAGATGCGGGCGGTGGCGAGCGCGGATTGCGCGGCCTGCAGCTGGGCCTCGGCATTGGCGATATCCTCCACGCGGCTGCCTTCCTGCAGCAGCTTCAGTGCTTCGTTGGCGGATTCGGCGCGTGCGGCGGCCATTGCCCGGTTGGCGGTCGCCAGGTCGAGATTGGCTTCGGAAATCGTGCCCTGCGGGCGCAGCTGGCGGGCGCGCTCATAGCTGAGATTGGCGTTGTTGAGCGAGGCGAGGCTTTCGTCATAGGCGGCGCGGGCCTGGGCGATTTCCGTCTGGCGCGGGCCGGCCCGCAGCTTGTCCAGCGTGGCCTGCAGGGCGGCGACATTGGCTTCGGCGGAGGCGACGGCGGCCTCGAAGGGGGCGGCGTCGAGCCTGCCCAGCACGTCGCCGGTCCTGACCATGTCGCCCTCGTCGACGGCAAGCGCGGCCAGCCGTCCGTCGACCCGGAAGCCGAGCGAGACCTGGCGGATATCGACATTGCCGTAGAGCGCGAATTCCTTCGCACGCCCCGGCAGCCAGCCGAACTGCTGCGGCAGGCCGTACCACCAGGCGGCCGCGCCGGCGGCAATGAGGATGACGATGGCAAGGGGGAGGATGCGTTTCATCTTGTGTTTCCTTTCGCCGGCTGAAGCTGGCCGACAAGTTCCGCGGCGAGGTTGCGCAGGGTCTGGAGCTGTTCCGGGCCGACCGACTGCCATTCCATCTGGGCGAGAACGGCCGCATGGGCGACACGGAAGATCATGATGTTGCCGACGAAGGAGAGCGTGCGCAGCCGCACGTGCTCGCTGGCCGGGTCTTCCCGCAGGATGGCGCCGATCAGCCGCCGCGCCATCTCGATCATCGGCCCCATCAGGCCCTGATAGACGCGGGCGAAGGCTTCGGTCGGCTCCATCTGCTCGCGGATGATGAAGCGCGCCCAGGGCTCGGATTCCTTGCTGACGAACAGGCCGACCATGGTCGTGGCCACATCCGTCAGGAAGGAGCGTGCCTCCTCTTCGCCCAGTGCCTCGCCGGCAGCGGCGAGCGCCATCAGGCGGCCGCCGATCCGCTGCCGGAGCGTGCCGACATGGCGCTCGATGCGCGACACCAGATATTCGGCGGTTGCGACATAGAGGCCTTCCTTGCCGCCGAAGTAATAGGGAATGGCCTGCAGGTTGACGCCGGCCGCCTCGCTCAGCTGCCGCGTCGAGGTGCCGTCGAAACCGTAGCGGCCGAAGACGTCGAGCGCTGCGGACAACAGTTTTTCCCGCGTGATCTCGGCGCGGTTCGGCTGGGATTGTTCATCAGTCACGGCTCACATATAACCCCAACGAAAGTTTCAGTCAATCGAATGAATTTATTTTCATGGCGGCGGCCGCAGTTTCTGCACCTGCGGGCGAAATTGCACTTTCGCAAAGTCTAATATTCTGGCTGAATAGGGGCATGGGAAACGAGCGGGTCATCGCAGGACATGCCCTTAGAGCGCTTGCCGGCGCCGCCGCGCTCTGTCTTTTGGCGAGCGCGGTCTGCGCCGACGATACGGTGCTGGCAAAGGGCAGCCGCCTGCAGCCGAGCGAGGTTCTGAAACCCGCGCCGCACGAGGGGCGCCTGGCGCCGCCGCATCTGAGCGCCGACTGGTGGCTGCGCCTGACGCATGAGGAGGCCTCGGCCGGCACGCCGGACGGTTCCCGGCAGGGTTTCGTGCGCGATGACGCCGAGCGGTGACGGCCGCTCCGGCTATTTCACGCCGGTTTGCGACGGGTAGGGGCGCGGGTCCTTGCTCCTGCGCTGGACGAGGCCGATCAGCGAGAGGGCGGCTGCGGTCGGCAGCAGCCGGGCGACGATGGCGGTGAGTTTCGACGACAGGCCGGGAATGACGAGGCGGCGGCCGGATTTGAAGCCGCGCCACGCCTGCTCGGCCACGTAATCGGCATCGAGCTTCGGCAGGACCTTGAAGAGTGCTGCCCGGTCGGCGCCGGATTTTTCCAGGAAATCGGTCGAGACCGGGCCGGGTGCCACGCAGGTGACGGTGACGCCGAAGCCGCGGACCTCCTTGTGAAGGGCGGCCGAGAAGGAGCGCACGAAATTCTTGCTGGCATAGTAGAAGGTCATGTACGGCCCCGGCGTGAAACCGGCGATGGAGCCGAGATTGATGATGCCGCCGCTGCGGCGCGCCACCATGCCCGGCAGGAAACGAAGCGTCATATCGGCGAGCGCGCGGATATTGACGTCGATGATGCCGAGCTGCTCCTCGGCGGAAAGCGCGGTCACGGCGCCGCGCAGGCCGTAGCCGGCGCTGTTGACGAGAATGCCGCAGGCAAGGCCGCTTTCCGCCAGGAACGCTTCCAGCCGCGAGGAAGCTTCCGGCGCGGCAAGGTCGAGCGCCATCGTCAGGGCCTTTCCGCCGCTTGCGGTGATTTCGGCCGCCGCCGCCGCAAGATCGTCGGCAGAGCGGGCGACGAGCACGACCGGATAACCGTCGCGCGCCGCCACCCTGGCAATGGCCCGCCCGATGCCGCGCGAGGCGCCCAGCACGACGACGGCGAGAGAGGGCTCGGCGGCTGATGTCATGGCGTGGCTCCTGCGATCGGCATGCCGGCAGGTCTTGCGCCCTGCGCCAGCGCTGCGGTTTCGGATGCGACCTCGCCGTTCAGGATGCGCTCGAAACGCTCCAGGGCGCGGGCAACGCTTGCCCCGTCCATGACCCGGTGGTCGTAATGGATGCGCACCAGCACCGATCCCTGCGCATCGATCGGGCCGTAGTTCAGAAGCGTGGTCAGCGGCGTCAGCGGGTTGAGGGATTCGGCGCCGAGGCCGGAATAGACCGACAGCTGGAACGTGCCGAAATAGCGCGCCCGCTTGCGCCCGAGATTGAGCCCCAGCCACATCAGCGACCAGCGCAGCAGGGCCGGCGCGCGGGCAAGCTTGAGCGAGCGGCGGAATTCCTTGATCTCGGCAATCGGCAGCGAGCGCGCCTCGCGGATCAGCGCTTCCAGCTGCGGAATGGGGCGCTGTTCGGGACCCTTGATGGTGCTGAGCAGCACGATCCGCTCGCCCTCGTGCTCGCGCTCGTGGGCAATGGAGGCCACGCTTTCGGGATATTCGTAGAGCTGGTGGCGCGGAAACTTGACGTAGGCGCGCCTGAGATCCGGGATCTCCTTCGACAGAAGCGCATAGCCTTTCAGAAACAGCACGGTCCATGACGGGCGCGGATCGCAGCCGCCTCTCGCATCGAGCAGCGGCCGCAGGTTCATCTGCCGCTGCACGGTGACGCGCGGAATGCCGATCGAAAACCGCATGAGGTCTCCGACGAGCCGCCTTGCCGGCGATAGCCTGACCGTTTTTCCCCTCATCCTGCTCCCCCTAATATAGATAAGGGATGATCCGCTTGGTTTTGTCCATATAGGCGCGGTATTCAGGGCCGAAAACGTCGAGCATCATGCGCTCCTCCTTGTCCACCCGCAGGAAGAACAGCACGACAAAACCGGCGAGCCCGGCCAGCCCCGCCACCCAGTTGGCGAGCAGGAAGGCCTGCGCCAGCCCCATCAGCATGAAGGAGGTGTACATGGGGTGGCGCACCAGCGCGTAAGGGCCGGCGCAGATCAGCTCGTGCTTCTGGCGGATTTCCAGCGTGATGGACCAGTTGCGCCCGAGCTGCTTGTGGGTGCGCCGGAAGACCCACATGGCGAGGCAGAAGAGGATGGCGCCGACGATCACGGCCCAGAGCCTGGCCGGGTAATCGGCGGCCTGCGGAAAACCCGTCGCGACGTAAAGGCCCGGCAGGATGGCAAGCCCGGCAAAACCGGCGGCCAGCGCCACGCGCTCGGAGAGCGTGCGCCGGCTGCTGACCACGGGCACGCGTTTGCCGCGGCGCTCGAACGGATATCGAATGACGTACCATGCGATAATCCCGACGACCCAGACGATCTCGCCAATTGCACCCACCGACATGTTCAAACCGGCACCAGAACCTTTCCCCGATCCGGCTCCGCGGATCGCCCTCTTTGTCTCAACCCGTATTCATCTCCCGCAGGCTGGTGATGAACTGCTGCGGGCGCAGCCAGATGCCCGGCGTCTTGTAGCCCATGTGCCGGGCGATATCCGCCACGAAGGCGTTGCAATTGTAGACCGTCGCCTCCCAGAGCCGGCTTCGCGCCTGCAGGCCCCTGATATAGGCCACCGTGTCGTTATATTCGTCGTCCGTCAACATCACCCGCCAGCTTGCCGAGCGGTATTCCTCTTCCAGGTCGCCGTCCGTGGCGCCCGTCGTGGCGGGCACGGGGATGAAATGGCCGAGCACGTAGGGGGCGGCATCGTTGGAGGCCGGGGCAAGGCCGGCGACCTCGGGATTGATCATGCGCCCGTTCCTGTCGGCGCGGCCGAAGACGACATAGGTGTGGCCGTAGGTCAGCGCGTAACGCGAGCGGAATTCGATGAAATGGCGGTTGGACTGGTCCTGGGCGGTGGCCGGCCTTTTCAGGTCACGCGCGTCGGATGTGTAATGCGGCTGGGGGGCCTTGTCTTCCGTCTGGCAGGAGGAGGCCAGGGCCGCCACAATAGCGAGCAGGAACAAGCGGCTTCTCAGAGGCGCCATCAGCAAGCTCCATGTGCAAGCTCCCGAAAATGCGAGCTTGATGCCGGATAACCAACCGCGCCCGCCTTATGAATGGCAGCGGATCGATCCTGGCCGGTTTCGGATGTCGGGGAGGGGAAGGGCTGCGCGAGCCCTTCCTAGTCATTGCGAATTTTACTTGTAGACGGCCGTTGCCGCCGGCGGCGGAGCTTTCCCCTTGCCTTTGCCAACCGACCCGCAGGCACTCAGATTGGCCACCGCAAGCGTTGCGAGGATCACGAATAAAATTCTGCTCATCAAGAAGTCCTCTCCTCATCCTGGCCCAGGCCGTGACGGCCTGCACCTTAAAGTTTGACGATATCGGCACTTTGAACAGTGCGGGTATGATGCAACGTGCAACGAATCTACATTAGCAGATACTAACCATTGTGACCAACCCCGCAATTTCGCTTGGTAAACGGGAGCGACGAATGGTTTTGCCGCTGTTGCAAAACCGCCTCACACCGATACGCAGCCGGCTTCAGATCACAACCACGCGCGTTCCGATGCGGGCGCGCGCGTAAAGATCGACGATATTGGCGTTGGTGAGCCGGATACAGCCGTTCGAAACGGCATGGCCGATCGACCAGGGGGCGTTGGTTCCGTGCAGCCGGAAAAGCGTGTCGCGGCCGCCCTGGTAGAGATAGAGGGCGGCGGCCCCCAGCGGGTTGTCCGGCCCGCCCGGCACGCCGTCGGCATATTGGGCAAGCCGCGGCTTGCGCGCGATCATGTCGTCGGTGGGCTTCCAGGAGGGCCATTCCGCCTTGCGGCCGATCGTGGCCTCGCCCTTGAAGCTCAGGCCTTCCTCGCCGACGGCGACGCCGTAGCGGGTGGCAATGCCGCCGGATTCGACGAAATAGAGGTAACGCGCGCCGGTATCGACGACGATGGTTCCCGGCGGCTCGCCGCCGTCATAGGCCACTTCCTGGCGCCGGTAGCGCGGATCGGAATCCGGGTCCCGTCCCAGAACCCGGTAGCCCAGCGGCGGGCCGTCCGAGGTCGTCGTGCATGCCTGAAGCGTCAGTGCCAGGCTACCCAGAACGAAAGCCCGGCGTGTCACAGCTGCCCGTTTGCGCATCTTCACCGGCCCACCCTTTCGACCGGCTTGGACATTGCGGGCCTCGATCGCTCCTGTGGACCGATTTGCCTGACGGGCGGACAAGCTGCGCAACTTGCAATAGTATGCATTTCGACCATTCACGAATCTCCTTGCCTCAACCACTCGTTTTGAAAGAATATTAGAAGACAAGAATGGAAGGAAGCGATGAAACTTGGCCTGGAAGGAAAAGTCGCAATCGTGACGGGGGCGGGCTCCGGGATCGGGGCGGCCGTTGCCCGGCAGCTGGCCGGCGAGGGGGTCGAGGTCGTCATTGCCGATCTCAACGAGGAGGCGGCGCATGAGACCGTGGCGGCGATCCGCGCCGATGGCGGGCGGGCGCGCGCCTTCGTCGTCGACGTGGCCGATTTCGAGGGCGTGCAGCGGCTGGTCGATTTCACCGTGGAGCGCTGCGGCAGCCTCGATCTCGCCGTCAACAATGCCGGCATAGACGGGGTGAGGGCGGCGGTGGCCGACTATCCGCTCGACGACTGGCACCGGCTGATGAACGTCAACCTCAACAGCGTCTTCTACTGCATGAAATGCGAGCTTGGGGCGATGCTGAAGGCCGGCGGCGGCGCCATCGTCAACATGTCCTCCGCTCTCGGCGAGGTCGGCCTGCCGACGGCGGCCGCCTATACGACGGCCAAGCACGGGCTCGTCGGGCTGACGAAAGTGGCGGCGATCGAATATGCGCGCTACGGCATCCGCATCAACGCGGTCGGCCCCGGCTGGATCGACACGCCGCTTCTGTCGGAGCATCAGGAGGCGGCAAACACCCGGCGCATGGCCGCCCTGCAGCCGATGTGCCGGCGCGGCACGCCAGACGAGGTCGCCAATCTCGTCTCCTTCCTCTTGTCCGGGCAGGCGAGTTTCATCACCGGCGCGCACTATCTGGTGGACGGGGCCTATACGGCCCATTGAGGGCGGCGGGAGGCTGCCGCCCGCGGGACCGAAACGGCGCGGCCGGATAGGCCCGAGCGGCACCGCGCTTTCGCGCGCCCGGCAGGGGCCTGCGCACACCGGGCAACCTTGCCGGTTTGCCGTCATACCCTAGATTGAAGCTGGGCGGATCTTTCGCGCCCGACGTCCATGCCGTTGTTGCGGATGCGGAGGGCTTCCATCATGTCGGACAAGTCGAAGACGGGTATCGATCGCCGCGATCTGCTGATTGCGTCGCTTGCGACGGTCGGCGCCTCGGCCGCCCTTGCCGCCGGCACGAGGGCTGCGCAGGCGCAGGCGGCAACGACAACGGCAGCCGCAGCCGCAGCCGATCCGACGCCGGGAACGGTCTATACCGGCGATGTCATCCAGGGAAAAAAGGTCGTCAGCGCGCTCGACGTCGACGACCTGGAGCCGGGGCAGAAGCACCATCTCTATTTCCAGGGCGTGCAGATGCCTACGGGGCAGCACTGGTATGCGTCCGTCATCGTCGCCAAGGGGGCGAGGCCCGGCAAGCGCGGCGTGCTGACCAGCGGTGTGCATGGCGACGAAATGAGCAATATCCACACGGTCCAGACCGTGATGAACCAGCTCGATCCGGCGCAGATGTCGGGCACGGTCATGGCGGTCACCGACGTGGCGCGGCCGGCCGTCGAAAGCATGCAGCGCCGGTGGCCCAACCAGGGCAGGGGCGCAGACCTGATCGACATGAACCGGGAATGGCCGGGCAACGAGAACGGTCTCACTGCGCCGAGCCGCCACGCCGGGCTGATGTTCAACCGGCTGCTGCGGCCGAACGCCGACTTTGCGATCGATTTCCACACCGGAACGACCGGGTTCGAAGTCACCGCATTCAATATCGGCGGCATGGATGTGCCCGAGGTCAAGGCCATGCTGGAGCTCTATCCCGTCGGCCAGATCTTCGACAACCATGTCTATCCCGGTGTGCTGCACAACGCCTTCATGGACGTGGGCATCCCCTCCTTCACGCCGGAGATCGGCGCTGCCCGCGTTCTGGATATCGAGATGATCTCGCTGTTCGTGGAAGGCACGATGAACGTCTTCAAGCATTACGGCATCGTCGCCGGGCCGATGGGCCGGACCGGCAAGGACGTGAACGTCTTCGTCGGCAACAGCGCCTTTCCGATCCTGGCAACCGAGGGCGGGATCGTCGAGCATCTGGTCAGGCTCAACGACAAGGTCGAAGCCGGACAGAAAGTGGCCATCCAGCGCAACAGCTTCGGCGAAGTGGTCGCGGAATATACAAGCGGCGTGGCCGGAGAGATAACGGGCCAGCGCAGCGACGCAATGGCCGAGCCCGGCAACCCTCTGGTCTTCATCCTCTTCCACAAGGCGGCGCCTGGCGGTGGCGAGGCCTATCCCGAGTAAGAACCGGTTATCGGTGCCTCGAAAACGAACAAATTCACAGAGATCGTCAACTTATCCGTTTACTTGGCCCGGAATTGCGCAGAATATTAGCAAGTGGGAGAATAAGCCTCCGGCCCCACTCTCGTTACATTGCGCCCGTCAGGCTTTTCTCCCCTGGTTGCAAGGGAGGACCAATCATGAGGCGTGTATTGTTCTATGCGGCTTCGGCCGCAATACTGTCGATCGGTGTCCCGCAGGCATTCGCGCAGTCGGGCAGCGTCGAAAAGGCGGTCGGCGGCTATAATTTCGAGGAGGCGGCCAAGGAAGCCCCCGGCACGAAGGATTTCCATTCGGCCGACGGCCATCTGACGTTTGCGATCGTCACGCACACGGCAGGCAACGGTTTCTTCGATCCTGTCTATGTCGGCGCCACCGTCGCCGGCAACATGATCGGCGCCAAGATATTGCTGCTCGGTTCGGAATCGCCGGTGGACGACCCGGCCCGCGAGATCGAGATCCTGAACCAGATCGTGCAGGACCCGACGATCGACGGCATCATCATGACGACGCCGCAGGTCGGCGCCTATAACGATATCGTCAAGGCGGCCGAGGCGGCGGGCATTCCGGTGGCGACGACCAATTCGTTCGACGGCACTATCCTGCACCGCAGCGCCATCAGCCATACCGGCCAGGATGCCTCGGCTGCGGCGATCGGCGGCGAGGCGCTGGCCAATTGCGTGCTGGCGAGCGGAGCCACCGGCGGCTCGATCCTGCTGCCGTCCTCCACCGCGATGGGCAATATCGAGGTGAACAACCGTGTCACCGCCGCCTTCAACGCCATCGTCAAGACGCTGAAGGATGCCGGCAAGCTCGATGCATTCAAGGTTGACGCCGGCCCGGAAAACGTCGGCATCGACACGAACCCGAACGACCCCGTCAACGCGCTGGTTTCGCTCTTCGAATCGCGCGGCGACGTGGTGGGCGCCTTCACGGCCAACAACGTCTTCACGCCGCCGCTCGTCAAGGCGGTTGCGCAGATGGGCAAGACCGGCAAGTTCTGCGCCTTCGGCTTCGATCTCGGCCCGGCACAGCAGGAAGGCATTGCGGCGGGCAACCTGACCGGCTCGCTCGGCCAGCAGCCCTTCCTGCAGGGGTTCTGGCCGGTCATGCAGCTCTACCTGCAGATCGACCGCGGCATTGCGGCGGCCAATCTCGATACGCGCGCCCAGCTGGTGACGAAGGATACGGTCGCCAATGTCGGCAAGCGCTTCGAGAACTGATTGCGGCTCGAAACGCCTGAAACAGCGGCGGGAGGGCGCAGGCCGTCCCGCCGCGCCAAAGCCAAAGCCAGGGACCGCTCGGTAGAAATTCATGGAGCCCGCCACGACGACATCGCTCGGCCGTGCGCCGCCCCAGCTCGTCGGCGGCTGGGAGGCGGGGCTCGTGCTGTTCCTTGCGCTGCTCTATCTCGGCGGGGCCGTCGTCAACCCGGCCTTCTTCGGATCGACGGAGGCCCTTCACGCGCTGCTGCGCGATACGTCCCGCGTCGGCATCATCGCGGTCGGCATGACCTTCGTCATCGTCAACCGGGATCTCGACCTTTCGGTCGGCTCGACCTACGGCCTCGTCGCCGTGGTCTTCGCCAGGCTTTTCGCCGCAAGCTTCCTCGATTTCGGCGTGGTCGCGTCGGCGCTGCTCTGCCTGCTGCTCGGCACGGCGATCGGCCTGACCAACGGCGTGCTCGTCACCCTCCTGAAAGTGCCGGCCTTCATCGCCACGCTGACCATGCTCTTCATCGGCCGCGGCTTCGTGCTGGCGCTGACGCACGGGCAGGCGATCTACTATTCCGACAAGGCGAGGGACTATCCGCTGTTCTTCCATCTCGGCGAGACGAACCTCTTCGGCTTCAACAACCAGATCGCGATCTTCTTCCTCGTCGCCGTCGTCGGCGCCGTCGTGCTTGCCAAGACGCGCTGGGGCTACGAGACCTTTTCCACCGGCGGCAACGAGCAGGCGGCCGTCTATGCCGGCATCCGCACGCGCTGGGTGCGCATCCGCGCCTATCTCATCTCCTCGCTCGCGGCCACGCTTGCGGCCCTGCTCTCGGCCGCGCAGGACAAGGGTGTGACGCCGCTTTACGGCGTCAGCTGGGAACTCACCGTCATCGCCTCCGTCGTCATCGGCGGCGCGTCGATCCTCGGCGGGCGCGGGCGGGTGATCGGCTCGTGCCTGGGGGCCGCGGTCGTGGTGCTGATCGACAAGGTGCTGCGCGAGGGCTGGCCGATCACGCGCATCGTCGTCATCGACGGCGAGAGTGTCGCCGTCGGCGCCAAGTTCACCCTGCCGGCGGGGGCGGTGCTGGTCTTCCTCGGCCTGCTTCTCGTCGCCGCGGTGCTGATCGAGCCCGTGCTCATCCGCCGCCAGCTCGCCGCCCGGTTCTGGGCGTGGCTCCGCGGCCGGCCGCCGCCGCCGGCCTACGAGACGGGCGGCGTGGCGATCGAGGGCGTGCAGACCAAGGGGGCCGCGGCGGCGGACGCGGCGCTGTCGGCCGGCGGGCTCGGCCGGTTTCTCGCCCGGCGCGACGCGCTCGCCATCATCCTGACCGCGCTGCTGTGGCTGACGGGCCTGGCGCTGAGGCCGGACTACTGGTGGAACCTGCCCAACACCTTTGCCATCCTGCTCAACTATACGGAGCTTGCCCTCATCGCCGTCGGGCTCACCTATGTCATCGCGGCCGGCGATATCGACCTTTCGGTCGGCGCCGTACTTGCCCTTGCCGGCAGCACGGCGGCCTATTGCCTGAAGGTGCTCGGGGCCGACCCGCTGACCGCCGTGGCGATGGGCCTGCTGGCCGGCATGGCGGCCGGTGCCGTCAACGCCACGGTCGTCGTCGGCTTCAGGCTGCCGGCCTTCATCGCCACGCTCGGCATGTTCTACATCGCCCGCGGGCTTGCCGCCTGGTTCGTGGCGGGCCAGCAGCTGACCGGCTGGCCGGAAGCCTATAACCTGCTCGGGCGCAAGGTGAACGACGTTCTCCTGCATTTCGGCCTCGCATTGCCGCCCGGCATGTTGCGCACCGTGGCCGAGGCCGTCAGCGTGCAGACGATCTGGATGTTCCTTGTCGCCCTCATTGCCGGCATCATGCTGGCCTATACGCCGTTCGGGCTGAAAGTGTGCGCGGCCGGCGGCAACGTGCGCGCGGCCGCCTATGCCGGCATCGACACCAACCGCGTGCGCTTCCTCTCGCTCATGCTGTCGGCGCTCTGCGCCACGATGGCCGGGATCATCAACGTCGCCTATTTCCGCAGCTTCAACCCGGTGGCCGGCCAGTTCCGCGAGCTGGACGCCATCGCCTCCGTCATCATCGGCGGCGGCTCGATCTTCGGCGGCTACGGCACGATGATCGGCTCGCTGGCCGGGGCGGCGGTCATCACGCTCGTGCGCGCGCTGCTGCAGCTCAACGTGCAGGGCTTCAGCATGCCGCAGCACTGGATCAACGTCTTCGTCGGCGTCATCCTCGTCGTCGCGGTGCTGATCGACATCTGGGTGCGCCAGGCCAATATTTTCGGGCGGCTGCGGGTGCGGCTGAGGCCGGCGGCGCCGGCAGGGGAGAGCGGTCATGGCTGAGGCGGCACCATCCGTCCCGATCGTGGAAATGCGCGGCATCGAAAAGGCCTTCGGGGCCGTGCAGGCGCTGCGCAAGGTGGACCTGACGCTCTATCCCGGCGAGATCCTCGGCCTTGTCGGCGACAATTCGGCCGGCAAATCGACGCTGATGAAGATCCTGACCGGCGCCTACCAGCGTGATGCCGGCGATATTCTCGTGGCCGGCCGGCCGGTGCGGTTCAGGAGCCCGCACGAGAGCCGCGATGCCGGCATCGAGATGATCTACCAGGATTTCGCGCTCTGCGGCAACATGGATGTCGGCCAGAACATCTTCCTCGGCCGCTGGCCGCTGATCGGCCCCTTCGTCAACCGGCGCAAGATGTATGCACAGGCCGACAGCGTGCTGAAGCGGCTGAAGGTGGACGTCAACTCCGTCTACCAGAAGGTGGAAAGCCTGTCGGGCGGGCGCCAGCAATCGGTGGCGATCGCCCGCGCCATCTCCTTCGATCCGCGCGTCGTCATCCTCGACGAGCCGACCGCCAACCTTTCGGTCATGGCAACGGAGCGGCTGCTGGAAACCATGCTGGAACTGAAGCGGCAGGGTGTTGCCCAGATCATCATCTCGCACCGGCTGGTCGATATTTTCGCCGTCGGCGACCGTGTGATGGTGCTCAAGCGCGGCGAATATGTCGGCGACCGCTATATCCGCAATACCGACGAGCACGAGGTGCTGGAGATCATCGTGTCCGGCACGCGCGAGAGCGCGCGGACCGCCGACGAGGCGCGGCGGGGCTGAGCGGGCGGGGCGATTCCATCCGCCAACCTTTTTGCGGATAGGCCTGGCGGGGTCCGAAGCCTCTTCCTCCACCCCGCACGGAAAATCCCATGCCGCCTGTGACCGCCCAAGCCCCGCAAAACGACTGGCTCGCCATGCTCATGACGAACGACAAGGGCAATCCGCTTCCCGCCCTTACGCTCAACTGGACGGTGGTGCTGGAACAGCATCCGGACGCGCAGGGAATGCTCGCGCTCGACGAATTCAGCGGCCAGACGATGCTGCTGCGCCGGCCGCCGTGGGATCTGCGGCAGGGCGCCTGGAACCCGCGGCCCGTCGGCAACAACGACCTTGCCGAAGCGGTGGAATGGCTGGAAGGCTTCGGCCTGACGCCGAAGGTTTCCAGCATCAATTCCGTCATCGACAAGGTCGCCGGCCGGCATCCCTATCATCCGGTGCGGGGCTGGCTGTCGTCGCTGCCGGCATGGGACGGACTGCGGCGCGTCGATACGTTCCTGACCTATTATCTCGGCGCCGAGGACACGGCGCTGAACCGCGCCTTTGCGCGCAAGTGGCTCTCGGCGCTCGCCCGGCGCGTCTTCCAGCCGGGCTGCCAGTTCGACCATGTGCTGACCCTGCAGGGCCGGCAGGGGCTTGGAAAATCGTCGTTCGGCCGGGCGCTGGTGCCGATCGAGGAATGGGTGACGGACGGCGTGACGGTGGGCGACGGGGCGCGCGAGGTGATCGAGAACACGCGCGGGCGCTGGATCGTCGAGCTTGCGGAACTTGCCGGCCGGACGAACCGGGAGGTGGAGGCGATCAAGAAGTTCATCACGGTCCGCGAGGATACGGCACGCGGCGCCTACCAGCAGCGGGTCGAAGCCGTGCCGCGCCAGTTCGTGTTCTACGCCACGACGAATGCCGACGAATTCCTGACCGATACGACCGGCAACCGCCGCTGGTGGCCGGTCAAGCCGACCTCGATCGACATCGAGGCCATCCGCGCCGACCGCGACCAGATCTGGGCCGAGGTCATGACCATCTACAAGCACGAGCCGCTGTGGCTGGAAGACGAGGCCCTGCAGGCCGATCTTGAGGCGCTGCACAAGGGTGTGACGGATTTCGGCCCCACCTACGAGATCATCCGCGACCTCATCCCTGCCGGCAACATGATGGTGCCCTGCGCCGACATCCGTCGGCTGCTGACCGGCGGCAGCGCCGATGCCAGCCGCCTGCCGGCAGGATGGCGCGCCAACCTGCACAGGGCGCTTGTCGGGCTCGGCTTCGAACCGCAGTCGGTGGTTTCCAATCGCGGCCGCGATTCCGTGCGCGCCTATATTCGCGGCGATATCAGCGGCAAGCCCTGGGCGCGCTGGGAGGACGGCCGCATCGCATTCGAGTCCGGCTGGCAAAGGCGCGGGCGCGACTATTAGATTTTTCAGCCGCACCGCCGCCGCACCGCCTGCCTGCTTACGCGCTTACGATTGCACACGCAAACTTCGTAAGCGCATTTGCCTAACGGTTTCAATGGCTTGTCGAAGCGCTTACGCACTTACGAAGATATGGCGAAATACAGGTGGAGATCCGTTATTCCTATGGGAGTGGGAGACGGGGCGCAATTTCGTAAGTTCGTAAGCGCGAGCGTCAAGATGCTGAATTCGTTCGGCAAACGCGCTTACGAAATAGGCGGGCGAAGGCCGGCGCTTACGAAATCCGGGCGTTGGGCCGCAGCGGGCGCGGAGACCAAGGCCCGGCAAGGGGGCGGTTCCCGCCCCCGGTGGTCCGGGGACCGGCCGGGCAGATCAATGAAGCACGGCGATGGCGGTAATGCCGGCCTCGGCGGCGGCGCGAATGATCGCCGCTCTCAGGTCTTCCGGGTCGGCCTTGCCCTGCACGACATCCAGGCAGATCTTGATCGCCGCCAGAAACTCCTCCCCGTCATCGCAGGGGAATTCCGTCATCAGCACATTGGCCGCCCCGATCGCCGTGCGCACGGACAGGACCCTGTCCGGATTGTGAAACATCAGGATCACGGGATCGAATTCGATTGGAGTGTCCCATTCCATGACACAATACTCCCGATGGGATGGCGTATTGTTAACCACGCAAGAGGCGTGCCACGGGGGAGGGTGGGGGATGCGCGTGCAGGTGACTTCAGTGGAAATTCGCGAGCGCCTACATCGGCAGCGCGCGCATTTTCGTTCCCTTGTTGATCGGCACCTCATGCATTGAGGGTGCCGCGAGCAAACGCGTGATCTGCAGCATCTCGGGCCAACGCCAGACGAGTATTGAAGCGACTTGGTTGAGTGGTGTTTTTTGATAGGCGGGAGCCAGTATGAAGCCATGCAGCCCGGCTGATCTTAGCGCGGCACGTTCGGCGGGGTTCTTGAGAACGCGGCCATCGCCTGAAATGAACATCCACTCGTCATTGGAGCGGCGTAAGAGCTCGATCCATTCCAAATCTCTTGAGTGGCGGCCATTCGGGAGCCCCGATACATTGCGGATGTGAATTGCGTTATGGCCGTCGTGATGAATGAACCCATGCAGGGTGCTGGCAAAAACCGGAGACGTGCAGTTGTCGAAGAAGACGTTCACGCTGCCAGCCGCTGTTCCATCATGGCTTCGAATTCCACCGCGTGACGAACGGAAGCTTCGCTGACATCATATGCCTTCGCTGCGCCACGGACACCGCCATCCTGCCTCGCAGCCGCTGCCAGGACAGCGGTTGGTACGCTGGAGGCGGCATCGATCGGTTGACCGAATGAACGGGCGGGATCCACGATGACATTGAGCCGTCGCCCGCCCGGCCACCAGATAAGCGGGTTTCCGTCGGAACCGAAATCGACCGTTTTCAGGATCGGATCAAGAATGCCATTGAATACAAACTGGCGCCGGAAAAGGTTCAGCAGGTGCTCGCGCTGCTCGCCATCCTCATCCTCTTCGATGATATGAAGGAAGATTTCACGGCCGTCGGTGCGAAAACGGTTAGTCGATAGCGGCCGGGCCTGCCCGATTACCTCTGCGGCTACATTGATTGCCGCCCGCACCCTGATGGCCGACACGCCGGCTGCGATGAAAGCACCGGCAACGCGAGCCTCCATGAGATCGCGAAACCCCAGGAAAATCCGGTCGTCGCCGAGCGAGATTTCCGGTGTCCATAAAGGCGGATAGAATTTGTTTCCGATTCGGTGGCCTCGCAGCCAGCGCGACAGCTTGGCAGGCGAAATGCGCAGCAATTTGCCAGCTTCCGCGGGCGTGTAGAGGCCGACACCGATCAAGTTATCTGTTTCCATACGGCTATAGTCCATTCAGTTGTTTCGGTGTCAACGCCTTCAAAGACCATGCTCGCGCAATTTGGTTGCATGGCTTGCCTTTCATCATTGCCGCGACTTTCGCTGCCCGAACGAACGGGCTAAAGGGAAAGGCCAGACGACAGACGCAGAAAGACTTCGATGCCGGGAAAGTACGACGATCTTACCAAATCGCAGCTGATCGAGCTTCTCGAAAAACGGGACCGGACAAAGAAGCTGGGTCTTGTATGGGAGCGGGACGAACTGGAAGCGGACGCTGCAGTCGACGAAAATTTCATTGCCTGCGAAATCGTCCCCGAACTCTCCGACAAGCCGGCGCCCTGGAAGAACCTGGTGATAGAGGGCGACAATTACGACGCCCTGCGCTGGCTGCGCATGACCCATGCCGGCAAAGTCAAGTGCATCTATATCGATCCGCCTTACAATACCGGCAACAAGGACTGGGTCTACAACGACCGCTACATGGACGCCGACAACCGGTTTCGCCAATCGACGTGGCTGGAATTTCTCTATCGCCGGCTGACACTGGCGCGCGATCTTCTGACCGAGGACGGCGTGATTTTAGTGTCGATCAACGACGAGCAGCGCGCGCTGCTGGAATTGTTGATGGACGAGGCTCTGCCGGGGATGAAAATAGGCGCATTCGTCTGGCGTACTCGTGCGGGTACGCGGGGCGAAGGTCCATATTTCAGTCAAGACAATGAATATGTACTCGCTTTCGGTAAGGGCCGATTCCGCTTCGGTGGCACCTCACCGGACTTGGAAAAGTACTCTGGCACTGAAGAAGACTTACGCGGCCCGTGGACAAGTGTCACTCTCCAGCAGAGTAAGACCCGCTTTGAAAGGCCGAACGGGTATTTTCCTCTCAAGCATCCATTGGAAGATGTCTGGTATCCCTGCAATCCAGACAGAACATGGGCATTTCAAATGCGGAGCTCCGGCTCGTCACGCGGTGCATCATTTGAGGATATGTTTGAGGATGGTGCCATTCTGTTTTCCAGGCCCGACGAAACAGAGCGCTTTGAGACAAAGGATGATTTGCTCTGCGCAATAAGGGAGAAGAAAGCGCACCCCTATTTACGCGAAGATCTGCCTGACCTTGACTTCTGGGTGGGGCGCACGATTGGTTTGGGAAGTGTTCGCAAGAAGTTGTACATAAAGGAGCTAAAGCAGGCTACTAAGCCTGTTTCTAGCTGGATAGAGCGTTTGAGCCACATCGCTGAAGATGAGGGCAGGCTTTACTTGAGATCCGGCCTCACCGGAGAAGGCACAAAGGAAGTTCGAAATATCTTCGGCGCATCTATGTTTAACTACGCCAAACCCGTCTCTTTGATACGTGAACTGCTGCGCCAATCCACAATTGCCGGCGACCTTGTGCTTGATTTTTTTGCCGGCTCCGCTACGACAGCACAAGCGGTAATGGAGTTGAACGCAGAGGACGGCGGGGATCGCCGGTTCATCGTCGTTTCCTCCACCGAAAAGACGATCGATGAGCCTGAAAAGAACCTCTGCCGTGATGTGACGGCCGAGCGCATTCGTCTGCTCAACGCCAGTGAAGACCCGAAATATGCTGATCTGGCGGCGGATTTCGCCTATCTGCGCACCAAGGACATGCTCTTCGAAGATATCGACTACGATCTCGCCCCGGCTGACGCATGGACGGCGCTGGAGGCGCTGCACGACCTTCCCCTGACGCGTTACAACGCGGAACTGCCCTATAACGTGCATGAAGGGGAGGCGGTGACGCTTGTGCTTGTCGACCGTTTCGACCCGGCGCTGGTTTCCTGGCTGAAGGGCCGCGAACGCCACAATCTCTTCGTCTACGCCTGGGCGCCGGGGCTGATTGCCCAGCATCTCGACAGCGGTGCCTTCGACATCCGCTCCGTGCGCGAAACTTTGGTAAAGGGCTTCCAGCAATGAGCGAAACGCGCCACTCGCTTGCCGAATTCCAGCAAAGGGCGGTTGACGGTATCAAAGGGGTGATTGCGCGCGTTGCGGCCATGCACGACCGGGCGCCCGGTAACCGCGGCCAGATCGCCTTGAAAAGCGCGGTCACGCTGCTGCAGAGCCCGACGGGTTCCGGCAAGACACTGATGCTTGGGCGTGTGCTGGAAGGGATGCGGGGATCGCTTTCGCGCCCGACCGTGTGGTTCTGGTTCGCACCCTATGCCGGGCTTGTCGCGCAGACGCGCGAAGCCCTGGTGGAGCAGTGCGGTTCTTTGAGGGTGCGCGATCTCAACCGGGACCGGGAATCGACCGGCAGCCGGGACGGTGACGTTTTCGTGCAGACCTGGGCTGCGGTGGCGGCGAGCAACAAGGATGCCCGCAAGGTGCGCCGCTCGTCGGAATCGTCGCTTTCCTTTGACGACATGCTGGCGAACCTGCGCGCCGGCGGCTTCTTTATCGGCGCCGTCATCGATGAGGCCCATCTCAACTTCGGTGCCTCGGCGGCCGTGGCGGCGGATTTCTTTCTCGAGCACATCCGCCCCGATTTCACGATCCTGGCGACGGCGACGCCGAACGACGACAAGCTGGAAGCTTTCGAGAAGAAGGCGGGGATCGAAGTCGCGAGCCGTTATACCGTGGCGCGCGACGATGTCGTCGATGCGGGTCTCAACAAGGTCGGCCTGAAGCTCGGCGTCATTCGCTTCAACGAAGGCGACGAAAAGCTGATCGACCACGAGCAGGCGACGCTGCAGGCCGCATGGACCCAGCACATGAGGGTCAAGGCGCGCCTGGCCGAACACGGGATTGCCGTATCGCCGCTGATGCTGGTCCAGGTCGAAGACCAGGGCAAAGGCGGCGACGACCCGGTCAAGCGGGTTCGCGACAAGCTGATCGAAATCGGCGTCGCGGAAGATGCCATCGCCACGCACACGTCAGGCGAACCGGACCCTGATTTCCACACGCTGGCTTACGACCCCGACAAGCATGTGCTGATCTTCAAGGTGGCGGTTGCGACGGGTTTCGACGCCCCGCGCGCCTGGACGCTGGTTTCCGTGCGGCCCAACCGGGGCAAGGAATTCGGCCTGCAGATCGTAGGCCGCATCATGCGCGTGCATCCCCTCGTGCGGAAGATCCACAAGAGCGATCCGATCCTGGACAACGGCTATGTGCTTCTGACCGATCCTAATCTGCAGCTCGGCCTGGAGGCGGCTGTCGAGGAATTGAAGGCCGTGCGCTCCAGCATCGAAATGCTGACCGACAGGCTGGACATTTACGAGGTCGATGGCGCGCCGGCGAAGATGGAGGTGGATGACGGCAATGGGCAGAGCGAATACGTCATCCGCCCGCCGGCAACGCCGGAAGAGCGGCAAACGCGTCTGGCCCTGCTGATCGACCACGGTATCGTGCGCCACGACGTGCGCGACATGCCCGATGCTGAGCAGGATGCGGCGATCGTGAAAGGCGAGAGCTGGCAGCGCATGGTGCAGACGCCGCTATTCGGCAATCTGCCGGAGGTGGAACGTCGTGCCGGTCTTCCGGCGGCCGAGCCGAGGGTCGTCATGCGGCGATATGCGTTGCGCAGCGATCTCGACCTTCCGAAAGCACTGCTGCGGGAACTGCCGCCGGACCCCTCCAGGCTCAACGATCTGGTTGACGACATCGCTCGGGAATTCTGCCGCAGCGCCGATGTAATCGCGCTCCTGCAGCGCAAGCTGTCCAAGGCGCATATGGACCTGAAAAGCCTGTTCTCCTCTGAGAACCTGGAGACGATCGATCTTCGACTGCGGCTGTCCAACGCGCGCATCGCCGAGCAGGCGCAGCTGGCTTTCAATTTCAACGACAGTATCGACCCCAGGCTGCTGAAGCCGGCCCTGGTGCGGGCGCTGCGCCAGATCGTCGACGACCGCGGGATCGAGGCTGAGGAAAGAGATTTGCGCCGCGCCATCGATCTCGCGGCCATGATGGAGCCGGAGACGCTGAAGGACGCGATCAAGACCGCGCAGGCGAGGCAGGTTCGCGTCGATGCCAGCGAACCGGTGCCGGACCATTATCTTGGGCCGGACGGTTTGCCGGCGGCGGCCAAGGGCGCATATGGCGTCTTTCCGGAGCGCCTGAACAATGAGGAGCGCGATTTCGCCCGGTTTCTCGATGCGGATACGACCGGCACCGTTAAATGGTGGCTGCGCAACCCGGAAAACGAAACCTGGGCGACCCGCCTGATCCTGCCTTCAGGGCACCGGTTCTTCCCCGATTTCGTGGTGGGCGTCAACGGAAGGGCGACACCCGACACGGTGGCTCTGATCGAGATCAAGGACGACGGGGAAACCGGGCGCCTGAATTCAGACCGCAATGTGGAGAAGGCGCGCGTCCAGCACCGGGAATACAAGAACGTTTTCTGGACCTTCCGCTCGGACGGCACGTGGGTTCGCGGCCGATACGCGGAAGGGCTTCACCGGATCGTCGAGCAGGACCGATTTGAAATCAAAGAGCTCGTCTATCTGGTTTAGGAGCGGCTGGGAGCGGACTTGAAAGATCGCGCCGGTCCTAGCTGAAAAGACCTTGCCAATCCTGCCTGCCGTGCAGAACGCGGGCGATCAGGATGCCCGGCCGGCGGCCAGGCGTTCACGCGCGGCCTGGAGAATATCTTCCTTCGAGCGGTCGCTGACGCCGCTCGCCAGACCTTCCGCGACAAGCCGCTGCAGGTCCGCCAGCTTGTCCGCGCGCTCCTGATCGCGCCGGATCAGATCGCGGACATAATCGCTTGCGTTGCTGTAACGCCCGGTCTTCGTCTGGGCTTCCACCCATTCCTTCATCGGGTCGGGCAGGGAGACGTTCATGGTTGCCATATCGATCACCTCATGTGGAAAGTATGGCATAAATTGGCAAAGATTGGCAATGACCCCACGCTCATCCGGCATCCTGCGCAAGCTGGGCGTCGCGCCCGGCAAAGATGAGCTGCACTTGCGCCATGTTCTGGGTTCCCCAGGTGCAGAGCGGCACGATCGCGGCGGCCAGGCTGCGGCCGAGCGGGGTCAGCGTGTAATCCACGCGCGGCGGCACTTCGTGATAGTCGGTGCGCACCAGCACGCAGTCGGCCTCCAGCTCCTTCAGCTGCTGGATCAGCACCTTGTCGCTGACGCCCTCGATCGCGCGCTTCAGCTCTCCGTACCGCTTCGGACCGTCGAGAAGGAAATAGAGGATCAGCGGCTTCCACTTGCCGGCGATGATGCGAAGCGTGACGGCGAGGCCGTGGGAATAGCCGAGGCCGCAGTTGGGAGAGGTTTCGCAGTTGTCGGAGGATTCGCTCATTTTTTTCCATACTTACCAAATGGTGCATACTTGTGGCTAGGTAATCACCCTCTTAGGTCAGTGCAACCCCAACAGAGGAAGCACAGCATGACCAGACTGAATGGAAAGACAGCCGTGATCACCGGCGGCGCGACCGGCATCGGCCGCGCGGCGGCGAAGCGTTTCATCGAGGAGGGCGCCTTCGTCTATATTTTCGGCCGGCGGCAGGAAGCGCTCGATGCCGCTGTCGCCGAACTCGGGCCGAACGCCCGCGCGGTGAAGGGCTCGGTCTCCGATCCTGACGACCTCGACCGGCTCTATGCGGCGGTGAAGGCCGAGCGCGGAACGCTCGACATCGTCTTTGCCAATGCCGGGGCGGGAAGCCCGCTGCCGCTCGGCCAGATCACCGCCGAGCATATTGACGAGACCTTCGACACCAATGTGAAGGGCACGATCTTCACCGTCCAGAAGGCGTTGCCGCTGATGGGGGCTGGCGGTTCCGTCATCCTGACGGGATCGAGCGCCGGCACCACGGGCGCGCCGGCGTTCAGCGCCTATAGCGCGAGCAAGGCGGCGGTGCGCAACCTCGCGCGAAGCTGGGCGGAGGACCTGAAGGGGACCGGCATCCGCGTCAACGTGCTGTCGCCCGGAGCGACGGCGACCGAACTCGCCAAGGAGGCGCTGGGCGAGGAGGGCCAGAAGGTCTTCGCCGCGATGACGCCGCTCCAGCGCATGGCCGATCCGGCCGAGATCGGCGCGGCGGCCGCCTTTCTCGCCTCGCCGGACAGCAGCTTCATGACCGCCAGCGAAGTCGCCGTCGACGGCGGCCTTGCCCAGCTCTGAGGCGCTGCGCCCTGCAGCGCCTGGCGGCGCGGCAGGGCTGCCGGACTGAAGGAGAAAATCCATGCGCTACGCAATTATCGGCTTCGGCAGGATCGGCCACGCCATTGCCGGGGCCTTTGCCCGAAGCGGCGTCGAGCTATCCGTCGCGACGACCCGCGACCCGGAAAGCTTTGCCTCCGATGCGGCCGCAATCGGGCCGACAATCGTTCCAAGGACGCTGGCGGAAGCGGTCAAGGTGGATGTCATGATCATGACCGAGAGCGAGCGAAGGCCCTTGGACTTTCGCCACCTATGCCAAACGCGCATCGAAAACGATGGGGACATTGGGTAAGCCAATCGCGCAGCAGCTGAAAAACCTCCGCAAGGCAATCAGACGACGAATTTCCTATGAGCTTGCACGTGCCCGGTAGCGGGTAAGATGATAGGTTGGGTTGAAGCCTGTGTTTTGATCTCGGTCTCTCAATCAGCTACCGTTTTTTTAGAACTTCGATATGTGCCGAGAAGCTTGCTTACGTCTGAAGGCTGCGACGTCCGTCTTGATCTCTGATCGGTTAGCATGCCTAAGTGCTGAAATTTGTATTGTATAGCCTGCTTTGAAACCTCGAAGTATGCAAGAAGCTGGGTCAGTAGTTGTTCATAAATCTGGTAGTTATAGGGTTGATCATCAACGAAGATGTAGCCATGTCCTCGGTCCGTTATACCAAGTAGATGCCTAAACTCTGCGGTTTTTCTTATAAATATCTCGTCTGGGAGGATTAGATTGGATGCGAACAAGTTTGCTTGCAATTCCAGTCGTTCGTAATTGAAGCTGCCTTCCCGTTCGCTGACTATTCGGAGATCGCTTTCGATAACGCTTTCCGAGGCTAGATAGAGGTGGTGTTTCAGAAAAAAGTGCCCGATCTCATGGCCAAGAGTGAAACGCTCGCGAGTTACGTTCCCGTGGGCATTGATGACGATTTTTTTGCGGTCGAAATATGCCGATCCTAAAATCTCCATACCGTCGAGGTCATGAACACGATGGTTTGTAAATTCGAGATCGATTGAGAGGGCAGCGCAAATTTTCTTAAGATCGACAGGACCGGATTGGTATCCTACGAGGCTTAGAAGATCACGTGCGGACGCCTTGATTACGTCGGTTGGAACATAAGGTACGCGAGAGTGGCGTTCCTCCCGAGTCGGTTGCCCTGACGGTGGATTGTCCTGAATGCTTTCTAATAGGTCCAGGATCGATCCGTAAAAACTGCCGTCGTAAAAGGCCGAAAACTTCAGTGACTTAGCAGCTTTCGTACTCTCAAAAATCTGCTTCTTTGCAAAGCCATGCTCGATGAATGGTCGATCTCGGCGGTCGGCGACGATCTCAAGCCCATGCTCATCAAACTTAACTATTCCCATTTTGCTGTGCCGAGCGACGTGTTCCGCTCCCGATTGGAGCCGGGAGGAAATCACAAGCACACCCTTCGCCGCATGACGAAAAGTGCGGCTTAACTTCAGCGAGAAATCATTTACATGTAACTCTGGTATGCTCTGATCGTAGTTTTTGCATTCAAAAACAACATAAGAATGCGGCGTAAGACTACCTCGTCGAAAGAACTCGATAACCACATCAAATTCCACGTTGCCGCCGCGCTCTGCGCAGAAATATTCTTTCTTTTTGTAGATCTTACAATTGTCAGCTGGATAAGCTTCGAAGACCAGCTCCCCTCGCTCCTGTTGCGCGAGCAGATACTCATAAAAGGAGTCTTCGAGTTTATTGCCCTTGAGCGTTGAGTTCACGGCTTTCACCAACCAAGCCTCATCCTTTACTCGCCGAGGAGGACGGGTCGGTGGCGCACCCGACAGGATTCGAACCTGTGACCTTTGGAATCGGAATCCAACACTCTATCCAGCTGAGCTACGGGTGCATGCCTGACGATGTGACTCGTCGTCCGATGTCGTGGTTCTTAGCCTAGCTTTGGCTCTGCTTCAATCGCCAAGTTGGCGAAATTCGGTCTTGCGGCGTGCTGCGGTGTTTTCAAGGGGATGGGCTGGGGGTAAAAGCTTCCTCGTTTGGTTTAGTTTTATCGGGGGATTCGTGGGCGAGGCGGTTTTCGATCTGGCGCGGCGGGCGCGGTTTGCGGGGCTTTCGGGGAATTTTGCCCTGGGGCATGAGATTTTGGACGGGGCGGTTGCCGAGGCCGGGGCGGAGGAGGGGGCGCGGGCCTGGATTGCGATCGAGCGGGGGCGGCTTTTCAACAGTGCCGGGGAGGCTTCACGGGCGCTGCCGTTTTTTGGCGAGGCATGGGAGCTGGCGCAGCGGGCGGGGGATCATAATCTGGCGGTCGATGCGGCGCATATGCTGGCGATCGCTTCCGATGTCGAGGCGGCCGAGCGCTGGGTGGCCGTGGCGCTCGACTATATCGACGCGCATGGGGCGAGCCCGCATTGGCGGGGCATGCTGCACCACAATCTCGGCTGGACTTATTTCGAGGCGGGGCGGTTCGACGATGCGCTCGGCGCCTTCCGGCGCGACGAGGCGATCCGCGAGGCTTCCGGCAATGCGCAGACGCTGAAGGTGGCGCGTTATGCCGTCGTGCGCACGCTCCGGGCGCTGGGGCGGCTGGACGAGGCGATCGCGCTCGCGGAGGAGGTTGTGCGGCTTGCGGATGCGGCCAATGACGCCGCGCCCTACGTCTGTGAGGAACTGGCGGAATGCCACGCGCTCAAGGGCGCGACGGCGCAGGCGCGGCACTTTGCGGCGCGGGCGCATGGCATCCTGTCCGGCAATGCGGCCTTCGCGAAGGAGGAGCCTGCGCGGCTGGCGCGGCTTGCCGCCCTTGCCGGTGATGCGGCGGGCGCGGGCTGAGGCGGACATGAAAACTCCGCCGGCCCTTGCGGGCGGCGGAGCTTCCTGCCGGACAGCTGCCGGATATCAGAGCTGCATGGCGCCGGGGCCGGGAATGGCTTTCGGCGGCACCTTGCCGAGGATGATCATGCCGAGCACTTCGTCCTTGGTCACGTCCTCGGTGCGGGCGTGGCCGACGACCTGGCCGTTCTTCATCACCGAGACGCGGTCGGCGAGGTCGAAGACGTCGTGGATGTCGTGGCTGATCAAGAAGATGCCGATGCCTTCCTTCTTCAGCTGCTTGATGAGTTCGCCCACCTGCGCCGTTTCCTGCGGGCCGAGCGCTGCCGTCGGCTCGTCCATGATGAGGATGCGGGCGTTGAACAGGATGGCGCGGGCAATGGCCACAGACTGGCGCTGGCCGCCGGACAATGCCTTGACCGGCTCCTTGAAGCGCTTGAAGTTGGGGTTCAGGCGGCCCATCACCTCGCGCGCGGAGGCTTCCATCGCCACGTCGTCGAGCGTGCCCCAGCGGGTCTTCAGCTCGCGGCCGAGATAGAGGTTGGCGGCGGCATCGACATTATCGGCGACGGCGAGCGTCTGGTAGATCGTCTCGATGCCGAATTTCTTGGCGTCGCGCGGGTTGCGGATGTCGGCCGGTTCGCCGTTGATCAGGATTTCGCCCGAGTCGCGCTTGTAGGCGCCGGAGAGGATCTTGATCAGCGTCGACTTGCCGGCGCCGTTATGGCCGAGAAGGGCCACGACTTCGCCGGGATAGAGATCGACCGAGGCATTGTCGACCGCGTGGATGCCGCCGAAGGAGATCGAGATGTTTTTCAGTTCCACAAGGGGAGTGCGTTGTTCAGCCATGGTTCGTACTCCTCTTACTTCGCACGGGAGCGATAGACGGTGTCGAGCCAGACGGCAATGACGAGCACCGCGCCGACGACGACGTTCTGGATGGGTGTGTCGACATTGGCGAGACCCATGCCCGACTGCAGCGACTGCATGACGAGCGCGCCGAGCATGGCGCCGGCGATCGTGCCGGTGCCGCCGGCAAGCGACGTGCCGCCGATGACGGCTGCCGCGATCGTGTAGAGTTCGTAGGTCGTGCCCTGCGAATTGGCGGCGGCGTTGAGGCGGGCCGTCGAGATCGCGGCGGCGACGGCTGCGAGGAAGCCCATCAGCGCGAAGATGCGCACCGTGACCCAGCGGGTCTTGATGCCGGCAAGCTCGGCCGCTTCCGGATTGCCGCCGATGGCGAAGACATAGCGGCCGAAGCGCAGGCGGGTGGCGATGAAGGTCATGACGATGCCGACGAGGATGGCGATCAGCACCGGCACGGCAATGCCGTAGGGGATCATCAGGCCGCCTTCCGGCACGGGAATGTTGTTGGCTTCGGCGTAACGCTTGGCAATTGCCGGCGGCCAGTAATAGATGGTGGAGACCCAGATGGCGCCGAGCACCATGGCGCAGCCGAGCACGCCGAGGAAATATTCGGCCCAGAGCGGGCGGCGCGGGAAGTTGAAGCGGCGGCGCTGGTGGCGCGAGCCGATGATGGACACGACGATCAGCACGCAGGCGACCGCGCCGATGACCCAGCTCCAGGTGGCGCCGATGGCGCCTTCGGCGCCGCCGCCCATGATGCGGAAGGTGGTGTCCAGCGGCGCGACCGTCTGGCCGCTCGTGACATACCAGGCAAGGCCGCGCCAGGCGAGGAAGCCGCCGAGGGTGACGATGAAGGAGGGCACGCCCATGAAGGCGATGATGACGCCCTGGAACAGGCCGATCGCGGTGCCGACGAGAAGGCCGCAGACGAGCGTGATCACCCAGGTGAAGGAATTGTCGAAGCCCAGATATTGCGGCAGGAACTGCGCCTGGACCACGCCCATGATCATGGCGACGAAGCCGAGGATCGAGCCGATCGACAGGTCGATGTTGCGGGTGACGATGACCAGCACCATGCCGGTCGCCAGAACCGCGATTTCCGTCGTCTGGACCGAGAGGTTCCAGAGGTTTCTGGGGGTGAGGAACAGGCCGCCGGTATAAAAATGGAAGCCGACCCAGATGACCAGCAGCGCGCCGATCATGCCGAGAAGGCGGGTATCTATTTCCGTCGCCCGCAGGAAGCGCGTGAAGGGGCCTTCCACTGCCGTGCGCGGGCCTGACGTTGTCGATTGGGTGATGTCTGCCATGGGTTTGCCGTTTCCCCCATTTGTTTGGGCGCGGGCCTGCTTGCGAAAGCTGCCGGCGATCGCCCTGTTCTTGATGTGACCACCGGGACGCTTCCGAAAATAGCCGATCACGACGGCACTATTCTGGCAGGGAATCAAAGCATCCGCGGTGCGCGCGAGGACGGAGAAGCTTGCACAGGCGGGCTTCATCCGCATCCGGCGCCGCAGCGGAGGCCGCTGCGGCGCCGGTCTTTCCAGTCAGCCGGCGAGGATCAGTCGCAAGCCTTGACGGTGCCGGCCTTGACGCCCTGGCAGGCTTCGGCCTTGGAGATCCAGCCTGCGTCGATGACGACGTTCAGGTTGTCCTTGGTGATGGCCTGCGGCTTGAGGAAGATGGATTCCATCTTGACCTTCTTCGGGCCGCCTTCGAAGGTCTGGACGCCTTCGATCTTGTCCATGGTCGTGCCGCCGGCGAGTTCGAGGGCGATCTCGGCAGCGCGCTTGCCGAGCTCGCGGCTGTCCTTCCAGACGGAGACCGTCTGCGTGCCGAGAGCGATGCGGTTGAGAGCCGCCTTGTCGGCGTCCTGGCCGGAAACCGGAACGGAGCCGGCCATGCCCTGGGCGTCGAGAGCGGCAACGGCGCCGCCGGCCGTGCCGTCGTTGGAGGCGACGACCGCGTCAACCTTGTTGTTGTTGGCGGTCAGGAACTGCTCCATGTTGCGCTGGGCGTTCTGCGGCAGCCAGCCGTCGGTATAGGCTTCGCCGACATTCTTGATCTTGCCGGCGTCGATTGCCGCCTTCAGCACTTCCATCTGGCCCGAAAAGAGGAAATCGGCGTTCGGATCGGAAGAGGAGCCCTTGATGAAGACGTAGTTGCCTTCCGGCTTGGCCTTGAAGACTTCCTCGGCCTGCAGGCGGCCGACTTCCTTGTTGTCGAAGGTGATGTAGAAGGCAGCCGGATTTTCGATCAGGCGGTCGTAGCCGACGACCGGGATGCCTTCGCTGGCGGCCTTTTCAACGGCCGGGCCGATCGCGTCGGAATCCTGGGCGAGGATGATGAGGGCGTTGGCGCCCTGGGAGATCAGCGATTCGACGTCGGTCAGCTGCTTTGCGGCCGAAGACTGCGCGTCAGCGGAAATATACTTTGCGCCCTTGGCTTCGAGGGCCTTCTTGATGGCGGCTTCGTCCGTCTTCCAGCGCTCTTCCTGGAAGTTCGACCAGGAAACGCCGACGACGAGGTCGGCTGCCATGGCTGCGGACTGCAGCGAAACGAGAATGGCAGCGCCTGCCATCAGCTTGTAAATAGACTTCATAATGTCCTCCCGAGTGAAATGCAGCCGGCCCAGCATCAGCCTCCTCCGGCCACCGCGAAAGCCTGTCCAGAAAGGTTCGGATTTTTTTCTCGACAGTCGAGAAATTTAGTGTCAGAGATTTTTTCAACTGTCAACACCGCACTACCGGCTTAATTTCCTTTGACGAAAGGCCCCCGGAGATGCTGTGGCAATAAGGGGCGGAACGAACGGGGAAGAGGCGGCCGACAGATGCTGACCAAGTCGAGCACGGAGCTCGTGCGGCAGAGAAACAGCGTGCTTGTGCTCGCCACCCTTCGCCGTCACGGAGCGCTGGCTCATACCGAGATATCCGATTTCACGCGGCTGTCCTCCGCGACCGTTTCTGCGATCACCGCCGATCTGGAAAAGGCGCAGATCATCGAGAAATCCGAGCAGCAGGCGGCCAGCGGGCGCGGGCGCCCGCGCGTGCTTCTGCGCCAGCGGCGCGACTGCGGCTATCTCATCGTCGTCATCATCTCGTCCGATGCCGTGCAATATTCGCTCGTCGATTATGCCGGCAAGCTGATCGACCGGTTCAGCGAGGAGCGCTCGCACGATCCGGACGGCGCCGCCCGCTTCGTGAACGGGGTGCGGGAGGGCTTGAACCGCATCTTGTCGCGCTCGCGCATCGAACGCGAAAAGGTGCTGCTCATCTCCATCAGCAGCAAGGGGCTGGTCAATTCCACCGAGCCGGTCCTCGTCTGGTCGCCGATCTTCGGCAGCGACCAGATCGATTTCGAATCGGCGCTGAAGCCGGAATGGCCGGCCAAGGTCATCCTCGACAACGAGACGCTGCTGGTGGCGGCCGCGCTCGGCGCGCATGAGGAAAACGTCAAGGGCGGCGATTTCCGCGCGCTGGCTGCCCTTTCGCTCGGCCACAGCATCGGGCTCGGCATCGTCCGGCGCGGCAGCCACGGCGGGCACGAGGTCTCCGCGCCCAATTTCGGGCATATGCTGCACATGGCCAATGGCGGCCTCTGCCGCTGCGGCTCGCGCGGCTGCATCGAAGCCCATGCCGGTTTCTACGCCATCCTGCGCACCGCCTTCGAAGTGCCGCTCGACACGATCCCGGCCAAGTTCGTGCCGGTGGCGGAGCTCGACAAGATCGCCGCAAGGGCGCGGCAGGGCCACCGCATTTCCGGCTTCGCCTTCCGGCAGGCGGGGCTGGCGCTCGGCAACGGCCTGTCGCGCATGCTGAGCCTGACGGAGCGCATGCCGATCGCCATTACCGGGCCGGGAACGCGCTATTACGACCTGCTGCGGCAGGGGATCGAGGAAGGGCTCGGCCAGTCGCATATCGTGCGCATGGAGGGCATGCCGGAATTACGGGTGGTGGCCGACGAGCAGAACCTAGTGTTCGAGGGGCACCTGAACCGGGCGCTGTCGGTGATCGACGAGGATATCGTGGTGGCGGGGGGTCAGGGCGGGGATTAGTGGTTCCCCCTTCGCCCCATCGGGGAGAAGGTGCCCGAAGGGCGGATGAGGGGGCCGCGGACACGAAGCTGACCGGTCCGGGCCATCAGTTTTCTCCACCGCCTAAAACGATATTATAACAAATACTTAAAGAAATCTCTGTCGGCGGTTGTGGCCCCCTCATCCGACCCTTCGGGCCACCTTCTCCCCGATGGGGCGAAGGGGAAAGTCACCGTCGCACTCTTCTTTTCCCCTACCGGCATCTCACAAAACGAGAAATGGCCGGGCAGGGGCCCGGCCATCTCATGGTGGCGACCGTCGGGAGAGGGCGGTCAGCCGATCTTGACGAGCTTGCCTTCCTTGACGGACTGCACGGCGGCATCGGCCAGCGCCAGCGCCGCAAGGCCGTCTGCGCCGGAGGGCGAAATCTTCGAGCCCTTCTCGATTGCCGAAATGAAGCTGGCGATCTCGTTGGCATAGGCTTCGGTATAGCGGGTCATGAAGAAATCGTGCAGCGGCGGGCGGGTGTAGCCGTCGGCATTGGCGACTTCGATGGAGACCGGGCGCTGGTTTTCGGCCGAGACGACGCCCTTGGAGCCGTGCGCCTCGATGCGCTGGTCGTAGCCGTAGGTGGCGCGGCGCGAATTGGAGATGATCGCCTGCTTGCCGGAAGCGGTCTGCAGGATGACGGAGACGCTGTCGTAATCGCCGGCCTGCCCGATCGCCTTGTCGACGAGCACGGCGGCGGTCGCGACCACCGAGACCGGCTCTTCGCCGAGCAGGAAGCGGGCCATGTCGAAATCGTGGATCGTCATGTCGCGGAAGATGCCGCCCGAACGCTTGATGTAATCGACCGGCGGGGCGCCGGGATCGCGCGAGGTGATCGTCACCATCTCGACATCGCCGATCCGGCCTTCGTCGATGACCTTGCGCACCGCCATGAAATGCGGGTCGAAGCGGCGGTTGAAGCCGACCATCAGCTTGGCACCGGTCTCTTCGACCACCTTGATGCAGGCCTTGACGCGGGCAACGTCGAGATCAATGGGCTTTTCGCAGAAGATCGCCTTGCCGGCACGCGCGAAGCGCTCGATCAGGTCGGCATGGGTATCGGTCGGCGTGCAGATGACGACGGCGTCGATATCCTTGGCGGCCTCGATCGCCTCGATGCTGCGCACGTCGCAGCCATAGGCGGACGCGATTGCTTCGGCAGCCTGGGGGAAGGCGTCGGCGACGGCCACGAGCTTTGCATTGGCATCGCCGCTGACGGCTTTCGCATGGACCTTGCCGATGCGGCCGGCGCCGAGAAGACCAAATCTCACTGTCATTACTGCCTCCCTGTATTCGGAACAAATAAACCGAATTGATATAAGTTTGGAATTTTCATTCCATTTTCCAATGGCCGCGTCAAGTCCGCGGGCCTTTCACATTTGTGAAATCCATCCTAAAGACAAGTGACCGAATTGCGACAACGGACATGAGATGCAGCTGATCGATCCCAACCATCCGGCCTACCGGCACCTCTGGGTGCGCGTTGCCATCGTCGTGGTCTGTTTCGGCTGGGGCATCTTCGAATTCATCGGCGGCGACCCGTTCTGGGGCGTGCTGGCGCTCGGCGCCGGCGCCTATTCCTTCTATATGCTGATCTGGACTTTCGATCCGAAGCCGCCGGAGACGGCAGCCGCCGTCACGCCCGACGAGGAGGACGGGGACGAGCCGGAAAACGAAGGGGAAAAGAAGGCCGAATAGGCGAGAGGCGGCGCGATCCAGGGGGATGCGCGCCGCGCTGCGGCAGAAGTAACCGGCACCTGCGCTGCGAAGGCGGGCAAGGCCCGCGCTCCGTCAGCGCGACAGTTCGCTTGCCTGCGCGTCGATCTTTTCGCAGGCATCGGCGAACGGATCGCGCATCGGCACCAGCGGCGCAGCGCCGAGCAGGAGCAGCGCCTTCAGGTGCTTCCAGCCGCCTTCCTCACCCAGAACCGGCGCGAAGGAGGCCATCGCGGCGGGTTCCTGGCCGTAGAGGCGCCGGTATTGCGCGAAATTGGCGAAGGCTTCGAGGCTGCTTTCCAGAAGGCGGTAGCTTTCGGCGGCGGCCCCTTCGGCCAGGATGACGTCATGCGCGTCGAGCAGGACGCCGTAATATTCCACCGAAGCCTCGTCTGCCGGGACGACCGGGGCGATGGTGGTGCCGTTGACGAGATCCTTCACGCGGATCAGCACGCCGTTCAGGAACAGCGCGTGGTCCGGCGACAGGTAGAGATCGGCATGGGGCGTGCGGGCGTCCAGCGCATGGCGGCGGACGCGGACCGGCACGACGCCCTGCTGCCAGCGCTGGCCGCTTTTCCTGAAGACCTGGCGGCCGACCCACCGGACCGGGCGGGTGCCGCCGCCGGCAAGGGCGACGCGGTCGCCGATGCGCAGGTCCTCGACCGGTTTTTCACCGCGATCGGTGAGGATCGCCGTGCCGCGCAGGAAACATTGCGCATTGTCGCCGCCGCCGCCATGCCCGCCCGAGCCGCCGTTGCCGCCCGAACCGCCGTGCCCGCCGGAGCCGCCGTGCCCCCAAAGCCGACCCAGCGCATGGGCGGGCGAGGTGGAAATGGCCGTCGCCAGGGCCGCCACGCCGGCAAGCCTCGTACCGGCGGCCGCAACGACGCCCAGAAAGTGCCTGCGCGCGCTGTTGCGCGGCAGTTTCGGATCTTGTGAGGATGTCATGACGCAGGTCCCTTCGATAACATTTTTATCCGCCTATGTTACAAGGGGTTGCATTGCGTTCAATTTCGCTAAACTGCGCTGGTGTCTACCAATAAGGGAGTAGGCAGGGGCTATCGTGCTGGAAAAATGACGCCGCTGCCGACACCAAAAGCTGATGAACTATCTGCCATCGACGCGTGAAACTCTGGAATGGGACACGTTTAAGGTGCGGGCCGGAAGCGCCCGCGCGCTGCGGCCCGAAAGGCGCTAATTGCGCGGCAGGCGGCGCATGGCCTCGTCGATCAGCAGGTTGGCGATCATCATGCGCCGGTTGGCATTGTCGCGGAAAGGCGGGGCGACGCGATCGGGGTGGTTGGCCCTGGCGAAGGCGCGCCGCTTCTCGTTGAGAACCTGCTGGCTGTCGACCGGAGAGAGCGCCAGTTCGGCGGCGATCTCCTCCGGGGCGATGCGGGCGAGATGTTCCGGCATGACCGGTTCGGGCGAGGGGGCGGGCGCGGGCGGCGCCTCGGCTGAAGGCTCGGGGCCGAGATTGTCGAAATAGGCTTCGCCGACACGCTGCGAGGCGGCCGAGACGCCTTCCATCACGTCGAAGGCAAGGCCGGTCGGAAAGCCGGAGACGCGGTGGACGGCCGGTTCTTCCGTTTCGCCGGCGGCGTCCTCTTCCGCTTTCAGCCGTTCGAGAACGGATTGGAATATCGATTGTCCGAACAGCATGCGCCTTCCTTTTCGAGCGGCGCATTAGACGGCGCCAAGGTGGCGCCGGGCTGGATTTCAGGTTTCGGACTGGCGCACGCTCTCCTGCAGGATGAGGTCGTAGAGCAGCCGCGCGCTCGGCGGCAGGGCGCGTTCGCGCACGGTGATCATGCTGTAGGGCTTGACGTTGATCTCGAAATCGATCGGCAGGATGCGCACGTCGGAAGCGTTGGAACTCTGCGAGGCGAGGAAATGGGCGACATCGACGGCAACCGGGGCGATCGCATCCGTCTCGCAGACGATGGCGCAGGTCAGGAGCAGGGACGAGGTGTTGACGACGTTCTGCGGCAGCTCCACGGCGCGCGACAGGAAGATATCCTCGATCGTGCGGCGCAGCAGCGTGCCGGGCGGCTGGAACACCCAGTCGTAATTCCTGACCTCTTCGAGGCCGCTCGGCTCCTTCCTCTTTAACAGGGGATGGCCGCTGCGCACGATGAGGCAGGCCTTCTCGATGCCGATCTCGCGCACTTCGAAGAGGCGCGGATTGAGGTCGTCGGGAATGCGGCTGATGATGAAATCGTGGCGGGCGGCCAGAAGCTCGCGCGCGAGCACGTTGCTGGTCTCCACCTGGATGGAGACCTCGATGCCGGGAAAGGTCTTGCGCACCGTGTGGATGGCGGGCACGACGAGGCTCATGGCGGGGGCCGTGACGGCGCCGATGAAGACCGAGCCGCCCTTGCCGCTCTTCAATTCGCCGATCTCGCGGCTGGCCTCGCGAAGCTCCAGAAGGATCTTGCGCGCGCGCCTGGCGAGCGCCTCTCCGAAGGTCGTCAGCGTCACGCCGCGGGCCACCCGCTCGTAGAGCGAAGCCTTCACGATCGATTCCATATCCGACAGCATTCGGGAGGCCGCCGGCTGCGATATGTTCAGCACCTCGGCGGCGGCCGAAATCTGCCCGCTATCTTCGATTGCGACAATCATACGCAGGTGATTCAGCTTAAGTCCCGCACGCAAAAGGCCGTCATCGCCAAAATTGTCGCTGTTAATGTCGACATGGTCCAACGAAAGGGGCTCCGAGATGATCGTCATGGTTGCAGCCTCCCCACTGCGCTCCATCAAAAGTAATACTTTTTAACGATATACCAAATTTGTTATGCATATTACCAGTTATTCTATTTGACAGTTATAGGAATCCATACCAGTTTGCCGCCGTGTGCTGGTTGGCACTCAACACGTGTGAGATCGTGGAGGAGACCTACTTCGTTTCTCACCATCTGAAGTAACTATCCAATACGGAACCTGCCACAGTTTCGGGGCGGGCGATTTTTCGTCCGCCAATCTTTAACAAGGGAGAGAGAAATGAAATCCATTATCTCATTGATGGCTGCGGCTGCCTTCGGCGTCGCATCGTTCGTTATGCCGGCAATGGCACAGGACAAGGGTCTGGTCGGTATCGCCATGCCGACGAAGTCCTCCGCCCGCTGGATCGACGACGGCAACAACATCGTCAAGCAGCTCCAGGCAGCCGGCTACCAGACCGACCTGCAGTATGCCGACGACGATATTCCGAACCAGCTTTCGCAGATCGAAAACATGGTTACGAAGGGCGCAAAGGTTCTCGTCATCGCTTCGATCGACGGCACGACCCTCTCAGACGTTCTCCAGAAGGCTCATGACGCCGGCATCAAGGTCATCGCTTACGACCGCCTGATCCGCGACTCTGCCAATGTCGACTACTACGCCACGTTCGACAACTTCCAGGTTGGCGTTCTCCAGGCCGGCACGATCGTCGACAAGCTCGGCCTCAAGGACGGCAAGGGCCCGTTCAACATCGAACTCTTCGGCGGTTCGCCTGACGACAACAACGCCTTCTTCTTCTATGACGGCGCAATGTCTGTCCTGCAGCCCTACATCGACTCGGGCAAGCTCGTCGTGAAGTCCGGCCAGACCGGCATGGACAAGGTCGGCACGCTGCGCTGGGACCCGGCAACGGCCCAGGCCCGCATGGACAACCTGCTCTCGGCTAACTACACCGACGCCAAGGTCGACGCCGTCCTGTCTCCCTACGACGGCCTGTCCATCGGCATCATCTCGTCGCTGAAGGGCGTCGGCTACGGCACGGCCGACCAGCCGCTCCCGGTCGTCTCCGGCCAGGACTCGGAAGTTCCGTCGATCAAGTCGATCATCGCCGGCGAACAGTATTCGTCGATCTTCAAGGACACCCGCGACCTCGCAAAGGTCACCGTGCAGATGGTTGACGCCGTCATGTCCGGCAAGGAGCCTGAAGTCAACGACACGAAGACCTACGACAACGGCGTCAAGGTCGTTCCGTCCTACCTGCTGAAGCCGGTTGCCGTCACCAAGGACAACTACAAGACCGTCCTGATCGACAGCGGTTACTACACCGAAGACCAGCTGAAGTAATTCTGAATGGCCGGGACCCGCGTGATTGCGGGTTCCGGTCTTCGATTCTATGATCGCCGGGCCATTTCCGGTCGCGGCGTTGGGTTTTTAGTCATGGAAAATACAATCCTCGAAATGCGGAACATCACCAAGACGTTCCCGGGCGTAAAGGCGCTCGAGAATGTGAACCTCAAGGTTCGTCAGGGTGAGATCCACGCATTGGTGGGCGAAAACGGGGCCGGCAAATCGACCCTGATGAAAGTGCTCTCCGGCGTCTATCCGGCAGGAAGCTATGATGGCGACATCGTCTACGAAGGCGAAGTGCGCAACTTCAAGGTCCTGAAGGATTCCGAAGAAATCGGGATCGTCATCATCCATCAGGAACTGGCGCTCGTGCCGCTCCTGTCGATCGGCGAAAACATCTTTCTCGGCAACGAGAAC
Source organism: Hyphomicrobiales bacterium (assembly GCA_900471515.1). Classification (GTDB taxonomy): domain Bacteria; phylum Pseudomonadota; class Alphaproteobacteria; order Rhizobiales; family Rhizobiaceae; genus Rhizobium. Next base: position 176,744 of record UCFC01000035.1, on the reverse strand, counting down.
GCCAAGAAGGGCGTCATCAGCTGGGAAGAGACATTCAACCGCACCAAGCAGCTTCTGGCCAAGGTGGGCCTGCGCGAATCTCCGAACACGCTTGTCACCGACATCGGCGTCGGCAAGCAGCAGCTCGTCGAGATCGCCAAGGCGCTGTCGAAGAGCGTCAAGCTGCTCATCCTCGACGAGCCGACCGCATCGCTGAACGAAAGCGATTCAGACGCGCTGCTCAACCTGCTCATGGAATTCCGCCGGCAGGGCATCACCTCGATCATCATTTCCCACAAGCTGAACGAGATCCGCAAGGTCGCCGACCAGATCACGGTCCTGCGCGACGGCATGACCGTCAAGACGCTCGACTGTCACAAGGACGAGATCAGCGAAGACATCATCATCAAGAACATGGTGGGCCGCGACCTCGCCGACCGCTACCCGCCGCGCTCCGTGCCGATCGGCGAGACGATCTTCGAAGTCAGGAACTGGAACGCCTTCCACCAGCACCACCGCGACCGCCAGGTCCTGCACGACATCAACGTCACCGTCCGCAAGGGCGAAGTCGTCGGCATTGCCGGCCTGATGGGTGCGGGCCGCACCGAATTCGCCATGAGCGTCTTCGGCAAGTCCTACGGCCACAAGATCACCGGCGACGTCTTCGTCGACGGCCAGAAGGTGGACACCTCGACGGTGCGCAAGGCGATCGATGCCGGTCTCGCCTACGTGACGGAAGACCGCAAACATCTCGGCCTCGTGCTGAACGACAATATCCTGCACAACACCACGCTCGCCAACCTGCTCGGCATCTCGAAGAATACCGTCATCGACGACATCAGGGAGATGAAGGTCGCGACGGACTATCGCTCGAAGCTGCGCATCCGCTCGTCGGGCATCTTCCAGGAAACGGTCAATCTTTCGGGCGGCAACCAGCAGAAGGTGGTGCTGTCGAAGTGGCTGTTCTCCGATCCGGACGTCTTGATCCTGGACGAGCCCACACGCGGCATCGACGTTGGCGCGAAATACGAAATCTATACTATCATCAACCAGCTTGCCGCCGATGGAAAGGGCGTTCTGATGATCTCGTCGGAAATGCCGGAACTGCTTGGCACATGTGACCGCATCTATGTGATGAACGAAGGACGCATCGTCGCCGAACTGCCGAAAGGAGAAGCAAGCCAGGAAACCATCATGCGCGCTATCATGCGCTCAGGGGAGAAGAAACAATGACTCCTGTCAACCCGACAACCTCAGAGGAAAGCAACGTCGTTTCGATTGGCGACTATATCCGCGGCAATATCCGCGAATATGGCATGCTGATTGCGCTCGTCGCGATCATGGTATTCTTCCAGTTCTATACGGGCGGCATCCTGTTCAAGCCGGTCAATATCACGAACCTGGTACTGCAGAATTCCTTCATCATCATCATGGCGCTCGGCATGCTGCTGGTGATCGTGGCCGGTCACATCGACCTGTCGGTCGGCTCGATCGTCGCCTTCGTCGGCGCCCTGGCGGCCATCTTCACCGTTTCCTGGGGCATGAATTTCTGGCTGGCGGGCCTGCTCTGCCTGATCGTCGGCGGCGTCATCGGCGCCGCGCAAGGCTATTTCATCGCCTATCACCGCATTCCGTCCTTCATCGTGACGCTCGCCGGCATGCTGGTCTTCCGCGGCCTGACGCTGACCGTGCTCGGCGGCAAGAACATCGGCCCGTTCCCGAAGGAATTCCAGGTCATCAGCACCGGCTTCCTGCCGGGCGACATGGTCGACATTTTCGGCGTTCCGACCCAGCTCACCTCGCTGGTGCTGACGGTCATCCTGCCGGTCGTTCTGTTCTATCTCGCCTGGCGCCGCCGCAAGGTCAACGAAAGCCACGGCATCGATGTCGAGCCGATGGGCTTCTTCATCGGTCAGAACCTCCTGATTTCGCTGGCCATCGTCTGGCTGGGCTGGCTGCTGTCGACCTATAAGGGCCTGCCGAACGTCCTCATCGTCATGCTGGTGCTCATTGCCGTCTACAGCTTCGTCACCCGCCGCACGACGATCGGCCGCCGCATCTACGCCATGGGCGGCAACGAGAAGGCGACCAAGCTTTCGGGTATCAATACCGAGCGGCTGAGCTTCTTCACTTTCGTCAACATGGGTGTTCTGGCCGGTCTCGCCGGCATGATCGTGGCGCTGCGCCTCAACTCGGCGACGCCGAAGGCCGGCGTCGGCTTCGAGCTCGACGTCATCGCGGCCTGCTTCATCGGCGGTGCCTCGGCTTCGGGCGGCGTCGGCAAGATCACCGGTGCAGTCATCGGCGCATTCATCATGGGCGTCATGAACAACGGCATGTCGATCGTCGGTCTCGGCATCGACTTCCAGCAGATGGTCAAGGGCGCGGTTCTGCTCGCCGCCGTCTTCTTCGACGTCTACAACAAGAACAAGGGCTGAGCTTCGGCCCAGCCCCCGCATCGCAGTCATATGAAAACTGAATTCCGGCTCCTGTTGGAGCCGGAGCGGCGAAGCTTTGCCATCGCCAAACGAAAGGATTAGGACCGTGCTTATCTCGCAGATCAAGGGCGCCAGCGGAGAAATCATCGTCGCCGTGCGCGAACCGGGTGCCGCCGCCAAGGCCGTCAAGGGTGCCACGAGCGTCTACGCCCTGGCGATGGAGGCCGCAGACAGCGGCAAGTCTCTCGTCTCCGTCATCGAGGCGCATGGATATGGCGACGCCATCGATCTCGAAAAGGTCTATGAGGAAGGCCGCTTCCTGCCGCCGATCACGCATCCGGATGCCGCGCACCTGCATCTGACGGGCACCGGCCTGACGCATCTGGGCTCTGCGGCAACGCGCGATTCCATGCACAAGAAGACGACCGAGGCGGCAGAGGAAACGCTGACCGACTCGATGAAGATGTTCAAGATGGGCCTCGAAGGCGGCAAGCCGGCGGCCGGCCAGAAGGGCGTGCAGCCCGAATGGTTCTACAAGGGCAACGGTTACGGCGCGGCAGCACCCGGCGCGCCGCTCGTCTCTCCCTCCTTCGCGCTCGACGGCGGCGAAGAGCCAGAAATGGCCGGCATCTACGTGATCGGCAAGGACGGCACGCCGTTCCGCATCGGCTTTGCGCTGTCGAACGAGTTTTCCGATCACGTCACCGAGCGGATCAACTATCTCTTCCTCGCCCATTCCAAGCTGCGCCCGGCAAGCTTCGGCCCGGAAATCCGCATCGGCGCGGCGCCGGAGGATATTCGCGGCACCTCGCGCATCAAGCGCGGCAACCATGTGATCTTCGAAAAGCCGTTCCTGTCCGGCGAGGCGAACATGTCCCACACTTTCGCCAATCTGGAATATCACCATTTCAAATATGGCCTCTTCCGCGTGCCGGGTGATGTGCATGTACATATGTTCGGCACGGCGACGCTTTCCTTTGCCGAAGGCATCAAGACGGAAGAGGGGGACGTTTTTGAAATCGAGGTGGCCGAATTCGGCCTGCCGCTGCGCAACCCGCTGAAGGTTGCCGCCGAGGAAGCGATCGCCGTCAAGCAGCTCTGATTTCAACTGTGGTCTCAAGGGCCGGCCGCCCCGCGGGCCGCCGGTCGCTTGTCATAGAGGAGGCTTTAGGCCCATGACCATCCATCAGAATCTCATTGCCGGCGAATGGACCGGCACCAATGCCGCCGAAAACATCAACCCGTCCGATACGAACGAGGTCGTCGGCCTCTACGCCCAGGCGAGCGCCGAGGATGCGAAGGCGGCGATCGCCGCCGCCAAGGCGGCTTTCCCGGCCTGGTCGCGTTCCGGCATCTGGGAGCGCCACGTCATCCTGAAAAAGGCCGGCGACGAGATCATGGCGCGCAAGGACGAGCTTGGCGCGCTTCTCGCCCGCGAGGAAGGCAAGACCCTTCCCGAAGCGATCGGCGAAACCATCCGCGCCTCGCAGATCTTCGAATTCTTCGCAGGCGAAGCCCTGCGCCTTGCCGGCGAGGTCGTTCCCTCGGTGCGCCCGAATATCGGCATCGAGATCACCCGCGAGCCGCTCGGCGTCATCGGCATCATCACGCCCTGGAACTTCCCGATCGCCATTCCGGCCTGGAAGATCGCGCCCGCGCTCTGCTACGGCAACACGGTCGTCTTCAAGCCGGCCGATCTCGTTCCCGGCTGTTCCTGGGCGATTGCCGATATCCTGCACCGCGCCGGCCTGCCGAAGGGCGTTCTCAACCTCGTCATGGGCAAGGGCTCGGTCGTCGGCCAGGCCATGCTCGACAGCCCCGACATTGCCGGCATCACCTTTACCGGCTCGACCGGCACGGGCAAGCGCGTCGCCACGTCCTCCATCGAGCATAACCGCAAGTTCCAGCTGGAAATGGGCGGCAAGAACCCGATGGTCGTGCTCGACGACGCGGACCTGACCGTCGCCGTCGAAGCGGCCGCCAATTCCGGCTTCTTCTCCACCGGCCAGCGCTGCACCGCCTCGTCGCGCCTGATCGTGACCGAAGGCATCCACGACAAGTTCGTGGCGGCGCTGACCGAAAAGCTGAAGACGATCGTGGTCGACAACGCCATGAAGCCCGGCACCCATATCGGCCCCGTCGTCGATGCCCGCCAGCTGCAGACCGATACCGATTACATCAGGATCGGCAAGGAAGAAGGCGCCAAGCTCGCCTTCGGCGGCGAGCTCATCTCGCGCGAGACGCCCGGCTTCTACCTGCAGCCGACGCTGTTTACCGAAGCGACCAACCAGATGCGCATCTCGCGCGAGGAAATCTTCGGACCCGTCGTCTCCGTCATCCGCGTCAAGGATTACGAAGAGGCGCTGGCGACCGCCAACGACACGCCGTTCGGCCTGTCTGCCGGCATCGCCACGACCAGCCTCAAGCACGCGACGCATTTCAAGCGCAATTCCGAGGCCGGCATGGTGATGGTGAACCTGCCGACCGCCGGCGTCGATTTCCACGTTCCCTTCGGCGGCCGCAAGGGCTCGTCCTACGGCCCGCGCGAGCAGGGCAAGTACGCCGCCGAGTTCTACACAACCGTCAAGACCGCTTACACGCTGGCCTGAGACACAGCGCGATGACCCTGGCCGTACGAGGCGGTCAGGGGATATCCTGAAGGACAGAAACTATGAAGAAGAAAGCAGAATGGCCGCGTAAGCTGAGGTCGCAGGAATGGTACGGCGGCACGAGCCGCGACGTGATCTACCACCGCGGCTGGCTCAAGAACCAGGGTTATCCGCACGACCTGTTCGACGGGCGCCCGGTCATCGGCATCCTCAATACCTGGTCGGACATGACGCCGTGCAACGGCCACCTGCGCGAGCTCGCCGAAAAGGTGAAGGCGGGTGTCTGGGAAGCCGGCGGTTTCCCGCTGGAAGTGCCTGTGTTCTCGGCCTCCGAAAACACGTTCCGCCCGACCGCGATGATGTACCGCAACCTTGCGGCGCTCGCCGTCGAAGAAGCGATCCGCGGCCAGCCGATGGACGGCTGCGTGCTGCTTGTCGGCTGCGACAAGACCACGCCGTCGCTGCTCATGGGGGCGGCATCCTGCGATCTGCCGTCGATCGTCGTCACCGGCGGCCCGATGCTGAACGGCTATTTCCGCGGCGAGCGCGTCGGTTCCGGCACGCATCTGTGGAAATTCTCCGAAATGGTGAAGGCCGGCGAGATGACGCAGGCCGAATTCCTCGAGGCCGAAGCCTCGATGAGCCGTTCGTCCGGCACCTGCAACACGATGGGCACGGCTTCCACGATGGCCTCGATGGCCGAAGCGCTCGGCATGGCGCTGTCCGGCAACGCCGCCATCCCCGGCGTGGATTCCCGCCGCAAGGTGATGGCGCAGCTGACCGGCCGCCGCATCGTGCAGATGGTCAAGGACGACCTGAAGCCCTCCGACATCATGACCAAGCAGGCCTTCGAAAACGCCATCCGCACCAATGCGGCGATCGGCGGTTCGACCAATGCCGTCATCCACCTGCTGGCAATCGCCGGCCGCGTCGGCATCGACCTTTCGCTTGATGATTGGGACCGTTGCGGCCGCGACGTGCCGACCATCGTCAACCTGATGCCGTCGGGCAAATACCTGATGGAAGAGTTCTTCTATGCCGGCGGCCTGCCGGTCGTGCTCAAGCGCCTCGGCGAAGCCGGCCTGCTGCACAAGGATGCGCTGACCGTCTCCGGCGAAACCGTCTGGGACGAGGTCAAGGACGTCGTCAACTGGAACGAGGACGTGATCCTGCCGGCCGAGAAGGCGCTGACGCAGTCCGGCGGCATCGTCGTCCTGCGCGGCAATCTCGCGCCGAAGGGCGCCGTCCTGAAGCCGTCTGCCGCTTCGCCGCACCTGATGGTGCATCGCGGCCGCGCGGTCGTCTTCGAAGACATCGACGACTACAAGGCCAAGATCAACGACGACAGCCTCGATATCGACGAGACCTGCGTCATGGTCATGAAGAACTGCGGTCCGAAGGGCTATCCGGGCATGGCCGAAGTCGGCAATATGGGCCTGCCGCCGAAGGTGCTGAAGAAGGGCATCACCGACATGGTGCGCATTTCCGACGCCCGCATGTCCGGTACGGCCTATGGCACCGTCGTGCTGCACACCTCGCCGGAAGCCGCCGTCGGCGGTCCGCTCGCCGTCGTCAAGAACGGCGACATGATCGAGCTCGACGTGCCGAACCGCCGCCTGCATCTCGATATTTCCGAGGAAGAGCTGGCAAAGCGCCTCTCCGAATGGCAGCCGAGCCACGACGTGCCGACCTCGGGCTATGCCTACCTGCACCAGCAGCATGTCGAAGGGGCCGATACCGGCGCCGACCTCGACTTCCTCAAGGGTTGTCGCGGCAACGCTGTCGGCAAGGACAGCCACTAAGGCCTGTCGGGGACAGGAAAACGATGAAGAGGCGGGGCCAAGGTCCCGCTTTTTTGTTGGCCGGCGGGAGCGCCTGCGAGCGATCCTTGCGCGACAGGGATATGGCGCTATATTCTGTACATATGTACAGGAGATATGGTCATGTCGAAAACGGTCGGCGCAGCGGAGTTCAAGGCGAAATGCCTGAACCTCATCGATCAGATGGGCAGGGACCATGAACCTATCGTCATCACAAGGCGCGGCAAGCCGGTCGCGGTGTTATCGCCGGCGCGGCAGAGCGGCGTGCGCAAGAGCATTATCGGCGCGCTGAAGGGCAGCGTACAGCGCTACGACGATCCGCTGGCTCCGGTCGCCGAGCCCGAGGACTGGGACGCCGTCCGTTGATCGTCATCGACACGCATATCCTCGTCTGGGCCATGCAGGACGACGCGTGCCTTGGCGCAGAGGCCCGGCAGGTCATCGACGAGACGGCGGAGAAAAGCCGGATCCTGATTTCGGCGATCACGCCCTGGGAGATCGCAATGCTGGTCGAGAAGGGGCGCCTGGCGCTTGGCGACGATGTCGGGCGATGGATCGATCAGGCGCTGTCCCTGCCGGCGCTCCAGGTCGCGCCGATCGAGCCGTCCATCGCCGTCGACAGCGTCCGGCTGCCCGGCGAGTTCCACGCCGACCCCGCCGACCGCATCATCGTGGCGACCGCCCGCTTTCATCGCATACCGCTGCTGACCGCCGACCAGGCGATCCTCGCCTACGGCGCGCGCGGCCATGTTCAGGTTCTTGCGGCTGTCCAGGCCATGACCGGGCGCGTGTCGCCCTAACGGCCGACGCTTTCGGCCACGAAGAGTTCGACGCCGTTGCGCCGGCCGACATCGACCAGGCGCTGAATGTCCGGCGGCTCGCCGGTCTGCGGCGGCAGCTCCCGCGTTCCCGGCGGCATCGGATCGCCGGCCTGCGAGAAGAAGGCGTCATGGACCTTGCCGGGCATGTTGATGATCAGCATGCGCGACGGCTTCTCGTCGATATTGGTGAAGGCGTGGACGGCGCCCGGCGGCACCTTGACGAACGTGCCGGGCGTTGCGACGCGCTTTTCGCCCTCGATCATGAACTCGTATCTGCCTTCCAGCACGTAGAAGGATTCGTCGTCTGCCGGATGCCTGTTGGGCGGCGCACCGGCGCCAGGCGCGGTGGTGGCCTCGACGAGGCTGAAGGCGCCGCCCGTATCGGGATTGCGGGCGATGAAGCGCACGAGAATGCCGAATAGATGATAGGTATCGGTCTGGATTGCTGACATGGCATGTCCCCCGGACGTGATGCAATCGGCCCGAGATCGGAAACGATCTTCGGAAGGTCCGATGCGTCGTTTCAAAGAACCGGAGCGTCCCTTGTGCGTGCGAGTGGACGCGCGGCGCTCCGGAAGTGTCATGCTTGCAGCACCCTTATAACACATCCGCGGCGCCAGATGATGACGCCAAGTTGTATTATACGAATAGGGGTTGCGCCTGACCCGAGCGGGTGTCAGCCGTGCGAGCGCAGGGGCTCGTCCTTGCCGGCGGGCGGATCGAAAAGCGTGCGGATGGCCGGCCACTTGCGGCGGAAGGCGGCGACGCAGGCGGGGTCGAAATGCGTGCCGCTGCAGGCGATGATTTCGGCATAGGCGGTCTCGACCGGCCATGCCTGCTTGTAGGGGCGCTCGGAGCAGAGCGCGTCGAAGACATCGGCGACGGCGACGATGCGGGCTTCGAGCGGGATCTGCTCGCCGGCGAGGCCCTGCGGGTAGCCGGTGCCGTCCCATTTCTCGTGATGCGCGCCGATGATGGCGGTGGCGACGCGGGAAAGCTCGGCGGAACTGTTGCGCAGGATCGATACGCCGATCGGCACGTGCTCACGCATCTTCTCGATCTCGTGCGGCTCCAGCTTGCCGGGCTTCTGCAGGATGGCGTCGGGAATGCCGATCTTGCCGATATCGTGCAGGGGGGCGGCGAGATAGATGTTGCGGCGCTGGATGCGGTCCATGCCGAGGCCTTCGGCGATCAGCTCGGAGATCGTGGCGACCCGTTCGATATGGTCGCCGGTATTGCCGTCGCGCGAGGCCATGGCCTGGGCCAGGCACCAGATGATTTCCTGTTCGCGCATGTCGGCACGTTCGCTGGCGCGGCGGAAGGCCTGGTCGAGCGAGCGGGCGCGGTCGACGAGGGCGAGCTGGGCGCTGCGCAGGGCGAGGAGATTGACGATGCGGGCCTCGAGCTCCAGCGGATCGAAGGGTTTGGCCAGGAAGTCGGTGGCGCCCGCTTCCAGCGCCTCCAGGCGCACCGAGCGTTCCGTCTGGGAAGTAATCATCACCACGGGCACGGTTTCGTAGCCGCGCTGGCCGCGCAGGTGGCGGATCACGTCGATGCCGCTGAGCTCGGGCATCATGTAATCGACCAGCACGATGTCGAATTCGACAAGCTTCGCGCGTTCCAGGGCTTCCAGCGGATTGGCGAAGCTTTCGATATCGCAGCTGGCGAAGCGGCGGACGGCGGTTTCAAGGGCAAGCAGGCTGGATTTGCTGTCGTCGATAATAAGAAGAGACATAACGACCTACTGAAATCTCTCAATAAAACAGGCCGGCGCCCGCAACGCCGGTGCCCGCAGATGCGAGCGCTAACAGACCCACAGCTTCCGCCTGCCGGTTTAACATCGGGTTAGTTCAAAGGGGAGAATTGGCTGCAATCGCAATTATTGCGTGTCTCACCGCGCAAAATCGCTGGGACGGACCGGCCTTGCCCGTCAGCTCTGGCTCTGGCTCTGCATCTGGCCGCCGTTTTCGACCTTGACCGTGACCGAAAGCTTCTCGCCCGGCGTGCCGATGCGCATGCCCGATACGGGGGCAGCGTCACGGTAGCAGAGGCCGGAGGCCATGCGCACATAGCGCTCGTCCGGGCAGATCTTGTTGGCGGGATCGAAGCCGACCCAGCCGAGGCCGGGAATATGGGCCTCGCCCCAGGCATGGGTTGCGGCCTGCTCGACCTTCTCGTCCATCATCAGATAGCCGGAAACGTAGCGCGAGGGGATATCGAGGGCGCGGGCGGCGGTGACGAAGATATGGGCGTGGTCCTGGCACACGCCGGCCTTCTTCTCCAGCGCCTGCTCGGCCGTGGTTTCCGTGCCGCTGGTGCCGGGCCTGTATTCCACCGCCTCGTGGATCGCCGCCATCAGGGCATGCATGCGGGCCAGTTCGTTCTCGCCCGTGATGCCCTTGACCAGCTCCTTCACCAGCTTGCCGCTCTTCGTCAGCGGCGTCTCGCGCAGGAAGAGCCAGAGGGGGCAGAAGCCGGTATGGGGGCCGGTAACGCCGTTGCGATCCTCGGTTTCGACCTCGCCTTCGGCGACGATGCGCGTCACCTGCTGCTCGCCTTCCAGCGAGACGAGGTTGACGTGGTTGCCGTACTGGTCGTCATATTCGACCTCGGGCTTGGCGCCCTCGACATTGAGCGACCAGTTGAGAACGGTCTGGCCGGCCACGGTCGGCGGCGTCAGGCGCAGGCGCTGCAGGGAAAACTGCGCCGGCTCGTCGTAGCGGTATTCGGTGAGGTGGCTGATCTTCAGTCTCATGATCTGACCCGCTTAAGCATAGAACCGGTAGCCGTCGGAGATTTCGTTGCCGAGCTTGTTGTTGCGGGCGACGAAATCCTCCAGGAATTCATGCAGGCCCTGATCCATGATGTCCTTGATCTTCAGGGTCTGCAGCGTGGCGCGGATGGCGTCCGCCGTATCGTGGGCCGGCAGCCGCTCGCCGTAATCCTTGGCGATATAGCCGATGTTGCTGACGATCTTCTCGTAGCAATAGGCGAGCGAGCGCGGCATCTGGCCGTTCAGGATCAGGAAGTCGGCAATGTTCATGGCGCGGTATTCGCCGTCATAGGCCCAGCTGTAGGAGCGGTGGGCGGAGACCGAGCGCAGGATCGATTCCCACTGGATGTTGTCGACCGAGGAGCCGACCTGCGAAACCGAGGGCAGCAGCACGTAATATTTCACGTCGAGGATGCGGCTCGTATTGTCGGCGCGCTCGATGAAGGTGCCGATACGGGCGAAATTATAGAGTTCGTTGCGCAGCATCGAGCCGTGGAAGGCGCCGCGGATGAGGCCGGCGCGATGCTTGATGACGTCGATGACCTCCGGCAGCTCGGCCGCCTTCAGCTTCTTCGACAGGAGTTCCTTGAGATCGATCCAGCATTCGTTGGTCGCTTCCCAGGTCTCGCGCGTCAGCGCCGTGCGCACCATGCGGGCATTGTTGCGGCCGAAATCGATGCAGGACATGACGCTCGACGCGTTGGACCGGTCGCGCAGCAGGTAGTCGATCGCATCGGCGCTCGTCAGTTTCGTATGCGTCTCGTCGTAGAGTTCGCGCACGCCGGCGCTCTGCAGCACGCCGTCCCAATTGTCGTCGCCCGAGCCGCTGCGGGTCAGCGACATGCGCAGGCCGGCATCGACGAGGCGCGCGATATTTTCGGCGCGCTCGATATACCGGAACATCCAGTAGAGCCCGTTTGCAGTTCTTCCGAGCATCAGTCCTCCAATACCCAGGTGTCTTTGGTGCCGCCGCCCTGGCTGGAATTGACGACCAGCGAGCCCTGCTTCAGCGCCACGCGGGTCAGCCCGCCCGGAATGATCTGCACCTTGTCGGAAACAAGCACATAGGGGCGCAGGTCGACATGGCGGGGCGCGATGCCCTTGTTGACGAGGATCGGAACGGTCGACAGCGAAAGGGTCGGCTGGGCAATATAGTTGCTGGGCTTGGCCTTCAGCTTCTCGGCGAAATCGGCGCGCTCCTTCTTCGACGCCGTCGGGCCGACGAGCATGCCGTAACCGCCGGAACCGTGCACTTCCTTGACGACCAGTTCGTCCAGATGGTCCAGCACATATTTCAGGCTGGAGGCTTCCGAGCAGCGCCAGGTCGGCACGTTTTCGAGGATCGGCTTGCGGCCGGTATAGAACTCGACGATCTCGGGCATGTAGGAATAGATCGCCTTGTCGTCGGAAATGCCGGTGCCCGGCGCGTTGGCGATGGTGATGTTGCCGGAGCGGTAGACATCCATGATGCCGGGAATGCCGAGGGCCGACTCCGGACGGAAGGTGAGGGGGTCGAGGAAGTCGTCGTCGACGCGGCGGTAGAGCACGTCGATCGCCTCGTAACCGCGCGTCGTGCGCATCTTCACCTTGCCGTCGATGACGCGCAGGTCCGAGCCTTCGACGAGTTCGACGCCCATCGTGTCGGCGAGGAAGGAATGTTCGTAATAGGCGGAATTGTAGATGCCGGGGGTCAGGACGGCGACACGCGGCTTGCCCTTGCAGCCGGGAGGGGCGAGCGAGGCCAGGCTCTGGCGCAGGAGATAGGGATAATCCTCGACGCGCTGCACCCGGTTCTCGTGGAAGAGTTCCGGGAACATCTGCATCATGGTTTCCCGGTTTTCCAGCATGTAGCTGACGCCCGAGGGCGTGCGGGCATTATCCTCCAGCACGTAGAACTGGTCTTCGCCCGTGCGTACGATATCGGTGCCGACAATATGGGTATAGACGCCGCCCGGCGGCCGGAAGCCGATCATCTCGGGCAGGAAGGCGGTGTTCTTCTCGATCAGCTCGCGCGGGATGCGGCCGGCGCGGATGATTTCCTGCTTGTGGTAGATGTCGTCGAGGAAGGCGTTCAGCGCAATCACCCGCTGCTCGATGCCCTGGGCGAGCTTGCGCCATTCGCGGCCGGAGATGATGCGGGGGATGATATCGAAGGGGATGAGCTTTTCGGAACTGTCGGCGTGGCCGTAAACCGCGAAGGTGATGCCGGTTTTCCGGAAGATGTTTTCCGCATCGCGGGACTTTGCAATCAGATGCGCCCGATCCTGGCTGTTGTACCACTCAAAGTATTTTTCATATGGCGCTCGGGGACTTTCGTCGCCCGTGATCATTTCATCAAATGCCAAAGGTGTGGCTCCCCTTTTTTGTTCATTTGAATACAACGCAAAGGGCAATGCAAGAACCATGCACAGTTCGCATGGAAGATTCATAAAATCTTCTGCAACGCAAAATCGGCTGAAAAACTGGGCATTTATCAGGAGCTGGAGCGGCATGGACCGATGTCAATCCGGGGATGCCGCTCAAAAGATGAGCAGGTGATTATTTCCTGTCCGGGCGGAGGAGCAAACTCTGTCCGGGCTGGCGACCGGAATGCCGGTCAAAAGACAAGGGCCGGATCGCTCCGGCCCTTGTCTCGAATTCAGGCGCGTTCGCGGCGCGGGCCGCCGCCGTTGCGGCCGCCCTTGCGGCGCATGCCGCCGCTGCCGTCGCGGCGCTGCTCGCCCTGCGGCTGCTGGTCGCCGTGGTTGCGCGGCGGGCGGCCGTGGACGTGCTGCTTGTTGCCGCGATGGTGGCCGTTGGCTTCTGCCGGCTGGGCCGGGCGCTGCTGCTGCGGCTTGCGGGCCGGGCGGAAGTCCGAGGTCGAAACCAGATCGTTGTCCGGGCCGAGATCCGGGGCCTGCTCGTTGCGGCGCTGGCCGCGGAAGTCCTGGTTGCGGCGGTCGTTGCGCTGATCGTTGCGATGCGGGCGGCCGCGACGCTCCTCGCCGGCGCGGACCTCGGTAACGTCGCCCTCGTGGCGGGGACGGCGGTCGCCGTGGCCGGCGGGACGGCCGCTGCCGTTGCGGGTTTCGCTGCGGCGGGCTTCGCCATCGCCGCGCCCGCCTTCGCGGCGTTCGCCACGCTGGCCGCCTTCACCGCGGCCACCTTGGCCGCGCTGCTGGTTCTGGCCGCGGCCGCGATTGTTGCCGCGCGGGGCCGCGCGCAGGTCGGCCGGCGGCTCGCCGCTGGCAACGGCGATCTCGATGCCCATCAGCTTTTCGATATCGCGCAGCAGGCGGGCCTCATCCGGCGCGCAGAAGGCGATGGCGATGCCGTCGCGCCCGGCGCGCGCCGTGCGGCCGATGCGGTGGACATAGGCGTCCGGCACTTCCGGCAGGTCGTAGTTGAAGACGTGGCTGACGGCGGGAATATCGATGCCGCGGGCGGCGACGTCGGTGGCGATCAGCGTCTTGATCGCGCCGTCGCGGAAGCCCTTCAGCGCCCGTTCGCGCTGGCCCTGGCTCTTGTTGCCGTGAATGGAGGCGACGGAATAGCCGACCTGTTCCAGATGCTTGGCGAGCTTTTCGGCGCCGTGCTTGGTGCGCAGGAAGACGATGGCGCGTCCGTCAGGATTTTCGGTCAGCGACTTCTTCAGAAGAACGGTCTTGTCGTTCTTGCCGGGAACGAAATGCACATATTGCTCGATCTTGTCGGCAGCCTTGCCGGGCGGTGTGACTTCCACCTTCACCGGATCGGTGAGGTAATCGCCGGCTAGATCGGCAATCGCCTTCGGCATGGTGGCCGAAAACAGCATGGTCTGGCGGCGCTTCGGCACCAGCTTGGCGATCTTGCGCAGGTCGTGGACGAAGCCGAGGTCGAGCATCTGGTCGGCCTCGTCGAGCACGAGGTAACGCACGGCCGTCAGTGTGATGGCATTGCGGTTGCAGAGGTCGAGCAGGCGGCCGGGCGTGGCGACGAGGATATCGGAGCCGCGCTCGAGCTGAAGCTGCTGCTTGTTGATGGAGACGCCGCCGACGACGAGGTTGATGCGCAGCGGCGACTTGCGGATGAATTTGCGCAGGTTGTCGGCGATCTGGTTCACCAGCTCGCGGGTGGGGGCAAGGATCAGCGAGCGGACGGTGCGGTTGTCGGGACGCTTCTCCTCCTTCAGCAGGCGCTCGATGAGCGGCAGGCCGAAGGCGGCGGTCTTGCCGGTGCCGGTCTGGGCAAGGCCGATCAGGTCTCGGCCCTGGATGAGAAGCGGGATGGCCTGTTCCTGAATGGGGGTCGGCGTTTCGATGCCGAGCTGGAACAGGGTGGCGACGACCGGCTTGGAGACGCCGAGCGATTCAAAATTGGTCAAGTCATAACCTTTTAGGGCGCGCCAAAAACAAACGCCGGATCGCGGCAGTGCGGTCCGGTGTCGATCTGGCGTCAAGAACCCCGCGTGAAATGGGAACTTGTAAGTTGGAAAAAGCTTTCCAGCGCGTCTTGCCGCTTTTGGGGCGCGGCATCATGAAAATGCGCTCTATCCTTCTTCAGCATCTGTTGCAGTGGCACGCTCACGCGGCGGCCGGAAGGTGAAAGCCTGCTGGCATGTGGTCTATTTCTTGCCCGAAGTCAAGAGGACGCGTCGATATCAGCCGTCCCGGGGCATGGAAAGGACGAAATTGCCCGCCGCCGTCTCGACGCCGTTGATGAGAATGACGATGCGATGTTCGCCCGGATAGTAGCGCCGCGTGGTGATCGGCCGCATGGCGTGGCGGCGCTGGACGACATGGTCCTCGCCGGCCGCCAGCGTGACGGTCTTCCATTTGAAGACCTTGGGAGAGAGCGAACCGTCGGCCTTCACGTGATGGATGGCGTAGTCGATCATCAGGGATTGCGGCGCCTTGCCGGCATTGCGCAGGCGGATGCCGAAATCCAGTCCTTCGCCGAAAAGCACGGCCGGATTGGGCAGCAGCAGGCTGCATTCCAGCGCTGCGGCGGCGCCGAAGCCGAAATTGGCAAGCGCTTGGGCGTGGCCCTTCTTCAGAAGCGTGCGGGAAGCGTGTTTCAGCAGCCAGCGGCGCTCGGCCGATGCGCCCTCGATATGGTCGGCGATAAAGGCGGCGACGAGATCGGGGTGATCCTTGGCGATGTCGTTCAGGCTGTTTGCGACGGAGCGGCGCACATAATCCTCCGGGTCGTCCATCAGCGCCGTCAGGATCGGGATGATCGGCGAGGGGTCCTTGACCAGCTGCGGCAGCCGCATCGCCCAGGGCAGGCGGGGCCGGGTGCCTTCGCTTGCCAGCCGGCGGACATGGTGGTTTTCGTCGCCCGCCCAGCCGCTGATCGTCGCCAGCGCGCGCTGCTGGTCCTGGTGGATGAAGGGGCGGATGCCGAACTCCGCCGTAAAATGCGGCGTCAGCGCTTTCAGGAGATCGAGCGCCCGGTCGAAATCGCCAAGGCCGCGGGCGGCGATGAACTGGTTGACCGGCAGCAGCATCCAGCCGGTCAGGCCGTCCCTGCCGGCGGCGGGCAGGCTGGCGGAAAGGATCGCCGCGGCCTCGGGGAAATCTGCCGGCAGGGTGGCAAAAAGCGCGTCGCGGATGAGCGTGGCGCGCTCCATCAGTTCGAGCGATTCGATGCCGTCCGTTGCGAGCGCGGTGAAGCGTGCGCCGTCGAAGGACGGCGCGCGGGCGGCGATGACCCCGGCCATCGCGCGCACGAGCGCCGGATGCAGCAGGTTCTTGAGCGGTTCCGGCATTGCACGATCTCCCTCCGGTCGTGCGATGCATGGCCCGGCGGAGGCGGCAGGTCAAGCGCTGCCGGCAAGATCCTCAGCGCCTGCAGACGTCGATGCGATAGGGATGGCCCCAGCGGTCGTGACGCCATTCGGGATGGCAATAGCGCGGGCCGTAATAGACCGGATAGGCCGGGTAATAGGCGTAGGGGCGCGGGTAATAGGCATAAGGCGCCGGATAGGCCGGGCCGGAAGCGATCGCGCCGCCGACGAGGCCGCCCACGACGCCACCGGCGACACCGCCCCAGAAGGCGTTGCCGGAATGCGCGTCTGCCGTATCGGCCGTTGCCAGCGAGGCGCCGGCAAATGTCAGTGCAATCAGGCCCGCCGCCATTGTCTTATGAAGAACGGACATGTCGAATTCCTTTCGTCTCAGGTTCGTCATTGAAGCCGGTGCCAGAATCTGCCGCGATCGCGGCGCGCTGATGGTGGCGCAAGCGGTATGCGGATTAAATTTTCTCCATGCTTGGCCTCTGCCGGGCCGCATCTTCGCCCGGGAAACGTCGAATCATTTCAGTTTCGTGCAAGCCTTTGTTGCCACTTTGATTCATCGACTTCATGAGCCGGCTTGGAATTTCTGCCTGTGAAATTTTATGGTTAACAGCTTGTTAAAAGCCTTGGCGTTATAGTCGTTGTAGGGGATGTTTCGTTCATTGCGGGAGTGAAGGTTTTTTGAATTTTACCGGGGAACTCTTGGAACTGGCCTGCCGCCGGATCGCTGATCTGGATACCCCGGCCTATGTCAAAAACAGCGAGTTGCGCTATGTCGCCGTCAACGAGGCCTATGCCCGCTTCTTCGGCCGCGAGATCTCCGATTTCATCGGCCGGCGCAGCCGCGAACTCTTCGACCGGCCGGAAGAGGAAGAGCGCGAGGACCGCGAACGCCGGGCGCTGGTTTTCGGCACGGAAGAGACGGCCATCTCCTTCGATGCCGCCGGCCTCAGCCACGAGCGCGTGCTGATCGAAAGCTTTTCGCCGTCCCAGGACCGGGCCTATGTGCTCGGCATTTTCGAAGCGCGCGAACCGCGCCGCGCCATTCCCGACGTTGCCGACACGATGGCTGCCGATTTCGGCCGTATCCGCGAGGCGCTCGAAAATCTCGATTACCCGATCGGCATCTTTGCCAAGGACGGGCGCCCGCTTGTCGTCAATGCCGCCTATCGCGGGGGCAGCAGACATGCGCCCGACGCAGGCAGGGCCGACGCAGGCAGGGCCGTGCCTGACGGCGAGACCGCCTGGCACGAAAGCGTGCGCGAGCGCGACCTGCTGCGCACCATCATGGAGGATCTTCCGGTCGCCGCCTTCGTGCGCGACGAGGATCACCGGCTGGTCTATGCCAACCAGTATTACGAGACGTTCACCGGCCACCTGCGCTCGAAGGCGCTCGGCCTGACCGAGCACGACATGTTCGGGCAGGAGGCGGGCGAGGCGATCTACCGGGAAAACCTGCTGGCGCTGGAAAACGGCGTGCTGACGGAAGTCGAGAGCAACCTGCCGAATACGGACGGGGACGTCTTCCAGGTCATCTCCCGCGTCAACCGCGTCGTCACCCCTGACGGCAAGCGTTACGTCGTCGGGTCCTTCTCGGACATCACGCCGCTGAAGGCGCGCGAGAAAGAGCTGATCGAGGCGCGCCGGCAAGAGGAGGCGCTGCATCAGGAGATCGAAAGCATCCTGCGCTCGCTGCCGGTCGGCGTGCTGATCCTCGACAACGACCACACGATTCTCTACGTCAACGACGAGTTCTACAGCATCTGGGACCTGCCGCCCGACGACCGTTTCGACGGGCGGCCGTTCATCGACGTGATCAAGCGCAACTACGAGCGCGGCCGTTACGGCGACACGCAGACGCCGGAAGAAATCTATGCCTTCCGCAAGGGCCTGTTCGAAGCCGCCAACCCGGAGCCGATCGAGCTCGACTGGGCGGCCGGCAAATCGGTCATCTTCGATTCCAGGCGCATTTCCTCCGACCGCATCCTGCTGACCTATTCGGATATTTCCGCCGTGCGCGAGCGCGAGCGGGAAATCCACGAGGCGCGCGCAGCGCTCGAAAGCCTGGGCGAGATGATGCGCGATGCGACGCATGCCATGTCGCAGGGGCTGGCGATCGTGCAGGACGGCATCATCAAGCTTTCCAATGACGGTCTTGCGGACGTGCTGCGCATTCCTGCCGAGCTTACCGAAGCCGGGCGCGGCTGGATCGATCTTTTCCAGTTCTGCGCCAATCGCGGCGATTTCCACGACAGGGCGGTCGAAACGCTGGAGGAATGGCGCGCCAATATTGCCGCGCGCCAGCCGATCTCCACCGTCTTCCATGTCGGCGGCGAGCGCTGGGTGAACATGGAAGCCACGATCAGCGAACGCCAGCATTGGGTGGCGCTGTTTACCGACGTGACCGAACTGAAGCAACGCGAGGAGGAGCTGACCGGGCTTCTGTCGCGCGCAGAGGCCGCAGACCGCGCTAAGTCGGAATTCCTCGCCAATATGAGCCACGAGATCCGCACGCCGATGAACGGCGTGCTCGGCATGGCGGAACTGCTTGCCAAGACCAATCTCGACACGCGCCAGAAGACCTTCGTCGATATCATCGTCAAGTCGGGCAACGCGCTGCTCACGATCATCAACGACATCCTCGATTTCTCGAAGATCGATGCCGGGCAGATGAAGCTGCGCAAGGCCGCCTTCGATCTCATCGAAGCCGTCGAGGACGTGGCGACGCTGCTCTCCTCGCCGGCGGCGGAAAAGGATATCGAACTTCTGGTGCGGGCCGCACCCGACCTGCCCGCCGCCGTGATCGGCGATGCCGGGCGCTTCCGCCAGATTGTCACGAACCTCGTCGGCAACGCGGTGAAATTCACCGAGCGCGGCCATGTCTTCGTCGATATCGGTTTCGAGCCCGCCGTCGGCGGCGAAATCATGACCAGCATCCGCATCGAGGATACCGGCATCGGCATTCCCCCGGAAAAGCTGGAATCGGTCTTCGAGAAGTTCTCGCAGGTCGATTCCTCCTCGACCCGGCGGCACGAGGGCACGGGTCTCGGCCTTGCGATCACGGCCGGCCTCGTCGATCTCTTCGGCGGATATATCAACGTGGAAAGCGAATGGGGCAGGGGCTCGGTCTTTACCGTCAAGCTGCCGTTTGCGATCGCTGCCGCCCGCATCGAGCCGAAGCCGCTGCCGATCAACGTGCAGGGTGCGCGTATCCTCGTCATCGACGACAACGAGGTCAATCGCCGCATCCTCACCGAACAGCTCGGCCTCTGGGGCTTTGACGGAGTTGCCGCAGAGGGCGGAGCCACCGGCTTTGCCATTCTGGAAGCTGCCGCCGATCTCGGCATTTCGGTCGATGCCGTCGTGCTCGATTACCATATGCCGGATATGAACGGCGCCGAAGTCGCGCGGCGCCTGCGCGCCGACAGCCGTTTCGTCGACCTGCCGATCATCTTCCTGACCTCGATGGATATTTCCGGCACGGAGAAGGAATTTGCGGCGCTGAACGGCCATGCGCATCTGATGAAGCCGGCGCGCGCCAATGTGATGCGCAATACGGTCGTCGAGGTGGTGCGCGCAAGCCGGGTCAAGCAGGCTTCCGAAGCCGAGATCGCGCGGCTGCAGAAGGAGGCGGAGGCGCCGCCGCCGGTGGCTGCGCCGGCGCCGCAGCGACGGGCGGCCGATTTCGTCGATGTGCTCGTGGCCGAAGACAACGAGGTCAACCAGATCGTCTTCACGCAGATCCTGCAGGGAACCGGGCTTTCCTTCCTCGTCGTCAACAATGGCGAGGAGGCGGTGGAGGCCTGGGAGCGGCATGCGCCGCGGCTGATCATGATGGACGTTTCCATGCCGGTCATGAACGGCCATCAGGCGACCCGGCTGATCCGCGAGAAGGAGCAGGGGCAGGGCCATCGCGTGCCCGTCATCGGCGTTACCGCGCACGCGCTGGAAAGCGACCGCGAACTCTGCCTCGATGCCGGCATGGACGATTACATGTCGAAGCCGATCAGCCCCGAGCTTCTGGAAGACAAGATCCGCCAGTGGCTCGGCGGCGGCGAGCTGCAGCCGGGCCGTTCGGGCTACTGAGCTTTCACCCCGCAGAGCATTTCCCGCTTGCCGGCAAAACCCTTGCGCCGTTCGACCGCAAAGCCGGCGGCGGCGAGATTGCGGCGCACGAAGCCCGCCGCGGCATAGGTGGCGAAGCTGCCGCCGGGCGCGGTCTTCTCGCAGACGAGGCGCATCAGTTCTTCCGACCACATGTCGCTGTTGCGCGATGGGGCGAAGCCGTCGAGATACCAGGCGTCGAATCCGGGAGCAGCCGCGGCAACGCCGTCCAGTGCGCGGCCGCAGACGACGCTGAGCCTCGTCTGCCCGTCGAGATCGAGCGCGACGATGCCTTCGGGACCGTCAGGCCAGAGGGCGGCCAGCGCCTGCCGCTCGGCATCGATTTCGGGCCAACGGGCGAGCGCCCGGTCGATTTCGGCGCGGCGCATCGGATAGAGTTCGAAGGACATGAAATGCAGATGCTGGCCGGGCCGGCGATGGAGCTTCCACTGGCGCCAGGTTTCCGAAAAATTGAGGCCGGTGCCGAAGCCGAGTTCACCGATGAGGAAGGTGGGGCGATCGCTCCAGCGGTCGGGCAGGCCGTTGCCGGCGAGGAAGACATGGCCGCATTCCAGCCGCCCGTCGGTCTGGCAATAAAAATGGTCGCCAAAGGCGGTCGAATAGGGCATATCGCCGTCGCGCCATTCGAGGGGCTGCGGCTTGCCCGCGCCGATCTGATCGGGATTGATGTCTGTCATGGAAAAAGCCGATAGTCCCGCCCCGGCCGCGGGTCAATCATCCTTCGATCTTCTCATCGTCGGCGGCGGCATCATGGGCCTGTGGGCGGCGGTGCACGCCGAGCGCCGCGGCATGAAAACGCTGCTTGCCGATGCGGGCAGGCTTGGAGGCGGGGCGAGCGGCGGGCTGCTCGGCGCGCTGATGCCGCACATGCCGGACCGCTGGTCGGAAAAGAAGCAGTTCCAGTTCGACGCGCTCGTTTCGCTGGAGGCGGAGATTGCCGCCATCGAGGCGGCGACCGGGCTTTCGGCCGGTTATCGGCGCTCCGGCCGGCTTATCCCGCTGCCGAAGCCGCATCTGCGCAAGATCGCGCTCGGCCATTCGGCCGATGCCGAAAGCCACTGGAGGGCGGGGGAGCGGCGCTTCCACTGGCATGTGCTGGACGGGCTGCCGGGCGAAGGCTGGGTCGATCCGGCCGCCGGCGAAAGCGGTTTCGTGCACGACACGCTCGCTGCCCGCGTTGCGCCTCGTGCGCTCACCGCCGCCCTTGCCGCCTTTCTACGGGAGGCAAGGCATGTGCGGGTGCTGGAACAGGCCGAGGTGACAGGGATCGATCCGCTGCGGGGAACGGCCTCGCTCGCAGGCGAGGCCGTCGCCTTCGGGCGCTGCGTGCTTGCCGCCGGCCATCGCTCCTTTCCGCTTCTGGAGGAACTGACGCCGGGGTTGCAGAAACCGCTTGGACAGGCGGTGAAAGGGCAGGCGGCGCTGCTGGCCGCCGATATCGACCCCGGCCTGCCGACGATCTTCCGTGACGGGCTCTATGTCGTCGCGCATGAGGGCGGGCATGTAGCGGTCGGCAGCACCAGCGAAAACAGCTTTGCCGATCCCTTCTCCACCGACGAACAGCTCGACGCGCTGATCGAAGCCGCCCGCGAGATGGTGCCCGCATTGCGCGGCGCGCCGGTCGTCGAGCGCTGGGCCGGGCTTCGCCCCAAGGCGATCGACCGCGATCCGATGGTCGGCGCGCATCCGCAGAATCGCAATCTCATTGCCCTGACCGGTGGTTTCAAGGTCAGTTTCGGGCTCGCGCACCGGCTGGCGGAAGCGGCAATATGCATTGCAAGCGATGCAAATGCAGAATTTTTATTGCCGGAAAGCTTTGCAATTTCAAACCACATCGCAGTCTCTTCACGTTAAGCGTGAATTAGAAGCCGCTCCGCTTCGTTATTCTGTCATGCAAATCACCTATCTGCTTGCGCATCGAAAGCGCGGAACACGATCCGCGCTCACCTCAATCAGATGGAGGAAATTGCATGCGCTATGCCATTTGCTTCACGCCATCAGCGAGCGATCCGCTCTCGCATGTGGCGGCCAATTGGCTTGGCCGCAACGTATTTTCAGGCGAAATGGTCGAGCCGCCGGCAATCCGCGGGCTTGGCATCCACGAGATCGCCTTTCATACGGCAGTGCCGCGTCGCTACGGATTCCATGGCGTGCTGAAAGCCCCGTTCCACCTGTCGGCCGACGTTTCCGAATCGCAACTCCTGCGCGATCTCATGCGTTTTTGCGGCACGCTGTCGCCCTTCCAGATTCCGCGTCTGGAAGTTGCGCGTCTTGGCACCTTCTACAGCCTGTCGCCGATCCGCCCCTGCGACCAGGTTCACTATCTCGCTTCGGCGATCGTGCAGGAATTCGACCGTTTCCGCGCGCCGCTGTCCGAGGCGGATATCGAGCGCAGCGATCCGGACGGGCTTTCGGCGGCGCAGTTTGCCAACCTGCACCGCTGGGGCAACCCCTACGTGATGGACGAATTCCGTTTCCATATGCCTGTGACCGGCCCGGTCAACGCTATCGACATGCCGCGCATCGAGCAGGCGCTGCGGTCGGTCTTCGATCCGGTGCTTGCCGATCCGGTGACGGTCTCGAATGTGGCGCTGATGATCGAGGAGGGGGCCGGCGGCCCGTTCCGGGTGCACTCGCTGCATCCGATGGGCAAGGTGAGCGCGCGCAAGATCGCCTGAGCGGCACGCCTCGGGCCGAACGCCGGTTACGCACTTTTACGCCTCGACATTCCGCCGATGGATGCTACCGTTTCACCTGTCTTTTCAAAAGGTGATTTGATGGTATCCGAGACCTATCCGCGCAATCTTGTCGGTTACGGGCGCACGACGCCCGATCCGAAGTGGCCCGGCGAGGCACGCGTCGCAGTGCAGTTCGTCATCAATTACGAAGAGGGCGGCGAAAGCTCCATCCTCGACGGCGATCCGGCTTCGGAAAACCTGCTGTCGGAAATCGTGGGCGCCCAGCCCTGGCCGAACCAGCGCAATCTCAACATGGAGTCGATCTACGAATACGGCTCGCGCGCCGGCTTCTGGCGGCTCTGGCGTCTCTTTACCGATCTGAAGGTTCAGGCGACCGTCTATGGCGTGACGCTTGCCATGGCGCGCAATCCGGAAGCGGTCGCGGCCATGAAGGAAGCCGGCTGGGAGATTGCCAGCCACGGCTATCGCTGGCTGGAATACAAGGATTTTCCCGAGGATCTGGAGCGCAAGCACATTCTGGAAGCCGTGCGCCTGCATACCGAGCTGACGGGCGAGCGGCCCTACGGCATGTACCAGGGCAAGCCTTCGGACAATACGCTGCGGCTGGTGCAGGAGGAGGGCGGTTTCCTTTATTCGTCAGACTCCTATGCCGACGATCTGCCCTATTGGGTGAAGGGCATCGACGACAATCCCTTCCTCATCATTCCCTATACGCTTGAAACCAACGACATGCGCTTTGCGACACCGCAGGGCTTCAATTCCGGCGACCAGTTCTTCACCTATCTCAAGGATGCTTTCGATACGCTCTACGAGGAAGGCAAGGACGGCAGCCCGAAGATGATGTCGGTCGGCCTGCATTGCCGCCTCGTCGGCAGGCCGGGGCGCGTCGCGTCGCTGAAGCGCTTCATGGAATATGTGCTGAAGCACGACAAGGTGTGGATCCCGCGCCGTATCGAGATTGCGCAGCACTGGCACGCGCACCACAAGCCGGAAACGATCTGATGATTTCGCGCAACGAATTTGTCTCCCGCTTCGGCGGCGTCTTCGAGCATTCGCCCTTCATTGCCGAACGGGCCTATGACGACGGCTTTGTCGGCGAGAAGCTGACTGTCGACCGCGTGCATACGGAGCTTGTCGCCATTTTCCGTGCCGCGGGCCGGGAGGAGCGTCTCGGCGTGCTGCGCGCCCATCCTGATCTTGCCGGGCGGCTGGCGATTGCGGGCGAGCTGACCGAAGACAGCAGGAAGGAACAGGCGGGTGCAGGGCTCGACCGGCTGAGCCCTGAAGAGCACGCCCGTTTCACCGAGCTCAATGCCGCCTATACGCAGAAATTCGGCTTTCCCTTCATCATCGCGGTCAAGGGGCTGAACAAGGACGCCATCCTTGCCGTTTTCGAAAGACGGATCAACAACACCCGCGACGAAGAATTCGTGACTGCGGCAGCCGAGGTCGAAAAGATCGCGCTGCTGCGCCTGACATCCATGCTTCCGGAGACCTGAATGAGCGATACGACCGATACCAGCCTGCCAGCTTTCGCCACGGGCGCCATCAATCTTGCCTCGGCCCGCCTCGGCGCCAGGGGGATCTACGCCACGGACGAATTCTTCGCGCCGCTGGAGCGCATGCTGCAGGACGTGCCGGCAAGCTTCGATCCGGATCTCTACGACGATAACGGCAAGTACATGGACGGCTGGGAAAGCCGCCGCAAGCGTGTGCCCGGCCATGACTGGGCGATCGTCAGGCTCGCCATGCCGGGCCGCATCTTCGGCTTCGACGTCGATACCAACTATTTTACCGGCAATTATCCGCCGCACTGCTCGATCGAGGCGGCTTTCATCGACAGCGGCGATCCTGATGATGCGACCGTCTGGACCGAAATCCTGGCGAAGTCGCCGCTCGGCCCCAGCGCCCATCATTTCTTCGAAAATGCCGACAGGCAGAAGATCTGGACGCATCTGCGCCTGCATATCTATCCGGACGGCGGCGTGGCGCGCCTGCGCGTCTATGGCTCGGCCTATTTCGACTGGTCGAAGGTCGGCGCCGGCGAGGAAGTCGACCTTGCCTATATCTTCAACGGCGCCAAGGCGCTTGCCTGGTCGGACGCGCATTACGGCCATCCCGACAAGCTGCTCGGACCGGGGCGCGGCATCAACATGGGGGACGGCTGGGAAACCAAGCGCCGCCGTGGTCCCGGCCACGACTGGGCGATCATCCGCCTCGGCCATGCCGGCACGATCAAGCGGGTGATCGTCGATACCGCCTTCTTCAAGGGCAATTTCCCCGACACGTGCGAACTCTTCGGCGCCTATCTGCCCGATCTCGGCGATACGCTGTCGCAGGCCGATATAGCCGCATCCGAAAGCTGGAAGCCGATCCTGCCGCGCAGCAAGCTGCAGATGGACCATATCCACGAATATGGCAGCGATGCCATCGCCGATATCGGCCCGGTGACGCATGTGCGCTATGCCATGCACCCGGACGGCGGCACGATGCGCCTGAGGCTCTTCGGGGTGAAGGCTTGAGTTCTTTCCTCTTTCCAGCGCCTCGCCTATATTCGCGGCATCAGGAGTGATGCCGCGATGAGGCCGTCGGAAGCGCTGGAGAAGAACAGGCAGGCAATCCGCGAAGCGACCAAGCGCTTCAATGCGGCGAACCCGCGTGTATTCGGTTCCGTCGCCCGCGGCGAGGACCGGCCGGACAGCGATCTCGATATTCTGGTGGATGCGCTGCCCGGCACATCGCTGTTCGATCTCGGCGGATTGCTGGAAGAATTGCAGGATATTCTGGGGGTTAAGGTGGATCTGGTTACGTCGGGCGGGTTGCCGGAGCGCATCAAACATCGTGTTCTATCGGAAGCCTCCGCCATATGAGCCGTGAGCGCGTTCTTGAACATGTGGATCGCATGCAGGAGGCTGCTCAGCAGGCCTTCGACCTGACAGAGGGCATGAGCCAGGAACAGTTTCTCCGTGATATTCGCACGCAGTTGGCAGTAACGATGTCGCTTGTCCTGGTCGGCGAAGCGGCAGCCCGAATTTCAGCGACCGATCCCGGTTTTATTCAGGATCATCAGGAAATTCCGTGGACCCGGATCAAGGGCATGCGAAACCTGATCGTCCACGACTATTATCGGGCAGAACTGCCGGTCATCTGGCAGACGGTGAGGAGCGATCTGCCGGCTCTGGTTTCCCAACTTGAAAATGTTCGCCATTGGCGCGTTCAGGGCGAATAGGCTCAATGTCCCGATATCTCGAAATACAGCCGCTCACAAAATCCGCTTTCGCGCCCTTCGGCGAGGTGATCGAGGCCGATCCTGCGACCATGCGTTATATCAACGGCGGCAATACAGAGCGTTTTCATGCGCTTGCGGCACCCGAAGCCGTGGGCGAGGGCGCGCGCGTCATCATCAATCTCTTTCGCGGCCAGCCGCGCGCTTTCCCCTACGATGTCGGCATGATGGAGCGGCATCCGTTCGGCAGCCAGAGCTTCTCGCCGGTCTCTGGCCGGCCCTTCCTCGTCGTGGTTTCGGAGGATGAAGGCGGTCGCCCCGGCCGGCCGCGGGCCTTCCTGGCGCGCGGCGACCAGGGCGTGAACTACCGGCGCAATGTCTGGCACCATCCGCTGATGGCGCTTGGCGAACCCTCCGATTTTCTCGTTGTCGATCGCGACGGGCCGGGCAACAATCTGGAAGAATTCTTCTTCGACACACCCTTCATCATCAGAGAGCCCGCGCCATGACCGGACTGACGACCCATGTTCTCGACACCGCTCTCGGCAAGCCGGCCGAGGGGCTGCGGATCGACCTCTTCCATATCGAGGGCGAGGTTCGCCATCATCTGAAGACGGTGGAGACCAATGCGGACGGGCGTGTCGATGGCGGGCCGATCCTGATCGGCGAGAGCTTTCGTGCCGGAACCTATGAACTGCTCTTTCATGCCGGCGATTATCTGAGGGCAAGCGGCACGCCGCTGCCGCATCCGGCCTTTCTCGACCTCGTGCCGATCCGCTTCGGCATCGCCGATACGACGGCGCATTATCATGTGCCGCTGCTGATTTCGCCCTACGGCTATTCCACCTATCGCGGCAGCTGACATGCGTTTTGCCGCGATTGCCGATATCCACGGAAACGATCTTGCGCTGGAGGCCGTGCTTGCGGATATCGCAGGGCGGGGCATTACGGATATCGTCAACCTCGGCGATTGTTTCAGCGGTCCGCTGGAGGCGGGCAGGGTGGCCGAGCGGCTCCTGTCGCTTGCCATTCCGACCGTGCGGGGCAATCACGACCGCTACCTGATCGAACAGCGCCCGCAGGACATGCATATTTCCGATGCCGCTGCCTTTCGGCAGCTTGGTCCCGCCCATCTCGACTGGCTGCGCTCGCTGCCGGTCGATCTGATCTACCGGGGCGAGGTCTATCTCTGCCATGCGACGCCCGCCGACGATAACCTCTACTGGCTGGACATGGCCGTTGCCGACGGCAATGTCGTGCTCAGGCCGCAGGCCGAGATCGAAGCGCTGGCCGCGGGTATCGATGCGCCGCTGATCCTCTGCGGCCACACGCATATTCCGCGCATGGCCGCGCTGACCGGCGGCCGCCTGATCGTCAATCCCGGCAGCGTCGGCTGCCCGGCCTATGACGACGACAAGCCCTATCCGCACAAGGTCGAAACCGGCCATGCGATGGCGAGCTATGCGGTGCTGGAAAAATCGGCAGCCGGCTGGACGGCGCAATTCCGCAATGTCGGATACGACAACATGGCCATGTCGGCGCTGGCCGGAGCCAATGGCCGGCCGGAATGGGCGTCAGCCCTCGCGACAGGCCGCATGCCGTAACCTGCCGCCGTCAGGCGATGATCGAGGAATCGACATCCTTGATGTCGCGCTTGCCGCAGAGCGCCATGGTCATGTCCATCTCCTTGCGGATGATTTCGAGCGCCAGCGTGACGCCTTCCTTGCCCATGGCGCCGAGGCCATAGAGGAAGGGGCGGCCGATATAGGTGCCGCGGGCGCCGAGCGCCACGGCTTTCAGAACGTCCTGGCCGGAGCGGATGCCGCCATCGAGATGCACTTCGATGCGATCGCCGACGGCATCGACGATCCGCGGCAGCATGCTGATCGTGGAGGGCGCGCCATCGAGCTGGCGGCCGCCGTGATTGGAAACGATGAGCGCATCGGCGCCCGTCTCGACGGCGTGTTTGGCATCTTCGACATCGAGGATCCCCTTGATGATCAAGGGGCCGCCCCACTGTTGCCTGATCCAGGCCACGTCCTTCCAGGACAGCTGCGGATCGAACTGGTCGTGCGTGAATTTCGAAATCGACGAGAGGTTGGTGACGTCCTTTGCGTGGCCGAGAATATTGCCGAAGCTGCGCCGCTTCGTCTTCATCATGTCCATGCACCAGAGGGGCCGCCTCGCCATCTGCCAGATATGTTTCGGGGTGAATTTCGGCGGTGCCGAAAGGCCGTTGCGCAGGTCCTTGTGGCGCTGGCCGAGGATCTGCAGATCGGCCGTCAGCACCAGCGCGGAGCATCTGGCGGCCTTGGCACGGCTGATGAGATCGGCCACGAAGCCCCTGTCGCGCATGACGTAGAGCTGGAACCAGAAAGGCTTCGTCGTGACCGAGGCGACATCCTCGATCGAGCAGATGCTCATGGTGGAAAGCGTGAAGGGCACGCCGAATTCTTCCGCCGCCCGCGCCGCCAGCATCTCGCCATCGGCATGCTGCATGCCGGTCATGCCCGTCGGGGCGAGCGCCACCGGCATGGACACCTTCTGGCCGATCATCGTCGTCTCGAGCGTGCGGTTGGTCATGTCGACCAGCACGCGCTGGCGCAGCTTGATATCCTTGAAATCGGCCTCGTTGGCCGCGTAGGTGGATTCCGTCCAGGCGCCGGAATCGGCATAGTCGAAGAACATTTTCGGCACCCGGCGCCGGGCCATTTTCTTGAGATCGGCGATGGTCAGCGGCTTGGCCATGAAGAAAACCTGCGTATTCGGAGGGCCGTCGGCCACACCATTGTCAGACAAAGCGTTGAGCGGGGATTGGGGACGGAACGATTGTGATTGCCGCGCTCCTGCGGCCAACTGCGGCATCCATTTTTGCGGCGGGGAGCAGATCTCAGGCCGCGTGTTCGTTAATTCGCGAAGCAGAGGCACTTCTTTGAAGTAGTTTTACGGCATTCAAGGCGTCGGCCTTCGAGGAAAAAGCGTCTGAACGAAAGACGGTTTGCCCAGTACCCGTCACCAGCCGAAACAGAAAACTGCCTTTCTTGTCTTCGTAAATTTCGAAGACGGGATTTTCCGGCAATGCCGCCTGCTGCGCGTCGGTTTCATCACGCCGCTCGTCAGCCATGAACAGTGCTACTGCTTCAGGTGTCGGTGCGTCCATGGGGAAATGTTCGCTCTCATAGACATCGATCAGCGTCGCAAGAATATCGAGCTTGTCGCCCTCCGGGGTGCCGCTCTTGGCGCCCCACAATTCGGCAAGCACCTGAAGAGCTTCGTTATAGTCCTGCTCCGAATGGATCGGTTTCAAGTCAGCCATATTGCACCTTAGCGACGTCGATACGGTCATAATCCTTGTGTGTGCCGATCCATTTTATCCAAATGATGGATTTTTCAAAGTCGGCGGCAACGACCAGGCGAAAATCGTTTCCCTTGATATTAAATACAATACGCTCGGCATTGATGATGCTGGCCGTGGCAAAGGTTTTCTTGACGTCGGCCGCGCTTTTCCAGTTCGCCTTGCTTGTCAGCGAAAACCAGACATCGATAGCGTCCTTGACCGCGGGTTGATCGTGCCTGGTCGCCAGGCTGGCGACGAATTTCGTGAGCGTACTGCGTGCGATAATTCTCATATCAGGGCGCCGCCGACCATTGCCTTCGCTTCAGTTCAAGGACGACTTCATCGCCACACCGGCCACGTAGGTCTCCGCGACGGCGCGGTCGTCGCCCATGGTCTGCAGCAGGAACAGCTCTTCGGGAAGGGTCTTCACGACGTCCATCTTCAGCGCCATGGCCGGTGTCGCTGCGGCGTTGAGAACGACGAGGTCGGCGTCGGTGCCGGCATCCAGCGTGCCGATCCTGTCGGCAAGCGACAGCGCCTCGGCATTGCCGAGCGTCATGTAATAGTAGCTGTCCAGCGGGTTCAGCCGCTCGCCGAGAAGCTGCTGGATCTTGTAGGCCTCGTCCATCGTGCGCAGCATGGAATAGCTGGAACCGCCGCCGATATCGGTGGCGACGCCGATGCGGACGGGCTTTTCCCGGCGGGCAAGCGCCTTCAGCGGGAAGAGGCCGGAGCCGAGGAAGAGGTTGGAGGTCGGGCAATGGACGGCGACCGCGCCGGACTCGCTCATGGCGTCGGCTTCGCGCTCCGACAGATGGATAGCGTGGCCGAACAGGCTTTTCGGGCCGAGCAGGCCGTAGCGCGCATAGATATCCGTATAGTCGGCCGCTTCCGGATAGAGCTCGCAGGTGAATTTGATCTCGTCGTGGTTTTCCGACAGGTGCGTCTGGATATGCAGGTCGGGAAATTCGCGGGCAAGCGTTGCCGTCGCTTCCATCTGCGCCGGCGTCGAGGTGATGGCGAAGCGCGGCGTGATGGCGACGTGGTTGCGGCCCTTGCCGTGCCAGTCGGCGATCACCTGCCGGGTTTCGTCGTAACCCATTTCAGGCGTATCGAGCAGGCCCTGCGGCGCGTTGCGGTCCATCATCACCTTGCCGCCGACCATGCGCATGTTGCGGCGCATGGCCTCGGCGAAAAAGGCGTCGGCGGAGGTCTTGTGAACCGAGCAATAGGCAACGGCCGTCGTCGTGCCGTGGCGGATCAGTTCGTCGTAGAAATGCGTGGCGATCCTCTGCGCATGGGCGCTTTCGACGAAGCGGCATTCCTCGGGGAAGGTGTAGGTGTTGAGCCATTCGAGGAGGTTGGCGGCATAGGAGGCAATCACCTGCATCTGCGGGAAATGCAGGTGCATGTCGATGAGGCCGGGCAGGATGAGGTGCGGGCGATGATCGGTCTCGCTGACCCCGGCCGGTGCCTTGGCCCTGATATCGGCATAGGCGCCGACGGCGGCGATGATGCCGTCCTTGATCAGCAGGCCGCCGTCTTCCTCGTAAAGATAGCTCTCGCTGTCTGCGAGGCTGAGCGGGGCGCGGCGGAAGGAGAGCAGGCGCCCGCGCAGGAGTATCGTGGTCATTCTTTGTTGCTTTCGACTGCGCTTTCGAACCAGGCGACGAGCAGCCTGCGCTCGTCGGGCGTGATATCGGTCACGTTGCCCGGCGGCATGGCATGGCTGCGGCCCGCCTGTATATAGATTTCGCGGGCATGGGCGGCGATTTCGGCGTCGTTTTCCAAGATTACGCCCTTCGGCGGCCGGGCGATACCCTCATAGACCGGCTCTGCCGCATGGCACATGGAACAGCGCGTGCCGATCAGCTGCTTGACTTCAGGGAAATGCGGGTCGCCGGCGAACTGCCGGAAGGCGGGTGCCACGGACGCGCTCTGATCCTCGCCGGTCAGCATCTTCGGCGCGGTGGACAGCCACATGATGAGGATGAAGAGCACGACGGTGACGATCCAGGTCCAGGTCGGCCGGCCCTTGCGCGCATGCGTGGTGTTGAACCAGTGGCGGATCGTGACGCCCATCAGGAAGACGAGCGCGGCGATCACCCAGTTGAAGGCGGTGCCGAAGGCCAGCGGATAGTGGTTCGACAGCATGAAGAAGATGACGGGCAGCGTCAGGTAGTTGTTATGGAGCGAGCGCTGCTTGGCCATATAGCCGTATTTGGCATCCGGCGTGCGGCCGGCGATCAGGTCGGCAACGACGATCTTCTGGTTGGGAATGATGATCATGAAGACGTTGGCCGACATGATCGTGGCGGTAAAGGCGCCGAGATGCAGGAAGGCGGCGCGGCCGGTGAAGACCTGCGTATAACCCCAGGCCATGAAGACCAGCACGGCGTAGAGAACCGCCATCAGGCCCCAGGTATTCCTGCCGAGCGGCGATTTGCAAAGCAGGTCGTAGACGATCCAGCCGCCGGCGAGTGAGGCGAGCGAAATCAGGATCGCGACGGGCCTGGAAATATCCAGCACATGGCGGTCGATGAGGAAGAGATCGGCGCCGCCGTAATAGACGATGCACAGCATCAGGAAGCCGGAGAGCCAGGTGAAATAACTCTCGTATTTGAACCAGGTCAAATGTTCCGGCATCTCGGCCGGCGCCACCAGATATTTCTGGATATGGTAGAAGCCGCCGCCATGGACCTGCCATTCCTCGCCGTGGACGCCGGCGGGCAGATGCGGGCGCTTTACCAGGCCGAGGTCGAGCGCGATGAAATAGAAGGACGACCCGATCCAGGCGATCGCGGTGACGACATGGAACCAGCGCGCCGCAAAGGCCAGCCACTCCCACGCTATGGCATATTCATACATTCAGTTCCCCTGTTCTTCTTCCCGACTCGTGAGATTGCGAGAAATTCGCCAGCGAGGGAAGGGGGAACGTGGGGTTTCTTGCCGCAGCAGGCATTGCGGGAAGCGCTCGCGGGACAGGAAGCGCTTGCCGGGTGCGGCATTTGTGCTAAGGCATCGCCAACGACGCTATTGAGGAGCCGCTGAAACATGCAGATCGAAGTCCCTTGCCCGAAATGCCGCAACACGCGCATGAAGTTTCCGCGCCCGCAGCCGATCGACAGCGACATCATCACCTGCTTCAGCTGCAATTTCGAACTCGGCACCTACGGCTCGATCAAGAAGAAGATGGTGGCGATGCTGAACCGCGTTGCGGCTGCCGAGCAGCAGAAGAAGAAACACTAGTTCAGGGCTCCACAGGCAGGGGCCGTCGTGCAGAGGGCGTGGCCCGCAGCCGCAGCTTGCCGCGAAGGAAGGCCGCTATTGCGGCGGCCCGCGAGCCGGCCGAAGCCGGTGCCTCGGGCTCGGCGATACAATCGGCAATGTCCGCCAGCAGGCGGGCATCGAACTGGCCGACCGAGCGGGGAGCCGGCGTAAGTTTGCCCTGGTCGGGCGACAGGATCGTCAGGGGCGATAACATCGTAACCTCTCATGCTGGTGCGCCGTCTGCGCGATGAGAGGAGATTGCCCGGCCTGCCTGCGCCGGGTCCTTTAGCGGCAGCCTAAAAGATCCAAAGAATGCCGAAACGTTCCTAAGCTTCGGGCAGGCCGGCGCGGCGCAGCCCGTCCAGAACGAGGGCCAGGCGTTCGGGAACCTTGGTTGCCTGGCCGGCCGCGATGCTTGCCAGCGTGCTGTCGGGCGCGATGCGCAGGAGATGCTGCAGGAAGCGCCTGGCCTCGTCGATGCGGCCGAGATTCACGTTGTCGGTGATCAGAATCCAGACCGTCGGATCGAAGTTCGGGTTCAGCGCCAGCGAGCGCGATGCCCAGAGAAGCGACTGCTCGTAATTGCCGCGGATCATCTCGATATCGGCGAGGCCGCAGAAGGTGATGTGGGCATAAGGATCAAGCGGGCTCAGGCGGTGGGCGCGCATGAGATATTCCTGCGCGCGATCGAGGTTGCCGCAATGAAGATGCGCAATTCCTGCCCGCAGGACGACGTTGAGGCTGTTCGGATTGAGGTCGACGGCGGCCTGCATGATCGCCAGGCCCCAATCATATTCGCGCCCGACCTGAATGAGCGACATGCCGCAGGTGGCCATGATCGTCGCATCGCCCCTTGCCAAGGCGATGCCCCGGCGCGCGAGCGCCACGCATTTTTCCGCATCGTCAGGCCCGAAGGGCGGCCAACCCATCGTCCTGCGATGTTCGAGCGTGTAGGAGGCAAGTGCCAGGATGCGGGCATTGTCCGGTTCGCGCTCAAGTGCCTCGGTCAGCAGCGCATGCGCCTCGGCGTTCTGGGCCGAGGTTTCGGCCAGAATCTTCGGCAGGACCTGCAGGCAGATGTCATAGACGGAAACGCTGCCCGGCCGCTCCCGGCGCGCCCGCTCCAGCTCGGCGTGGTGGACATGCGGCTCGATGCCTATGGCAACGGATTCGGTGATGCGGTCCTGGAATTCGAAGACCTCTTCGAGATCGCCGTCGAAGCTTTGCGCCCAGAGCTGCACATTGGCCACCGCATCCACGAGGCGGGCATAGATGCGCAGCCTGCTGCCGGATTTGCTGAGGCTGCCTTCGAGCACGTATTTGACGCCGAGCTCACTGGCAATCTTCCTGATATCGCCGCCGCGATAGACGAAGCTGGTATTGCGGGCGATGACGGCAAAGGACGTGAAGCGGCTGAGCGCCGTGATGATGTCGTCGACGATGCCGTCGGCAAAATACTGCTGCTTTGGATCGCCGCTCAGATTTTCGAAGGGCAGGACCGCGAGCGAGGGAAATATGTCATCCCCGGTTTCGGCGACGGCGGCCTGTCTGCGCAAGAGCCGGTAGCCGAGGCGCGGCAGCGTGACGATCCATTCCTGGCCGTCCGGCCGCTGCCCGAGCGCCTTGCGCAGATGCGCGATCTGGACCGAGAGATTGCCTTCCTCCACCATCAGCCCCGGCCAGCCCGCCTCGATCAGCGCCTCCTTCCCGACCGGTCTGCCGTCCGCATCGAGCAGCGCCTTGAGAAGCGCGATCGCGCGCTGGCCGAGCGGGACTGGCTGGCCGTCCCGCCGCAGCACGCCGCTGGCGGGGTCGAGCATGAAACGGCCAAAAGCATATCGCTGCTCTTCCATGGAAATATTTATATCCGCGCAATTTGGAGTGGCAATCCGGTTGCATGAGGCGGGCACGGCATTCGCGTGCCTTAAAAAATCGCGGATTTCTGCGACATCCTGTTTTCCGCCGATGCTCCGATGCGGGGCAGGCGGTTTCTTGAAATGTGAAGTTTGGGTTACAGTTTTTAAACGCAAGCCGCCGGTATGAGGGGAAACCGCATCATGCCGGCGGCGCATTCATCGACGGAGAAGATGCCCATGCGCAGCATTCTGACATGTGTGATGATTGCCTATGCGTCGTTCGCGACAGCCCACGACGCCGGTACGGGGTGGAGCTACGACCCCTATTGTTGCAATGGAAATGCCGAGAACGGCGATTGCCAGATGATCCCGTCCAAGACCGTGGCGATCACGCCCTACGGCTATCGCGTGACGCTGAAGCCTGGCGATCACCGGCTCGTGACACGCTACCATGTCTTTCTGCTGCCGATGACCAAGGCGATGCATTCGGGCGACAGCGAATATCACATCTGCCTGTTTCCGAACGAGGACACGCCGCGATGTTTCTATGCGCCTGAAATGGGCTTTTGAGCGCTCAGTCTGAGAGCCTTTCCTGCTCGACATGGAATTTGTCCAGCAGCCATTTCCGGAAATTCCTGATTTTCGGAACGTTGCGCCTGTTCTCGGGATAGGCCAGCCAGTAGTCGCGCCCGTCGTAGCCCGTCAGTTCGAAGGGCTGGTACAGCCTTCCGGCGGCGACATCGTCCTGGAAGTGGCCGGGATTGAGCATGGCGACGCCGCCGCCGGCCATGGCGATGCTGGCATCGAGGATCTGCGTGCCGAATTCGCTTTTCGGATAGCGGGAAAGATCGGCGTTCTCGACGCCGGCTGCCGCAAACCATTGCGCCCACCAGGGGTCGCCGGCGCTGATCAGGGGGAGTTTCAGCAGGTCCGCGGGCTCGTGAACGCCGCCGATTTCGGCAGCGAGTTTCGGGCTCAGCATGGGGGCGTAATCAAGCTTCATGATGCGGTGGCTGATAAGGCCCGGCCAATCGCCGCGGCCCCAGCGGATCGCGACATCGGCGGTCTCCTTCTGGAAGTCGACGAGATTGCCCGAGGTGACGAGCCTGACGGCGATATCCGGAAACTGCAGCTGGAAGGAGCCGATGTAGCGCGACAGCCATTGCTGGGCGAAGGTTGCCGTCGAATGGATCGTCAGCGTTTCCTCGGTCGCCTTGCGCATCGAAGCCATGGCGTCGATCAGGATGTTGAACGCGTCGGAGACCCTGGGGGCGAGATACCTGCCCGCTTCCGTCAGTTCGATCTGGCGCGGCCGGCGCAGGAACAGCGGCTCGCCGATATTCTCCTCCAGAAGCTTGATCTGGTAGCTGACGGCCGTCTGCGTCATGCCGAGTTCGTCGCCGGCCTTGGTGAAACTGCCGAGCCGGGCCACGGATTCGAAGACGCGCAGCGCATTCAGCGGGAACTGCTTCGACAGTTTCATGGATAAGTTCTCTTTATGGGTTCAGACGGTTGTTCGATTGGAATTGCATCATTTTTCGCTGCAAACTGCAATCATCTCATCAAACCATCAAGGTGATGTCATGGATTGCCAGGCTATCGAAGAGAACCGTTCTGTCGCAAGAGAGGCATTGATCGCCACCTTTGTCCGCCGGCTGCTCCGGGGGATCGGCAGCCGCATGCCGAAGCTCGATATGGATGTCACGCCCGACCGCATCAAGCGCGATCTCGGTTTCCTGGACGGGCGCGATCCGCGCTACGAGGACGACCGGTCGCGATAGGCGGCAAGCGCCGTCAGGATTTCGGCGGCCGTCATGGCGGCGATGACCTGCGGGCGCTTGTCCTTCACCGCCGATCCGCCGATCGGCAGGGTGAGGCGATCGAGCCAGGCGCGCTCGCCGCCCGCCTCGCGGCAAAGCCAGTTCGCAAAGGTCGCCCGCTTGGTCGCCGAGCCGATCATGCCGATATAGGCAAGGTCGGTGCGGGCGAGCGCTTCGCGGGCGATGAGGAAATCGAGCGCGTGGTCGTGCGTGAGGATGACGAGTGCCGCGCCGGCGGGCATGTCCTTCACCAAGGCCTCGGGCATCGGCACGAGGCGGCTTTTCGTCGGGACCGGCAGATTGGCAAGCTCGTCCTGCCGGGTTTCGATCACGGTGACGGATAGCGGCAGCGGTGCGAGCGCTGCCGCCAGCGCGCGGCCGACATGGCCTGCGCCGAAGACATGGACTTCCGGCAGGCTTTCGGCTTCGCTTTCCTGCCTTCTCTCCATCTCGTTCCGGACCGTATCGGTAACGCGGCGGAAACGCAGTTGCGTGCGGCCGCCGCAGCACTGGCCGATTTCCGGGCCGAGCGGAATATCCATCGTCTCCGTGCCGCCGCTGCCGGCGAGCAGGGCGCGGGCATTGCCGATCGCGATATATTCGAAATGGCCGCCGCCGATCGTGCCCCAGACACTTGCCGCCGAAACCAGCATGAAGGTGCCGGCTTCGCGTGGCGTCGAACCTTGCGTGCCCGATATCTCGATCAGGATCGCTTCGGGCTGCAGGGCCAGAAAGGCGCGGAAGTCGCTGCCGGGCACAAAACCGGAAAGGATTTCGCGCCGCGTCATGGCTACACCCTCTTCATCCTCTCGACTGCCATCAGCACGCGCTCGGGCGTGGCAGGCGCATCGAGATGCGGGCAGACGCGATAGTTGGCAACGCTTGCGACCGCCATGGAAAGGGCTTCCAGCACCGAGATCGCCAGCATGAAGGGCGGCTCGCCGACGGCCTTGGAGCGGCCGATCGTGGCTTCCGCGTTTTCGGACCATTCGGCAAGGCGCACGTTGAAGATCTTCGGCCGGTCGGAGGCGAGCGGGATCTTGTAGGTGGAAGGCGCGTGGGTGCGCAGCCGCCCCTTGTCGTCCCACCACAGTTCTTCGGTCGTCAGCCAGCCCATGCCCTGGACGAAGGCGCCCTCGACCTGGCCGATATCGATTGCCGGGTTCAGCGAGCGGCCGACATCGTGGAGGATATCGGTGCGGTCGACGAGATATTCGCCGGTCAGCGTGTCGATCGACACTTCGCTGCAGGCGGCACCGTAAGCGAAATAATAGAAGGGCGTGCCGCGGCCGGCCTTGCGGTCCCAGTGGATCTTCGGGGTCTTGTAGAAGCCGGCGGCCGACAGCTGCACGCGGGCGAAATAGGCCTGTTTGATGAAATCGGGGAAGGGGATTTCGATCTCGCCGACCCGCACGCGGTTGGGCAGGAAGACGATGTCGTCCGCCGGAACGCTCCATTTCTCCGCCGCGAAGGCGACGAGCCGTTCCTTGATCTGGCGGGCCGCGTCGAAGGCTGCCATGCCGTTCAGGTCCGAACCGGAGGAAGCGGCGGTCGCCGAGGTGTTCGGCACCTTGCCGGTCGTCGTGGCGGTGATCTTCACCCGGTCGATATCGACCTGGAAACTGTCGGCCAGAACCTGCGCCACCTTGGTATAGAGGCCCTGGCCCATTTCCGTGCCGCCATGGTTCAGGTGGATCGAGCCGTCCTGATAGATATGGACCAGCGCGCCGGCCTGGTTGAAGGCGGTCATGGTGAAGGAAATGCCGAATTTCACCGGCGTGAGCGCAATGCCCTTGCGGATATAGCGGCTGTCTCGGTTGAAGGCGACGATGGCGTTGCGCCGGGCGCGGTAATCGGCGCTCTCCTCCAATTCATCGACCACGCGGGCGATGATATTGTCCTCGACCTCCTGATGGTAGGGCGTGGTGGTGCGCCCGGACCCCGGCTGGCCGTAGAAATTCAGCTTGCGGATATCGAGCGGATCCTTGCCGACGGCATAGGCGATCTCCTCGATGAAGCGTTCGGCGCCGAGCATGCCCTGCGGGCCGCCGAAACCGCGGAAGGCGGTGTTGGAGACCGTATGCGTCTTCAGCGGCTGCGAGACCAGATGCACATGCGGGTAGAAATAGCTGGAATCGGCATGGAAGAGGGCGCGGTCGGTGACGGGGCCTGAAAGGTCCGAGGAGAAGCCGCAGCGGGCCGAATAGGTGGCGTCGACCGCGTGGATGCGGCCCTCGTCGTCGAAGCCGAGTTCGTAATCGACGCGGAAATCGTGGCGCTTGCCGGTGGCGCTCATGTCCTCGTCGCGATCGGGACGGAACTTGACGGCGCGCTTCAGTTTCTTGGCCGCAACCGCGGCAAGGGCTGCAAACTGGTTGCCCTGCGTTTCCTTGCCGCCGAAGCCGCCGCCCATGCGGCGCACGTTGACCGTGACGGCATTCGAAGGGATATGCAGCACATGGCCGACAATGTGCTGGATCTCGCTCGGATGCTGGGTGGAAGACCAGACAGTGACCTCGTCATCCTCGCCGGGGATCGCCATGGCGATATGGCTTTCGAGGTAGAAATGCTCCTGGCCGCCGATGCGCATGCGGCCCGTCAGCCGGCGCGGGGCGTTTTCCATTTCCGCTTTCGCTTCGCCGCGCTGCAGGGTCATCGGGGTGATGACGAGCGGGCTGCCGTTTTCGATCGCGCCGTCTATATCGCTCCAGTGCGGCAGGTCGCGATATTCGATCTTCGCCTTGCGGGCGGCGCGGCGGGCGATCTCGCGGCTTTCGGCGATCACCGCGAAGATCGGCTGGCCGTGGAATTCCACCCTGGTTTCGGCAAGCAGCGGCTCGTCGTGGCTGCCGTTGGAGCTGACGTCGTTGACGCCCGGAATGTCCTTGCCGGTGAAGACCCAGACGACGCCGGGGTGTGCGGCGACCTCAGAGAGATCCATCGAGAGGATCTCGGCATGAGCCCGGTCGGACAGGCCGAGCGCGCCGTGCAGAAGATCGGCGGGCTCGGGAATATCGTCGATATAATCGGCACTTCCGGTGACATGCTTATGTGCTGAATCATGCCGCAGCGAGACATGCATCTGGCCGTTGATGAGCTTGCGATCCTCGAAGGTGGACTTGTCCATCAGAGGGCTCCTTCGTGAGGAGATGCGGTGCCGTGTGGCCCCCTCATCCGGCTGCCGCCACCTTCTTCCCGCCGGGGAGAAGGGGATGCCGCGCCGTCTCGTTCCCCCCTTCTCCCCTCGGGGAGAAGGTGCCCGAAGGGCGGATGAGGGGGCCACACGGCATCAACATATCCCATTCTCATCACGCCACCTCCTCGAACCGCTTCAGTTCGGCCGGTGCGCCGACCGTTTCGAGATAGAAGCGCGTCAGCAGGTTCTTCGCCGTGAGCTGGCGATATTCCGCTGTGGCGCGCCAGTCCGTCAGCGGCTGGAAGTCGGCGTCGAAGGCGGGGCGGGCGGCCTCGATGGTTGCCTCGCTCCAGACCTTGCCGATCAGTTCGGCCTCGACGCTGCGGGCGCGTTTCGGCGTTGCCGCCATGCCGCCGAAGGCGATGCGGATCTCGGCAACGCGCTCGGCCTCGTCCAGCACCAGATAGAAGGCGCCGAGCACGGCAGTAATATCCTCGTCGCGGCGCTTGCTGATCTTGTAGACGGCGAATTTCGCCTCGGCGACCGGGTAGGGCACGAAGACGCTTTCGACGAATTCGCCCGGCCGGCGGTCCTGCTTGCCATAGGCGATGAAATAATCCTCAAGCGGCATCCTGCGCGCGCCTTCGACCGAGCGCAGCGTCAGTTGCGCACCGAGCGCAATCAGCGGCGGCGGGCTGTCGCCGATCGGCGAGCCGTTGGCGATATTGCCGCCGATCGTGCCCATGTTGCGCACCTGCTCGCCGCCGATGCGGGTGATGAGGCGGGCAACGGCGGGAAGCTTGCGGGCAATGGTTTCCAAAGCGCGGCTATAGGTGACGCCGGCACCGATGCTGATGCCGTAGTCGCCGGCAATGATCGACTGAAGCTCCGTCAGGTGGTTGATGAAGACGACGGGGTTCAGCTGCCGCATCTGTTTCGTGACCCAGAGGCCGACATCGGTGGAGCCGGCAACGATCGTGGCCGCCGGTTCGGCCGCAATGATCTTTGCCAGCGCCTCGGCGGAGCGCGGCACGATGAGACGGCCTTCCTCGGACGTGATCGTCAGCGTTTCGGGTGCTTGCATGGCCCAGAGGCGGGCGATGATTTCGGCGCGGGTCTTTTCCAGCGGATCGAAGAGCGTGCTCGGGCGCTGCAGGCTCACCTGCTCGGCCGCCCTGACGATCGGCTCGTATCCGGTGCAGCGACAGAGATTGCCCTGGAGCGCCCTTTCGATCTCGGCGCGGTCGGGCTTCTCGTTGGACAGCCAGAGGCCGTAGAGCGACATGACGAAACCGGGCGTGCAGAAGCCGCATTGCGACCCGTGGCAATCGACCATGGCCTGCTGCACCGGGTGCAGCGTGCCGTCTTTTGCCGCCAGATGTTCGACCGTCACCACATGCGTGGCCTGGAGCGAGCCGATGAAGCGAATGCAGGCATTGACGGATTCGTAGAAGAGCTTGCCGTCGATCAGCCGGCCGACAAGCACGGTGCAGGCGCCGCAATCGCCCTCGGCGCAGCCTTCCTTGGTGCCTGTCAGCCGCCGCTTCAGCCGGAGGAAATCGAGAAGCGTCTCGGTCGGCCGGACGTTCTTCAGGGAAACGTCCTCGCCATTGAGGATGAAGCGGATGCTGTCGTTCATGATGTTCCCGAGTATTTTTCCTAAAATGGTTATGCCGCCGTCCAGCCCCCGTCAATCGAGATATGCGTGCCGGTCACCTGCCGGGCTTCCTCGCTTGCGAGGTAAAGCGCCAGTGCGCCGATCTCCTCGGCCTTGACGAATTCGTGCGTCGGCTGCGCCTTGAGGATGACCTCGGTCTTGACCTGCTCTTCGGTCATGCCGCGCGCCTTGGCGGTATCGGGGATCTGCTTTTCGACCAGCGGGGTCAGCACATAGCCGGGGCAGATGGCGTTTACCGTGACGCCGAATTCGGCAAGCTCGAGAGCCGCCGTCTTCGTCAGGCCTAATATACCATGCTTTGCCGCTACATAGGCAGATTTGAAGGGCGAGGCGACAAGGCCGTGGGCCGAGGCGATGTTGATGATGCGGCCGTGTTTTTTCGCCTTCATCAACGGGATGGCAGCCCGCATCGTATGGAAGGAGCTGGACAGGTTGATGGCGATGATCTGGTCCCATTTCTCGATCGGGAAATCCTCGATCTTTTCGACATGCTGGATGCCGGCATTGTTGACGAGAACATCGACGGTTCCGAAGGTCTTGCCGGCAGTCTCGATCAGGTCGGCGATCTCGGAAGGCTTCGTCATGTCGGCCGGATGATAGAGAGCCCCGGCTTTCGACGATGATTCAAGGCGCTCCACTATCGCCTTGATTTCATCCTCCTTTCCGAAGCCGTTGATGACGACGTTGTCGCCCCCGGCGGCAAAGGCCGAGGCGATCGCAAGCCCGATACCGCTGGTTGACCCGGTGACGACGACTGATCTCTTCATGCTTCTTCCTCCCTGGAGCCGAGATGCTGCATTGCAGCGTCAGAGCGAGGTTATGCTCAAAGGCGCCGGGCTGGCAATCGGGAAGTGGCGGCGGTGCACCGCGGCCACTTACACCCTTCCAAGTGCTGCGGACCTGCCCTATTGATTTGCCACGACAACGGGATGCGCGGGAGGAATCGCATGGGTGGATATGTTCTGGCGGTCGATCAGGGAACGACCTCGACGCGGGCGATCGTCTTCGACGGCGACATGAAGATCGCCGGCATGGGCCAGAAGGAATTCACGCAGATCTATCCGCGCTCCGGCTGGGTGGAACACGATCCCGAGGA
This sequence comes from Hyphomicrobiales bacterium, assembly GCA_900471515.1. Lineage (GTDB taxonomy): Bacteria > Pseudomonadota > Alphaproteobacteria > Rhizobiales > Rhizobiaceae > Rhizobium. The sequence continues at coordinate 134,306 of UCFC01000035.1, read as the reverse complement.
AATCTGGGATTCGGTCGTTTCCACCGTCAACATGGCGCTGCGCGAAGCGAAGGTGAGTGCGACGGATATTGCCGCACTCGGCATCACCAACCAGCGCGAGACGGTCGTCGTCTGGGAGCGCAAGACCGGCAAGCCGATCCAGAATGCCATCGTCTGGCAGGACCGGCGCACGGCAAGCTATTGCGACAATCTCAAGCGGCAGGACCTGGAGCGCACCTTCACGAAGAAGACCGGCCTCATCCTCGATCCCTATTTCTCGGGAACCAAGCTTTCGTGGATGCTCGCCAATGTGAAGGGCGCGCGGGCAAGGGCTGCGCGCGGCGACCTCTGCTTCGGCACGATCGACACGTTCCTGATCTGGCGGCTGACGGGCGGCAAGAGTTTCGTGACCGACGCGACCAATGCGTCGCGCACGCTGATGTACAACATCGCGACCAACGCGTGGGACGAGGACCTGCTCGACATCCTGCGCGTGCCGGCCGCCATGCTGCCCGAGGTGAAGGATTGCGCCGACGATTTCGGCACCGTCGATCCGGCGCTCTTCGGCGCGGCCATACCCATTCTCGGTGTCGCCGGCGACCAGCAGGCGGCGACGATCGGGCAGGCCTGCTTCGAGCCGGGCATGCTGAAATCGACCTACGGCACCGGCTGCTTCGCATTGCTCAATACCGGCAGCGACATGGTGCGCTCGAAAAACCGGCTGCTGACGACGATCGCCTATCGCCTGAACGGCGAGACGACCTATGCGCTGGAAGGTTCGATCTTCATCGCGGGGGCGGCGGTGCAATGGCTGCGCGACGGTCTCGGCATCGTCCATAAGGCATCCGATACCAACGACCTGGCAGAGAAAGCCGATCCGACGCAGGACGTCTATCTGGTGCCGGCCTTTACCGGCCTCGGCGCCCCGCACTGGGATGCCAAGGCGCGCGGCGCGATCTACGGGCTGACACGCAACAGCGGCCCGGCCGAGCTTTCGCGCGCCGCGCTCGAGGCCGTCTGCTACCAGACGCGCGACCTGCTGGAGGCCATGCAGAAGGACTGGAAGAACGGTGCCGACGATACGGTGCTGCGCGTGGACGGCGGCATGGTCGCCTCCGACTGGACGATGCAGCGGCTTGCGGACCTGCTGGAGGCGCCGGTCGACCGCCCCGTCATTCTGGAGACGACGGCGCTCGGGGCCGCGTGGCTCGCCGGCAGCAGGGCAGGCGTGTGGCCCAACCGGGAAAAGTTTTCCGCCACCTGGAAACGCGACCGCCGCTTCGAGCCTGCAATGGACGAGAAGACGCGTGCCGCGAAGCTCAAGGGCTGGAAGAACGCGGTGAAGCGGACGCTGAGCGAATTCTAGCCGCTCAGCTTGCCGGGCTCATATGCGCATATTGCTTGCGGTATTCCGCAGGCGTGACGCCGAGATGGCGCATGAAGGCGCGGCGCAGCGTGTCGTCGTCGGCAAAGCCGCATTCGCTCGCCACCTGTTTCGGTGCGTGCCCGCTTTCGAGCAGCCGGCGGGCGGCGGCGATGCGGGTGGATTCGACCCAGGCTGCCGGTGTCACGCCGACTTCCTCGCGAAAAAGGCGGGCAAAATGCCGGGGGCTGAGTTCCATGCGGCGGGCGAGCTCGGCGACGCTGTGGTCGGCAGCGGGATTGGCGGCGATCCAGCGCTGCACTTCCTGAAGGGCCGAGCGCCCGGCGGGGGCGGCTTCGCCCTTGCGGCTGAACTGCATCTGGCCGCCGGGGCGCTTGAAGAACATGACGAGCTGGGCTGCTGTGCGCATCGCCACCTCGCGGCCAAGGTCTTCTTCGACAAGGGAGAGGGCAAGATCCAGTCCCGCGGTGACGCCGGCGGCGGTTCTCAGCTTTCCATCCGCCACATGGATCGCGTCTTCTTCCACGGTTGCGGCGGGATAGGCCTGTCTCAATCTCTCTGCGACGGCCCAGTGGGTCGTCACGCGTCGGCCATCGAGCAGGCCGGCCGCCGCAAGCAGGAATGCGCCGCTGCAGACCGAGCCGTAACGGCGGGCCTGCGGCGCGGCCTTGCCGAGCCACGAAAGCAGCTTTGCATCGTGTTCGGTCTCGGCCGCATTGGGGCGGCCCGCCACCAGCAGCGTGTCCAGCGGACCGGTCTCATCCTCGATCGTATAATCGGCGACCAGGCGCACGCCGGAGGAACTGCGGATATGTCCGTGCGTGGTGGCGATGACGACAGGACGGTAGGCCTCCTTGCCGCTCTGCAGGTTGGCCTCGGCAAAGACGTCGAGCGGGCCGGAGACATCCAGAAGCTGGACGCCGGGAACGGCGAGGATTGCGATGTTCCTGGGTTTCATCTGACGGCCTCATGTCTGCAGCAGGGTGGTTTTGGCAGAAAATGACGGATGGCGTCGATTGCTGACGCATTCAGCGGCTTTTACGCTCCCTGGCATCCACCATCAAGGAGAAAGACGATGACATTGACGATCGGCGGCATCAGTATTCCCGACAGCAAGCTTGCCCGCGACATTACCGAACTGGTGCGGGACACGGAGTCGCCGCTGCTCTTCCACCATTCCAGCCGGGTCTATTATTTCGGTGCGCTTTCCGGCAAGCGCCGCGGGCTGAGCTTCGATCCGGAACTGCTTTATGCCGGCGCCATGTTCCACGACATGGGGCTGACGCATCAGCACAGTTCGGCGCATGAGCGCTTCGAGGTCGACGGCGCCAATGCCGCGCGCGATTTCCTGAAAAGCTACGGCATCTCGCAGGCCGATATCGATACGGTCTGGACAGCGATCGCGCTGCATACGACGCCCGGCATTCCGCAGCATATGCACCCGGTCGTGGCGCTGGTGACGGCCGGCGTGGAGATGGACGTGCTCGGCATCGACTATCACGGCTTCGGCGATGCCGACCGCGAAGCTGTGGTGCATGCCCATCCGCGCACGCCGCATTTCAAGGAGGATATCATCCAGACCTTCTATGACGGCATCAGGCACAAGCCGGAAACGACTTTCGGCAATGTGAAGGCGGATGTGATCGCGGACAGGGAGCCGCATTTCCACAGAGGCAATTTCTGCAGCGTCATCCGCAATTCGGCCTGGGTCGGCTAGGGCATTCGAAAATATCGGGGCAGGCGGCCTTGCGACCGCCTGCCGGCTCTTGTCATTTCTTCAGCCAGGGTGTGGCCGTGCTCCAGAAGATCACGTTGGCGCCGAGATAGTCCTCAGCGAAGGCGGTGAACTCTTCCCTGGTGAAGGGTTTTTTTGTCGCCGGGTTCTTGTAGGTCAGCGTCGGCTCCTGCACGGCGAGGCCGACATAGGGGAGCTTGCCCTTGTACTTGTTGAAGAAGGGGTAGGAGTTCTTCATCTGCGCCTTGCGGTTCGGCACGATATCGGGACCGCCGAGGCCGACATTGTTCCTGGCGGCATAGTCGAAGAGGCGGCCCATGTAATTATGGTCGTTCTCCCATTCGCAGGGCCAGAAGTTCACATATTGAACGACCAGCGACTTTTTGAAGACCTTGCGGGCGAAGGCGAGGTTTTCCATCTCGGCCGAAAAATAGGCGTCGCAGGAAAAGCCCTTCGGCTCGTTCCTGGGGTCGAGATCGATGGAGGTTTCCGGCAGGTTGATGCCGTAGACCTGGCCGTCGAACTTTTCGGCGAGCGCCTTCAGGAGCGCCTGATAGCGGGCGCGCACGGCCGGGTTCCATTGCTGGGCGACCCAGCCGGAACCGACGGGCTTGTTCTCTCCGGGATTGTCGAATTGCGGGGTCAGGCCGCCGTCATATTCCGGTTCGGTCAGCATGTAGTCGGGAATGTTGCGCGCCTTCGGATTGAAGAAGCGGTCCTGCACCTGGATGAACATCTTCCTGTTCAGGCTTTTGGCGATGGCGAGATCGGCTTCGATCGCCGAGAAATCATACTGGCCCTTGGCAGGCTCCAGGCTTTTCCAGTTGTAGACGACCTGCACGCCGCCGATATCGGGCCGGGAAAGCGTTGCCTTTGCGGCGGCGAGATTGCCGGCGCTCGTATAGAGGAAGTTTTCCGGCGCCGAGGCAGCATGGGCCGCTTGCCGCGGCAGGACGAGGGCGGCAAGGGCCGCCAGAAGTATCTGGAATCTGGTCATGGGGTCTCGAACGAAAAGGTGATGGAAAGCGCGCAAAGCTCTCGGGGCCAAATCGGGCAACTCGATGGCGGCCTTTGCCGAGCGCGCGCGCATGGTTAATCCCGGTGTTTCCATCGCGTTTGCCAGTTTCCCCATCGATAATTTTTTGATGCGCCCTGTCTGCCAAGCGGTTACTCCTTCGTCATTCGGAAAGAGGAGTAACCGATGCTTTACGCAATCCTTTGCTACGCCAATGAGGAAACCGTCTTCGCCTGGACCAAGGAGGAAGAGGCTGCCGTCATGGGAAAGCTTCACGCCGTGATCGAGCCGCTCGCCGCTGCCGGCAAGCTCGGCCCGACCGGCCGGCTGATGCCGACGACGGCGGCAACGACCGTGCGCAAGGGCAAGGACGAGGCCTTCGTCGTCGACGGCCCGTTTGCGGAAACGAAAGAGGCGCTTCTCGGCTTCTACACGGTTGATTTCGAAACGCTGGATGAGGCGATCGCCTTTTCCAAAGAGCTTTCGGCGGTCAATCCGGGTTCCACCTCTTACGAAATACGGCCGTTCTACACGTTCAGGCCGGGAGAAATCGCATCATGACGGACATTGCCTGGATCGACCTCGCGCTTGCCTCGGCCCGGCCGAAGGCACTCGGTGCGCTGCTGCGCTACTTCCGCAATCTCGATACGGCGGAGGAAGCGTTTCAGGAAGCGTGCCTGCGGGCGATCCGGACATGGCCCGAGAAGGGGCCGCCGCGCGATCCGACCGCCTGGCTGATCTTCGTCGGCCGCAACAGCGGCATCGACGCGGTGCGCAAGCGGGCGAAGATCCAGGCGCTGCCGGACGAAGACCAGATTTCCGACAAGGAGGATGCCGAAAGCGATATTGCCGAGCGGCTGGACGATTCCAACTATCGCGACGACATCCTGCGGCTGCTCTTCATCTGCTGGCACCCGGACCTGCCGGCCACGCAGCAGATCGCGCTGGCGCTGCGCATCGTCTCCGGCCTCACGGTAGCGCAGATCGCGCGCGCCTTCCTCGTCTCCGAAAGCGCCATGGAACAACGCATCACGCGCGCCAAGGCGCGGGTGGCAAAGGCGGGCGTGCCCTTCGAAACGCCAAGCCCGCAGGAAAGGGCCGAGCGGCTGGCGATCGTCAGCACGATGATCTACCTGATCTTCAACGAGGGCTACAGCCAGGCCGACCCGGAGCAGGAGGCGGCCGCCTTCAGCGACGAGGCGATCCGGCTGGCGCGGCTGATGCTGCATATCTTCCCCGCCGAGCCGGAGCTGATGGGGCTGCTCTCCCTGATGCTCTCGCAGATTTCCCGCAGGCCGGCGCGCTTCAGCGCCGAGGGCGAGATCGTGCTGCTGGAAGATCAGGACCGTTCGCTCTGGAACCAGGCCTTCATCAACGAGGCGCTGGCGCTGCTCGACAAGGCGCTGCGCCACCGCCAGCCCGGCCCCTACCAGCTGCAGGCGGCGATCGCCGCCGTCCATTCCCGCGCCAAACGCGCCGAGGATACCGACTGGGTGGAAATCGACCTGCTCTACCGGGCGCTGGAGCGCGTGCAGCCTTCGCCCGTCGTGACGCTCAACCGCGCCGTCGCCATTTCCAAGCTGCACGGCCCGCAGGCCGCACTCGACCTCATCGAACCGCTCGGCGCAAAGCTGGACGGCTACTTCTATTATCACGGCCTGCACGGCAATCTCCTGAAGCAGCTCGGGCGCATTGGCCCGGCACGCATCGCCTTCGACCGCGCCATCGCGCTTGCGCATTCGGCGGCGGAGGCCGCCCATATCCGGCGGGAGATCGACAAGATGCAGGAAGAAGCGGCGCAGCCGGCGACGAAATAATCTGTGCCTCCACGCGATGCCGCCCCACGGCTTCAGGGAGCGGGCATCGAAATCATCGATCCGCGGCAGGCGCCGGCCCGACGCGCCTATCAACTTTATCGAACAATCCGTTCCAGAATTTCCGTTTGCTCCAGGCTCTGCCGGACCTTATTTCAGGGGCAAGTCAGAGAGGATGCAGACCATGGAACTCGGCCTTTACACATTTGCAGACGTCAATCCCAATTCGCCCCGCAAGGGCGTGGAAGCGGCCGAGCGGATCAGGCATCTGATCGAGGAAATCGAGCTTGCCGATCAGGTCGGCCTCGACGTCTTCGGTCTCGGCGAACATCACAGGCCCGACTATGTGGCCTCGGCACCGGCGGTGGCACTTGCCGCGGCGGCGGCCAGGACGAAGAACATTCGCCTGACCAGCGCCGTCACGGTACTCTCGTCGGACGATCCGGTGCGGGTGTTCCAGCAGTTTGCGACGCTCGACCTGATTTCCAACGGTCGCGCCGAAATCATGGCCGGGCGCGGTTCCTTCATCGAATCCTTCCCGCTGTTCGGCTACAATCTCGAAGATTACGACCAGCTTTTCGAAGAGAAGCTCGATCTGCTGCTGGCGCTGCGCGACAACGAGGTCATCACCTGGAAAGGGGAGCTGCACCCGCCGATCCATGGACGCGGCGTTTATCCCCGGCCGCTGCAGGACCCGCTGCCCTTGTGGATCGCCGTCGGCGGCACGCCGCAATCGGTGGCGCGCGCCGGTGCGCTCGGCCTGCCGGTGGCGCTTGCCATTATCGGCGGCGAATATCCGCGTTTTGCGCCGCTCTTCGATCTCTACCGGGAAGCGGCCCGCCGGGCAGGGCAGGATGCCGCCAAGCTGAAGACCAGCATCAACGTGCACGGTTTCATCGCCGATACGACGGAGGCTGCGGCCGACCAGTTCTACGGCCCGCAGGCCGAGGTGATGAACCGCATCGGGCGCGAGCGCGGCTGGGGGCCGACGAGCCGGGCGCATTTCGACATGGCGCGCGGCCCGACCGGCAATCTCTTCCTCGGCGATCCGGAACGGGTGGCGGAAAAGATCGTTGCGGCCCACAAGATATTCCGCAACGACCGCTTCCTGCTGCAGATGGCGATCGGCCAGATGCCGCACGAGCAGGTGATGCGCGGTATCGAACTCTACGGGACAAAAGTGGCGCCGATCGTCAGAAAGGCATTGACTGGGGCTTCCGAAGGCGCGAAAGCCACCGCTTGACGAAGAGCCTGTCGCTCTCGGCAAAGCCGGAACGGGTCCATGGTAATCGAGAACGACGAAGAACTTTCCAAGCTCAAGGAGATCGGCCGCATCTGCGCCAACGCCATTCAGGTGATGGCGGCGGCCATGGAGCCCGGCATGACGACGCTGGAGCTCGACCAGATCGGCCGCAAGGTGCTGGAAGATGCCGGTGCCCGCTCGGCGCCGGAATTCTGCTACCAGTTTCCGGGCGCGACCTGCATCAGCGTCAACGAGGAAATCGCCCACGGCATTCCCGGCCCGCGCGTCATCCGCCCGGGCGATCTCGTCAATATCGACGTGTCGGCGGAAAAGGACGGCTTCTTTGCCGATACCGGCGCCTCCTTCGCCGTGCCGCCGGTCAAATCCAGGATCGAAAAGCTTTGTCGCGACGGCAAGCGGGCGCTCTGGGTCGGCCTCAACCAGGTGAAGGCCGGCGAGCCGCTGGCAAAGATCGGCAATGCCGTCGGCGCTTTCGCCCAGAAGAACCGCTACACGCTCGTCGCCAACCTCGCCAGCCACGGCGTCGGCCGTTCGCTGCACGAGGAGCCGGCCGAGCTTTCCACCTGGCCCGACCCGTCCGAACGGCGCATGATGACGGAAGGCCTGGTCTTTACCGTCGAGCCTTTCCTGTCGCTCGGCGCCACATGGGCCGAAGGCGGCGACGATGCCTGGACGCTCTATGCCGATCCCAAGGCCCCGACGGTGCAGTACGAGCACACCGTCGTTGCAACCCGCAACGGGCCGATTATTCTCACATTGGCGGCCTGAAGGGCTTTCCCTTCGCCGCCGGAGGTCGAGATGGCTGTTGCTTTCACCAAGGAAGAGAGTGCCGAAACGGCGGCGGAAACGCTGCTGCCCGACCGCGCGATCTCGCCGCATCCCAATCTCGTGACGGAAGCCGGGCTGAAGGCGCTGGAACTGCAGGTGCAGGAAGCGCGGCTGGCCTATGAGGCCGCGGGCGCGATCGAGGACGTCAACGAAAAGCGGCGGCAGCAGGCCAATCCACTGCGCGACCTGCGCTATTTCGTCGAGCGTGTTCGCACGGCGCAACTCGTGCCGAACCCGACCTCGACCGAAACCGTTGCCTTCGGAAGCACCGTGACCTTCAGCCGCGACGACGGCCGGGTGCAGACCTATCGTATCGTCGGAGAGGATGAGGCCGATCCGAAGGCCGGATCGATCTCCTATGTCTCGCCGGTCGCCCGTCTTCTCATGGGCAAGGCCGTCGGCGATGTCGTTACTGTCGGCGATCAGGAACTCGAGGTCGTCGCGATTTCGTAGAGTGCTGCCCGCTCTTTGCGCGCCGCGCCGGCGTCATGTCAGGCGGCTTGCGGCAGGCGGGCGATCGCCTTGATTTCGAAGTCGAAGCCCGCCAGCCAGTTTACGCCGACGGCCGTCCAGTTCGGGTAGGGCGCTTGGCCGATTTCCTTCATTCTGATGCCGGAGATGACGGGCCACTGCGCTTCGGGATCGGTGTGGAAGGTCGTGACGTCGACGACATCGTCGAAAGTGGCGCCGGCGGCCTTCAGCACGGCTTTCAGATTGTCGAAGGCAAGCTGCACCTGCCGTGCGAAATCCGGCTCGGGCGAACCGTCTTCACGGCTGCCGACCTGGCCGGAGACGAAAAGAAGATCGCCGGAGCGGATCGCCGCCGAATAGCGGTTGATCTCATAGAGCGCCTGGCGGCCGGCGGGGAAGATCGCATCACGTTTGCTCATCGTTTTCTCCTGTTCGGGCAAAGGGACACTTATCGCCGGGCGGGCGCCCGTCGACAGCGGTCGGATATTCGCGGGTATGGCCTTGCCCATCGTGCGGAGCTTCAATTGATATACGCTCCGTATGTGGATATAATCAGACATACGCTGCGTATGTCAATACACATACGACGCGTATGTGTATTCTGGAGATGGTGATGGCGGCAAAGACCCGGGCGCAGATGATGGAGGAGACGAGGGCGAAGCTCATTCAGGCCGCCCGGAAGGCTTTCGCAGCCAAGGGTTTTGCGGCTGCTTCGATGGACGACCTGACAGCCGATGTCGGGCTGACGCGCGGGGCGCTCTATCACAATTTCGGCGACAAGAAGGGATTGCTGCAGGCCGTCATCGACCAGATCGACAGCGAAATGGGGGAGCGGCTGCGCATCGAGCGCGACCGGGCGGAGACGGCCTGGCTCGGGCTGCTGGCGGAATATACCGCCTATATCGAAATGGCTCTGGAGCCCGAGATCCAGCGCATCATGCTGCTCGACGGGCCGGCGGTGCTCGGCGATCCCTCGCAATGGCCGAGCCAGAATGCCTGCCTGCGGACGACGACCCAGACAATCCAGGCGCTGATCGACGAGGGCACCGTCAGGCCTGTCGATGCGGAAGCCGCCGCCCGGCTGCTGAACGGGGCCTCGCTCAGCGCCGCACTCTGGATTGCCGCTGCCGATGATCCGCACAGCCTTCTGGCAAAGGTGGTCGAGGCTTTCCGCGGTCTCGCAAGCGGCCTGCTGAAAGCCGGGGATTGACGGGGCGGCAGTTTTGCCGCCCCCGGTCGCAGCGGGTCAGTCCTGCTGCGGATCGGCCTTGCCGCCCTGCAGGATTTCCATGGCGGCGCGCTCCAGGATGCCGGAGATCCTGGCGGCTTCGCTTGCCGACCAGGGATGGCGCATCCGCAGTGCCGAACGCAACAGCTGGCGGGCGGCGCGGACATTGCCGTCGTCGCGGCCGAAGTCGTCGTCCTCTTCCTCGCGCCGGCGCCGGCCGCCGCCGCCGGGGTGCTGATCGGGGTCGAACATGCGGTTGACGAAGGCCATGCCCTCGGCAATGCGCTCCAGCTTGGCAAGGGTCTGGTCGACCGCAGCGCGGTTTTCCTCCACCTTCTGGCGGCCGGCCTCGGTGATCCTATAGAGTTTCTTGGCTCCGTCGTTTTCCACTTCCGCCAGTCCGGTCTCTTCCAGATAGGTGAGCGCCGGATAGATGACGCCGGGGCTCGGCACGTAAAAGCCGCCGGAACGCTCCTCCAGCGTCTTGATCAGTTCGTAGCCGTGGCTCGGACGCTCTTCCAGAAGCGCCAGCAGGATCGTCTGCAACTCGCCGGCGGAAAACCTGCGGCCCATTCCCATGCGCATCGCCTCACCGGCGAAACCACCTCGAAAACCTCTCATCATAGGCTCCTTTATGTCAGATGTATCGTTAACTACGTCGTACGATATATATCGTAAGATATGACTTTCAAGAGTGCGGCCGAAAAATTCTGTTCGCGAAATTGAAGCACCCATCAGAAATACTCACTTGTCCCGGCCATGCTGCAGCGCGATAAAACGGACCATGCTGGCTCCCAACGACGACCGCCCGGTCAATCTCCTCACCACAGCGCTTGCAGGGGCCGTCGCCATGGCGGCGGCCATGGGCTTCGGGCGCTTCTCCTTCACGCCGATCCTGCCCGGCATGATGGTCGGCGTGCCGCTTTCGGCCGCCGACGCGGGTTTCATCGCCTCGGCCAATTTCGTCGGTTATCTCGTCGGCGCGGTTCTCGGCGCCTATGGCTGGGCGGCGGGGCGCGAGCGGCTGGTGGCGCTTCTTTCGCTGTTTGCCACCGCAATCCTGCTGGCGGCCATGGCGGCGACGGAATCGGTGCTGCTCTTTGCCGTCATTCGCTTCCTGGCCGGCGTAGCGAGCGCTTTCGCGATGGTCTTCACGTCGGCAATCGTGCTGAGCCACGGGGCGGCGGCCGGCAACGACCACGTTCAGGCGGCGCATTTCGGCGGGCCGGGGGCGGGGATTGCGATTTCCTCCGTCATGGTGCTGGCGCTCGGTTGTGCCTTCGACGATGCGGCCGGCGGCTGGCGGGCCGACTGGATCGGCGGCACGCTCTTCTGCCTCGCAAGCCTTGTCGTCGCCTGGGCGTTGCTGCCGAAGGCGCCGGTGCGCTCGGGGCGGGCGAAGGAGCCCGGTCTCGTCTGGAGCCGGCCGATGGTGCTGCTGACGCTCTCCTACGGGTTCTTCGGCTTCGGCTATGTCATCACCGCAACCTTCCTCGTCGCCATCGCGCGCATGAGCGCCTCGGGACCGATCGTCGAATTCCTGTGCTGGTTCATTGCCGGGGTGACGGCGACGGTGGCGCTGTTCATCTGGAGGCCCTTCGTGCGGCCGCTCGGGCTCGGCGGCGTCTATGTCGCCGCACTTGTCATCGAGGCGATCGGAGTGCTGGCGACCGTGGAACTGCCGCGTTCGGTCGCGCCCCTGATCGGCGGCGCGCTGTTCGGCGCGACCTTCCTTGCGATCACCGCCTACGGATTGCAGATCGGCCGCCGGCTCTCACCCGAAAGCCCGCGCCGCATCCTGGCGCTGATGACGGCCGCCTTCGGCGTCGGCCAGATCGTCGGCCCCGTCGTCGCCGGCTGGATTGCCGAGGCGACGGGCAATTTCGTGCTGCCGACCATCATCGCGGCCATCGTGCTGGTTTTCTGCGCGCTGCTCGTGATGCCGGTGATGAAGAAAATCCCTTAAGTGGTTACAAGTGCGTAACAATGGCTTGAGCCCATTGCTGCTTTCTTCGAACTGCCTTAATTTCCGGGCAACCAGTGGTTCGCCACTCTTCCGTGACTCCAGTTCAGGAAAGCAAATCCTCCCGTGTTCCACTCTTTCTTCCCCCAGCCGAAGGCGTTTTTTACTTCGCTCGTAGTCTGGACCCTGGCCGCAATTTTCGGCTGGTATTTCTTCGCCGCCGGTCTCGGCGCCTCGCTTGGCTTTGCGCCGGTTCCTGAGGAGCAGCAGCCGATCGACCTGTCGTTCTTCCTGCTGCCGGAAAACCTCTGGTTTTACGGCTATTTCCTTTTGACCGCGCTGATCTTTTGCGGGGTGTGGCATTTGAAGGCCTTCAGCCATCCGTGGAAGATTTGGTCTATTTGGGGTTCGGCGCTTATCATCTTCGTGACTTATTTTGGCGTGCAGATCACGGTCGTCATCAACAATTGGCGCCGGCCTTTCGGTGATCTGCTGCAGAATGCGCTGACGAAGCAGCCTGGCATCACTGTCGAAAACTTCTACGATCTGTTCCTGATCTTCGCGCAGATCGCTTTCCTGAGCATGTTCGTGTCGATACTGACCGACTTTTTCACCAGCCATTACATCTTCCGCTGGCGGACGGCGATGAACAATTTCTACATGGCCAATTGGGAAAAGCTTCGCCATATCGAAGGCGCATCGCAGCGTGTGCAGGAAGATACGATGCGCTTTTCCACCACTCTGGAAGGTCTCGGCATCAACCTGATCAATTCGGTGATGACGCTGGTCGTCTTCCTGCCGATCATGCTGGCGCTGTCGCATTATGTGACGAGCCTGCCGATTCTTGGCGAAGTGCCGAACTCCCTCTTCTGGCTTGCCATCTTCTGGTCGGCTTTCGGCACCGGGCTGCTCGCCATTGCGGGTATCAAACTGCCCGGACTGAATTTCAAGAACCAGCGCGTGGAAGCCGCCTACCGCAAGGAGCTGGTTTATGGCGAGGATCATGCCGACCGAGCTCAGCCGCCGACGGTCCAGGAACTGTTCTCACGGGTGCGGAAGAACTATTTCACGCTGTACTTCCACTATCTGTACTTCAATGTTGCGCGCTCGTTCTATCTGCAGGCGGACAATCTTTTCGTCTATTTCTTTATGGCGCCGACCATCGTTGCCGGCGCCATCACTTACGGTATCTTCCAGCAGATCGCGACGGCCTTCGGCCAAGTCAGCAACTCGTTCCAATATCTCGTCAATTCCTGGACGACGATCATCGAGCTGCTTTCCATCCACAAACGCCTCAAGGCTTTCGAGGCGGCGATCGACGACGAGCCGCTGCCGGATATCGACCAGCGTTATCTCGAGCGCGAGGCGGGAGCCGTTCACGCCGACGGCTGATACCAACAGAAAAGCCACCGATATGGTGGCTTTTTTATTGTGGGATATTCAAATGTGCCGGGTCATTACAACCCGGAAGTCTGCTGCAGCCTGCCGCGCGTCTCGATCATCGGGATCGCTTCGGAATAGCTGACGCAGGCAACGTCCGATCTGTGGCAGACGTCGCTGACCAGCCTGTCGAGCGCGCGCCAATAGGCGCCGCCGTTCATTTCCACGAAATGAAAGCCGAGCTGCAGGGGGATGCGGCTGCCGGCATATTGTTTGTCGAAGGCTTCCTTGAAGGCGGTGTAGGCGCGCTCCTCGAAAGCGGCGCTGTCGGCGGCATCCTCCTCGCCTTTGGAATGGCGGACGAAGAGGTTGTAGTCCATGCCGATGATGGGCTTTTCCGCCGGGCCTTCGGGGATGAGCGGCAGGCCGAAGCGGAGGATGCCGTCCTCCTCGACCGGCATTGCCGGTCCCTTTGTCACCAGGCTTGCGTCATAGGTGAAGCCGGCCTTCTTCTCGGCCGCGATCATATCCGCGCCGCCGCCGGTCGAAAGATAGGGCGCGCGAAAACCCTTTATGCCGTGATCGACGAGATCCTGCCAGCCGGCCGGCTCATCGAGGCCAACGCTCTTCCAGGCGTTCTTCAGCGTTGTCCTGAAGGTTGCGTATTCCGCCGACCAGTCCGCCTCGCTCCACTGGCGGCCGTCGAAATGGCCGCAGGCATGGCTGGAAATGTCATGGCCTTCCAGATGGGCGTGCCAGATATTGCCGAGGCGCTGGCGGATCTCGTCGTCGCTCCGGGCAAAACCGACATTGGATTTTCCGCGCTTCTGGTGCGGGGCCTCGTAGGCCTTCTTGGCCGCCTCGTTCATCAGGAAGGTGCAGGAGAGGAAATAGGTGAAATGTGCGCCGTTCCGGGCCGCCATTTCGCGGCTCTTCTGCCAGAGCGCATTATCATGGGCGCCGTCGAAGGAGATGATGACGAGCTGTTTCGGCTTGTCGGCTGCACCGGCAGCGACAGGAACAATCAGGGACAAGGCGAGGGAAGCAGGAAAAATCGAACGAAACATGGGCACCGCGACAATTTGCATTGCGGTTTTCCTGTTACAGAAATGCGGCGAAGCTGCGGTCTTGCTTTCATTTTTCGTCCGGGACCGGTAATCCATGGCTGACCAAGAAACGGGAAAACAAGATCATCATGGCTCTGCTCGTCCTCAGCCTCATTCTCTTCCTCGGCGTTCACCTGATCCGCGTCGTCGTGCCGGGCTTCCGGCAGGCGATGATCGACGGGATCGGCAAGCCGGCCTGGATCGCCATCCATTCGGCCGCGAGCATCCTGACGCTGGTTTTCGTGATCTACGCCTTCGGCGCGGCCCGCAGCGAGCCGATCGGCCTGCTCTACAATCCGCCCATGGGCATGGCGCATCTGACCGTCACGCTGATGCTGATCGCTGTCATCTGTCTGGTGGCGGGTTTCCTGCCGGCCGGTCATATCAAGACGAAGACGAAACATCCGATCGTGCTGTCGGTAAAGATCTGGGCGCTGGCCCATCTCCTGTCGAACGGCGAGGCCTATTCGGTGCTGCTGTTTGCGGCGTTCCTCGCCTGGGGCGTGGTGATGCGCATCTCGCTGAAGCGGCGTCAGCAGCGCGGCGAGATCACGCTGCCGGTCTTCGTCTCGGCCAAATACGACCTCTACGCCGTCATCATCGGCGCGGTCGTCTGGGCACTGATGATCTGGCGCGTTCACGAATGGCTGATCGGCGTCGCGCCGCTGCCGATGCTCGCTTCGTGACGATTCTGCGATATCCCCCTTACAACGGCCGCAAAATGGAGTAGAAGGCCCGACAATGTGCGTTTTGCACTGTGAATGGGCACTACCCGGCCGGAGACGAGAATGGCATTCAACGACGACAGCTTCATTCGTGAAGTCAATGAGGAACTGCGTTCCGACCAGATGAAGGGCGCATGGCGCCGGTTCGGCCGCTATATCATTGCCATCGCCGTTCTCATCGTGCTCGGAACCGTCGGCAAGGTTGCCTATGAATATTGGGACGACAGCCAGTCTTCCGGCGCCGGCGACCAGTTCCTGGCGGCGATGAAGCTGGCCGACGAGAACAAGACGGACGAGGCGCTGGCCGCGCTCGAGAAGCTCGAGAAGGAAGGCCACGGCGCATACCCGGTTCTGGCGCGCATGCGTGCCGCGACCGTTCTGGCGCAGAAGGGCGACAATGCCGGCGCCATCTCGTCCTTCCAGGAAATTGCCAAGGACAAATCCGTTCCGGCTGCGGTGCAGGATGCCGCCAAGATGCGCGCCGGCTGGCTGCTGATCGAGAACGGCACTTATGAGCAGGTTTCCGCCGCCGTCGAGGAAATGGCCGTGCCGGGCAACGCCTTCCGCCATTCGGCGCGCGAGGCGCTTGGCCTTGCCGCCTACAAGGCCGGCAACATGGCGCAGGCGCGCCAGTGGTTCCAATCGATCGTCGACGATGTCGACAGCCCGCGCGCTGTTGCCAATCGCGCCCATATGATGCTTGATCTCATCACCGCATCCGGCAAGGCGCCCGCCGCGCAGGGCTGAGCTTAAGGGAAAAGAATGAGCTTTACGGTCGCCATCGTCGGTCGCCCGAATGTCGGCAAGTCGACGCTTTTCAACCGCCTGGTTGGCAAGAAGCTTGCGCTTGTCGACGACACGCCGGGCGTGACGCGCGACCGCCGGCCGGGCGAAGCGCGGCTTGTCGATCTGCGTTTTACGATCGTCGATACGGCAGGCCTCGAGGATGTGACGGATGAGAGCCTGCAGGGCCGCATGCGCCAGCAGACGGAGGCGGCAATCGACGAGGCCGATCTGGCGCTCTTCATCGTCGATGCCAAGACCGGGCTGACGCCGGTCGATACGGCGCTCGGCGAGATGCTGCGCCGCCGCGGCAAACCCGTCGTGCTCGTTGCCAACAAGTCGGAGGCGCGCGGGTCCGACAGCGGTTTCTACGACGCCTTTTCGCTCGGGCTCGGCGAACCCGTGCCGATTTCGGCCGAACACGGGCAGGGCATGCTCGATCTGCGCGACGCCATCGTCGCGGCGGTGGGCGAGGATATCGCCTTTCCGCCGAAGGAGGACGTGGCCGTCACCGACGTGGACCTGCCGCAGGCGTCATCCGAAGAGGACGAGGATGACGAAGAGCCCGTCTACGACGACAGCAAGCCGCTGCGTGTGGCGATCGTCGGTCGCCCGAATGCCGGCAAGTCGACGCTCATCAACCGTTTTCTCGGCGAAGACCGGCTGCTGACCGGGCCGGAAGCCGGCATCACGCGCGATTCCATCTCGGTGGAGTGGGAATGGCGCGGCCGCACCATCAAGATGTTCGACACGGCCGGCATGCGCCGCAAGGCCAAGGTGATCGAGAAGCTGGAAAAACTTTCGGTCGCCGATGCGCTGCGCGCCATCCGCTTCGCCGAGACCGTGGTCATCGTCTTCGACGCGACGATCCCTTTCGAGAAGCAGGATCTGCACATCGTCGATCTCGTGCTGCGCGAGGGACGCGCGGCCGTTCTCGCCTTCAACAAGTGGGACATGATCGAGGATCGCCAGGCGGTGCTGGCGGACCTGCGCGAAAAGACCGACCGGCTTCTGCCGCAGGCGCGCGGCATCCGCGCCGTGCCGATCTCCGGCCAGACCGGCTGGGGTCTCGACAAGCTGATGCAGTCGATCATCGATACGGACCGCGTCTGGAACAAGCGCATCTCCACCGCCAAGCTCAATCGCTGGCTGGAGCAGCAGCAGGTGCAGCACCCGCCACCGGCCGTTTCGGGCCGCCGCATCAAGCTCAAGTACATGACGCAGGTAAAGGCCCGCCCGCCGGCCTTCATGGTGTCCTGCACCCGCGCCGACGCATTGCCGGAATCCTATACGCGCTATCTGATCAACGGCTTGCGTGCCGATTTCGATATGCCGAGCGTGCCGATCCGGATTCACTACCGGTCGCCAGACAATCCCTATGAGGGCAGGAAGAAGCGGACCTAAGTCCGCCTCCCGGGGCGGGCTGCGCAAGCCGGGGTGGGCCTGCCGGACATGCCTAGCTTGAAGATGCGCTTCTATTCAGTGCTTCCCGCAGGGCGACGATCTCCGCCTGCAGCCGTGCCAGCTGGTCCGTATCGCGACCGCTGGCATCGATGATGCAGCCGGGCACGGTCTCGGCCCTTTCCTGCAGCCGCTTGCCTTCCTCCGTCAGGCGAAGCAGGACGACGCGCTCGTCCTTGCTGCTGCGTTCGCGGCGGATGTAGCCTGCCGTTTCCAGGCGCTTGAGGAGGGGGGTCAGCGTACTCGATTCCAGGAACAGTTTTTCGCCGAGGCCGCCGACGGTCTGGCCGTCTTCTTCCCAGAGACAGACCATGGCCAGATATTGCGGGTAGGTGAGGCCGAGCTCGTCGAGCAGGGGCTTGTAGACGCGGTTGAAGGCGTGGCCTGCCGTATAGACGGCAAAGCAGATGAACGTATCGAGTTTCAGCTGGTCCGACATGGCTCAATCTCCAGAACCCGTGGATGTTATATCGTGCGATAAATAATCGTATGCGCTTTTAATGCATGGCAGCCATGCAATCATTTATATCGCGCGATAATCAGTCGTGTGCGATATAAATGACGTGTTCAGGACGAACGCAACGAACCCCAAGAGGATACGACAATGTCTGGCATCAAGACCGCAGTTTCCGCAGCAGCAATCCTGGCAGCTTCCGCCGTTGGAGCGTTTGCCGATCCCGTGCTGGAACCGACAACGCAGAAATTCATCGATAGCCTGGCAGGCTCCAAGCCGATCTACACATTCTCGCCTGCCGATGCCCGCGACATCCTCGCCGGCGCCCAGAAGGGCGACGTGAAGAAGCTCGCCGCCCAGGAGGAAGACAAGGTCATCAAGGCCGGCCCGACCGGCAGCGTCAAGCTGCGCATCGTGCGTCCCGAAGGCGCCAAGGGCACGCTGCCTGTCGTGATGTATTTCCACGGCGGCGGCTGGGTGCTGGGCGATGCCGATACGCATGACCGGCTGGTGCGCGAAATCGCCAACGGCGCCAAGGCGGCCGTCGTCTTCGTCGATTACGACCGCTCGCCGGAAGCCCGCTACCCCGTCGCCATCGAGCAGGCTTACGCCGCCACGAAATATGTCGCCGAACATGCCAAGGAGTTCAACGTGGATGCGAGCCGCCTTGCCGTTGCCGGCGATAGTGTCGGCGGCAACATGACGGCCGCCGTCACCCTGCTTGCCAAGGAACGCGGCGGTCCGGCCATCGACCAGCAGGTGCTTTTCTACCCTGTCACCGACGCCAATTTCGACACCGGCTCCTACAACCAGTTCGCCAATGGCCCCTGGCTGACCAAGGAAGCCATGAAGTGGTTCTGGGACGCCTACCTGCCCGACGAGGCCAAGCGCAAGGAACCGACCGCTTCGCCGCTGCAGGCTTCGCTCGAACAGCTGAACGGCCTGCCGCCGGCACTCGTCATCGTCGATGAGAACGACGTGCTGCGCGATGAGGGCGAGGCCTATGCCCGCAAGCTCTCCCAGGCCGGCGTGAGGGTCACCTCGATCCGTTACAACGGCACGATCCACGATTTCGTGCTGCTGAACGCAATCGCCGAGACGCCGGCCGTGCGCAGCGCGATCTCGGTCGCCAACAACACGCTGCGGGCCGCCCTTCAGAAGTAAGGTCAGTCGGAGGATGCAAGAGGCCCGGCGCTATCGCCGGGCTTCCTTCTTGGAAGGGACTTTGTGGCATATTGCCATGCCTTCTTCCATTTCGGCGTGATGACGCCATTGGCGGCGCGGATATTGTTGATGAACTGCAGCGTCGCCGCTTCCCACGAATATTGCATGGCAAGCTCGCGCGCCTTCTCCCGCGAGCCCGACAGAGCCGCGAGGCAGGCCGCCCCCAGGTCCTCGTCCAGCGCGCCGACCTGGCTGTCCTCGCCGATAATGTCCAGCGGGCCGGTGACGGGATAGGCTGCGACCGGCACGCCCGAGGCCAGAGCCTCCAGGATGGTGTTGCCGAACGTATCCGTCAGCGACGGGAAGACGAAGACATCGGCCTGCGCATAGGCTTTCGCCAGTTCCTCGCCGAATTTCACGCCGGTAAAATGCACGTCGGGATAACGTTCCTCGAGTTCGGCACGCGCAGGGCCGTCGCCGACCACCACTTTCGAGCCGGGCAGGTCGAGGTCGAGGAAGGCCGGCAGGTTCTTTTCCAATGCCACGCGACCGACCGTCATGAAGATCGGGCGGGGAAGGCCGAAGGGATTTTCCTCCAGGGGCATCGGATGGAATTGCGTGGCATCGATGCCGCGGCTCCAGGGCATCAGGTTCTTGAGCCCGCGGGCGGAGAGTTCGCGGGCAAGGCTCGGGGTTGCGACCATGCAGCCGGCGCCGCCATTGTGGAACCAGCGCACGAAGGCATAGAGCCAGCTCTCAGGGATCGGCAGGCGGGCCGAGACATATTCGGGAAAACGCGTGTGGTAGCTGGTGGAGAAGGGCATGCGCTTCCTGATGCACCAGCGGCGCGCCGTCAGGCCCAGCGGGCCTTCCGTCGCGATGTGGACGTAGGACGGATTGTGCTTTTCGATCTCGCGGGCAACGCGGCTGTACCAAGCGATCGACAGGCGGATCTCGGGATAGGTGGGGCAGGGCACGCTTGCGAAGCGCTCGGGCGTCACCATCGAGACTTCGACGCCCATCCTGGCCAGTTCGCGATTGGTGTTCTCGATCGAGCGGACAACGCCGTTGACCTGCGGATGCCAGGCGTCCGTCACGATCACCAGCCGTTCCGGCATGGCGCCGGCGGCTGCGGCACGAGCCCAGCTTTCGCCGCTATATGAATTTGACGAACGTTGCAGCATGCTTCCATTTCCATCAGCGTCGCATGGTTCTGGCAACGCACAACCCCTGGCGGGGTTCCGGAATGGCGATTCCCGCGTGCCTATTCTGGCGGAAGTGCATGATGGAAATATTACAGCCCTGCATGAGCATATACAGGAACTTACGGCAGGCGAGGCCGGCAATTATGTCGCAACGACCGGCAGAGAGCCGAGGGGCAAAAAAAGCGGCGGCGCCGGCGGGGAGGCGCCGGCGGGGAGGCCGGCGCCGCTATGAAACTCAGGCTGCGGCCGAAGCGAAGCCGGACGTCGGGACTTCCGAGATCGTCTTCAGAACCTGCGAAGCGATCTGGTAGGGGTCGCCCTGGGAGTTCGGGCGGCGGTCTTCGAGATAGCCCCTGTAATCGTTCTTGATGAAGGAGTGCGGAACGCGGATCGAGGCGCCACGGTCAGCAACGCCGTAGGAGAACTTGTTCCACGGAGCCGTTTCGTGCTTGCCGGTCAGGCGCATGTGGTTGTCCGGGCCGTAAACGTCGATATGGGCCTGCAGGTTCTTGTCGAACTGCGCCATCAGCGCTTCGAAATAGGCCTTGCCGCCGACTTCGCGCATGAACTTGGTCGAGAAGTTGCAGTGCATGCCCGAGCCGTTCCAGTCCGTGTCGCCGAGCGGCTTGCAGTGGAACTCGATGTCGATGCCGTACTTTTCGCACAGGCGCAGGAGCAGGTAGCGTGCCATCCAGATCTGGTCGGCGGCCTTCTTGGAGCCCTTGCCGAAAATCTGGAATTCCCACTGGCCCTTGGCCACTTCGGCATTGATGCCTTCGTGGTTGATGCCGGCAGCCAGGCACAGGTCGAGGTGTTCTTCGACGATTTCGCGGGCAACCGAACCGACGTTCTTGAAGCCGACGCCGGTGTAGTAGGGACCCTGCGGAGCCGGGTAGCCGCTTTCCGGGAAGCCGAGCGGACGGCCGTTTTCGTAGAAGAAATATTCCTGCTCGAAGCCGAACCATGCATCCTCGTCGTCGAGGATCGTGGCGCGCTTGTTGGATTCATGCGGCGTGACGCCATCCGGCATCATGACTTCGCACATGACCAGGACGCCGTTCGTACGGGCCGGATCGGGATAGAGCGCGACGGGCTTCAGCACGCAGTCGGAGCTGCGGCCTTCGGCCTGCATCGTCGACGAACCGTCGAAGCCCCAGAGCGGGAGCTGTTCGAGCGTCGGGAAATTATCGAATTCCTTGATCTGCGTCTTGCCACGCAGGTTCGGTACCGGAGTGTACCCATCGAGCCAAATGTACTCGAGCTTATACTTTGTCATCGCTACTCTCTCTGCTGCGAACGTGAGCAAATCCTGAGGCAGTAGACGCAAGGGTGCGGCCACCCGCCAGGGGATGCCTAACGTAAAGCACGTAGCGTGCCAGATCGCGCGAGTGACACAAAAAATTTACGAATCACCTCGCGGGTGCCGTTTGGCAGCGGTTGCGGCCGGTGGCCGAGGCCGTCCGGCGCGCGCCTATCCCGCTTTGCGACGGGCATTTTTCGCGTTGGAACCAGATGAAAATTCCGGCGTTGAGCGGGATGGATGAAGTTTTGGACAAATCAGCGCAAGCTTAATCAGGAAATGCCGCGGCGATCGTTTATTATTGCGACATTGCCGTTATTTTGTGCAGTTTGCATAAACTATGTGCATTGTGCTACTATACAGACCGTGAATGTTGATAGGCCGAGCTGAAGAAAGGCTATCTCATGGCAATCGGTTTCCATCGTGAATCCGCGACGATCTACCAGTTTCCCATCAAGGCCGTTCAGGCCCGAAGCCGCTTCGAGCGTTTTCGCACGATGGAGCGAGAGGCGGCCGATGTGTGCGATGCCGCACTCGACAGCTGCTGGTATCACGACGAAGCCGTGCGTGCCGAAGACAAGAAGCCCAATTCCTGATGCGGCTCGACGATCAATGACCGCTTAGGCGGGGGCGAGCCTGCGCGTGGCCGCGCGACAAGCGACATGCGCAGGCTTCAACGACGATATCAGAGGCCGAGCTTTTCCTTCGGCACGAGCGCGCCATGCTCGCTGACGACGCGGGCGGCGATTTTGGCCCCGAAGCGGGCGGCTGCCGGCGCGTCCCGGTTTTCCAGATAATGTGCGAGGAACGCGCCGTTGAAACTGTCGCCGGCGCTCGTCGTGTCGACGACCTTTTTGACCTTTTCGGCCGGCACGTGGACTTTCTTGCTGGCGAAGCTCAGTGTCGCGCCCTCCGCGCCGTTCTTGACGACGACATGGGCGGCGCCGAGCGCGCGATAGCGCTCGATCGTGGCCTCGATGGAGGCGTCGCCGAAATGGGCAACCTCGTCGTCGAAGCTCGGCATGACCAGCGAGGAGGCGCGGCCGCCTTCGCTGATCGTCGTGTGCATGACGTCGTAGCTCGACCAGAGGCGGGGGCGGATGTTCGGGTCGAAGACGACGAATTTGCCGACCGCCTTGGCGCGGCGGATTTCGGCCAGCAGCGTTTCGGCATCGTCATGGGAGAGGATGGCGAGCGTGATGCCGGAGAAATAGACGACATCGGCGCTTTCCACCGCTTCGCGCAGCCGGTCGGGGTCGGCGGCGAGGCTGCGGGCGGCCGAGCTGTCGCGCCAATAGCTGAAGGAGCGTTCGCCGTCCCTCAGGTTAATCATATAGAGGCCGGGCGTCTTGCCCTTGATGCGCCGGATGAGGCTCGTGCCGATCCTGGCCTTGCCCATGAAGGCGACCATTTCGTCGGACATCGGATCATCGCCGAGCGCGGTAAAATAATCGACCGACCATCCGGCGGGCAGGCAGGCACGGGCGTACCACGCGGTGTTGAAAGTATCGCCGGCAAAGCCTTTGCGCAGCAGGCCTTCGCCCGCCTGCGAGAGTTCCACCATGCATTCGCCGATCGACAGAAACCGTCCGCTCAAAGCCATCCTCCCGGATTTTTTCCGTCTTTGCGGATACGCGAAGAGGCGGGAGGAGACAAGTCAAAGCGAGGTGAAAGTCCACCGCCCCGATGGCGGGGCGATGGAGAGGGGAGATCAGGGCCGGTCCATATGATAGCAGGCGGCCGTCTGGCCGGGACGGACCAGTTCCGTCGGCGGCATTTCGGTGCGGCAGATATCCGTCGCCTTCCAGCAGCGCGGCGAGAAGACACAGCCCTTCGGCGGGTTGAGCGGCGAGGGCGGGTCTCCCTGCAGGCGGATGCGGCTGCGCAGGCGCGCGAGCTTCGGATCGGGGATCGGAGCGGCCGAGAACAGCGCCTGCGTGTAGGGATGGGCCGGATGTTCGAAGACCGTGGCGCAATCGCCGGCCTCGACCACCTTGCCGAGATAGAGAACCAGCACGTCGTCCGAGATCAGGCGCACGACGGAGAGGTCGTGGCTGATGAAGATCAGCGTCAGGCCGAACTCCTTGCGCAGCTTGCGCAGCAGCGTGATGACCTGGCCCTGGATCGACACGTCGAGGGCCGAAACCGGTTCGTCGCAGATGATGAGCTTCGGCTTGGTGACGACGGCGCGGGCAATGCCGATGCGCTGCGCCTGACCGCCCGAAAATTCGTGCGGATAGCGGTTGATCATTTCCGGCACGAGGCCGACGGCGGCCATGATCTCGCGCACGCGCTCGAGCCGCTGGGCCTTGGTCAGCTTCGGCTCGAAGACGGTGAGCGGCTCGGCGATGATGTCGCCGACCGTCATGCGCGGATCGAGCGAGGCGATCGGATCCTGGAAGATGATCTGCATGTCGCGGCGGGCGGCACGCATTTCTTCGTCCGACAGGTCGAGCAGGTTGCGGCCCTGCCAGAGGATGCGGCCCTTCTGCGACTTCAGGAGCCGCAGGATGGAGCGGCCGAGCGTGGATTTTCCGCAGCCGGATTCGCCGACGATGCCGAGCGTGCGGCCTTCGGCGAGATCGAAGCTGACATTGTTGACGGCCGTCAGCATGACCGGCGGCTTGAAGAGCGATTTCGAGGGGATCTCGAACTGGGTCGTCAGGTTCTCGACCCTCAGAAGCGAGCGATCAGCCATTGACGAGCAACTCCTCGCGGCGGGGGAAGGGGTGGAAGCAGGCGGCACAGTGGTTTGCGGCCTGCGGTTGAAGCTGCGGCGGGCGGTCGATGCAATCGTCCTGAACCTGCGAGCAGCGCGGCGAGAAATTGCAGCCCTTCGGCAGGTGCTGCAGGTTCGGCGGCCGGCCGGGGATGACGACGAGATCGTCGACATCCTGGTCCGGGCGCGGGATCGAGGCGTGCAGGGCCGCCGTATAGGGATGGGCCGGGTTTTCGAAGAGCTCGTCAACCGGGGCTTCCTCGACGATGCGGCCGGCATACATGACGGCCACCTTGTCGGCGAGACCGGCCACGACGCCGAGGTCGTGGGTGATCATGACGAGCGCCGTGTTCATCTCGGCCGTCAGGTCGTTGAACAGGTCGAGGATCTGCGCCTGGATCGTCACGTCGAGCGCGGTCGTCGGCTCGTCGGCGATCAGGAGCTTCGGTTTGGTGAGCAGCGCCATGGCGATAACGATGCGCTGGCGCATGCCGCCCGAAAGCTCGTGCGGATAGAGGTTGAAGCGCCGCGTCGGGTCCGGGATGCCGACACGCTTCAGCATGTCGAGCGCCGTGGCCGAGGCCGCTTTCGCCGTGAAGCCGCGGTGGATCTCAAGCTGTTCCGTCAGCTGCCGGGAAATCCTCAGAGACGGGTTCAGCGCCGTCATCGGGTCCTGGAAGACCATGGCCATGTCCTTGCCGCGGACTTGGTCGAGTTCGCGCGGCTTCAGCGCCAGCACGTCCTTGCCTTCGAGCAGGGCCTGGCCGCTGGTTTTGCCGTTCTTGGCAAGCAGGCCCATGATGCCGAGGAAGGTCTGGCTCTTGCCGGAGCCGGATTCGCCGACGATGGCGATGCGCTCGCCGCGGCGAACCGTGAGGTTCATGTTCGAGACCGCCTTCACCTGACCCTCGGGGGTCTCGAAAGTGATCGAGTAGTCCTTCAGTTCGAGAAGGGTATCGTTCTGTTTTTCTTGATTCATCCTATCGATCCTTCGGGTCGAACGCATCGCGCAGCCCGTCGCCGATGAAGAGCAGGCTGAGCAGCAGGGCCACGAGGAAGCTTGCCGGGAAGATCAGCAGCCAGGGCATGCTTTCCATGGCATCGGTGCCTTCGGCAATCAGGGTGCCGAGCGAGGTCAGCGGTTCCTGCACGCCGAAGCCGAGATAGGAGAGGAAGCTTTCGGTTGCGATGATCTCCGGCACTGTCAGCGCCGCGAAGATGACGACGGGGCCGACGAGGTTCGGGATGATGTGCTTGGTGATGATCTTGAACGGCTTCTGACCGGAGGCGCGGGCCGCTTCCACGAATTCGCGGTGCTTGAGCGACAGGGTCTGGCCGCGCACGATGCGGGCCATGGTCAGCCATTCGAGCGCGCCGATCGCCGCAAAGAGCAGGTAGACGTTGCGGCCGAAGATCACCATCAGCAGGATGACGAAGAGGATATAGGGAAGCGCATACATGATATCGACGAAGCGCATCATGATGGAGTCCAGCCTGCCGCCGATATAGCCCGAGATCGCGCCGTAGAGCACGCCGATGACGACGGAGACGAGGGTTGCGGTCAGCGCCACGGCGAGCGAGATGCGGGTGCCGTAGAGCACGCGGGCAAGCAGGTCGCGGCCGTTCGGGTCGGTGCCGAAATAGTGGCCGCTTTCGAAGGACGGGGGCGTGCGGAAGGCGGCCCAATCCGGATCCTCGTAGTTGAAGGGAATGAAATTCGGGCCGAGGAAGGCGGCAAGGATCAGGAGAACCAGAACGCCGATCGATACGACCGCAGCCTTGTTGCGCGAGAGGCGGCGCAGCGCATCCCTGGTCAGCGAGCGGCCTTCCGGAGACAGACCTTCGGCTTCCAGCAATTCGGCGGCAAGCAGCTCTCTTTTTGCGGGATTGAGGATCATCTGTTTCTCACTTTCGGGTCCAGCCAGGCATAGGCGATATCGACCAGAAGGTTCAGGAAGACGATCAGCACCATGTAGAAGATGACCGTACCGAGAACCATGCCGTAATCGCGGTTCAGCGCCGCGTTGACGAAATAGCGGCCGATGCCGGGCAATCCGAAGATGCTCTCGACGACCAGCGAGCCGGTGAGAAGATAACTTGCCGCCGGACCCAGGTAGGAGACGACGGGCATCATGGCGGGTTTCAGCGCATGGCGCATGACCGTCAGGCGCGGGCCGATGCCCTTGGCCTTGGCGGTGCGGATGAAGTTCTGGTTCATCACCTCGATCATCGAGCCGCGGGTGATGCGCGAGATGCGGCCGGCATGCGGCAGCGCCAGAACGACGATCGGCAGGACGAGGAACTTGATCGAGCCGTCACCCCAGCCGCCGACCGGAAACCAGGCGAGGCGGATGCCGAAGATCAGCTGCATGATCGGGGCGATCAGGAAGTTCGGAAGGACGACGCCCACCAGAATGAGAGCACTCAGAATATAGTCCGGCGCCTTGTTCTGGTAGAGCGCCCCAAGACAGCCGACGGCCACGCCGACGATGATGGCGATCAGGAAGGCAGCCGTACCGATGGTGAACGTATAGGGCAGACCGATCATGATCTGCTGGGCGACAGTGAAGTCTTCGCTCGCGAAGGAGGGGCCGAGGTCGCCTTTCAGCAGGTCTCCGACATAGATCAGGTATTGCTGGACGAGCGGCTTATCCAGATTGTAGTGGGCCGCAAGATTTTTCAGGATCACCGGCGGCAATGGCCTTTCGCCATCGAAGGGGCCGCCGGGGGCAAGGCGCAAAACGAAAAAGCAGGCTGTGACGGCGATCCACAGGACGGGGATCGTCGACAGCAATCGACGGAGGGCGTATTTGATCATGGTCGTGGAGCGGCTCTTCCCGGACCAGCCGGGAAGAGCCTTTCATCCTTATTCCTTGATGGACAGCCAGCGCGTGCGGTGGATGTCCTGAACGTTGTCGACGAAGCCCTCGATCTTGGGCGAGACGACGTTCTTGGAGACATAGTAGTAGATCGGCAGCGCGGCGGATTCGTCCAGCGCCAGCTGCTCGGCCTTCTTGAAGATCTCGGCGCGCTTCGTCAGATCGGTCTGAGCGTTGCCGTCCTTGATCAGCTTGTCGTAGTCGGCATTCGACCAGCGGCCGTAGTTCATCTGAACGCCCGTGACGAGCAGGTTCAGGAAGTTGTCCGGGTCGTTGTAGTCGGCGAGCCAGCCGGCACGGCCGATATCAACTTCACCGCGCTGCAGCTGGTCGTAGTGAACCTTGGTTTCGGCGTTGACGAGCTCGACGTTGACGCCCAGCGGCTTCCACATGGAGGCGATCGCGACGGCGATGCGCTTGTGGTTGTCGTTGGTGTTGTACTTGAGCTGGGTGGTCAGCGGGTGATCCGGGCCGAAACCGGCTTCCTTCAGGAGCTTCTTGGCTTCTTCGACCTTATCCTTGTAGGGAAGGTCCTTCCAGGAAACGTAGGCCGGTTCGCCATAGTTGGCGGTGCCCGGCGGAACCCAGGAATAGGCCGGCAGTTCGCCGGTGCCGAGGATCTGCGGGCCGATGACTTCGCGGTTGATCGCCATGGAGAGCGCCTGGCGGACGCGCTTGTCGTTGAAGGGCGGCTTGGACGAGTTGATGACGTAGTAGTAGAGGCCGGAGAAGGGGGCGACATGCGCCTGGCCCGGCAGGTTCTTCTTCATCCACTCGTACTGATCGGTCGGGAAATCGGTGAGGATGTCGAATTCGCCGGCGCGGTAGCGCTTCAGCGCGGCTTCCTGGTCTTCAAGCACGAAGAACTTCGCGCCGTCGATCTTCACATCCTTGGCACCGTAATACTGGTCGTTCTTGACGGTCGTGACGTGCGAACCGGGTACCCACTCGACCGGCTTGTACGGGCCGTTGGTGACGATGTTGCCGATCTTGACCCAGTCCTGACCCTTGGCCTCGACGACATGCTTCGGCAGCGGATAGGCCGTGTAGTGCATGAGCGCGTTGATGAAATAGGGGGTCGGGTTTTCAAGGGTGATTTCGAGCGTCTTGTCGTCGATCGCCTTGACGCCGAGCTCGTTGAGATCGGTGATCTCGCCCTTGTTGATCTTTTCCGCGTTCTTGATGGTGAACTGCAGATAAGCATAGTCGGCAGCGTTCTTCGGGTCGATCAGGCGCTGGAAGGCGAAGACGAAATCGCCTGCCGTCACCGGCTGGCCGTCCGACCACTTGATGCCGTCGCGCAGTTTGAACGTGTAGACCTTGCCGTCGGGGGAAATGGTCCAGCTTTCGGCCTGGCCCGGAATCGGGTTGTCCTTGGCGTCTTCGGTGACTAGGCCTTCGAAGATATCGCCGGCAATACGGTTTTCCCAGTCGCCGGAGAGTTTTTGCGGATCCAGCGAGGTGGGGTCGCCACCATTATGGATGTTGATTGTGGCCGCGTGGGCCGAAAATGCGAGCAATGAGCCAACCATTGCGGACGCGAGAAATTTTTTCGTAAAAAAGGACATAGTTTGTCCACCTTTCTAGGCTTTTCGCCTTTTCTTTAGTCATTTGTTCCCGGTTGGACCTGTTACGTGCAGGTCAACGGCACCTTAACGCAAAGGTTTGGCGTTGCAACCCCTAAACCGGTGGGTAGCATCAGGGTGTGGACAAGCCTATAAGCGTCTCCCCTTTGCCGGATCGCGACGGCCTCTCTTTGCGGCCGGCCATGCCGCCAGCATTGTTTTTGCTGAACTGGTTTAAAACGTGAAGCGATCTTCCGGATTCGCGCGCCACGCTTTAAGTCTTGTCCGGCATGTTGTGATCGCAAAACCGCTGCACGGTTTTGCGCGACATGCTTTAAGTGTTGCGGGCAAAATGACGCAGGAGGCGGCGGGCAATGGCATTGCAGACGGGCGGGAATGCGGATTGGTGGCGCGGCGCGGTGATCTATCAGGTCTATCCGCGCTCGTTTCAGGACACTGACGGAGACGGGCTCGGCGATCTCAAGGGGATAACCCGGCGGCTCTCCCATATTGCAAGCCTCGGCGTCGACGCGATCTGGCTCTCTCCCTTCTTCAAATCGCCCATGGCCGACATGGGCTACGACGTCTCGGACTATTGCGACGTCGACCCGATTTTCGGCACGCTCGACGATTTCGACGAGATGATGGCCGAGGCGCACAGGCTCGGCATCAAGGTCATCATCGACCAGGTGATTTCCCACACGTCCGACCGGCATCCGTGGTTTATCGAAAGCCGCTCCAGCCGCACGAACGACAGGGCCGACTGGTACGTCTGGGCCGATCCCAAGCCCGATGGAACGGCGCCGAACAACTGGCTGTCGATCTTCGGCGGGCCGGGCTGGGAATGGGACGGCGTGCGCCGGCAATATTACCAGCACAACTTCCTGACATCGCAGCCGGACCTGAACTTCCACAGCAAGCCGGTTCAGGATGCGCTGCTGAAGACGGTGAAATTCTGGCTCGACCGCGGCGTCGACGGCTTCCGGCTCGACACGGTGAACTATTACTTCTGCGACAGGCTGCTCCGGGACAATCCGCCGCATGTGCCCGATCCGGATCAGGCCGGCCTCGATGCGCCCGACAGCAATCCCTACGGCATGCAGAACCATCTCTACGACAAGACGCAGCCGGAGAACCTTGAATTCCTCCGGCGTTTCCGGGCTCTGCTCGATCAGTACGAAGGGCGCACGACCGTCGGCGAAGTGGGGGACGGCGCGCGTTCGCTGCAGACGGTGGCCGCCTATACGAGCGGCGGCGACAAGCTGCACATGTGCTACACGTTCGATCTGCTCGGCCCGGACTTCACCGCCGCCCATATCCGCAACTGCGTCGAGAGCTTCCAGCGTATGGTCAGGGACGGCTGGGTCTGCTGGGCATTCTCCAACCACGACGTCAACCGTCACGTCAGCCGTTTCGCGCTGACGGAGGAGGAGCGGCCGGTGATCGCCAAGCTGGCGATTTCCGTGCTTGCGGCCCTGCGCGGTTCGATCTGCCTCTATCAGGGCGAGGAACTGGGGCTGCCGGAGGCGGAGCTTGCCTTCGAGGACCTGCGCGACCCCTACGGCATCCGTTTCTGGCCGGCCTTCAAGGGCCGCGACGGATGCCGCACGCCGATGCCCTGGGAGGCCGGCAAGGCGCATGCCGGCTTTACCAGCGCCGAAAAGAGCTGGCTGCCGGTTCCCTACGAACAGGCGGCACTTTCGGTCGATACGCAGGAAAACAGCGACAGTTCGGTTCTGCACCACTACCGGCGCACGCTGGAATTCCGCAAAAGCCAGCCCGCGCTGCTCGACGGCAGCATGGAATTCGTCGGCACCAACAAGGATCTGCTGGCGTTCGTTCGCGAGAAGGATGACGAGAAGCTACTTTTCGTTTTTAACCTGACGCGTGAGCCTGCAGAGTTTCGCTTTCCCGCCGGGATTAAGCTCGTTGCTGCTCTGGCGATGCCTGGCTTCCAGGCGGCAGCCGACAATGATGTCGTTAGACTCTCGGCACTGGATGCTTTTTGCGCGAGAGTTCGGTGATCAGGCGGCGGTAGGGCGCTTGACCGTCTGATCGCCGCGTCCGGCCAATAGGCCATTGATCGAGATATCTTCGTCAAGATCAGTCCAGTGAAGGCCCATCGAGCTGATCTCGACAGTGCGAAGCTGTTCCGGCGTCGCATTCAACAGGCGCGGAAACCATGCCAACGGTACGCCCAGAGTGCGCCCGTCATCGAGCGCGACCCACATCGTATTTTCATCGAAAGTCACATCAGTTGCGGAAATGTTCATCCCACGCCCTTTCGATGGCGGATTGGTTCTTGATGACTTCCCGAATGATAACAGCAAGTTCGCGTGGATTGAAGCCTTTGCTGTCGGCAATGCCGATTGCGGGCTGTATCCAGACCTTAGCTTCGCCGTTCGGGCCGCGAACATGAATATGGATTGGCTCGCGAGGATCGCCCTCGTTTGAATAGAAAAAGAACTTCAGGTTTCCGAACGTGAAGACCAATGGCATCGGGTACTCCGTCCGGGTTCAGCCGATCAGCGTGAAGCGATCGACATCGACCATTCCCTTGTCCGAGATCTTCAGATGCGGGATCACGGGCAGGGGCAGGAAGGCGACCTGCAGGAAGGGCTCTTCCAGCGTCGTGCCGAGGGCGTAGGCGGCCTTGCGCAGGCGATGCAGCGTGTCGCGCACCGTTTCGTAGGGCTCGAGGCTCATCAGGCCGGCGACGGGCAGGGCGATCTCGCCGGTGACTTTGCCGTCCTCGACGACGACGAAGCCGCCCTTGATCTCGCCGAGCCTGTTGGCGGCGAGCGCCATGTCATCCTCGTTGACGCCGACGACGCAGATATTGTGGCTGTCATGGCCGACGGTGGAGGCGATCGCGCCCTTCTTCAATCCAAAACCCTGGACGAAACCGTTGGCATGGTTGCCGTTCTTGCCGTGGCGCTCGATGACGGCGACCTTGACGATGTCGCGGCCAAGATCGATGCCCGTCTGGTTGCCGTTGGCCGGCAGGCGGTAGCGGCGGTGCTCGGTGATGATCTTGCCGGGCATGACGCCGATGACGGGCGTTTCGCCCTCCGAAACCGGCACGCCGAAATGGGCCGCGTTGACCGGCCGCGCCTTGACGCTGTCGAGGCCGACGGGAGCGACCGGCTTGCGGGTGGCAAAGAGCGCGTCGGTGACATGGCGGCCGGCCGAAAAGACCATATCGGCCCGGCAGTTTTCGAGACTGTCGATCACGACGAGATCGGCCCGCCAGCCGGGGGCCACGAGGCCGCGGTCCCGCAGGCCGAAGGCGCGGGCGGCCGATATGGAGGCGGCGCGATAGATCGCCAGCGGCTCGACGCCTTCGGCAATTGCCGTGCGGATCATGTAATCGAGGTGGCCCTGCTCGGCGATATCGAGCGGGTTGCGGTCATCGGTGCAGAGTGCCAGATAGGGCGAAAGGCGCTCGGTGACGATCGGCAGCAGCGCGTGCAGATCCTTCGAAACGGAACCCTCGCGCACGAGGATATGCATGCCCTTGCGGATTTTCTCCAGCGCTTCGGCAGCGCTCGTGCATTCATGCTCGGTGCGGATGCCGGCCGACAGATAACCGTTGAGATCGTTGCCCGACAGAAGCGGCGCATGCCCGTCTATATGGCCGCCCTGAAAGGCGTCGAGCTTTGCCATGCAGACCGGATCCTTGTGGATCACGCCCGGGAAATTCATGAATTCGGCAAGGCCGATAACCTTGGGATGATCGCGGTAGGGCAGGAGGCTTTCGACGGGCAGGTCGGCGCCGGATGTTTCCAGATGCGTGGCCGGCACGCAGGAGGAAAGCTGGACGCGGATATCCATGATCGTTTCCAGCGCCGAAGCGAGGAAGAATTCGATGCCGTCCCTGCCGAGCACGTTGGCGATCTCATGGGGATCGCAGATGGCGGTCGTCACGCCGTAGGGCAGGACGCAGCGGTCGAATTCATGCGGCGTGACGAGCGAGGATTCGATGTGCAGATGCGTGTCGATGAAGCCGGGAACGACGATCTTGCCGGAAATATCGATCTCGGTCTCGCCGCCATAGGTGCCGCAGGTGCCAATGATGCGGTCGCCGCCGATGGCGATGTCCGACTGCACGAGTTCGCCCGTCACCAGATCGAAGAAGCGCCCGCCTTTCAGGACGATATCGGCGGGAATGCGGCCCACACCCTGATCGATGAGACGTTCGAGCTTGGCGGTCATGACTATCCTCGCGATGCAATCGATTCCGCAAGTTATAGCGCATCTGTTTGCGGATTTGATGCCCGCAAACGAAACCGGGCGCCGATGGCGCCCGGTCCCGTGTCTCGTTCGTTGCGATTACTCGGCAGCGACGATCTTGCCGCCTTCCCACTTGTAGAGCGAGAAGCTCTGCGAGGAGAGGTCGCCGGTTTCGCCATAGGTGAGCTTGCCGATGGCGGTGGGGATCTCTTCGCCGCCCTTCAGGGCTGCTGCGACGGCTTCCGCATCGTCGGCGCTGCCGGCCTTCTCGATGCCGGCCTTCAGCACTTCGACTGCGGCATAGGCGTTGAGCGTGAAGGCTTCGGCCGGGATCTTCCTGGCGGCGAGCGCATCGGCAGCCGCCTTGGAATCCGGGCTCTTGGTGGCGTCGGAGGCGTTGGTGAAGAGCGTGCCGGCTGCCGCATCCGTGCCGATCGTCCAGAATTCGGTGTTGGAGAGGCCGTCGCCGCCGATGATCTGGGCGTTGACCGAGAGGTCATGCAGCTGGCGGGCGAGCAGGCCGCCTTCCGGGTGATAACCCCCGAAATAGATGAGATCGACATTCTCGGCCTTGATGCGGGTCGTCAGCGCCGAGAAGTCCTTGTCGCCGGGGGTGATGGAGTCGTTGATGACTTCGGTGACGCCACCGGCGTTCAGCGTTGCCTTGAAGGCATCGGCAAGGCCCTTACCGTAGGCGCCCTTGTCGTTGATGATGGCGACGCGCTTGTCCTTGAAGTGCTCGAGAACGTATTTTGCGGCGACTTCGGCCTGCTGGTCGTCGCGGCCGCAGGTGCGCAGAACGTTGGTCAGACCGCGCTTGGTGAGATCAGGCGCGGTGGCGGTCGGCGTGACCATCAGAACGCCGTTTTCGGCCAGAACGTCGGAAACCGGAATGGCGACGCCGGACGTGACCGGGCCGACGACGAAGCGGATGCCTTCGCCGACAACCTTGTTTGCGGCCGAAACGCCCTGCTTGGGTTCGCCGGCGTCGTCGGCGAGCTCGAGGACGACCTTCTGGCCCAGAATGCCGCCATTCTTGTTGATTTCATCGACGGCGGTCTGTGCGCCGTTCTTTACCTGGTCGCCATAGGCGGCCACCGGGCCGGTCAGCGGCGCGATCAGGCCGATGGTGATATCTGCATGCGCAAGCGGCGCGAATGCCAGCGAGGCGATGAGCGTCGCCGTGAGGGTTTTCAAGGTCATGTTCTGTCTCCTTGGATGGGGTCGTTTCGACCACCGGTTGCTTGCCACGCAGATCGTTTCGTCATCAGTGATCCCGCCGGGACCATGCCAAGGATGAGGAAAAACCGCGTGGTCAATGAGCTGTGCGGCCATGTTTGGCTCGCTCGGCGCATGGCAAGATTTCTAGGAATTTCGGTGAGATTCCGCAAGATCTTAACAAGATCGGGCCGGTTTTCGCCAATTTTGGAAAGATTGCGCCCGATTTTTTGTTGTTTCAGTCCATTTCCCGCAATTTTCGGTCGGCGGCGCCTCCTGTGCATGTGACGCCGCGGCGCTCCGATATTGCCCGGTCATCTCTTGCCGGTCGCAGGAAGGCACACATCTACGGAGAGCCGAAAGCCATCCCGCTTTCCGCAGCCTATCGCATCGGCCGTCAAGCAGCATGCGGAGGAACAGGCGCAAGATTTCCCGATGATGTTCAAATGTCCAAGTCAAATTAATAATTGATTCCAAGAATCATAGTAGAACTATTGTTCCTGAATATATTGTTGCAGTGCAACAGATATGCAGTCTGTCGATATTGGGATTTGGCGGGAGTAGATATCCGGATGCTGAAGCGTATCGAAGCCAGACAAGTGCGAACCGGCATGTTTATCGAGATGATCGAAGGCATCTGGAACGATCCTTTTCTATCCAGGCGGCGGTTCTTACTCCGTCACGAGAGTGATACGTTGAAACTGAACGAGTGCGCCGACGCGGGCGTGGTCATCAACACCACCAAGGGCCTCGATGTCAGCGATGCTTCCCGCAGGATCGAGATCGACGTCAAGGCGGCGCGGGAAACCATCCAGAAGTCGGTGCAGGTGCTCGAGAATGTCTTCGGCCGGCTGCGGGAGGGGGATGCCAGCACTATCGACCAGGTTGAGCCGGTGATCTCTTCCGTCTCGAAATCGATGGACGACCACCCCGCGGTTTTCATGAGCGTGACGCGGCTGAAATCCAAGGACGAAGTCACGTTTCTGCATTCGCTTTCGGTCAGCGCCCTGATGATCCTTTTCAGCCGCCACCTCGGGCTGAACGAGGGGCTGGTGCAGACGCTCGGCACGGCGGGCCTGCTGCACGATGTCGGCAAGCTGGAAATTCCGCTTGAGGTGCTCAACAAGGAAGGGCGCCTCAGCGAGGAGGAGATGCAGCTGATCCGCGACCATCCGGAGAAGGG
Source organism: Hyphomicrobiales bacterium (assembly GCA_900471515.1). Taxonomy (GTDB): domain Bacteria; phylum Pseudomonadota; class Alphaproteobacteria; order Rhizobiales; family Rhizobiaceae; genus Rhizobium. The sequence continues at coordinate 99,250 of UCFC01000035.1, read as the reverse complement.
GCATGCGATCCTGTCCCGCCAGGAAGGCATGTCGCAGATCGTTCTCGACGTCTGTCTCAACCATCACGAACGGATCGACGGCAAGGGCTATCCGCGCAAACTGTCCCATGGCCAGATCAGCCTGCACGCACGGCTTGCCGCGATCTGCGACGTCTATGACGCGATCACTTCTGTGCGCCCCTACAAGGCGCCCTGGAGCGCGAAGGAGGCGCTGACCTGGATGCTTGCCAATGAGGGGCATTTCGACCGCCGGCTCGTCAAAAAATTTGCGCTCTGCCTGTCGGTGGCCTCCGTGTCCTGAACGTTTCTCTTTGATCGGACGGGGTCTGGGGGCATCCGATCGACCGCAGGCCGGCTGCCGCTATCGCCCGGCGAGCGCCTTTCCCAAGGGCAAGTGCTGGCATGGGATCTCCATTGGGCTGACTTGCCCTGCCTGCAGGAAATCCGCGACGCCGGAGACCGATAACGCGATCGAGGCCGGCACAAAGGAAAGGGCGAGGCCGCAGCCCCGCCCCTGAACTCAGCTGGAACGATCGAATTCAGATATTGTTCTGCAGGATCGTGCGCAGTTTGCCGAAGAGCTCGTCAATGTGCTTCTTCTCGATGATCAGCGGCGGAGACAGCGCGATGATGTCGCCGGTGGTGCGGATCAGGAGACCGCTCTCGTAAGCCTTGAGGAAGGCCGTGAAGGCGCGTTTGGTCGGCTCGCCGGCGATCGGGTCGAGTTCGATCGCGCCGATCAGGCCGGTGTTTCTGATGTCGATGACGTTGGGGCAATCCTTCAGCGAATGCAGCGCATCGGCCCAGTAGTCGGAAAGTTCGGCTGCGCGGGTCAGCAGGCCTTCTTCCTTGTAGGTGTCGAGCGTCGCAATGGCGGCGGCCGAAGCGATCGGGTTCCCGGAATAGGTATAACCGTGGAAGAACTCGATCATGTGCTCGGGGCCGTTCATGAAGGCATCGTGGATTTCCGAGGTCACGAAGACGGCGCCCATCGGGATGACGCCGTTGGTCAGGCCCTTGGCGGTGGTGATGATATCGGGCTTGACGTCGTAATACTGGGCGGCGAAGGGCGCGCCGAGGCGGCCGAAGCCGGTGATGACTTCGTCGAAGATCAGCAGGATGCCGTGCTTGGTGCAGATTTCGCGCAGCTTCTGCAGGTAGCCTTTCGGCGGGATGAGCACGCCTGTGGAGCCGGCGACCGGCTCGACGATGACGGCGGCGACGGTGGAGGCGTCGTGCAGGGTAACGATGCGCTCGAGTTCGGTGGCGATATCGCCGCCATGCTCGGGTTCGCCGCGCGTGAAGTTGTTCTTGCCGGGCAGGTGGGTGTGCGGCATGTGATCGACGCCGGTCAGGAGCGTGCCGAACATCTTGCGGTTGGTGACGATGCCGCCGACGGAGATGCCGCCGAAATTGACACCATGATAGCCGCGTTCGCGGCCGATCAGGCGGAAGCGCGAACCGTTGCCCTTCACGCGGTGATAGGCGAGCGCCACCTTGAGCGCCGTCTCGACCGATTCAGAACCGGAATTGGTGTAAAGCACGTGGTCCAGGCCCTCGGGGGCGATGTCGACCAGGCGGTTGGCAAGCTCGAAAGCCTTGGGATGGCCGAGCTGGAAGGCGGGAGCGTAGTCAAGCTCGCCCGCCTGTTCGCGGATCGCTTCCGTGATCTTCGGGCGGCAGTGTCCGGCATTCACGCACCAGAGGCCGGCCGTGCCGTCCAGCACCTGGCGGCCGTCATGGGTTTGGTAATACATATCCTTCGCGCTCACGAAGAGGCGCGGTTCCTTCTTGAACTGGCGGTTCGCGGTAAAGGGCATCCAGAAGGCGCGAAGGTCGTTTGGCGTTGCATTGAGGCGGTTGGACATGCTGTTCTCCTGACCGTTGGGGTGGCCGTTCCCGTTTTAGGCTTGGCGCCGATTATTTTTACTGCCCGGTCAAATTATCAGCGCCCGGAAAAGCGTCAAGCCGCAGAAGCGCCGCCAGCTGCCGTTCTGCGACACGTCAGGCGTCATCAATCCTTCGCCCGGCATTGCTAGAAAATCCGATGGCCGCAATGGCCGAGGGCATTTCATTCATTTCCTTGAAATTCAACCGTTTTTACCGGAGGTAGTCATGACGGACCGCCAGAAGACCAGACCGCGTCCCAATCCGCGGCGCGCATTTGCGCCGAGCTACGGCACCATTCTCGAAGAAGGCGTTCGCCGCCGCACCGTTCTGAAGGGCTTTATTGCAGCCATGGGGGCGGCCGCTTTTGCGCCGGCGCTTGAAGCAACGAAGGCGGAGGCCGCCCAATCGACGCTCACGTTCCCCGAACTGAAGCGTGTGCGCGACACCGCCGACCACTGGCCGGAAGGTTACGAGCGCCAGATCCTCGTGCGCTGGGGTGACGCGCTCTTTTCCGACAGCCCGGAATTCGACGTCAGCAAGCTCGACGGCAAGGCGGCCGAGCGCCAGTTCGGCTATAACAACGACTTCACGCAGTTCCTGCCGCTGCCCTGGGGCGAGAAAAGCTCGGACCACGGCCTGATGGTCGTCAGCCATGAATATGCGACGCCCTACCTGATGTTTCCCGGCCTGACGGCGGACGACTACCGCGAGAAGATGACCGAGGACCAGATCCGTGCGGTCATGGCCGCCGTCGGCGTCTCCGTCTTCGAAGTGCGCAAGGACGGCGACCAGTGGCAGGTGGTCAGGGACGGCAAATATAACCGCCGCATCCACATGAGCACGGAAATCGGCATTGCCGGCCCGGCTGCCGGCGACGACCGCCTGAAGACCAAGGCCGATCCGACCGGCACGGTCGTCTTCGGCACGATCTCGAACTGCAATGGCGGCATCACGCCCTGGGGCACGATGCTCTCAGGCGAAGAAGGCGCGATGGACGTCTTTGCCGGCGACTACAAGACGCTGCCGAACCAGGAACTGGTCGAACGCCAGGGCTGGGACGAGGACGAGAACGACATCTATTCCGTCAGCCGGGTCGAGCCGCGCTTCAAGTTCGAGGAAGAGCCGAACGAGTGGATGCGTTTCGACTGGGTCGTCGAAATCGATCCGTTCGATCCGATGGCAAAGCCGGTCAAGCGCACCTCGCTCGGGCGCATGACGCATGAGGGCGCGCAATGTTGCGTCGCCCCTGACGGGCGCGTCGTGGTCTTCATGGGCGATGACGACGATTTCGAATATATCTACCGCTTCGTCACCCGCGATCCGTGGAACCCCAACGATCGCGCCGCCAACAAGGACCTGCTCGACCACGGCACGCTGTCGGTCGCCAAGTTCGAGAGCGACGGCACGATGCGCTGGATCCCGCTTACTGCCGGCGAAGGCCCGCTGACGGCGGAAGCCGGCTTCAAGACGCAGGCAGACGTGGTTCTGGCCACGCGCGCTGCCGCCGATCTCGTCGGCGCGACGCCGATGGACGGCCCGGAAGGCTTCATCCCGCATCTCGGCACCGGCAAGCTCTATGTTGCCATGACCGAGAACGAGGATCGCCTGCCGAAGGGGGAGGGCGACGACGAGAAGGAACAGGTCAACGTCGCCAATCCGCGCGGGCCGAACCCGCACGGGCACCTGCTGGAACTGGTAACGCCCGGCGGCCCCGACAAGCCGGACTATGCGGCCGAAAGTTTCAAATGGGACGTTTTCGTTCTCTGCGGCGATCCGGCCAAGCCCGAAGACCAGGCGATGTTCCATCCGGCGACGACCGCGGCCGGCTGGTTCACCGATCCCGACAACCTTGCCGTCGATCCGGCCGGCCGCCTCTGGGTGACGACCGACGGCCCGCCGCCGGAAGGCATTGCCGATTCCGTCTATGTGATGGATACGGAAGGTCCGGGCCGCGCGCTGCCGAAACTCATCTATATCGCGCCCGTCGGCTCGGAAACCTGCTCGCCGACCTTCACCCCGGACGGTTCCAGCGTCTTCCTCTCGGTCCAGCATCCGGGCGAATTGCGCATGGCCGACAATGAGGATGCGACATCGATGGACGATGCCGGCACCAGCTGGCCGGACTTCAAGCCGGGCGTGCCGGCCCGTCCTTCGCTTGTCGTGCTGAGACGCGGCAACAATGCGGTGGTGGGCAGCTGAGCCCGCTCCTGCGCGACATCTGACGCAAAAACAAGACCGGCAATTCGTAGGAATTGCCGGTCTCTAATGCTTCACGTGCTGAAAAGGAGTAAGCGGCGTCCGCGGAAAAATCTCTCTGGAACGCTGCCTATGCCGACATCATGTCAGCGCTAACATCAGGCTGCAGACCTGCTCCGGCTCGGCGCCACGTAAATCTCTTCGAGTGTTGCAAGGATTTTCATGACCGGTTCGGAGTTGCTGGAATAATAGATCGTCTGTGCGTCACGACGGGTCTTGACCAGCTTCTGAGCGCGCAATTTCGACAGATGCTGGGAGAGCGCCGACTGGCTCAGGCCGACCTGGGTGGCGAGAACGCCGACAGGCACCTCTCCCTTTACCAGGCTGGTGAGGATCAGCAAACGCTTGGGGTTGGCCATGGCCGATAATAAAGCTGCCGCCACATTGGTGTGCTCGGCCAAATCAGAGGTTTCCATATTTTTCTTCCTAATGCGAAACGTACATCATCCGTACAGGCACAGGCCGTCAGACGGTTCTTTGACTGACGGCGAAAACTAGCAATTGGGCTTGAAGATTGTATATACCTAAATTTAAGGTATCAGGTATGCTATTTTAGATATGTTTGAACAAATGTGATCTAAATCCTCAGCGGGTATGTCGAACTCGCAACGCAACAATAAGTCACCTGAAATCATATCAAAACCTGCGGAATCGACGCCTGATATGCGCCAGGGGCCTGCTTCGGGCGCCTTTAGCCGGGATGCCAGCGCCGAGACCAGATCCGGATGGCGCGCTACTAAATCTTGCACTGCGGCATCAGCTTTTTCAGCGATCTCGTCATTTGCGGCACAGTGAATCATGAGATCGCCGCCATCAAGCACGTAGGCACGGCCGAAACCGCCATTGAGGCTGGCCGTGTGCGGGACGAGGCGGAAGAAGCGGAAATCCGGGAAATCGATATAGAGTTTCGCCTTGGCGTGACGGCTGAGGAAACGGCTGCGGATGCGCGCATGGAGGGGCGTGTCCCGCTCCACCTGTTCGGCACGGCATTGCGTGGTCAGGCGCGCATGGGCGAGCGGATCGCCCTTGCCGGGCTCGCCGGTCAGGAGCGAGGCCCTGGGGTCGGCGGCGAGCGCTTTCGTGTGGGCCGAGAGCGCGGAAACGAGAATGACCGGCACGCCGTCAATATCGGTGCCGAGGAGAACCCGGCTTGCGAAGGGAAAGCCGGTTTCTGGATCGAGAACGGCGAGGGCCGCGTAGCGGGCGGAGCGCAGGAGGGTGCGGGCCAGCTTGCGGGCTTCGTCGTCGGTTTCGCGCAGTGTTGAGGACGGCTCTTTCATACCGCCATGTTGCAAAGCGGAGTGAGCGGATCAAGTCTAAAGCGTGTCGCGGTCTCCAAGATCCGCTTGCCACACTTCAAATCTCGGTTTCACGCATGCCGTGGCCGCAAACCGCTGCACACTTTGCGCGACATGCTTCATTCCTTCCGCCTGTGCCGCGTGAGGCCGGTGACGACATCCTGTGCCGAGATGGTGCCGACGATCTGGCCGTTATCGACCACGCCGATACTGCCGGGCTGCCTCGACAGCGCATCGAGGACATCGACGAGCGGCGTCGTCGGGCGCGCGGTGGCGCTGACCGACATGCCGATTGCCGCATCGCCAAGTCCGGGCTGCATGATGTCGGAGGCCATCAGCATGTTGATCGGGTTCATGTTCTGCACGAAATCGGCGACATACTGATCGGCAGGGTTCTTGACGATTTCCTGCGGCGTTCCGCACTGGATGATGTGCCCGCCCTCCATGATGGCGATGCGGTTGCCAATGCGGAAGGCCTCGTCGAGATCGTGGCTGACGAAGAGGATGGTCTTCTTCAGCCGCCGCTGAAATTCCAGGAGCTCGTCCTGCAGGCGTGTGCGGATCAGCGGATCAAGTGCCGAGAACGGCTCGTCCATCAAAAGGATCGGCGCGCCGGTGGCGAAGGCGCGGGCAAGGCCCACGCGCTGCTGCATGCCGCCGGAGAGCTCGTTGACCTTGCGGTCGGCCCATTTCGTCAGGTTGACGAGTTCGAGTTGTTCGCCGACGCGGTTCTTGCGTTCCGCATCCTTCATGCCGGCGAGCTCGAGGCCGAAACCGACATTTTCGGCAACGGTGCGCCATGGCAGCAGGGCGAACTGCTGGAACACCATGGAAACCGTATGCGTGCGCAGGTCGCGCAGCGCCTTGGCATTGCATTTGTAGGGGTTTACCGGCCCCGTTGCCGTCGAAACGGCGACGTCGCCGCGCACGACCGGCGCAAGCCCGTTGACGGCGCGCAGGAGCGTTGACTTGCCGGAGCCGGAAAGGCCCATCAAGACGAGGATTTCGCCTTCCTGGATCGTCAGCGAGGCATTGGCGACGCCGAGAACGAGGCCGGTCTCGGCGCTGATCTCGTCGCGCGTGCGGCCCTGATCGACCATGGCAAGCGCGGTTTCCGGCCGGTCGCCGAAGATGATGCTGACGTCCTTGAAACTGACCGCGGTCATGCGCCGTCTCCTTCGCCTGCGGTGCGGAACATGCGGTCCAGAATGATCGCCAGGATGACGATGCAGAGACCGGCCTCGAAGCCTTTGGCGACGTTGACGGTATTGAGCGCGCGCACGACCGGGACGCCGAGACCGTCAGCGCCGACGAGGGCTGCGATGACGACCATCGAGAGGGAGAGCATGATGGTCTGTGTCAGGCCGGCCATGATCTGCGGTGTGGCGAAAGGCAGTTCCACCTTGCGCAGGACCTGCACCGGGGTTGCGCCGAAGGCGACGGCGGCTTCGACGAGGGAGGGAGGCGTCGAGATGATGCCGAGGCGGGTAAGGCGGATCGGGGCGGGGATCGCGAAAATGACGGTGGCGATCAGGCCCGGCACCATGCCGAGGCCGAAAAGGATAAGAGCCGGAATGAGATAGACGAAGGTCGGGATGGTCTGCATGAGGTCCAGAACCGGCCGCATCGCGGCATAGACCCAGGCGCGGCGGGCGGCCGCGATGCCGAGCGGAATGCCGATTACCATGCTGACGAAGGTCGAGGCGAGCACCAGCGCCAGCGTTTCCGTCGTCTCCTTCCAATAGCCCTGGTTCATGATGAGCAGCAGCCCAAGACAGGTGAAGACCGCGACCGCGATTGATCGGCGCAGCCACCATGCAAGGAGGGTGATGGCGAGGATGACGATCAGCGGATTGGGCGTCTGCAGCACAAGAAGCAGACCGTCGACGACATGCGACAGCAGGGAGGCAAGCTGGTTGAAGAACCATTCGCCGTTCGTCGTCAGCCAGTCGACAAAGGACTTGGCCCAGGGACCAATGGGAATTTTAGCGTCAGTGATCCAATTCACGAGGCGCGCCTGTCTTTTGAGAACGAAGATCGGGATGAAAACGAAAACGGGGCGGCAGGTCCGCCCCGTTCATTTCATCAGAGGCCGAGGCCGGACTTGACGGCTGCGAGACCGTCGCCGCTGCCGTCGCGCGTCTTGACGCCGGCAAGCCAGGGCTCGACCGTGGACGGATTGGCCTTCAGCCATTCGCCCGCTGCCTTTTCCGGATCTTCGCCGTCGTTCAGGATCTTGTTCATGATCTCGTTCTCCATCTTCAGGGAGAACTTGAGGTTCTTCACGAATGTCCCGACGTTCGGGCATTCTTCGATATAGCCGGCGCGCACGTTGGTATAGACTTCAGCGCCGCCGAAATTCGGCCCGAACGTGTCGTCGCCACCCGACAGGTAGGTCATCTTGAAGTTGGTGTTCATCGGGTGCGGTTCCCAGCCGAGGAAGACGACCGGCTTGCCTTCCTTCTCGGCGCGGGCGACCTGGGCCAGCATGCCCTGCTCGGAGGATTCGACGAGTTCCATGTCCTTCATGCCGAAGGTGTTCTTGTCGATCATGTCGATGACATGGCGGTTGCCGTCGTTGCCGGGCTCGATGCCGTAGATCTTGCCGTCGAGTTCGTCCTTGTGGGCGGCGATATCCTTGAAGTCCTTGATGCCGAGTTCGGCGCCCTTGGCGTTTGTCGCCAGCGTGTACTTGGCGCCGACCAGGTTCGGGCCATAGGACTCGACCGACTTGTCGTCGAGATAGGGCTGGATATCGGCCTTCTGGGACTGCATCCAGTTGCCGAGAAAGACGTCGATGTCCTTGTTCTTCATCGACGTGTACGTGACCGGCAGGGAGAGAACCTTGATGTCGGTCTCATAGCCGAGCTTCTTGAGAAGCAGGGCTGCGGTCGCCGTGGTGGACGTAACGTCCGTCCAGCCGATGTCCGACAGATGGACGGTGGAGCAGCTTTCCGGATCTGCGGAGAAGGCGGCGGTCGCAGCGGAGAGGGCAGCGACTGCAGTTGCGGTGATGAGTTTGAATGCGCTTGTTGTTTTCATTTTAGACTCCCAGTCTTACGTTCCCAAGCCAACCATCAATAGACCAGTTTTACAAGCGATCTCGGCGCGTTTGCGGCGTTCCGGACTATGCGATTGCGACGCCCGGCATTTTTTGGGAGGGCTTGGATTTCAAGGCTTTTGGCGATTTCTCCGCCGGGATTTCCTGTGACTATCGTTTTGCCGGGGCTTTTCTTTGCATTCCCGAGCTTCCAAGAAGCCAGACAAGGAGAATCCGATGGCAAAACTCTATTTCAACTACTCGACAATGAATGCCGGCAAGTCGACCATGCTGCTGCAGGCCTCCTACAATTACCAGGAACGCGGCATGCGCACGGTTCTGCTGATTGCGGCCTTCGACGATCGGGTTGCCAGGGGCGTCATCGGTTCGCGCATCGGGCTCGAAGCGGAAGCCATCCCTTTCGAGGGCGACAGCGATCTTTATGCGCTGGTTCGGGAGCTTAGCCGCGAGGGGCAGCCGATCTCCTGCATTTTCGTCGACGAAGCGCATTTCATGACCCGCGACCACATCTGGCAGCTTGCTCGCGTGGTCGACAGGCTTGGCATTCCTGTCATGGTCTACGGGCTCAGGACGGATTTCCAGGGCAAGCTTTTCCCGGCCTCGCAGGAGCTGCTGGCGATTGCCGACGAGATGCGGGAAGTTCGCACCATCTGCCATTGCGGGCGCAAGGCCACGATGGTCGTGCGCCTGGACGGCGAAGGCAAGGTTCTGCACGAAGGTGCGCAGATCGAAGTCGGCGGGAACGAAAAATACGTTTCGCTGTGCCGCCGCCACTGGGACGACGCGATGAACGGCGAATGGGTGGCCGAGGCCGTCTCGGCAGGCTGATGCCTGTTTTCTTTGAAGCGGCAAATGACTAGTCTGCAATCTGCAGATTCCCTGGGAGTGCCCGGTGCGCAAGAGCCCGCCTTTCGACAGCCAGTATGATGCGGCCCGTGACCTTGCCGAGGCCATGGCCGGCGAGGCGGACTATTGCGCTGCCTGCATCACCGGTTTCGATGGCGACGGTTCGCGTTCCTCCGATGAGATTTTCCTGGAGCAGAATGCGCGTTTCCAGGCCTTCCTCAACGACAGCGCCACGCTCGACGTGCTGCTTGCGGAACTCGTCTTCTCGCTCGACCGGCTGACGGCGAAGGTTTCGGCCGATCTCGACAGTTTTCGCGGGCTGACGCGGCGCGAAAAGATGGCCGGCTGGTTTTCCCGGCAGCGCATGTGGCGCATGCACAGCGCGCGGGTACGCGAGGCGCCGGTCGTGGACCAGCTGCTCGATCTTCTGACGAAATCCGACCTGCTGGCGACGCTGCTGCAGGAGCAGAGGCGCTCCCTCGTCGAGCGTCACAAGAGCGCCGAGCAGAGCCTCATCGACATTGTCGAGCGCCGGCGGCGGCTCGTCGACGAGATCGACATCGCGCGGATGCGGATGAAGGAACTCAACGCCAAGGCTTTGAACGCGCAGGGCCGCATCGGCGTTTATGGCAACAAGGCGCATTGGGAGCAGATGGAGGCGGAGCGGCTGGCGCTGAAGGCGGAAGCCGAGCGCATTTCCGTCGAGGAACATGCGATGCGCGACGAAAGCCAGCGGCGCGAGCGCTTCATCGGCATGTTCCAGGCCTTCGTCGACAGGCTGAACGGCCGTATCGCCGGCTGCAACGCGCTCATCCGCAAGCTCTCGGTCGATACCGAAGAGCGGCTCATCATCTATCAGGCGCAGGTCGATACCGACCGTCCGGGCATGAAGGCGCGGATCAAGCCGGAGCTTTTCCCGAATATTGCCGAAACCATCGCGCTTTTCGAAAAGGGCATGCTGGTGCCCCAGGATCTGGTCCAGCGAAAGGGCCGCGCCGACCAGGAATTTGCCCGGAAGTTTCCCGCCTATGCCGAGGAGCCTTCGGACGCGCCGCTGATCGATATGGTGCGAAAATCTCCCGTGTTCGGGTTTGGGTTCCTGCGTTCGCTGCGCTCCTGACAGGCCGCGCGCCTCTTGCGGCCGCAGCCGGCCAAAGTGCTGTCCGGCCGAAATATCCTTGTGCGTTGTTGTGCTTGGGCGATCGAGCGCATATGTGGATGGAAGGGATATCCCTGTTTTCGCCGCCTGACAGGAGACGACGATGCTCGACCGGATTGCCGGTTTTTTCAGACTGATCGGCCAGACGATCGGCCGCTGTGTTCGCCTTTTTGCCGCCTGGGCCATCTGGCCTTTCATGGCCGCGCACGGATGGTATGCGCGGCGGACCTGGATGATCCGGCTGCCGATCATCGCGTTCGTGGCGCTTCTCGTCGTTCTCTACGGCTATTTCATCTGGCAGACGCAGATCTGGTCGAATTTCAACACAAACTTCGTCGATCAATATCGCCTTTCGGACCGCAAGGTGGCTGCAGGGCAGGAGGTTCCGGCGGCGGACGGGACTGCCGCCAAGACCTGCCAGCGCTCGGCCATCGTCGATGTCGCGGCCGATCTGACGGATTTCAACGTCAACCAGAATGCCTGGATTTCGTCGATGGTGCTCTACAAGATGGGCTTCTTCGGCATCGACTGGGACCACACGCCCTTCCTCGACAACAAGGCGTCCTTCCAGCGCGGCATCAATCAGGCCGTCCGGCGGACTTCGGCGGAGCTGGTCGATACGCTTGGGCGCGTGCGCGGCACGTCCGGTATCAACAATGATCTGCAAAGCGCGCGCGGCAATCTGCAGTTCGACGAATTCAGTTGGTATTTCGGGCTCGATCCCTTCGGCCTGAAAACGCCGACGCCAGCCTTCTACCGCACAGCCATCAGGGATCTGCGCAAGTTCAACACCGATCTCGCTGCCTGCAACGCAGTTTTCGACGGTCGCGCCGACAACCTGATGCAGTTCATCGACCGGATCGCGAACGATCTCGGCGCCACTTCCGATATGCTGGCCGAGCGCTCGGAACACCATAATCGCGGCTGGTTCGACACCAGGGCCGACGACCGATTCTGGTTCGCCTATGGTCAGCTATACGCCTATTACGCGATTCTTTCGGCCGCACAGGCAGATTTCTCTCAGGTTGTGTCGGAGCGGAATCTCGGAGCGATCTGGGCGGGCACGACGCGGCAGTTCCAGGCCGCGCTGCGCATCCAGCCGGCCATCATTTCCAACGGGCGCGAGGACGGCTGGATCATGCCGAGCCATCTCGCGACGATGGGCTTCTATATATTGAGGGTGCGTTCGAACCTCGTCGAAATCCGCTCGGTGCTGGACCGTTAGGCCCCTTTGCCGTTAACCGGCGCGGCATCGCTGTCCTCGAAGCCGACGATACGCAGCTTCTCGACGAATTCGTAGGTGATGCCGACGATGCCGCCGCCGCTGGCGTCGTCGCGGAACTGGCCGACGGTGCGTACCATCTTGTAGCCGCCAAGCCCGTTTTCGACGCGATAGACATAGTGGAAGCCGACGCGATAAAGGCTCGCCTGCTCGAAGGTTTCGGCAATCAGCAGGCGGTCTTCCTCGTGGATGCGCGACATGAGTTCGGTCAGGTTGACCGGACCCTCGCTGTAGGGAAGATCGAAGATCCGGTGTACGTCTTCGCTGGCGAAGAAATGTCCGGTCTCGAGGTTCATGCGCCAGAAGCCGAAGAGGCGGTAGGCGGCGAACATCGTTACCGCTTCGGCATCGGTAATGCCGATATGGGTGCGGGATTGCGGCCGATGCTCGACTGCGGGCTGTTCGAAACGAAGAGGCACGGTTTCTCCCTAGTGGGGGACGACGCGCTGATTCTCTTCTGATTCCTCAGTTGATCAGCTTCAATCGGATAGCTTTTGCAACCAACTGGGTGCGGTTGACGCAATCGAGTTTTTTAATTGCGTTGGTCATATAGGCATTTACCGTGTGATCGGAGAGCGCCAGGATCTGGCCGATCTCGATCGAGGTCTTGCCCTGCGCCGTCCACCGCACGACTTCGAGTTCGCGCGCCGAGAGCGCGCTATGGGCGCTCTCCTCGTTGCGCTTGACGCTGTTATAGGTATCGAGCGCGTGGAGTATGATCATCGCCAGTTCGTTGATCTCGCTCTGGCCCAGCGCCGCGCGTTCGCCGCTGAACCAGAAGACGAGGCGCTGCCCGTCGGCGGAGTTGATCGGCATGGCAATGCCGGCGGTCATGCCGTATTGCAGCATCAGGTTCCTGATGCCGGCGGGGAAAGACTGGGCATGGCCGGGATCGCTGAGGTGCCAGACCTGCGGCACGGCCGATTCCCGCAGCCGCGCGGCGAAGGGACAGGCGCGCAGCATATGGGCGCGATCGAAATCCCTGACGTAGGAAACCGGCAGCGAACTCTCGATAATCAGCGGCTTGAGAAGCAAATCTTCCGCCGCCGGCGCGTGCAAGAGCGTGGCATGCTCAAAGCCGAACGCGGCCGCCACCCGTCCGAGCGCTTGTGCGAAAAGGCCGCGCGTGCGCGCCACGACCAATTCGTTCGATAGCAATGACTGCCTTTCAGAGGTAGTCATGTAAGACATTATATGCCCCCGCAAGTCCCCATGTTATCGCTATCAAATACATAAATCCGCCTGCATGCTAGCCCTAATTGACTTAGCACACACTGATTAATTCATTTCGTGAAAAATTAACCAGACGAAAAACGCGTTTAAGTTGATTTATGAGATGTTGTGGTAGACGAACTGCGTGTTTTTACTTCCTCGGCGACCGGGCCGGTGAGCTTCGTCAGGCCCGAGAGGGAAGAATCACCTCCGAAAGGCGCTGGCGGCAAGCTTCCGCTTCCGTCCTTACACGATAGCCGAAGACCGGATGCGACGATATGACATTCCGCAACGGTGTCACTGCGATTTACTGCCGCAGTGAAGGCAACGGGGGACATCGGGGCGGAACCGATCCGGCTTCGTGGATGCCTCCCGGGATCGCCGCTGCCTGATAACAAGGGTATAGCGCGGGGCGCTATTCACAGTCCGGGCATATTTCGCTATCCGATTGTGAAATAAACGCCGAGTCCGTCGCGCGCCGAGAGAACGGGGACCTGATCCATGGCTGCCATCAAATCCGATATCGAAATCGCGCGCGCGGCAACGAAGAAACCGATCTTCGAGATCGGCGCCAGCCTCGGCATTCCGCCGGAGCAGCTCGTTCCCTACGGTCACGACAAGGCCAAGGTGAGCGCCGAGTTCATCGCCGCGCAGGAGGGCAGGAAGGACGGCAGGCTGATCCTCGTCACGGCGATCAACCCGACGCCGGCGGGCGAGGGCAAGACGACGACCACGGTCGGTCTCGGCGACGGGCTGAACCGCATCGGCAAGAAGGCGATCGTCTGTGTGCGCGAGGCCTCGCTCGGTCCCTGCTTCGGCGTGAAGGGCGGAGCGGCAGGCGGCGGTTATGCGCAGGTCGTACCGATGGAAGACATCAACCTGCATTTCACCGGCGATTTCCATGCGGTCACCTCGGCGCACAATCTGCTGGCGGCGATGATCGACAACCACATCTATTGGGGCAACGAAGAGAATATCGACCTGCGCCGCGTCACGTGGCGGCGGGTGATGGACATGAACGACCGGGCGCTGCGCAGCATGGTCTCGTCACTCGGCGGCGTATCGAACGGATTTCCGCGGCAGGGCGGCTTCGATATCACCGTGGCCTCGGAAGTCATGGCGATCCTGTGCCTTGCAACCGATCTCAAGGATCTGGAACGCCGCCTCGGCGACATCATCATCGGCTACCGCTTCGACAGGACACCGGTCTATGCCCGGGACCTGAAGGCCGACGGGGCCATGGCCGTGCTCTTGAAGGATGCCATGCAGCCGAACCTCGTGCAGACATTGGAAAACAATCCGGCCTTCGTGCATGGCGGGCCGTTCGCCAATATCGCCCACGGCTGCAATTCGGTGGTCGCGACGAAGACCGCGCTGAAGCTCGGCGAATATGTCGTGACCGAGGCGGGCTTCGGAGCCGATCTCGGGGCGGAAAAATTCTTCAACATCAAGTGCCGCAAGGCGGGATTGAAGCCGAGCGTCGCGGTGATCGTTGCCACCGTCCGGGCGCTGAAAATGAATGGCGGCGTGAAGAAGGACGATCTCGGCGCGGAGAACGTTCCGGCGCTGGTCCGCGGCTGTTCCAACCTCGGCCGCCATATCGCCAATGTGCGCCGCTTCGGCGTGCCTGTCGTGGTTGCGATCAACCACTTCGTCTCGGACACGGATGCCGAAATCGCCGCGGTCAAGGAATATGTCGCCCGCCACGGCGCCGAAGCCATCCTCTGCCGCCACTGGGCGGAAGGTTCTGCCGGCATCGAGGATCTTGCCTACAAGGTGGTGGAACTTGCCGAATCCGGTCAGGCGAAGTTCGAGCCGCTCTATGGCGACGACCTGCCGCTGTTCGAAAAGATCGAGATCGTCGCCTCGAAAATCTATCATGCCGGGGAGGTGACGGCCGACAAGGCGGTGCGCGACCAGCTCGCCGCCTGGGAGGAGCAGGGATACGGCAGGCTGCCGGTCTGCATGGCGAAGACGCAATATTCCTTCTCCACCGATCCAAACCTGCGCGGCGCACCCGAAGGACATATCGTGCCGGTGCGCGAGGTGCGCCTGTCGGCGGGGGCCGGCTTCGTCGTGGTCATTACCGGCGAGATCATGACCATGCCCGGCCTGCCGAAATCGCCGGCGGCGGAGCGGATTTACCTCAACGACCAGGGTTATATCGAAGGGCTGTTCTGATCGGCAGCCGTCTCACGATCCGGTTCAAGGCTTTCGCAACGGCGTTGCGATTTTGCGGCCAGGTCTTTGACCTTCCTGCCGAATTTCAGTGGCAATAGCGAAAGCCTCCCTTTCTCTCGATCACGTCGAGATGGAAATGGGTCTCGTGGGCAGCATCGCTTTCCGGATCGAGCACCGTCGTGAAATAGAGGCAGCCGGCGGCGCTGACGGTGCGCTGGAACGCGCCTGTGAGCGTCGAGTCCTCACGGCGCGAGCGCACTGCGACAGGTTCGCCCTTTTCGAAGCCGAAGCTTGCGATGTCGATGGCGTTGCCGCGGGCATGTTCGGAAATCTTGCCGGTGTCGGCGCCGTTCCTCAGCCGGCAGATGTAGGCGGAGGCCTGATTGACGGTAATGATACGGCCGCTTTCCGGCAGCGCGACGGATGCTGCGGGAATGACGTTTCCCTTCATCCATCGCGCAAGCGAGAGAGCCGTCGGGCAGCGCAGCGTTGCTTCGGGCTTCAGCGCGATGCCGGGCAGGACCTCCGAGACGATGATCGGCCTGTCGATGCCGCAGCCATTGCCGCCGTCGATGCGCGGCGTTTCCCGGAAGACGACGCCGAGTGTCCGCAGGTCTTTGGTACATTCGGCATGGTCCGCATCGCTTTCGGGTTCGATGGCCAGATGCTGCTCCTCAAGCCTCTGCTCCCCCGGTCTTGGCGGTCCCTGATATTGCGGGGCGGCAGCCGGTAACGCGTCCTTTCCGGCGGGCGGGGCGGCAGGGGCCTGGCCGGGTTTGGGCTGCGGCGTCGGCACGTCGGATGCTGACGGCTGCGTTTCGGGCTTCTGCCCGGATGCCGCCGGCTGAGGCGCGGGAGTCTTCCCGGTTTCCGGCTTCTTTTCCGGCAGCGGGGCCGCCGGCGCTTCGGTTGCCGCTTCCGGCTTTGCCTGTGGCACCGGCCCGGTTCGCGGCAGTCTTGCACCGGGGAGCAGGGCGAGTACGGCGAGAAGAACCGCCATCTTCCGAAATTCTCTCACACGTCGTTTCCCGTCGTTGACCGAGCGGAGAGGAAACGCAAGAGCGGCGGATTCGTTGCAATTGCGCAACGTTTGCAAAGATCGTTAAAACTTGACGGTAATATTCAACATAAGGCGGCGGAATATATTGACAATAAAAGTCATGTTTTTTATGCGGCAAAAAGAAGGCGGCCGTTGGGGCCGTTCTACGTGCCTAGCCAGCCCCTCGCGCATTTGATGCCGACCAGCCAGCCCGGTTATTAATCACTCAAGGGTTGGTTTCATGGTTCTTGGACGTTGGCGTTCCGCGCTGTTGGTCTGCACAGCAGCCGTATTCACTTTTCCGATTTCACAGGTCTTTGCGCAGAGCACCACGCCGGCCGCCACAACGGGCGAAAAGCCCACGGTGCTGGCGCCCATCGTCCTGAAAGGCAAGCGGGCCACGAAGGATGCCGGTAGTCCGGCAGACAGCCCGGTCGTCTCGGAGACGACCGCCGAACAGATCGACGAGAAGCAGATCACCAGCATCGAGGATCTCGGCCGCACGACAGAACCGGGTGTTTTCTTCAACGTCAATAACGAAAGCGTAAACATCCGCGGCCTCGAACAGAGCCGTGTCCTGACGACAATCGATGGTATTCCGATCCCGTATATCGACGACGGCGCGCGCGGTGCTGAAGGAGGAATCAACACCTTCAATTTCGATTCGCTATCCACTGTGGATGTCTTGAGGGGAGGCGATTCAAGCCGCGCGGGTTCGGGCGCTCTCGGCGGCGCACTGATCCTGCGTACGTTGGAGCCGGAAGATCTCATCGATCCGAACGCGACGTGGGGCGGTATTTTCAAGTTCGGCTATGACAGCAAGGATCGCAGTTTCGGCGGCTCCGCCGCTGTTGCAAAGCGCATCGACAACACTGCCGTGCTGTTCCAGGGCGACTATCGGAAGGGGCATGAATCCGAAAACAACGGGGACGTTGGCGGCTATGGCGCAACGCGTAGCGAAGAGAACCCGGAAGACTACCGCTCGAAGAATTTTCTCTTCAAGGTTCGCCAGTATACGGATAGTGGCCACACGTTCGGGCTGACAGCCGAACATTATGACAAGGATCGCGATATCGATCTTATGACGGGACAGACGTTGACCGGCACCTATCGTCCGGGCAACCGCAATACGTTCAATGACGCCAGGCGCGATCGCGTTTCGCTGGACTATAAATATGAAGCGACTGATGCCGACAGCCTGATCGATCGGGCCAACGCGGTCTTCTATTGGCAGGATATCGTCAAGAATGTCGGCGACGACAGTATTCGCAGCTCGACGCCGATTGGCGTCTACAAGCGTGACAACGAATTCGAACAGCGGGCGATCGGTTTTGCGGGAAATGCCGAGAAGAGCTTTGAAGCTGGCGGGTTCGATCACAAGGTGACCGCGGGTCTGGATATTTCCTTCTCCAAGGCAAACCAGTATTCCTCCGGCGTGGACAGTTGCGGTCCCGGGCCATTCCCGCCATTCAGTACCTGCAACTTCCTGCATACGAACCAATCGGACATGCCTGACGTCGATGGAAGCAAGGTCGGCTTTTTCATTGACGACAAGATCTCTGTCGGAGACAGCCCGTTCTCGCTGACCCCCGGTGTCCGTTTCGACTGGTACGATTACAGCCCGAAGCAGACGACAGCCTATGAAGAAAACCCGGCTTACAGCGGTTTGCCGGCAGGTCAGAGCGATAGCCAGTTCTCGCCCAAGCTCCGTGCCTCCTTCGAGCCGCGTCCGGACGTCGAAATCTATGCGCAGTGGTCGATGGGCTTCCGCGCGCCTGATGTTGAGGAACTCTATCTCGACTACGGCGCGCCGGGCAGCTATCTCAGCCTCGGAAATCCTGACCTGAAGCCGGAAACCAGTCAGGGCATCGAAGTCGGTGCGAATTTCGGCGACAGCGATCTCGGTGGTCACGTCGGTCTCTTCTACAACAAGTACCGCAACTTCATCGATACCGAGACCTTCACAGACACGACCGGGACATATCCGCTCGGCATCACGTCGTATTTCAACCGCGACCGTGTGCGCATCTACGGTATCGAAGCCAATGCGCATAAGACCTTCGACAACGGTTTTCATGTCTCTGCCGGCATCAGCTACATGAACGGTATCGACACGCAGACAAACGAAGTCATTCGCTCGGTCACGCCGTTCAAGGCCATTGCCAGTGCCGGCTATGCAACAGAAACCTGGGGTACGGATGTCACGCTCAATGCTTCGACCGGAGCAAAGGATGACGGCGACCCGGATACGTTCGATGCGCCGGGCTACGGCGTTGTCGATCTGACTGCATGGTGGGAGCCCGAACAGATAAAGGGTATGACGCTTCGGGCCGGTGTCTACAACGTCTTCGACAAGACGTATTACGAAGCGGTAAATACTCAGACGCTTTCTGACTCGCCTGCGCAACCGATCGAATATTATTCGGAGGCGGGACGAACCTTCAAGGTCACGTTGACCCAACGCTTCTAACATCCCGAGGGCGGCTTTCGGGCCGCCCTTTTTCGTGAGGTGATCGCCTCTTGCGCTTGGCTCCATCTCAGGCTAACAATTTCGCTCATGAAGAAGTCCTTGAACATTGCAGTTTGGTGGTGGGCTCGCTGAGGCGGCCTCGACCAATCGTGTCCAAAGACGACGAACGAGCCGCCCGAAACTTCGAGGCGGCTTTTTTGTTTCAAAGGCCGCCTTTCGTCCGGGCCGAGAACGGAGTGGAACTATGGTAACGATCCTGCGGGATGATGGTGCGGAAATCTACGAGACCAAGGGCGGCATCACCGTCACCCGGCAGAGGCGGGCCATTCCCTATGCCGACGCGGTTTCGTCCTATGTCGACAAGCTCGACGAGCGGCGCGGCGCGGTCTTTTCCTCGAACTACGAATATCCTGGCCGCTATACGCGCTGGGATACGGCCGTCGTCGATCCGCCGCTCGGCATTTCCTCTTTCGGCCGCAATGTCTGGATCGAGGCCTATAACGAACGTGGCGAAGTCATCCTCGGCTTCATTGCCGAGCGGCTGAAAACTGTCAGCGAGCTGGAAACTGGCGCATCGACCGCGCGCCGGCTCGACCTGACGGTGAAGATGCCGGACCGCGTCTTCACCGAGGAAGAGCGCTCCAAGATGCCGACGGTCTTTACCGTGCTTCGCGCCATCACCGATCTCTTCCATTCGCAGGCCGATGCCAGCATCGGCTTCTACGGCGCCTTCGGCTACGACCTTGCCTTCCAGTTCGACGCGATCAACCTGAAACTGGAGCGGCCCGCCGACCAGCGCGACATGGTTCTCTACCTGCCGGACGAAATCCTCGTCGTCGACAACTACGCCGCCAAGGCCTGGATCGACCGCTACGATTTCGCCAAGGACGGCAAGACGACCGAGGGCAAGGCGGGGGACATTGCCGCCGAGCCGTTTGTCCGCACGGATGCCATTCCGCCGAAGAGCGATCATCGGCCGGGGGAATATGCCGAACTGGTCGTCAAGGCGAAGGAGAGCTTCCGCAAGGGCGATCTCTTCGAAGTCGTGCCGGGGCAGAAATTCATGGAGCGCTGCGAGAGCAAGCCTTCCGACATTTCCAAGCGGTTGAAGGCGATCAATCCGTCGCCCTATTCCTTCTTCATCAATCTCGGAAACCAGGAATATCTGGTCGGGGCCTCGCCCGAGATGTTCGTGCGCGTTTCGGGCCGCCGCATCGAGACCTGCCCGATCTCGGGCACGATCAAGCGCGGCGACGATCCGATCGCCGACAGCGAGCAGATCCTGAAGCTCCTGAACTCCAAGAAGGACGAGTCCGAACTCACCATGTGCTCCGATGTCGACCGAAACGACAAGAGCCGCGTCTGCGAGCCGGGTTCGGTCAAGGTCATCGGCCGCCGGCAGATCGAGATGTATTCGCGGCTCATCCATACGGTGGACCATATCGAAGGCCGTCTTCGCGACGACATGGACGCCTTCGACGGCTTCCTCAGCCACGCCTGGGCCGTGACCGTGACGGGCGCGCCGAAGCTCTGGGCGATGCGCTTCATCGAATCGCATGAGAAGAGCCCGCGTGCATGGTATGGTGGGGCGATCGGCATGGTCGGCTTCAACGGCGACATGAATACCGGCCTGACGCTGCGCACCGTGCGCATCAAGGACGGTATTGCCGAAGTGCGCGCCGGCGCGACGCTGCTGAACGATTCCATCCCCGAGGAAGAAGAAGCCGAAACCGAACTGAAGGCCTCTGCCATGCTTTCCGCAATCCGCGATGCCAAGACGGGCAATTCCGGCAAGACCCAGCGCGATGTCGCCTCCGTGGGCAAGGGTGTCAACATCCTGCTGATCGACCATGAAGACAGTTTCGTGCATACGCTGGCGAACTATTTCCGCCAGACGGGCGCCACCGTCTCGACCGTGCGCACGCCGGTGCCGGAGGAAGTCTTCGACAGGCTGAACCCGGATCTCGTGGTTCTGTCGCCCGGTCCCGGCAATCCGAAGGATTTCGATTGCAAGGCGACGATCAAGAAGGCCCGCGCCCGCAACCTGCCGATCTTCGGTGTCTGCCTCGGCCTGCAGGCGCTGGCCGAAGCCTATGGCGGCGAGCTTCGCCATCTGGCGCTGCCGATGCATGGCAAGCCGTCGCGCATCCGCGTGCTGGAGCCGGGCATCGTCTTCTCGGGCCTTGCCAAGGAAGTGACGGTCGGCCGCTATCACTCGATCTTTGCCGATCCCTCGACGCTGCCGCGGGAGTTCATCATTACCGCCGAGAGCGAAGACGGCACGATCATGGGCATCGAACATGCCAAGGAGCCGATCGCGGCCGTGCAGTTCCATCCGGAATCGATCATGACGCTCGGCGGCGATGCCGGCATGCGGATGATCGAGAATGTGGTGGCGCACCTGGCGCGGCGGGCCAAGACCAAGGCCGCCTGACGCCAGCCTCCAGAATGGGTAAAACCCGCCGGAAACGGCGGGTTTTGCGTTGGAAATGTTCGTCTAGACGCGCCGCATGAGCCGGGCGACGATGGATACGACGAACAGCACCAGGAAGATGAAGAACAGGACCTGGGCGATCGAAGCGGATGCGCCGGCAATGCCGCCAAATCCAAGGACGCCTGCAATCAGGGCTACGACGAGAAATACCAGAGCATAATACAGCATCGCGATCTCCTTAAGCGGTTGCTGGCAAGGATAACGGAAGCGTGAGCCGTTCGTTCCATTGTCGCTGCGACAATTGGATTTCGCGCCGATTTAAATCTTCTCAACCGAACTGCAGATCGGCCTTGAAAGACCGGTCGCCATCGCGCGGCATGGGCGGTTCTGCTGCGGCAAGATAGGATCTTGCCGGCCCCGTCAGCACGAACCAGAGGCTGGCGCCGATCATGAAACAGGCGGCCGACGGGTCGCTGGAACGCGTGACGAAGGGAAGGCAGGCGGCGGTGAAAAGGATGGCGAGCCTGACGGCCCATTCCGCCTCGCGTTTCATGAAGGCCTTGGTCCTCAGCCGCTTGTAAGCGGCGACATCGTAGCTGTCGGCATCGCGGCCGGTGAACAGCGTCCAGGCGGAGGGGAGGGCCAGCATGACGAGGCCGCCATAGCACAGAAGCAGCGCCGGGCCGGCGAGAAAACGGCTGGCTGCGAAGATCAGCAGGCCCGTCACGGCAATATTCCAGAGTGGCTCCAGCCGTTCCGGCGACAGGCCGGTGCGGATGTGCCAGGCCCGCAAGAAACGGGCCGCACCGTCAAGCAACGGCTGGTCGATGTAGCGATTGATCCAATGCATGTCTCATGCGGTCCCCAGTTGACTGCCAGGCCGTCAACACCATGCAATTGGGTCGCTATCATGGCGCAGATGGCGAAAGCAGGCGGCTGTGACGTTTTGGCCGGGCTATGCGCTGCGCCTGACGACGCGGAAGTTCAGCTCCGACCGCAGCTTGAAGCCGAGCGTCTTGTAGAGCGCGATGGCGGACGTGTTGGTGTAATAGGCATGCAGGAACACGGTATCGCCCCTGGCGGAAATCTCGCCGGCGACATAGCGGAAGAGCAGGGTGCCGAGACCCTTCCCCTGAAAATCGGGATGGGTGCAGAGACCGCTGAGCTCGCCATGTCCGGGAAGCCGCAGACGCTGACCGGCCATGGCGACGAGGCGGCCGTCGATCTTGACGCCCCAGAAGGTTCCGAGTTTCTGGGCGCCGAGCGTGAAGGGGCCGGGCCTGGTCAGCGTCGCGAGCGCCAGCATTTCCTCCGCATCGTCAGGGGTCAGCGGCTGCAGGCGGCTGTCGGAAATGCGCTCGTAGGGACGCTCGGCGATCATCTGCACCAGCTTTCCGTCCGTGAGGACCGTCAGGCCCTGCGGCACGGTGATGGGGCCGGCTTCGACGATGGCCATGACCTCGTCCGCCGCGGGCAGGTTTTGCAGCGCTTCGAGGCTTTCGCGCGTATCGTCGGCGGCAGCCGCGAAAGGCACGATGGAGGGCGGATAGCGCCTGGCGCGTTCGCCGCCCTCAGCGAGATCGGCATGCGCCGTATGCAGCGCGTTCCAGATCGGTCGGTCGAGAATATGGCTCATGGGGTTTTCTCCTGTACGGCGCCCGCGCGGCGGGTGAGCGGCGCTTCGGCAAGGCCGTCCTCGATCGCGGCAAGCTGTTCCAGCAGCGGGCCGTCGAGATCCCGGCAGAGATCGGCGACGGCGGCTGCGATGCGCGGCCAGACCTTCTGCCTGGAATAATCGACGAGTTCCTGGCCTTTGGCCGTCAGCGAAACGACCCTGCGCCGCTGATCCTCGGCGGAGGACTGCATGTCGAGGAAGCCGAGTTCCATCAGTTGGGCGGCGGTGCGTGTGGCGCCGGGCTGGGTAATGCCCACGGCCTGCGCCAGTTCGCCGATCGTCAGCGGACCGAGCCTGTCGATGGCGCCGAGGAAAGGATATTGCGCGGCCTGGATGGAGACGCCCAGTTCCTCGATGACCTGCTGCGTGTCGGCCTGCAGGCGTTCGCCGATCCGGCGGAAGCGGCTGCCAAGGCACAAATAGCCCAGCGATTTCACGACATCCTCGACCAAGGCAGGTTCCTCACGTCATTTACATAACAGGTTATATAAATGCTTATGGAGTTGCCGTCAATCATGCAGGCGGGCCGGTTCTCGCCATTCGCACGGGATGGGCCTGCCTTTTGTGCGACATGTGGCAAAGGCTTTGACTTTTCGGGCCTGATTGCCCATATCACCGGCATTGGCCGCCTGCGCGATTCCCGCGCGGGCGGTTTTGCGTTTCAATGGCTTAAATGCTGCAATTCATTCGCATCCGCAGGGGGACGATATGAACGAAGAAGGCAATCTCACCGTTCGGAAACTGGCGTTCTGGGGCATTCCCCTGTCGCTCGGCGTCATGGGGCTGAAGATGGTCGCCTGGTGGGTTACGGGTTCGGTGGCGCTGCTGTCGGACGGGCTGGAATCCTTCGTCAACGTGGTGGCGGCCTTCATCGCCTTCTTCGTGATCCGCTATGCGCAGAAGCCGGCCGATCACGACCATCCGTTCGGCCATCACAAGGCGGAATATCTCTCGGCCGTGACCGAGGGCGTGATGATCGTCGTCGCCGCGCTGCTGATCGTTCAGGAGGCGGTCGGCCATCTCGCCGACCCGCGCATGCTCGCCGCACCGGTGCTCGGCCTTGCGATCAACTTTGCCGCCGGCGTCGTCAATGCCGTCTGGGCGCAGCTGTTGATCCGCACCGGGCGGAAGCATCGCTCCGCGGCTTTGACGGCGGACGGGCAGCACATCATGTCGGACGTGCTGACTTCCGTCGGCGTTCTTGTTGGCCTGCTTCTGGCGCTCGCCACCGGATATGCGATCTTCGACCCCGTCCTCGCCATTCTCGTGGCGCTCAACATTCTCTATCAGGGCTGGAAGGTGATCTCGCAATCGATCGGCGGCCTGATGGACCAGGCGGTCGAACAGCAGGAGGAGGAGGCGATCAAGCAGGCGATCGCCACCCATGCGGCCGGCTCGATCGGCGTGCATGACCTGAAGACCAGACGCGCCGGTTCGGTGACTTTCGTCGATTTTCATCTTGTCGTGCCGGCCAGGATGACGGTTCGCGAAGCGCATGATATTTGCGACCGCCTTGAAGATGCCATCCGCGCGGCGCATGCGGGCGCGACCATTGCCATTCATGTGGAGCCGGAGGGCGAAAAGGCCCATGGCATCCGCGTCAAAGTGATCAAGGAGGCATAATGCCCACGACAGACGTTTCCAGCCTTTCGATGCTGGGCCAGCAGACGGAAACCGCAAAGAGCCCCGAAGAGGCGGTTCTGGAAAAAGTGCCGGCCAGCCATGCCGGCACCGACTATGTCGTGCGTTTCACCGCACCGGAATTCACCTCGCTCTGCCCGATGACCGGACAGCCCGATTTCGCCCATATCGTCATCGATTACATCCCGAACGAATTTCTGGTGGAATCGAAGTCGCTGAAGCTGTTCCTGCATTCCTTCCGCAACCACGGTGCCTTCCACGAGGATTGCTCGATCTATATCGCCAAGCGCATCGTCGAGCTTCTGGACCCGAAATGGCTGCGCATCGGCGCCTACTGGTATCCGCGCGGCGGCATTCCGATCGACGTCTTCTGGCAGACCGGCAAGCCGCCGGAAGGCGTATGGCTGCCGGATCAGGGCGTTGCGACCTATCGCGGACGTGGGTGAGCCGCGGCCGGGTGCCGCCCGAGCGATCGATGGCTCCTCCTAGAACGCACTTGCGGAGGAACCGCAGGGCACTTTTCCTGGAATTGCTGTTAATCGATTGCGGCGGCGAACGCCCTGAAAGGGAGCGGCCGGGCAACGGTGCGGCGGTTCAATACCTCCCCCGTCACCCAGGCCCAGCCATCAGCCTCAAACGTCCATCGTGTCGTCGCCGGAATCATCCATGGAATCGTCGTTGTCGTCGTAATCGGCCTGCTGGATATTGTCGTTATCGTCGGCCTGGCTGTTGTCGCCGTAATAATTGTTGATGACGGTTTCCTCGACCGGGCCGCCAGCATTGCCGAACGGATTGGCGCCGGCGAACGGCGAGCCCCAGCCGAGCGAGGACATGTGGTTGCCGAAGATGCCGGAGAGCGAATTGGCAAGCAGCATGCCGCCGGCGACGCCGGCCGCCGTGCCGAGTGCGCCACGCAGGAAACTGCCGCCCGCGGAGGGCGCATAGGCCTGCTGGCTCCAGGGGCCGGAGGGCTGCTGCGCCATCTGGCGGCTATTGTCGTAGCCGCGAGGCTGCTCGTAGCCCTCCCTTGGAGCGCCACCCCACGGACCGGGGGCGGGTGCCGGCTGCTGGGTCTGGGTGCTGCCGAAAATGGAGCTCAGGAAGCCGCCCTGTTCGGCCTGGCGGCGATCGCCTTCGCCCGCTTCGAGCTGGCGGACGCGCTCTTCAAGCTCCTTGATGTGGTTGGCGGCGGCCTCCAGGCCCTTTTCCTGCACGATGACGGCCTGTGCCAGATAGTAGGCGGCGGAGGGCTGCGCGCGGGTCGCTTCCGATATCAGCGCTTCGGCTTCCGGATCGCGCGGCGTTGCGCCTGCGGTGCGGACGCGATCGAAGAGGGCGGTCAGCAATTGGCGTTCTTCCGGTGACATGTCCTGTCTCCTCTAAAGTTCCGCGGCTTCGAGCTTCGGCGGGAGGGCCGCATAAGGCTGAGTTAGGAAGCGATTGGGGCATTTCAAAGCCTGGGCAACTTACATTTTCGTAAGTTCAGGCCTCCCTCAGCCAGACGCGCAGCGTGCCCAGAAGCTCGAAGCCGGTGCGCAGCGCCTCGTCCAGATCGTCGCCATGTTCGTAACCGACAAGCGGCTCTCGCGGATAGAGCGCGGCGGCCTGCGCAATCAGCCCGCGGCGAATGTCTTCGCCGCGCCCGCCTTCCGCAAACAGGTTGGAAAGCCCCACAGCGCCGGCGTGATGGTTGAGGATGCCGCCGCCGAGCGGCCTGCCGTTTTCGAAGGCGAGCAGGAAGGCGATTTCGGGGTCGGCGAGCAGGGGTTCGGCGAAGATCTTCTGCGTCACCGGCCCGTTCGCCTTTTCCCATTCCTGCTCCCAGCGTGAAAAATCGGCGGCGTTCCTCATGCGCTGCCAGGTGATCGGCGAGGGGGCGGAGACCGGATTGCGGATGCCGATCCATTCCGCTTCGAAAAGCATCCTGAAGCCGAGCGGCGCAAGATCAAGAGCGGCGTAGCTGTCCTTGACCGCCCAATCGCGCGTGTCGTCGTTGACAAGCGTCGCAATCGCTTCGGTCGTTTCGCCATCCGCCTCGGTCAGGGTCACGACATCGGGATAGAAGGGCGGCGTGCCGCGGCGGTGGAACCAGACCGTCGCCGTGAATTCACCGGGCAAACCCAGCGCCTTGCAGACGGCGTCGCACCAGAAAGCATTGTTGCGCACCGCCGCACGCAGGAGAGAGGAGGTCATTTTGCGTTCTCCCGGTCATTTCTCAGGATGCGATCATATCGTCCGTTTGTCATAAGAATATCTTCACCGCTTCCTGCTTCCTCTTTTTCCCGCATTGTTTTACGCATTGAGTCGCACTATCTGCGAGGAACCGCATTGGACGTGAGAGAGGTTCGAATGAACGACGAAGAAGAACAGGACGACAAGACGAAGGAACTGCCGCTCGGCAAGGAAACGGAGGCGAACCTTTTCAAGTCGCGTTCGATCTTCATCTATGGGCCGATCACGCAGGAACTGGCGCAGAAGGTCTGCACCCAGCTCGTCGCGCTTGCCGCCGCCAATGACGACGATATCCGCATCTACGTGAATTCGCCCGGCGGCCACGTCGAGTCTGGCGATTCCATCCACGACATGATCAAGTTCATCAAGCCGAAGGTCTGGATGATCGGCACGGGCTGGGTCGCCTCGGCCGGCGCGCTCATCTATGCCGCCGCTCCGAAGGAACGCCGCATCTGCCTGCCGAACACCCGCTTCCTGCTGCACCAGCCCTCCGGCGGCACGCGCGGCATGGCTTCGGATATCGAGATCCAGGCACGCGAAATCATCAAGATGAACGAGCGCCTGATCAAGATCTTCTCGAAGGCCACCGGCCAGTCGGAAGAAAAGATCGCCAAGGACATCGATCGCGACTACTGGCTGTCGGCAGATGACGCCGTTACCTACGGCCTCGTCTCGCGCATCGTGACCTCGCAGAGCGAAATCTGATTTTTCGCCGATAAGGATTAAGTCCACGCCCCGTCTGTCAGTTGCAGGCGGGGCGTACGATTTTCAGATCGACGCCGCTGCGACGACATAAGCCGCAACATTCTTTAGAATACAGCGGCAAGGCGCATAACTTTGGTAATACGCAACCTGTGGTGAAAGGCTCGCGTAGGTTTCAGGTCATAACATCATCCCGCAATGTCATTATCGGCGGCAAGCTAGTCGCTTGCCGGAGAGATTATATTCAGGGGGTAGATCAGATGACAGATACCAATGGAATCCGTAACGCGAGCGATATATTGCGGGGGTTCACACCACCACGTCCGCCATATCAAACAAATACGGCAAGTACCATCCTCGCTTCCGGCGAGACCGATCGAGCGAGCGGGCCTGCAACTGTTGACATCTCGAGCGCTGTTCGTCGCTGGCAGGCTGCCGCCATGCGAATTCTGATTGGCAGCGAGTCTGACGACGTTTTGAACGGCGCCTCGAAAAGCCAAGTGGAAGCTGGAGCCGGCGACGACAAGATCCGGGTCTGGAGTGACAGCAAGGTGCTGGCCGGGGACGGGAACGATACCGTGCGATCGTGGTCGGACAGCAATGTCGATGGCGGTGATGGCGACGATACGGTGGATGTCTGGAGTGGCAGCACGGTTTCGGGCGGGGATGGCAATGATTCCGTCCGGGCGTGGTCCGAAAGCAATGTGGACGGCGGCGCCGGCAACGATGTTCTCGAAGTCTGGAGCGACAGCCGCGTGGACGGAGGTGCCGGCAACGATACCATTCGGGCTTGGTCCAATACTCAGGTCTCCGGTGGCGATGGGGACGATGTCATCGATGCCTGGGCAGAGAGCCATGTCGATGGCGGTGCTGGCAATGACAACATCTACGCTTGGTCTGACAGTTATGTATCAGGCGGCGAAGGCGACGATGTCATTCAGGTTCATTCCGGCAGCGTGGCCTCCGGCGGTAAGGGCGATGACATTGTGTCTCTTGGGCCGGAGGCTACTGCGACTTTTGCGTTGGGGGATGGTAAAGACACTTTGGGAGTGTCCGTCGCCGGAACTCTGGAATTCGGCGAGGGCTTTTCCGCCGACAAGATGAACGTCGCCTATCGCGACGGTTCCGTCGTTCTGTCGTTCGAGGGAAATGCGACCGACCAGATTACCGTCAAGTCAGGCGGTCCTGGGCTGACTGTCGTCTTTGCCGACGGCACAAGGCAGCTGATCGAATGGGAAGGTCGAAACAATATCTCCATTAGTTCAGTGAATTCTGCCTATCTGCAGAATTGAACAAACCTGCGCTATTGCCTGACCGAGCTTTGCGGGAAGGCAGTGCCGGATGCCAGCCCGCGATGACGAAAATTGCCGCCGGTGAACATTTCCGGCGGCAATCCGGCTTGCGCGCTTCCGGCTTATGCTGCTCCATGCGCACTCTTCGCAGCCGGAGTCGCATCATGCTCAAGGACTTTTCCGTTCAAAGCCTCTTTATGGGCATATTGACGGCTTTTGTCGGGTTCACCAGTTCTTTTGCCGTCGTGCTGCACGGGCTGCAGGCAGTCGGCGCCACCGATGCGCAGGCCGCTTCGGGGCTGATGGCGCTGTCGGTCTCCATGGGGCTTTGTGCCGTCGTGCTCAGCGCCGTTACGCGCCTGCCGGTCAGCATCGCCTGGTCGACGCCGGGGGCGGCGCTGCTGGCGAGCATCGGCACGATCGATGGCGGTTTCAACGCGGCTGTCGGGGCCTTCATCCTCTGCGGCCTGCTGATCGTCATTGCCGGGCTGTTCAAGCCGCTCGGGCGGGCGGTGGCCGCCATCCCGGCGCCGCTTGCCAATGCCATGCTCTCGGGCGTTCTGCTCGGCCTCTGCTTTGCCCCGGTCAAGGCGATTGCCTTCAATCCGCTGCTTGGGCTGCCGATTATTCTGACCTGGATCGTGGTCGGCGCCTTCAAGCGCCTCTGGGCGGTGCCGGCGGCCCTGGTTGCCTTCGCGCTGGTGCTCGCCTTCGGCGTCGATATTCCGGAAGGTGCGCTTGCCTCGCTCAAGCAGTCGCTGGTGCCGGTTATCGGCATTGTCCACCCGGTCTTCAATCTTGCCGGTTTCGTATCGATCGCCCTGCCGCTCTTCATCGTGACGATGGCCTCGCAGAATATTCCCGGCATCGCGGTGCTGAAGGTCAATCACTATGATCCGAAGCCTGGGCCGCTCTTTGCCGTGACCGGCGTCTTCTCGCTGCTGGCGGCCCCTTTCGGCGGACATGCGGTCAATCTCGCGGCGATCACGGCGGCGATGTGCGCCGGGCAGGACGCGCATGCCGATCCCTCGCGGCGCTATTGGGCAGCGCTGATTTCGGGCGTGGGTTATGTCGTCCTCGGTTTGCTTGCGGGGGCAGTGACTGCCTTTGTCGCATTGGCGCCGCCCATCCTGATCGAAGCCGTGGCCGGTCTTGCACTTGTCGGCGCATTCTCGGGTTCGGCGATGGCGGCGTTCCAGGCAGCCGAATCGCGCGAGGCGGCGGCGATCACTTTCCTCGTGACGGCATCGGGCGTTTCCTTCGGCGGCATTTCCGGCGCTTTCTGGGGGCTGGTCGCGGGCGGGCTGATGCTCGCTCTGTCCCGGATCGTGCAGGCGAGGAAAATATAGGCGAGGGGTTGCCGGAATTTCCGGCGGAGGCTATAAGCGCGGTCATGAAGAACACAGGCGCACGGATTTCCGAGACGATTGCACGCGGCCGCACGGCCCTGCGTGACAATACGCGTGCCCTTACCTCGCTTCTTCTCCTCGGCCTTACGCGCGGTTGCCGGGTCCTTTGAGGAGCGCCCGGCGGCCGAAAGCCCGCCCGGCCATCGCTCCTCGCGACTCACTTTCAAAATTGACCAAACGACCGATCAAAGGTCCGCATTTGCTGTCGCCAAGCCAGATATGATCGGCTAAGAGGCGGGGCAAATGCCGGGACGAGGAGACAAGACAATGGACACGAACACCAGCCGATCCTCCGCAGGCGCCAAGGGCATGCCCGACGCCGCCGTCAAATACCGGCCCTATCCGCAGGTGAATATCCCTGACCGCACCTGGCCGACCAAGACCATCACCAAGGCGCCGATCTGGTGCTCCGTCGATCTGCGCGACGGCAACCAGGCGCTCGTCGATCCGATGGGCCATGACCGCAAGGCGCGCATGTTCCACCTGCTCTTGGAAATGGGCTTCAAGGAAATCGAGATCGGTTTTCCGTCGGCCTCGCAGACCGATTTCGATTTTGCCCGCTGGTGCGTGGAAGAGGGCAACGTGCCCGACGACGTATCGTTGCAGGTGCTGGTGCAGTGCCGCCCCGAGCTGATCACGCGCACCTTCGAGGCATTGCAGGGCGCCAACCGGCCGATCGTGCATTTCTACAATTCCACCAGCGAACTGCAGCGCCGCGTGGTCTTCGGCAAGGATGTGCAGGGCATCAAGCAGATCGCCGTCGATGCCGCCAAGATGATTACCGACATGGCGGCCAAGGCCGGCGGCGGCTACCGTTTCGAATATTCGCCGGAAAGCTTTACCGGCACCGAGCTGGATGTGGCGCTGGAAATCTGCAATGCCGTCATCGAGGTCGTAGAGCCGACGCCCGACAACAAGCTCATCATCAACCTGCCCTCGACCGTCGAAATGGCGACGCCGAACGTCTATGCCGACCAGATCGAATGGATGTGCCGCAACCTCGACAACAGGGAAAACCTGATCATCTCGCTGCATCCGCATAATGACCGCGGCACCGGTATTGCCGCGGCCGAACTGGCGCTGCTGGCAGGCGCCGACCGTGTCGAAGGCACGCTCTTCGGCAATGGCGAGCGCACCGGCAATGTCGATGTCGTCACCATGGCGCTCAACATGTTCACGCAGGGCGTCGATCCGGAAATCGACTGCTCCAACATCGAGCGCATCAAGGAAGTGTTCGAATATTCCAACCAGATGGCGATCGCCGAGCGTCACCCCTATGTGGGCGAACTGGTCTATACGGCTTTCTCCGGCTCGCACCAGGACGCGATCAACAAGGGCATGAAGGCGGCGCAGGTCGCCAACCATCCGGTCTGGGAAGTGCCCTACCTGCCGATCGACCCGCGTGATGTCGGCCGTTCCTACGAGGCGATCATCCGCATCAATTCGCAGTCGGGCAAGGGCGGCATCGCCTATATCCTGCAGCAGGATTACGGGCTCAACCTGCCGCGTAACCTGCAGGTCGAATTCCGCGAGGACATCCAGCGCATCACCGACGAAGAGGGCAAGGAGCTTCCCTCCAAGCGTATCCACGACCGTTTCATCGAGCGTTACGTGACCCAGCCGGGCGCCCGCCTCAAGTTCGTCGACCACCACACCTATCCCGATACGGAGCACAAGGGGCAGCGGATCGTGGCGGCCGAGATTACCGACAGGGGCGAGATCAAGCGTATCGAAGGCCGCGGCAACGGCCCGATCGACGGCTTCATCAATGCGCTGTCGCACTATCTCGGCATCGAGATGTCGGTCGAGGATTATTCGGAGCACTCGCTGCAGCACGGCTCGAATGCCGCCGCCATCTCCTACGTCGAGACGTCCTATCCGGGCGGCAAGCTTTTCGGTGCGGGCATCAACACCAACATCGTCGCCGCATCGCTCGAAGCGATCGTGTCGGCTGCCAACCGCGTGCTCGAGGTGAAGGCCGGCAAGGCCTGAACATTCTGATCAGGCCGCGATCGCCTCGGGGTGGCGCGGCCTGACAATGCAATCGGCGAGTTCATCGAGCTCGCCCTGTGCTTGCGCGTGGTTTTGTCCCCACCGGCAGAGAGCAAGGAGGATCGGTTCCAGCCCGAGCCCGAGTTCGGTTGCCGTATACTCCACCCGTGCCGGCACTTCCGCAAAGATTTCCCGGTGTATGAGCCCGTGCTCCTCCATCTCCCGCAATTGCTGGATCAGCACCTTCTGGGTGATCTCGGGCATCATGCGCTTGAGCTGCGAAAGCCGCTTCGGTCCTGAGAAGACATGATAGAGGATCACGGGCTTCCATCGCCCGGAAATGACCTTCAAGGCCCGTTCCACAGGCAGTCTTGGCAATCTTTTCATGGGCTCGGGCATGGTCACCTCCTGGTGGGTATGGCACTGATATGTGTGTATTTTGATCCGTAAATCGAGTGCTACAGCGTGCTTCACGCCATCAAACGTGAGGTCTGTCAATGAAACTCGTCCAGTTCCGCCGCTTCGGTCCGCCTGACGTTCTCGAAACCGTAGACGTGCCGATCCCGAAGCCCGGGCGCGGAGAGGTGCTTGTGCGTGTCCATGCCGCCGGCGTCAATTTCTTCGAGGTTCTGATGCGGGCGGATCGTTATGCAGTTTCTCCGCCGTTGCCTGCCTTTCCCGGTGTGGAAGTGGCTGGAATCGTGGAGGAACTGGGGACGGATACCGATCCGTCGCTGATTGGCGCACGCGTCGCCGTGCCGCTCTTTGCAATCGGGCGTGGCTTCGGCGGATATGCGGAATATGTGGCTGCGGAAGCCGCAGCGGCAATGCGTCTGCCGGATGGCCTTTCCTTTGCGGATGCGACGGCGCTAATGGTGCAGGGCCTGACGGCGCTGCACATGGTGCGTCGCAGCCCGCCGAAGGAAAAGGTGGTGCTTG
Organism: Hyphomicrobiales bacterium; assembly: GCA_900471515.1. Classification (GTDB taxonomy): domain Bacteria; phylum Pseudomonadota; class Alphaproteobacteria; order Rhizobiales; family Rhizobiaceae; genus Rhizobium. The sequence goes on along the minus strand of UCFC01000035.1, from coordinate 66,240 downwards.
TCAATGCTGCCGCCGGTGGGGTTGGGTCTCTGTTGCTGCAGCTCGCCAGGTTCGAGGGGGCAGGCATGGTCATTGCCGCAGCCGGCAGCGAAGCGAAGCGGCAGTCCGCGCTCGCACTCGGCGCCGACCTCGCCGTCGATTACACCGCCGCAGAGTGGGCGGGCGCTGTCAGGGCGAGGACTGGAGGGCAGGGAGCCGATGTCATCTACGAGACGGTCGGCGGTGAGATCGCGCGGGCGTCTGTGGCTGCACTTGCTCCCGCCGGCGAAATGCTGTTTGCGGCTATGGGCCGGTTCTCGCTGGAGCTTTCCGCGATTCGCTCGATGCTGGATATCAACCAGTCGCTGAAGGGCTTTTCACTCCTGCCGCTGATTGCGGCGGACAGATGGAGAGCTGATCTCGGCATCCTCTTCGATCTTGCCGCATCGGGCGCGCTGAAAATCGTGCATGGCGGCCGGTTTTCGCTTGATGAGGCCGCAAGGGCACATCGTGCGCTCGAGGAGCGGCGGGTCAGCGGAAAAGTCGTTCTGGTGCCCTAACCGTCAGATGGCGGCGGCGATTTCCATGGCGAGCTGGCCGAGCGTGGCTTCGGCGGAGGGGCCGGCCAGCACATAGGACGTGCCCGCATTGTGCCAGGTCACGAGGCCGATCTCGTCGCGGATCGTCTCCTTGAAGTCCTCCGTTTCCGGGGGCTGCGCGTCCTTGCGGAAACAGATCGAGATAATGTCACCATCGGTATTGGAATAAACGAGCTGGCCGACGGGGCGGTTGTCGCCAAGGATCACGCGGGCGCCCTGGAAGGTCCAGGATTCGGCGGAAAGATCCGGCACGCGGAACGGAACGCCGATTGCGGTCGTCAGCCAGGAGGAAATTTCTTCGGCCTGCGAGGCCGGCACCTCGACAAGATGACGCGGCTGGCGCACGAGCAGCCGCTGGAAGGCCGTGACGTCCCCCAGCCAGTCATTGGTGTTGACCTGCGGGCTCGCTGCGACAGGCGCGGCCTCGTCCGCATCAGGTGCATTGCCGATGAAATAGCCGATGCCACCGCCGACGACGAAGAGAATGAGGGCGGCCGCAAGCGCCTGGCGGCCGTTCGGCGCGAGCTTGAGCTGCGGGCGCGCGTTGCGCTGGGCGATCGGCGTCTTCGGCGGTTGCGTGCTCTTGATGGAACGGACAAGTGCCAGCGGAACGGGCTCTTTCAGCATGTCGTCCAGTTTGCGCCGGCCGAAATCGACGCCGTGGCGCAGTTTGTCGTAGATCTTGCGGGCGTTTTCGTCCGTTGCCAGCCGGCTTTCCAGTTCCAGCTTCTGTTCCGGCGTGGTTTCGCCGTCGAGGAGGGCGGCGAGCTGGGCTTCGAGCGGCTGTTTTTTGAAATCGAGCAAATCAGTCAGTACCTGTGGACGGGCGGATTGTGGCCGGACAATGCGGCGAAATGGAGTCGCGCCGTCGCAAGCTGACCGGCAATGTTGCCGATGGCGATGCCCATGATTTCGGAGGCCTGCTGGTAGCTGTGGCCTTCCACGTCGATCAGCAGGAAGATGCTGGCGACGCCCTCGGGCATTTCAGCGAGCATGCGGTGCAGGGCGTCGGTATCGACGGCTGCCGTGCGGTCGCGAATGGCGTCGCGGATATCGGTCACGTTGCCTCGGGCCACCGGACGCGGCTTGCGCTTGCGGCTGTCTTCCGCCCATTGCTGGCGGGCCAGCGTATAGATCCAGCTTTCCAGCCGGCCTTCGCCGTTCCACTGATTGCCCCTGGAAATGGCGCGCAGACAGACCGCCTGAACCAGTTCGTCGGCCGCAGCCGTCTCTCCCGCGAGCGTGATGGCAAAGCGGCGGAGGCGGGGCAGGAGGCCGACGAGATCACGCCGGATATCGGTGGTGGCTGCGGGTTGGCGCATGGTCTTTCCAAGAAGCATTCACATTGGCCGAAATTCATAGCTGCTTCGTATGCACCCCGGCCATGCAGGCGGCTTTTATGGAGCAAGTCGCCTGTATTTCGCAAGCGCGGGGTTCAATTCATCCATCCCTTCCCAGGGGATTTCCGCACCATATCCCGCGGAGCTTGTCTCAATATGTCCTGTAGCCGTTCAGGCTCTGCAGCAGAGCGCGATAGGCCCAGGTATTTTCGCCGCCGCGATCGCGGATCTCGACGAGCTGGACGCGGGCGCCCTGAATGTCGCCCTGCTCGGCAAGCGCCATGCCCATGTAGGAGCGGGCGAGGATGTAATTCTCGTCCTGCTGCAGGGCCTTCCTGTAGTAGGACATGCCGAGTTCCATGCGGCCGGCCTTGCGATTGGCGTAACCGAGATAGTTCAGGATGCGCGGATCGTTCTGGTTCCTGGCGAGATTGAGCACCGTGATGGCGTTCTCGTACTGACCGGCATAGGCGAATTCGCGGGCGAAATTGAAGAGATCGTCATCGTTGAAGCTCTGCTTCTTCGGATCGACGCATTCCTTCTTCTTTGCATCCCACACCTTGCCCTTGGTGCAGGTCTTGGTCGTCTGGGTTTTCTGCGGCGGGGAGGTGTCGTCATTCCCGCCTCCGACCGCGAAGGCGGACGTAGCCAGACCGAGAGCAAAGGCGGAAACAAGCGAAAGTCTGCACAGGCGATGAGGAGAAGAAGTCATCGGGCGTACTCCGTTTTGAAGCGCTGCGGTTGCTGAATTGTACGCCGACGCCTAAAAATACCAAGAGCCCCGCGGGCCTTTATTGCTGATGCCGGCGAGGCTGGCGAACGCTCCTCACATAGTGATTCAACGACTGCCGGAATTGATTCCGAAACCGCCGCTAAAGTGCGAAAATATCTGCGCTTTCCCGTTTCATGCCATCGCCAGTGTCATTGATGCTGAAACGTTCGCCCTTGACTTCCCAGGCACCGGGAGAACCGGAAATGGAGAAGAGATTGTAAGCGGCGGGAGGCTTGATGCCGCCCGGCCCCTGCGAGGCCGAGGCGATGCCGACGACCGGCACCGGGCCAGTCTGTCCGCGCAGCCAGTGGAGGGTGTTGAGATGAGTATGGCCGTGCAGCACGAGTTCGGCTCCGCCGGTCGAAACGACGGCGGCGAAACGGCGGATGCCGATCATGCGCTTGTAGAAAGAGGTCGCGCCGCGGATCGGCGGATGGTGGATCATGACGACGCGGAAAAGGCCGGCCTCGCCGGCCGCGCGCAGCATGTTGACCGTCTCGCGGGCCTGGCGCGCGCCGAAAAAGCCGGAGGCCGCAAAAGGCGGCGTGGCGACGGCGGTCGAGCAGCCGACGATTGCGACCTTGTCGCGGATGCGAAGGTAGGGGAAAATGTGCCGGTCTTCCTCCCATTCCGGCGGAGCAAGGTCGCCGCGCACGTAATCGTACCAGGCGCGCATCGACTTCTCGTAGGCGCCCGGCACATAGGCGTCATGGTTGCCGGGTACGACCGAGGTGGCGGCGGGATCGCCGAGTTCGCGCAGCCAGGCTGCGGCGGTGCGGATCTCGATGCCGCTTGCGAGGTTGACGAGGTCGCCGGTCACGGCCAGATGATCGGCCTTATGGGAGCGGATATCGTCCAGCAGCAGATCGAGCGTGCTGCCGAAAAGATGCTTGCGCCGGTTGCGGTGCCAGTTCACAAAGCCCGTAATACGTTTTGAGAAAAGTTCGTGAATGGAAAGGCGGGGCAGGGGTCCGAGATGGACGTCTGAGATATGCGCGAGCTTGAACATGCAACGACACATAGACCAGCTTATTTACAATTCAAACACATCCGCGCGATGAGAACCTGAAAGAACCCATGGCAGACAAACAAAGATGGCCCCTTCACACGAAAGTGTTGTTGCGGTTGCTGCATGTGTATTTTTCCCTCGTGCGCGGCATGACGATCGGGGTCCGGGCAGCCTGTTTCGACGGGCAGGGACGCCTCTTTCTCGTTCGGCACGGCTATACCGGCGGCTGGCACATGCCGGGCGGCGGGCTGGAGCGCAACGAGACGGCAGAGGAAGCGCTGATCAAGGAATTGCGGGAGGAGGGCAATCTCAGGATCGTCGGCAAGCCGCAGCTCTTTCACGTCTATTTCAACACCAATATCACCCGGCGCGACCATGTGGTCTTCTACCGCGCTATCGTGGAACAGACGGCGCCGCGGCCGCCCGACTGGGAAATCGCCGAGAGCGGCTTCTTCGAGATCGACAATCTGCCGGCGGAGACGACCGAAGCGACGCTGCGAAGGCTGGCCGAACTCCGCGGCGAGGCGGAGCCGGCGCATTACTGGTGAGGCTCAGGCGGCGGCTGCGAGCTTGTCGCGGCCGTGCGGCCGGTCGAGATCGAGTGCCGGACCGACGGGCACGATGCCGGTCGGGTTGATGGTCTTGTGGCTGCGGTAATAGTGCTCCTTGATGTGGCGCAGGTTTACCGTCTCGGCGACGCCCGGCGTCTGGTAGAGGTCACGCAGATAGCCCGGCAGATTGCGGTAGTCCTCGATGCGGCGGATGTTGCATTTGAAGTGACCGACATAGACCGGGTCGAAACGCACCAATGTGGTGAAGAGCCGCCAGTCGGCCTCGGTCTGGCGGTCGCCGAAAAGGTAGCGGCCCTTGCCCAGACGGTCGTCGAGCATGTCCAGCGTTTCGAAGAGCTTGACGACATTTTCCTCGTAGGCCGATTGCGTGGTGGCAAAGCCTGCCTTGTAGACACCGTTGTTGACGGTGTCATAGACGACGTCGTTCAGCGCATCGATGCCGGCCCGCAGCTCTTCCGGGTAGTAATCCGCCGTCGAGCCCGTCAGGTGGTTGAAGGCGCTGTTGAACATGCGGATGATTTCAGCCGACTCGTTATTGACGATCGTGTTCGTCTTCTTGTCCCACAGCACGGGAACGGTCACGCGGCCGGAATAGTGCGGATCGGCCTTCACATAGATTTCCCAGAGAAACCCGGAGCCGAAGAGCTGGTCGCCGGTGGCGCCGTCGCCGACTTTGAACTCCCAGCCGTTTTCCACCATCAGCGGATCGACGACCGAAACCGAGATCAGCTCTTCGAGCTTCTTCAGCTTGCGGAAGATCAGCGTGCGATGCGCCCAGGGGCAGGCGAGAGAGACATAGAGGTGATAGCGGCCGGCTTCTGCCTTGAAGCCGCCTTTGCCGCTCGGGCCGGCCTCGCCGTCGGCCGTGATCCAGTTGCGGAACTGCGAGGGCTGGCGCTTGAAATGGCCCTTCGTTTCCTTCGTGTCGTACCAGACGTCATGCCAGACGCCATCCACCAGCATGCCCATGCTTTTCACCTCTGAAATTGATCGTCGCCGCATAGATATCGCAGGACGAGACTTTTTGCAGGCGGGCAAAGATTGAACACTGCGTCTCGGTCGGGTCATTCCCGGCCGAATTTTTGCGATGGACGGCGGAAATTTTTCCTGCTATCCGCCTTCCTCACAAAATTCTGGAATCCTGCTTGATGTCTATTCTCAGAGGCCTGCGACGACGCTGATGCTCCCGAACGCCTGACGGCGTGTTCGCGAACCCATATATCTGCGTCTATCCGGTCTCTGTTCCCATGCTCATGTACAAGCACGATCTCGTCTACCTCACCGAGGATGCGTCTCACGACGCCGCTATCGAACTCATCAACGAAGAAGCATTCGGCCCCGGCCGGCACACGCGTGCCGCGGCACGTATCCGCGAGCAGGGTCCGCACGACCTTTCGCTCTCCTTCATCTGTGCCGATGACGGCGAGACGATCGCTTCGGTCAGGATGACGCCGGTTCTGGCGGGAACGGTGAAGGGCCATCTGCTCGGACCGCTCGCCGTGCGGCCATCGCACAAGAGCAGGGGCATCGGCCGGGAACTGGTGCGCATCGCGGTCGAGGCCGCCAGACGCAAGGGTTCGGAAGCCGTCATCCTCGTCGGCGATCCACCCTATTACTGCCCGCTCGGCTTCGAAAAGGTCGCCTATGGCGCCCTGACGTTTCCGGGTCCCGTCGATCCGGGCCGCGTGCTTGTCGTGCCGATCGCGGAAGATGCCCATGCGCGGCTGAAGGGCAAGATCGCCTGGCGGAAATGATCACAATATCTTCCTGAGAAAAGTCCGCGTCCGCCCTTCCGGGAAATCCGGCAATTCGCCGAAGACCTCATAACCCTGGCGCTGGTAGGCGTTGAGCGCGTGCGGATTGAACGTATCGATCCAGGCGCCGCGGCAGCCGCGGGCGGCGGCTTCCTCCTCCGCCTTCGCAAGGATCTTGCCGGCCATGCCGCTGCCGCGCAGCATGTCGGGAATGTAGAGCATCTGGACGAAGAGCCAGCCCCATGCGGTAAAGCCGGACAGGCCGCCGGAGACCTTTCCGTCGGTATCGCGGATCAGCACGGCAAGCGGCTGGCGTTCGGACGGACCGACATCGGCCGTGTTGAAAGCCGTCAGGCCATCGGAGATGACGGCGAGCTCTTCCGGCGAGGGGGAGGCGGTGAGCTCGAACTCAGGCATCGTCAGCGTCCTTCACGCCACCACATGGCGCCGAAGGCAAGCAGCAGGATGCCGACACCGGCGAAGCCCGCAAAGAGGGGCAAGGTGTTGATGCCCTTCAAAACGGTCTCGTTGGTCATGCGGATCGCCATGCGGTCGGTGTCGGCCACGCGCACCTGGCCGCGCACCGGCAGGATCGGCGGAACCGAGATGGCGCCCGCGCTGTTGACGACACGGGTGACAAGCCCGCGGGTCTTGTCGGTGATCGGCTTCAGCGCCGATGTCGTCGAAATCATCGCCTTGAACTCCGGAGCATCGACGGCGCCGACATGGGCAAGCGTCGTCAGGTCGCCGTTGCGGATTTCGAAGAGGCCGATTTCGTCCATGCGCTTCTCGGCCTTGTAGAGGCCGGGCTCGGTCTGCGTCAGCGGCAGGTTCTCGGTCTTGCCCGAGGGATAGCGCACGACTGCGTCGCCCGGCGCGTCGCCGATGGTCTGGCGGGTGATTTCCAGCGTGCGGCCGGAGGTGCGCGCCGTCAGGGCCTCTTCCTCCAGCGCCGGCTCCTTCATCAGCCAGTGGGCGATGCGGCGATAGAGCGAGACGTGCGGGCCGCCACCTTCAAAGCCGCGCGCCCAGAGCCAGCCCTGATCGGAGAGCAGCATGGCGACACGGCCCTGGCCGGCACGGTTCAATACCAGCAGCGGATGGTTATCGGCGCCGACCATGACCGTCTGGCCCTGCGGCCGGTCGACATCGACGCTGCGGAACCAGCGGCCCCAATGCGGCGGTTCGTCGCCGGAGCCGTCCAGCCCGCGGGTGACGGGGTGCTTGCGGCCCTGTTCGGAAAGACGGGGATAAAAGGCCTGCTCGATCATCCGGCCGGTCGGCTCCGCCGGCAGCACGGAGGCGAGCGGCGTCATGGCGATCGATTCCGGGCTTGCATGTTCGGGACCGGCGGCGATCAGCAGCGCGCCGCCATTTTCCACATATTGCGCGATGTTGTCGTAGTAGAGCATCGGCAGCACGTTGGCGCGGTCCTGATAGCGGTCGAAGATGATCAGGTCGAAATCCTTGATCTTGTCGACGAAGAGCTCTCGGGTGGGGAAGGCGATCAGCGACAGCTCGTTGATCGGCGTGCCGTCTTGTTTTTCCGGTGGCCGCAGGATGGTGAAATGCACGAGATCGACGGAGGCGTCGGACTTCAGGAGATTGCGCCAGGCGCGCTCGCCGGCATGCGGCTCGCCCGAGACCAGAAGGACGCGCAGGTTCTGGCGGATGCCGTCGATGATGTGCACGGCGCGGTTATTGGCATCCGTCACTTCGCCGGAAATGCCGGCGACGGAAAATTCCAGCACGTTCGGGCCGCCGCGCGTCACCTTGAAGGAGAAGGGCGTATCCTGGCCGGGCGTCGCCTGCAGGGAGGCGATCTCGTCGCCGTTCAGGCGCACCGTAACATTCGCCAGGCCGCCGGGGCTCGGGCCGTCGTCGAAGACGCGCAGGACGAGCTGCTGCTCTTCGTTGACGATGCCGAAGCGGGGCGCCTTGATAACCTCGATGCGGCGGTCGAACTCGTTCGGCTTGCCGGTGATAAGGCCATGGATCGGCGCGTCGAAGCCGAGCGCCTGGTTGACGCCGGGCACATCATGCACCTCGCCGTCCGTCAGCATGATCGCGCCGCCGACGCGCGAGGGCGGCACATCGGCGATCGAAGCGGACAGGGCCTCGAAGAGGCGGGTCGAGGGCATGTCGGAATTGCGGTCTTCGTTCACGTCGACGAAACGCGGCTCGATCTGCGGGAAACGCGAAAGCTGCGTTTTCAGCGAGGCAAGCGCTTCGTCCGTCATCGTCATGCGGTCGGCCGTCTGCTGGCTCTGGCTGCGGTCGACGATGACGGGGACGATGGTCGAAAGCTGGTCGCGGTCTTCCTGCAGCAGGACCGGGTTGGCGAGTGCCGCGAGCAGGGCGAGCGCTGCGAGCGTGCGCACCCACGCGCCGCGGATGCCGCGCCAGATCGCGAAGGCGGCAATCAGAAGCACGATGCCGGTCAGTACCGCGAGATAGGGCCAGGGCAGGAAGGGCGAATAATCGAGGGTCATGTCACTGCCCCAGCCGTTCGAGCAGGTCGGGCACGTGGACCTGGTCCGTCTTGTAGTTGCCGGTCAGCATGTACATCATGATGTTGACACCGGCGCGGAAGGCATATTCGCGCTGCGTTTCGTCCGGCGGCACGGTCGGCAGCAGCGGCGTGTCATTGTCGTCAACGGCCCAGGCGCCGGCAAAATCGTTTGCCGTGATCAGGATCGGCGAGACGCCGTCTGCGGCGGCGGCCGGCCTGTTGGCGTTGTTCTGGTTCTGGCTGCCTTGACGCGCCTCGATCCAGAGCGGGCTGCCGGCGTAGCGGCCGGGGAAGCTGGACAGCAGATAGAAGGACTTGGTCAGCACATGATCGTGCGGGACGGGTTCCAGCGGCGGAATATCCAGATTGGCGAGGATCTGCTGCAGGCGCTGGCCGTTGGCGGTCGTGTCGCTGCCGCCTTCGAGCGAGTCGATCTGGTCGCGCGTATCGAAAAGCACCGTTCCGCCATTGCGCATATAGGCGTCGATACGGCTGATGGCGGCGTTGGACGGCATCGGTGCGGCCGCAGAAATCGGCCAGTAGATGATCGGGTAGAAGGAGAGCTCGTCCTTGTTGAGGTCGAGGCCGACGGGCGGGGCCGGCTCCAGCGTCGTGCGGTAGGTCAGGAACCTCGTGAGGCCGTTGAGCCCCTCTTCGGAAATATCGTCCACATCCTGCTCGCCGGTCACGACATAGGCGAGATGGGTATTGTCCAGTCGCTGCATGATGATGTCGTCACCGGGCTGGGTATCGTCGGCATGCAGGAGGTCCGGCCGCAGCATGAGGCCCGCCGAAAGCGCAATGGCGATCGTTGCCAGGGTGCGGGCGCGCGGCCGCATCCGCGAGAAGGCGCCGTTCATGAAGAGCACGATCAGGCTGTCGGCCAGCAACAGCAGGAAGGCGACGAAGAAGAGCAGCGGCTTGGCCGACCAGCTTTCACCACCGACGAGGCCGGCGCGCACGACATTGACGCCAGTCATGTCGAGCGGCTTCAATTCGGCATTGTCAGGCAGGACGTTCAGCGCCGCAAAGCCGTCCTCGGAGCCGTAAAGGCCCGGCGGATTGTCGAAATTGGCAACGGGTGCGGCCTTGGCGTTCGGGATCAGCGGACGGGCATTGCCGGTCTCGGTGATGAGCGTGCCCTTGGCCGTCAGCATGCGGAAGGGCGGCAGGGTTTCGGCAACGCGCACACTGCCCGACGATTCCGATGTCACACCGCCGGAACGCGAGATCTGGACGAGGTGGCGCAGCATTTCGACGAAGGTACCCGAGATCGGCAGGTTCGACCAGGTTGCTTCGGCGCTCACATGGAAGAGCACGATCTGGCCGGCATTCATCCTGTTCATGGTCACGAGCGGCGTGCCGTCGGCAAGGCTGGCCCAGGTGCGCTCGGCAAGATCGGGCGTCGGTTCCGCCAGGACCTGACGGTTGATCGTCACGTCGGTCGGGCGCGGAATGCCGGCAAAGGGGCCGAAGGCCGGGAAATCGGCGAGCGCCTGCGGTTCGCTCCACGACAGGCTGCCGCCAAGCGCACGTTCGCCCTGGCGCAGGATGACCGGGATCAGCGGATCGTCGGCCGGTGCGGCGGCAAGGCGCGGGCCGGCAAAGCGCAACAGCATGCCGCCATTCGATATCCAGCGCTGCAAGGGCGCGTAGGTATCCTCCGGCAGGCGGCCGATATCGGCCATGATGATGACCGAGGGATTGTTGGCGAGCAGCTTCGGGATGGCGACAGAAAGATTGGCATCGGTCGGCCGCACGAGATCCGCATAGGGCTCGAGCGCCCGCTGGATGTAGTAGAGCGGGGACAGAAGCGGCTGGAACTCGTCGCCGCTTTCGCCCGACAGAAGCACGACCCTGCGGCGCTTGAAAGCGTCGTCGAGCAGATGCACCGCGCCTGCCGTGGCGCCGGTATTGATGCTGACGCGGGCAAAATCGTTGCGCATCTCGAAGGGGGCGGAAATGCCGGCATTGACGGCTGTCTGGCCCGGCGCGAAATCGGCCCTGCCGGTGGCGATCACGCGGCCCTGGGCGTCCTGCGCGTTGAGCGGAACGGAGGCTGCACCACTGGAGCCGAGGCGGGTCACTTTGACCGTCATCGCATCGGCCGTATTGGCGGCGCCCGAGATTGCGATCGTCTGGGCCGCATCGCCTTCAATCACGCGCAGTTCGGCGGGCTGGAGGTCGGAGAGCTGGCGGACGGTGCCGTCGGCATCGCTGCTGGCCGCGCCGTCGGTCAGGAAGGCAAGCGTGCCGGGGCGGGTGCCGTCGAGTGCTGCGCGCAGGGCCTCGAAGGCCCGCTGGCGATCCGGCACGAGCGGCTTGGGTTCGGCGGCGCGCAGCTTTTCGCGGGCGGCCGAGGCTGTGCCGGGTGTGGCGTCGTTGCTCGGATCGGCGCTAAAGGCGATCGAGACGATGGCGCCTGCGGATTCGGCATCGTCGATCAGCGCGTCCGCCGTCTGAACGCGGCGCTCCCAATCGGGGGCCGAAGCCCAGCTATTGTCGATGAAGAGGACGAGCGGGCCGCCGGGCGCGAGCGAACTCGTGCGCGGATTGAAGACAGGATCGGCGATCGCCAGGATGACGGCGGCTGCAAGCAGCATGCGCAGCAGTGTCAGCCACCAGGGGCTTTGCGCCGGCGTTTCCTCGCGTTTCAGCACGGTCGCGAGGATTTTCAGCGGCGGGAAGACCTCCGCCTGCGGGCGCGGCGGGGTGAGCCGCAGCAGCCACCAGATGACGGGAAGGGCAATCAGCGCGCCGAGGATGGCGGGATAGGCGAAAGCGAAGGGAAGCGCGCTCAAAACTGTCCTCCATGCGTTGCCTTTGCCGGCATGCCGGAAAGATACATATGGACGGCGACCAGCGCTTCGGAGGCGAGATGATCGGTGCGGTGGCTGACGAAGGTCCAGCCGAGATGGCGCAGCGACTGGCCGAGACTTTCGCGCCGGGCAAGATAGGCGTTGCGATAGTCTTCGCGCAGTGCCTCGGCCCGGCCGGAGGTCAGCCTTTCGCCGGTTTCCGGGTCGGTGAATTCGGTGCGGCCGTTATAGGGGAAGATTTCCTCGGCCGGATCGGCGATCTCGACCACATGGCCGCGCAGCCCGCGACGGGCAAGCGGGCCGAGGCGGGCCATGATGGCAGAGGCGTCATCGAGAAAATCACCGATGAGGATGAGATCGCTCCAGCCGCGCACCATTACGGTTTCGGGCAGGCCACCGGTGAGCGGCGTATGCATCAGGGCGGCTGCGAGCCTTTCGGCCGCGTTGCGGGCGGAGATCGGCTCCATCACGCCGGGGCAGCCGATGCGCTCGCCGGAGCGGGCGAGGATTTCGGCAAGCGCCAGCATGACGACCAGCGCCCGGCTTTCCTTCGACACGCTGCCATAGCTCGACTTGTACATCATCGAGGGCGACATGTCGGCCCAGAGCCAGATCGTGTGGGCGGCTTCCCATTCACGGTCGCGCACATAGGTATGGTCGTCGCGGGCGGAGCGGCGCCAGTCGATGCGCGAGAGGCTTTCGCCCTCGCTATAGGGACGGAACTGCCAGAAATTCTCGCCGATGCCGCGCTTGCGGCGACCGTGCCAGCCGGCAATGACGGTGTTGGCGATGCGCCTGGCTTCGACCAGGCAATCCGGCACGAGGGCGGCCCGCTGCCTTGCGCGGGAAAGGGCATCATTGCCTGACGTCGGGTTGACGATCTGTCCGATGGATGCCACGCGCTGCGCTTCCTTATCCCTTTGCCTGCCTGACCAGTCCGGCGATCACGTCGCGTACCGACATGCCCTCGGCGCGGGCGGCGAAGGTCAATGCCATGCGGTGCTCCAGAACCGGTTCGGCCAGCGCGTAGATATCGTCGAGCGAGGGCGCCAGACGGCCTTCGTAGAGGGCGCGGGCGCGGGCGCAGAGCATCATCGCCTGGCCGGCGCGCGGGCCGGGACCCCAGGCGACATGCTTGTCCGTCGAGGCGTTGCCCTGGCCGGGACGGGCGGAGCGCACCAGCGAAAGAATGGCATCGACGACAGTATCGCTGACCGGCATCTGGCGCACGAGCGTCTGGATTTCCGACAGGCGCGCGGCATCGATGACCGGCTGGGGTCGGGCTTCGGTCAGGCCCGTGGTTTCCAGCAGGATCTGGCGCTCGGCGGCAAGCTCGGGATAGTGGACGTCGACCTGCAGCAGGAAGCGGTCGAGCTGGGCTTCGGGAAGCGGATAGGTGCCTTCCTGCTCCAGCGGGTTCTGTGTCGCGAGAACATGGAAGGGCGAGGGCAGGTCAAAATGCTGGCCGGCAATGGTGATATGATATTCCTGCATCGCCTGCAGAAGCGCCGACTGGGTGCGCGGGGAGGCGCGGTTGATTTCGTCGGCCATCAGAAGCTGGGCAAAGACCGGACCCTTGACGAAGCGGAAAGAGCGGCGGCCGCTTTCGTCCTGGTCCATGACTTCGGAGCCGAGAATATCCGATGGCATCAGGTCGGGGGTGAACTGGATGCGGTTGGCGGCAAGGCCGAGAACTTCGCCGAGCGTCGTCACCAGCCTTGTCTTGGCGAGGCCGGGAACACCGACGAGGAGGGCATGACCACCGGAGAGAACGGCGAGAAGCGTGTTTTCAACCACGCTTTCCTGACCGAAGATAACCTTGGAGACTTCCGCACGGATGGCGGCAATATCGGATAGCGCTCTTTCTGCGGCGGCGACAATCGCCTGTTCATCGAGGCTGGCTTCGGTCTTGATCATACCCATGGGCATCTCCAACGGCTGAAATCATTCGGCTGCGAATCGTCTGACTTTAATAGGCGTGCCTCATACCCGATACAGTTATGAAGATGTTGCGGGCTGACAAGTTTGTTTCAAATGACTATCTCGTGACTTGATTTTGTTAAAAGCAAACCGGGACGGAAGAATGGCAGCCGAGGAAATGAAGCAGATGGCGGATGCAGCGGGGCTTGCCGCGCTGATTTCGCGCGCTTCCGAGGCGAAATCCGGCAAAAAACGCGGATTGCCGCCTGTCGAAAAGTGGAATCCGCCCTTTTGCGGCGATATCGACATGGAAATCCGGGCGGACGGCACATGGTTCTACATGGGCACGCCGATCGGCCGGATGCCTTTGGTCCAGCTCTTTTCCACCGTTTTACGCAGGGATGACGACGGCAGGACCTATCTCGTAACTCCTGTGGAAAAGGTCGGCATCCGGGTCGTCGACGCGCCCTTTGTGGCCGTCGAGATGAATGCCAGCACGCGGGACGGGCACCAGGTTCTGACCTTCCGCACCAATGTCGGCGATGTCATAGAGGCTGGCAGGGATCATCCGCTGCGCTTTCCCGATCACGGGAAGGACAGCGAACTGAAGCCCTACCTGCATGTGCGGGGCCGGCTTGAAGCCCTGGTGTCACGCGCCGTGATGTACGAACTGGTCGAACTCGGCGAGGTGGCCGCGATCGCCGGCCGCGACATGTTCGTCATCCGTTCGGGCGGCGAGACTTTTCCGATCATGCCGGCCGATGAACTGGAAGCAGCTTCCCGATGAGTGACGCGATCAGCACGACCTATCCGCCGTTTTCGGCAGCCGAGTTCCGCCGCCGCGCGCTCCACCAGGTCGGTGCGCCCGTCGATCACGCCTGGCGCGACCATGGCGATCATGTGCTCAATCCCGATATCGTGGCCTTCGTCGAGACGCTGAAATTGCGGGACGCGGCGGTGCTGGTGCCGGTGGTCGACGACGGCGACGAGGCCAAGGTGATCTTCACCCAGCGGACATCGACGCTGCGCAAGCATTCCGGCCAGATCGCCTTTCCGGGCGGCTCGATCGATCCCGACGACCTGTCTGCGGAGATGGCGGCGATCCGCGAAACCGAAGAGGAAATCGGACTTGCCGGCCAGTTCGTGGAAACGGTCGGGCGGCTGCCGAATTACCTCTCGTCCACGGGCTTTCGCATTACGCCGGTTCTCGGTGTCGTGCGGCGCGGGTTTTCGCTGCAGCTCAATCCGGTCGAAGTGGACGACGTGTTCGAAGTGCCGCTTTCCTTCCTGATGAACCCCGCCAACCATACGCGCGACAAGCGCATGGTCGATGGCATCGACCGGCATTTCTACCGCATGCCCTATGAAACGCGGATGATCTGGGGCATCACCGCCGGCATCGTCCGCACGCTCTACGAAAGGCTCTATGCATGACCTCAGTCGCCGACCAGGCATGGTTTCAGGACCCGGCGCTCGGCCGGGTTCTTGCGCTGCTCAACGCCGATGGCGGGGAGGGGCGCGTGGTCGGCGGCGCCGTGCGCAACAGCCTGATGGGGCTTGCGGTCGCCGATATCGATATCGCTACCACGCTTCTGCCCGACGCGGTGACGGAACGGGCGGCGGCGGCCGGCATCAAGGCGGTCCCGACAGGCATCGACCATGGCACCGTGACCCTCGTCATCGACGGCAGGCCTTTCGAGGTGACGACGCTGCGCGCCGACGTGGAGACGGACGGACGCCGCGCCAAGGTTGCCTTCAGCACGGACTGGCAGACCGATGCGGAACGGCGCGATCTCACCATCAATGCGCTCTATGCCGATGCCAGCGGCGAGGTGATCGATCTGGTCGGCGGGCTTGGCGATATCGAGAAGCGCAACATCCGCTTTATCGGCGATGCGGCGACGCGGATCGCTGAAGATTATCTGCGCATCCTGCGCTTCTTCCGTTTCTTTGCCTGGTACGGTTCCGGCCGGCCCGATGCGGAAGGGCTGAAAGCATCGTCGGCAGCAAGGTCGAAGCTGAAGACATTGTCGGCCGAACGGGTCTGGTCCGAACTGCGCAAGCTGCTTGCCGCCGACGATCCCGGCCGGGCGCTGCTATGGATGCGGCAAGTCGCGGTGCTCACGGAAATCCTGCCGGAAACGGAAAAATGGGGCATCGACGCCATTCCGGCGCTCGTCGCCACCGAGAAAGCGCTCGGCTGGGCGCCCGATCCCCTGCTGCGGCTCGCTGCCATCGTCCCGCCCGATGCAGCGCGGCTTGAGGCGCTTGCGGCACGCCTGAAGCTTTCGAATGCGGAAGCGGCCTATTTTAAGGCCTGGGCCAAGGCAGCACCGGTCAATGACGAGATTTCGACGGCCGGGTTCGAGCGGCTGCTCTATCGAAACGGCACCGAGGGCATCGTCGTGCGGCTGAAGCTGGCGCTCGGTGTCGCGCGGGGCAAGGCAGAGGGCGGCAGCTTCGACGAGATGAGCCGTTCGGCGCGGCTTTCGAAGCTTCTGGATCATGCGCGCCTCTGGAATAAGCCGCAGTTTCCGCTGAACGGCGCCGATGTGATGGCCGCAGGCATACCGGCCGGCCCGAAGGTCGGCGAAATCCTGTCGACCCTGGAAAACCAGTGGGTGGAAGAGAATTTCGTCTCCGACCGGGCGGCGTTGCTCGCCCGGCTTACGGAGATCGCAGGTTGAAATCAGGCCGCGTTCGCTTCATCGCGGATGCGGGCCTTGATATTGTCCACCATGTTTTCGCGAATGATCGTTTCGCCGTGGGCAGTCCTCATATGTTCGACGGCGCGGCGAACGACTTCAGCGTCGTTGTCGGCTCTGGTGTGCCAATCGCATCCGGGAACGAGCGTACCGCATTCGAAAAGTCGCATGGTCTTCTCCTGTCTCTGAAATGCAAAACCATCGCGCTTTCGCGCGATTGAGGAATGTGCGGCAATGGAGAAGGTTCCGGGGAGAAAGCTTCGGCCGACCTGGATGTCGGCCGAAAGGCTCTGTTTACTGGTGGGGCATTGCCCAGGCCAGGTAGGTGTCCGAAAGCTGGGCAGGCCTGTTGCTGTTGGCAGCACCTGTCGCCTGCTCTTGAAGTTCTTCCGGAGTCTTGCCGCCCGCAAGCTGCAATTTAACCTGCTCGACAAAGCATGAGAGCGGCAGATCGGAGCCGCTTTTCGCTCTCAAGCCTTCGGCGATGCGCGTTAGAAACTCGGGCGCCTCGATCGCGCGGGACGTTTCCTGGATATCTGCAGAAGCAGGCGAGCCGCTTTGTACCGTCATGACAATCCTCCTCCGATTGTAACGCACAGGTTCTGATTTAGGACGCACTCAGTTCTGATGAAGGCCTTTCAACGCGATTTTACCGGAATAGTGTTTCAAATTTATCAGCAGGCTCTCGCGGCTCAGGGCCAGCGCACGACAGGCGGCAGGGAAGAGAGAATGGATTCGACATTGCCGCCGGTTTTCAGGCCGAAGATCGTCCCACGGTCATAGAGCAGATTAAACTCGACATAGCGGCCACGGCGAATCAATTGTTCGTCACGGTCCGCCTCGGTCCACTCCTTGTTGAAGTTCGAGCGGACGATCTTCGGATAGACCATGGAAAAGGCCCGGCCGACATCGCGCGTGAAGGCAAAATCGGCATTCCAGCCGCCGGCCTCCTCGCTGGAATGCAGCCAGTCGTAGAAGATGCCGCCGACGCCGCGCGCCTCGTTGCGATGCTTGAGGAAGAAATAGTCGTCGCACCATTTCTTGTAGGCATCGTAATCGGCGACCGCATGGTTGCGGCAGGTGATTTCCATGGCCTTGTGGAAGAGCTGCGTATCCTCGTCCTCCTGCGTGCGGCGGCGGTCGAGCACCGGGGTCAGGTCGGCGCCGCCGCCGAACCAGCGGCTGGTGGTGACGACCATGCGGGTGTTCATGTGAACGGCAGGCACGTTGGGATTGACGGGGTGGGCGATCAGCGAAATGCCTGACGCCCAGAAGCGCGGATCCTCGGCGGCGCCGGGGATCTGCCCGCGGAAATCCGGTGCGAATTCGCCGAAGACGGTGGAGGTGTGCACGCCGACTTTCTCGAAAACGCGGCCCTCCATCATCGACATGCGGCCACCGCCGCCGGCCCCGTTGTCACGCGACCAGTCCTTGGCGACGAAACGGCCGGGCTCCTGATCGGAGAGGGGGCCTTCGAGTTCATCTTCCAGCGCCTCGAAGGACGCGCAGATCGTGTCGCGCAACCCTTCGAACCATGTGCGGGCGGCGGTCTTCTTGTCCTCGATGTCTTCGGGCAGGCCGATCGGCAGTTCCGGTCTTTCCATGCGATTCGCTCTTTCCTGATTGCGCTTCTGGTTTAGCAGGTGCAGCACTTGCCCGCCAGCAGAGGCAAGCACCTGCAAGATTCGACTCGCAAAGGGGGAATTTCGATACTACCTTTTCGTTTAGAGGTAGGTTTTATGGCAAAAATTCCGGGGCCTCCGCCCTTCGAAGGCTTGAAGCGCAGGATCGCAAGGCATCGGGCAGAAGCGTCCGCCCGGGAGAGGGATCATTTCGTCCGCGAAACGTACCGGATGGGACTTATCGAAGCCCGCGCCAAGGCGCGCGAATGGTTCGACGAATATCCGAAAGCCGCCTATTGGACCGAGGTGGAAAGCTGGCGCCAGCTGGAAGGCGACCAGATCGAATTCACCATGCGCCGCCTGCCTTCCGCCGACTGAGCCTATTCCGCCGCCTTGCGCAGGCGGCTTTCGATCAGCAGGCCGCTTTCGTCCATGATCGGATGCGCGACCGAAACGATGTGCGCGTTGATGCGCTTCAGGTCGCGCAGCATGTCGAGATGGAGCGAACTCGTCTGCAGGCTGTCGGCGCGCCCGTCGCGCAGGCGCTCCAGATGCCGCTCGGCCGACTGCTTTTCCATGCGGCGCACTTCGACCTTCACTTCCATCATCTGTCTGGCGAGGTTGAAGTCGCGGGTCACGAAGATCGTCTGGGCCACGCGCAGGTTGTCGATCGTCAGGTCAAACAACCGGCGCAATTCCCTGTAGCCGTCCTCGGAAAATTTCAGGCCGAGCGAGACCTTCTTGCCGACCTGTTCCAGCAGGCCCTTTTCGATGATGTCGCCGATATGCTCGAGATTGATGGCGTAGTCGATGATGACGATGGAACGGCGCGCGTTCTCGTCGCTGAGGCCGCTGCGGCCGAGCTTGGAGAGATAGATCTTGACCTCCTGCTGCAGCAGATCGACCCGCTTTTCGAGCGCGGGGATTTCGGCGAGCTTGGACATGTCGTTGTGTTCGAAGGCGTCCGAGGCGCGCAGCAGCATGCGTTCGATCAGATCGCCGACGCCGAGCACCTCGCGCGTTGCGCTGGCAAGGGCCACGACAGGGGTCGACAGTTCGTGCATGTCGAGAAATTTGGGACTCTGGTCCGGCTGCGCGTCATCGGGCACGAGGCGGGCGGTCAGGGCGGCCAATATCCGCGAAAAGGGCCAGGCTACGACAGCAAGAAGGAGGTTGAAGATCAGGTGCGCATCGACCGGCAGCTTGGCCGGGCCGAAGGGCAGCATTTCGAGCAGCGGCGCCGCATAGCCGGCGAGCGGCAGCGCGACCAGGCAGCCGGCGGCGCGGATGATGAGATTACCGAGCGTCACCCGCTTTGCCGAAGCCGGACCGGAGAGCGTGGCCACGACCGGCGGGATCGCGCCGCCGAGATTGGCGCCGAGCACGAGAACGATGATCAGTTCCGGCGATACGATGCCGGTCGAGGCAAGCGACAGGATCAGGACGACGACGGCAAGGCTCGACGACGAAACGAAGGCAAGTGCCGCAGAGAAGGCCAGGGCGACGGGCCAGGCATCGCTGAGCAGGCCGATGAATGCAGCCAGCGCCGGCGACGTGCGCATGGGTTCCGTCGCGTTGCTGAGCAGATGCAGGGAGAGCAGCATCAGGCCGATGCCGATCAAGGCGGCGCCGCCGCCATGGCGCGTGGTCGATTTTCCGCGATAAAGCACGATGCCGCCGAGGATGAGCAGCGGCGACAGCCATTCGATGCCGGTCGCGACGATCCAGGCGGTGACGGCGGTTCCGACATTTGCGCCGAGCAGCACGATCTGCGCCATGCGCGGCTTGATGAGATCGCGCTCCACGAAAGAGGCCGTCATCAGGGCCGTCGCCGTCGAACTCTGCAGGGCGACGGTGGCGAGAAAACCCGACAGGATGGACCGAGGCCCGGTTGCCGTGCCTGTCGCAAGTCCGGTCCGCAGGCGCGCGCCGAAGGCGCGTGTGACGCCGTCCTTGACCTGGGCCAGGCCGAAGAGCAGAAGCGCAATCGCGCCGAAGAGATTGATCATGACGATCGTGGATTCCATGGCCTCGGTCTTGTTCTTCTTCTTGAGAAGGTCTTCTCGCCCCCTGCGTTTCCGCAGTCGAGCAAATCATTGGAATCTCGCTGCTTGCGCAGGTTTATTGATTGCCTGGCTAATTAATATAGGCGCTTTTGCGTCGATTCAAAGCGCGGTTTGCGACATATGGGCCGCCAGGGATCGGCATCGGCGCCGGTTCAGGACCAGGCGGTCTGGCGCATGGCTTCGCCCGTTATCATCGCGGCGGAGACGGCAAGGTTGATCGAGCGCTGGCCTTGCACCATGGGAATCAGGATGCGGCCGTCGGCGCGTTCATGCACGTGGTCGGGCGCGCCGGCGCTTTCGCGGCCGAAGAGCAGGATATCGTCGGGACGGAAGGCGAAATCCGTGTAGCGCTGCGCGGCTTTCGTGGTGGCGAGGACCAGGCGGCGGCCGGTCCCCGCGCGCCATTCCTCGAAACGGTCCCAATTGACGTGGCGGGTGAGGGCTGCTGTGGCCAGATAGTCCATGCCCGCGCGTTTCAGGTTCCGGTCGGAAATGTCGAAGCCGGCGGGCTCGATGATATCGACCGCAAAACCCAGGCAGGCGGCAAGCCGCAGGATCGTGCCGGTATTGCCCGGAATATCGGGCTGGTAGAGCGCCAGTCTGAGGTCTGCCATGGGAAGTTGTCCGTTGCCGTGATGGGAAAATGGCCTATCCGAACTGTGATTTTGAAGCAACAAGGCGCTTTTTGACCATTCAAGCATCATTTTCCCGTAAGGCGGGGCTGGAAATTTAGGCATTTTCGCGTTATCGGTGCATGTCTTCAATCGCCAACAGGGAGCGCCGACATGGATACATTTGTGCTGATGCGCCTCCCGCCCGTGATGCCACGCTTGGCGACCTGGCGCGTGTAAGGCGCTTTTCTTTTCCCCATTGCCCATTTGATTCATTGCGCGGCCGCCATGGCCTCGCCCCTTGAGCCTCCGGTTCCCATATGAGCTTGCATGCGCCCCTGCGGGTGCGAAGCCGGGGCCGGGATGCGGAAGTTCCGGAGCGATTTTCATGTTTGGCTGGTTCGAACAGCGACTTAACCCCTTTCCGAGCGCGGAGCCGGTTGCTCCCCCGAAGGGTCTTTTTGCCTTCTGCTGGCACTATACCAAGCCCGCGGCGGGATGGCTTGCGCTCATGGCCTTTCTGACGGCCCTGATCGCCGTCGGCGAAGTGGCGCTTTTTCAGTTTCTCGGCGATATCGTCGACTGGCTGACGAATGCCGACCGCGCGACCTTCCTGCAGAACGAGGGCCACAAGCTCATCTGGATGGGTGCCCTGGTGCTGATCGGCCTGCCGCTCGTCGCCGGTCTCGATTCGCTCATCATGCACCAGATGATGCTCGGCAATTATCCGATGATCGCGCGCTGGCAGATGCACCGCTTCCTGCTGCGCCACAGCATGTCCTTCTTCGCCAACGAGTTTGCCGGACGCGTTGCCACCAAGGTCATGCAGACGTCGCTTGCGGTGCGCGAAACGGTCATGAAGATCCTCGACGTTTTCGTCTATGTCGTGACCTATTTCCTGTCGATGATCGTCATCATCGCGGCCGCCGACTGGCGGCTGATGCTGCCGATCCTCGCGTGGCTCGGCGTCTATATCGGCATCGTCGCCTATTTCGTGCCGCGGCTTCGCAAGATCGCGGCACAGCAGGCGGATGCGCGCTCGCTGATGACGGGCCGCGTGGTGGACAGTTACACGAACATTGCCACCGTGAAGCTGTTTTCCCATGCGGGGCGCGAAGAGATCTATGCCAAGGAGAGCATGGATAGCTTCCTGGATACGGTGCACCAGCAGATGCGCAAGGTGACGCTGTTCCATATGAGCGTCTACATGAACAATTGCGTCTCGCTGTTCATCATCTCCAGCCTGTCGATCTGGCTCTGGCTGAACGGCACGATCTCGGTCGGCGCGATTTCCATCGCCATCGGCCTTGCCATGCGCGTCAACGGCATGTCGCAGTGGATCATGTGGGAGGTCTCGGCCCTCTTCGAGAACATCGGCACGGTCTATGACGGCATGGAGATGATGTCGAAGCAGCACGATATCGTCGACAAGCCGGGTGCGCCGCAGCTCACAGCGAAGAAAGGTGCGATCCATTACGAACGCATCGGCTTCCACTACGGCAAGGGCAAGGGCGTCATCGACAACCTGTCGCTCGATATCAGGGCAGGCGAGAAGGTCGGCCTCGTCGGCCGCTCGGGTGCCGGCAAGACGACGCTGATGAACCTGCTTCTGCGTTTCTACGATCTGGAGGCGGGGCGCATCACCATCGACGGGCAGGATATTGCCGAAGTGTCGCAGGACAGCCTTCGTGCGCTGATCGGCGTTGTGACGCAGGATACGTCGCTCCTGCATCGCTCGATCCGCGACAATATCGCCTATGGGCGTCCGGAGGCGAGCGATGAGGACGTGATCGAGGCGGCAAGGCGGGCAAATGCCTGGGAGTTCATCGAAGGGCTTGTCGACATGCAGGGCCGCAAGGGGCTCGACGCACAGGTGGGCGAGCGCGGCGTGAAGCTTTCCGGCGGCCAGCGCCAGCGCATCGCCATCGCCCGCGTCTTCCTGAAGGACGCGCCGATCCTGGTCCTCGACGAGGCGACCTCGGCGCTCGATTCCGAAGTGGAAGCGGCGATCCAGGAAAACCTCTTTGCGCTGATGGAAGGCAAGACCGTCATCGCGATCGCCCACCGCCTGTCGACGCTGACGGAGATGGACCGGCTGATCGTGCTCGACAAGGGCCGCATCATCGAAAGCGGCACGCATGGCGAGCTGGTGAGCCACGGCGGCATCTATGCCGACCTGTGGAACCGCCAGTCCGGTGGCTTCCTCGCCGACCACGAGGAAGAGGCGGAAGTGGCAGCCGAGTAAGAAACAGCCCTTCCCGCATAAGTGGGAAGGGCCTGTCTTTCATCCGGTTGAAAAGATGATCTGCCGTTCAGATCGTGCGCACCCGATCGGCGCAGAGGCTGTCGGCCCAGTCGATGACGCGATGATGCTCCACCACGATGATCGAATTCGACGCGAGCGATTGCAGCGTGAAGATGCGCTGGCGCTCTTCCCGTTCGATCCAGCTTGCGATTGCTTCCGTCACGATGCTGTCGCGCGGCACGTCCAGCGCGTCCGCCAGGGCATCGAGCTTTTCCGCAAGGGGAAGCGGAAGATGCGCATTGAGCGTTTTCGTTTCCATATCTGCGGTCTCCGGTAAGACGCGATCATGGCATGAGATTGTGGCCGCTTCCACCCGTATCAATGCAGATGACGCCGATATTACCGTTCATTACGAAAATATAAGGTTGCGGCTGGCCTATATTCTCTTTGCCGCAATTCTGAACGGGCCTATATCGCGGTGATGCTGCTCACTCCGATCCTTCGCCTGTTCGAAACCTGGATAGATCCTTTCCGCGCCCGCGACAATCTTCAGCCGCCGCGCAATACGTTCGGATTCATCTGGTTCTATATCGGCCAGGCCAGATGGCCGTTCCTCGCCATGCTGGTGCTCGGCGGCATGTCGGCGGCGATCGAGGCCGCGCTCTTCTGGTTCGTCGGGCGGCTCGTCGACATTCTCAGCACGATCAAGCCCGGCGCCGGTTGGAGCACGCTTCTGGCCGCCCACGGCGGCGAGCTTTTCGGCATGCTGGCGCTGATCGGCATCGTTCGCTTCGTCGTCGCCTTCCTGATCGCGCTGATCGACCAGCAGGTCATCACGCCGGGTTTCTACAACCTGGCGCGCTGGCAGTCCTATCTGCATGTGTCGCGCCAGTCGCTTGCCTTCTTCCAGAGCGATTTTTCCGGCCGCATCGTCACCAAGGTCTGGTCGGCGGGGCAGGCGACCGGCGATCTTGTCACGTCGCTGATGGAAAGCGTGTGGTTCGTCGGCATCTATGCCGTCACGACGCTGGTTCTGGTCGGGCAGCTCGATTTCTCGCTGGCGGCGGTGGTTCTGTTCTGGCTGGCGGCTTTCAGCGTGCTTGCCCGCTATTTCGTGCCGCGCATTCGCTTCCATTCGCGCGAGACCGCGGAAGCCGCCTCGCTGCTCAACGGCCGTATCGTCGATGCCTACAGCAATATCCAGACGCTGAAGCTCTTCGCGCGCGACGAGGAGAGCGACCGCTACATGCTCGACGGCTTCAACGCCTATCAGGACACCGTGCTGCAGTTCACCCGCTTCATCACCGGGGTGCGCGCGTCCATGGCGCTGCTGTCGGGCCTGATGATCGTCACCATGGCCGGCATCAGCGTCGATCTGTGGCTGCGCGGGCTGATCAGTTCGGGCGGGGTTGCCTTTTCGCTGACGCTGGTTCTGAGGCTGAACTTCCTGCTCGGCCGACTGATGACGCAGTTCAACGGCATCATGCGCAATCTCGGCACCATCCAGAATGCGGCCGAGCTGATTTCCCAGCCGCTGCATCTCGTCAACCGTCCCGATGCCAGGGAACTCGTCATCAAGCAGCCGGGGATCCGCTTCGAGAACGTTTCCTTCCACTACGGCAAGGAGAATGCGGTCATCGACAATTTCTCGCTGACGATCCGCCCCGGCGAAAAGGTCGGCATCATCGGCCGCTCGGGTGCGGGCAAGTCGACGCTCGTGAATGTTCTTCTGCGTCTCTACGATCTCGAAGGCGGGCGCATCCTCATCGACGGGCAGGATATTGCCGGTGTCACGCAGGAATCGCTGCGCATGCAGATCGGCATGGTCAGCCAGGATACCTCGCTGCTACACCGGTCCGTGCGCGACAATATTCTGTTCGGCCGGCCCGATGCCGGCGAGGAGCGTCTTTTCGAAGCCGCCAGACGCGCCGAGGCGCTCGACTTCATCGAGCGGCTGCGGGACCAGCAGGGGCGGGCGGGTTTCGACGCGCATGTCGGCGAACGCGGCGTCAAGCTCTCGGGCGGGCAGCGCCAGCGCATCGCCATTGCGCGCGTCATGCTCAAGGACGCGCCGATCCTCGTTCTCGACGAGGCGACGTCGGCGCTCGATTCGGAAGTGGAAGAGGCGATCCAGTCGAACCTCAACCGCGTGATGGAAGGCAAGACGGTGCTGGCAATCGCCCACCGGCTTTCGACGATCGCCGCACTCGACAGGCTTGTCGTGGTCGATCGCGGCAGGATTATCGAGGAAGGCACGCATGATGCGCTTCTGAAGCAGGGCGGGCTCTATGCCGAACTCTGGGCACGCCAGTCCGGCGGCTTCCTGGCATCCGGGGACGAGCAAACGCGCTCAGTATTCGCGAACGAAATCGCTGATTAGGCCGTAGTGGTTCGAGCCGAAACTGTCCTCCAGCCGGCTCGTGGAGCGGATGAGCAGCGGCGGCCTTGCGAAAATGTGGTCGATGCTGATGCCGAACGGCCCGGCGACGACCGGCCAGGTCGTCGGTTCGGGAAAGGCCGTGGTGAGCCCGGTGCCGCGCAAAAGTTCCTGGATCGTCGGCGCCAGGATCGAGGAATTGAAATCCCCGGCAACGACCAGCGCGCCCGTATGGCTCTGCATGGCGGTTTTCAGATCGACCAGCTCTTCGTTCTGAAAATCGTCGAAATAGGGCTTGGTGAGGTGCGTGAACAAGAAATCGACCGGCGTTCCGTCGAAATCGATCGATGCCGACACGAGCCGCCGCTTCCAGAGATTGCCGAGATCCTGAATTTCATAGTGAGCGAACGGACGTTTCGACAGGATCAGCGTATCGCAGACCTCGATCGTGTCGCAGCCGATGCGGTAGGGATAGATCTGCTGCAGCCGCGGCAGCTGCGGGAAGATCGGCACGGCCTCCATGAGATCGACGACGTCGGCACCCGATGCCAGCACGGCATCGGCGATCTTTTCGTTGTTGATCCAGTTGTCGATCTCGACGTTGAAGGACATGAGGCGGAAAAGCCGGGGGGCATCCTGCTGCGGCGTCCTGCCGACGAATTCGCGCAGCATGATGACGCCGTGGATATTCAGGAAGGTCGCCACGGCCAGCATCAGGAAGCCGTACCAGTGCCGCTTGAAAAACAGGGCGACGACCGCACCGACGGCGCAGATGAGGCTCAGATGGATCTGGAAGCTGTAGACGAAGGACAGCAGCCAGAAACCGGTGACGTAACGGAGCGAAACGAGGGCCAGGACGATGGTGATGAGGACGCTCAATACGCAGAAGACGGTATGCCTCATCGGCGCAAATCCAGATTCGTATGGCAAACTCAGCAGCGCCTAACACGACCCCTTCTTTGTTGCAACGCAACCAACTTGCAAGTCAGTGATTGCCTTAAAAAATTCACTGAAATTTCCCGCGACATTGTGCCCCCATCCCCTTGTCAAGGCTGGACATAATTTGCGATCAAGCATAGAACGCGCCGGATTGGTGGGGAATCTATGGCCGAAATATGTTCTGATAGATTCGCCGCCTCTGGAGGGGCAGGGCGGAATTCCGCGACAATTGCGCAGAGGATGGTTAAGCCGTGAGCGAACACGTAACGACAAGCGAGGCCTCAGAGCCCACTCGCCGTGATTTTCTTTATCTCACCACCGGCATGGCTGGTGCGGTCGGGGCCGTTGCGGTTGCCTGGCCGTTCATCGATCAGATGCGTCCGGACGCGTCGACGCTGGCGCTGGCTTCCATCGAGGTCGATGTGGCGAGCCTCGAGCCCGGCATGTCGCTGACCGTCAAGTGGCGCGGCAAGCCGGTCTTCATCCGCAACCGCACGCCCGAAGAAGTGCAGGCCGCAGCCGACGTTCAGCTGTCGGAACTCAAGGATCCGATCGCGCGCAACGCAAACCTTCCTGCCGACGCCCCGGCAACGGGCGCCGACCGTTCGGGCGGTCAGGGCAAGGAAAACTGGATCGTCATGATCGGTACCTGCACCCATCTCGGCTGCGTCCCGCTCGGTCAGGCAGGCGAGTACAATGGTTGGTTCTGTCCCTGCCATGGCTCGGTCTACGACACGGCCGGCCGCATCCGCAAAGGTCCGGCGCCGCAGAACCTGGCGATCCCGACCTTTTCATTCGTGTCCGACACCAAGATCAAGATCGGTTGAGGGGAGACTGATTTATGAGTGGCCATTCCAGCTACGAACCATCAACCGGCCTGGAAAAGTGGGTCGATGCGCGCCTTCCGCTGCCGCGCATGGTCTATGACAGCTTCGTCGCCTACCCGGTTCCGCGGAACCTGAACTACGCCTATACGTTCGGTGCCATGCTCGCGGTCATGCTGATCGTGCAGATCCTGACGGGTGTTACGCTCGCCATGCACTATGCCGCCGACACCACGATCGCCTTCAACTCCGTTGAAAAGATCATGCGCGACGTCAACCATGGCTGGCTGTTGCGCTACCTGCATGCCAACGGCGCTTCCTTCTTCTTCGTCGCCGTCTACCTGCATATCGCCCGTGGCCTTTACTACGGCTCCTACAAGGCGCCGCGCGAAATCCTCTGGATCCTCGGCGTCGTCATCTACCTGCTGATGATGGCAACCGGCTTCATGGGCTACGTTCTGCCCTGGGGCCAGATGTCCTTCTGGGGGGCGACCGTCATCACCGGCTTCTTCTCGGCCTTCCCGCTGGTCGGCGAGTGGGTTCAGCAGTTCCTGCTCGGCGGCTTCGCCGTCGACCAGCCGACGCTCAACCGCTTCTTCTCGCTGCATTACCTGCTGCCTTTCATGATTGCCGGCGTCGTCGTGCTGCATATCTGGGCTCTGCACGTCACCGGCCAGACGAACCCGACCGGCGTCGAAGTCAAGACCAAGACGGATACGGTTCGTTTCACGCCTTACGCAACGCTCAAGGATGCGCTCGGCGTCTCGGTCTTCCTGATCGTCTATGCCTATTTCGTCTTCTACCTGCCGAACTATCTCGGCCATGCCGACAACTACATTCCGGCCGATCCGCTGAAGACCCCGGCCCATATCGTTCCGGAATGGTACTTCCTGCCGTTCTACGCGATGCTGCGCTCGATCACCTTCAATGTCGGCCCGATCGACTCCAAACTCGGCGGCGTTCTGGTCATGTTCGGTGCCATCATCGTGCTGTTCTTCCTGCCCTGGCTTGATACGTCGAAGGTCCGCTCGGCGGTCTACCGTCCGTGGTTCAAGCTGTTCTACTGGCTGTTCGTGATCAACGCGATCATCCTCGGCTGGCTCGGTTCGCAGCCTGCCGAAGGTGTCTACGTCATGATCTCGCAGTTCTGCACGCTTCTCTACTTTGCCTTCTTCCTGGTTGCGATGCCGGTTCTCGGTCTGGTGGAAACACCGCGCCGTATCCCGAATTCGATCACCGAAGCGGTGCTCGAAAAGCGCAACAAGACGGCAGCGGCCAAGACCGCTGCGGCGGCCAAGGCCTGAGCAAGCGGACGGGAAGGATAGAAATATGAAAAAGCTTGTTGCAAGCATTCTCTCGCTCGCTGTCGCGGCCGGCCTTGGCGGCATGGCTCTTGCTCAGGAGGCGGCGGCTCCGGCCGCCCACCATGAGGAAAGCGCCACCCCGCACTACCCGCTGAAGGAGCCCAAGGAGATCGACTGGACCTTTGCCGGCCCGTTCGGCCACTATGACAAGGGTCAGCTGCAGCGCGGCCTGAAGGTCTATACGGAAGTCTGTTCCGCCTGCCACTCGATGAGCCTCGTGCCCTTCCGCATGCTGGGCGAGCTCGGCTATTCGGACGCGCAGGTCAAGGCTTTCGCCGCCAATTACGAAGTCCAGGACGGCCCGGACGCCAACGGCGAAATGTTCACCCGCAAGGCGGTTCCGTCCGACCACTTCCCGTCGCCTTATCCGAATGCGGAAGCGGCAGCTGCTGCCAACAACGGTGCGGCGCCGCCGGACATGTCGCTGCTTGCCAAGGCACGCGAAGTCGAGCGCGGTTTCCCGCAGTTCGTCTTCGACATTTTCACCCAGTACCAGGAAAGCGGCCCGGACTATATCTACTCGCTGCTGACCGGCTATGAGGAGCCGCCGTCCGGCTTCCAGGTTCCGGCTGGCGCGCACTATAACCCGTATTTCCACGCCGCCGCTGCCTTCGCTATGCCGAAGCCGCTCTCCGACGACCAGGTCACCTATGACGACGGTTCGCCGCAGACGGTCGATCAGTATGCCAAGGACGTTTCCTCGTTCCTGATGTGGGCTTCCGAGCCGCATCTGGAAGAGCGCAAGCGCACCGGTTTCATGGTTATGGTCTTCCTGCTGATCTTCACCGTGCTGATCTACCTGACCAAGCGCTCGGTCTATTCGCGGATCGACCACTAAGCGATCTTTCATTGCTTCGGAGAGGCGGCTTCACGGCCGCCTTTTTTATTTGGTTTGATCCGGCGCAATTGATAGTGTGCCGGGGTTTCATGCCCCTCGCAGATACGGATTTTCGATGAACAATACGCTTTCGGAGCTTGCGGCCAGCATCCGCTCCATTCCGGATTACCCCAAGCCCGGCATCATCTTTCGCGACATCACGACGCTGCTCGGCAATCCGCGCGCCTTCCGCCGCGCGGTGGACGAGCTCGTGCAGCCCTATGCCGGCCTGAAGATCGACAAGATTGCCGGCATGGAGGCGCGGGGCTTCATCCTCGGTGGCGCGGTTGCGCATCAGCTTTCGTCGGGCTTCGTGCCGATCCGCAAGAAGGGCAAGCTGCCGCATGACACGGTGCGCATCGCCTATAGCCTGGAATATGGCGTGGACGAGATGGAGATGCACCGCGATGCCGTCCAGCCGGGCGAGAAGGTGATCCTCGTCGACGATCTGATCGCCACGGGCGGTACGGCTGTCGGCGCGACGCAGCTTCTGCGCCAGATCGGCGCGGAAGTGGTCGGCGCCTGCTTCGTCATCGACCTGCCGGATCTCGGCGGGCGCAAGAAGCTGGAGGATCTCGGCGTCGACGTGCACACGCTGGTGGAATTTTCCGGCCACTGACGATCGTCGTTCGGGGCAAATGCGGCGGCATCGCCGCAGCGCCGGCTATTCGAATTCCAGCACCGTGCTTTCGAAGCGGATGACCGCAATCGCGTCCTGATTGACGCCTTCGCAGTGGATGGTGTTGAGATGCCAGCCCGGCCGCGATGCAAGCGGCCGGCCGGAGAGAAAGGTCACGGAATAGCTGACCGTCTCATCGACAAAGACCGGCTTCAGCCATTGCAGCTTCTGGAAACCGGGTGAGGGGCCGAGGTTCGGCGGCTCCAGCCCCTCGCTCTTCAGCCGGCCAATCTCCGCCATCCAGTATCTGAGGAAACATTGCATCCAGGCGGCCGTCGTGTGCCAGCCGGAGGCGCAGAGCGCGCCGAACATGGTGTTCCTGGCCGCATCCCTGTCGGTATGGAAGCGCTGCGGATCGTATTTGCGGGCGAAGCGGAGGATCCTTTCCTCAGTGAAGAGGTAGGAGCCGATCTCGGTCCTGTCGCCTGTCTCGTAAAGTTCGGTCATTCTCATGCGCCGGCCTCCGGGCTATTGCGCATCCCGAAGATCACGGAATTTTCCGTCAGGCAGACCAGTTCGCCGCGCTGGTTTTCCACCTCATGGCGGAATTTGACGATGCCGAGGCCGGGCCGCGAGCGCATGGCGCGCGCCTCCAGCACGGTCGAATGGCCCGACAGCGTATCGCCGGCGAGCACGGGCTTGCGCCACTCCATGAAATCGACGCCGGGAGCGCCCTCGCAGAGGGAGTTGAGCACGTAGCTGTCGGCCATCATGCGCATGAACATCGCCGACGTGTGCCAACCGGAGGCGGCAAGTCCGCCGAGGATGCTGGCGCGACCGGCTTCTTCATCCAGATGCATGGGCTGCGGGTCGAATTCCCTGGCAAATTCGATGATTTCGGGTGCCGTCACCGCCTTCGGGCCGAGCGGGAAGCGCCGGCCGGGCTGAAAATCTTCATAAGCGAGCTTTTCTGCAGGCATCGCCATCTCCCATCATAGGCAGGGTTCTCTGCTTACAATAGCATCCGCGCGGGCTCAATGATTCCATAGGGGAATTGCATGGGGGCGGTGGCATGGCTGAATTGAGATCGATACTGGACGAGGCGGCGCGCGAGGGGCTGATTACCGCGGAGGCCGGGGCGCGGCTCGTGCCGTTCCTGGAGGCACGGGGCGTGATCGTCGAGGTGCGTGCCGGCGCGCTCGCCGATGCCGCCTGGTCGGATACGGAGACGCCGCGCTTCGTGCGCGGCTTCCACGACGTGCTGATTACCATCGGCATCCTGATTGCGCTTGCCGGCCCCTGGGGGCTCGCCTCGCTTTATGCGGTTCTGCCGGCGATCCTGATTCTGGCGGAAATCCTCGTGAAACGTCAGCGCCTGGCCCTGCCGGCCGTGGTGCTGACGCTGGCGGCCTTTGCCTGGACCTTCCGGATGATGCTGTCGGTCTATCCGTCCAATGCCGATCTGTGGCTGACCGGTGACGGCATCGATACGTTCATCGTCTCCTTCCCCGTCATCATGGGGCTTTTCTATCTGCGCTACCGTGTGCCGCTTGCGCTTGCGCTCACGATCTTCTCCGGCCTTGCCCTTGTGCTTGCGCTCGTCTTCCGCCTGTTGCAATGGGCGAGCGGCGACGATGCCTTTATCCTCAACCACCCGACGCTCGTGTCGGTCATCCTGTTTGCCTGCGCTGTCGGCCTGTTCGCCGCCGCGCTCGGCTTCGATCTCAGCGACAGGTTCCGCCGCACGACGCGATCGGATGTCGCCTTCTGGCTCCATCTCGTGGCGGCACCGGCCCTGCTTTACAGCATCCGGGCCTTGCTTTCGCTCGACGGCGGCTGGCTGGATATCATGGACGCAAACTCGTTCAAGACGCCTGTCGTCGTCGCCATCGTCGCGCTCCTGATGCTGATCGGCCTGGTTATCGACCGGCGCGCTTTCGTGACGTCGGGCCTGCTGACGCTGGGACTGGCGATCTACGGCATCTTCCGGCAGGGGAGCGCGACCGTCGACACCTACATCTTCGGGACGCTTGTTGTCGTCGGCGTGATCGTGCTTGTCATCGGCACGGGCTGGATGCCGCTCCGGCGCATCGTGCTGCGCGCCTTGCCCTCGGGCATGGTGGAGCGGCTGCCGCCCGGTTGAGCGGCAGCCTTCGTTTTTGTCTGGCGCATGTCGTCATCGCAAAAGCGCTGCACATTGTTGCGCGGCATGCTTGTGCGTCAGGTGTTGAAGCGGAAGTGGATGACGTCGCCGTCCTGGACGACATATTCCTTGCCTTCGTCGCGCGCCTTGCCGGCCTCCTTGGCGCCGACTTCGCCGCCGAACTGGATATAATCGTCATAGGCGATGGTATTGGCGCGGATGAAACCGCGCTCGAAATCCGAGTGGATCACACCGGCCGCCTGCGGCGCCTTGGTGCCGCGCTCGATCGTCCAGGCGCGCGTTTCCTTCGGCCCGACCGTGAAATAGGTGATGAGGTTCAGCAGCTTGTAGCCGGCGCGGATCAGGCGGTCGAGACCGGCTTCGTCGAGGCCGAGGGCCGAAAGGAATTCCTTGGCTTCCTCGTCCGGAAGCTGGGCAACCTCGGCCTCGATCGCAGCCGAGATGATGACGGTTTCCGCACCCTGTTCTCTCGCCATGGCGGCGACGGCTTCGGTGTATTTGTTGCCGGTTGCGGCATCGCTCTCCGCGACGTTGCAGACGTAGAGGACCGGATGCGAGGTCAACAGGTTCAGGCCCTTGAGGATGCGGGTCTCTTCGGCATCGAGCCTGGACAGCAGCGTGCGGACGGGCTTGCCGTCCTGAAGCAGTTTCAGCGAGGCTTCCATGACCGGCAGCATGGCCATGGATTCCTTGTCCTTGCCGGTGGCGCGCTTGCGGGTCTGCTCAGTGCGGCGTTCCAGGCTGTCGAGGTCGGCGAGCATCAGCTCGGTCTCGATCGTATCGGCGTCGGCGACCGGGTCGATGCGGCCTTCGACATGGGTGATATCTCCGTCTTCGAAGCAGCGCAGCACATGCACGATGGCATCGACTTCGCGGATATTGGCGAGAAACTGGTTGCCGAGACCTTCACCCTTCGAGGCGCCGCGCACGAGGCCGGCAATGTCGACGAAGTTGATGCGGGTCGGAATGATTTCCTTCGACTTGGCGACATTGGCAAGCGTCTGCATGCGCGCGTCGGGAACGGCCACTTCGCCGGTGTTCGGTTCGATCGTGCAGAAGGGATAGTTCGCCGCCTGTGCCGCCGCCGTCTTGGTGAGCGCATTGAAGAGGGTCGATTTGCCCACATTCGGCAGACCGACGATACCGCATTTGAAGCCCATGGCTGAAACCTGCTGTTTAGAATTCCTTGGCCGTGGCTATGGGATAAAGGAGGGGAGCGGTCAAGTCTTGGAGCGCTTTTCTCGCCGCTCCCTTGCCGTCGCAGCCGCGTGGCACTATTCTTGCCGTGGCGGGATTTGCCTGATACCGGGTGTCGAAATTCTGCAATCGAAAAAGCTTAGTCAGATCCAAACCCCTTCCCATGTCATCAACGGGCGGATTTCCGATGGTTGACAACGACATTGCTTTAAAACCCAAGACCAGAACGAAGCCCAAGCTGGACAGGCCGAAGCTTTACAAGGTCATTCTCGTCAACGACGACTACACGCCGCGCGAATTCGTCATCGTCGTGCTGAAGGCGGTCTTCCGCATGAGCGAGGATGCCGGCTACCGCGTGATGATGACGGCCCACAAGCTCGGCTCCTGCGTGGTCGTGGTCTGCACCAAGGATATCGCGGAGACAAAGGCCAAGGAGGCCATCGACCTTGCCAAGGAGATGGGCTTTCCGCTGATGTTCACCACCGAGCCCGAGGAATAGGGCCGGCCACGGCTTCTAGGCAGGCCGGCGGATCTGATAGCCGGTCTTGTCCTGCAGGAAACCGCAACTCTCATAGAAGCGATGCGTGGCCGGGTCCTTCGAGCCGGTCAGCAGCATGACCTTGTAGCAGCCGGCCTTCCAGGCTTGCTCGATCGCATGGCCGATGAGCTTGCCGGCATAACCCTGCCGGCGGTGTTCGCCATGGGTGACGACATTTTCAATGAGCGCATAGGAGGCGCCGTTGCGCGTCAGGTTGGGGACGACGACCAGCGTCACGGTCGCGGCTGCCGTCTTGCCGGCAAAGCCGATGAAAACCGTCATGCCGGGCTGGGCCAGAATGGCCGAGAAGCGTTCCTGCGCCACCTCGGCTGCGAGGACCGGATCGGTAGAGTTGAGATACCGGTAGAGGCCGAGCAGGCCCTCGAGGTCGGCGGAGGTTGCCGGCCGAACGGCGAAGGCGTCGCTTTCCGCCACGCTCACTCCCCCTTGTTGCCGAACATCTTCTTCAGCATTTCGGCCATGGGGCCGGTTGCCGGAAGTTTCTGCTGGCTATGGTTGCGCGCCTGGTGAATGTGGGACTTTGCCGCGGGCTTCTTTTCCGGTTTCGGCTTTTCCTCTTCCGGCTTGCCGCCGAGCGCCAGCGCGATCTTGTTCATCAGCTGGGAATCCTCGTTGCGCACCAGCATCTCGGCATTGTCGGCGAGCGTGTTGAGCAGCGGCTCCAGCCAGGCCTGGTCCGCCTTGGCGAAGTCACCGAGCACATGGTTGTGCACCAGATCCTTGACGCCGGGATGGCCGATGCCAAGGCGCAGGCGGCGGTATTCCCTGCCGCAATGGGCGTCGAGCGACTTGATGCCGTTGTGGCCGCCGTGCCCGCCGCCCGTCTTCAGCCGCGCCTTGCCGGCCGGCAGGTCGAGTTCGTCGTAGATCGCCACGAGGTCGGAAGGCTGCAGCTTGTAGAAGCGCATGGCCTCGCCGACCGCTTCGCCCGACAGGTTCATGAAGGTCTGCGGCTTGATCAGCAGCACCTTCTCACCGGCCAGCTCACCTTCCGATATCTCCGCCTTGAACTTCTTCGACCAGGGCGAAAAGCTGTGGCGACGATGGATGGCATCCACCGCCATGAAGCCGATATTGTGCCGGTTGCCGGCATATTTCGCGCCGGGATTGCCGAGACCCGCGATGATCAGCATGGCCTGTCTTCCTTGCAAGAGCTGTTGGCGTTCACCACCGCGAAACGCCGTCAAAGTCAAGGGGCAATGGCGGGCGTGAACGGCAGGCGCCCGATCATTTCAGCAGATGCAGCCCGTATTTCAGGAAGATCTGCTTCTGCTCGCCGCTGGCGATCAGCCTGTCCAGCGAGGCCTGCATGCGGGCGAGAAGATCGTCCGGGAAGTTCTTTTCGCAGGCAATGCCCATCGGCTGGGAGGAGAGCACAGTCACCATTTTCAGCGGCTGGTCGGCCTTCAGCTTGTCGAAATAGAGTTCGGAAATCGGCATCATGTCAATGCGGCCGCCGAGCAGCTTGCGCAGCGTCGCGTTGAAATCGCTGGCGACGTCGAGCTTGGTGAAGCCCTTTTCCTTCAGCGTCACCTCGGTATAGTCGTCGCGCTGCGTGCCGACGACGTATTTCTTCGCCTCTTCGAGATTGCCGGCGGAGACGTCCGAATCCTGGCGGGCGATCAGGATGTTGCGGTCGACGAGAAGCGGCTCGACCCATTTGAACAGGCTGTCGCGCGCCGCGTTATGGGCGGTTGCGAATACGCAGGTCATCGGCGTGGAGCGGGCAAGGCTGAAGGCGCGCGCCCAGGGCATCACGTCGATCGTGTAACCGACGCCGATATCGGCCATGATCTTTTCGACCTGCTCGACGGTCGCGCCTTTGATGAGCTTGCCGTCGCGGTAGTTGAAAGGCGCGTATTCCTCGGTGACGAAGGTTATCGTCTGGGCGGAGGCAGGCGCGGCAAAAGAGGGTAGGGCAAGAAGTGCAAGAAGCAGCAGCCTTTTCATCGCGATACCTCCCGTATCTCGTCAGTTCATGAAGCGCGCGCCACGTTCGGCGGTGAGCTGCTCAATTCTTCGATCAGCGTGGCGGCATTCTGCGGACGGTGGAACAGGTAGCCCTGGCCGTAGTCGAGGCCCATCTGGTGCAGCGTTCCGCACTCTTCCTCCGTCTCGATGCCTTCGGCAATGACGGTGCAGTTCATCTTGTGCGACAGCGTGGTGATGCCTTCGATCAGCATGCGGCTCTTCTGGCGCACGTCATCGTCGGCATCGTTGATGGCGCGGGTGAAGGACTGGTCGATCTTGATGATATCGACCGGGAAGCGGTTGAGATAGCTCAGCGAGGAATAGCCGGTGCCGAAATCGTCAAGCGCGATGCGGCAGCCGAAGCGGCGCAGTTCCGTCACGATCGTGCGGATCTGCGGGTTGTCGTGCATCAGCACGGCTTCCGTGATCTCCACGACGATCCGGTCCGGCAGAATGCCGTGACGGCCGAGAATGGCGGCGAGGCGGGCGGCGAGCG
The DNA here is from genome assembly GCA_900471515.1 of Hyphomicrobiales bacterium. Taxonomy (GTDB): domain Bacteria; phylum Pseudomonadota; class Alphaproteobacteria; order Rhizobiales; family Rhizobiaceae; genus Rhizobium. The sequence goes on along the minus strand of UCFC01000035.1, from coordinate 30,328 downwards.
CCGGCTCGAACTGCAGCGGCGAGAAGTTGACGGCGAGATAGGTGTCCTGCATGCCGGGCAGGCGGGAGATCTTTGCCAGGTTGGCGATCGCCTTTTCCATGATGACATTGCCGACGCGGACGATCCTGGCTGTCTCCTCGGCCACGCTGATGATATCGGCCGGCGGCATGAGGCCCTTCTGCGGATGGTTGAGGCGCATCAGCGCCTCGAAACCGGCAATGCCGCGGCCGTTCAGGTTGACGATCGGCTGCAGATAGGCCTCGAACCAGTCGTCGGCGAGACCGGCTTCGATATTGGCTTCGATCTCGGCACGACGGCGGGCGTGATCAAGCATGCTGTTGTCGAAGATCTGGGCGCCGTTCTTGCCGTCGCGCTTCTTGGCATACATGGCCATGTCGGACTTCTGCAGCAGCTCGGCTGCGGTCGCGGCGTGGCGAGGATAGATGGCGATCCCGACGGAGGCGCTGAGATGCATATCCGGGCCGAAGGGCGTCTCGAAGATCGAAGCGATCTGGTCGCACATGGCACGGGCGCGCTTCTCGGCATTCTTGGCCGGCAGCAGGATGGCAAATTCGTCGCCGCCGAGGCGGGCCGCCTCGTCGGAGGGCGCAAGCAGCGTCTTCAGCCGCTCCACGAGCTCGATGAGGGCGGCGTCGCCCGCGGCGTGGCCCATATTGTCGTTGATCCACTTGAAGCGGTCGAGATCGACGAAGAGGCAGGCGAGTTCCTGGTTGGCGGCATCGGCGGCTGCGATCTTGCTGTCGAGCACGGCTTCGAAACCCTGGCGGTTCAGCAGGCCGGTCAGATGATCCGATATCGCCTGGCGATGGTTGCGGTCCTCGGAGGCCTTCAGTTCCGTCACGTCGGTCATGACGGAGAGCGACTGGCCCTCCTGTCCTTGCGTCGTGAGCGCCGTCTCCATGATGAGGACGTCCATGATGCGGCCGTCCATGCAGATGAACTTGACGGTGACCTCACCGGTGCCGTTCTCGCGCTGGCTCTTGCGCTTGACGAACTTGTCACGGGTGAAGGAGGTGACGAGATCGGAGAAGTTCCGGCCGATGACGGCTGCGCGGTGATAACCGGTCGCCAGCAGCCAGTAATCGCTGACGGCCGTGATGCGGTCTTCCTCGTCAAGCGAGAAAAGCATGGCGGGCGTCAGGTTGTAGATGTCGGTGGTGCGGCGATGGGCGAGCTTCAGCTCGGTTTCCTCGTTTTCAAGCTTCGTCTGCATTTCGTTGAAGCTCTGGGCGAGGCGGCCCATCTCGTCGTTCGACTGCCAGTCGACATGGTGGCGCGAGCCGAGCTGGCGGGTCGCCTCGATCGCAGCCGTCAGGCGCATCAGCGGCTGGATGACGAAGATGCGGTTGCCGATGAGCGCGGTCGCAAAAACGGCCAGCACCGCGAAAATGAAGATGGAGATGAAGACGACCTCTTCCTGCTTCAGGCCGGAAAACAGGCCGAGCGCCGGATAGAAGACGGAAATGCTGCCGAGGTTCTTCGGACCGTCGACGGTGTTGTAGATGATGGCACGGGAAACCTGAACCAGCTTGCCGTCGAAGGAGCGCGGAATGGTCGACTGGCTGACGTCGAGCTGGCCCGACTGATCGCGGACTTCCACCTTGACGATGGCGCCCTGCGAAACGACCGTCGCGCTGATCTGGGTGACGCTGTCGGCATCGAGATCCCAAAGCGGCTTGGCGAGCGCCTGGGCATTGGCGACAAGAAGAACGGAAATATGGTCGCGTATTTCCTTGTCGGCCCGTTCGGAGGAAAGGAAAAGAAAAAGAACAAAAAGGGGAGCTACAAAAACAAGCAGCGCGCCGCAAACAATCGCAAAAAATCTGTTCTCAACGGAATTATTCATGGTTCCGTTTGCTCCACGGGGGTCGGAATATTCTGCGGTCACGCAGCAGGGCGGGAACTTCGCAACCAGCCGGAGCATGCTTCCATGAATGTGTTAAATGTTGCTGAAATGAGCCTTTTTCGGCAATGAAAAAGCCCGTCTTCCTCACGGAAAACGGGCTTATGCTTTACAAATTGGTAGAAGCGATCAGGCTTCCGCTTCACCTTCGGCAGCGGTCTCGTCGATGCCGGCAGCCGGAGCAACGATCGTGGCGATCGTGAAGTCGCGATCGGCGATGACGGGCGTGACACCCTTCGGCAGCGTGACTTCCGAAATGTGAATGCTGTCGCCGATCTTGTGGCCGGAGAGATCAACCGTGAAGAATTCCGGGATCGCGTCGGCCGGGCAGTGAACTTCGACTTCGTGACGAACGATGTTCAGAACGCCGCCGACCTTGAGGCCCGGGGACTTTTCTTCGTTGACGAAGTGAACCGGGATTTCAACCGTAACCTGGGTGTTGCCGGATACGCGCAGGAAATCGACGTGCATCGTGAAGTCGCGGACCGGATCGAGCTGGTAGTCCTTCGGCAGAACCTTGTACTTCTTGCCGTCGACGTCGATGGTCGCAACGGTGGTCATGAAGCCACCGGCATGAATGCGCTTCGTCACCTCATTGGTGTTGATAGCGATGGAAATGGGGGCCTGCTTGTCACCATAGATGACAGCGGGAATAAAGCCGTTGCGGCGGAGTTCACGGGCGGACCCCTTACCAACCCGTTCGCGCGCCTCGGCCTTGAGCTCGTACGTTTCGTGGCTCATGGCTAGTCCTTTCGAGGTTATTTGGAGAGTCCGCAGCGGGCCTGAAGCCTTGTGCCGGCGGACCGGAGGCGGGCAAAGCCCATCCTCATCCGCGTTGCCTCCAAGGGTGTCTACGCGGACGCGTGGCCTATAATATAAGTGTCACGCAAACGCAAGCGGTGACGGGCCTGCCGGGATCGGCAATGTCCCTGGTGGTATCGGCCCGGCGGCGCCTCGCCGCTCTTACATCCGAAAGGCCGCAAGATACAATCCCTGGTGTTTTGCGGCCGGTTGCAAAAACCGCTGATAAGCCTTCGTTGGTTGGCCGTTAATCACAGAGTCGAACAGAAGGTTCCACTTTACCTGCAAAGGCCCCGGATTATCCGTTCCTTAACGCGGCCAGACCGATGTCGGGCCTGAAAAGAACGGGTTTTCTCATGTTTGCGATCGTATACTGCCTGACATACCAACACGACTGGACACTGGTTCTTCTGGCTGGCGCCCTCTGCCTCGCATCCAATCTCGGAACGATCCTGTTCCTCAGAAGCGCCGGCAGGTCAAAAGGCATGCCGCGCTGGATCTGGCTTTGCGTGGCGGGGGCAGCAGGCGGTTTCGGCATCTGGTCGACGCATTTCGTCGCCATGCTTGCCTACGATCCGGGCATTGTCGTCGGTTATGGTCGCGATCCGACGCTGATTTCGCTCGGCGCGGCCTTTGCCTCCACCTTCGTGGCCGGCCTTGCCGCCGTATCGCTTCCGCCTTCCCAGTCCAATATTGCCGCGGGCCTGGCTTTCGGCGTCGGCGTCGCCGCCATGCATTTCATCGGCATGGCCGGCTTGCAGGTTCCCGGAACCATCGTCTGGGATCAGCGTCTCGTCGTCGTTGCGCTGGTCATCTCGGTCGCCATGGCGATCTGGGGATATACGCTCACACGGAACTGGAAGGGAACGAACCGGAGCATTCTTGCTGCGGCGTCGGTGCTGTCGCTCGGCATCGTGCTGATGCATTTCACTGCGATGGGGGCGCTGACGATTGTCGAGGGCGGGCCAGGCACGATCGAACCGCAGGCGCTTTCGAAGTCGGTGCTTCTCGTGACCATTCTCGTCGTGTCGATTTCGATGCTTGCCTCGGGCATGTCGGCGTCCATCATTGCCTTTCGCGCCGCCAAGCAGGCGAGCGCAAGCGAGACCAGGTTCGAACTGCTGCTGCAGGGCGTGACGGACTACGCCATCTACATGCTCGACCCCGCAGGGGTCGTCACCAACTGGAACGTGGGGGCAGAACGCGCGAAGGGCTATAGCGCCGCCGATATCGTCGGGCAGAATTTCGCCCGGTTCTACTCCGAGGAGGACCAGCGCAACGGCCTTCCGCAGCGCGCGCTCGAAGCCGCTCTCGCCAACGGCCGGCACGAGGCGGAGGGGATGCGTTTTCGCAAGGACGGATCCTCGTTCTGGGCGCATGTCGTCATCCAGCCCGTGTATGACGATGGTCGCCTCATCGGCTATGTGAAGATTACCCGCGATATTACGCAAGCCAAGATCGACGGCGACCGTATCAAGGAAGTATCGAGGAACCTCGATCTGGCACTGGAGAACATGAGCCAGGGCATTTCGATGTTCGACCGCAACGAGCGGCTGATCCTGGCAAACGCCCGGTATAGCCAGCTGTTCGGCTTCCCCGAGAATTTCATTCGCCCGGGCCTTGCCTATTACGAGATCGTTCGCAACGGCTATCAGATCGCCTTCGGCGACGGAGAGGCCGCAGAGGCGAGGGCGACCGACCATTATCGCAGGCACATGGCGACGATGCGCTCCGGCCAGAAGACGCTGGTGCATCAGACGACGGGCGGACGGTCAATTCTGGCGACGTTCAACGTTCTGGCCGATGGCGGCTGGGTCACGACGTTCGAAGACATTACCGAACGGCTGGCGCGCGAAGAGAAGATCGCGTTCATGGCCAAGCACGATGCTTTGACCGGCCTGCCGAACCGTCCCACCTTCAACGACTATCTCTCGCATCAGCTGACGATTGCCAAGAGGCTGTCGGCCAAGGTTGCGGTGATCGGCATCGATCTCGATAAGTTCAAGGAAATCAACGACCAGATGGGCCATGTCGCCGGCGATTTCGTGTTGAGCACATTGGCCGCGCGGCTGAACGGCATCCTGCGCGACGAGGAGCTCGTCGCCCGGCTCGGCGGCGATGAGTTCGCGGCCGTCAAGCGCTTCGGCGACCGGGCAGAGCTTGACGATTTCGTTGCCCGGCTGGAGGCCGCGCTTACGGAAAAGATGGAGTTCGAGGAGCACTACATCGTCCCAGGTGCCAGCGTCGGCGTCGCGCTTTACCCCGACGCCGGCGAAGATGCCGAAACCCTGCTCGCAAATGCCGATCTGGCCATGTATCGCGCAAAACACGAGGTCGGGCACAATGTCTGCTTCTACGACGAGTCCATGGACGAAGTATCGCGCGACCGGAGAAGGCTGGCGCGCGACCTTTGGGCGGCGATCGAACGCGACCAGATGTACCTTCACTATCAGGTGCAGAAATCGGTCGCGACCGGCAAGACGACCGGCTACGAAGTACTGCTCAGGTGGAACCATCCCGAACGCGGAAACATACCGCCCGCCGATTTCATTCCGATCGCCGAGGAATGCGGCGCGATCGTCCCGATCGGAGAATGGGTGCTTCGCGAGGCGTGCAGGGAGGCGGTCAGCTGGAAGGACGACGTCAAGATCGCCGTCAATATTTCGCCCATCCAGATCGCCCATGCAAATATCGCCGAGCTGGTGCGCTCCGTCCTTGAGGAAACCGGCCTGCCGGCATCGCGGCTCGAACTGGAGATCACGGAGTCGTCGATCATCGTCGACAAGAGCAAGGCGCTGGTCGCCATGCGTGCGCTCAAGCAGCAGGGCGTTGCGATCGCCATCGACGATTTCGGCACCGGCTATTCGTCGCTCGAAACCCTTCGCTCGTTCCCCTTCGACAAGATCAAGCTCGATCGCAGCTTCATGAACGAAGTCGAGACCAGCCAGGAAGCAAAGGCGGTCATCCGGTCGATCCTGGCGCTGGGGCGCGGCCTGTCGATCCCCGTGCTGGCAGAAGGCGTGGAAACACTGAGCCAGCTCGAGCTGCTGACATCCGAAGGCTGCGACGAGGCCCAGGGCTACTACTTCGGCCGTCCGGCACGAATGGAAAAACAGGCGGCTGCGCTCAACACTGCGGCTTGACACCGGAAGCTATCCGATCTTCCTATGGCCGCATCAAAAGCGGCTGAGGAGAGTACGGATGCGTCTCAAACTTGTCACGACGACGAGCCTTGTCGCCCTATCGCTGTTCGGGGCAGCGCAGGGGGCGGAGATCAATCAGGATGGGGCGAACAAGCTTCGCGACAGCCTGACGAACGTGTTGCCTGACGAATTTGCAAAGAGCGGTTTCATAACCGTCAACCCGGCAGGTAGCCGCTACGAGATCATATATGATTTTGCCAAGCTGCTCAGCAAGATCGACACGACCAAGGTCGTGGTGAACGGCCTGACCCCATGGTCGGTTTTTGCCACGCCGCTCGACAGCGGTCTGTGGAACCTCGAAAGCAATAACAGCTTCAATATTTCCGGCAGCTTGAAGGGACCGGATGACAAGGCCACGGATTTTACCTATTCGATAGCCTCGATGGTCTATGACGGCGTTTTCGATCCTGCGATCGCTTATCTCCGCTCCGGCAATTTCAAGGCCACCGACATCCGTCTCACGTCAAAGTCCGATACGGACCAGGTCGACGTGACGTTTGCGGGCATGGACTATCGGCTCGATTCGACCGACAGCGCCAGTGGCAACGGTCGTCTCGATTTCAAGACCAATGGCTCGCTTTCCGCGCTGTCGGAGACGGTCACCAACCCGTCGATGCCACCGGTCAACATCAAGGCGGATTCGATCGACGTCAACGCCGATGTCGCCAGCCTGCCGGCGAAGGAAATCCGCGATATCGTATTCTTCATCCTGGAGCATATGGACGAGAAGGAACTGAGCAAGGAGGATGGCGAAAAGCTGAAATCGGTGCTCAAGGCATCCTTCCCGCTATTTTCCTCGCTCAATGAATCGATCACCGCCAACAACCTGACGGTCGGTACTGCCGCGGGTAACGGTGGCGCTAAGGCCTTCGGCTATAATTTCTCGATCGCCGGGCCGAGCGAGGCCGTCCGGTTTGCCTTCGGCATGAACGCCGCAGAGGTGACGCTCGATAGCCCGGTCGTGCCGGCGAGTTACCACGCCTTCCTGCCGAAGAGCATCGATATGCAGATCGCCGTGCCCGACATGGATTTTGCCGCTTTCAGCGACGAGTTCATGAAGATCGATTTCTCGGCCGGCAGCAATTCGGAGGAAAGCGGCAAGCAGGCGGCCGAAAAGCTTTTCCATGACGGCATTCTCGTCGTCGACTTGCCGAAGTTCACTGCGGTCTCGGATGTCTACGATATCGACGTCACCGGCAGGCTGCAGGGTCGCGTCGATACGCAGAAGGACTATTCGCTCCAAGCTTCGGTTCTGGCGCGCGATCTCGACAAGTCGATCGCCGCCATCCAGGAGCTTGCCAAGAGCGATCCGAACCTCCAGCAGGTCTCCTTCGGCATGATGATGGCCAAGGGCTTTGCCAAGACCGATCCGGATGGCCGCTCGCGTTGGGATATCAGCGTTGCCGGCGACGGGTCGGTGGCGATCAACGGCCAACAGATCAAGGGGCCGGATGCCGCAGAACCGGATCAGGGGCAGGCTCAGCCGCAATAAACACCCGGAATTGCAAGCTGCAGTGAAAGCCGGCTTCGGGCCGGCTTTTTTCATCCCGCATCAAGGGTTTTGCCAAGACCAGCCGCTTAGACGGCGGGTTGGAACGGGCTATCGTTTTGAACGAAGATGGCGCTGTGATCGTCAATAGCCAACCGCTGGCGGGGCAGCACAGTGCGGATCAGCAACAAACGGCTGCTCAAAAATCAAAAAGCGCCGGTCGAATGCCGGCTCCTTTTTAGTCGAAGAGGCTCGAGACCGATTCTTCCTGGGCCGTGCGGCTGATGGCTTCGCCGATCAGCGGGGCGGTCGTCACGACGCGGATGTTGTGGGCCGAAAGGACGGCCGTGGTCGGCTGGATCGAATCCGTGATGACGAGTTCGCGCAGCTTGGAGGAGGTGACGCGGGTGACGGCGCCGCCGGAGAGAACGCCGTGGGTGATGTAGGCGGTCACGCTGGACGCGCCCTTGGCCAGCATCGCGTCGGCCGCGTTGCAGAGCGTGCCGCCGGAATCGACGATATCGTCGATCAGCAGGCAGTCCTTGCCGGTGACGTCGCCGATGATGTTCATGACTTCGGATTCACCTGGCCGATCGCGACGCTTGTCGACGATGGCCAGAAGACAGTCCAGCCGTTTGGCAAGCGCGCGGGCGCGCACCACGCCGCCGACGTCGGGCGAGACGACCATGACGTTGCTGAGGTCGTAGTGGCTCTTGATGTCGCGCGTCAGAACGGGCAGGGCGAACAGGTTGTCCGTGGGTATGTCGAAGAAGCCCTGAATCTGGCCGGCGTGGAGATCGAGCGTCATGACGCGGTCGGCGCCGGCTTCGGTGATCAGGTTTGCGACCAGCTTGGCGGAGATCGGCGTGCGGCCGGAGGCGCGGCGATCCTGGCGGGCATAGCCGAAATAGGGGAGAACGGCCGTGATGCGGCGGGCCGACGAGCGACGCATGGCGTCGATCATGATCAGCAGTTCCATCAGATGGTCGTTGGCAGGAAAGGAGGTCGGCTGTACGAGAAAGACGTCCTCGCCGCGCACGTTTTCCTGGATTTCGACGAAGATTTCCTGGTCGGCAAACCTTCGGACACTGGCTTTCCCTAAGGGAACATTGAGATAGTTGCAGATCGCTTCGGCGAGTTGCCGGTTCGAATTGCCTGCGAAAACCTTCATCTTGGTCCGCCTGTTATGCGCTGATAGCCGCGCTTTTTAGCCAGCTTCCCGGTGAATGCAAGGGCTAAGGCGTCACATACTTTTATATTTATAAAAAGCTTGTGACTAACCGCCCTGGCTCTGCCGCCAGGATGTGAACTCGCTGATCGTCTTGGAGGCGATCTGCTGCATGACCGAGGCGGGCACGCCGGCCCAGGGATCGGTGGCGGCCGTCGGCACGCTTTCCTGTCCCTGAATGCGGTGCAGCCGGGCGCCGGCATTGTCAAGCACGTCCCAGACATAGACGACGGTGACTTTCCCCGCGTCGCCGAAAGCGGAGAGGTAGCCTTTGAGGATATAGTCGCTGCTGGTGTCGTTCGAGCTCTTGATCGCCAGGCCATGCGCGCGGGCTTCCGCGCCAAGCTGGCGCGACAGCGGGGTGACGGCCTGGACCGGCGCGCCGATGATCGGCAGGAACCGCACCGTGTTGCCGCGTGCCGAGGTCGAGGAGGAGACGGAAGGATCAAGGGCCGCCGTCTGCGTCTGCTGCTGCTGCGGCGCCGTCGGCTGTTCGGCGGCGGAGGGCGGGGGCAGGGCCTGGCCTTCGATCGGCCCGGAAGCGGCGGGTGAAGAGCCGTCGCGGGCGATTGCATCGGCCTGAGCCTGCATCGTCGTCGGCGGGGCGCCGGTGCCGGGCCGGTAGGCCTGTGCCGAATAGTTGGGCTGGGTCGGGGAACTCTGTTCGCTAAAGGCCGGCGTATAGCCGTTGCGGCGAGGGGCTGCCGGGAATGTCTGCTGCGGTTCTCCGGCCATGCGTTCGGCTTCGCTCTGCGTGACCGGGGTAGACGAACGATTGACGGAAGAATCGCCGATCTCCATGGGCGGCGTGAGCGTCAACGCGTCGGTCGTGTTGCAGGCAGAAAGCAAGGCAAGGCAGATCAGGAGCGTGGGCGCAGTCGCAACTCGCGTCATCCCTCGGTTCGTCCTTCCCACATTCGCATCAGCCCCGTGCGAATTTATGCGGGTGGGGGGACCCGTCTGTCAATTCCGGATTCTTGCCAGTGATGTCAGCGCCCTAAGCGCCGATGAAGTCCAGGGAGTGCCGCGAAAGCGCGCGCGGGGCTTCGCCGGTCGTCAGATAGGTCTGGCCGAGGGTCATGGCCGTGCCCGTGTCGGAATCGGCGATGATCATGTGCACGAAGAGCGACATGCCGGGCTCGATCGGCTGCGGATTGCCGGCATGGAACATCTGGTGCTCCATCCAGGAGGGCGAGAAACGGGCGCCGAGCGAATAGCCGCAGGCATTCAGGCGATGGCGGGCGAGGCCGCGCTCGTCCATGATCCTGGCGTGCATGTCGAAGACGTCGCCGAAAGTGTGGCCGGGCTTCAGCACGGTCTCGATCGCCTGGATCGTTTCCAGGCAGGCATTGTAGAGTTCGCGGTGGCGATGCGTCGGCTCGCCGACGACGATCGTGCGCATCATGGCGGCATGATAATGCGCGTAAGCACCGGCCCATTCGAGCGTCAGCTGGTCGTTGGCGTCAAGCTTGCGGCGGCCGGCCTTGTAGCGGCAGAGCAGGGCGTCCGCGCCCGAGCCGATGATGAACTCGTTGGCCGGATAGTCGCCGCCGCCGGTGAAGATCGCGCCCTGCATGGCGGCGAGGATTTCGGCTTCGTCGGCGCCGGGGCCGGTCAGGCGGACCGCTGCGTCCAGCGCGTCGTCCGCCAGAACGGCGGCACGTTCGACATAGGCGATTTCGGTCGGGCTCTTGACGAGGCGCAGGCGGCTGACGAGGTAGGAGGCATCGATGAGCTGGCCGAAGGTCGTCAGTTGCGCGTCGAGCAGCCGGGCGACGCGGCCCGTCATGCCATGCGTGTCGTATTCGACGCCGATGCGGGCGCCGAGCAGGTCCATTTCGACGAGCAGGTTCTTGAGGTCCATCGTCGGATCGGCATTGACGCGATCGACCCAGACATGGATGTCCTCGATGACCGATGTGTGCCGCGCCTGACGCAGGTCGGCCGAGCGGGTAATCAGCGCCATGGTACCGTCGGCCTTGACGACCAGGGTCTGGAAGAAGCAATAGCCGAACGTATCGTAGCCGGTCAGCCAGTACATGCTCTCCTGCGCAAAAAGCAGCAGCGCGTCGAGCTTTTCTTCCTTCATCTTTTCGGTCAGGCGGGTCAGCCGGCTTGCGAATTCAGCCCGTTCGAAATGAAGTGCCATGCTGCTTACGTCTCCCTGATGCTGATCGCCGAAATCTGGCGGCCGTAATCCGGCTCCTTTTTATGTGTGGTCCGGCGATAGGAAAAAAAGCGCTCGCTGTCGGGATAGGTGCAAATGCCGAGACTTTCGGCGCGCACCCCGGCGTCTTTCAGCCGCCGGACGGTCAGTCCCTGCAGGTCGAACATGGCGTGGCCTGCCGACGGCGAGGGGATGAAGTAGCGTTCGTAGGCCGGGTCGTAGGCAAGGAAACGTTCGACGAATTCCGGGCCGACCTCATAATTCGCCTGGCTGATCGAGGGGCCAAGGCAGGCGACGATATTGTTCCTGTCGGCGCCAAGGACCACCATGGCGTCGATGGTGTTTTCGAGCACGCCGGTCAGCGCGCCCTTCCAGCCGGCGTGGGCGGCGCCGATGACGCGGTTTTGCGGGTCGGCAAAGAGGATCGGGCCGCAATCGGCCGCCAGCACGCCAAGCGCGATGCCGGGGGTTGCCGTGACCATGGCGTCGGCCTGCGGCCTGTCGCCGTTATAGTGCCTGCCGATGGTGACGACATCGGGGGAGTGGACTTGATGGACGGTCGCCAGCCGCTCGACCGGCAGATCGAACCAGGCGGCGACGCGCCGGCGGTTTTCTTCGACATTGCCGCGCTCGTCATGCGAGCCGAGGCCGACATTGAGGCCGCGATAGATGCCTTCGGAGACGCCGCCGGCGCGGGTGAAATAGCCATGGCGGATCGTCCCGCCGGCCGCTTCGTTCAGCAGCGCGCTTTCGATCGGTGCCGGGGAGGCCGCATCTGTCATGTGATATTCCGGGTCTTTTGGAGAGGGATCGACGTCGTTTTCGCCGGTTCTCGCCCGGCGAAGCATTGTCATTTTGCGGCCGATGTTGGCGAGCGTATGGCTGGCTGTCAATCCACCGGGCGGAACGGCATCAGGTCGATCGGCGGATGGGAAACGGCGAGCACCTTGAAGAGTTCGCCCATGCGGCCTTCGCCCGCACCGGCGAGCCGGTCGACGGCGCTCTGGATGATCTGTTGCGTGCGCGGCTCGCGGTCGCGGCCGAGGGCTGCGGCGCGCTCGAGAATGCCGAGCCCGGTCAGGAAGTCGCCCTGGTGCAATGCGCCGTTGATGTGGACATCGGCGGAGGCCGCCGTTTCCGCAAGCTGCTGGAAATCGACATGGCTCGTCAGGTCCGCCTCGCCGGGATGGGCGAGCGGCGGATCGAACTCGTGCATGCGCACGGCCTGCAGCGTGTCGCCGAAACCGGTGACGAGGTGCCCGTAGTCTATCGTAAGCGCGGTGCCGCTGAAGGCGCGCAGCCTTTGGCAGATGGCGCTCATGACGGCCTGACGCGCGGGCGAAATCTCAAACAGCGTGCCGAGCGGCACGCTTTGAGCGGGCTCCGGCAGCAGCGCCGGATCGATGCCGGCAACGCCGGCCGCAAAGGTCAGTTCGCCGTCTGCATCCAGGCCGACCATGCGCTCGCGGAATCCGGTCTGCGTGCGCACGAACTGGCGGATCGGGATCGCGTCGAAGAGTTCGTTGGCGACGATCAGCGTGAAGCCGGGCGGGACCTCGTCGAAGCCGCCGTGCCAGCTGATCTTGCCGTCGTACGGTTCGAGCGTCTGGCTCTGGACATCGCGCAGGCGCTCGCTGGTTTCGACGAGATGGACGCTTATGTTGTCGAAGAGCGGCGGTGCGATGCGCGAAATCACCCGCAGCATGTCGGCCATCATCGTGCCGCGGCCGGGGCCGATCTCGATGAGGCGAACGCCGGCGGGCGTCGCGTGGCGCTGCCAGGCGTGGACGACGAAAACGCCGATCATTTCGCCGAAAAGCTGGCTGACCTCGGGCGCTGTGACGAAATCGCCGGAACGGCCGAAGGGCTCGCGGGTGCGGTAGTAACCGTGTTCGGGATCGGCAAGGCAAAGCGAGAAATAGTCGGTGACGCTGATCGGCCCGTTGGCCTGGATGATCGTCTTGATCTTTTCGCCCAAAGCGGTGGTCATTGCGGTCGTCCCGGTCGTTTCAATGCTGCAGGGCAGCTGCCTGGCGGGCGCGGAAGATCGCCCAGAGGCCGAGCAGGATCATCGGGAAGGACAGAACCATGCCCATCGTCAGCCAGCCGGTGCCGAGCAGATAGCCGAGCTGCGCATCCGGCTCGCGGAAGAATTCGACGAAGATGCGCGACAGCGCATAGCCGCAGACGAAGACGCCGGAAATGAGGCCGGGGCTCTTCAGCGCCTTGACGCCGTAGACGAGCGCGGCAAGGACGAGAAGCAGGACGATGCCTTCGAGGCCCGCTTCATAAAGCTGGCTCGGATGGCGTGCGAAGGGGCCGCCGGTCGGAAAGACGACCGCCCAGGGCACATCCGTCAGCCGGCCCCAGAGTTCGCCGTTGATGAAATTGGCGATGCGGCCGAAGAACAGGCCGCAGGGCACGACCGTGGCGACGATATCGAACAGGCTCCAGATCGGGATGCTGTTGCGGCGGGCAAAGAGGATCATGGCGATCGTCGTGCCGGCCAGGCCGCCATGGAAGGACATGCCGCCGTTCCAGATCTGCACGGCGCGGATCGGGTCTTCGATAATGGCGCCGAGATCATAAAAGAGGATATAGCCGATACGGCCGCCAAGAACGATGCCGAGGGCGGCCCAGACGATGAAGTCGTCGAGCTGGGGCCGCGATATGGGCGACGTATCGTTCGGCCAGAGGGTATCGTTTGCGGCAATGCGGCGGGCGTAGGCCCAGCCAAGGAGGATGCCGGCGACATAGGCCAGGCCGTACCAGTGAATCGCCAGCGGGCCGATCGAAAATGCGATCGGATCGATATTAGGGAAAGGCATTATAGCAAGAAGATCAGCGGCTATCGGCAAGGTTTTCCCACCCGTTGAGATGCGCGGAACATGGCTCCGCGATCTGCGGGGGTCAAGTGCATTGTTCGTCACGGACCCGTGCGCCGGGGCTTATCCCGTGCAAAGCGCTTGCATCCTTAACGGCGAAGCCCTACCTCCATTTTCCGTGGCCGCAAGGCCTGACATTCACGTCGTGCGAAGGGAGAAATACGCCATGACGACCGGAACGAACCGCATCATGGATGAATTCGCCAAGCTGATGACCGATGCTGCGGGTGCTGCCCAGGGCGTGCGCAAGGAGATCGAAACGGCCTTCAACGCCCATGCCGAACGCTGGCTGAACAGCATGGACGTCGTCAAGCGCGAGGAGTTCGAAGCCGTGCGCGAAATGGCCATCAAGGCGCGTGACGAAAACGAGGCGCTGGCCGCCCGCATCGCCGCGCTCGAAGCCAAGCTCGCCGCCAAGGGCAAATAGCCTCCGCCGAAAGAAGTTGCTGTATAAGGTGCGGCGTGGCGCATATGTTACATGCCGCATCTTCGATAAAAAAATCAGGTGCGATTTTCCACCTGTGGACACTGCCAAAAAAGCCAATGGGCAGAGTCTTTTACCTCCCCCGCTGAATCTGATTCCCTAAGTGCTTTCCACAACCGGCCCGGCCAAATTTCCGTGAGAGGGGCTGGCAGGCCGCGAGGGTCATTATACACTGATTTTAAATGATGATTCGAAGCGAATTGGTAAGCTCCGGGCAGGTTCACTGCGTTAGTCTGGCAGCGGTTCAGCGATCATCCCAGGTGGTGGTTTCCGGTGTTGCGTGTGTCTTGTTTTGTGTTTTTCACGAAGTTGGGCCGCATTCATTCCGGTCAAGAAGGTGCTGCATGAGCCTTATGGAATTGGAAGTCGAACGCCAGTCGAACCCGGTCGACATGATCGAGTACGTGGCGTCTAGCAATGACTGGGCATTCGAGCGGTCCGGCGAAGACGAGATTGCGATGACGGTCGAAGGACGCTGGGCCGACTATCACGTCTCCTTCTCCTGGATGGAGGAATTCGAAGCGCTGCATCTCGGCTGCGCCTTCGACATCAAGGTTCCCGATATCAGGGTCAACGAGGTGGTGAAGCTGCTCTCGGCGATCAACGGACAGGTGCTGATGGGCCATTTCGACCTGTGGCGCCAGGAAGATGTCGTCATCTTCCGCCAGTCGCTGCTGCTGGCCGGCGGCGCCGAGCCGACAAACCGCCAGGTCGAGGTGCTGCTTTCGAGTGCGCTCGATACGTGCGAGGCCTATTATCAGGCGTTCCAGTTCGTCGTCTGGTCCGGAATGGAGGCCAGCAAGGCGATGGAAGCCGTTCTTTTCGAAACAGTTGGCGAGGCCTGACATGCCTGCAACCATCTTTTCCGCCGCCAATCCGGTCGTTCTCGTCGGTGCCGGCAATATGGGGGGCGCCATGCTCTCCGGCTGGCTGAAGAGCGGAGTTCCGGGTTCTGCCGTCGTCGTGGTCGATCCCGGCCCGTCGCCGGCGATGGTGTCGACCATTGCCGATGCCGGCGCCACACATGTCACGTCCGCTCCGGCCAATCTCAAGGCCGGGGTCCTGTTCCTGGCGGTGAAGCCGCAGGTCATGGAAGCCGTGCTGCCCACGGTCAGGGGTGTCGTCGGGCCGCAGACGGTCGTCGTTTCGGTCGCAGCCGGCAAGACGCTGGCCTTCCTCGAAAAACATCTCGGCGAGGCGGCCATGGTGCGTGCGATGCCGAACACGCCCGCCATGGTCGGGCGCGGCGTGACCGGCGCCTTTGCCAATGCGCGTGTCAGCGCCGAACAGCGCGATGGCGTCAATGCCCTTCTTCGCGTCTCCGGCCCTGTGGAATGGGTGCCTGCGGAAGCCGACATCGATTCCGTGACGGCGCTTTCGGGCAGCGGGCCGGCTTATGTGTTCTATCTCGTCGAGTGTATGGCAGAAGCGGGCCGTAAGCTTGGCCTGCAGGCGGACCTTGCCATGCGTCTTGCGCGGGAAACTGTCGCGGGGGCTGGTGAGCTGCTGCACCAGTCCCCCGACGACGCTCAGCGCCTGCGCCAGAACGTGACCTCGCCGGGCGGAACGACGGCGGCGGCACTTTCCGTATTGATGGCTGAAGACGCCATGCAGCCGCTGTTCGACAAGGCGCTCGCGGCGGCCCGCAAGCGCGCCGAAGAACTCGCCAGCTGAGAGACGATCATGGCTGAAGAGATTACCTTTGCCGATTTCGAGCGCGTCGATATCCGTGTCGGCACCGTTATCGAGGCAAATCCCTTTCCGGAAGCGCGCAAGCCCGCGATCAAACTCGTGATCGATTTCGGCCCCGAGATCGGCGTCAAGAAATCCTCGGCGCAGATCACGGTCCATTATTCGCCGGAACGGCTCGTCGGACGGCAGGTGCTTGCCGTCGTCAATTTTCCGCCGCGCCAGATCGGACCGTTCCGGTCCGAAGTGCTGACGCTCGGTTTTGCCGACGAGAAGGGCGATATCGTTCTGGCGGCCGTCGAGCGGCCGCTGCCGAATGGCCAAAAACTGATGTAGGCCGCTCAGGCCGGGCAATCGTCGGCGCGGGCCGCGGGCCTGGCCTCAGTGGATGTCGCGCGAGAGCGGATCGCTCAGCAGGAAATCGTGGAAGACGGCTTCGAAGCCGGCGCGTTGCGGCGAGCAGAAGACGGGGCCGACCAGCACCTCTTCAAAGGCGGGATCGAACCAGGCGAGGCGGGCCATGCGCCATTCGTCCATCGTATCCGTGCTGTACTGGATGAAGAGCGCGTCGCCGTTGCGGGTGGCGCGAACCGAAATGGCGTCGAAATCATGGCCGATCCGGAAAGCCGACCAGTCGGAATTGCCGTTGGTGACGACGGTGCTGAAATGCCTGGCGCCATCGGTATATTCGATGCCGCATTTCATCCAGTGTTCCTCATCGGCGCGGATCATCAGGCCGGCCTGGTCGTAGAGCGCTTCATAATTGCCCGAGAAGGTGACTTCGGCGGTGAAGTCGCCCTTGCGGCTTTCGTGCAGGAAATGGCCGTCGTCGCGGCGGAAGCCGTAATAGGTGCCCTGCCAGAAATCGGTCCTGTCACCGGAGCGGACATGGAGCGCGCCGTCGCGCTCTTCAAAGAAGGGCGGCGGGTTCTGCCAGCTCATGTGCCTCATGCTCAGATCTCCCGCAGGAAAGGATTTTCGCGGCGCTCGTCGCCGATGCGGCTGCCCGGTCCGTGGCCGCAGATGAAGCCGACATCGTCGCCGAGCGGCAAGACCTTGTCGCGGATGGAATCGAGAAGCTGGCGATGGTTGCCGCCGGGAAGGTCGGTGCGGCCGATCGAACCGTTGAAGAGCACGTCGCCGAGATGGGCGAATTTCTGGGCGCGGTTGACATAGATGACGTGGCCCGGCGCATGGCCCGGCGTGTGGTAGACCTCGAATTCGTGCGAGCCGAAGGAGACCTTGTCACCATCCTTCAGCCAGCGGTCGGGCGTGACGTTCTGCAGGCCCGGCACGCCATATTTCTCGGCCTGGGTTTCGATGCGCTGCAGAAGCGGCAGGTCGTCCTCATGCGGGCCGACGATATCGACACCGAGCTTTTCCTTGAGCTCCTTCGCACCGCCCGCATGATCGAGATGGCCGTGGGTCAGCCAGATTTCCTTGATCTTGAAGCCGTTCTCCTCGATCACGCCTGCGATCACCGACACGTCGCCGCCGGGATCGACGACCACGCCCTCCTTCGTATCGGGATCGAAGAGGATGGTGCAGTTCTGCTGGAAGGGTGTCACCGGAATGATGCCGGCCTGGAGCATGCCCATGAATGCCTCGTTTTACGTCTTTCGATTGCCTGTCTCTATAGGCGCAAACGCGGCCGAAGGCAGCCGGAATTTTCGGCCGGTTCACGCGCAGACGACAGGCTGAAACAGGAAGTTATCGGCTTCCGGATCGCGGCTTGGCGCTGGCCGTGGAGGGATTTCGTAGCGATTTCAGATGCTTGTCGCCGCCTTCTTTGCGCCATCGTTCAGCCGCGGCTTTTGCGGCGGAACAAGCGCGTGGCCCGTGCGTTGTCAGCCCATCGCAACAGGAGACCTTACAATGACCCTGAAGAGAAACCTTCTGCTGGCCGGTGCCTTTCTGGCTGCGAGTGCAGGCCTTGCTCAGGCGGAGATGGTGGCGACCTCCATCAACGACCTGAACATTCGCTCCGGTCCCGGTCCGCAATATCCTTCCGTCGGCCTTGCCACGCGCGGCTCGACCGCCGTGCTTGACGGCTGTATCGAAGGCAGCCGCTGGTGCCGCGTCGATGTGAACGGTGTGCGCGGCTGGGTCTATGCCGAATATCTGCAGGTCGATCAGGGCGGCTCGCCCGTCATCGTGGAACAGCATCGCGCCGATCTCGGCGTGCCTGTCGTGACCTACGAGACGACCTCCGGCGTTCTGCCGGCAGAGCCGATGCCCGCACCCGACGACGAACTGATCGGCCCGGTCGGCTCGGTCGAGGCGATCACGCCGCCGGAAGAGGTTCGCACCTATATCGACACCACGCCGGGGCAGGCCGTGCAGCTTGGCGGCGACGTGGTCGTCGGTGCCGAAGTGCCCGCCGACGTGACCTTCCAGGAGGTTCCGGATTACGAGTATCGCTATGTCCGCATCAACGACCGGCCGGTGCTGGTCGATCCGGGCACGCGCCGCATCGTCTACGTCTATCAATAAAGCCAGGGGGCAATAAAGCCAGGGCAAAGGCGGCCGTCCGGCCGCCTTTGCCCTTTACGCGACGATCCGCCGAGCGCTCGCATGGGTTGCCAGAATCCTCTACTTCTCCTCGCAAATATGATAATATACTAACATGCCATCCGGTGATGGCATGAGTCGGCGATCGGGGAGATCGCCAGAGGAGAAAAACATGGAAGCGCTACTTCCGCTCATCACACAACTGGTTGCTGGGGCCGTCGGCGGCAATGTCGCCAGCGCGGCACTGAAACAGCAGGCGATCAATGTCGTTGCGCGCACGATTGCAGGCGCCATCGGCGGCATTGGCGGCGGCATGCTGCTCAGCATGGTTGGCGGGGAAGCGGCAATGACCGGGCTGATCGCCGATGGTATCGGCGGGCTGATCGGCGGCGGCATCCTTTCGACGGTTGCCGGCCTGGTCATGGCCAAGGCACGCTGAAGGCCCGGACGCTGGGCGACGAAACGGCCCGGCAAACGCATGTTTCGGGCCGGCATGACTGACGGATGGTTTGATCGGCGGCGATCACCGCGGCCGATGAGATTTCCATCCTTCGTTCGTTTCCCGGCGTTTCGGAGATTGTCGCCGGCGTGACGCGATACGGACCGGTTTCGGATTCGGGAATGAATACCGCGGCCGAACCGGTCAGGAAGCAATGCGGGATCGGCGTGTGAACGGCGCCACCCCCGACAAGACGATATTGGGGCGAGGAGGAGATCGACGCCATTTGCCCCGACACCCGGCCGCGATGATCGAGCATCTTCGCCGCGGTGTATCCCGTAATTTCAGCCGCGTGAACGCGGTTTGCCCGGAAGAAGCGCCCATGCTCTCGCCGTTGCGCCACAAGGAGCGGCCGCAGGTCAAGCCTTTCGGAAATCGAAGCCAGTCTTGGCGGCCCAGGCGCGGTTGCACCATGTCTGTTGATTGTTGTCCCCATTACGTTCTATCCACTGACGCCAGGGGAAATTGCGCGTGCGTTGGAGATTTGCCGGACGGGCCTTAGTTTCCGGGGAAGGAACGGTCCGTGCGGGCTTGCGCAATGTCCGGGGGAAGCTGACGGCGCATGAGAACAGGTTATTGAAGCCCATAAGTTCCGCGGGGCTTCGCAAGGCTCGCGCCAAGAGAAAGGAAATGCCGGGTGCCACGACAGATGAGCTCGAAAGCAGGCAAGCCTGAGCCGCTGGCCACGCCGATGAAGGATGCCGGGATCATCGATTTCGAGATCATCGAGCTGTTCTTCTTCGCTTATCGAGACTTCGTCTCCGATCCCGACGCCATTCTGGAAAAGAGCGGTTTCGGGCGCGCGCATCACCGCGTCGTGCACTTCGTCAACCGCAATCCCGGCATGACCGTCGCCGACCTGCTCGACACGCTGAAGATCACCAAGCAAAGCCTCGCAAGAGTGCTGAAACAATTGATCGATTCAGGCTATATTCGGCAGGTGGCCGGCCCGGAGGATCGCCGGCAGCGCAAGCTCTATCCCACCAAATCGGGCAGGGAGCTGGCGCTCGCGCTTGCCGAGCCGCAATCGCGCCGTATTGAACGGGCATTCGAGGGAGCTACCCCTCAGGCGCGAGAGGGCGTAAAGGCATTCCTCCGAGGCATGAGAGACAGACAGAAGGCGGATTGAATGGCGGTGAAAACAGGCATTTCCGATGATGCGGCGCATCTTCTCGTCGTCGACGACGATACGCGTATCCGCGCACTGCTGAACCGCTACCTGACGGAAAACGGCTTTCGCGTGACCGTTGCCTCCGACGGGGCGGAGGCGCAGCGCAAATTGGCAGGGCTCGATTTCGACCTCATCATCATGGACGTGATGATGCCGGGCGAATCCGGTATCGACGTGACGCGCGGGCTGAGAGCCGTGAAAAACGTGCCGATCATCATGCTGACGGCGCTTGCCGAATCCGACAACCGCATCGCCGGTCTCGAGGCCGGGGCCGACGACTATCTCTCCAAGCCTTTCGATCCGCGCGAACTCGTGCTGCGCGTCAACAATATCCTGCGGCGCAACAGCAGCGGCGATACGCCGAAGATCGAGCAGATCATGTTCGGCCCCTACACGTTCTCGCTGACGCGCAAGGAGCTGAAGAAGGCGGCCGAAATAATTCGCCTGACGGATCGCGAGCAGGAAATCATGCTGCTTTTCGCGCGCCGCGCCGGCGATACGATCCCGCGCCACGAGCTGATCGGAGACGATGCCGAAGTCGGCGAGCGTACCATCGACGTGCAGATCAACCGCCTGCGGCGCAAGATCGAGGACGATCCTGCCAACCCGGTCTGGCTGCAGACGGTGCGCGGTATCGGCTACAGGCTGAGCATCGACTGAAACGACAGGTGCGGGACCGGCGCAAATGGTGACATTCGACAGCTTGCGGCGGGAAGACCGCTCTCCTGCACCCGGCTGGCGCTCCCTGGTGCGCTGGCTGCGCCGGCGATTGCCGACCGGCCTTTATACGCGTTCGCTGCTCATCATCATCATTCCGATGGTGCTTCTGCAGTCGGTCGTCGCCGCCGTGTTCATGGAGCGTCACTGGCAGATGGTCACGGAGCGTCTGTCGCTCGGCGTGACCCGCGACATCGCCGCCATCATCGAGGTCATCAACACCTATCCGCAGGATGCGGACTATAGCGAAATTACCCGCATTGCCCGCGACCAGCTCAACCTGCAGATTTCGGTAGAGCCGGACGGAGACCTGCCGCCGCCGCGCGTCAAGCCGTTCTTCTCGATCCTCGACGGCATCCTGAGCGACGAAATCACCGACGAGATCCGCCGGCCGTTCTGGATCGATACGGTCGGCAATTCCAATCTCATCGAGATCCGCATCAAGCTCGACAACCGCATCCTGCGGGTGATTACCAAGCGCAGCCAGGCCTATGCGTCGAACACGCATATCTTCATTCTCTGGATGGTCGGCGCATCGCTGGTGCTGATCACCATCTCGATCCTGTTCCTGCGCGGCCAGATCCGGCCGATCCTCAATCTGGCGCGGGCGGCGGAAAACTTCGGCAAGGGGCAGAAGGCCGACAATTTCTATCCGCGCGGCGCCGATGAGGTCCGCCGCGCCGGTCTTGCCTTCATCCTCATGCGCGAGCGCATCGAACGGCAGATCGAACAGCGCACGGCGATGCTCTCGGGCGTCAGCCACGACCTCAGAACCATCCTCACACGCTTCAAGCTGCAGCTGGCGCTCGCCGGCGACAATCCCGACCTTGCCGGCCTCAACGAGGACGTCAACGACATGCAGACCATGCTGGAGGCCTATATGGCCTTCGCCAAGGGCGAGGTGGAAGAAGATGTCGGCGAGCTGAAGCTCAGCGAGGTCTTCGAAAAGCTCGAAGGCGATTTCGAGCTGCATGGCAAGGTGCTGACCTATTCCATCGACGGCGAGGACGATATCTCGGTGCGGCCGAACGCCTTCTTGCGGCTTGTGACCAACCTTGCCTCGAATGCAAGACGCTACGCCGACACGCTGCATATCGAGGCCAAGCATGGCGCCAAGTGGCTGACCATCGTCTTCGACGACAATGGCCCCGGCATCCCGGAGAAATACCGGGAGGATGTGTTCAAGCCATTCTTCCGGCTGGACAGCGCCCGCAACCTCGATGCGTCGGGCACCGGCCTCGGGCTGGCGATCGTCAGGGATATCGCGCGCAGCCATGGCGGCAACATCACGCTTGGCGACAGCCCGCTCGGCGGGCTGAGGGCGACGGTGCGTATTCCGGCTTAGGCCCTGGTCGCCGGTTTGGCGGCGTCGAATTCTTCGAGATGGACGACGATCCAGCGCCAGAGCGAGACGACCTGCGTCAGCAGTTCGTGGCCGAGCGGCGTCAACTCGTATTCGACGCGCGGCGGCACCTGCGGATAGAGCGTGCGGATGACGAGGCCGTCGTTTTCAAGCGTGCGCAAGGTCTGGGTCAGCACCTTCTGGCTGATATCTTCCACCCGCTCCAGCACTCTTGAAAAGCGCAGCGGCCCGTTCGCTTCCGAAAGCACGTGCAGGATCCGCAACGGCCATTTTGCGGCAGCGCGCTCCAGCATCTGGCGGGCGCGGGCATCCTGCTCGTCGTTCAGGTTGCGGCAAAAATCGAATATGTCGTTGCTCATTACAGTTACTTTCAGGTGCGTATAGATCTCCAAGGTACCTTCTTTCTAAAGGAAACAATAGATCCTAAATGGATCGGGAACCGAAAAGGAGGTTTCCCATGTCGAAGGTTTGGTTGATTACAGGAAGTTCGCGCGGCCTCGGGCGGGCGCTCGCCAATGCCGTGCTCGAAGCCGGCGACAAGCTGGTTGCGACGGCGCGCGATCCCGGCCAGCTTGCCGATCTTGTCGAGAGGTTCGGATCGCAGGTTCTGGCGCTGCCGCTCGACGTGACGGACGAGGCTGCGGCGGGAGCGGCAGTCAAGGCCGCAGTCGCCAGGTTCGGCCGGCTCGACGTGCTGGTCAACAATGCCGGCTACGGCAACGTCGGCCCGATCGAGGATACGAGCCTTGCGGAATTCCGGGCGCAGATCGAAACCAATCTTTTCGGCACGATCATCATGACCAAGGCGGCGATCCCGGTCATGCGCGGGCAGGGGGCAGGCCACATCATCCAGTTCTCCTCCGTCGGCGGCAGGATCGGGCCTGTCGGCCGCGCGCCCTATGCGGCGGCGAAATGGGGCGTCGAGGGCTTTTCCGAAGTGCTCGCCAAGGAGGTCGGGCCGCTCGGCATCAAGGTGAGCGTCATCGAGCCCGGCGGCTTCCGCACCGATTTCGCCGGTTCCTCGACGACAATCTATGAAGGCCGCCCGGAATATGCCGAAACGGTCGGCGCCATGGCGCAGTACCAGCGCAGCTACAATGGGCGTCAGCCCGGCGATCCCGCCAGGGCCGCCGCCGTGGTGCTCCACATTGCTTCGCTCGACGTGCCGCCGCTGCGACTGCTGCTCGGCAGCGATGCGGTTGCCGCGGTGGAAAAGGCGGATGCGGCGCGAATCGAGGCCGACCGCACGTGGCGCGTCGTCAGCCAGTCGACCGATTTCGAGGAGGGCGGCAGAGCCGGTCCCATGCCCTGGGAGAAGAAGGCCGGCTGAGACCCGGCCGCCGCACATGAAAAAGCGCCGCTCGAGGGCGGCGCTTGGTGCTTCAGCAATTTATGAGACTGTCAGCTCGCGACGCAGAAGTGCTCGCGGCCGTCATTGCCGACATAGGTGCCGCTCCGCGGATCGAAGGTGCGATAGCGGTAGGAGCAATAACGGTGCCATTGCGGGCTCCAGGGCTCCATGGCGCCGACCGGGCGGCCATAGACAGGCTCGGAATAGACCGGGCGCGCACGATAGACCGGCGGGGGAGCGTATTCGGGCTCATAAACCGGCGGGTCGATGTAGCGGCGCTCTTCGTAGACAGGGCCGTTATTGGCATTGGCGATGGCAGAGCCGACGATCAGGCCGGTGGCAAGGCCGACTGCACCGCCGACCAGCGCGTCGTTGCCGTGGTCGTGGCCGTGGCGCCAGTGGCGGTCACGTGCGGACGCTTCGCCGATGGCCGAGAGAGTGAGGGCAGCGGCGGTTGCCGTCAGAAGGATAGTCTTTGCAAGCCTGTTCATCGCGTAAAATCCCAGTACCGGGAACCGGGAGCGGTCCCTTTCATGGTTTGGAAGCTAGTGGCGTCATGCTGAATGAAGACTGAACGACAAAACCCGGCATGGCTGCCGGGCTTCAACTCGAATTCCACGCCTACGCGAGTCTTCAGCCTGAAATCTGCAGATTGACGGCCTTCGGGCCTTTGCCGCGGCGATCCGGCTCCGTGTCGAAGCTTACTTTCTGGTTTTCCGTCAGACCGGCCAGGCCGGAAGCCTGAACGGCGGAAATGTGAACGAAGATATCGGCGCCACCCTTATCCGGCTTGATAAAGCCGAAGCCCTTGTCGGTATTGAAGAATTTTACAGTGCCAGTCTCGGCCATGCCTCAGGTCCTTTTGTCTCCGCCCGCCATCCACACGGGCAGCATTACGCTATTGTCTTCTTGCGAAGACGCTGGCAGGCAGATCTTGAAATGTGAGAAAAAGGTCCCCTCTACCTCCGCCGGCTCCAGACAGGACTTAACGCCTGCTGATTTTTGGAACCGGCTGACCGGAATATTAGCGTTTCCGGCTCGCAAATTCTTAAGGACTTCCCATGCTCGCAAAATGCCCGAACGCGCGAAGAGTGCTGCGTTTGACGGATTTTGGCAAGCAAAAGTTTTTTAACGTGTTGCTAAGAACACACTCGCAAATATGGCCCGTTTTCGCAAAAACGCAAAAAATCCTTCGTCGGGAGCAAATGATTAACGTTTTATATCGTCTGCAATATAAGTTCCGGGCAGATTTTACCAAAAATGCAACGATAGCGCGTCTTGCCGAGCCCCAAAAAAAATTTCAGATAAGGCTGAATACCCCACAAATGGACGCGTGTTCAGGCCATTTGTGAGCGGCGGCGGGTCATTTCAGGCACGAGCTCGACTACAAGCATAGCGATAAACATAAGCGCGCAACCGGCATAGCCGAGAGGCGACATGCTCTCTCCCAGAAGAAGCGCGGCGAGTGTTGCGCCGAACAGCGCTTCGGCGGAGAGGAAGATCGCCGCCTGCGACGGGGTGGTGTAGCGCTGGGCGACGACCTGCAGCACGAAGGCGACGCCCGAGGAGAAGATGCCGACATAAAGGATTTGGGGTGCCGCCGCGCGGATATCCTCCAGGCTGATCGGTTCGACAACGGCGGCAACGAGGAGCCCGCAGACCGCCGTAAGCGCAAACTGGGCGGTGGAAAGGGCAAGCGGCCGGCCGGTTTCGCCGACCGTCGTTCCGGCGAGCGTGATCTGGACGGACCAGAAGACGGCGCAGACGACCGTCAGCAGGTCGCCGATCGTCAGGGCCGAAAGCTGGCCGCCCGACAGCATGTAAATGCCGGACACCGCCATGATGGCGCCCGGCCAGATGATCCAGTGCGGCGAGCGGCGCAGGAAAAAGACGGCAATCAGCGGGACGAAGATCACGTAAAGGCCGGTGATGAAGCTGGAATTGGTGACAGTCGTCGTCTGCAGGCCGAGCTGCTGTGTCGATGCGCCGCCGAACAGCGCAAGGCCGATCAGCAGGTAGAGGCCGAGATGCCGGCGGCTGGTGGCGATTTTCGCCTTGCGGGCTTCGAGGAGGGTAAAGGGCAGGGTGGCGAGCGCGGCGATGGCGAAGCGCAGGCCGATGAACCAGAAGGGGCCGATCGCCTTCATCGCCGTCGACTGGGCGACGAAGCCGCCGCCCCAGATGGCGGCAGCAAGCAACAGAAGAAGGTTCGCCTGGATGCGCGTCATTTCCGCCTCGATGTCAGGAAAGCACCTGGGAGTTATGCTGAGCGGGTTAGCAGTTGCATTTCTTTTCGGCAAGGACGAGGTTTTCGCAAATGGTTCGGAGCATGTGGATGAGAGAACGATTGATTGCGGCCGGGGCGGCTGCGGTATTGACAGGGCTCGGGTGCGGATCGGCCGAGGCTTCCCCAACCGTCCGGCCGATTACACGCTTTGCCGATCTGCCCGAGGTCGTGCGGGCGGATCTCGAGCCCGAGAATGGCGGCTGCCACATCGAAGAGCGGCGACTGGCCTATGGCGACGCTTTCGAAGTGGCCGACGAGACCGGGATGAGATTGATCGTCGTGCCTTGCGGCGAGACCGGCGCCTACAACATGCCCTTTGCGATCTATGGCGGTCGCGGCGACCGGATTTCCCGAACGGTCTTTCCCTTGAAGTTTTCGGAGACGACCGGCGATACGGCCTTCAATATCCGTTATGACGCGACGCAGCGGCTCTTTACCTCCTTCGTGAAGGGGCGCGGCATGGGCGATTGCGGCAGTTACTATGCCTGGCATATTGCCGAGCCCGGCAGTGCGGATCTGCTCGTGCTCGAGGAAGTGCGCATCAAGGAAGAATGCGACGCCAAAGCCGACGGCGGCCCGGCAACATGGCCGCTCGCATGGAAGCGTCAATGACGGCGGGCCATTCCGGAACGCCGCTTGCACGGAAGCTCGGGCTCAAGCCGGGGCAGGCTGCCCTGCTCGTCAATGTTCCCGATGGGCTGGGGGAGATCGGCGGGTTTGCGGGTTTCGTTTCGGTCGCGCGTGCCTTGCCGGCAGTTCCTCAGCGAGACTTCGACTACATCCACGTTTTCGAAACGCAGCGTGCGGCGCTCGAGGCGATGGCGGGCCGGCTGTTTCAAGCCGTCAGGCCGGGCGGCATGGTCTGGATATCCTGGCCGAAGAAGAGTTCGAAGGTAACCAGCAGCCTCACGGAGGATGCGTTGCGCGAAATCCTCTTGCCGACCGGCCTCGTCGACGTGAAGGTCTGTGCCATCGACGACATATGGTCGGGGCTGAAATTCGTGATCCGCAAGGAAAGGCTCTAGCCGGCCCGATCGGCGGCGCGGGAGACCCGATGCAATTCGCCGTCATTCTCGTCGGTCACCATCAGCAACGCGCCATCGGGGGCGACGATCACATCGCGGATGCGGCCGTAATCGCCTTCGAACATGCGCTCCTCGGCGGTGAAGGCCCCGCTTGAATCCCGCTGCATGCGGGACAGCAGCTGGAACTTCAGCGCGGCGACGATGAAATTGCCGTCCCATTCCGGAAACATCTTGCCGCGATAGACGACGAGAGCGCCGGGCGCGATCGACGGATCCCAATAGTGCAGGGGCTGTTCCAGTCCCTCCTTGGCCGTTCCCTCGCCGATCTTGGCGCCGGAATAGTCGCGGCCGTAGGTGATGACGGGCCAGCCGTAATTCTTGCCGGCCTCGGGATTGTTGATCTCGTCACCACCCTTTGCGCCGTGCTCGACCGTGTAGAGCTTGCCGTCGGCGCTGTCGAAGGTGATGCCCTGCGGGTTGCGATGGCCCTTGGACCAGATTTCCGGCAGGGCCTTGCTGCTGTCCCTGAAGGGATTGTCGGCGGGTATGCTGCCGTCGCCGTTGACGTGGACGATGGAGCCGGCGTCGTCTTTCCAGTCCTGCGAGCGGTCGCGATTGCCGCGATCGCCGACGCTGATGAACAGCGAACCGTCGGGGGCGATCGCGATGCGCGATCCGTACTGGATGTTGCCGCGGGTAAAGCGCTGCATGGTGAAGATGGGCGTGACGTTGTCGAGGCTCTTCTCATCCGGGGAGAGGGTGGCGCTGAAAGCCTCGGTGCCGGAGCCCCGGTCGCTGGCGATTGCAGCGGTCAGGTAAAGCTTGCGGCTGGTGGCGAAATCCGGGGAAAGGGCGACATCCATCAGGCCGCCCTGGCCGCGGGCGCTGACTTCCGGCACGCCTTCGATCGGGTCGGAAACCTTGCCGTCGCGGACGATGCGCAGCCGCCCCGGCCGTTCCGTGACGATATAGGCGCCGTCAGGCAGGACCTCGACCGCCCAGGGATGCTCCAGTCCTTCGGCGAGCTTTTCGACGCGAACCGAAACTTCCTGCGTCCTGACGATATCGCCGGTCTGGGCGAGGGCCGGACCTGCAATAATAGCGGCGCCTGCGAACAGCGCGGTGAAACGGAAAGTCGAAACGGCGTCCATCACAGTCCCCCATCGTCGATTCGAGGATAAGGTGGCGCGGGCAATGAGGCGCTTCAACCGCCATTGGCGGTCCATAACGGTTTTGTGTTCCGGGGTTGAACGGGAGCCGGTCAGTCGATCACGCGGGGAGGGACGCGGATATCGAAATCGGCATATTGCAGCTGCGCGCTCATTGTCCGCTGGGTGATCAAGCCCGTGCGCTTCGCCTCGGCTTTCAGGAAGAGTCCGCAGCCGATCAGCGCCATGCCGTAGAAGGCGAGGCACACGATAGCGACGGCGGCCAGTTTCTCGACGATCGAAAGCCCGGGCAGACGCGGCCTCGGCGCTGCAGGCGGCGCGTCATGGGCCGCCGCCGCGGCCATTGCAAGCTCCATATAGGTCGGCAGCGGCTCGAAAGCGTCCGCTTCCTCGATCCTGCCGGCACGCCGGGGCTTAACGGCCATCGCGCTTGCCTCCCGGAAGGACGAGGCCCTTGACGCGGCGCAGCCAGATGGCGAGACCGTTTGCGGCGACGAAGGCGGCAAAAAGCACCGTCACGCCGTCAGTAATCTTCTGATCCGCATAGGAAGACTGGAAAGAGCCGGAGGCCATGGCCGGCCCGGCTTCGGCGACCGAAAAGAGGCCGAAGGTTGCAACGGCGCAGCATGCGAACGCAATGACCGCCACCATCAGCGACAGGGAAACCCGGCTTGTGCGCAGCCGCCCCGCCGCGCGCTCGTCTTCCAGAAACATGGCATGCCCTCAATAACCAATGTCGGATGATGCAAGAATACCGTTTCGATCTCGGCGCTCTCACGACCGAATTGCGGCACGCCACGGCATTTGTTGCGGCTTATTCGTGGCAAATGGTAAACAGGCGATAACCTTGATTTTAAGGAATAAAACGGGGCCGACTTCAGAAAGTGATTCAAGTTTGCGTGAGGCCGGATCGGCGCCGTTTTGCGCCGGGCAGAGGCCCGGCTCCAGATTCCGGGCGCGGCTGCGGCAATCGATCAATAAGAATCATCGCCGCCATCACGCCTTTGCGCTTGAAATGATGTCACACATTGGACATAGAGCTTAGCGCAGAACTCCGGTCCCGGCCTTCTGCCCGTTTCAACCTTGTAGGACCGATATCATGGCCTTCCTTGCCGATGCCCTTTCCCGCGTGAAGCCTTCAGCCACCATCGCCGTCGCTCAGAAAGCGCGCGAGCTGAAAGCCAAGGGACGCGATGTCATCGGCCTTGGCGCCGGCGAGCCGGATTTCGATACGCCCGACAATATCAAGGAAGCGGCAATCGACGCGATCCGCCGCGGCGAAACGAAGTACACGCCGATCTCCGGTATTCCGGAGCTGCGCAAGGCGATCGCCGCCAAGTTCAAGCGCGAGAACAATCTCGACTATACCTGGGAACAGACGATCGTCGGCACCGGCGGCAAGCACATTCTCTTCAACGCCTTCATGGCGACGCTGAATGCCGGCGACGAGGTAATCATCCCGACGCCTTACTGGGTTTCCTATCCCGAGATCGTCGCTCTTTGCGGCGGCACGCCTGTCTTCGTCGCGACGACGCAGGAGAACAACTTCAAGCTCCAGGCGGCCGATCTCGAAAAGGCGATCACGCCGAAGACCAAGTGGTTCATGTTCAACTCGCCGTCCAACCCGTCGGGCGCTGCCTATACGCATGACGAGCTGAAGGCGCTGACCGACGTGCTCGTCAGGCATCCGCATGTCTGGGTGCTGACGGACGACATGTACGAGCACCTGACCTATGGCGACTTCAAGTTCGCCACCCCGGTCGAAGTCGAGCCGGCGCTCTATGACCGCACGCTGACGATGAACGGCGTCTCCAAGGCCTATGCCATGACCGGCTGGCGTATCGGCTATGCGGCCGGCCCGATCCAGCTCATCAAGGCGATGGACATGATCCAGGGCCAGCAGACTTCGGGCACGACTTCGATTGCCCAGTGGGCCGCTGTCGAGGCGCTCAACGGTCCGCAGGACTTCATCCCCCGGAACAAGAAGATCTTCGAAGGCCGTCGCGATCTCGTCGTGTCCATGCTGAACCAGGCCAAGGGCATTTCCTGCCCGGTTCCGGAAGGCGCCTTCTACGTCTATCCGTCGTGCAAGGGCCTGATCGGCAAGACGGCTCCGTCGGGCAAGGTCATCGAGAACGACGAGGATTTCGTCACCGAGCTCCTGGAATCGGAAGGTGTTGCCGTCGTTCACGGCTCGGCCTTCGGCCTCGGGCCGAACTTCCGCATTTCCTATGCGACCTCGGAAGAGCTGCTTGAAGAAGCGTGCCGCCGCATCCAGCGCTTCTGCGCCGCCTGCAAATAACCGGCAACATCGGCTTCATTGGAAAAGCCCGCCAGAGATGGCGGGCTCAGACCGCTGACAAAC
>UCFC01000032.1 GCA_900471515.1 Hyphomicrobiales bacterium | reverse complement strand
GTGCCAGCGTGATATCCCGCAAGCTTGCCGGAGCGGGCGATGGGGTGGGCCGATTTTCCTGCAGAAAAAGCCCGCGAAGACAGGCGCCCGCTCCGGCAAGCTTGCGGGATATCACGCTGGCACGGGGATCAAAGCCAGCCCCGGCAATCACGACCACGTTGCGGTTGGTGTCGGCAAAATAATCGCCGATGAAATCGACAACCTCGTCACCGCTATGTGAAATACAGGGATCCCAACGCCAATCGCGTGCCATTTCAATCCTCACCCAAAATTCGCACCAGATCGCTCGTCCGCTTTTCCAGAAAGCCGCCCCGCTTGAGAGTCAGCCCGTGGTGAAGCAGAAGGACGCCCCCCAGTTCGACCAGGACCCAGAGGCGCTTCTTGGTTCCATGATTAGGGACGAGGACGAAGGCGTTGTAAGCCACGCCAAACTGCAGAATGCGAGCAAGCTCCGGGTTCGTCCGAGGTATTTCGTAAAATTCCTCCTGAGGGATGCCGAACGCATTCGCCCCGCCTCCGAGCGAAGCGTTGCCCTCCAGGCTCTTCTTCACACAGGCTGCAGCAATACCGTCGCCGAGTTTCTTGACCCGCTGATGATGCGGGAAGTCCCATTCCCGGATCATTTCAGCCGCTCGGCTTCTCAAGAGCGTATGCTGCGAGCTCGCGCTTAGGGTTGCTGGCTTGGACCGGATCAGCTGCGTTTCGGATTGAGCGACCAAGCGTGACGCGAGTTGCAGGAACTGTTCGGCATTTTCGGATCCGGCATCGCACAGAGGATCAATACCATAGAAATAGGGTCTGTCCTGCTTGTGGAGCAGGTGGATCTTGGCGCCCTCGAAGACCCGGTCGTCGGCAACGAGCGGCCGCGAAGGTTCGGCATCGTGCCCTGCCTCATCAAAAAGACCCTGTTGGGGGACGCGCTTAGCATACCGCTGAAAAAGGACACCGAGCATGGAAAGGCGCAACTCTTCGCTGTCCTCGATCGTATTCTTCAAATAGTCCGCGATGTCCTGCTCAAGGCCCGTGCGCCGTTCGGCCGTGATTTTATAGCGCCGTTGTAAGCTGTCGATGTGGCTGCCAAGCTTTTCGAGCTTCGATTGGGAGATCGGCTCGATATAGGTCGCGAGAAGATTTCCGAGATCGTTCAATCTTCGGCGGTGGAAGATGTCCATCTGAGCCAGATACCGATTGGCCATGCCTTTGGCCATCTTGCGAAACGCCCGACGCTGATTGAGGCGATCGCCGCCACTCTGCATCCATATCGTGGTGGTTTCTCGCGATCTTTTGAGACCTGGCTCGTCTGTCTGCGCGATATCGCTCACTTCGACGAGCACGTCGGCCGGCGTCAAGGCGTCGAGGCGCGTTAGAACCCAACGCGATACGCGCAATTCCCGCCGGCTGAGCCAGCGCTGGAGGGCCTGGAACTGGGCAGGATGCAGACTGTGTGCGTCGTCGAAGATCACTAGCGGCTTTAGAATGAAGGTTCGGTCGCCCTCCTTCAGGCGAAAGGCCTCGATGACGTCGAACGGGCGATAGGCCGCGGCGGCGACTTCCTTGTCGATCTCTTCGATCTCAGGAGGGACCAATGCAGCGGAAATGTTGTAGATCGCAAGCTCGATCTCCCGCGCCCGCTCGAGCAGGCCCCGGGCCCCGGTCCCGCCGATCGCCGTTAGCGCGGCCTCCGCGTCTGGCCGCGCAACAATTTCGATGTCATCGATGGACGCGCCGGCCGACTGAACATCTCTAATCCAAGCAAGGACGGTCCGGGCTTGCAGCAGCGCGGTCATCAACCCGCTTTTGAGGTCATCTGGATACGGGAACTCCCAGAATTCCCGATATTCTCCTTCGAGCGGCAGACGCCCCCCGATGACGGCTGGTGATCCAGCCTCGATCGCCCCGCAGACCGTCAGGGTATCGATAAGATCGTCATAAATGTCCTGGCCCCGATTGCGCAAAAGCGTCCGCAGGGTCGAATATTGAAAGAGCCGCGCAAGCGTCGTCTTCCCGCTTCCCGGCGTCCCGATGATCGTCGTCAATCGGTCGTAAAGTTTTCCTTCCTCCGCGTGTTTCTGGAAGAAGGTCGCTAGGGGCTCGGGCGTGACGACTGCAAGGAATGCCTCATCGTCCCGAAGGTATTCAGTTGCGCGCTTCTCGAAGGGATTAACCATGATGATCCTATGAATGCCTCTGTCTTCGCCTGAAGAGCGGACGCATCGCCGGCGTTGCTTCGCCACCTTCGGTCTCGGCCCAAAGAATGGCCACGGAATTATTGGGCGTATTGTGTTCGAGAACCAGTGGCAAGGCACACCCCCCATAGCCAAGCCCGAGATGTTCCACACCTCCAACATCCGTATGTTCAGTCTGGATGGTGGGGTCGTAATATTTCTGAGTAAGCGCGATGAAGTTGGAGTAGAACGCAGGGCTCTTGTCGATCGGAAGGTCTCCCGGCAGCACTGTGCCGAAGGAGAAATTTATCGTATCCGTCCAGCCATCGGTCTTTAGGGATACCTTAGCATCCTCGACCCTCTTGACCATTTCCCGCGAGCCGGCGTCGGTCGCGATATAGTGGTGAACGCACAGCTCCCAGTGGGGCGATAACACGTGCTTGCCGGAGAGTGCGCCGACCACGTTTTCAAGCGACTCCTTGAACCTGGAAAGCTTGCCGGACCATTTCCCCTTCTTCTCATTCCATCGATGGAATGATGTCCCCGTTCCGACAAAGTCGTCGATCAGGTAGACGAGTCTGAACTGGGCGTCCGGATCCTTGAGTTCCTTGCGCAGATCGTCAACCAGATCCTGCCACTTGTCTTCATCAAGCTGTGTCGCAAGGACGAACTGCTCATTGGTCAGAATACCCACATTATTATGTCTGATCCCATCGATCCTCGCGCCGTCGCTGAGGCCCATGAATAGAGTTTGCCGCCGCAGGCGATCGGCGGCTTCCTTCGCGTCGCTGTCGACGAGCACCCGGTAGCGCGGAATGGCCTTTTCCGCCGCCACCATGCTGATGATGCGCTCGCGCACAACGGAGGGGTAGAACTGCTCGACCAAACGGTTCATCTCTCCCTGTCCGACATAGATCAGCGATCGCCGGACGAATTCGTAGGCCGTCCGCCGCTCGGCGGGATCGAACTGCTGCAGCCATGTCCCCAGGCTTTCGATGAAGCGCATGCCCGCCTGGAAATCGCGGTAACCATCATATTTCAGCTTTGACATCAGGCGCAGCCAGCTGAACTCGCGCCGTGCCTGGTCATCGTCCCAAGCCATGATCTCGCTCAATATCCGCAGTCCAAGCCCTTCGTTCACTTCAGAGCATCCTTAGAAAAGCCAAGCTGCCCGTCCACGACCTCGAGAAGCCGGATGTATTCCAATGTCGCCTGGACGCCACGCTGTCCGGCATCCGCGAGATTCCAGCAACTGGCTGGATCGACGCTCGTTTCGTCCACGCTGAGGGTATTCTCTCCCTGCAAGAGCTCATAGTCGTTGCCGGGCCACCGCCCGCGATCGCCGATGGTCAAAAAGGAGGCTGCCCCCAATTCCTTTTTCAGCCTGTCGATGACATTCAGCTTCGAAACCGAGGCCGCAACGATGTCCACCGAATGGCTGGAGCGGGTAACTTTCAAACCTGAGCTTCCCGTCGCCAAGATCACCTGGTGAGCGATGTCCCACAGCCTACCCTCGCCCATGTCGGCCTTGGACTGAAGCGTGATCTGAAATTGCCGATCGGTCTGTTGCGTGAAGGCGGCAAGTTCCGGATGCCGCTCCAAAGCTTTCGCCAGACCTGACAGCTCAGGGCAGCACGCGGCCAAACCATCCGGAACGGCGGCGTCGCTCAGCGGAGCAATCTCCGCTCCGTTATAGTAGCCGATCAGGATCTCGCTCCAATATTCAGCCGGCAACACTGCGCGCAGATCTTTCCTTACCGAGGAACCCCGCCCCGTGGCGATCGCCACGCGGCCGCCGGTTTTCAGGATCCGGATCAGCTCATCGACGATGTCTGGCCGGGGCAGCTGGTAGCGATGCCGGGTATCAACGAGGGTACCGTCATAGTCGAAAACGACGGCCGAAAACCGCTTCTCCAGAAGCTGCGCGCGATAGGCTGTCAACGCGCTTTTCCACCGAGCCAGCTCTGCGGCATCCATGATCGCCGGTGCTTTCCCGGCTTTGCGGCTAATTGCAGCCTCGTCGCGGACGCTGAGTGCGACAGCAAGCTTGGCTTTCCTAGGGCGCGGAAGCGGAAGGTTATAGAGCTTACGCCCGAAATCGGGGACCCCCGGCCTTCCGGGATCAATGCCAGCGGCCATGCCGGCCCACTCAGTAATCCTCAGGGCGGCAATCAGGGAGGAGAGCAGGGCAGCGACGGGCGGACCGCTGAGGTCGATCACTGCAATCGGGACCTCGGCGGGGATCAGGTCTAACGTTTTTTCCGCCAGCGTCCGGTCATGATCCGAAACCAGTGCCAGAACGCCGCTGATCGCCCCTCTCTTGGCGAGCCAGTGATGCCTGCCATGCGCAAAGTTCCGATAGTCAGCCAGCTGCAGATTGCCCAATGCCGCCTCGGTGAATTTCGATTCCAGGTCGATGGCACCGACCCTCGTTGTCGGACCATGGATAAGAAGCGTCGTCCCGCGAGACCAAAGTTTCTCGGTCTCTCCTCGCCAGGAGGCGACAACATCAGTTCCGTCTGCAAGCAGCTGATCGACGATCGCCGCGACCGTATCCCAATCGTTCTTGGAGCCAAATTGAAGTGCATAGGCGCGGGCGAGGAGTGAGACGAAGCCCAGCAGCGAGTTGGTCGCCAGGAAACCGTCCTTACCAGCCGGGGGCGGTGCGATCAAAAGATCCACGAACGGATGCTGGCGACACAGATCGGCAAGTTGACTGTCCGGTCGCCCGCACATGACGGCGAGCTGCCGTGGCTCACGCGCGAGAAGCGTTTTTGCTGCGGCTATGATGTCGACGTTGCCGCCTCCGGCGCTCAAAAGCCAATGGGATACGCCGACTAGCGGATCAGCAGCAACGTCAAGCGGCGTCGACACCGTTGCGATACGTCCAGTGAAGGTCTGATGGAGACTGACGACCGCATGTGCGGCGGTTAGCGATCCTCCAGATCCGATCGCCTGGAGGGGAAAAAGGCCCGCGGTGCGGATGGCCAATCTGAGATCGGCGATATCTTCGGTCTTTGCCCAAGCGAATGTGGCCTCGAGGCTCCCGATTTCAGTTGCATAAGGCTTTGCCATGATCTCCCCGTGCAGGCTACGGCCCCACCCCGCGCTGCATGACCCAACCCAAGGGGCGAAGGCGTCCGAAACAGAATGTTTCAGCCCCTCCCGATGATCGGCAGCGTCTTAGAAAACACGTGAAGTTACAACATTTACGGACGATCAGAAAAGCGTCATCAACAACTATAAGAGGCTGCCATCAATTTTTCTCTCAACTGCAACGCTGACCTGTCTTCGTGTTTCTAAAATTTGTTTTTGGTACGTCCTATGAAGCCTGAGTTGTATTGCGACATGGTCGGCAGGGAATATTGGTTCTGCAGCCAAACCAGTCTATCAATCTCATTGGCTTTGAGGTGCGGTTTGGGCAAGGAGAGGTCCCGCTGACCAGAATGGGCTTTTCGCCAACCAACGTGTCGAAGGATTGCATGCCAGAAGAACAACAGTCCGAAGATGGACGAGATAAACCGTTCGGGGTCTCAAGCCATATTGCCGATCTTCATTCCCTGGCGCCCACCACCGCCATTCGACTTGCCCTTCGCACGTTGCTTTGCTGCATCGGGGAGGTGGATGAGGCACTCGTCGACATTCTCGCCGAACCCGCCGCCAAAAACGAGGTCCTCTACGAAATCAGGGACTGGGGTGCGAAATTGGCGCCGCATCCAGCAAGAGATCGGATCGGCAGGGAGGCGACAAAGTTTTGGGTTGCGCAAACGGTGGCAACGACCGTGCTGCGGCGTGGCGCATTGAAACAGGAACCGGCGGCCAATCGGCATGTCGCGCGAATCATGGAAATCGGCGCGGACGGTCTCTTCGAGACGGGTCGCGCGCAATTCGAGCGACTGGCTTCGCTTGCCCACGAAATACTCGAATGGATCTCGCAACGGGGCTTCGCCAAGGTCGCGCTCGTGGAATCCCCGCTTGGAAATAGCCTGGCGGTTCAGGTGTTATGCGATTTGGGTTCCAAGATGAATCTTAACCTGACTCCCAAGGTTTGGAATGCACCTAGAAACGACCGACCGGCTGCAGGTTGGACAATACGGCAGGCGGCGAAACTTTTTGCTGACGAGACGACGGAATTCGACCTCATCGTCTATGTTGACGATGCCATTACAGGTTCGCGCTTCATCAAGCTATATGACGCTCTTCTGCGCAGCGTCGGCGAAAAGCGGTTCCTACCGGTCGCGATGGTGTTTGACGATCCCACCAGGGCACATGACGAGGAGACGAGGAAAAGATTAGAGGAGCGCCTCGCCAGCCAGAAAGAAACGATGGACGCTCCCTTTACTTGTGTGGCCTTCCCACGTCTCCGCATCTTTCACGTTGACGGCGGAAAGCCATGTCATTGGCAGACCCCGGTCATCTGGGGGGAATCCGATCTCGTGGCCGGCAAGAGGAAGGTGAATTTGGTCTTCACTCTTCTCGATCACATATTCCGGATCATTGAGGACCTCGGAAAGGAGCAAAGCATTTTCCGTCCTGTTCTCGAGCAGGCCTGGAGCGAGAATACTTCCGGAGAGAAATTCGCACATGAGCTGGGCCTGCACGAAAGGGTCTTCAAGTCGATCGCAGATCAGCTGTCTCTCGTCAGTCTGAAGAAAGAAATTTGGAAGCTTGCCAAAAAGGAGTTTCCTGCTGATTACGCAGGAACTCTCTCCGGGATGGAGGACGAGGATGTCCGCAGGCGATGGGATTGGATCCGTGAGACCTTCCTGACGCTCGCCCTTAAAAGGGACGCAGAACGCGCGCATTTAGCGTGGAATGCGATTGATGCCGTCTTTGTTGCTGCCTTTTCCGCGGAAAAACCGCGACCAGGCAGAGACCAGGACGCTACCCCTTACACACTTCCCTTTAATGTGACGCTGCAGGCTCTGAACCTTCAGCTGAGGCACAGGATTATGGAGTTGCATACCCGCCCGTTGAGCTTCCCGCCCAGCGATCAGAAATGATTGCTCACTTCCCTGTTTGCTCGGGACTAAGGATTATCCATCTCTTGATCGGCCCATCCATTTCGAACGGCGCGATCTCACACCACCCCCCACGCCCGGAACCTCCCCCTTCCCGTCATCTCGCGAAGTCCGAGTTCCAAAACGATCCGCCGCGCAGCCTGCGGCGTAACGTCGAGCGTTTTGGCCACCATCCCGGCCGACACCAGCGGTTTTGCCAAAACGAGCTCGACCAGCTCCGGCAACTTTGACGACGTTCGCCGCCCCTCCAGTTTCCGATCGAACAGGGTGCGCGCCAAAACCAGCCGGTCATGCTCTTTGATGCCGATCTCGGCGGCCGCAATCAGGCCGTGGGCGATGGCGAGCAGCCGGGTTTCGCGATCGCGATGCCGGCGCCGATCGACGGGTATGGTTTTCAGGCCGAGATTGATGGTGGTCAGATGGGCGCCGGTGGTGATGCCGGCCTGGCGCAGGATCGAGGCGGACAACAGCCGGCCGAGCCAGGGTGCGTGCTGCAGCACCGACAACTCGTTCCAGGCATCGAGGGCAATGATCGCCTGCAGCACCGCCGGCAGGTGCTCGGCCTGGCGCACTACACCGCGCCACTCTTCCAGCCGCGCGTCCTCGTCCCAGTCGAGATCGTAGACCAGCGGATCCTTTTCGGCAGCACGGCTTCCGCCGCGGGCCGGACGTCTCGCGTCCTCGATCGCCGCCTCCGAACGGGCCAGCACCGCATCAATGGCGGCATAGTCGACGCCGGGAAGTCCTTCGGCCTCGTCGCTGTCTCTCCCCTCCCCTTCCGCATTCCCCGCGACTGCGCTCCAAATGACGCCGGTCGGCTCCCCCGCCTCGGCACCGACCGAATTGAAGTCCGACGTCTGTCGCAGAACTCGAATACCGTCGGCCGAGAGGGCCCAGCCGGATGGCTGGGCGGCGATGCGCCGGCGGGTTCTTAAAACGTCGCGGGCGATGGTGAGTTCGTGCGTCGGGGTGCGGATGTCCCGGGTGGCGTCGTGGAGGACGAGGTCTTCGAGATGGACGAGTTCGCCGTCGATCCAGAGGGAGGCGCAGGCGTCGGCGAAATTCTGGCGTTCGAGGAAGCCGGCGCCGACCGGCGAGCGGGCGATGCGCTCGTCGAGACGGGTCAGGGCAACGCCGGCGTCGAAAGCCGGGCCAATCAATGCTGTAATGCTGATTTTCGCGAGATCGTAAGCCATTGAAATCATGGTAAATGATTTTCTAAACGAACACTAGCATGATGTTACTGTTCTTCACATGGTATTATTTCCGGTTATCGTTTAAATCATCGATAAGTATCGGTTATCGATGGTAGATTGACAGAGGGCGCGAATCCGCCGAATCTGGGCCAGATCCCGTTCCGCAAAGGCCTTTTCTATGAATGATCGCGTCCGGTTCGCCCTCGAAAAGCTGCTCAACGTCGCGCACGGCGATACCGGACAAAGCCGCCGCGTCGCCAATTTCCTGCTCGCCTGGTGGAACGCCGATATCCACGGCGGCTTCGACCTCACCGACCTTGCCGATCTCGATCCCGAGATCTGCGAGGACATGATCACCGTCTTCACGTTTATCGCCCGTGAGGAGACACTGTCCTATCCCGATGCCTACAAGCCGGAGATTATTCAGATCATCCGCCGCTGGCGGCCGCATGTCGAGATCGACTGATGGCGGCGCCGCGGAAGTCCGCCAGCCCGAGCGGCGTCGAACGTCGCGCCGTCGAGCTCGACACGATCGCCTCGGTACTGCCGATCGACCGCCGGGATGAGCTGGCCGAACTGCTCACCGACCAAGATGTCGAGACGCTGCGCCACCTCGTCAATCAGGGCATGGGCGCCAACACACTGCGGGCGATCACCTCCGATCTCGCTTATCTCGAGGCCTGGGCACTGGCCGCGACGAAACACTCGCTGCCCTGGCCGGCACCTGAGGCGCTGCTGCTGAAATTCGTCGCGCAGCATCTGTGGGATCCGCAAAAGCGTGCCGCCGACGCCGATCACGGCATGCCGACGGAGGTCGACGACAACCTGCGGCGCCAGGGTTTTTTGAAATCCACCGGGCCGCATGCGCCGGCGACGGTGCGCCGGCGGCTGGCGAACTGGTCGACGCTGACCAAGTGGCGCGGCCTCGACGGCGCCTTCGCCTCCCCCGCCCTCAAATCCGCCATTCGCCTCGCCGTGCGCGCCGTCCCCCGGAAGCGAACCCGGAAGAGTGCCAAGGCCGTTACGGGCGATGTTCTTGCGAAGCTATTGGCGACTTGCGCGGGCGAAAACCTGCGGGATCTGCGCGACCGGGCGATCCTGATGGTCGCCTTCGCCTCCGGCGGCCGCCGGCGCAGCGAGATCGCCGGGCTGCGTCGCGAACAGTTGACCGTTGAACCGGCGATCGAGGTGCCGGACGGCCCTCCCCTCCCCTCGCTCGCCATCCATCTCGGCCGCACCAAGACGACGAGTGGCGAGCAGGACGAGGTCGTCTATCTCACCGGTCGGCCGGTGGAGGCTCTGAACGCCTGGATGGCGGCCGCCGGGATCGACAGCGGCAGCGTGTTTCGGGGGATCGGGCGGTGGGGAACCGTCTCGCGGCGGGCGCTCGATCCGCAGTCGATCAATGCGATCATCAAGCAGCGGGCCGCAATGGCCGGGCTGGAGCCTGCGGAGGTTTCGGCGCACGGTTTGCGATCCGGCTATCTGACCGAGGCAGCCAATCGCGGCATTCCCCTTCCCGAGGCGATGGAACAATCACGGCATCGGTCTGTCCAGCAGGCATCAAGCTACTACAACAATGCCACACGGCGAAGCGGCCGTGCGGCAAGGCTACTGTGAACTGAAGAAAGTTGAGTGCGCGCATTTAGCCGTGGCTCTCTCAGATCTTGGAGCCGTGTCGGGAGCGCTCCGCGATGCTGGAGAGATCGACTTTCTTGCCCGCGACATCCGCGACGATCTTCAACGTACCACCGAGGGATTCGACATAATCGCGAAGCGTCGACAGCTTCATGTCGGCGCGCTTCTCCAGTCTCGAGACATTGGTCTGCTTGAAACCGGTTCCGGCAGACACGTCTTCCTGCGTCCGCCCGGCGAGCGCCCGCAATTCACGCAGATTATGCGCCGTAACAAGTTCCTCGGCTCGTTTTGCAACGGCGCGCTGTTCATCTTCGGGAAGCGTCTGTATCAGCTTGTCGAGATCATCCATGTTTCTTCTCCAACTCGCTCAAATGCTCGTCGTATCGTTTATCGGCCAGATCGATCAGCCGTTTGTAGAAGAGTTTCTGGCTAACACCGCTCTTCGCACCACCGCAGAGGACGACGGCCTTTCGTTCCGGATCAAAGGCAAAGGCGAACCGCCATTGCACCTTCAACACTTTGATGCGCAGTTCCTTCATGTTCGAGTATTTGGAACCTCCGAGTGTATCGACCTCAGGTCGCCCAAGCCGGAAACCCTTCTCGCGTAGCAACACGAGATGCGCGAACAGTTCCATCCGAACATCGGCTGGAAGGTCCATGATCTCGCCCTTGAAGCGGTCGTGAAACTCGACCTTCCATTCCGTCATTTCATATCCTGAATGATATAGATACTTCGGGATATATAGTTGACTTTTCCGCGCAAGGCAAGAGAGGCATTTCCTTCAGAGGCGCCAGCAACCGATCATTTTCTTACGCATGCCTTATCTGTACAAAGTACCTGAAAAACGCGTGAGAAAGTCATGGCAAAACGGCAAGCTGCCAGTCAGTCGCCGGCCCCGAAACGTCTTATCGGCTACGCGCGCGTCTCGACCGACGATCAGGTCCATGACGCTCAGATGGACGAGTTGCGCGCCGTCGGCTGCGAGCGGATTTTTCAGGAGCACGGCTCAAGTGCATCGCGGGCCAGGCCGGTTCTGATGAGACTGCTCGGCGAGCTCACCGCCGGCGATGTGCTTGTCGTCGTTCGGCTGGATCACCTCGCCCGTTCAGTCAGCCATCTATTGCAGGTCATCAAGGACCTTGAAGCGCGCGGCGTTCATTTTAGATCGATCCGCAATCCGATCGACACGTCCACCCCGCAGGGGATGTTTTCTCTTCAGGTTCTCGGAGCCGTCGCACAGCTCGAGCGAGCGCTGATCGCAGAACGAACCAAAGCGGGCATAAAGGCGGCGAAAGCGCGGGGCAAGCTGCCGGGCAATCCCGGACTGCGAGAGCGGCGACCAGAAGCAATCAAGGCGGTGTCGAAGGCACGAGAGAAGCTTTATCTCGATGAACTGATCTCGTCTGCCCAAACCTGGCTGCCAATGGTCCGGCAACTTCGCCCGCAACATAGCTGTGACAATGTCGTCCGGGTTCTCAATCGCCGCGGCATGACTGGACGGTGGAGCGACTGCGCCGCGCGGTGCATGCATGGTTCGCGAAAAGCCCGCGGACCCTGAACTGTTGGCGCGATCTCCTCGCAGACCAATGATCGTCATATGAAGCTGGTGGCAGCAATCGCTATCGCAGATCCCACTTTGACACTACGCGATATCGCGGGGCAGTTGGATCAGATGGGAGAGCGTCCGGTTCGCGGCGGCCGAAAATGGCAGCCCTCGTCCGTAAGAGCACTCATGGACGAGGCGTTCCGCTTCGGGCTTCTTAGGGGCTGACGGAGTCTCAATGGGTGCTACGTCACCGCGTCGGACTCCACAACCGCGCACCAACGTGTCGATGCAGGCGCAGCATCACCCTGCGGTCGTGAATGCCAAGCTCCGGTAGAAGATGTAACCTGCGACGACAAAGATGAGCACCGCAAACAGTCGGTTGAGTATATTCTTGTAGGCGCTCAGTCGAGTTGCCAGTATCAAGCCGAGGAGGCCGCCTGTGATGCCTCCACCGATGAACTCGGCGGCAAGCCACCAGTCCACCAGCCCGGATGCGGCATAGTTGAGCGCGGTCGCCAGCCCGAACGCGCCAACGGACAGGAGCGACGTGCCGATCGCGTTGATCATCGGCATGCCGGTCGCCAGCATCAGACCTGGCACGATCAGGAAGCCTCCGCCGATCCCGAAGAAGCCTGACGCCGCTCCGGCGGCCAGCGCCACGGCTGCTGTGATAAGGCACATCCTAAAGTCGACCGGCCGGTTTTCGACCGAAGTCGGCTTCCTGGGCCTAAGCATCAGGGCGCCGACGACGACCATCAGAATGCCAAACAGGAAGATCAGTCGGTCTCCGTCCATTGCCTTTCCGAGGCTGGAGCCGGCAAGCGCGCCGAGGACCCCGAGCGCCGAAAACACCGCGGCACAGCGCCACCACACGTGCCCCTTAATGGCGTGGCTCGCGAAGTTGGCGAAGGCGTTGACGGAGACAGCGAGCGCGCCGGTTCCGATCGCCACGTGTGGCTGCGCGACGCCGACGACGTAGAGGAGGAGCGGGGTCGCCAAGATGGATCCGCCGCCCCCGAGAAGGCCGAGCATGAAGCCGACGATCCCGCCGGAACCGACGGCCGCTAGAATGGAGCCACCCATGTCCTTCTGCTCCAAACCCGGTCGTGAAATGTCATGCCGATCAGCATGGCGACCACGAACAGCAGCGTCTGTGGAATACCGACCGACATAGAGGCGACGGCCGGGCCGGGACAGAAGCCGCCGATCCCCCAGCCGAGGCCGAACAGGGCTGAGCCGATGACCAGCGGCGCGTCAATCTTCCGGTTCGTGGGCTCGTGGAAGCTGTCGTCCAAGGCCGGGCGGCGCATCTTCTTCATCACCTGCACGCCGATGAAGGCGACCGCCACGGCGCCGCTGAGGACAAAGGCAAGACTTGGATCCCAGTTGCCGAAGACGTCAAGGAAGTCCTGGACGCGAACCGGATTGAGCATGCCCGAAAGCGACAGGCCGAAGCCGAAGACGATGCCGGATAAGAGGGCGGCGCCGAACTGATAGATGTTCCTGTTCATAGTCCGAAACCTCGCAGAATGGTGACCGCGACCACGCCCGCGGGCAGGAATGTGGCGACAGCTACCATCGATCGCGGCGACAGACGGGCAAGCCCGAGCACGCCGTGTCCGCTGGTGCAGCCGGATCCCATCCGCGAGCCGAAGCCGACCAACAGTCCGGCAACGATGATCAGCGGCCAGGCTGCGGTGATCTCGACGGCCGGCCGGCCACCGGCCAGCAGCAGGTAGAAGAGCGGCCCGAGCAGGAGGCCAAGCACGAATGCAAGATTCGTGGTAAGGCCGACGCCTTGAGCCAGACGCCCGACGATGCCGCTGATGCCGGCGATCCGGCCGTTCAGGAGCAGGAGCATGACGGCGGATGCGCCGATCAGCATTCCGCCGCTCAGCGACTGGAGATAGATGTTCATGTCTCTTCCTTTACACAGAAGATGTCATAGAGGGCGGAGACCAGTTGTGCGGCCTTCTCCTCGGTCAGTCGGTAGAAGATCTGCTTTCCTTCCCGCCGGGTTTCGACAATGCCGGAGCTCCGCAACACGGTCAGATGCTGCGAAAGATGCGGCTGATGGATGTCGAGCGTTTCCTCGAGTTCGCCGACCGAGAACTCGCCCTCGACCAACGTGCACACGATCATCAGCCGGGCTTGGTGGGACAACGTCTTCAGGAAATCGGCAACCTCTCCGGCCCGGCCGGCCATCTCGGCGGGAGAGAGCTGCGCCTTCATCATTTTCTCTGAGTTGGTGCTCATTCCCATGCGGCTCCCTGCAATGCGTCGAGCGGAAACTTGAGGTAGCGCATGCCGTTCGCTTCCGGCTCCGGCAGACGCCCGCCCCGGATGTTCACTTGCAGCGCATGCAGGATAAGCTTCGGCATCGGCAGCGTCTTGTCACGCTTCGTCCGGAGCGCCACGAATTGCTCTTCGGTCACGCCGGCAAGATGCTGGTTGGATTTCTTCTGCTCGGCCACCGTACTCTCCCAGCGCGGAGTACGACCGTCCGGCTGGTAGTCGTGTCCGGTGAAGATGCGTGTCTCGTCCGGGAGGGCGAGGATGTCCTGAATCGTCTTCCATAGGATGCGGGCATCACCGCCGGGGAAGTCGGCGCGCGCCGTGCCGCTGTCGGGCATGAATAGCGTGTCATGGACGAAGGCCGCGTCGCCGACCACATAGGTGATCGAGGCGAGCGTATGGCCTGGCGAGAACATCACCTTGGCGTCGATGGAGCCGACCTTGAACGTCTCACCATGCGCGAAAAGCCGATCCCATTGCGAGCCGTCGGTCGCGAGCTCGGGCCAGTTGTAGATCCCCTTCCAGAGCTTCTGCACATCGACGACGCGTTCGCCGATCGCGGTTCTGGCACCAGTCTTCTCCTTGAGATACTGGGCTGCGGAGAAATGATCGGCATGAGGATGGGTGTCGAGGATCCACTCGACGGTCAGGCCATTCTCCCGGACATAGTCGAGGATCGCGTCGGCAT
The DNA here is from genome assembly GCA_900471515.1 of Hyphomicrobiales bacterium. Lineage (GTDB taxonomy): Bacteria > Pseudomonadota > Alphaproteobacteria > Rhizobiales > Rhizobiaceae > Rhizobium. The sequence continues at coordinate 26,662 of UCFC01000032.1, read as the reverse complement.
TAATGGTGCCAGTGGCTCCGGCCTTCTCGTCGAAATCGAGAACGGGATCAATGATGGCGCACTTCCCGGTCGCGGGATCGGACACGACATACTGGACGCTCCAGGTGCGCTTGTCGAAGAAGCCCTTCACCTTCGGGCGGCGCCCAGCGTGCTGCATGAGCCAGGCTGCAGCGGAACTGGTGTCGAAGCCGTGGGCACGTCCGAATTCAACGACGTCTTCGGCGGCCATCCGCCCGTCGAGAACCTCGCCAATCAGGTACAGGCTGATAGATCTCGCGCCCGATTTGCAGTGCGCGAAAGCCGGTCCGTCGGAGGCATCGAGCGCCTTCTGGAACGCGCGCACGTCCGCTTCGGTGATGGTACCGAGCGTGACCGGAATATAAACGTAGGTGAGGCCGCAGTGCTCGGCCTCCTGGCTTTCGACATCCATTCCGGGCTGTGTCGCGTCCTCAGCGTCCGGGCGGTTGTTGATAAGCGTAGCATATCCCTTTTCCCGCAGGGACCTAATATCGTCGACGCTCGGCTGCGGCGAGACCGACAGCTTCTCAGAAACCTTAATGACAGACATGACCGGCTCCGTAGTCAGATACATTATAAATTATAATATAACGTATATTATTAATGTTTCAAGCCCGCCCTGTGGTCTTGTCATTGCGGCGGGCTCAGGAGCAAAAAAGGCCCCTCGCCTCCCCGCGTCCATCGTCGCGATCAGCAGTACGGCGTGGCGCAGCTAGCCGCCATGACTGGACGAAGGAACGCCTGCGCCATGCGGTGCATCGGATGGTCCGCGAGAAGCTGGCCGATCCTGAGCTTTTGGCGCGTTCGCCTCACTGTGCTCCACAGGATCACTGATAAAGCTTGTCGCAGCGATTGCCATTGCTGATCCTAGACTGTCGCTACGTGACATTGCCGCCCAGCTGGATCAGACGGGCGAGCGACCGGCGCGCGGTGGGCGGAAATGGCAGCCTTCCTCGGTCCGCTACCGGATGGATTAGGCGCATCGGTTTGGACTCATCCCTCGTTGAGGGCGCGGAGCATCAACTTGCCGATGGCCCGGTCTCTTGCGCGCCCTGCGTTGGACGCCAGAGATTTCCAGCCTTCGCTTTCGACAATGCCGCGAGCGAGCTGCCGGTATTCGGTTTCCGCACGGAGATTTAGGACTGACGCGGCCAGCTTTTGAGGAGGCGCTTGATGATACGCTGGGACCGGCCCGCGCTCGAATTGCCGGAAGGCTTCGCGAACAGAGGGAGACAGTCGCGCCGTCTTGGAAGCATCCTGAAATAGGAGGCCGGCGATGGCGGTGATAGTTACAGCGCGCCATGCCGGTGGAAGGCTGGTCTTGGGTCCGTGCCTTCAGCGACTGGCGGCCGCTGACCGTGGGGCAAAGGTAAACCCAGCGCAGCGATGTAGGGCATCCCTTCCGGCCGAGGCGACCAGAGGAATATGCCTGCCGTCGCGATTCGTTCAAACTGCGGCCCGCCCTTGCCTATAGCCTCGCCGATCAACGAGGCGACCTGCAGCAAGTCTGTTTGATCGCGGCGCTGGAACCTCCTCGCCGAGATAATCGCATCGCATTCACGGCAAAACAGTCTGGCGAGGCCGGCAGGCGTAGAGCGAAACTGAAACAGACCGCTGCGGAAACACCCGCCGCAACTAATCTCGAGCCCAGTCTTGTGCCGGGGGCAAAAGACGGCTTCGACGCATGCCCAGGACCGTCGGCAATAGTGGTCCCTCCCCTCCTCGGCATCTTCACCCAGACATGCCGGACAAACGCCTCGATGCGTGGGATCGCTCACGAACGATGCCTTGCTTCGCCCGGTATTCTGCAGAGACAGTCGCTCCACGTCTGCTTGCTTTAGGCGACAGGCCAGCGCCCATAAACGGGTTGCGGATTGTTCGGTCGGGATTTCATGGCTGAGGAGATGCGGCTTCGAGCCCCCCCAAGCGCCAAGCATCCAGTTCTCGATCTGCCGGGGCGAGCTGGAGTAATGGCTCGCTACCCGCCAACGCCAACAGCTGAGAAGTTCATCCTCAAAGGGCCGTGGGGCGATCGCCAGCAGCCGCACCGGTCTCACGGGTTTGCATGTCGCCGCAGGCGCCCTTCAGTGCGCCGCGCCATCGCGACCAGGGGCAGGATAAGGTTGTCACCGTCGAAACTCTCCAAGGTGATCCTCTCATTCCCATTTTGGACAGCTTCGACCGCAACCGTTTCGATCAGGCGAAAAATTCGTACCGTAACGCCGTCAGTCATGTCCAGCACCTTACGGCGCACTGATGCGGTACCAAGCTGGGATGGCTCTCGCAGAGGTAGGATGCTGCCGAGACTTGTGAGCAACTGTGCGAACTCCTGTGTATTGGACCAGCGCGTCAGGTGAATTGCCTCGAACCTCTCCGCGAGCTGAGCATCCGTCAACAAGGCCTGCCGGGCGAGATCGGTCCCGGCGCAGATCAACGGGACTTTGAGATCATTCGCTAGAAAGCGGATGACGTTGAGAAAGACACGTTGCTGCCGATATGTGCCGGTCAGCATGGCATGGATCTCATCGATGATCAGCATCCGCACACTCATCCTGCGCATGAGGGTCCAGCAAGTGGTCTTCAGTCGGAAGGTCGCGTCTCCGCTTGGACCCGGTGCACTCATTGCATTGAGGAGTTCGCCGTAGACATCGCGTTCGACAGGTTCGGCCGGCATCTGCATTGCCACGACCGGCATGTTCGTCACCCCGGCTCCACGATCGTAGATGGGCTGGTGATCGCGAAGCAACTTTCGGATGATTTTCGTCTTTCCCATACCCGTATCGCCATAGAGGAGCAGACAGGGCATTCGGTCCCGCGGCGGATAGGAGAGCAGATCCTCAAGCCGCGCCAGCGCGGCCCTCGCATCGGCTGTCTCCAACCAACGATCTGCGCGAATCCAGGCGATCCGCTCTTCAATCCCCATCTCGGCATGCTGGCGATAGGCTGGTAGGAGATGGGGATATTCCGTCATGACCATTCCTCCACCGACAATGGTGCCAGATCGGAGAAATCGTCCTCGTCGGCATCATCTATTGTTTCCGCATGCTGCCGGTCGATTGCCGTCAGCGCTCGCGACTGTCTCTCGGCTCCCCGGCGGATGCTCCGCGTCTGACGGCTTGCCATCTCGACAATCTGTCGCTGGGCTACAATGGTCTCGAAGATCAGGCGCTCATCAACCGATTGCAGACCACGAGCCCTCAAAGCGGCCACGGCCTGGCGGTGCTCGCCGAGCGTGATCCGCGGCCGTCCGAGGTCTGCAAACCGGACCGGCCAGCTTTCGCCATTTTTCCCGTCCACGAACACGCAGGAAATGTCCCTAGGATCGTAACGAACCCGCATCTTGTCAGGCGCACCGATCCATGGGCTCAAAACATCATCCCAATATTTGAGGCGGAACAGATGCAGTCCGTCGCGACGGATGACGCGTTCCTCGAACGGCAGGAAATCCAGGGCGAAACGGTGCTCGTCGTAGGGAAGCCGCAGAGGCTCTCGACGCGAGAGGACGGCGTCTTGCCAAGCCAGCAGAGGCGGAATCTTCAGCGCACGGTGGATATCGGCGTGATAGCGGCCGACGATCTCAAGCGTGAGCCACCGCTCCAGCTCGTCAAAAGTCATCACAGCATGCTTTTGCGGATCGTAGTCGCCACGGCAGCCAATATCGCTCGATGTGGAACCGGGCAGGAAGCTGCAATGGTTGGCGGTTTAAAACGTCAACAACGAAGAGATCGACCAACGTATGATCAATCTGCACGACTTCCATCGCCGATCCGACTGAATACTCATCGACAACAGGCGTGAATTGCTGACGGGCGCCCCTAGGTCGGATCGACATTCAAGCCATCCACATCATTGCGGCGGCGAGATGGACGAAGCCTTGGAAGTGAATGGTTCTGCGTTCGTAGCGCGTTGCGAAGCGGCGGAAATGCTTCATTCGGCCGAAGCAGCGCTCGATGCGGTTGCGGTGTCTGTAGGCGACTTCGTCATGCGCAATGACGAGCTTGCGTGATCGGTTCGATGGGATGACGGCTTCGGCCCCCATGGCAGCAATGATCCGGCGCAAGGCGTTGCTGTCATAGGCCTTGTCGGCCAGGACGGCGTTGCCGACCTGGCCTTCCAGAAGAGCCGGCGCCTGTGTGATGTCGCCAACCTGGCCTGCCGTTATGATGAACCGCAGCGGCCGGCCCAGCGCATCGGCGAGCATGTGAACCTTGGTCGTCAGTCCGCCTCGGGAACGCCCCAGCGCCTGATCCTTGGCCCCCCTTTTCCGGAAGCCGCCTGCTGATGGGCACGAACGATCGTGCTGTCGATCATCAGGTATTGGTTGTCGCGATCGGCCGTCAAAGCCTCGAGCACCCGCTCCCATATGCCGGTATGGCACCAGCGGCTGAAGCGCTTGCCCAATACGTAGCCCAACTCTTCGGCAAGCAACTCCCTTGGATATGCCTCTAGTGGATTTTTGGCACTGCTGATTCCGTGGTCAGCGAGATCGCGATATTTGGGAAACCGGCCAAGTCTTGTTGCTAAAGCCTTGATCTCCCGGCAAACATTGGCACGCGACCAATAGCCGTGCTCTTTCATAGTGCTCCCAAAGACGAGGTAGCCCGTGACAGAATCGAGCTTTCCTTGGATTCTTTGGATTGCTGCCACTCTTCCTGCAGCATCGACAACTTCAGTGGGGTGGATCTCGATATAGTCAAAGCCCATTTCGCGATACATAGTTTCCTTTTCCCTGAGCCTTTTAAAATAGGTCACGCTTCGCTGCGACTGGTCCGCCCGCGCGTACATCACCATCTCGACGATCACATTGCGGACGATAAAATCTGGAACGGCGCGACGTCCCAGGTGCTTCAGTCTCTTGTGAATGGCGATTTCCGATTCATCGACGCCAAGTTGGCGGATAATTCCCTCATAAGCGGCGAGTTCTCTAAATGAGTCAAAAACTGTGCCGTCTTTGGCGACGGGCTTCTTCTTAAACTTCATCGTCGGGCATCGCGCCAGGATGACTCCTTCGAACCCACCAAAGCCCCCAAACCGGCGCTCGATCATTGCCTTCAACCCGCCCTCGCCCATAGCACGGAGTTCGAAAGGCCTCGGGCCCTACTCAAAATCCTTGAATTTTTCGAGGTAGACTTCGATCACCGCTTCTGGGGTCCAAAATCTAATGGGTTTACGCTCACGGTTCGCTGCGAGACCGTAAGTTAGACCGACGCGGTCGATATCCGCAGCTGTGAGAATGGTCGCAGCTCTATGGTAGCCGTGATCCCGCAGATCCTGATGCGTGGGCCGCTGATCAATTTCGACCCAGACATCACGGACTGCCTCCTCACGTCTTGCTTTTGTCCAAATGACGGACGCCTCAGGCTCGGGAAGGTTCAGAGGCGCACAGATCTGCCGAATTTGGCTGGCATTCAATTTCGCGGCGATAGGGCCATGGTCATAGTCTCTCAGGTCGGCATGGCTCGGACGATGACCGACATCTCTCGCTACCGCGCGAACTGCTTCAGCAATCGTGAGGGCGATGGCTGATCCATCGAACAGCAGCTCATCTGTGTACTTGAAGTTTTTCCTCGCAGACCGGCTCATTGCTTTCTCCCTGAATCTTTGCCCTCATCAAATGCGGACCGGCCCGCGCTGTGCGGTGGAGTCGCGGCGCTTACACTTGAGCGTCTGAGCGCCAATCCACTCAATCTTGTCGGTAGTCATTTCCGACCAACGAGTCCGGTAGGTTGGACTGAATATATAGCTAGTAAGCAATCTTATACGGCGCTCGAACGCTGTGATATCCGCACCCTATGCCCTCTGTCCTAACATACTATCGCGGCGCAATCTCATGCGGGCCTTTTTGACAGCCGTGCAAAACATAACTTTCGTCATGCATATCAAATGCTTAGCGGTGAGATCGGTATCCCCGCGACCGGGTAGCAGTGCCGTTAAGGTCTTGTTAACTAAAAAGAGTTTGCCGAACAGGTAGAATCGCACGTATTAATAACGCTTATTGGGCTACGTTTGAGCTAAAAGCGTTATTCTGGATTCGGCTGAATGAACATGGCAATCAACATCGAGGCATCTGATTTCGATCAGGAAATTCTCCAGCAGGGAGAATTGATCTCTGACAATCTGAATATGCTCCGATTAGAGCAATATCCGCCAGATGCAGAAAAAGGTCTACGATCCTTCTCGCTGGCTGAAGTCGCCGATTACCTGGGCGTCACGCAAAACCACATCAAGAAACTTCACCTGGAAGGCAAAGGGCCCGTTCCCGCGACAACCTCCTCTGGTCGCAGGACATACACGGCCGAACAGATGCTCGAACTGCGCCGTTTTCTCGACAAGAACGGACGCAGCGATTTCAAGCGCTATGTGCCGCATCGCAGGGCAGGGGAGCCTTTGCAAATCGTTTCGGTGGTCAACTTCAAGGGCGGGTCGGGTAAGACGACGACAACGGCGCATCTGGCGCAGTACCTCGCACTCACCGGCCACCGCGTTCTTGTCATCGATCTTGATCCGCAGGCATCGCTGACTGCTCTTCATGGCATCCAGCCTGAACTAGACAAGAACCCGTCGCTCTTCGAAACTCTTCGCTACGACGATCAACGCAAACCGATTAGCGAGGTCATTCAGTCGACGAATTTCCCGGGCCTGGACATCGTTCCGGCAAACCTGGAACTTCAGGAATACGAGTACCAGACGCCGCTCGCGGCTTCCAACAAGTCGTCTCCGGAAGGGCGCCTGTTCTTCACGCGCATTTCGAATGCGCTCAAAGAAGTTGAAGATCGCTATGACGTCGTCGTCATCGATTGCCCGCCGCAGCTCGGCTATCTTACCCTGACCGCGCTAACCGCATCAACGTCTGTTCTCATCACAGTGCATCCGCAGATGTTGGATATCATGTCGATGAGCCAGTTTCTTTTGATGCTGGGCGGCATCCTCGAATCCATCAAGAGCGCCGGCGCACGCGTGAAACTTAACTGGTTCCGCTACCTCGTAACACGCTACGAGCCGACCGATGGTCCGCAAGCGCAGATGGTCGGCTTTATGCAGGCTATGTTCTCTAAGCGCATGCTGCAAAACCATATGCTGAAATCCACCGCGATCAGTGATGCCGGCATCACCAAGCAGACGCTCTACGAAGTGGAGAAAAACCAGTTCACCCGGTCGACCTATGACCGTGCACTTGAATGCCTGAACGCCGTAAACGGAGAAATCACCGGCCTTATTCACAAAGCGTGGGGCCGCAAATGACAGGTCGTTTTGACAGCCGTGCAGAATTACCAAATCTCTTCGGAAATCATTCACTTGAAGGCGATAGGGGAGGGAATTGATGGCCAGAAACCATTCTTTGGCGAAGTTCGTTCAGCCGACAGCAGAAGAGCACCAGCGAACCGCGGGCGCCCGTGCAGAATATACCCGGCGCGGCGCTTCCAAATCCATGATGCAGTCGCTCGACGAGCTGGCGGAAACCTCAATTCGAATGCTGGAAGGCGAAACGGTAGTCGCCCTCGACCCTAAGCTACTCGATGGGTCCTTATTCGCCGACCGCATTGGCGACGATCAGGACGATTACGTCCAGTTGCGCGAAGCCATTCGACAGTCAGGTCAATCCACACCGATCCTCGTCCGTCCTCATCCGGATGCCGATGGACGCTACATGATCGTGTTTGGACACCGGCGCGCCCGCGCCGCGCGCGAACTTCAGATCCCAGTCAGAGCCGTCATCAAACCGCTCGAAGACATTGCGCATGTCATCGCGCAAGGTCAGGAGAACACGGCGCGTTCCGATCTTACCTTCATCGAAAAATCCCTCTTCGCAAGGAAGCTCGTTGCCAGCGGCATGAGCAAGGATGTCGTGAAGGTCGCGCTGACAATTGACGATACGCTCCTGTCAAGAATGCTGTCCATTGCCGAGGCGATCCCGGACAGTGTTCTTGAAGCCGTCGGCGCAGCAAAAGGCGTAGGGCGAGACCGTTGGGAAGAGCTCAAGAAACTGGTCCAGCTACCAGTAAACGCTGAGCGCGCTCTCGACGTCATTCGCAGCGAGGCTTTTCTCAGCGCCGCCGAGCCGGAGCGTTTCAACATTATTCTCGCAGAGCTGAAGAACACCAGGAAGCCGAAGAAGCAGACAGCGTCTCCGTCGGTACGCAAATTTGATGTCGCGGCCAAAGCCGTGTCCGTCACGACCAAGTCGTCGGGCAAGACGTTTACGCTCGCATTGACATCGAAAGATGCATCGAAGTTTGGCGCATATTTATCGGATCAACTGGAGGCGCTCTATCAGACCTTCCAGCGTGACGAATTGAGCAAAGCAGGAGATTAACCCGCAAAAGAAAAAAGGCCCCCTAAACGTTGCCGTCGTGGAAGCCTTCCTCTGTATGTAGCAATCAGAGAATCGCATTTTCACGAATCCCCGTCAAGAGTCTTGGCACCGTTTCGGTGAACGAATTTCTTTTGCCTATGTGAAGGTGGAAGAACATGGATGCCGCATACGTGACGACGCCCTTTGGGCGGCGGGCGATGACGCTTGCCTTGCTGGCAAAACATAAACAAGCAGAAAGCGCCACGCCAGACATCAAGCGTAATAAGTGGAAGCTCTTTCGGGCCGTCTGCGAGGCCCGTGCTGACCTTGACGTCAGCGACCGTTCTCTAACGGTCTTAGACGCGCTGTTGTCCTTTTATCCTTTCGATGAGCTTTCGGCCCTAAACAATCTGATCGTGTTTCCCTCCAACGCTCAGCTTTCCATCCGAGCACGTGGCATGACTGCGGCAACGCTGAGACGGCATCTTGCCGCACTCGTCGATGCAGGTCTCATCCTGCGCAAAGACAGCCCAAACGGAAAACGTTATGCTCGTCGGGGTCGGACCGGCGACATCAGCGAGGCCTTCGGGTTCAGCCTGGCACCACTCTTATGTCGCGCGAAGGAAATCGAAGGGATCGCGAGCCGTATTTCGGCCGACCGTGAACTACTCCATTCCACCCGGGAGAAAATCAGCCTCTGCCGCCGTGAGGTTACCAAACTCATTCAAGCAGCAAAGGACAGCAAAGTCGAAGGCGAATGGAACGAGCTTTACGACCACTTCCGGTCTCTACTCGAATCGCTTCCACGCCGTCCCTCTCTCGACCAGTTGCAGGTAGTTTTGACCCGATTGACGCAGGTTCGGGTCGGAATCATCAAGTTGTTGGAAGAACAAGACAAATCGCGAAATTCGTGCGGCAATGAATCCCAAAATGAGCGCCACATACAGGATTCACAAACAAACTCCCAATTTGAATCTGAAAACGTGCCTCGCATTGCCGAGGCCCTGGCCAGCGAAAATTCGTACGCAATGAGTGATATTGACGACCACGACAACGAACCGCAATCCACCAGCCACAAAGCTTTGACGCAATCGAGCATAACACTAGATACAGTGCTTCAAGCTTGTCCCGAAATTGTTCACTACGCCCCCGACGGCGCGATCAGAACGTGGCGAGATCTGCTCTCCGCCAGTGCAGTCGTTCGCCAAATGCTTCAAATCAGCACTTCCGCGTTTCAGGACGCTTGCCGGATAATGGGGCCGGAGAACGCCGCTATTGCGATCGCATGCATCTATGAGAGAGGTGGGGCCATAAAGTCAGCGGGTGCTTATCTTCGCCACCTGAGCATAAGGGCAGCACAGCGTCAGTTCACGGTTGTTCCGATGCTCACAGCGCTATTGAGGATCAGGTTAAGCAAGAACTGAAGATCGGGATCGAAACCCCGTGACCTTGCCCCGTTGAAATAATCCATTTTGAAGTAAGCTCTGGCCCATTGAGAGGACCAGGGAATGAAGCGCAACCGTTTCACAGACGAGCAGATCATCAGCATTCTGAAGGAGCACGAGGCGGGCACGCCGGTTTCGGAGCTTTGCCGCAAGCACGGTGTCAGCGATGCCAGCATCTATAAGTGGAAAGCCAAATACGGCGGCATGGACGTGTCCGAGGCCAAGCGGCTGAAAACGCTGGAGGACGAGAACGCACGGCTGAAGAAGTTGCTCGCCGAACAGATGCTTGATGCCGCCGCGCTCCGCGAGCTTCTTGCAAAAAATGTATGGTCCGTCTCGTCCGTGCAAGGGTAAGCGACATCGTAAACCCGCGGGCTTAGCACTCAGGAAAAACAGGAAAAAATCGATCAGATCGAAGCTCAGCTCGCGGCCGGTACAACGCTCAAAGACGCCGTTAAAGCCGCAGGCATTTCCGATCAGACCTATTATCAGTGGAAGAAAGTGACGGCTCAGGCTGACACCCAGAATTCAGCCGCGTCTGGTTCGTTGGATGACGAGCTCACCGAGTTCATTCAACTCGAGGGAGAAAATCGGCGTCTTAGAAGACTGCTATCTGAAAAGCTCCGTACGGAGAACGCTGACCTGCGCAAAAGACTTGGAATGAAATAGCCTTTTTCGGGAGGCTCTCCTTTAGATCGAGGTCACAGGTCATCACAGCAAGGAAATGCCTTCCAAAATTCACGCGTTTTGATCACTGCGCACCCTTATTCAATGAGAATTTCCCGGCATATGAGAACACCACGCTCCAACTTCGTCATTGAATACAAGACAAACCGACGCCGAGCCTAGGCGCAACCAAGCTCGATTTGGGGCACGTTGGATTTACAGGCGGTGGTTCGCTCGATCGAGGAAGGCGATCGCATGCCGTGGGTAGATCCGCCTCAAGTCCCTTCAGCTGTACAGATCGCTTTGGTAGAACCCGACGTACCGGCATCGATTGTTGAGCTTGATGTTGAGGGCTCTTCGGGCGGCCCTATGACTATGTCTTCGCCAATCGACGGCATCGAGGCGAAGGCTGGTGGCAACAATGCATTCGGCCGGCTCTTAACAAAGCAGCCGCCGTTGGCATCGACCCGCGCTCCGAAGCCTCACGCGAAGCCAAAAGCGAAGACGCCGCAACAACGGATGTCAATACGTCGAGCGGTGCTCGATCATTATGGTAATCAGTCCGTGGAGTATGGCTTAGACGACGAGCTTGTTACTCTCGAAGCTGAAAACCGCCACCTGAAGCGCCTTATGGTCATTAAGCTCCGCGAGGAGAACGACAGGCTCAACTCCATGCTCCGCCGATTTGGGAATGGCTGAGGGCTAAACAAATCCAGACCGTAAGCGAGCTTCAGTCCTCTGACGCTTCGCCGGTGACCTCGCGGCTAAGAGAACGGCTGGCCGTTCGCGCTGGTGACCTGCCGAAATGAACATGCTTGATCTTCGTTTTCGCAACCACAGCGAGATCTAGCAATAACCCGCGTCTTTTCGATCGGCGCCGCGGCAAAGGTTGGGGAATGGGCATCATTGAAGAAGATGTTTTCGCATCTTTCGCCGAATCAGATATTCGCGAAGCCCGATGAACGAACAACGACGCCTTTCTGCCCAAAGAGCCTTTGATCGTGTCCGTGGCGCGGGAATGCCGACGGAGGAGGATCCGCGTTTCCTCGCATGGATCGAACAATGGATTGCAGGCGAGATTGAAATGTCGGAAGTTCGTGAGCGGTATCTCGGCTTGCTGCGGGACCGAGATTCCGAACTGAAGTCACGTGGACTTGCTAGGATTGTCCAATCTTCTTCAGGTTGCCGGCCTGAACCGGCGATGGAAGCTACAGAGAATTTCCTGGCCGAGATCGCAAAAGGCTAGTTGGCCGTGAGATATTGAACGACAACAGTGTTGTAGTCACCGAATGTGACTTCACTGGGATCAAGTTTGCGAGCGGCGTAGATGTCCGGCAGCGCTGCATTGAAACTCTCGAATTCGTCGGCGATGGCAATCCCGCCCGGAACATTCGGGTCACGGCTCTGCGTTCTAAGCCACATCGCAAGCTCGGTGATCAGCCGCCGAACATCGCCGCTATGGGCATGGATATCCTGGCCAGCAATGTCGGATATAAAACGCTGGAAACGATATTGCTCGCGATCAAAGATAATGCAGGACTTGGAGCGGTGCGCCGAACCACCGTATTTTTGGGGGCCCAGAAAGACACCCAACTCCAATGGCATATTAAACCGCGGTAGCGGTGGATTGCCGTCCGTCTCCGTCCGGGAAATATCGTGGATGCCGTAACGGCACTCCTTGATGATCTGGCAGATCTTGTCGAACCGGTTGTCTGCGGAGTTGTCCGTTTCGAGCGCGCAACGCGCGACAAAACCAGAGCGGATGACGGTGAAGACGATCGCGTAGAAAAAGCTACGGTACTCGTCGTCAAAAGGGCAGTTGACGAAGACGTCCCGGTTCATATCAGCAGCCATGCTGATTACTTGCTAGCCTGAGGTTCCGCGGTGCGGCCGGACAGATCCTTGCGCAGTTGCTCTATCGTCGCCTTGATTTCCTTCGAGGTGAAGTGTGTCGGCTTTGTTTTCGGCGAAAGGATCGTTACACCATCGGAAAGCTTCCCCGCCGCCTTATAGGGCGCAGGTGCCTTAGTCGATTTGGCAGTCGTGGCGATGGCGCTTCGTTTTGTCATGGTCCTTATATGAGCTTTCCAGTTCCGGAAGGCAAGCGGCTCGTCACTTGAGGATGCTGAAACTCCCGAATTAAGCGCCGACCTTTGACGTCCTGGCTGAATTTGACCTATCCTGCATCTCCTTGCTAGCCTCAAACAATGGCACCCACTTTTCCTCGACGAAGAGGGACGTGCCGTCTTTTGGCTTGCGACCTGAACGGGGTGCACGATTGCGGACGGTAAACACCCCGAACCCGCGAAGCTCAGCTCGTCCGCCCTCTGCGAGCGTTTCTGTGATTTCGTCGAGAATCATATCTACGACCCGCTCAGTATCTGCGCGATAGAGGTGGGATTCCGACCGGCAATCAGTGAAACGGGCTTTATGATGTACGACCCATCGAAAATGTCTGGCAGCTGGCGCTGGAACAGAGAGGAGAAATAGAGGGTAAACCAGGGCTGCTCAACCGGGCGGTGGAGTGGCCTGCGACAGAGCGCAAACGGGGGCATAGAGGGAGAGGAGGGAAGGGGATTTGTGGCGGGTTAGAAGGCTGGAGAGAGGCTCCGGCGGCCTCGCCACGGAGAAACCGACATGGCACAAGCCATTCAGAAAATCACCCTCAGTGCAGCCCGGGATATCCCCTTCAACAAACTGGTGCTCAGCCAGCAGAACGTCCGCAAGATCAAGGCGGGCATCTCGATCGAGGATCTGGCGGAAGACATCGCCCATCGCGGACTGCTGGCCAGTCTCCACGTGCGTCCAGAGCTCGACGGCGATGGCAACGAGACCGGCATTTATCGCATCCCGGCTGGCGGTCGCCGCTATCGCGCCCTCGAACGACTGGTCGCGCAGAAGCGACTGGCCAAAACCGCGGGTGTTCCCTGCATCGTCAGCAAGGGCGAAACCCTCGAAGTCGAGGACTCCCTTGCCGAAAACGTCCAGCGCGTCTCCTTGCATCCGCTCGATCAGTTCCGCGCCTTCCAGACCTTGAGCGAGCAGGGGCTCGGCGAGGAAGAGACCGCCGCGCGCTTCTTCGTGTCGATTGCCACCGTCAGGCAGCGGCTGCGGCTCGCCTCCGTCTCGCCGCGGCTTCTTGATCTCTATGCCGAAGACGAGATGACGCTCGAGCAAATCATGGCGTTTTCGATCACCAACGATCATGTTCGCCAGGAGCAGGTCTGGGATACGGTCTCGCGCTCCCATAGCCGAGAGCCCTATTACATCCGGCGGCTCCTGACCGAGACCGCGATCCGCGCGGGTGACCGCCGCGCCGCCTATGTCGGCATCGAAGCCTACGAGGCCGCCGGCGGCGTGACCATGCGCGATCTGTTCGACCAGGATCAGGGCGGATGGTTGCAGGATCCGGCGCTGCTGGAGCAGCTCGTGATGGAAAAGCTCAAGGCCGACGCCGAGGCGATCCAGGTGAGCGAAGGCTGGAAATGGGTCGAAGCGGCCTTCGACTTCCCCTACGGCCACACGTCCGGTCTGCGCCGCTTCTACGGCGAGCAGGCCGAGATGACGGAAGAGGAACTGGCCCGCTATGACGCCACCCGTGCCGAATACGAAAAGCTCGACGCGGAATATGCTGAAGCGGATGAGTACTCGGAAGCGGCCGAACAGAAGCTGGAGGAGCTTGGTGCAGAACTCGACCGGCTCAACGACCGGCCATACGTGTTCGATCCGCAGGAGGTCGCGCGCGGTGGTCTCTTCGTCTCGCTTGGCGCCGGTGGCGAACTCAAGATCGAGCGAGGCTTCGTGCGACCTGAGGACGAACCGAAGGATGAGACTGATCCCTCGGATAATGTCGGTCACGATGATGGCGATCATGGCAGTGATCGTCCGGTAGCCGGCTCCGTCGGCGGGGACACCCAACCGAACGACGAGGACGAAACGATCAAACCGCTTCCCGATCGCCTTGTCCTTGATCTGACGGCGGCCCGCACAATCGCTTTGCGCAATGCGCTCGCGAACGATCCCGTCATCGCGTTTGTGGCGGTCCTCCACGCGTTCGTCCTGAAGGCCTTCTACGTCTACGGCTCGGATTCATGCATGGAGGTGACGCTGCAGAGCGCCCGCTTCAGCCAAACACCCGACGTCGGCGATACGGTCTGGGCGAAGGAGATCGAGCAGCGGCATGAAGGGTGGGGCCAGGATCTTCCCAAGGATCCGAACGATCTCTGGGATTTCCTGATCAAGCTCGACGAGGTCAGCCGCCAGGCGCTGTTTGCCCATTGCGCCTCGTTGTCCGTGAACGCGGTGATCGAACCGTGGAACAAGCGGACCCGGGCGATCGCCCATGCCGAGCAGTTGGCCCGCTCGATCGGCTTCGACATGGTGGAAGCCGGCTGGACACCGACGGCCGACAACTATCTCGGCCGCGTCACCAAGGCGCGCATCCTGCAGGCGGTCCGGGAAGCCAAGGGTGACCAGGCAGCGGACCTGATCGGCCATCTCAAGAAGACCGACATGGCCCGCGAGGCCGAGCGGCTGATGGCAGGCAGCGGTTGGTTGCCTGAGCCGCTTCGCATGACGGTCCTGGATGGCTTCAGCGAAAGCGACACCGTTGCCGACGATGCCTCCGTCGGTTCCGATGACGGCGAGACTGCGTCCGAGCTGTCCAACCTCCCGGCCTTCCTGCTCGACCAGCCGGAAACATCGGACGATGACACCGGTGATGCCGAGAGTGGGATCACCGGCGAGCATCTCGCCGCCGCCGAATAGTTCACGAGCATCACGTCACCTGACCCGATCGCCATTGCGGTCGGGTCTTCCTTGCCAAACAGCCCGGCCATCGCGCCGGGCTTTCCCGTTTTTCGGAGGCACCTATGCCTGACTTCACCATCGAAACCACCTATCACCTGCCGGTCTTTCGGCATCGCACTTACGCGGCTGACACATTGGATGCGGCTTGCCGCGCTGCCGTCGACGATGACAGCTGGGATATCGCCGAGAAGGACTTCGATTCCTCCGGTCCAGTTCATGTCACCGGCATTTGGGACGGCGCACATGCGGCCCATGCAGGTCCGCCGCTTCAGATCCCGCAGCAGTTCGATGAACCCGCCCAGCGCCGGGCGCGTCATTTCGAGATCCTGCTCGGGCTTTTGAAGATGCTGCTGGATGACATCAGTGCGACCCGGCCACCATCGTCTGATTGGCTCGCGCGATCTGCCTGGGCGGTCGCCCGAGGAGAAGCGATTCTCGCCGGAGACCCGGATCCCGAAGAGCCGGTCGACTTACCCAAGCCTTCCCACGTCCTGGTTAGCCTGAAGGAGGGTGGTGTGCGCGACGCAATCGCGGCCGTGCTCGAGGTAGACCCGAGTTTTAAGGGTCTAACACCCAAGGCTGTGACCGACGACGAGGTCCATGCCGCATGCGTTTCCATTGTCACAACGATGGATTTTTCCGACGTGGTCGGAAGCGCCGAGTTCCAGGCGGCGCTCTTGGCGATCCGGTCAGCGCAACGCCGGCTGACGTCCGATTGATCCTTCTTCTTCCCCAGACATCCATCAACCTCGCCCGGCCGCCGCGCCGGGTTTCGTTTTCAAGGAGACATTCAATGAGCACTCTTGCTTCCGCCACTCAAACCGGTGCTTCCGGCTTCAAGGTCGACATCTCCCGCGGCGAGCGGATCGGCCGCGTTTCATCGGAATGGTTTTCGCGCCCCGATGACGAACGCTTCCTGTCACTGACCGACCTCTACGACACAGTCCGGTCCCGCGCCGATCGCGCGCATGCCCGGACCATCGAAAGTGCCGCGATCCGCGTCGAGGCCACCCGCGACAATGTGGAGCGGCTTGAGCTTCTCGTTCCAGGTCAGCGTCAAGCGATCGCTCCGACCCACTGGAGCTACGGCCAGCTCTGCAGCCTCGTTGGTGCCCCCGCCACCTATATGCGGCAACTGCCGGCGCCGCTTGCGGCGATTAACCTTCAGCACGGCCTGCTCAATCACCGCGCCGAGCTCGTCAAGACGCTCGAGATGGACGATGGGCGGCTTGAATTGCGAGCCGTCACCGGACCCGAATACGGCCGCATCTGGGATCATGAACTGGTCTCCGCCGTCATGAAGATCGCCGGCAACGGAACCGGCGACACGATGTGGAAAGTGCCGGGCGTCCTCGATTGGGAGACAATGACCCACAATCCCTTCGTCGACATCACCAAGGATACGACGACGCTTTATGCCAGCGACCGCGACGTTTTCCTGTTCCTGGTGGACGACACCCATCCGATCGAAGCCGGGCGATTGCCGAATGGCGAGCCGGATCTCTACTTCCGCGGCTTCTATGCCTGGAACTCGGAGGTTGGATCGAAGACGCTTGGCATCGCTTCCTTCTATCTCCGCGCCGTCTGCGCCAATCGCAACCTGTGGGGCACAGAAAACTTCGAGGAGATAACGATCCGCCATTCGAAGTTCGCCGCCCAGCGCTTCGCGCATGAGGCAGCACCCGCGCTGACAAGCTTCGCCAATTCCTCGGCGGCGCCATTCATCGCCGGCATCAAGGCGGCGCGTGAACGGATCATCGCGCGCAAGGACGAAGATCGCGAAGCATTTCTCCGTCGACGTGGCTTCTCGAAAGGCGAGACCGGCAAGGTGATCGAGATGGTGCTGTCGGAGGAGGGGAGGCCACCGGAATCGATCTTCGATTTCGTGCAGGGCATCACCGCGCTGGCGCGCACCAAGACCAACCAGGACACGCGTCTCGAACTCGAAGGCAAAGCCAAGAAGCTGCTCGAAAGCGCCGCCTGACATGTTCACGCGCGCCTGGCTCAGATCCGGCCGCATCTGCGAACCCCGTCATCGTCCCACAGCCCGGTCATGCGCCGGGCCTCATTTTGTCTGGAGCACCCCAATGGCTATCCCCGAACATGCCCGCGTTAACTTCGACACGCTGCTGCGCGCCGCGTCCGACGGTAACCTTTCTTTTATGGAATGCCTCGATGCCTCCACACGCGAGCCGCGTTACGTGCTTTGCGCCGTTGGCCGCAGTGACGGCGAATACGTCTTCACGCCCTTCGGTCATCTCACCGAGGGAAATCCTTTCGAGGCCTACCTGCCACCCGATCCCGACGATCCAACCGGCTTCATCGTTAGGCCGGCAACCTAACGCTGACGATCGCCGGCAGACTTCTACTTCGATCACTTTCCCCCTCACGCCCGCAAGTTGTCCTCCTCCCGAACTTCGAGAGAGGGCGCTTAGGCGGATCATTTCCTCTTTATTTCGGAGCCATGACCGATGAATATCATCTCGCATCCTCAAACCGTTTCCGCCCCTTCGCGTCTTGAGACCAAAAGCCGCGCTAACGAACTTATAGAAGCTGCCGGTCGGATCGCCTCGCTTTTGGAGCAAGGCAAAGTTGTCACTTCAGGTGACTTGCGACAGATCATGATCGAGGCCCTTGGCGGTAGCGACGCCGAAGGCCTCTGGCTATGGAAGGATGCCTATGAGGCGGCCGAAGCCGCCCAGGTCCTGTTCCTGCGCAAATTCCGCTCAATCGCCTCCCGGGCCCAGGCGCCTCAATCAGCACTTGCGATGGTGACGAAGGTGGCGAACCTCCTGCCGACCCATACACGCCGATCCGAGGAGAGCCAGGCCCTGCAGCAGTTCTCGACACCGTTCCCGCTCGCCTCCGTTGCATCTCGTGCTGCCGGCATCACGCCTGCTGACACGGTTCTCGAACCGTCGGCTGGAATCGGCCTGATGGCGATCTTTGCGGAACTCGCCGGCGCGCGCCTGGCGCTGAACGAATACGCGGGGATCCGGTGCTCGCTGCTGCAGCGGCTTTTTCCCCGTGTTCCCGTATTCCAACACGATGCGGCGCATATAGACGATTACCTCGATCGTTCCATCCAACCGAGCGTCGTTTTGATAAACCCGCCATTCTCGGCTGGCGTCCATGTCGAAGGTCGCGTCGCCGACGCCGCCTGGCGGCATCTGACCTCCGCTCTTGCTCGTCTCGCTCCCGGTGGCAGGCTGGTTGCCATCACAGGCACAAGCCTTTCTCCCGACAATCTCGCGTGGCGCGACGCCTTCGTTCGGCTGCAGGAGCACGGCACGGTTCTGTTCACCGCGGCGATCGACGGCAGCATCTACGCCCGCCATGGAACCACGATGGAAACCCGCTTGACCGTCGTCGACAAGATCCCAGCCGACGATCCGTCGAAGCTCGCAATGTCGAGGGGCACTGCGTCTGATCTGGAAACGCTTCTCACTTGGATCGCTGACCTACCACCTCGCATCCTGACGAGGGCTCCAGACTCCATTGGAGCGCCCTCGAACGGCGTCTTGCGGGCGCACACGATGCGTCCAGCAGCAGTTACCGCGCCGCGGCATCGCCCTGCACTTGTCGATGATGAGATTATCGAACTCTCCTACGAGCTGCGGGACGCTCAGCCGAAGGATGAGGCCAACGCAGCTGACGGCATCTACGAATCCTACCGGCTGCAGTCGATCCACATCTCCGACGCAAAGCCGCATCCGGACAGGCTGGTCGAATCCGTGGCGATGGCCTCGGTGGCACCGCCGAAGCCGAGTTATCGCCCGCATCTGCCGAAGCGCATCGTCCTAAGCGGCGACCTTTCTGACGCCCAACTCGAGAGCGTCATCTATGCCGGTGAAGCCCATTGCGGCTATCTTGCCGGACACTGGACCGTCGATGCCTCCTTCGACAATCTCAAGGCGGTCGCATCCGATGCGGAACATGCTGTTCGCTTTCGTCGGGGATGGTTTCTCGGCGACGGAACAGGTGCAGGCAAGGGCCGCCAGGCTGCCGGGATCATTTTGGACAACTGGCTGAAGGGCCGCCGGCGGCATGTCTGGATATCGAAATCCGACAAGTTGATCGAGGACGCGCAGCGCGACTGGAGCGCGCTGGGTCAAGAGAAGCTGCTTGTCACCCCCCTGTCGCGCTTCCGTCAAGGCAAGCCGATCAAGCTGGAGGAAGGCATCCTCTTTACCACCTTTGCCACGCTGCGCACTGACGAGCGAGAAGGCAAGCGCTCACGCGTGCAGCAGATCGTGGATTGGCTCGGAGGCGATTTTGACGGTGTCATCGTTTTCGATGAAGGCCATGCCATGGCCAACGCCGCGGGCGGTAAAACCGACCGCGGCGACAAGGCGGCCTCGCAGCAGGGCAGGGCGGGGCTCCGCCTGCAGCGCGCACTTCCGGACGCTCGCGTCGTCTATGTCTCGGCGACCGGCGCATCGGAAGTGGAGTCGCTCGCCTATGCCGAGCGCCTCGGTCTTTGGGGCAGCAGTGACTTTCCCTTTCCGACCCGTTCCGAATTCATTGCCGCGATCGAAGATGGCGGTGTTGCTGCGATGGAAGTTCTGGCGCGTGACCTGAAGGCCATGGGTCTCTATGCATCCCGGTCGCTCTCCTTTGAGGGCGTCGAATACGAGATCCTGGAGCACGAGCTTACCGAGGAACAGATCCGCATCTACGACTCCTATGCCGAGGCGTTCCAGGTGATCCACAATCATCTCGATGCAGCCATGGAAGCGTCCGGTATAACCGGCAAGACCGGAACGTTGAACAAAAATGCCAAGGCTGCTGCCCGCTCCGCTTTCGAAAGCTCCAAGCAGCGCTTCTTCAATCATCTCCTGACCTCGATGAAAACGCCCGCCCTTCTCAAAGGGACCGCCAACGATCTGGAGGACGGGCATGCCCCCATCGTCCAGCTTGTCTCGACCGGGGCGGCACTCACCGAGCGTAGGCTGGCGCAGATCCCGACCGAGGAATGGGGCGATCTTCAGGTTGACGTCACGCCGCGGGAATATGTCATCGACTACCTGATGCACTCTTTCCCGGTGCAGCTCTTCGAGGAATTTTCCGACGCAGCGGGCAATCTGAGCTCCCGACCGGTTCATGACGCGAACGGCAACCCCATCATCTGCCGGGAGGCCGAACGACGTCGCGACGAACTGGTCGAAACGCTGGGCAGCCTCCCGGCGATCCCGACGGCCCTCGACCAGATCGTCCAGCACTTTGGAACCGGGAAGGTCGCCGAAATCACCGGCCGGTCACGTCGCATCGTTCGCCGCGAGGACAGCACCTCTATCGCGCGCTATGCCGTGCAGAGCCGGCCGGGCAGCGCCAATCTCGACGAAGCCCGCGCCTTCATGGACGACGAGAAAGGCATTCTGGTCTTCAGCGACGCCGGCGGAACAGGCAGATCCTACCATGCGGATCTTGCCGCCAAAAATCAGCGCCTGCGCTTGCATAACCTTCTGGAAGCCGGATGGCGCGCCGACGTGGCGATCCAGGGGCTCGGGCGCAGCCATCGCACCAATCAGAAACAGCCGCCGCGCTTCCGAATGATCGCCACCAATGTCAAAGCCGAACGGCGTTTCCTCTCGACCATCGCCCGGCGTCTCGACACGCTCGGCGCCATCACCCGCGGTCAACGCCAGACCGGCGGGCAGGGCATGTTTCGGTCCGAGGACAATCTCGAATCCCAATATGCCCGCGACGCGCTGCGGCAGTTCTACGGACTGCTGCATGCCGGAAGGATCGAAGGCTGCTCGCTCGACAGATTCGAAAACATCACCGGCCTGTCGCTGGCATCGGAGGAGGGCGGATTGAAGGATGAGCTGCCGCCGATCCAGACCTTCCTCAATCGCATGCTGGCATTGACCATCGCCATGCAGAACGTGCTGTTCGAGGCTTTCGAGCAGTTGCTCGCCGCCCGCATCGAGGGGGCGATCGCCGCCGGCGTCTATGACAAGGGCCTGGAGACGATCACCGCCGACAGCATGACGGTCACCGAGCGCCGGCTGATCTACACGCATCCCGTCACCGACGCGCAGTCGCACTTGCTGACGATCGAGCGCCGGGACCGCAATGCGCCGATGCAGTTCCAGGAGGTTCAAAACCTCGTCGGGCAGGATCCCCGCGCCAGGCTGATGATCAATGGCAAGTCGGGCCGGCCGGCGGTGATGGTCCCGACGCGCTCGATCATGCTGGACGACGGCTCCATTCAGCCGCGCGTGTCGCTGATCCGGCCGATGGACGATCTGCGCTTCGAGGTCCGGCAGCTCGAAGAGACATCCTGGGAGGAAGCCGACGAACAAGCTTTTGCCCTCGCGTGGAATACCGAGGTCGCGGCGGTGCCGGAATTCTCGACCTCGACGATGCACATCGTCAGCGGGTTGCTCCTGCCAATCTGGAAATTGCTGCCGCAGGATTTCTGCCGGGTGCGGCGGCTGCAGACCGATGACGGAGAGCGGATCGTCGGCCGGGTCATCGCTCCAGACCGGCTCGCCGGCCTCTGCCGCAATTTTGGGATCGATCAGACGCAAGTGCTGAGCGCCGCCCAGGCGTGGGCATCGCTTCTCGACGGATCCTCGATCGTCGGGCTTGCCGGCGACATGACGCTCCGCCGCGTGCGCGTGATGAACGAATACCGCGTCGAACTCGCAGGCCTCACCGACGGCATGCGCGACTGGCTGCGGTCGATCGGCCTGTTCTCAGAGATGATCAATTGGAAGCTGCGCTTCTTCGTGCCTGTCACAGACGAGGGTGCGGCGATCCTGTCGAAGCTGATCGAGCGTCATCGCCTCGTAGATGTCGCGAGCAGGTCATGAGGGAGGTCTGCCATGCTAGCTGCCTCGGATCTGGCGGATCGTCTCGCGCAAAACGCGGAGGCGGTCTGCCGCCACTATCTCTCCGCCGGCCGTCGTGCCGGTAACTACTGGCTCGTCGGCGATGTCGGCAACAACAAAGGCCGGTCCCTCTATGTGCATCTGGTCGGTCCTCGCGCCGGCCGATGGACGGATGCGGCGACCGGCCAGTTCGGCGATCTGCTCGATCTCGTCCGCGAGACCTGCGGCCTTGTCGATTTCCGGGACATAACCGAGGAAGCGCGCCGTTTCCTCAGCCTCCCTCGACCGGAGCCTGGGTTCACTCGCAGAACCGACGCCGAAAATTCTTCACACGTCGAACGGCCGGCGTCTGAGCGGGCCAGGCGTCTGTTTCGGATGACACAGCCGCTGGCCGGCACATTGGCCGATGCCTATCTCCGCGAGCGCGGTATCCTGAGGGCATCCACCCATGCGGCGCTCCGCTTCCACCCGTCGTGCTACTATCGCGACCTCGTCACAGGCCGGACGAGCAGCTATCCGGCCCTGATCGCCGCCGTGACCAACTGTGCCGGCGCGATCACCGGCGTGCATCGCAGCTGGCTCGATCCCGACGGCCTCGGCAAGGCGAAGGTCGACGATCCGCGCCGCGCACTTGGCGGGCTCCTCGGCAATGGCGTCCGCTTCGGCTTTCCGGTCAATGCACCTGTCCCGGTCATGGCGGCGGGCGAGGGTCTCGAAACCATGCTGTCCCTCTCACACGTGATGCCAGGAATGCCGATGGTGGCGGCGCTCACGGCCAACCACCTTGCCGGCCTCCGCTTGCCGCCCGGATGCCGGCGCATCTATATCGCAGCTGACGCGGATGCCGCCGGCCGACATGGGATCGAGGGCTTGAGCCGCAGGGCACAGGAAGAGGGCATTCTGCCGCTGGTGCTGTCGCCCGAGCTTGGCGACTTCAACGAGGATCTTCGCTGGCTGGGCCCGGACCGGCTCACCACAAACCTCAGGGCTCAACTCGTCCCGGAAGACGCGATGGCATTCCTGCCGGCGTGAGTCTGGGCGCAGAGGCAGGGGAGGGGTGCCGGCGCTGCTGGCGAATGCGGTACATTGGCCTCATTCCGGATGGGCGCGCGCCCGCGGGCCTGCCGAGAGGCGACCCTTACCACGCGCGCCTCCAAGCCTTCAGCGGGTCGGTCCGGTTTCTTCCCCTGCCGGGCCATGTTGCGCATCGGCCTTTCCGAAAACCGGTTCCCACTTTTCGGGCCGATGCGGCGGCCCGTCATTCCTCGCGGATCAAGAAACCCTCCCTCAGCCGCCCGGCGCTTCGCTGGGCCGCGGCACTTCGTTTGCGGTTCCGGCCTCGGCCCGCGTGACGGGGTTCGCCGTCAGGCCGCGAGAGGCGCGGCCAAACCGATGGAGACCATCATGGACCTGATCCTTCACCCCGACGACACCTTCGAGCCCCACCATGCATCCTCCCCAACCGACCGCTTCATCTACGAGATGCAGGTCTTCGGCTATCGCCCCTTCCAGGACGAGCCCGACCCGCGGCCATTGCCGGAGGAGCCGCAGGTGCAGTCTTCGATCACCACGATCTTCGACGCTCTCACCGAAATGCTCGGCGACACCCGGCTCGAGCCCGATCTCGAAGACTTGTTCTGGTCGATCCCCAATCTCTTCCATCGCGCCGGCGAGCGCATCCAGCGCGAACTCGATCGCAACGAGGAGGCGCAGCGCACCGGCCAGCGCGAGCAGGATGGCTCGGAGGTGAAGAGCGTCGAACTCGAACGCCTCATCGCCGAGGGCATCACGCTGCTGGAGCGCCGCAACACCTTCGAGTTCATGCGTGATTACGCGGCCGACCTGTTCGAGGCGCAGACCGGTTCGTCGTGGCGGCCGCGCACCGGCTCCAAGGTCAACCACGCCAACATGACGGCGGCGATGATCGACAGCCGGGACTTCCTCTCCGCCCGACGGCGCGCCGAAACGGAGGTGCTGATCCCGGCCGGCACCAAGATCGCGTTCGCCGGCGGCATGGACTACAATGATCATGAGCGGATTTGGGCGAAGCTTGATCAAGCGTATGCCAAGCATCCCGACATGGTACTGCTGCACGGCGGTTCGCCCAAAGGTGCTGAACGGATCGCCGCCTGCTGGGCAGAGGCGCGCCGGGTGACGCAGATCACCTTCAAACCCAACTGGACCAAGCACGCAAAGGCCGCTCCGTTCCGACGCAATGACGACATGCTGTCGGTCATGCCGGCAGGATTGATCGTCTTCCCAGGAAACGGCATCACCGGCAATCTTGCCGACAAGGCGCGTCGCCTCGGTATTCCGGTCTGGCAGGCTTCAGGAGACGGCGCGTAAGCGCCGATTTCCTTGAAAATATGGAAAACATGGAATATATGGAAGTCCAGCGGAGACCAGCAACGATGAAGCAGTTCACCACAGGCGACCTGAACAAACAGATCGGCGATATTACTGATGCGGCAAGCCGCGAACCGGTCATGCTCACCCGCCACAAGAAACCGCGCTTTGTGCTGATGAGTTACGAGCACTACGAGCGCATGCGCACGGGCGGCGACCCGCGCCGCGCCTATCATATTTCCGACATGCCCGCCGAGCATGCGGAACTGTTCGACGAGGCGATCGACCGGCTAGCGCGCGGCGAAGGCTACGACGATGAGCCATGAATTCCGGCCCGGCGAAGTCATCTCCTATCCCTATCTCTGGGCCTGGCAGCGGCAGCGCGGCGAAACCGAAGGACGCAAGCAGCGCCCGGTCTGCGTCGTCATCGCCATCCGAAGCGCCTCCGATGGGAATATCCATCTGGCCCTTCTCGCCATTACCACGCAGCCGCCGCAGACGGGTCGGGCCGCTTTGGAGATCCCGGAGATCGAGCGCAAGCGCGCGGGCTTAAGCGATCTGAAGCAGTGCTGGATCATGGCCGACGAATACAATTACGACATCGTCGAACGCTCCTGGTACATCGAGCCAAATCAGGACGTCCTCGGCCGCTTCAGCAAACCCTTCATGGTGAAGATCGCCAGGCTGTTCGCGGAGGCGCGTGGCAGATCCGGCCGGGTCAACCGCCTCGATTGAGCCGCGATCGAAAGCGGTGATCATCCGGGACATCTCCGGCGGCTCCCTCTCCGTTGGAGGCGGTCCTCACGACGCGACTCTCCGACTGCCGAGTGTTTGCGGCAGCTCCCGTTTCCGGATCATCATTGGCGCGAGAGCGATGCCTGGAAATCAAGCCGGTGTTCTGGTCTCGATCCAACCGAGCTGCAGTCGCGCAGAGCGCAGGGCAGTTCGAGCGCCACACCGACCGAAGCGTTCTCTGATAATGAGGGGATTGGGACGGTGCTCGTCGCTCTCGCCGCGTTCATCTGGTTGAAGGCCAGCATCCGTTGACGCGAACACTCACCGACGCAATCGACGAGCGCGGCACTCCGCGGGTCCGCAAAGGGCAGCCACGGTGAGGTCTCTTGCCGACGTCGCAATCAAGGACCATTCCCGTTCTTTATGTCGCCTTTCTAAGGGACCGGCCGCGATCAGCGTCAACCCCGCAAGGGGGTTGCCCTTCGCTAAAGCTTCGGTGACGCCTGCGGCACAGCCCCTTCTTCGGGCGCCATCGGGAAT
This sequence comes from Hyphomicrobiales bacterium, assembly GCA_900471515.1. Taxonomy (GTDB): domain Bacteria; phylum Pseudomonadota; class Alphaproteobacteria; order Rhizobiales; family Rhizobiaceae; genus Rhizobium. The sequence goes on along the minus strand of UCFC01000032.1, from coordinate 971 downwards.
GGTCCCGATGCAACGAAGGAGACAATCCCATGGCTACCACGATCGCAACCCTCACCGAAAAGACCGACGGCACTTTCGAAGGCGTCTTCGCCACCATCCGGGTCAACGCCCCGATCGCCATCGTCCCCAACGCCAATAAGGCGAGCAAGGAAGCCCCCGACTTCCGTGTCATCCACCGCAAGACCGGTTTCGAAATCGGCGCCTGCTGGAACCGCATCTCCCGCCAGACCGGCGAAGAATATCTCTCGGTAACGCTCGAGGCACCCGAGATCGGCGTGATTTTCGGCAACGTCGCCCCGGCGCCCGGCGGTGAGCCCGGCAAGAAGGTCATCCTCTGGAACAGCCCGGCCTGAACCGGACCGCCGGCCCCGACATCGGGGCCGGCGTCCCCATTCCAAAGGAGACCGCCATGAGCCGCTACACGATCACTGTCAGCCGAACCGCATCCCGCCATGCGGACCCGGATGCCATCATCGGCTACGACCGACCGCTTCAGACGTACTTCCTCCAGGCATTTCCGGACGCCGATGGCGAGGATCTTGAACTCTGGCTGGGGACAGACTTCCGCGAGTTCGAAACACTGTCGCTACTGCGGACCGCGGCAATCGCACGCGGTTTCGACTTCATACCCTTGGCCTCGGGCATTCTTCACAAGCTCTTGGACGATCATGCCCGCGAAGCGCATCGCGCCGTCAGCGACACGATCATTCAGGATCTTATCAACGGGACACCCGCTCGCTAACGCACACCGAAAACGAAAATAGCCCGGCACAGCGCCGGGCTCAGATCGCTGACAAACCCGTCGATTTTTTCGGCGGGTTTTGTTTTTGAAGGTTTGGTTGTTTCCGGTTTGGCCGTGAGGCAGACGAAGTTGGCGGCCTTTGGTCTTCATGTCATGGCTGGTTTGGGTGCTTTGGTGAGCGGCGTGGCGATCTTCTTGATGTTTTGGGCGGCGGCGGGCAGCAGGCATT
>UCFC01000031.1 GCA_900471515.1 Hyphomicrobiales bacterium | reverse complement strand
TGGGGAGGGTTGGGGAGGGGAAAGCGGCAAACGCCGAACTGGCTTAAGCCGCGATGAACTCGTTCCAGCGGCGAACCATGTAACGGTCTTCGTCCATGACGGAGTTCCAGCAGGCGATATGGCCGATACGATCCTCGAAGGAGCCGCCGTCGCGAACGGCGCCGGCCTTCTCCATGATCTTGCCTTCCGGCGAGAGGATATCGCCCTGTGCCGGCTTGCCTTCCATCCAGTAGCCCCATTCGTCGGCGGTCATGAAACCCTTGGCGGTTTCGAGGCAGGCCGAATAGTAGCCCTGGCGGTTGAGATAGGCGCCGACCCAGCCGGACGTGTACCAGTTGATATATTCATAGGCCGCGTCGAGCTGCGCGCCTTTCAGATGCGCGGCAAGGCCGAGACCGCCGCCCCATGCGCGATAGCCTTCCTTGAGCGGCTGGAAGGTGCAGGCGATACCCTTCGAGCGGACGGCGGCAACGGCCGGCGACCACATGGACTGGATGACCACTTCGCCCGACGCCATCAGGTTGACCGACTCGTCGAAGCTCTTCCAGAAGGCGCGGAACTGGCCGTCGCCCTTGGTCTTGATCAGGAATTCGATCGTCTTGTCGATCTCTTCCTTGGTCATGTTGCCCTTGTCGGCATATTTGATCTTGCCGGAAGCTTCGGCGATCATCGCCGCATCCATGATGCCGATTGACGGCACGTTGATGATCGCCGTCTTGCCCTTGTAGGCCGGATCGAGAATGTCGGCCCAGGAGGTGATTTCGCGGCCGGTCAGGTCAGGACGAATGCCGAGCGTATCGGCATTGTAGATGGTCGGCATCATCGTGAACCACTGGGTCGGTTCCTTGGCGAACGTCTTGGAATCCTGCGCCTCGACGAAGCCGACTGTGTGCGGCGCCGTGCCCTGCGCGATCGTGCTGTCGGCCTTCAGCTTGCCGGTGGTGAAGATCGGCACGACCTTGTCGAAATATTTGAGCTTCTTGACGTCCATCGGCTGCAGCACGCCGGTCGGGAACACCTTCTTGCAGATCCAGTATTCGATATCGGCGATATCGTAGCTGTCCGGCTGGGTCACGGCGCGCTGGGCGGCGGCGTCGGAATCGGTCGCCGTCATCTCCAGCGTGATGCCGAGATCGGCTTTGCACTTTTCGGCGATCGCATTGATGTTCGAAACGCCGGTGCCGAACTGGCGAAGCGTGATGTTGGACTGCGCCCAGATGGTCGGGAAGCCGGTAATGGCGCCCGAGCCGGCAATGGCGCCGACGGCGGCGGCACCGGTCTTGAGAAGCGAGCGGCGGGAAATTCCCTTCTCCGCCTTGGTGGTCTTCGTTTCAGTCGTCATGGCAGTTCCCCTTTTCTTGATATTGAAGGTTATGCGGACATGCGGCCAAGGAGGACGGCATCCTCCAGAGCCCAACTCAGAGACACCGCATCGCCGACCGAGACCGGCTTTGCGAAGTAATCGCTGTCGCTCGCGATGACGGTGAAGTCGTCGCTGCCGGCGCCCAGAACGGTGATCTTCACCGAGGAGCCGCGATATTCGATGTTGGAAACGATGCCGGAGAAGCCGAGCGTCCTGTCGTCGGCGGCCGTCAGGCGCACCCGGTCGGTGCGGATGCCGATATCGATGGCCTCGCCGACCTCCCTGCCCGTCCCGCGCACCGAAAAGCTCTGCCCTTCGGGGGCTGCGAGCGTGAGAATGCCCTCCCCGCTGGAGGTGACGCGGCCGGAGAGCACATTGTGGTCGCCCATGAAGCGGGCGACGAAGGCCGTCGCCGGCTTCTCGAAGACCTGCCGCGGGGAAGCCGCCTGCTCGATCCTGCCGTCATTCATGATGACGATGAGATCGGCGAGCGCCATCGCCTCTTCCTGGCTGTGCGTCACATGCACGAAGGTGATGCCGAGCGTCTTCTGCAGCTTCTTCAGTTCGGCGCGCATGCGGATCTTCAGGAAGGGGTCGAGTGCGGAAAGCGGTTCGTCGAGCAGCAACGCCTCCGGATCGGTAATCAGCGCGCGCGCCAGCGCCACGCGCTGCTGCTGGCCGCCGGAAAGCTGCGCCGGCCGGCGGCTGGCATAGGCCTCCATCTGCATCAGCCTCAGCATCTCGAGCGCCTTGGCGCGGCGCTCGTTCCTGTCGATACCCTTCATCTTCAGGCTGAAGGCGACATTGTCGACGAGGTCGAGATGCGGAAACAGCGCATAGGACTGGAACATCATCGCCGTGCCGCGCCTGGCCGGCGGGAAATCGGTAACGACGACATTGCCGAGCCGGATATCGCCCGACGAAATGCTCTCGTGACCGGCGATCATGCGCAGTGTCGAGGTCTTGCCGCAGCCGGATGGCCCGAGGAAGCAGCAATAGGAGCCGGCCGGGATTTTCAGGCTGATGGCATGGACCGCGGTCGTGGCGCCATAGACCTTGGAAACGGATGCTATATCGATCTCTGCCGCTTTCGACATCGTGTCTTCCCCTGTTCGGGAGAGACGATGCATCTGCCATGCCAGTTTGCGGCGCGCGTCCCAAACCCTTACGAAATATGAATTTTTCGTGACATAGTCAGAATCGGCGAATTCCGGCGCCGCTTTCGCACTGCACACAAAATGAGCTTTTGTGCTCAATTCGTGCAGAAAATCGTATACAATCATGCATGAATTATGCGCACAAAATCCATTTAACTTTTGAGACGAAGACGGTTATGGTCTGACGACACCAAGGAAACCGATTTCATGAAATCCGCCGCCAGCGGCTTGAGCCAAGACGATTCCCAGGAAACGGGCGCCCCGCAGATCCGCGATGCGATCAGGGATGCGATCGTGGAGCGGCGCCTTTCGCCCGGCACGAAACTGTCGGAAAGCGATGTCGGCAATCTCTTCAACGTCAGCCGCACGCTCGCCCGCGCCGCCTTGCAGGCGCTCTCCTATGAAGGCCTCGTCAGCGTCGAAAAAAACCGCGGCGCTTTCGTCGCCTATCCCTCTCCGGACGAGGCCCGGCAGATCTTCGCCGCCCGCCGGCTGGTCGAGCCCGGCATCCTGCGCGAAGCGGCCGCCCGCATCACGCCCTCGGATATCCAGCACCTGAAACAGCTGCTTCTGGAAGAAGGCCGGCTGATGGGCGAGCGCGGCCAGACGGCAAGACGGGCCGAGATCAAGGCGTCGGGCGATTTCCACCTGACGCTCGCAGCCATATCCGGCAACGCGATCATGCAGCGCTTCATGGAAGAACTGGTCGCCCGCTCGTCTCTGGTAATCGCCCTCTATGGGCAATCGACCGTTTCGAGCTGCGGCCATGCCGAACACGGGGACATTATCGAGGCGATCGAAAGCCGGGAACTCGACCGCGCCTGTCATCTGATGCTCCACCACATCGCCCATATCGAGGCCGATCTCGACCTGCGCGAACGCAAGAGCCTCGGCCTCAAGGAAGCCTTCGAACTCTAGGCAATGCCGCCTCTAGCTGCGGCTCGAACCGGGCCAGTGCGACATGGCGATCTCGATCATGCGGTCGAGCATTTCCGGGCCTATGCCCGCCTGCGGCAAGTTCAGCACGGCATAAAGCGCGCCCAGATAATGCCAGGCAAGGGCAGCGACATCGGTATCAGCGGGCAATTGGCCCGCTGATTGGGCCTCGCGGAACATCGTTTCGAGAACCCCGCGCTGCCGCTCCGCCCCTTCCAGGGCAAGCCTGCGGCCTTCGTCCGAAAGCGCCGATATCTCGACGCAGCTTCGCGCGATCAGACAACCCGGCGGCCGGGAGGACGGGTCGGGCCGGAATTCCCGCAGCAACGCCTCCAGGCGCCCGCGGGCCGTTTCTCCCTTGACCGAACGCATCACCGCCACGATTTGCTCCGTGTACGCGACAAGCGCCTCCTGGAACAGGCCGTCCTTGTCACGGAACCGCTGATAAAGACTTGAGCGCGACAGGCCCGTCGCCTCCGTAAGGTCGCTGATGGCCGACGACGCATAGCCGTTGCGCCAGAACACCGCGATTGCCGCCGCGATCACGGACTCGTCATCATATTGCTGCTTGCCGCTCATCTTCCGCCGCTTGACATCCTGAAACGATCGTTCCAACTATGATGGACCGATCGTTCCAAGATGGAGAGGATCGGTCCGAGATGCTTGAAATAATTCATCTGTTCCACCTTAGCAGGGTTATCCCATCATGCTCACGCGTCGTTTCTTTACAACGAGTTTTCTCGCTGCCTCCGCAGCCATGGCCATATCCGGCGCAACATCGGCAGCGGCCAAGACCGCCACCCCGGACACAAGATCGCCTCCCGCCGGAAACTCGGCTTTCCCGACCCGCTACCGCACCGTGGATATCGACGGGCTTTCCGTCTTCTACCGTGAAGCCGGCGCCCCCGGCGCCCCGGTCGTGCTTCTGCTGCACGGCTGGCCGTCATCGTCGGCGATGTTTCGCGATCTCATCCGCGACCTGTCCGTGAACTATCACGTCTTCGCGCCCGATTATCCCGGCTTCGGCAACAGCCAGACGCCCGATCGCTCCCGCGCCCCCTATACGTTCGACGCTCTCGGCGAAGTGATCGGCAAATTCGTCGACAAGGTCGGCATCAGGCAATTCGCCTTGTATGCGACGGATTTCGGAGGCCTTGTCGGCTACCGGGTGATGCTGAAAACGCCGCACCGGATGAAGGCGCTGATCGCGCAGAACAATCCGCTCTTCCTCAGCGAAAGCCCGTGGTTCGGCCCGCTCGTGCCCTATTGGAAGGACGGCACGGCCGAAAGCCGCCGCAAGGCGGCGGAACATTATCTCACCCTTGATGTGGTTCGCGATCTCTACCTCACCGGTGTCCGCGATCCCTCCCTTGTCGATCCGGGCGAATGGCAGGCAGACTATTCCTCGCTGCAGCGTCCGGGTGCCGCCGACATTTCGCTCGACCTGCTCTACGACATCCGCACCAACGGCCCGACCTTGAAGAGCGCCCAGGACTACCTCCTTGCACAGAAGCCGCCGACGCTGGTCGTCAGCGGCAGGAACGATATCCTGTTTACGGGTGAGAACCAGCAGCGATATCGCGAGGTGCTGCCGGGCGCCGAGATCCATCTGACCGACAGCGGCCATTGCGCCCTGGCCGACAGGAGCGAAGAGATAGCCGGCCGCACGCACGAATTCCTGGGCCGGGTATTATAAGCCCCGCGGGATCAATGATTGGGCGAAGGGATATCGGCGGCGCGGCTGATATCCTCCACGCTCATCGGTTCGCTGGAGCGCAGCTTCACCTTGCCGTCGATGCCGATCAGCACCAGCCCGAATTCGCCGTCGCGCGGTCCCTGAAGCTCCTCGCGCACATCGTCCGCGTCGAGGTCGCGCCCATCCTCGAACAGCGAGAAGGCGCCGCCGCCGGCGATCGTGAAAACTTCGATATCGTCTTCGATGAGCCGCATCTGCGAGCGGCGCAGCAATTCGTCCTGAACGATCGGCCTGTTGTCTTCGGCATCGGCAAAGACGATCAGCACGTTCTTTTCACCGAGGAACTGTTCCAGCGATCGCGGCAGATGCGCCTCGCGACCGCCTGTTCCCATGATTTCCTGCAGGATGGATCTCAACATGGTGCTCATTCCTTCTTTGCCTGTTTCAACGGCTGGAAATGAGCAGGGTTCCCAAAGGGAGAGGATCGCGGCGAGCGCCGCGATCCTGAATGCCTATTCGCGCGGCTCGGCTTCGGATGCGCGCGTCGAAAGGGCTGCTATATCAGGCGTGCCATTGGCGAGAAGGCGCTTGCGCACCAGAACGCGCATGACGCGCGCCGCCGTGGAGAACGTCATCTGGTCCAGCGGTCCCTCGCCTTCCCAAGGTTTGGTCAGCCGTTCGGTGACGGCGCCGACGATATTGGCCGGGACGATATCGGTGCATTCGCGCATCGCTTCGAAAACGAAGCTGATCGGAATGACCCTGCCTTCATGGGTGACAATTGGCTCCGTCAGTTCGCTGTCCCATTCCTCGTAGGCGTAAAGCGCCTCGCGGAACAGCTGTTGCAGGGTAAACGGGGCATGTCCGTTGTGAAGTGGCGGCAGTGCATTCATCATGTCTGTCTCCTCTGATGGATTTAGCCAGCTTCCTCGGATCCGGTCCGGATCGACGCGGAACAACGCTCGGCTCCTCCTTCGGACCGGATACACGATTCATTTTATAGAGTAACACAGGCGTGATAAAGCCATTTCTGCCCGCCCGGCCGGCCGGAATATCTAACCGATTGAAATTCATGAATAGTCCAGGGCATTTTTTCGCGCAGGAAGAGAGGCGAGCGGCCATTGCGGCGGCAAGACTGCCCTGAAACCGGCCTTCGGAACTTTTAACGGCCTGACCGGTTTCCCCTCAGCAATCGAGCCTGGGGAGATCAATATGACGCAAATTCGTCAACCCGAACGACGGAGCCGGACCCTGCGTGGCCGCCCGTACAGCCTTCACGAATTCGCCGCCAAATATGGCTTGAAAAACGAACAGGCAGAAAGTCTCTTTACCCGCTTCGGACCATCATCGGTCGAGCTTGACCTGTTGATGGCCGCCAAGCGCCGCCCGCCGGTACTGCCGGACCACATCCGCGAGTAACGATGGCAAGGTCAGAATCCGCAAAGGGCACGAAGCCGCCAATGAGCGCTCGCGCCCGGAGTAGCGGCCCTCGCTCCGGGCAAAATTTCACGGACCATGCCGGGAACACATCTCAGGTGAAATCGTTCTTACCGTGAGCATGGCAGAACGCCATGCCCGCCCCATCGAAATGCCGGCACATTGCCGGAACCATCCACAAGACGAGCTTGAGGTACCGCCTTCGGCGGAGGGCCAGTCGTGTGGTTTCGGTGGCGGCCAAAGAGCGGCTCAAGAAGGACGCAACCATGAGCGACACCTCCCGGCATGAGTGGATATGCAAGCGCGCCTACGCAATTTGGGAAGCGGAAGGCAGGCCGCAGGGCCGCGACGCCGAGCATTGGCGTCAGGCAACGGCCGAGCGCGACCGGCTGGAGCGCACGCGCGCCTCGGCAGACGGCAACGAGGTCCTCATAAAATTCCGCCCGAAAATTGCACAACCGCGCAAGCCGGCGGTCCGGATCAGCGAAAACCGCAAGCTTCCGCGAGCGGTATGAGCAGACCGCCTAACCCAGGCGGAGCCGGAAACGGGCGGAGAGCTCGCCCTCCCACCACATCGGGAAATTGGTTCCCCACTTGTTGTTGTGCAGGTTGAAGCGGACCCCCTCTTCAAAATCCGGCAGGTCTTTGCAGAAGGTCATGAAATCCCAGCTTTGCGGCGCGACCAGCGGCGTATCCAGAGGCACGATTTCGAGCGTCCCGGCGTCTTCGATCATGCCGCGGACGGCCGAGACGGCCTGAAGCTGCGCGCCGCCGGACCGCGCATAATGTCCGCACGGGTGCCACAGGCCCATTTTCCTGAACGCCCAGTCGCCGGCGCGCTCAGGCTTGAAGGACAGGAAACTCGCCTCCGGCATGCGGTTGGCGGCTTTGTCGCGCAGCGCAAGCCGCAATTGCAGCATGTCGCCTTCGGCAGAAAACGTCATGACAAGCTGCCGCGGCGCACCAAAGCGCTCGGTGGCTTCGGCCGGCATGGAAAGCAGAAGTGCGCCCTCGCCCGCGCTTTCGAGGCGGGGCACGAAGATTTTCGACAGCGCCGCACCCGATCGGCCAAGGCCCGGCTTGTCATGATCGAGCACCGCCCATTCCTGCCGATGCGTCAGGTAGGTGTCCATATGCCTGTTGACGTCGGCAGCGTCGTAGCTCTCGTAGCGATAGGCGATCAGTGCGCCATCGCGCCCGCATATCCGCCGCCCTTCCGGCGAGGTCAGCCCCCTCACGTCGCCGGTCGCCTCGTCCAGCTCGATCGACCAGCCGCCGGCCGCCAGGTGCGCCTCATGTCCCCCGCCGGTGACAGTCGCGGGCGCAAACAATTCGGCGAGGACGGCCTGCGCCTGTTTCTGGTCGGCCGCATCGAGTTCGCCGACCGCCTGGTCGATATAACCGCGCTGCTCGTCCCATGACGCCTCGGTATAGGCAAACCGGTAGTCCGCCTTGCGGGCCGCCTCGAAATCGGCCCTGGCCCAGGCCTTGTCATCGCGCAGATAGGACTTGATATCGACGCCGCAAGTGTGCTCGGCCACCATGGCGAGCCCACGGCCGAAGGCGAGCCGCCGCGCCGTAAGCCCCTCGCCCGCAAACCGGTCATAGAGCCGCTGCAGGGCAAGAAACTTCGCCGTCTTCATGGGATCGGCAGCGCTGCCATGGATCCAGCTGTCGCCGAGTTCCAGTTCCAGCACAGGAAAACGCTCCCGCCCGTCCCAAAGGAGCGCGCCATAATCCTCCAGCGTGGCCGCGCGGATGACCGCATCAGGCTCGCTGCGGCGCATGTCGCGATAGGCTTCGGCCGTCTGCGGCACGCTCTGCGGGCCGATATTGTCCTGCGTGTGGGCAAAGCTCAGCCCGTCGTCGAAGCCTTCCGGAAAATAGGTCTCGCCGTAGGAGCGCTGGTACATGACGACGACTTCCGCCCCATCGGGCGCACGCCAGCGAAAAACGTCGGGCACGTCGGGCGGCGGCGACGCGGTATTGACGCCGAGATGCAGGAAGCGGATGCCGGCCTCCGCCAGCAGCGGCACCATGCCGAGCGTGTGGCCCGGAACGTCGGTCATCTTCGCTGCGATCGTCCGCTTGCCGAAACGGCGGTCGAGCTCCTGCGAATAGGAAAGGCCCGCGCGGAACAGGTCCGGTGACATCAGCTCTGTATGGGTGGTGAAGGGCAGCCCGTGCCAGCGGATGAGCCCGCGTTCGATTGCCTGCTCGAGTGCGGCGACCTCGGCGGGCGAGCGCGAATTGAGGTGATCCCAGATCAGCCAGGCGCCCGTCGTCCAGATGAATTTCGGCTCTTTCGGGTTCTCGGCATAAAAATGCGCGCCGGTCTCGATCGCCTGCGGGATGAAGCGTTCGTGATATTGACGGCGGACTTTTTCGGCATGGTCCGTAAAGCCGATGTCGAGATGGGTCTTGAAGACCAGATGCACGCGCTTTTCGGTCATTTCCATTCCATTGGGCCGTTGCCGCCGCAGCCCCGCGCTCAAGGCAGGACGCTGCGCATCCAACGCCGGACCGGCCATCCTTCCCGATATGATACAACCGCGGCTGTGTAATCGTTTCCACAGGCACCTTTGCGCTTCATGGTAACGATCCGTCAAGCATAATTCAGCGAGATATCGGAATATGCTGAATATTTTGTCTCTCTCGCTCTCGCATGCCTTGCCTGAATCATGAGACGCTCATTAATTGACGGCCGAAAATGAAGACGTGTTCATACGCCATTCCGCCTGGATGGTCGGCGCAATAGGTTCGCGATATGCCTGTCATCTTGCTGCTTTACACGACGTATCCGAACCTCTGGCGATGGCCCACCCGATGAGCGAACTCACTGTCCACGTCACACCTGCCGACCGGGCGAGCGATCCTTATTTCTACGTGCCCTTCGATATTCCGGCCGGCACCACCCGCCTCGACGTGACGATGGCCTATGAAAAGGCCGAGGATTGCATCATCGATCTCGGCATTCTCGATCCCCGTGCGACCGGCTACCCGTCATCCCAGGGTTTTCGCGGCTGGAGCGGCGGCGCCCGCGACAGCTTCTTCGTCGCCACCGACGACGCGACGCCAGGCTATATTCACGGCGAAATGCCGGCCGGACGCTGGCGCATCATGCTCGGCCTCTACAAGGTGCCGCCGTCGGGCGCCGATATCGCCCTGACGCTCCGTTACGACGCAAGCCCGCGCGAGCTGCGGCCGCAGCCGGTCCGCACCCTGCCGGTGCGCAAGGGCGCCGGCTGGTATCGCGGCGACCTTCACTGCCACACCTTCCATTCGGATGCGGCGGGCGCGCCCGAACTGCTCCACGAAGCCGCAAGACAGGCCGGTCTCGATTTCCTCGCCGTGGCCGATCACAATACGATCAGCCAGCGCCGCTATTTTCATCCGGCCTCCTCGCCCGACCTCGTCTTTATCCGCGCCATGGAGGTGACGACGGCGAATGGTCACGCCAATGTCTACGGCATCGACGACTGGATCGACTTTCGCATGACGCGGCGCGAACACGCCCACACGCTGGCAAGGCTCGTGCATGAGCGTGGCGGCCTGCTGTCGATCAACCACGACAAACCGACCATTCCCTGGGACTATGAGCTTCCCGAGGCCGATTGCATGGAAGTCTGGCAATCGAGCTGGATGGCCTGGAACTGGGTCGCGCTCGCCCGTTACCACGAACGCCTCGCAACCGGCCGGCGCCTTTCGGCGATCGGCGGCAGCGATTTCCACCAGCCCGCCCGCCTGATGCCCGAGGGACCGCTCGCGCTGGCGCGACCGACGACCGTGCTGTGGCTGGAAGAGCTTTCGGAAGCGGCGGTCCTTGCCGCCATGAAGGTCGGCCGCGGCTTCGTTACCGAAAGCCCCGACGGCCCGCATCTGTCGCTGACAGTCAACGGCCTCCCGATGGGCGCGACCGTTTCCGGGCCGGTCTCGGCGACGGCCGAGATCCGCGGCGCAAGGGGCGATCGTATCGTCTGGCTCGACGCGTCAGGCATTGTCGCCGAAGAAACGATCGAGGCGCAGGAATGGCAGGGCAGCTTTTCGGGACGGCCCCAAACCTTCATGCGCGCCGAAATCATTGCCGAAGCCGCGCGCGAAAGACTGCTTGACGATTTCAACGCTGCGATTTCCGGCAGGCCGCTTTCCTGGCAGCTGCGCGGTATCGAACTGGCGCAGCAGCCGATCCGGCGCGCGCTCGCCAATCCCGTCTATATCGAATGAATTTCCCGGCTGATGTTAGGGTAAAGGAGCGGCTATTTTTCTTCGCAGAGCGTCCGGTGAACCTCGGTCCAGAACAAGGCAAGCAACGTATCGCCGTTGCGCTCGGCGACGAGCGCGCGGATCAGCGCTTCGGAGCCGGCCATATCCTGCCAGCTCGATCTCAGCCCCTTGGCTGCCTGATGGCATTCGGCGATATCGAACGTTCTCTTGCTGTCCATCTGGAGCCTCCCCGAAAAAGGCGCTAACAGACGGGTCTGAAAAAGTCATTCCCCGCATATGTGGGGATGCCTTGTATTTTTGACATTCCTCGCGGTAGGATTGAACGGTTTGAGGCAGGCGGCACGATGACGGAAATCAGTTATTCGCAAAAGTTCGAACCTGTTTTCGAACAGATCAAGGCTGCGGCCAATGTCGATGCTTCCATCCGCATTTTCCAGGCGGAATATGCCGTCGACTACGTCACCTATCACCTCGCGCAGACCATCGCCGCAAGGATCGATTCCCCCTTCGTGCGCACCACCTATCCCGATGCCTGGGTCTCGCGCTACCTGCTCAACAGCTATGTGAAGGTCGATCCGATCGTCAAGCAGGGCTTCGAGCGCCAACTGCCCTTCGACTGGAGCGAGGTGGAGCCGACACCGGAGGCCTATGCCATGCTGGTCGACGCCCAGAAGCACGGGATCGGCGGCAACGGCTATTCGATCCCCGTCGCCGACAAGGCGCAGCGCCGCGCGCTGCTGTCGATCAATGCCCGCATTCCGCTCGATGATTGGACCACCATGGTCAAGACCTATCGCAACGAGTGGATCGAAATCGCCCATCTCGTCCACCGCAAGGCCATCTACGAACTGCATGGCGAGAACGACCCGGTGCCGGCGCTTTCCCCGCGCGAAATCGAATGCCTGCACTGGACGGCACTCGGCAAGGACTACAAGGACATTGCCGTCATTCTCGGGATTTCCGAACATACGACCCGCGACTACCTGAAAACCGCCCGCTTCAAACTCGGCTGCGCCACCATTTCCGCAGCCGCCTCGCGAGCCGTGCAACTGCGCATCATCAATCCCTGAGCCTGCATCGCAAGGACCGGCAGCCGTCCGTCTTGCGCCAACAAGCCCTGAAGTGCCGGGGGCGGACCGGAAGGATCGCGCCGCGCTTCCGCTCGCTTCCTCGACGGATCGAAGCGTTCTGCCGGCGGCCCGGAAAGGCCTCCGGGCGACCCCCTCATATGCGGGGGATCATCTGTGGGCGCCCATATGAGGGAATTTCCGGCCCCGCCGTCCTGAACCATTCTGCCCTCACGAACCAAACACGCTGGAGGGCAAAATGTTCGTTATCATTCAGGCACATGAGTATCAGAAATACGCTTTCATACTCGACCAGATGTTCCGCCTGCGCAAGAAGGTCTTTGCGGACACTCTTGGCTGGAACGTTCCGGTAATCGGCCCCTTCGAGCGCGACAGCTACGACTCGCTCTGCCCGGCCTATCTCGTCTGGTGCAACGAAACCCGCACGCGCCTCTATGGCGGCATGCGCCTGATGCCGACGACCGGACCGACCCTCCTCTACGACGTCTTCCGCGCAACCTTCCCGCAGGCGGCCAATCTCGTCGCCCCCGGCATCTGGGAAGGCACCCGCATGTGCATCGACGAAGAAGCGATATCAGCCGATTTCCCCGACATCGATGCCGGCCGCGCCTTCTCCATGCTGCTGCTCGCGCTCTGCGAATGCGCCCTCGATCACGGCATCCACACCATGATTTCCAATTACGAACCCCATCTGAAGCGCGTCTACAAGCGCGCCGGCGCCGAAGTCGAGGAACTCGGCCGCGCCGACGGCTACGGCAAATATCCCGTTTGCTGCGGCGCCTTCGAAGTTTCCGAGCGCGTTCTCACCAAGATGCGCGCATCCCTCGGCATCGATACTCCCCTCTATACCCGCGACGTCCCGACGCGTTCCGTCGTGACCCAATTTCTGGAGATGGCAGCATGAACCGCTTAAACGAAACCGCCGTACAAAAAGACATCGGTGCGTTGGAACGGCATATCCTCGCATCCCGCGATATCGCCACGCAGATGGGAGACCCCTTCCTCTCCTATCTCCTCTCGATGGCTCTTTTCACGATCTACGAAAAGAAGGCGCATCAGGAAAACGACCTGCTGAAGAGCAGCTACAATTGACGGCTCCCCGGGGCAGCGGCCGGGCTTGAAGCAGACCTCCCCTTCAGCCCTGGCCGCGCCTCTCGATCTCCGGCACTCCCCCGGAGATCGAGAGCGGCAACAGCGGCTAGCGCGTCATCGAAGCGATCGCCGAAATCAGGGCCTCGTGCTGATAGGGTTTCGGCAGGAAAGCCGTATTGGCCGGCAGCGACATGGGATCGAGCCGCACCAGGCCGGACGTGATGATGATGCCGATATTCGGCCGCATTGCCCGCACCCGCTTGGCGAGTTGTATGCCGTCCATCGAACCGGCCATGTTGACGTCGGTGAAGAGAATATCGACATCGTTGCGCGCTTTCAGCAGCACCATCGCCTCATCCGCGTTCCCGGCCTCGAGCGCCACATGCCCCACGTCTTCGAGCACGTCCAGAATATTGAACCTGATCAGCGGCTCATCCTCGACGATGAGCACCACGGCACCCTGGGAAGCCACCATTCTGCGATTGCCCTCTCCAGCCCAAAAGCGCGCGCCGCGATCCCTCGATCCGCGTGCAACGCTTCAGCCTCCTGTTCCCCCATGCCGTCACCGCAAAACCGCTCCGCACTTTTGCGCGACATGCTGTGATCTGACTGCGATAAATGTAGCCGGCGCGCGAAGGTTCCAGAGGGCAAAGCGGAAATATCCATCGTCCACAGATGCTTGCGCTCATGGCTTGTGACTGCCCCGGATTTGCGTTAAGCGGACAAAAGCCGCGGGTGCCATTGCCCCGGCTTACCGCACGAAACGTGCCGGGCCTGTAGCTCAATGGTTAGAGCCGGCGGCTCATAACCGCTTGGTTGGGGGTTCGAGTCCCTCCGGGCCCACCATTTTCCCAAGCCGCCAAGGCGGCCATAGTTCCCTCTGCAATGGCACCGCTTGTAGCCGGACGCGAAAATCCGGAATTTTGAGGATCGTTCAAACCTTCTTTGAAGGCCGCTCAAAATCTCACAACACTACTCTTTGAAGTCGTCGCCCCAAATCGACCAGCCGATTTCGTCACAGGCGGAATAGATGTCGTCAGCGAAATTCTCATCGAAGTTTGCAATTTTCCGGCCAAACAAGCCCTTGCCCATCCAACCGACGTAATACTCAGCGGGATCTCTTACTATTCGTATGGTTCGATGGGAAATCGGGTTATGCAAAATTTCAATTGCGAACTGCACGGGCCAGGCATCGTCTGTCGGTTCGGCATACGGTCGAAAAGGCGGAGTTATTGCGTATTGTGCGCAACGGCCGTCCTCCTCCCACCAAGAAAGTACCACGAGAGTGTCGCCGACGTGCTTAAAGTAAATAATTCGGGTAGCTAATGTGCATATTGCACCCGCATTTATCTGGCCGGGTCTCTGCTCATGCGACTGGGAGTCTCGCCACCACTGCCGATATACAATCATGCAGTTTGTCAGTGGCTCGAAGCCAAATCCCCGTTCCAGAACAATTGTCTCGAAGAACGCTCCAAACTGGCTATCGAGCCCCCATCCACTGTTGGTTTGGCGCGAGAACATTTCCGTGGTGATCGCGAGAGCAACCTCCGAAGGCATGCGACCGCCTCGTTTACCGTCAACGATCATTTTTGCAAAACGAGCCTTAAAATCCGACAGTCCCGTGCCAGCGCCTTCTATCGAGCCGAATTTCTCCAGAATATGGCGATGAATTTCGAGCCCGTCGGTAGTGTACCCCGCAATAAACGCGGAGTTTTCTCTGGACAGTTCATGCAATCCAGATGATTTCACAAACTCTTCGAGCTGCCGCTTTGTCGGCTGAGCGGATTGCACGTGGCTGTAGAGCCGTTCAAAAAATGGCCGAATTCCCTCTCGATCGCCGGCCCATCCTACGCAGATGTACGGCGAAAGCGTTATCACCTTTCTTTCCAGGTGCACTGCTTGAGGGTAGCCATCTCCCAGAAATTCGTTCGGCGTAGCGAATGTTGGGAGCAACAACTCCTTTTTGCCCGGATTTGGGCCACTGATAAGCGCGTCGCCCAGAATGATCATTCCAGGTTCCATGTCGACCGCGACAATGAGCGTCATTTGCGCCTCTCCGCTGTGAATACGGGCGCGTAGCACTACCAGATTCTTCCGAACGGCAGCTATCAGGTGAGGCAGTACCGAAACTTTCTTTTACGGTCAGATAGGCAAATTTGAGTTCACCACTCGTGACCTTGCCCTGACCTGCCACTGCGAATTTCCTCCAGAATTGATTAGAGTCCGGCCCATTGAAGGACGGACGCGCTGATCGAACGGCGCGGCAAGCCGGGAATGATCGTCTCCGACAACGGCACGGAGTTCACCTCGAACGCCATCCTCGCGTGGTCGAAGGAGCACAAGGTCGAATGGCACTACATCGCGCCGGGAAAGCGATGCAGAACAGCTACGTCGAATCCTTCAACGGCCGCATGCGCGACGAGCTGCTGAACGAGAGCCTGTTCTTCGGTCTCGGCCACGCCCGCAGCGCCATTTCCGAATGGGCAGAGGATCATAATCATTTCCGGCCGCACTCATCGCTCGGATATCAGACCCCGGCAAGCTATGCCGGGTCCATCGCCGCAACCGGCTCCAACGCTACGCAAGATGAAAGCTTCGCGTTTCTGCCGGTTGCTCACACCGCGCCACTTGGCGTATTCAAAACCGCCGAGGCTCTAATCGCCGCTGAATGAAAGTTCAGTGGCAGGTCAATCGGGTCCGCCTCACGGGCGAAGCCCCTAAATATTCAACTATTAAAACTAGAGTTGAAAGCGGTTACTTATGTCCGTGGAATTTATAGCAGATAGAGGATATAAGCTCTGCAAGGAAGGCCGGTCCCTCATCCTCAGTGTGATTTCCATTGGAAAAGAACACACAAAGTTGACCGATAAACAAGTCCTGGAGTCGGTTAGGATTGCGGGCGCCTACCTTGACAAAATCGCCAACCGTGCGCCGCTTGACTACAAGCGTATTGCGATCACGCCAGCTGAAACACCCCCCCTCCAAGGCGACTCCGCCTACAAGTTTACGGATGATAGTGGTTTGAGGTACTGGCTTGATGGCGATATCCGTTTAACGCCCCTATCCCATTACCACGTTATTGAAAACGAACTTGCACGGGATGAGCGAGAAGGCTTTGGGATGGTACACCTGCAGGGTCCGATCCGTTTCGCTGATCTTCAATCGAGCTCAGGCCACAACGCCCTGATTATTTGCACCTCGTCAGATGCGCGAAAGAGCGAACGAAATCTTCGGCATATCAAGTTTGGCAAAAGGCTCTTAAAAATAAACCGGTTAACTGAATTCACTAAGAAGATCGCAGATCTTGCGGGGGCGACTCGCTACGCGATCCGAGACATGAGCTACTCGGATGTTAAAGTTGTTCGAGCGAAAAGCGAACTTCCTGACCTAATGTTTGCCCTTAATGGCCTGGGAGATTTGAAGCAGACCTTGCTCGAATACCTTGCCGATAACCACCTGGACGAACTAATTAGAATTACTGAAGCTGCTTCGGCCTTTACAAAGCCAAATAGCTTTCGCGAAGAACGGGAGCGGCGCCTGCTCTTTGCAATGGGTAGCGATGTCTCGCAACACATAGCCGTGAAAGACAAGTCACTTGCCGAGCATATCGAACTGATTGTGTAGCGCGATACGCTTCAGCTTCGTGTTCTCGTCTTCCAGCGTCTTCAGCCGCTTGGCCTCGGACACGTCCATGCCGCCGTATTTGGCTTTCCACTTATAGATGCTGGCATCGCTGACGCCGTGCTTGCGGCAAAGCTCCGAGACCGGCGTGCCCGCCTCGTGCTCCTTCAGAATGCTGATGATCTGCTCGTCTGTGAAACGATTGCGCTTCATTCCCTGGTCCTCTCAATGGGCCAGAGCTTACTTCAAAATGGATCATTTCAACGGGGCAAGGTCAGCAACTATCTACTCACTATCTGAAATTCAAAAAGCCTCGAATTGCAGGATTTGAGGACCGCTCGAAGGCGCTTTTGGGATTTTGAAGGTTTTTCGAAGCAGTTGGGGATTCCCCGCCCAATCGACTAATTTTGTTGCGTGAGGCTGTTTGGGGATGTCAAAAAGATCGTCACTCAAATTTGAGCTTTTGGCGCAGAAAGCCCTGATTTCCGGACAGTTTTCGCAAGTTCCCAAACAATCCCAGAGATTCCCACATATTCCGGATACTGGTGTCAGACAACACCGCTATTTATTGTCGGTTGCGCATATTCATGGTAGCTTAACCACGTTTTCGCGCTTGTGAGGCCAGGGATGGCAAGACGGGGGTGCGCGATGAATGTGTTTTGGGCAAGCTTCATCTGTCTCGGCCTTGGGATTTCCGCCGCTTCGGCGGGACCGCTGCATGACGCTGCGCGCGAGGGCAATGTCGAGCGCGTCAGGCAGCTTGCGGATCAGGGTGCAAACCTCTCCGAGCCTGACGCCACCGGCGAGCCGGCGCTGCTGATCGCAGCTCTTTCGGGCAAGGCCGATGTCGTCGCCCTTCTTCTCGACCGGGGCTGCGACATCGAAATCCGCAACAAGGGCGGGCTGACGGCCCTGCATGCGGCGGCCTATGGCGGCCATCTCGATGTCGTGGAACTTCTCGTGGCGAGAGGCACCTCGGTCAACGACCACAAGAACTTCTACAGCATGACGCCGCTGCACGCGGCGGCCGAAGAAGGCCACGCCGATATCATTGCTTTCCTGCTCGCGCAGAAGGCCGATATCGAGCCGAAGGAACGAAACGGCTACACGCCGGTGACGCAGGCCGGATGGCGGTCGCACTGGGATTCCGTCACCCTATTGTTGAAAGCGGGCGCCGCCTGTCAGGGCGCGGACCTTACCGGTCAGTGGCTCTATGACGAGTGCACGAAGCGCAAATGACCGTGCGCGCCTGGAAACGGGAGCAATGAAATGTCTCACTGGAATGGATTTGTGAAGGCTGCGGCCATGGGCGGCCTTGCCGTCCTGCTGCTTGCCGAACCCGCCCCGGCGGAGGATTTCGTCAATACCGGCTATTTCGGGGATGTGGCGATCAAGGGCTACGACCCGGTCGCCTATTTCACCGACGACAAGGCGGTGCAGGGATCGCCGCAATATTCCCACCACTGGCTGGGCGCGACCTGGTATTTCGCCAGCGCCGAACATCGCGACATGTTCGTCAAGGATCCCGGCAAATATGCCCCGCAATATGGCGGCTACTGCGCCGATGGCGTGTCCTTCGGAACGGTGACGACCAATATCGACCCGAATGCCTGGCGGATCATCGACGGCAAGCTCTATATCAGCTACGATCCGGGGGCCGCCGAGGGACTGGTGAAGAACCCGACGAAAGTGGTCGATTCCCAGAAGCACTGGTCGGAAGTGCAGAACATCCTGATCTCGGAAAAGGCGCAGAAGGACTGGCAGCATCCGTCCGCCCAATAGGCGGCTGCCCTTTTGACAATCCGGGCTTTGCCCGTCAGCGCTCGATCGAGAAGAATTTCAGCGCCTGCGGCGTGACATGCACATATGTCGCGCCGGGCTCTTCGGTGGCGTGATTGCGGTAGACGTTGCCGCAGACCATCCGGTCGAGGAAATAGCCCGGAAATTTCTCGCAGAGCCAGTCTCCCCTGATTTCGACAGTGCCGGTAATGTTCGTATTGGCGCTGCGATAGGCGGTATTGCCCGCCTTGTCGAAGAACTGCACGAACTGCGTGCCGTTGCGGTGTTTGCCGGTCCAGGTCTTGTCGCCGATGAGGTCGCGCAGCTCTTCGCCGGTGACGAGATCGCCCTTCTCGCCCTGGAAACCAAAGGGCCAGTCCGGAATGCCGGCTTTGCGCAGGCGGCCGAGATGCTTGCTCAGATCGTCGCTGCGCCAGTAGTCGTAGAGATAGCTGTAATAGGTCAGGTTGCTCTCGGAAAAGAGTTCGAGCAGCTTGGTTTTCTCCTGCAGGCTGCGCGTCCTGTCCCCGTCGTCTATATAGGCCGCCGTCAGATATTCGCGTGCCGCCTCCGCATTGGGCAAGGCGTCGCGGGCGGCCTCCATCAGCGAGATCGCCCGGTCCTCGTCTCCGACGATGTAGAAAACGATGCCGGCCAGCAGCTGGAAGCCTGCCGAAGGCGAAGGATCGAAACGCAGCGCTTTCTCCATTTCCTCGACCGCCTGCTCGTGATTGCCGATATGCGCAAGCACCAGCGCCAGGTTGGCATAGGCTTCGGCATCGCTCGGCTGCGCCTGCACGGCGCGGTTGGCCGAAATCAGCGCCTCCGTCTGGCGCCCGTCGACCAGTTGCAGGAGGGCAAGCACCGTATGCGCGCGCGCATTGTTCGGATCGATCTTCAGCGCCTCCCCTGCCGCGTCGTAGGCGATCTTGCGGGCAACGGCGGCCGACCAGAGGATATTGTAGTCGTTGCGCCAGACATCGACGGCAATCCGCGCGATTCCCGCATGCGCATCGGCAAAATTCGGATCGAGATCGATCGCCTTCTGGTAATAGGACAGCGCCTCACGATAGGTCGCCACGTCTCCATAGGTGAGCCCCGCCTGTTCGGCGCGCATGTAATAATCATAGGCTTCGAGATTTTCCGTCGGGATCTGCGCCAGCTGCGTGCGCTCGCCGTCGCTGAGCCTGATGGCAAGTGCGGCGATAATCTTGCTGATGACGTCGTCCTGCACCGCAAAGAGATCGGCATATTCGCGGTCATAGCGCTCGGCCCAGATCGAAAGCCCGGTCAGCGCATCGATCAGTTTGACGTTGATGCGCAATCGCGAACCGGCGCGCTGCAACGTGCCCTCTAGGACGTAGTGAACCCCGAGTTCGGCCGCCACGTCCTGTATCTTGCCGCCATCGTCGCGCACCGCGAAAACGGAATGGCGCGCGATGACGAACAGGCCGGAAACTTTCGACAGTTCCGTAATCAGATCGTCGGTCAGGCCTTCGGCAAGATGATCGTGCGCCACGTCGCCGCTGACATTGATGAACGGCAGAACGGCAACGGAAGGCTTGTCCGGCAGGGGATAGGCGAAGCGCTGGGTCAAGGACGGGCTTTCGAGCAGCCCCCACGGCTGCCACCACAGTGCCGCCCCCGCCAGAATGGCGAGGACGGCGGCGGCGGCGATCGCCGCGGTGCGCCGGCGGCCGAGATAGCTGCGCAGGTTGGCAAACGTCTTCGCCGCGGCCGGATCGAACACCACGCGGTAGACACGCACGGGTTCGGCGATGCTTTTGACCCTTTGAGTGCCGAGAGAGACGAAACCGACCGCGAGCTTCGATTTCACCTGGTCGTAGGCCGCACCCGAGATCGCGATTCCGCCGGGCTCTGCGAGCGCCTGCATCCGGTCGGCGAGATTGACGCCGTCGCCATGGATATCCTCGCCCTCGACGATAATGTCGCCCAGGTTGATGCCGATGCGAAAGTCCAGGCGCCGGTCGGCGTGAACGCCGACATTCCGTTCGGCCTTCTGCTTCTGCACGTCTATGGCGCAGTTCATGGCGTCGACGACGCTGTGGAATTCGACCAGCAGCCCATCGCCCATCGTCTTGACCAGCCGTCCGCTGTGGCGCGCGATCAGCGGCGCGACGACGTCCCTCAGATCTGCCTGGAAACGCAGACGCGTGCCCTCCTCGTCGACCTGGCTTAGACGGCCATAGCCCACAATGTCGGCAATCAGTACTGCTGCAAGGCGGCGTTCCATGTCCGTCTCTTCCCCCGAAAGGACGACATGGCCGGCATCTTACATGACCGCCATAACCGATGCCATTGGCTGCAATGGACAACGAGACGTTGCGCCCGATGTCATATCACTGTCATATTCTGCATAGGTGGCATGCCAAAATGCCCATTGCTGCAGCATCGCGCACAAATTATATGCTCGCCGGCTAACAAAAATAAGAAAAAGTGAGCTTTCTATGCCCCTGATTTTCAAACGCCGCAAAAGCGGCCTCATGCGACGGATCGTCAATGGTTTCGGTTCTGCCCAGCAGCGCTATCGTGATGCGCGCGAGGCACGCAAAACCGCCATCCATCCTTCGTTTCTGGACGATTTCGGTATCTGACAACGCGGGCGCTCCGTTGCAGGGGCGCTCTGCAATGCCTTTGGGCTGAGGTCCCCGACCCTCTCAGGCAGCCTTCCGGTCCCGAGATACGATGCCGGTCTCCTGCCTGATCTCCCCCTTCTTCACCATGATCCCGCAGGCGAACGCGACCGCGGAAAACACGAAGAAGAACGATTCGCCGATTGCCAGCCGGTTGTTGGAATTGGACAGGATCGTTCCAAGGAAGAACAGCGTCACCATCGTGTAGGCCAGCAATGCGCTGAGGCTGATCAGCCTCTGCCTCCGCGCGGCCACGACGCGCCTGTACATGGCGCCCGCCAGAATGGCGAAAACCACGATGCCGAACAGCCCGTGGCGGACGAGCATTTCGAAATAGCCGTTGTGGAGAAGCGTGTAAGGCACGCTGGCATAGGTGGTCGAGCGCCAGAGCGTGAGCCAATGGTTTCCGGCGCCAAAGAACGGCGCCTGGGCAATCACTTCCGAAGCGTTCGCCCAGAGCTGCAGCCGCTCGCTCATGGCATTCGGCGTATCGCTGGACGCAATGGCGGCGGCGACAGCGTTCCACACTCCCCCGCGCTGCGAAACCTCTGTGGCGATCCGCGCGGCGGCCTCATAGGTCGGGCCGGCGAAGGTCCAGATACTGTTCCAGCCGACCCAGATCCCGAGCGAAATGAAGAGCAAAGCGACCAGACCCGCAACGGCGGCACGGCGCCTGTCTGCGTAAAGCAGCAGCGAAGCGAGCATGAGAGGCCCGACGAGAACGAGGCTCAGCCAGACGCCCTTCGCCTTCGAGCCGTAGATATTGAAGAGGCAGAGCGCGATAATCGACATGCTGACGGCAATGATCCACGCACCGGAACGGCGCGCCAGCTTGCCGGTCTCCCAGGCATTCAACAGCCAGTAGAAGGCGCCGATCATCAGGAAACCGCAGCCGATCGCGCCATGAATGAGGTTGTTGTGGTAGAGCGGCGAAATGCGCACGTCGCCTTCAAGGATCAGCCGGTAGTCGGTGGAGACCAGCAGCGCGGCAAGCGCCACCGGGAAATAGATCGCAAAGACCGTTTCGACATGTTTGCGCCCGGAATAAAGCGCGATGCCGACCGCGGGGAAAAACAGCGGAAAGGCATAGAGCCAGTCCGACGCGCCTTTCTCGCCGTCGACGATCAGGCCGAAAAGGAAGCGCAGCAGCGCATAGGCGCCCCATACGATACAGGCATTCGCCAGCCAGTCGCGCCGCAGCAGGTTCAGATTCGGCTTGAACCAGACGAAGGTCGTCCCGATCAGCAGCAGCGCCACATAGCGATAGGTATCGCTTTCCACGATGGGAGCCGAAATCATCAGCAGCCACAGGATGACAAGGACGGATTTGACGCGGGAGGGCGTGGCGATCGGCTCTTCGCTCGCTACCATAGAGAATATTGCACCCTTCTTGCATAATCGGCGGCGCGAAGCAGATGCGTGACGGAGCGGCGTATTCCCTTGAATTTCTGCCGCCTGTAGTCGAGCTTCGTCGCAATCGCGGTCTCGTGGCTGTTCGGCCCTAGCTCTATCAGATTGTTCTTGACCGTAAAGGTATTAACCTCGGTAGACCACCCGCGCTCTAATGCCACATCGAAGGGATAGACCATGACGGCCATGGTCCGCAGGAGCTTGCCTGCCCCCGATCGCGTGACCAGATAACAGGCGGCCGAGCCCTGCGGCCCGTGGATGCAACGGCCTATGGCATCGCCGAATTTCGTCGTCGCCTTCTGCATGAACCCCTTGGAGCGGTGGTTCAGCAGCTTGACCAGTTCCGCTTTCGGGAGCGCGGCAAGCACGGCTTCCGCGCGCTCGATCAGATCGGCCTGCAGTTCGACATCGTCCTCCATGATGATCGCCGCATCGTTGCCGCTGTCGAGAAACTCGGTCAGCGCCTTGACGTGGCTGCGATAGCAGCCGTGCTCGCCCGGCAGATAGTTCCTGCCGTTGCGAAGAAGAAACTGCCGCCTGTCGATATCAGCCTTGTCGTGGGCCTCGATCTGCGAGCCATCCACCCCGGATATCCTGACGACGTCGAGCCCAAGCGAACTGGCCTTCCGCGACAGCCCTTCCCAGCGGGCGATGGAACGGTTCAGGTTGATGACATAGGCACCGATTTTCATAGAGGCGAAACTTCAGCAGGAGACGGAAATGCGGTTCTCTATAAGTCGCGGCTGAACCGCGGGCAACAGCCACATGCTCGCATTATCTACCATGCGTTGATTGCCCCTCCACACCCTTTAGTCGAAAACAATCGTCATGGTAAAGCTTTTCCCTTATCGGTTTCTGCCGCAATAGCTTCACAATCCCCAGACACAAAGCGCGCAGGGACGCAAACAGCCGAGGAACGAACATGGCGCCGAACTATACCAAGACTGCCCTTCTGACAGCCTTTCTGAGCCTGCCGCTGGCGGCATCCGCTCCGCTTCTGGCGCAGGAGAGCCGGCCGCGCGAAGCGGTCATCAATGTGTCCGCAGAGGGCGAATCGACGCTGGCTCCCGATATGGCCGTCGTCAATCTGGCCGTGGTCAAGCAGGCAAAGACCGCCCGCGAAGCGCTCGACGAAAACAACAAGGCGATGAGCGAGGTGCTCGCCGCGCTGAAGAAGAGCGGCATTGCCGACCGCGACCTGCAGACCTCGGGCTTCTCGATCCAGCCGCAGTACAATTACCCGCAGCCGGTCGACAACCAGCCGCAGCCGCCGCAGCTGATCGGCTATCAGACCAGCAACTCGGTCACGGTGCGCGTCCGCGACCTGTCCAAACTGGGCGAGATCATCGACCAGTCCGTCACTCTCGGCGTCAATCAGGGCGGCGATATCCAGTTCACCAACGACAAGCCGGAAGCGGCGCTTGAGGCCGCCCGCAAGGATGCCGTCGCCAACGCGATCAAGAAGGCGAAGACACTGAGCGAGGCCGCCGGCGTCAAGATCGGCCGCGTCATCGAAATCAGCGAGAATGTCGTGCGCCCGATGCCACAGCCGGTCTACCGCACCGCGATGATGAAGGAAGCCGCCGATGCCGCTTCCGTGCCGGTCCAGGGCGGCGAGAACAGCTACAACGTCACCGTCAGCGTGACCTTCGCAATCGAGCAGTAAGGTCCGTGGGGGCGCTTCGGCGCCCCGCCCTGCCGGAAAGCCGCGCAAAAGAAAACCGCCCCTGCTGTCGGCAAGGGCGGTTTTTATGCGATAGGCGGTCGGGCGCCTGATATCAGCGGCGCAGCAGCGGGCAACCGCGAACGTTGCCGAAGGTCATCTCGTCGGGGCCGCGACGGCTCCAGCCCTGCACGACGACACGGCGCGGCGTGATATCCACGACATGCGTGCGGCGCAGGCCGTAATCCTCGGCGATATTTTCCGCCATGCGCGGATTGCAGCCGCCACGCGGCGGACGGCCGTAACCCGGCAGCGGCGGCGGAGGCGGACGGCGCCAATCCGGCGGCGGCGGACGACGGTCGGGCTCGCCGATAATGATATTGACCTGTGCGGAAGCCGGCGCAACCGTGCCGGCCAGCGCAGCAGCGGAAAGAAGGGCTGCAAACCCTGCCTTCGCCAGAAACTGCATCATGAAAAAGATCCTCGTGGTTGATAGCCGCGCCGGCAATTGCCGAAGCTTGTTTCGGAATCACTTACATACAGTTCCGAGAGAAGACGGGCGAAAGTGTCGCGGTCAAGGCAAAACGGCCCGGGCGCGCGTTTTCCCGGCCCTGGCCGAAAAAATCAGCGATACATGAGCGGGCAGCCGCGCACATTGGCGAAGGTCATGCGGTCCCAGCCACGGCGATCGCGGCCGGCAACGACAACCCGGCGCGGCGTAATGTTGGAAATGCGCACATCGCGCAGGCCGGAATAGCGGGCCTTGCGGATGGCCTCCATCGGCGAGCAGCCGCGAACCGGCGGGCGATAATGATATTGCGCCTTGACGACGAAATCGGTCTGGGGCGCGGCGACGGCGGCGGAGCCGGCAAGTGGGATGGAACTCAGAGCAATTAGTGCGGCAAGCGAAGCCTTGGCAAGAAAGTGCGACATGAGACGATCTCCTCGTGGTGTGTCCTCGATCTCCCTTCCGGGATTGTCGCAAGACTAGACGAGGAAAGCTGAACGCCGTTCGAACCGCCCATTCAGTTGACATTCACAACGGTTAACGGCGCAGGGCAATGCCGGCAAAGCCTGCCACGGTTCTGCGCCCGCAATTGCCTGGAACAGTCTATGGGCTCAAATGCAGGACCACGTCGCGCCGATGCGGCCGGTCACGGTGCTCGAAGAGATAGATGCCCTGCCACGTGCCGAGCATCAGCCGGCCCTGGCTGACGGGAATGCCGATCGAAACCGGGGTCAGCGCCGCCTTGATATGGGCGGGCATGTCGTCCGGCCCCTCCATCGTATGGACGACCCAGCGCATGGACGGGTCGGAAGACGGCGGCACGAGGCGGCGGAAGAAACTGTTGAGGTCGGTCTTCACATCCGGATCGGCATTTTCCTGGATGAGCAGCGAGCAGGACGTATGGCGCACGAAAACCGTCAACAGCCCCTCCTCCATGCCGGACCGGCGCACGAATGCGCTGACCTGGTCGGTAAATTCGTAAAGGCCCTGGCCGCGGGTTGAAAGTGTCACTGTTGTCTGGGGCAAGGCGGTCTCCGTCGCGGTTTGTCTGCCGCGAGGTGGCGCGCCTTGCCGTCCAAGTCAATGGCAGGGATCGGATATCAAAGCCGCAGCAGTTCCTCGAACCCGCCATAGATCATGCGCTTTCCGTCAAACGGCATCTTCCACTTGTCGCTGGAAAGGCGCAGATCGGCCATCACCTTCGCATTGATCTCGTCGCGCGCCTGCCTGGATTCGTAAAGAATCCAGGAAAAGACGACCACCTCGTCTTCCTTGGCCATGACGGCGCGCGGAAAGGAGGTCAATTCGCCGTAGGGCACGTCATTGCCGAGACACTCGACATATTCGAGCGCGCCGTATTCCTTCCAGATCGCTCCGGCATAGGCGGAAAATTCCTTGTAGGCATCGACGTTCTCGCGGGGAACGGCGACGATGAAACCATCGACGTAGGACATTGCACTCCTCCTCTTGCGTTAACCTCCGAAGGACGTTCGACGCCGGCCACATCCGACATTGCGCCGTCAATTAGCGCCGGCACCCGATGCGGCAAGGAGAGCAGGCGGTCAGCCCTGGAGGGTCTTCACCTTGAGGAGATCGGGGAAAAGCCGCGTCCACAGCAGCACGACTGCGATCGTCCCCAACCCGCCCGCAATACCCGCCGCCACCGGTCCGATGACGCCGGCAAGCATGCCGGATTCGAATTCGCCGAGCTGGTTCGACGTGCCGATGAAGAGCGAATTGACGGCATTGACGCGCCCGCGCATGTCATCCGGCGTCAGGAGCTGCACCAGCGAGCTGCGAACGACGACACTCACCGTGTCCGAAGCTCCGACGACGAGCAGCGCGACGACGGAAAGCGCAATGTTGGTGGAAAGCGCGAAAACGACCGTAGCCACGCCGAAGATCGCAACGGCCAGCAGCATCTTGCGACCGACATCCGATGTCAGCGGTCGGCGCGCAAGCACGATTGACATGGCAAGCGCGCCGATGGCGGGTGCCGCGCGCAGCATGCCAAGCCCCCATGGGCCGGCATGCAGGATATCGCTGGCAAACATCGGCAACAGCGCCGTTGCGCCGCCGAGCAGCACCGCGAAAAGGTCGAGAGAGATGGTGCCGAGCATGACCGGGCGGCTGCGGATGAAGGAAACCCCGGCGAAGACGGAGGACAGGGTTACGGGCTCGCGTTTCGACGGCGTCCACTCCATGCGGATGGAGATGACGTTGAAGCTCGCCACGGCAAAGAGCACGGCCGCGACCGCGAAGGGAGCGACAGGGCTGACGCCATAGAGAAGACCGCCGAGCGACGGGCCGATGATCAGCGCCGTCTGCATCATCGAGGTCGAGGTGGCAACCGCCCGCTGAAGCATCGAGGCCGGCACGATATTGGGCAGAAGGGCCGCCATGGTCGGCCTCTCGAAGGCGACGACCGCGCCCATGATGGTGACGGCGGCAAGCATTCCGACAGGCGTAAGCCATTGCTGCCAGGTTGCGATCGCCAGCACGAGCGACGTGATCGCTTCGATGAGCTGGCAGGCAAGCCCGATCCGCCGGCGGTCGAACCGGTCGGCGACATGGCCGACCACGAAGGTCAGCACCGCCATCGGCAGAAACTGGCAGAAGCCGACAAGGGCAAGCGCGAAGGCGCTGTGCGTCTGTTCGTAGATCATCCATCCCATGGCAATCGCCACGGCCTGGAACGAAAGCGAGGAGAAGACGCGGGAGGCGGCGAAGTTCAGATAGCCGGGATGGCGCAGAACGCTGTCCCGCTCTTTCACTGTAATGTCCATTGTGCATTCACCGGCCTGCGGACGGGCCGCAGACGCTTATAGGAATCTTATAAGAGCGGAACGGTGTTCTGCTTGAAAATGACCGATGTCAACCGGAATAAGCTGTGGCGCGCAATTGCCGCATCAATGGACGGTCTGACGGCAGCCGACCATCTCGCAGGCGGCGGCATGCAATTGGTCGCGCATGTCGAGCAGCCACATGGTCTCCCCCATCACATCGAGGATTGCCGTACGCAGGCCGGGATCGACACGATCGAGCAATTCCTGCTGCGAGGTGCCGATCGTCGCCGTACCGATCAGCAGTTTCCGCATCTGTTCGACGGAAGGAGCGGCGGAAATCTCGGCCGCATCCAGCATGTCGGGAGACGGGATACCCATCCAGGCAAGAGCCGAGCCGACGAGCAATTTGGAAAGCGCCTGACACTGCGGGCAGGATAATTCCTCCGAAGTATCGGCGACCTTCTTCCTGAAACAGGCGATCGTCGCCCGGACCTTGCTGTCGACGGCCGCAAACATGCCGACCGCGATCACGCGCCTGGCTTTTACGGGTCGCACCACATAGACCCGCTGCCGTCCCTTGAGCGAAGCTGCGGCGCTATCCTCCTCGTCGAAACCCCGAACGAGGAAATCTCCCCTTCCCGCCAGGATTTCAAGGAGAATTAGAACATAGCCGTCGCCGGGTGCGACATCAAACTCAAGATTGAAAGAACCGTCGCCGAGGCTCTCGGCGATGCGTATATCCAATGCTTCCGAGCGAAGCTCAACCTGATCCAGTTTCATGAGCCCCCCGGCTGCATAATTCCTGCCGCGTGCAAGAATACTGCAACCTGAGGAGGTTTCATATTAACCCAATACGCTTAAACATTCGCAGGCGCTTCGCCCGGCCGCCCGCAAACAGGAAGGCGGCAGGCAACCTGTCCCTTAGAATTGCCCTGCTTCCGGCGACGAGAACTCCTCGATGGAATCCACGCGGTCCGGATAAAAAGCCATATGGTCCCGGATATTGGCGACAGCCGGATTGGGCGTCTCGTAGGTCCAGATCGCATTCCTCGAGCGTTCACCGCCGCCAGGAATGCTGTAATAGGATGCCTCGCCCTTGTAGGGACAATGGCTGGTATGGTCGCTGCGCTGAAGGAGCGACATATCCACATCCTTGCGTGGAATATACTGCACCGGCGGATAGGAAGCCTCGCGCAGCGTCAACGCATCACGCGTATCGGCAATCACGCGGCCGCCGAGCTTGACGACGATACGGGAGGGATTGTGTTCGACGGTGATCGGATGATCCGGCCCGGGAATCTTGATCGGCTTGCCTGACATGGGGGTCATCTCCGGATTGATATCTCTACCGCAGAGATAGGGTGCGCAAGCGGCCATCCCAAGGGGTCAGCGGCCGCCCTCCCTCGCCCTGCGAATCTCATAGGCCCTCAGATGCGCGTGGACGAGCGAGAGGATCGGCGGCCGCGTGCCGGACCGGACGATCATGTCGCCGATGATCTGGCCCGCCTCGATGCGCCCGCCCGCTTCGATATCGCGCAGCATGGACGTGGTGATGGCAGACCCGGCCATCGTCATCATGCCGCGAATGCGCTCGAGCGCGGCCGCGCCGGGCGCAAAACCCTGGCCGGCGGCCACCGAGGCGCATTCGTCGACCAGCTGCAACGCAGCGTCCGAGGCACCGGCCGCGACATAGTCGCCGATCGCCGAGCGCATGAGGCAGGTCATGCCGGCGCTGGAAGCGATGAAGACCCACTTGTCCCACATCGCCTGCAGGATGTCGGCGCTCGCCTCCGCCTGGAAGCTGGCATCGGCCATTATCGCGGCGATCGCTTCGATGCGCGGCGACAGGCCGCCGCTTCTCTCACCGAAGCTCAGCCTGTGCGTATCGTTCATGTGGAGGATGGCGCCGTCGGGCGCAATGGTCGCGGATATGAAGCAGGTCCCGCCAAGAACGGCCGCAGCGCCGAACCGGCGTTCGAGCGTATCGAGATGCGCCATGCCGTTCAGCGTCGGCAGGATCGCGGTCTGCGGCCCGACCGCCGGCGCGAAGGAGGCCATCGCATCGTCGATATCATACGCCTTGCAGCCGAGCAGGATGAGATCGAAGCTTCCGCCGAGCCTGTCTGCCGTCACCAGCTTTGGCTGCGTCACATGCGCGTCGCCGAGCGGGCTGCGGATGACGAGGCCGTTGAGCAGCAGGCTCTCCGCCCGCTTCGGCCGCACCAGGAAGGTCACGTCCCTGCCCGCAGCCGCCAGCCTGCCGCCGAAATAACCGCCGATGCCGCCGGCGCCCACAACGAGAATACGCATCTGAAATCCGATCCCTCCGTCCAACGCCACTCGTTGAACGATCGAACCGGAGGATCGCCATTGCCGCTGCCGCGTCAAGACGAAAGAGCCGCGGAGGCGTCCACCTCCGCGACTTGTGATCGCCTGGCTTTTACCAGCGGTCGAGGCCGAGCAGCTTGCGGCCGAGCGGCGTCAGCTCGGCGGTCTTGGCATTGTGCTTTTCCCATTCGCGCGGATCGCCCGGGAAGGCATCGCGCTTCGGATGGTCGAGCTCCCGCCACAGGCGGATGCGCTCCTCGCGCTCCTCGGCATTGTCGTATTCGGCCGGATGCATGGAGATATATTGGGCCATGCGCACGCGGTTATCCGAATGGTTCGGCCGAACGCCGTGAGCGAGCAGCGAGTTGAAGATCATCAGGTCGCCCGGCTCCATGTCGATGTTGACAACCGAAAGGCCGGTCATATCGGGATGCATCGGATCGCGATCCTCGGGCTGCGTCTTCACCCATTCCTCGAAATGCTCGAAGAGATAGGGCACGCACTGGAAGCCGCCGACATCACCGTCCTGCTTCTTGAGGCTCAAGACACCCTGCACGCCGATCGGCAGCGGCCGGATGGACGTATCGACATCCCAGTGGATGAAGCCGTTCGGATTGCCCTTGACCTTCTTCGGCGGGTTGAGATTGGCGCGGTCGATCGTCACCCACAGGTCCTCGCGGTCCCAGATATCGACGAACACGTCATAGACGCGCTTCTCCATCCGGTTATCCCAGAGCGCCTGGTGATTGTAGATCTCCAGCATGCCGGTATTGTTGAGCTCTTTCATCTTGTGCTCGCGCCGCTGCGGCGCATACCAGGTCGAAGGATCGTTCGGATCCTTCTCGTCAAAACGCCAGAGCACCTCCACAAGCCGCTCGACATTGGCTGCAGGAACGGCCTGGCGAACGATCACATAACCCCTCGTCGTCCAGTGCTGCCAGTCCGCCTGCGAGAGCACCCGCAGCGGCAGCTTCTTCTTGATGTCCTTGAGCTGTGTCGTAACCGACGAGGCCGTCGGATGAGCGTCGCGTTTGACTGCCAGTTGCATGAGATCCTCCCATCATTTGTTCCATCCCTGTCGTTTCAGGTGATGGGGGAGAGTGTAACGCCGCAGCTCGGCCGATGTTGTGCCGGCTTGGCGGATTATGATACTATTCTGGCGTCGATAACCAGAAAGGCGCCCGATGAGGCCTTATCTCGAAATCCTGCCGCGAAACGCCGATTCCTCCTGGAGCATGCTGAACCGGCGGTTGGACGACGCGATTCCCTTTCAATGGCATCACCATCCGGAATTCGAGCTGACCATGACGCTGAATTCCATCGGCCAGCGTTTCATCGGGGACCATACCGGGGAATATGGGGATGGAGACCTCGTGCTCGTCGGCCCCAACCTGCCGCATACCTGGGTATCCCGCGCAAAATACGAGGAGGCAACGCCGCATATCGCCCTGGTTCTCTGGTTTCATCCGGACTGGATGCGCAAGGTCACCGCAGGGGCAATCGAACTCGCACCAATCGAAGCCATGCTGTCACGCGCCGACCGGGGGCTGCAGTTTTCAAAGGAAACCGCAGATGCCGTGCGCAGCGAAATCGAGGCGATCTTTTCAAAACCGCCCGCCGAGCGGCTGCTGTCCCTTTTGAACATTCTGGGACGCATTGCCGGCGACCGTCAGGCATCCGCGCTTGCCAGCGCGCCCGGCCAGAGCCCTGAACTGCAGGAAAGCCGCGAACGCATCGACCGGGTGCTTACCCACCTGCATCTTCAATATGCCCGCGCCATCCCTCTGGAAGAGCTGGCCGATATCGCCGCACTCAGCGTCTCCGGCCTGCACCGGCTCTTTCGCCGCCACACCGGCACCACCGTCTCCGACTATCTGATCCGCATGCGCATCGGCGATGCCTGCGCCCGCCTTTCCGCCACAGGCCAGCCCATCGGCCATATTGCCGATGCCGTCGGCTATGGATCGCTTGCCAATTTCAACAGGCAATTCAGGGCGCAGACCGGCATGACGCCGCGGGAATATCGCAACGTCTTTCGCCGCGGCTGAAGCGTATCGCGGCGCATGCATCAGTTCCTGGCCGTCCTGCGAAGGCTTGCGAACCCAAGACCGATGACGGCAGACAGGACGCAGGCGATCCCGAAAATCTGGTTGGAACCGATCGCCTCGCCGAGAGCCAGGAAGGCGAAGATGACGGCGCTTGCCGGCGCGACAGCCGTAAAGAGCGAAGCCTCCGCGCCGCTGACGCGCTCCGCGCCCGCATACCAGAGTATGAACCCGCCGACGGTCGGCACCAGCGCATAATAGACGACCGCAAGCAAAGCGGGTTGCGAAGCGCCGCCGATATCATGATGCTCGAACAGGGCCGGCACACCGGCAACCACGAAACCGATCGCCGTCATCAGCGCCGATTGCGTCAATGGCGGGATCGCCGTGCCGAGCCGCTTGTTCAGCAGGATGAACAGCCCCTCGCAGATAACCGCGCCGAAAATCAGCATGTCACCGGCAAGGGACCCGCTGCCGGCACCCGGCGAGAAGACGATGGAAAAGACGCCCGCCGCCGCAAGGCCGATCGCCAGAAGCAGGAAGCGTTGCGGCCTCTCGCCGAGGACGAGGATGGAGATCGCCGCCGAGACGACCGGCAGGGTACCGATGATGACGCCGGCATTGGCCGCCGACGTCAGCGACAGGCCGGAAATCAGGAGCGTCGTGTAACCGACGCTCCCCGCCCCCGCCTGCGTGACAAGGATCAGCCAGTCCCGTCCGGAAAGCCGCGGCAGCCGCGACCTCGTCCAGTGCATCAGAAACAGGAAGAAGGGGAAGGCAGCCGCAAAACGCAGCGCCGTTGCCGTAAAGGGCGGCAGCCCGGACGCGATGACCTTGCTGGCGACAACGGTGCTGCCGACCGTCGTCATGGCCAATGTGAGATAGATGTAACCTTGAAATTGCCTGCTCATCTGCCGCTCCTTTCGAGACGGCGGAAACAAACAGGCCGAAAGGCCGCGGGTCTTGAACGAAATTGCAGGGGGTCAGGAATGGCCGCGCGCATAGGCGCCGGGCGTCAGCCCATAGCGGCAGACGAAGGCCCGCGTCATATGGCTCTGGTCGGCAAAGCCGCTTTCGGCAGCCGCCTGCGCCAGACCCGCACCGCCGGCAATCAGCCGGCGGGCAAGATGGACGCGGGCCTGAACGAGATAGGCATGCGGCGTAAAGCCCGTCGCCCTGGCAAAGGCGCGCAGCACCTGAAACCGGCTGAGCCCGCTTTCGCGCGCCAGGTCGGCAAGCGAGATTTCCGCAGCCGGATCGTCATCGATCAGGCTGCGGGCGTGAACGACGGAGCGCGGCGCCGGCGCCGGCTCCTCCTGCATTGCCGCCTCCCGCATCGTATCGGCAATGACCGACAGCAGCAGCTCCTCGCAGCGCAGCCGCTCCCCCTCGCCGGTCACGGCGAAGAACAGCGCGCGGAACCGGTCGGCGAGCCGTCCGTCATGAATGACGGGGCGCGGAATTTCCGAACGGCCGGCGCTGTCTTGTGCCACCTCGCGCGAAAGGCCGTCCATGACGGCGGGATCGAAATAGAGAATGCTCCAGGACCGCGCCTCGCCGATCGGCGCGCCGTCATGGACCTCGTTCGGATTGACGGTGATGAGATCGCCGGCTTCCGCTTCCACCATGCCGCGCCCGCTCAGCGATTTCTGCGCGCCGGAGAAGATCAGGCCGATGCCGAACTGCTCATGCGTATGGCGTGCGAAACGATGGCCCGATGTCGCCACCACCGCTTCGACGCCCGCCACCGACGAGCGCAGCATCCTGAACTGACCGGCTGCCATGACAATCTCCTTTGCCGCCGACATTGCCAGCCGGCGGCAAGCCGGGCAAGGGATCAGAAGAACTCGTCGAGAAGCTGATAATATTCGATCCTCTCGGGATCGATGATCGACAGGCCGTAAGCATTGAGAAACGGGCGCACAAATTCCTCGCCGAAATTATAGACGACGCTGTGGCAGGCGAGCGCGATATCCTGGTAGCGGTCGGCGACACCCAGGCGGCAGCAATCGACATAACCGCCAAACCGGCCGCCCGCGGCCATGAAATTCGGCAGGCAGGCATCGCCATGGGCAACAACGAGATTTTCGCTCTCCGGCCGCAGCCGCTGCAATTCGCCGAAGAGGAAGAAGGCGCTTTTGCCCAGCCGCTTTTCGTCGAAGTCCGTCTCGTCGACGAGGCCGGCCCGCATGCGCGCTTCGGCGGCCGCAAGACGTTTGTCCAGACGATGATCAAAGGGACAGAGGCTGGAATCGAGACTGTGGAGAGTGCTGAGCGCCGCGGCGAGGATCTCGACACGCTCTTCCGGCAACAGCGTGGCGGCGGTGACGAGATCGGCCCCCGGCAGCGCCGTCATCAGGAGAAAACTGCGTTCGCCGTCGCTCTCAAGGGCGATAACCTCGGGGCAATCGAGGCCCTTGCCGGCAAGCCAGACAAGCCTGTCGGCCTCGTCGGCGAGCTCGCAGAACGGCCCCGCCTCCTCGACCTTCAGATAAAGCCCGGGACGGCCCTGAGCTTCCAGGCGAAAGACACAGGCCGAAGAACGGCCGAGAGCATCGCGCCGCCATTCATAGCCGCCAAGGTGGCTGCGCACCGAAACCGGAAGTCTGCCATCCTCCTGAAGCGATATGACCATGATGATCCTGTTGAGGAAAAGAGCTCCCTATTGGGGCTCGCGCGCGGGCGCCTTAGTGGAAGGTTTCGGCCGGCGCGCTTTCCAGAAGAATTTCGAAAGCCTCTTCCAGAGCGGCGACCAGAATGTCGGTCAGCTCGTCTGCCTTGTTTTCCAGAAACATCAGGCTGACGGCTTCTTCCTGGCGCTCGAAAAAATGCTCGATCTCGTTCGACATGTCATGTGTCCCTTCGCTACCGTACCATAACGGTCATGCGAGAACGATAGAGACGGTTCCTTGCGCGTGGCTTGTTGTGAAGCGAGACACTCCACCAGGGCTAATCTGCCGGGAAGCGCCGGCTTTTCCATTGGCTTCTCGGAACCACATCGCCGACATCATAGGCAAAGGATACGACCTTCGTGGCATCACTGTCGACCTCGCAGCGAAACCTTACGTTGTACCATTCATTTCCATTTTTGAAGGCCCCGCCTTTCGCGTCAAGCACATTCCCCGCCGAAAGCCGGAAAGAAGGCAGCCAACGTGGGTTGTACTGCGCCGACGAGTGAATCAGTTGTTGTCTTAGCTCAGTCTGACAAAGCTGATCGATACGGTCACCGCGCGACAGGTTCCTCATCGCCGTCTTGATGGCTGGATCGGACGTAATCTCTTCCGAAAACAATGTCCGCGCTTTGGCGAGTTGATCTGCTTCCTCGGCTTTCACATCGGTTTGCGACGATACCTTGGCTTCTTCCAACGGTTTCGCCGTCTCGAAATCTGTCTTGGCCTCGGTGCTTCCCGTAGACGCGGGGCCATCCTTTTCGGGATTGGCTTCCGCGGTTTCGACCTGCGGCAGACTGATATCCTCCGGCACTGGATTCGTTGAAGAGCTCTGCTCGGCTACTCTAGTTTGATCCGGCTTTGACGGCTCAGTGGAAGGTTTCTCCGCCTGCCTTACATCGCTGACAGACTGCTTCGGCGCCCGTGCCTGCTGCGGTGGCCCAGACTCGCGCTGGTTCGGTACAGTATCCTTTTCCGCAAATTCAAACACGGTAGGCGACATCTTTGGCTGAGACGGCGGACGCCTTGCAGGTGGTGGCGGAGGCGGAGGCGGCGGCGGCTCAGCCTTTGCCTGTTCCTTGGGCTTCTCTTCCTCTTTCTGCTTCTCCTCCGGCTTCTTCTCCTCCGGCGGCGGCACGAGTTCCACCTTCACGCTCTCGTCTTCGGCGGGTTTCGGCTGGATCTCCGGCAGGCCGAATATGAGAAGCGCGACGATGGGCACATGCACCAGCACGGACGCGACAACGCCCCAGCGAGCGCGAGGCTCCTGGTGTTGCGTCTCGTGATCGGTATCCGGTTCGACTTCTTCTTCTGTCACAGCAGCGATGTGGCCTTTAAAACTGGCAGCATCAAGCCACAAATGGAAAAAACCTTGTGATGATGGCCTTCGCGACCGGTAGCAGCAAGCTCACTGGTCGGCTTCGCCGTCCTCGGCCACCAGATTGTGTTCCTGCCACAGGTCCTTCGGAATGGCATCGCCAATCGCAAAGGCAAAGGCGGTGACAGTCTTCCCTGCGGGATCCACCTCGCAATGGAAGCGGATATTGAACCAGTTCTTTTTGCTGCGGAAAGCCCCGCCGCCCACCTCGATGCTGTTGCCCCTCACCGTCTCCGGCTTCATGGCATAGGGCGCAACGAGATCGGGCGCGGAGCCCGGCCGGGAGCGGCTGACCTGCTCCAGCGCCTCGAGATTGCAGAGTTGCAGATTGCGCTCGCTGGCCGACAGCGTGGCGATAAGCTGACGCGCCCTGCGGCTGCGCGGACTGGCAAGCGTCTTGCCGGAGAAGAGTTCCGTTGCCTGTACCAGCTGCTGGACAGCTGAGGCCGGAGGTTTCGGCAGCGCCGGCAAGGCGGGCGGAACCTCTCGCGAAACCGTCTCGGGTGCCGTTGCGGGAGCGGTGGGAGCAGCCTGTGCCGCGACCGAATTTTTCCCCTCTGCGGGGTTCGGCGGTGGCTGGGCCGCAGGCGGCGCAGCTGGAGCGACGGCGACGGGCGGTGTCACCACCTCGACATCGATACTGTCCTCCGGCGGAGCTCTGATCGGCACCACGTCGGGCAGAAAGGCGAGCAGGATCGCGATGACGGCAAGATGCAGCGCGAGCGACGCCGGCCACGCCGGATCGATCTTTCCTCTCTGCAACAGGCCGGAATGTTCCATCGAAGGCAAGTCCATGCTCTGGGTTCAAGGCACAGCGACACTGACAGCGCTGCGAGGCAGCCGCAACGCTCTCTCTGGCTCGTCACCAGTTATCGGCCATCCTGATCTATGCGAGCGACGCGATGATGTCGCGATAATTCACTTCCGGAAATGCCTTCAAGGTTTTCGTGCGCACGTTGCCGCCCATGCCGAGCGACAGCGTAAACCGCGCCATGACCCGGTCGTCGGGCGCCTCGCAGACAGCCACCATGTCATATTCGCCCATGGTGAGATAGAAGCGCTCGAAGGAGCCGCCCATGCTGCCGAGCAACGCCTTTCCCGCATCGAGCCGCTTGGCGGAATCCTTCACGCTGCGGATTCCCTGATCCGTCCAGTTTACCATGAGAATGTAAGTGGTCATGTTACACCTCCCGGCGGAGGCCATGTTCCGGGCAGGCATGTGAAACCGTTCGCATGCCGCGACCGCTCCCTTCCCCCGCGCCCGGATTATAGGCGTGTCACCACAGCGCGACAACAAGATCGGCGCCATCAATCCGGCTTAGCAATAGCCCGAAAGGCTCATCTGCAACCGTTCCGACCAAAGAAAAACCCGGCCAGCGCGGGGCTGGCCGGGTTCCGATTTTCCTATCCGTCGAAGCCTTAGCTGTCGAGGAACGAGCGCAGCTTCCTGGATCGGCTCGGATGCTTGAGCTTGCGCAGCGCCTTCGCCTCGATCTGGCGGATACGTTCGCGCGTGACCGAGAACTGCTGGCCGACTTCTTCGAGCGTATGGTCGGTGTTCATGCCGATGCCGAAGCGCATGCGCAGCACGCGCTCTTCGCGCGGCGTCAGCGATGCCAGAACGCGGGTCGTCGTCTCGCGCAGGTTCGCCTGGATGGCGGCGTCGATCGGCAACAGCGCGTTCTTGTCTTCGATGAAATCGCCGAGATGCGAATCTTCTTCGTCACCCACAGGGGTTTCGAGCGAGATCGGCTCCTTGGCGATCTTCAGGACCTTGCGGACCTTTTCGAGCGGCATGGCGAGCTTTTCGGCCAGTTCTTCCGGCGTCGGCTCGCGGCCGATTTCATGCAGCATCTGGCGCGAAGTACGAACGATCTTGTTGATCGTTTCGATCATATGCACCGGAATACGGATCGTGCGGGCCTGGTCGGCGATCGAGCGGGTGATCGCCTGGCGAATCCACCAGGTCGCATAGGTCGAGAACTTGTAACCGCGGCGGTATTCGAACTTGTCGACCGCCTTCATCAGGCCGATATTGCCTTCCTGGATGAGGTCGAGGAACTGCAGGCCGCGGTTCGTGTACTTCTTGGCGATGGAGATGACGAGGCGAAGGTTCGCTTCGACCATTTCCTTCTTGGCGATGCGCGCTTCGCGCTCGCCCTTCTGCACCATATGCACGATGCGGCGGAATTCCGAGATCGAAATGCCGGTTTCCGTCGCGAGGTTCTGGATCTCCTGGCGGATGTCGCGGATCGTCGTGTTTTCGCTCTTGGCGAATTCCTTCCAGCCGCGGGCGGCCAGATTGCCGATCGACTTCATCCAGTTCGGATCGAGTTCCGCGCCCTGGTACTGTTCCAGGAAACTATCGCGCTTGACGCCGTAGGATTCGGCCAGACGCAGCAGGCGGCCCTCGTTCTGCACGAGGCGCTTGTTGATGTCATAGAGCTGCTCGACCAGCGCATCGATGCGGTTCTGGTTGAGCGACAGCGACTTGACGGCCTTGATCAGTTCGTCCTTGAGTTCCTTGTAGCGGCGCTCCTGGGCGGAAGACAGCGTGCCGGTGGCGGCAAGGCGCTGCTCGACCTGCTGGTCCTGCAGCTTGCGCAGCTTCTTGTAGGTCTCGGCGATGATGTCGAGCGTTTCCATGACCTGCGGGCGAAGCTCGGCTTCCATCGCGGCGAGAGAGAGGTTGGATTCGTCCTCGTCCTCTTCTTCCTCTTCCGGAGGCATGCCTTCGCCGCCGACATCGGTAATGTCGTCGTCACCGGAGCGGGCGCGGCGGGTCTTTTCCTTTTCCTCGGCAGCCTTGCGGTCGGCCTCGATCTTCTCGGGGCTCTGGAACTGCGGGGCAGCCTTGGCTTCCGGGCCGGAATAGGTGGTTTCGAGATCGATGATCTCGCGCAGCAGCGTCGTGCCTTCGTTGAGTTCGTCGCGCCAGATAATCAGCGCCTGGAACGTCAGCGGGCTCTCGCAGAGGCCTGCGATCATCGTTTCGCGGCCGGCCTCGATGCGCTTTGCGATGGCGATTTCGCCTTCGCGCGACAGAAGCTCGACGGAGCCCATTTCGCGCAGATACATGCGCACCGGATCGTCGGTACGGTCGGTCGGTTCTTTCTTCTTGGCGGTCGCAAGCGCGGTGCCGCCGGAAGGCGCAAGTTCGCCGCCCTCGCCGTCCTCGTCGCCCGAGCTGTCGTCGTCGTCACCGCCGGAAGCGCCGGCTTCCTCGGCCTCTTCGTCCTCGATCACGTTGATGCCCATGTCGGAGAGCATCGCCATCGTGTCTTCGATCTGTTCGGACGTCACTTCTTCGGAAGGCAGGACGGCGTTGAGCTCGTCCATCGTCACATAGCCGCGCTTCTTGGCGGCCTTGATCATCTTCTTGACCGCGTCATCGGAGAGATCGAGAAGAGGGCCGTCGCTTGCGCCGTCGCGTTCGACTTCCTGGTCTTCGTTCTCTTTGACCTTCGTTGCCATTTATATCGTCGCCTTCCTGACGCTATTCATACTCGCTGCGGTGAATGGCCGCCTCGTGGCCCGGGCGTGCGCGCCGGCCTCGAATCACCTATACCCACCTAACGGGATGACATTTAAAGCCTGATTAACCACGATCGTCGGCATCGGACAGCAAAATTCAATTGCCATTGGATTTCCGGCCATGGTTGTGCGATCCGCCTTGACCCAGTTCACCGCTCAAGTCGAACGGTGATTCCCACAAAATTTGTTCTCGTCAAGCTTTTCCAGAAAAAAAGCCACCGAAAACCCGGAAAAAGCCTTATCCACAGGCTTTGAACCGCGCCAGCGATTGCGTTGCTTATCTAGTATGTCACCGGCAAAAGACAAGGCCTTTCGGATGATCATCGGAATAACCTGATATCGTTACCGTCACATGCCATAGATTCTTAGCAA
Source organism: Hyphomicrobiales bacterium (assembly GCA_900471515.1). Lineage (GTDB taxonomy): Bacteria > Pseudomonadota > Alphaproteobacteria > Rhizobiales > Rhizobiaceae > Rhizobium. The sequence goes on along the minus strand of UCFC01000031.1, from coordinate 40,783 downwards.
ATCGCCAACATGGGTTGCAAAAATAAAACGCACACCATTATGGAGAATGCCGGTGACAAGGATCATGACATCATGATCCACGGCCTTCCCAATGGGTGGGGCTTCCTGCGGAACAAACACCGGCTGTGGGACTGGACGGACGGCTGTATTGCCGTCACCGACGAGGAGATGCGCGGTCTTTGGGCGCGTGTTCCAAATCACACGCCCATTGAGATCATGCCCTAACGAGATTGCCCGTCATAGGCGTTTACCTTGAGCGCCGATAGATCGAGCGCCGGAATGCAGCGCAGATTGACGGAAGCCATCTCCATGCCATTGGGCGCCTTCGCCTCGCCGAAGGGTGCAATACCACACTTGGCGCAGAAGTGATGTTTGATGGCATGCGTGTTGAACGTATAGGTCGACAGGTTTTCTTCCGGCACGGTCAGCTGCAACTTCTCGCGCGGCACGAAGCCGAGCAGACCGCCGCGCCGGCGGCAAAGCGAACAGTTGCAATCGAGCGCTTCGGTGAACGCGCCTTCCACCGTGAAGGCGATATTGCCGCAATGGCAGCTTCCCTCGTATTTCATTCCTGTCTCCTCACATCCAATCCATCACGACCTTGCCGGAATTGCCCGACCGCATTGCCTCGAAACCATCGCGGAACTCGTCGATCTTGATGCGATGAGTAATCACCGGCGAGAGGTCGAGGCCGCCCTGCACGAAGGCAATCATCTTGTACCAGGTCTCGAACATCTCGCGGCCATAGATGCCCTTGAGGTTCAGCATCTTGAAGATGACCTTGTTCCAGTCGATCTCGAAACCGGCAGGCGCAATGCCGAGAATGGCGATCTTGCCGCCATTGTTCATCTTGTCGATCATGTCGCGGAAAGCAGGCGCCGCCCCCGACATTTCAAGCCCGACATCGAAGCCTTCGGTCATGCCGATCGATTTCATCACATCGGCAAGGTTTTCCTTGGAGGCGTCCACGACATGATCGATGCCGAGCTTGCGGGCGAGATCGAGCCGGTTCGGGTTGATGTCGGTGATGACGACCTTGCGCGCGCCGGAGCGCTTGGCGACGAGCGCGCCCATGATGCCGATCGGCCCCGCACCCGTCACCAGCACGTCCTCGCCGACGAGGTCGAAGGAAAGCGCGGTGTGAACGGCATTGCCGAACGGATCGAAGATCGCCGCGATCTCGTCGGGAATATCATCCGGGATCGGCACGACATTGGCTTCCGGAATGCAGACGAACTCGCCGAAGGAACCCGGCCGATTGACGCCGACGCCGAGCGTATTGCGGCAGAGATGGCCCCTGCCCGCGCGGCAGTTGCGGCACTTGCCGCAGACGATATGGCCTTCGCCGGAAACGCGTTCGCCGACCTTGTATTTGGTCACAGCAGAACCGATCTCGGCAATCTCGCCGCAGAATTCATGGCCGACGACCATCGGCACCGGAATGGTTTTCTGCGCCCACTGGTCCCAGTTCCAGATATGCACGTCCGTGCCGCAGATCGCCGACTTCTTCACCCGGATCAGCACGTCGTTCGGGCCGACGTCCGGCACCGGCACATGTTCCATCCAGAGGCCGACTTCGGGCTTCGCCTTGACCAGCGCTTTCATCATGTTCGACATCGTTTTTCCCTTTGGCTTTCACCGAGGCCAACCCTCCCCTTCTCCCCCGCGGGGAGAAGGTGCCCGAAAGGGCGGATGAGGGGGCCACATGGCACACCGTCACTTGCTTTTTAGATCACACCAAGTTCGCGGCCGGCTTCGGCAAAGGCGGATATTGCGCGCTCCACATCCGCCTTCGAATGCGCCGCCGACATCTGCGTGCGGATACGCGCCTGCCCCTTCGGCACGACGGGGAAGGAGAAGCCGATCACATAGACGCCCTTCTTCAGCATCAGTGCTGCCATATCCTGCGCCAGCTTGGCATCGCCCAGCATCACCGGAATGATCGGATGCCCCTCGCCGGCAAGCGTGAAGCCGAGCTTGGTCATTTCGGAGCGGAAGAGTGCCGCATTGGCAGACAGCCGTTCGCGCAGCGCATCGCCGTTTTCAATAAGGTCGAACACCTTCAGCGAGGCCGCCGCAATGACCGGCGCCAAAGTGTTGGAGAAAAGATAGGGGCGCGAACGCTGCCGCAGCCATTCGACGATTTCGGCCTTGGCCGACGTGTAGCCGCCGGATGCGCCGCCGAGCGCCTTGCCGAGCGTGCCGGTGGTGATATCGACCCGGCCTTCGACACCGCAATGTTCCGGCGACCCGCGGCCATGCTTGCCGACGAAGCCAACCGCGTGGCTGTCGTCCACCATGACCATCGCATCGTATTTTTCCGCGAGATCGCAGACACCCTGCAGATTGGCGATGATGCCGTCCATGGAGAAGACGCCGTCGGTCGCGATCATCTTGAAGCGGCTGCCCTCGGCCTTCTTCAGCTCTTCTTCCAGCGCCGCCATGTCGTTGTTGGCATAGCGGAAGCGCTTGGCCTTGGAGAGGCGCACGCCGTCGATGATCGAGGCGTGGTTCAGCGCGTCGGAAATGATCGCATCCTCTTCGCCAAGCAGCGTCTCGAACAGGCCGCCATTCGCGTCGAAACAGGAGGAGTAGAGGATCGTGTCATCCATGCCGAGGAAGGAGGAGATGCGCGCCTCGAGCTCTTTATGCTCCTCCTGCGTGCCGCAGATGAAGCGCACCGAGGCCATGCCGTAGCCATAACGGTCGAGCGCCTTCTTGCCGGCTTCCGCCAGTTCCTCATTGTCGGCAAGGCCGAGATAGTTGTTGGCGCAGAAATTCAGCACACGCTCGCCCGAGGCGACGGCGATCTCGCCGGCCTGCTTGGACGTGATGACGCGCTCGGACTTGTAAAGGCCGGCATCCTTGAGCGAGGCGAGTTCCGATTGCAGGTGGGAGAGAAATGCTTTTGTCATTATAGACCCCTTTTCCCAAAAACGTCCTCCGTTGGGCGCTGCAATTAGCACAAAGCAAGTGCAGATGTCGCCGATCCGGTACGAAAAATTTTTCGGACTCCGGGCTTGGCCGCCATGGAATTGATATGAATATTCGAAAGGACATCCGCATGTTCAAAAGGAGTATCGTTGCGGCCTTTATATTCGTGAGCAGGAAGTCGATGCGCCTGCGGGCAGGCTGCAGCGTTTAACCGAGGCAGCGACAAAGACCGGAGCCGTCGCCAACGCGCGCACGCACGCCACGGCCCGCCGCTGCACGAACAGCTTGCGCGCGCAAAATAGCCAGCGGATGCGACAGGGCCGATCTCAAGGGTCGGGACCGTCGCCGATCTCCACAAGGCCGAAACGCTCCTGGATGGGCAGGATCACCTCAGGCGTTGTCGCTCCGGCCCGCTCGAGCTCCATGAAGAAATGCTCGAAACCGCCAGGCGTCACGAAACCCATCATCCGCCCCATGCGGTCGCTGACGTTGCGCCAGTGATGCGGCACGTTCGGCGGCAGGACCACGACGGCGCCAACCGGAGCCTCGATCATCTCGCTGCCGCACCAGAACCGGTAGCTCCCCTCGATGACGCGAAAGACCTCCGTCTCGCGCGTATGCATATGCCGCGACGGGCCGGTGCCGGGCGCGGAAAAGGTCTCCCAGATGCCGTAGGCGCCTGCGGTTTCCTCTGCCGTCGCATGAATGAAAATCTGCCCGCCATGCGGATGCCTGGCAATCCGCTCGCGTCCGGGTAGTGACGCCACCGCTCTGTCGAAATGCGCCATCGAACTTCCCCCAAACTCTGGCGCGAATTTTAGCAGAGATCTCGAACGATTGCAGCGGAAGATATATGCAACCGCGCTAATCGTCATGGGAGAGGATAATATCGAGGAAGGCGTCCCCGTAGCGTTCGAGCTTCGACTGGCCGACGCCGGAAATGCCGAGCAATTCCTTGCGGCTGCGTGGCCGCTCGGTGGCAAACGCGATCAGCGTCGTATCGGGGAAGACGACATAGGGCGGCACGCCGAGCGATTTGGCGATCGACATGCGCTCGGCCCGGAGCGCCTCGAAAAGCGCGCCGTCAGCACCGGAAAGACCGGTTCTGCGCTCCGCACGCTCGGTTTTTTTCGCCCTGCGTTCGGACGGCGGACGGTCCTTGCGAAAGAACACTTCGCGTTCGCGCTTGAAAACCGCACGCGCCTCCGGCTCCAGCTTCAGGGCTCCGAAAGCCTCGTGATCGACACGGATCAGCCCCATTGCCATCAGCTGGCGATAGACCGACTGCCAGGTACGGACGGGAATATCCTTGCCGGCGCCGAAAACAGGCATGTCGACATGGCCGAAGCGCTCGGTCTTTTCATTCACATTGCCGACAAGCACGTCGATCACATGACCGGCGCCGAAACGTTCGCCGGTGCGATAGATCGCGGCCAGCGCCTTGATCGCCGCTTCCGTCCCGTCCCAGGTCTCGACCGGCTTCAGGCAGGTATCGCAGCCGCCGCATTTGCCGCCATGCGCCTCGCCGAAATGCGCCAGGATCGCCTGCCGCCGGCAGGATGCCGTCTCGCAGATCGCCAGCAGCGCGTTGAGCTTGCTGCGCTCGATGCGCTTGATCTCGTCGGCCGCATTGCCCTCGTCGATCATCCGCCGGCGCTGGATCACGTCCGCCATGCCATAGGCCATCCACACTTCCGAAGGCAGGCCGTCGCGTCCTGCGCGGCCCGTTTCCTGGTAATAGGCCTCGACCGAACCCGGCAGATCGAGATGGGCGACGTAGCGCACGTTCGGCTTGTCGATGCCCATGCCGAAGGCGACGGTCGCCACAAGGCAGAGCTCTTCCTCCTTCAGGAAAGCGTCCTGATTGGCGTCGCGCAGCGCCCGGTCCATGCCGGCATGGTAGGGCAGCGCCCGGATGCCCTGCGTGTTCAACCAGTCGGCCGTCTCCTCCACCTTGGCGCGCGACAGGCAATAGACGATGCCGCTATTGCCTTTATGGCCGGAAAGGAAACGCAGGAGCTGCTGGCGCGGCTGGTCGCGTTCGACGATCTCATAGGAAATGTTCGGCCGGTCGAAGCTCGTCGTGAAGACCGCGGCATTGTCGAGCATCAGCCGCTCGATAATGTCCTCGCGTGTATGCGGATCGGCCGTTGCCGTCAGCGCGATGCGCGGCACGCCGGGATATTGCTCGGCAAGCTTGCCGAGTTCGCGATATTCCGGCCGGAAATCATGGCCCCATTGCGAAACGCAATGGGCTTCGTCGATCGCAAACAGCGCGATCTTCGTATTGCCGATGATCTCGCGGAAACCGTCCATCAGAATCCGCTCGGGCGTCACGTAAAGCAGGTCGAGCTCGCCGGAGGAAATGCCGCGGCGGATCGCGACATATTCCTCGCGCGAAATGGAGGAATTCAGCGCTGCCGCACGAATGCCGAGCTGCTTCATCGCCTCCACCTGATCGCGCATCAGCGCAATCAGCGGCGAGACGACGATACCGAGACCCGGGCGGCAAAGGGCCGGGATCTGGAAGCAGAGCGACTTGCCGGCGCCGGTCGGGAAGAGCACCACGGCATCGCCGCCGGCAACCACATGTTCCACCACTTCCTGCTGCCGACCGCGAAAGGCGGAATAGCCGTAGACGCGCTTCAGCACGTCGAGCGGCTCGGCCGCGCCGGCAAACAGCGCATCGGAGGCGGAGAAGGATGCTGCGTTCCGATCGGCCTGCGACATCAGTGGCTCGCAGCGCCCTTGACGCGGCCGGAGAGCACACCGAAACCATCGATGATGGCTTCCTGGTTTTCAAGCCTGAGCGCTTCGTAATGCACTTCCTGCGAGGCGCGCATCAGCCGGTCGATCTCGGCATCGTCGCCGGCCTCCGTCGCCTGTGCGATATCGCGCTCCAGCTCGATTTTCTGCCAGCGCAGGTCCTTGGCGCGCTTGTGGAAGGCGAGTGCCTGGCGATAGCCCTCGCGCGCATCCTCCATCGCCGCCTCCTCGGTGGCCGTCCACAGCCGCGCATTGCGCACCTGCTGATCGAGGTTCTTCAGGAGCGGCCCGAAACCGGCGACATCGAGACATTCCATCAGATAGTCGCGCGTCAGATGCGGCCCGGCAACGACGGCCGCCGCCCCCAGCATCGCCGACCAGAGCTTCTGCAGGTCGCGATTGTCGAAATCGATCGCGGCGATCTCGTCGTAATCGTCGAGCATCAAGGCAGGGTGATTGATGACGGTGAGCGCCAGCACGCATTCTCTCAGCGCCGCATTGTCCTGATGGCCGCGCACGAGCCCCGAGCGGGTCAGACGGTCCGACGCGGCAACGGAGGTTCGCCCCCCGCCGGGACCGGCGCCCTTCTGGCCGCGGAAACTGCCGCCGCCATTGCCGCCGAAACTGCGCCTTTCGCTGCCGCCGCGGTTCTGGAACTGCGGCTGGAAGAAGCTGTTCAGCCGGTCGCGCATGTCCTGCTGGTAATGGCGCCGCACGTTCTCGTCGGCAATGACGGCGACGAGCTGGCGCAGCCGCGCTTCGAGTTCTGCGCGCGCTTCCGGCGTATCGAATTTTCCGCTGCGCGCTTCGCGATCCCAGAGCATTTCCGAGAGGGGCTTGGCCTGCGCCATCACCTTGTCGAACGGCGCCCTGCCCTCGTGCTTGACGAGATCGTCGGGATCCTTGCCATCCGGCAGCAGCGCGAAACGCACGCTGCGTCCCGGCTTCAGATGCGGCAGGGCCAGGTCGGCGGCGCGGTTGGCGGCGCGAATGCCGGCGCCGTCGCCGTCGAAGCAGAGCACCGGCTGCGGCGTCATCTTCCAGAGCAGGTCCAGCTGGTTTTCCGTCAGCGCCGTGCCGAGCGGCGCCACGGCGTTTTCGACACCCGCCTGATGCAGCGCGATGACATCCATATAGCCTTCGACGGCAATGATCGTGCCCTCGCCGTTCGCCCCCTGCAGCGATCGGCGCGCGCGGGCGAAATTGTAGAGCACGTTGCCCTTGTGGAAGAGCTCGGTCTCGTTGGAATTGAGATATTTCGCCGGCGCATCCGGCGACATGGCCCGGCCGCCGAAGGCGATGACCTTCTCGCGCGACGACAGGATCGGGAACATGATGCGGTCACGGAACCGGTCGTAGGACACCGGCACATTCTCGTGCACCACAAGGCCGCAGGCCTCGATCTGCTCTTTGCTGACACCCTTGCCGGCCAGAAATTCCTTCAGCGCATTGCGGCTGTCAGGCGCAAATCCGAGCCGGAACGTCTCGATGGTGCGCCCCGTCAGCCCGCGGTCGCGCAGATAGGCCCGCGCCTTTGCGCCATTGGCCGCCTGCAACTGGTCCTGAAAGAATTGCGTCGCCATTTCCATGACGTCGAGAAGCGAGGTGCGCTCCTTCTCGCGCTTCTCCATCTGCGGATCGGCAACCGGTATCGGCACGCCGGCCATATCGGCGATCGTCTGCACCGCCTCGGGAAAGCTCAGGCCTTCGAGTTCGGTCAGGAAGCGGAAATGATCGCCGGTCACGCCGCAGCCGAAGCAATGGTAGCGGCCCTTGCGATCCTCGCAGTGGAAGCTCGGCGACTTTTCGCCATGGAACGGGCAGCAGGCCCAGTAGTCGCCGCGCGACACGTTGGTCTTGCGCTTGTCCCAGCTCACGCGCCGCGCAATCACGTTCGAAATGGGAACGCGGTCGCGGATATCGTCCAGGAAGGTGGGGGAAAAGCGCATCTCTACCTCTTGCAGAGCCTCCATATAAGCAGCTTTGTCGCGCCGCGCCACGAAACTCTGCGGCAAATCCCGCTTTTCACAGGGGCGGAGACACTGTCAAAAACGCCAGCCAAAGCCACTCAACAACACGTTATCGGACCCTGGCAGGGGGTGCGACATTTTTGACATTTTCCAATTTCCAGGTGGTCTGAAACATCCTTTTCCCGAAAAGGGAAACCCCGAAAAGATAAAGTAAAAACAATTTATTAGATTGCATGTGAACAGAATTTCCGAAGTGCTGCGCCGAGCGCCAAATTCGCAACCGGAAAGGCCGAATCCGGGATTATTATATTTTTGTAATTTGAATAAGCCGAGGGCCGGCCATAAGTTCGATCTCAACAGAGCGATCCCCAAGCGAGGCACCATCCCTACCCCCGGCGCCGCCTCGCAAGGGTGCCTTTGCAAATACCCGCCGGCTTGGGTTTCAACCCTGCGTCGCTGACGGAAGCAAAGAGCAAGAAGGCAGGAGCGCCCCCAGCTCCTGCCTTCTTAATTTTTGGGCTTAGCGCTGCGCCTTTATTGAGTTTTACCTTACCAATTAACCCCTAAAATACAAAAGCATTGACACTTCCAACAGGCGTGGCAAATGAATGCGCGAAACTCCTGGACAGTGCTATGGCCTATACCGCAGAAAAACTTGCAGCCGACGATAATTTTCTTGCTGCAATTCTTCATTGCGCCAATCAGATGCTCGCGATTTATCGCGAGAGCCCCCGTATTGCATCCATATTCGCAGCTCAGCAGCGCTGGCTGATGGCACATACCGGCTTTGCGCTCTATTACGGCTATCCCGGCGAAGAAAAACGCGGCCTCTATTCCGGCCGCTTCATCGATTTCGTCATCCAGAACAAGATCGCCAGCCGCAACACCGCGGCCGCCTTCGTGCAGGAAATGCTGGCTTACCGGTTTCTGCGCCCCATTCCGGGCGATGACAAGCGCACCCGCTTTCTCGAGCCGACGGAAACGGCCGAAGATCATTTCACCAAATGGCTGGCCGCCCATCTGATGGTCCTGGACAGTCTCGATGGCGGCCGCCGCGCGGAAAATCTGGCGGCCGACCCTGCGTCGATCGCCCGCCTGCAGCCGCTGATCGCCAGGCAGATCATCGAAACCGAAGCCGTGCGCGATCCGGGCACCACCTTCAATCTCTTCAACTGGGCCAATTCCGGCGGCCTGGTGATGGATTACCTGATTTCGCGCCTGCCGGGCTTTCCGCCTTCTGCCGACCGCGTCTTCGTCGGCCCGCTGTCGCTGCGCGAGATTCGCGATCAGTTCATGATCTCCAACACCCACCTGAAGCGCCTGCTGACACAGGCCGCCGCCATGGGCAGCGTGGGCTGGACCGAGCCGCCGAGAAAGGGCGATTTCTGGCTCTCCCGCGGCTTCGTCCTCGAATATTGGAACTATCAGGCGGCGAAATTCGGCATTATCGACGCCGCTGCCGAAGCAGTGTTCGGGCCTGCGGTCGACGAGCAACCGCAGGCAAAACGCCTTATTTCAAGAGCTCTTTGACGGCGCCGGAAGCCTTGGCGAAATCCATCTGGCCGGCATAACGCTCCTTGAGGGCGGCCATGATCTTGCCCATGTCCTTCGGGCCTTCGGCGCCGACTTCCTTGATGATGGCGGCGATATTGGCGCGCACCTCATCGTCGGAAAGCTGCTTCGGCAGGAAATCCTGAATGACGGCGATTTCGGCACGCTCCTTTTCGGCAAGCTCCGGGCGGGCATTCTCTTCGTAGATCTTCGCCGACTCCTCGCGCTGCTTCACCATCTTGGCGAGGATCTGCAGCACTTCATCGTCGCCAGCCTCGTCCTTGCCGGCGCCGCGATTGGCGATGTCGCGATCCTTGATAGCGGCCTGGATGAGGCGGATGGTGCCGAGTCGGTCCATCCTCTTTGCCTTCATGGCCTCTTTGAGCTCGGTGGCGAGTTGGTCGCGCAGCATGTTACTACTCCTTTTAAAATGGCGCTTTCATAAACCAGGCCGATGCATGGGATCAAATAAATTGCGAGAATCCGGCCAATATCAGCAGGAAAAGTACCGCAATCTGCGGTACAAAGATTGACCTGGACAAAGAGCGTGGCTATCTACCGCCACCTGCACCAAAATTCGTGATCAGGCGTCAAACGCGGCCAAGGCCGCGCGCCTGTACCTGCGAGATCAAATGGCCGGCTCGCGTTTTCGCAAACGCCAGGCCCGCCGGAAACGGGATGAAGATGACCGCGACAGCACCCTGGACAACCGAAAAGCCGACCGCCCTGCTCGTTCTTGCCGACGGCACCGTCATCGAAGGCAAGGGCATCGGCGCCACCGGCAAGGTCCAGGCCGAAGCGGTCTTCAACACGGCGCTGACCGGCTACGAGGAGATCCTCACCGATCCCTCCTATCTCGGCCAGATCGTCACCTTCACCTTTCCCCATATCGGCAATATCGGCACCAACGAAGAAGATATCGAAGACCTGACACCGGCAGCCCGCCACGGCGCGGTCGGCGTCATCTTCAAGGCCGACATTACCGAGCCCTCGAACTACCGCGCCGCCAAGCATCTCGACGCCTGGCTGAAGGCGCGCGGCATCATCGGGCTCTGCGGCATCGATACCCGCGCGCTGACCGCCTGGATCCGCGAAAACGGCTCCCCGAACGCCGTCATCGCCCACGACCCCGCGGGCAATTTCGACGTGGACGCGCTGAAGGCCGAAGCCAGGGCCTGGAGCGGCCTCGAAGGCCTCGACCTCGCCAAGATCGCTTCCTCCGGCCAGTCCTCGCAATGGTCGCAGACCCCCTGGGTCTGGAACGAAGGCTACGGCGAACTCGGCGCCGCCGGCCAGAAGTACCACGTCGTGTGCCTCGATTACGGCGTGAAGCGCAATATCCTGCGCCTCTTTGCCGGCCTCGACTGCAAGGTCACCGTCATGCCGGCAACGACGAGCGCCGAGGACGTGCTTGCCCTGCAGCCGGACGGCATCTTCCTGTCGAACGGCCCCGGCGACCCGGCCGCCACGGGCGAATATGCCGTGCCCGTCATCAAGGAACTGATCAAGACCGATATCCCGGTCTTCGGCATCTGCCTCGGCCACCAGATGCTGGGCCTCGCGCTCGGCGCCAGGACCGAGAAGATGCACCAGGGCCACCACGGCGCAAACCATCCGGTCAAGGACCATACGACCGGCAAGGTCGAGATCGTCTCCATGAACCACGGCTTCGCGGTCGACACGAAGTCGCTGCCGGAAGGCGTTGAAGAGACTCACGTTTCGCTGTTCGACGGCAGCAATTGCGGCCTGCGCGTCCTCGGCAAGTCGGTCTTCTCCGTCCAGCACCACCCGGAAGCCTCGCCCGGCCCGCAGGACAGCCACTACCTCTTCCGCCGCTTCGTCAACATGGTGCGCGAGAAGAAGGGCGAACCGGCACTCGCCGAACGTTGATACCGGATCAAGGCTCGCTCGCGCGGGCCTTTTTCTTTCTCCGCATATTGACCTCAACTTAACTTGAGGAATTACAGAACTGCCTGCAACACATCAGATGCAGGAGAAGACTGAATGAGCGGAGCTTTCTACAGGGTAGACAAATTCGTCGTGCCGGCCGCAGCGCGCGAGGAATTTCTGGTCAATGTGATGAGGACCCATAAGGTGCTGGAGGCACAGGACGGCTTCATCGGCCATACGGTGCTGGAACAGGTTGCCGGTCCCGGCGAGTTCAATTTCGTCACGGTCGCCGAATGGGAAAGCGCCGATGTCGTCGAGCGTGTGAAGGCGGCGGTAGCGGCGGCCCACGAGGCGGCCAATTTCAATCCGCAGGAAATGTTTGCCCGTCTCGGCATTCGCGCCGATATCGCCAGCTACAAGCCTGTGGCTGCCTGAAGCAGGTCGCGCCAACCTCGCACCGGCCGGCTCAAGCGCCGGCCGTCGCGCCTTCCCGGCGAACCAGGATATAGAAGCGCATGCAGAGCATGGCGGCCGCGGCCGCAAGCCCGACCAGGAAACCGAGCCAGATGCCGAGCCCGCCGAAGCCGAGCGGGAAGGCAAAGGCCCAGGCGAGGAAGAAGCCGATCGGCCAATAGGCGATCAGGGCCATGATCATCGGTACGCGCGCATCCTTCAGGCCGCGCAGCAGGCCGCTGGCAATCGCCTGCAGGCCGTCGACGAACTGGAAAAGGCCGGCAATGACGATCAGCGGACCGGCATAGGCAAGCACCTGAGGCGCCTCGGGCAGGCTGACATCGAGGAACAGCCGCGCCAGAACCTGCGGCACGGTCGCAAAGATGACGCTGCCGACGATCGCGGCAATGCTGGCGATGATCAACACCGTGACGGCCGCCCGCACCAGACCCGCATGATCGCCCTGTCCGTGCGCGACGCCGACCCGCACCGTTGCCGCCTGTCCGAGGCCGAGCGGGATCATGAAGGCCATCGACGCCCACTGCAGGGCGATGCCGTGCGCGGCAAGCTCGATCGTGCCGATATGGCCCATCAGCAGCGACGCTGCCGTAAAGAGGCTGACTTCGGCGAGAATGGTGATGCTGATCGGCAGGCCGAGGCGAACGACCTCGAAAAAGGCGTGCCAGTCCGGCTTCCAGAAGCGCACGAAGATCTCGTAGCGCCGCGTCTCCTCCCTGCCCTGCACATAGGACAGGATGAACAGGAAGCCCGCCACCTGCACCGCGACGGACACGATTGCCGCCCCCTCCAGCCCCATGACCGGGAAGCCGAAATGGCCGAGCACGAGGATATAGGCGCCGATCGCATTCAGCACCAGCATGGCGATGGTGACGTTGAGGATGACGCCGGCCTTGCCGATGGCGCTGACGAGCGCGCGCATGACATTGTAAAGCAGCCCCGGCAGCACGCCGAACTGGCCGATGACGATATAGCCATGCGCAAGCTTCGCCACGTCGGGCTTCTGCCCGAAATAGCGCAGGATCGACTCGGAATTGAAAAAGGCCGGCTGCATCAGCAGCCAGTAGCAGATGACGACCCAGATCCCCATGCGCAGCGACCGGCGCACGGTCACGACATCGCCGCGCCCGTAGGCCTGCGCCACCATCGGAATGACGGCGATCGCAAAGCCCGAACCGAAAATCAGGATTGTGAACAGGAACTGCGCCGAAAGCACCATGGCCGCAAGGTTTTCCGCGCCAAGCTGGCCGACGATCATCACGTCGGTCATGCCGATGCCGAACTGGGCCAGCTGGGCGCCGATCAGCGGCACGCCGAGCATCAGCGTGGCGCGAAAATGCGCAGACCAGCGGTTGTCGTTTACAGGCGCGACCGCGCGCACCTCGATGGGCGTGTCCATGACACTGTTCCTGAGATTGGATCGTTAAGGGCCGCAATACGGCAAAATATCGTGTCGGCTTAGAGCAAACTCGCGCGAAGAACTACCCCAAAACGGGCAGATGCTGAAAAATTCATCACGCCTTCACTGTTTTTGATGGATCACTCCGCCGCGTTGAATACTTCCGCCGGCGCCTTCGCGGTCGTCACCCGCGTCAGAAACACGATTGCCGCCACGAGAATGAAGAGAGCCGCCAGAAGATAGGGCGCGCCGGCAAAGACGACAGGCGCATCGGGCTTTGTGAAATAGCCGAACATCTGCGTGAAGATCAGCGGCCCGACGATCGTGGTGATGCTGCTGATGCTGGTGAGCGCGCCCTGCAGTTCGCCCTGCGCCGAGGGCGGCACCTTGCCGGCGGCAATACTGCGCAGCGGCGGATCGGCGACATTCTCCATGACGGTCAATATGATCACCGTATAGACGACCCAGCCTTCCCAGGCGAAGGCATAGCCCACGAGGGCAACCATCGTGAAACAGAGCCCAACCAGCGCCGTCTTCCATTCCCCGAGCACCGGCACGATACGCGGCAGCACAAGCCCCATGATGAGCGCCACGCCTATTCCGTAGATGCCGAGCGACAGGCCGATCTGTCCCTCGCTCCAGCCATAACGGAAACTCGAGACGAAAGCCCAGACCGAAGGGTAAACGGCGTGCGCCAGGAAGACCAGGAACATGACGAGGCAGACCCAGCCGATGCCGGGATAGTGCCGCATCTGCCGCAGCGTGCCGAGCGGGTTGGCGCGCTTCCATTCGAACCGGCGGCGGTTCTTCTCATCCAGCGTTTCCGGCAGCAGGAAGCAGGCGGCAACGAAATTGACGAAGGACAGCGCCGCCGCGCCGAAGAAGGGTACGCGCGGCCCGAATTCGCCGAGGAAGCCGCCGATGACGGGGCCGACCGTAAAGCCGACGCCGAAGGCGATGCCGATCAGGCCGAAATTCTTGGCGCGGTTCTCTTCGTTGCTGATATCGGCAATATAGGCCGAGCAGGTGGCGAAGCTGCCGCCGCTGATGCCGGCAAGCACGCGGCCGACGAACAGCATCCAGTAGCTGGTGGCAATGGCGCAGATGAAATTGTCGAGCGCGAAGGTCAACACCGACAGCAAGAGGATCGGACGGCGCCCGAAACGGTCGCTCAAATTGCCGAGCAGCGGCGCAAACAGGAACTGCATCAGCGAATAGATCAGCATCAGCCAGCCGCCGTCGATGGCCGCATCGCTGACCGTGCCGCCCGTCAGCTGCTCCAGATAGACCGGCAGCACCGGCAGGATGATCGCAATGCCGATAATATCCAGAAAGAGAATGACAAAGACCAGGAAAAGGCCGCGGCGAACGAATTTCGCATCAAGCATGAGACATCTCTACAGCTGTTATTTTCCGGAAAGACGATCTTGTCGCCGAACATGTGACATAGCCGATTGGGACAAGCGAAACAATCCGTGAACATTTCAATGTTTTTGATGGCGAACCCGTCAAAACAGATGGGTCAGGCGCCCTTCCGCTGCTCCATCCGTACGAAATCGACAAAGGCGCGCAGCGGTGCGGGCATATGGCGGCGGCTCGGATAATAGAGGAACGGGCCGGAAAATTCGCTGTCCCATTCCGCAAGGATCGGCATCAGCCGGCCATCGGCGATACCGGGCGCAAGCAGCTCCCCGAAGGTGCGGATGACGCCGAGCCCGGCATAAGCTGCCCCTATCTCCATCTCCACCGCATTGGCGACGATGGGACCGGAAGGGGTGACGAGCACCGTCTCCTTGCCGCGCTCGAATTCCCAGGCAACCGAGGCCCCGCTCAGGAAGCGATGGCGGATGCAGCTATGCTCCAGCAGGTCCCTCGGATGCTGCGGCACGCCGCGCCTGTCGAGATAGGCGGGTGCGGCTGCCGTCACGTAGCGCTGCCGGCGCGGACCGATCGGCACGGCGATCATGTCGCGCTCCAGCCTTTCATCGTAACGCACGCCGGCATCGAAGCCGGCGGCGAGCACGTCGATGAAATTGTCGTCGGCAATGATCTCCAGCGTGATCTGCGGGTACAGCGTCAGGAAACGGGCGGCAAGATCGGCCATGAAAAGCTTGACGACGATGCTCGGCACGTTGAGCCGCAGCGTGCCGGCCGGATGGTCGCGAAAGCTGTCCAGCTGGCCGAGCGCGGCCGCAACTTCCGACAGCGCCGGAGCAAGCCTTTCCAGCAGTCTTTCGCCCGCCGCCGTCGGCGTGACGGAGCGGGTCGTGCGGTTGAGCAGCCTGACGCCGAGCCGTTCTTCCAGGCGCCGCAGGGAATCGCTCAGCGACGAGGCGGAAACCCCGCGTTTTCGGGCCGCCGAGCGGAAGCTGCGCTCCCTTGCAATTGCGGCAAAGGCATCCAGATCACTGAGGGGAAGCTCATCCATTGTGCATTTTCCCGTACGGCCTGTTCGAGACTATCCGGATTATCGCACAAACTTATCGGCGATAAAACCGCATCCGAAGACGCCGTCGGGGCGCCGTTGAAGGAGAAGAAGATGCAGACCTATCGTTTGGGAAAAACCGGTCCCCAAGTCTCGGCCATCGGCCTCGGCTGCATGGGCATGTCGGGCATGTACGGCCCGTCCGACCGCGCCGAAAGCATTGCGACCATCCATGCCGCGCTCGATGCCGGCATCAACCTGCTCGACACCGGCGATTTCTACGGCATGGGCCATAACGAAATGCTGATCGGCGAAGCGCTGAAGGGCCGCAGGCGCGAAGACGCCGTCATCAGCGTCAAGTTCGGCGCGCTGCGCGATCCCTCCAATGGCTGGAACGGCTACGACGCCCGCCCGATCGCCGTGAAGAACTTCCTCGCCTATACGCTGCAACGCCTCGGCGTCGACTATATCGACATCTATCGCCCCGCCCGCCTCGATCCCAATGTGCCGATCGAGGAAACGGTCGGCGCGATAACGGATCTCATCAAGGCCGGTTACGTCCGCCATGTCGGCCTCTCCGAAGTCGGGGCGGATACGATCCGCCGGGCCGCCGCCGTCGCCCCTATCGCCGACCTGCAGATCGAATATTCGCTGATTTCCCGCGGCATCGAGGACGAAATCCTGCCGACGACCCGTGACCTCGGCATTTCCGTCACCGCCTATGGCGTGCTGTCGCGCGGCCTCATCAGCGGCCATTGGCAGAAGGGCCAGCAGGGTGCAGGCGATTTCCGCGCCTTCAGCCCGCGCTTCCAGGAAGGCAACGTCGATGAAAACCTTGCCCTGGTCGAAGAACTCAGAAAGATCGCCACCTTCAAGGGCGCCTCGGTCGCGCAGGTCGCGATCGCCTGGGTGGCGGCACAGGGCGAGGATATCGTGCCGCTGGTCGGCGCCCGCCGCCGCGACCGGCTGACGGAGGCGCTCGGCTCGCGCGCGGTGAAACTCACCGCCGACGATCTCGCCGCCATCGAACGCGCCGTGCCGAAAGGCGCGGCCAAGGGCGCCCGTTATCCGGAAGCCCAGCTCAGGCACATGGACAGTGAAAAGTAGTCAGCCCCGAGAGGCCGGCACCCTGCCCTTCGGGGTGCCGCCTTTCGGTATCAGATCGGGTTGGAGAAAGTATCGCAGGCCGAAAGCTGCCCGCTGTCGAAGCCGCGCTTGAACCAGCGCATACGCTGCGCCGAGGTGCCGTGGTTGAAACTCTCGGGCACGACATAGCCCTGCGAACGCTTCTGCAGCGTATCGTCGCCGATCTGCTGGGCGGCATTCAGCGCCTCCTCCAGATCGCCGGCGTCCAGAATGCCCTTCTGCTGGGTAAACTTGCCCCAGATGCCGGCAAAACAATCTGCCTGCAGCTCGACGCGGACCGACATTCTGTTGGCATCGGCCTCGCTCATGCTTTGGCGCGCCTGATTGAATTTCGGCAGGATGCCGAGCAGACTCTGCACATGATGGCCGACTTCGTGCGCGATCACATAGGCCTCGGCAAAATCGCCCGACGCGCCGAACTGATCGGAAAGCTGCTGGAAGAAGGCCGTATCGAGGTAGACCTTGTGATCGCCCGGGCAATAGAAGGGTCCGGTCGCAGCCGATGCGAAACCGCAGGCGGACTGCGTCTGGCCGGAGAAGAGCACGAGGCGCGGCTCTTCGTAATCCCGGCCCTGAGACTGGAAGATACCATGCCAGGTATCTTCGGTTTCGGCGAGAACCGTGCGCACGAAGGCGGTCATCTCGTCGTTGGCGGGCGTCTGCGGGGCGGACTCGCTCTGCGAGTAGCCGGAGCCGTCCATCGATCCGCCGCCTTCCATGACCTGCATCAGGTCGATGCCCATCGCCTTGAAGATCAGGTAGATGACGACGAGAAAGACGATCGTGCCGATGCTGAGCCCGCCGCCGCGACGGCCGACGCCACCGCCCGACGGAAAGCTGAAGCCACCGCCGCGGCCGAAGGGATTGCGTCCAATGCCACCGGACGGATCGCTGCGGCGATCCTCGATATTGTCGGACTGACGCCGTCCTTTCCATTCCATGATCGATCTCCCCGGCGATGCGCCCATGCATGCTCTCAGGAGTCAGTTATATATCCGCCGCAAGGGCGAATTCCAGCCGCTTCCTCACGCGACCCGGCCGCGGCGCGGGCGAAAGCCGACGGCCGCGACGATCGCGGCGGCAATCAGCCCGAACAGCACCAGGGTCAGCCAGCTGTTGCCGGAGAACGTCACCGCATGCATGATCCTGCCCGGCAGCAGCGTCGCAAGGCCGGCAACGACGATGCCGCCGAAATACATGCCCGATACGATCCGCCGATGCGTGCGGATATCGTGCCGGCGCGCAGCGAGGATTGCCCGCCAGCTTCCGGCGAGTACGAAGACGGAGAGAAGGTGGATCGGGCTGAAGCCGTAAACGAGATTGATCTCGTGGATGAAAAAGCTCGACAGCGCCGTCACCACCATCAGCGCCATCCAGATCTTGCCGAGCAGCCGGTGCAGCCGCGTGCCCTTCGGCCGAGCGAGCAGATAGGCCCCGAGGATGGCCGCCGGCACGACGGCGGCGACATGGATCTGTATGGCAGGAGGCGCATTGAGCAGAGGTTCAAGCGTCATGATCGGCTCCGGTTGAATTCGCCCCCCGTTTCCGGCATGAGTGCATCTCTCTCAACGAACATGGCGTAAACGGCGGGAAAACTTCGTGGATCACCCCTCCTTGCAATCCACGCTTCGCGAATTGCAGGTCTTCTGGCGCTCTTCGCGCTTCTGGGGAACCTTCCTCGCCATTGTCCTCATCTTCGCGGTGACAGGTCCCTACGGCACGATGGACAGCATGCCGGCCGGCGAGCGCTTCGCCTACTGGCTGATCCTGCACGCCGTCGCATGGTCGATCGCCATCCTGTTTTCCGTGCTCGCCGATGCGCTGCTGCGCAAGCGGCTGGGGAATACGTTCTGGCGCATGATGATCGGCTCGCTGGTCGCCGCCTTGC
Organism: Hyphomicrobiales bacterium; assembly: GCA_900471515.1. Taxonomy (GTDB): domain Bacteria; phylum Pseudomonadota; class Alphaproteobacteria; order Rhizobiales; family Rhizobiaceae; genus Rhizobium. The sequence goes on along the minus strand of UCFC01000031.1, from coordinate 22,343 downwards.
CGATCGGCTTTGCGATCGGCCTTGTGGACTATGGCTTCAGCGGCGATCCGGCGGCCCTCGGCGGCGGCCTGGCAAGAGCCCTTTTCGCGCTGCCGCTCTGCGCCCTCTTCTGTTTTCTGACCTATCTTGCCATGCACCGGCAGATCGAAGAGGCCGCGGCACAGGCCCCGCCTGCCGCCTCGATCCTCGACCGGCTGAAGCCGCAGAACCGCGGCGTCCTGCTGCGCCTCTCGGTACAGGATCACTACACGGAGGTCGTCACCAGCCGCGGCCGCGAGCTGGTGCTGCTGCGCTTTTCCGATGCGCTGCGCGAAATCGGCGCGACACCGGGGCTGCAGGTCCACAGGTCGCATTGGGTGGCCGACGCCCATGTCGAGACCTTGAAACGCGACAACGGCAAGGTCCTGATCCTCACGCGCGACGGTACGCAAATCCCCGTCAGCCGCAGTTTTGCCGAGCAAGCCCGCCGCCGTTTCGGCTGAAGAAGCCCCGGTAAATGCTTGACGCGACTCCCGCTTTCCCGCTTCCTGACGGCAAGGAGACAGGGAGGAGAACGCCGATGAAAGCCGTGCGCCTGGAAGCGACCGGAAAGCTGTTTCTGCGCGAGGTCGAAAAACCCGTTCCCGGCCCCGGCGATTTGCTGGTGCGCATCGAAGCCTGCGGCATCTGCGGCACCGACCGCCATCTTTTCCTCGGCGAGTTCCCCTCGCACCCGCCGGTGACGCTCGGGCACGAATTTGCCGGCATCATCGAAGCGGTCGGCCCCGATGTCGTGGGCTTCCGCCCCGGCATGCGCGTGACCGGCGATCCCAACATCGCCTGCGGCGGCTGCGAAGAATGCCGCAGGGGCCGGGTCAATCTCTGCCGGAACCTGCAGGCCATCGGCATTCACCGCGATGGCGGCTTTGCCGATTATGTCATCCTCCCGCAGAAACAGGCCTTCGCCCTGCCGCCCGGCCTCGATCCCCTGCACGGCGCCTTTTGCGAGCCGCTCGCCTGCTGCCTGCATGGCGTCGATCTCGCCAATGTCAGGACCGGCTCTTCCGTCATCGTGCTCGGCGGCGGCGTGATCGGCCTGTTGACCGTGCAGCTTGCCCGGCTTGCCGGCGCGACGCGTATTCTCCTCGTCACCCGCAATGCCGGCAAACGCGCGCTGGCCGAAACGCTGGGTGCCACCGCAAGCTTCGATCCGTCAGCGGCGGATGCGGTCAGCGGCATTGCCGGCGACGGCGGCTTGCTGCCCGGCGGCGCTGATGTCGTCTTCGAATGTGCCGGTGTTGCCGAAACGATGATGCAGGCGCCGAGGCTTGCAAGACGCGGCGGCACGGCAGTCATCCTCGGCGTCATGCCGCAGGGCGCAAGGATAGAGATCGAGCCATTCGATCTGCTGTTTCGGGAGGTGAATCTCGTCAGCTCCTTCCTCAACCCGTTCACCCACCAGCGCGCCGCCGATCTCATTGCCACGGGCGCGGTCAAGGTCGAGCCACTGATTTCGCGTCGTGTAACGCTGGAACAGGCACCCGAAGCCATCGCCAATCCGGCGTTTGGCGGCGAGATTCGCACGCTCGTCTTGCCCGCCGGGCAATAGGCTTCCAAAAGCCGGTCCGAATTCCTGTCGATTCCGTGATTTATGGGGTTCCGTTTGCAAAAACATTTGCCTATAAGCCGCTTCTAGCCTGAAAAGACCCTCAATGCGCGACCCGACCCGGTGATCTCCCACCCTGGCCGGCTTTTTGCGCAGCCACACAATGGATATCGCCCATGCCGAAGCGCCAAGACATCAAATCGATCCTCATCATCGGCGCGGGACCGATCGTCATTGGCCAGGCTTGCGAATTCGACTATTCCGGCACCCAGGCCTGCAAGGCGCTGAAAGAGGAAGGCTACCGCGTCATCCTCGTCAACTCCAACCCGGCAACGATCATGACCGATCCGGGTCTGGCCGACGCGACCTATGTCGAGCCGATCACGCCCGAAGTCGTCGCCAAGATCATCGCCAAGGAGCGTCCGGATGCGCTGCTGCCGACCATGGGCGGCCAGACCGCGCTGAACACCGCGCTTTCGCTGAAGCGCATGGGCGTGCTCGACCGCTACAATGTCGAAATGATCGGCGCCAAGCCCGCCGCCATCGACAAGGCCGAAGACCGCGCCCTCTTCCGCGAAGCCATGGCCAAGATCGGCCTGGAAACCCCGCGCTCGATGCTGGCAAACGCCACCGATATCAAGGATGCCGACCGCAAGACACACGAGGCCGAGCGTGCCAAGCTGCGCGAAAGCCTCTCCGGCGCCGATCTCGACAAGGCGCTCGACGAACTGGAAAACCAGTGGAACCTCGGCGAGAGCGACCGCAAGCAGCGCTACATGAGCCATGCCATGGCGATTGCCGCCCAGGCGCTCGACCATGTCGGCCTGCCCGCCATCATCCGCCCGTCCTTCACGCTCGGCGGCACCGGCGGCGGCATTGCCTATAACCGCTCGGAATTCTTCGAAATCGTCGGCGGCGGCCTCGACGCCTCCCCGACCACGGAAGTGCTGATCGAAGAGTCCGTTCTCGGCTGGAAGGAATACGAGATGGAGGTCGTCCGCGACAAGGCGGACAACTGCATCATCATCTGCTCCATCGAAAACATCGATCCGATGGGCGTCCATACCGGCGATTCGATCACCGTTGCCCCGGCGCTGACGCTGACGGACAAGGAATACCAGATCATGCGCAACGCCTCGATTGCGGTGCTGCGCGAGATCGGCGTGGAGACCGGCGGCTCGAACGTGCAGTTTGCCGTCAATCCGAAGGACGGCCGCCTCGTCGTCATCGAAATGAACCCGCGCGTCTCGCGCTCCTCCGCACTCGCCTCCAAGGCCACCGGCTTCCCGATCGCCAAGGTCGCCGCCAAGCTCGCCATCGGCTACACGCTCGACGAACTCGAAAACGACATTACCGGCGGCGCAACGCCTGCCTCCTTCGAACCGTCGATCGACTATGTCGTCACCAAGATCCCGCGTTTCGCCTTCGAGAAATTCCCCGGCGCTTCGCCGGTCCTGACGACCGCCATGAAGTCGGTCGGCGAAGTCATGGCGATCGGCCGTACCTTTGCCGAATCGCTGCAGAAGGCGCTGCGCGGCCTCGAAACCGGCCTGACCGGCCTCGACGAAATCGAGATCCCGGATTTCGAGGAAGGCGAATCCAGCCAGAACGCCATCCGCGCCGCGATCGGCACGCCGACCCCGGACCGCCTGCGCATGGTCGCCCAGGCGCTGCGTCAGGGCATGAGCGAGGCCGAAGTCCATGAGGGCTGCAAGATCGATCCCTGGTTCATCGCCCAGCTGAAGAACATCGTCGACATGGAAGCCCGCATCCGCGAGCACGGCCTGCCCGAGGATGCCGCCAACCTGCGCATGCTGAAGGCCATGGGCTTCTCCGATGCCCGCTTGGCCACGCTGACCGGCAAGCGCCCGAAGGAAGTGGCCGAGCTGCGCAATTCGCTCAACGTCCGCCCGGTCTTCAAGCGCATCGATACTTGCGCGGCCGAATTCGCTTCGCCCACCGCCTACATGTACTCGACCTACGAGACGCCTTTCGTCGGCGCCGCCCGCTCCGAGGCGCAGGTCTCCGACCGCAAGAAGGTCGTCATCCTCGGCGGCGGCCCGAACCGTATCGGCCAGGGCATCGAGTTCGACTATTGCTGCTGCCATGCCGCCTTCGCGCTGAAGGATGCCGGCTACGAAGCGATCATGATCAACTGCAACCCGGAAACCGTTTCGACCGACTACGATACGTCAGACCGCCTCTATTTCGAGCCGCTGACGGCCGAAGACGTGATCGAGATCCTGCGCGCCGAGCAGGAAAAGGGCGAAGTCGTCGGCGTCATCGTCCAGTTCGGCGGCCAGACCCCGCTGAAGCTTGCCGAAGCGCTGGAAAAGAACGGTATCCCGATCCTCGGCACCGCCCCCGATGCGATCGACCTTGCCGAGGACCGCGACCGTTTCCAGAAGCTTCTGATGAAGCTCGACCTCAACCAGCCGAACAACGGCATCGCCTACTCGGTCGAGCAGGCCCGCCTCGTCGCCGCCGAAATCGGCTTCCCGCTGGTCGTTCGCCCGTCCTACGTGCTCGGCGGCCGCGCCATGCAGATCATCCATGCCGAGAGCCAGCTGCAGACCTACCTGCTCGACACCGTTCCGGAACTAGTGCCGGAAGATATCAAGGCCCGCTACCCGAACGACAAGACCGGCCAGATCAACACCCTGCTCGGCAAGAACCCGCTGCTCTTCGACAGCTACCTGACCAACGCCATCGAAGTCGATGTCGACTGCCTCTCCGACGGCACCGACGTCTATGTCGCCGGCATCATGGAGCATATCGAAGAGGCCGGCATCCATTCGGGCGACAGCGCCTGCTCGCTGCCGCCGCGCACGCTGTCGCGCGAAATGCTCGACGAGCTGGAACGTCAGGCCAAGGCCATGGCGAAGGCGCTGAATGTCGGCGGCCTGATGAACGTGCAGTTCGCCATCAAGGACGACACGGTCTACGTCCTTGAAGTCAACCCGCGCGCCTCGCGTACCGTGCCTTTCGTCGCCAAGACCATCGGTGCGCCGATCGCCAAGATCGCCGCCCGCGTCATGGCCGGCGAGAAGCTCGACGCGACCTTCGCCGCCTATGGCGAAAAGCCCGATCCGCGGGCGCTGAAGCACATCGCCGTCAAGGAAGCCGTCTTCCCCTTCGCCCGCTTCCCCGGTGTCGATACGCTGCTCGGCCCGGAAATGCGCTCCACCGGCGAAGTCATCGGTCTCGACAGCGATTTCGCGCTGGCCTTCGCCAAGTCCCAGCTCGGCGCCGGCGTCGAACTGCCGCGTGAAGGCACGGTCTTCGTCTCCGTGCGCGATGCCGACAAGCCGCGCGTCCTGCCGGCGATCCGCATTCTGGCCGAACAGGGCTTCAAGGTTCTGGCAACCGGCGGCACCGCTCGCTTCCTCGGCGAAAACGGCATCGAGGCCACCAAGATCAACAAGGTTCTCGAGGGGCGTCCGCATATCGAGGACGCCATCCGCAACCGCCAGGTCCAGCTCGTCATCAACACGACCGACGGCAACAAGGCGATCTCGGATTCGAAGTCGCTGCGCCGCGCCACGCTGATGCAGAAAGTGCCCTATTACACCACCATGGCCGGCGCCGAAGCCGCCGCCCAGGCCATCAAGGCGCTGAAGGCCGGCAACCTCGAAGTCCGTCCGCTGCAGAGCTACTTCTGACGATCGGGTGAAGGGGCAAGCCCCCTTCACCTCTGCCTCCCATCCCGACAAAACTGCGACCCCAAATTGCAGGCATGGGAACTTGATGTTAGCCTGCTCCCCGGCCGTATCGGGGAGCAGCATGTCGAAGAACATCGTCATTCTGTTCGACGGCACGTCGAACGAGATATCTGCAGACCGCACCAATATTCTGCGCCTGTTCGGAACGCTGAAGCGCTCGGACGAACAGATCGTCTATTACGATCCCGGAGTCGGCACGCTTGGTGCGGCAGATGCATGGTCGCGCTTCTACCGCAAGACTATCGAAGTCTGGGGCCTTGCCACCGGCTGGGGGCTCGATGAAAACGTCAAGGGCGCCTATCGCTTCCTGGTCGAGAACTACGATGCCGGTCCGCCCGACGATCACGGCGGTCATCCCGAGCGCGACCGCATCTATATTTTCGGCTTCAGCCGCGGTGCCTATACGGCCCGCGTTCTGGCGGGTTTCATCCACGCCTTCGGCTTGAGCAGCCGCTATCACCTGAACCTGCTCGACTATGCCTACAGAACCTACAAGGGCATTCCCGAACAGGAGCAGCGCACCGACGGCCCTGACGGCGCCGATCCGTCATCGGCCTTCAAGAGCATGCGTCTCTACGAGCGCATGCTGCGCAACGACCGCCCGCCGATCAAGCTGCTCGGCCTGTTCGATACGGTGGCCTCGGTGATCGAGGCCGGCAGAGGGCGTCCTCAGTTCAAGACCCATCCTTTCACCCGCAAGAACCCAAGCGTCGAATACGTGCGCCATGCCGTGTCGATCGACGAGCGCAGAACCATGTTCCAGCCGGAACTGTGGACGCCGGATCAGGACTATCGCGGCAATCCCTTCAAGCCCGCGAGTGCCAGGCAGGATTTCAAGGAAGTCTGGTTTGCCGGCGTCCATGGCGATATCGGTGGCGGCTACCCGGAAGCCGAAAGCGCGCAGGTGAAGATACCGCTCGACTGGATGATCCGCGAAACGGAGCCGGCAGGCCTGCTCTACGTCTCGCGCACGATCAACAACATCGTGCTCGGCAAGAATGACAACCAATATGTCGAACTCGATCCGACCGCGGCCCTGCACGATTCCATGACAGCCGGCTGGAAACTGCTCGAATATATTCCGCGACGGGTGCCGGAAAATTCCTGGCGCAGACGCGGCGACAGACGCGCCATCTATCTGCCGCGACAGGACCGGCGCTTCATTCCCGACGGATCGACGCTGCATGCCTCCGTGCGGACCCGCATGGCGACCGGCTATGCTCCGCCGAACCTGCCCAGAGACCCCGTATTCGTGCCCTGACGCGTTGAATCGATTTCTCCGCTCAGGCCGCCAGGCCCTTGATCAGACTCATCTCCTGCCGAAAACGCGCAAGCTCCTGCGCCTTCCTTTTCTCATCCGGAATCCGCAGCAGGTAGGAAGGGTGCACGGTGACGAAAAGCGATCGTCCCTCTTGCATGGCAATCGCTCGCCCCCGCACATCCGCGAGCTTCTGCTTCTCACCGGTCAGCGCGTAGAAGGCCGTCGCCCCCATCGCCACGACCAGCCGCGGCCGTATGAGGTCGAGCTCCAGCTTCAGCCACCAGCGGCAATGCTGCACCTCGCCCAAATTGGGCTTCTGGTGGATGCGCCGCTTGCCGCGCGGCTCGTATTTGAAATGTTTGACGGCATTGGTGACATAGAGCCTCGACCGATCGATACCGGCCTGCGCGATCGCCTCGTCGAAAACGGTCCCGGCCGGCCCGATGAAGGGGCGGCCGGCAAGGTCCTCCTGATCGCCCGGCTGCTCGCCGACGAACATGATGCCGGCATCGACTGGCCCCTCGCCAAAGACCGTCTGCGTCGCCCTCTCATGCAGCGGGCATCGGCTGCAGGCGGCGGCTTCTTCCCGCAACGCCTCCAGCGTGCCGGCAGGCGCCCGTTTCGGGGCCGGCATGCGGGCGGCCGCCTCCCGAATCCTGTTATGATAGGCAAGCGGCATCGTCGCTTCGCGTTCGGCCATGGCAAGCACCTTGGCTTCCGCATCGGCGATCAGGCCGGGGATGAGATCGGCCTCCGGCAGGTTCTTCCAGTATTTTTTCGGCATCTCGGCCTGCATGGCCTTCACCTTCAGCCGGGCAGGATTGAAGATGCTGGCATAATAGGTGCGCCAGAGATCGTCGGTTGCGTCGCTGATGTCAGGCTTTTCGCAGGGCGCGTCGCTTGTCGTCAGCCGCTCGCCGACCCAGGCGGCCGATCCCTTCGGCGTGGCGATCAGCCAGTCCATATCAGTGAAGCGGCGCTGGAAGAACGGCGCCTTGCGCGCGACGATGTAATGATCCGGCTCGAACCAGGCGATGAACTTTCGCCGCCCGCCGACAGGTGCCGCCACCTCCTTGAAGCGCACGAAGGCCGTCATTTTATGCGCGTCGCGATGCACGCTCTTCTGCATCAGCCGCGCCCGCGAAACCTCTTCGTCGGACGCCAGATCCAGCAGGTTCCGGTTTTCCAGCAATCGCCACAGCAGGCTGTAGAGCAGCGAAAACCGGCCGGGATCGCTATGGCAGATCACCGCCTCGGCAAGCGCCATGAAAGCCGGCGGAACGCTCATGGGTCTGGCGTTGGGGGCTGGATCGGGCGGCAAGGCATCACGCTGGAAGGCAAAGCCCGGCTCGCTGCTCTTTTCCTGCCAGTCGATGTCGTCAGGCAGGATTCCGGCCGCGGCAAAGGCGCGGGCGGCCTTGCGCCATTCCTCGAAATTCCCCCTGCCCTCCAGAACGATCCGGCGCATCATAACAGCGTCAATTGTTCGGGTTGCGGCTCGAACATGGCGCGCAGGTCCGGCCGGTCGACAAGGCGATGCGGTGTCCAGCCCTCGGCCGTGACGAAGGCCTGTACCTTGCGGATGGAGACGCCGAGACGCGGCAGGTCCTCGAGCCGGAGCCGGCGCTGTCGCCTCTCGGTCAGGATCGCCTTCACCGTCCTGGTGCCGAGCCCCGGCACGCGCAGAAGCTTCTCGCGATCGGCCCGGTTGACATCGACGGGGAAGTCCTCGCGATGGCCGAGCGCCCAGGCAAGCTTGGGATCGAGATTGAGATCCAGCATGCCGCCCTCTTGCGTCGACGTGATTTCGTCGATGCCGAACCCATAGAAACGATAGAGCCAGTCGGCCTGATAGAGCCTGTGCTCGCGCATCAGCGGCGGCTTGATGAGCGGCAGGTTCTTCGAACTGTCGGGGATCGGGCTGAAGGCGGAATAATAAACCCGCTTCAGACCGTAGCTGCTGTAGAGCTGGCCGCTGGTGGACAGGATCGTCGCGTCACTGGCCCCGTCGGCGCCCACGATCATCTGCGTGCTCTGGCCGGCCGGCACGAAGCGCTTTCGCCTCCTGGTTTGCAGCGTCGGCTCTTGCGCCGCTTCGATCTTCAGCCGGAGATCGCCCATCGAGCGGCGAATGCCGGCCGGCTTCTTCTCCGGTGCAAAGCGGCTGATGCCGCTATCGGTCGGCAGTTCGATATTGAGCGAGAGGCGGTCGGCATAGAGCCCCGCCTCCTCGATCAGATGCGCGGATGCTTCCGGAATGGATTTCAGGTGAATGTAGCCGCGGAAACTATGCGTGATCCGCAATTCCCGCACGATGCGCACCATTTCCTCCATCGTATGGTCGGATGAGCGGATGATGCCCGAGGAGAGAAACAGGCCTTCGATGTAGTTCCGCCGGTAAAATTCCAGCGTCAGCCAGACGACCTCCTCGGGCGTGAACCGCGCGCGCTCGACATTGCTCGACGAGCGGTTGATGCAATAGGCGCAGTCATAGATGCAGAAATTGGTGAGCAGGATCTTGAGCAGCGAGATGCATCGGCCGTCAGGCGCATAGGCGTGACAGATGCCCGAGCCTTCGGTCGAGCCAAGCCCGCCGGAGCCGGACGAATCCCGTTTGACGGTACCGCTGGAGGCACAGGAAGCATCGTATTTGGCAGCGTCGGAAAGGATCGCCAACCGTTCTTTAAGCGATTTCTTCATCCGTATGTTCACTAAATGTTCACGGTGGCGAAATCAAGACGGAGAAACGGGATTGTACCCGACTTCCCTTCAAAAGCAGGCACTTCAGCACAGCGCAAAAAGCGCCGATACGAATTTTATGGAAATTGCGCGTGCCGATCTGCTATAAGCGGCGAAATAGGATTGTAACACGGTTCCGAAGTTCCCCTTCGGGACCTGTTTTCTTTTGTGTCTGCGCGAACTGCAGATGCGGGGAGAGAAGGACAAGAAAATGGTTGATAAGGTACCGATGACACAGGGTGGTTTCGTCAAGCTGCAGGAAGAGCTGCGCTGGCGTCAGCAGGAGGAGCGCCCGCGAATCATCGAGGCCATTGCGGAAGCGCGCGCCCATGGCGACCTTTCCGAAAATGCCGAGTACCATGCAGCCAAGGAAGCGCAGAGCCACAACGAGGGCCGCATCACCGAGCTCGAAGACCTGACGGCGCGCGCCGAAGTCATCGACCTTACCAAGATGTCGGGCGACAAGATCAAGTTCGGCGCCAAGGTGAAGCTCGTCGACGAGGACACCGAAGAGGAAAAGACCTACCAGATCGTCGGCGATCAGGAAGCCGACGTGAAGCAGGGCCGCATTTCCATCTCCTCCCCGATCGCCCGCGCGCTGATCGGCAAGGAAGTCGGCGATTCCATCGAAGTCAACGCGCCGGGCGGCTCCAAGGCCTACGAAATCCTCTCCGTTTCCTGGGGCTGATCGCCCGCGCTTTTCTTTTCAAGAGCAGCCCGTGCCGGATATCAGCGACGTCGAGATCATCGCGCCCAACCTGAAACGCCGGCTCTCCGGCGTCACGTCCACGATCGTCCAGCTTATCCCCTGCCAGATCCGGCTGGGGATCAGGATCGCCGCTCTCGGCCCCGGCCTGCCGCCGGATCTTCCGCGCTTGAAATGGCCGCAGCTGGCCGGCCTCTGGCGCCCGCCGGCCGGGCGCCGCCACCGCGTCTGGCATGCGCGCCGCAACAACGAGATGGCTGCAGGCATCCTCCTGCGCCACGTGCTGCGCATGCCGCTGAAGCTCGTCTTCACCTCGGCCGCCCAGCGCCGCCACACGTCCTACACCCGCTGGCTGATCCGCCGGATGGATGCCGTCATCGCCACCAGCAGCCGCTCCGGCTCCTTCCTCAAGGTGCCGCACACGGTCATTCAGCACGGCGTCGATCTCGCGCTCTTCCATCCGCCCGAAGGACCGGACGATACGATCACGGCCACCGGCCTGCCCGGCCGCCATCTCGTCGGCTGCTTCGGCCGGGTGCGCCACCAGAAGGGCACCGACCTGTTCGTCCAGGCGATGATTGCGCTTCTGCCGCAATATCCGGACTGGACGGCCGTCATTTCCGGCCGCGTCACGCCGGAGCACACGGCATTCGCCGACAAGCTGAAGGCCGATATTGCCGCGGCCGGCCTGGCCGACCGCATCGTCTTCATCGGCGAAGTGCCCGACATCAAGGTCTGGTATCGCCGCCTGACGCTCTACGTCGCCCCGTCCCGCAACGAAGGCTTCGGCCTGACCCCTCTGGAAGCCATGGCCTCGAAGACGGCGGTCGTCGCCTCCGACGCCGGCGCCTATGCCGAGATGATCGTGTCGGGCGAAAACGGCGTCATCGTGCCGCCCGGCGACGGCAAGGCGCTGACGGCAGCCATTGCCACCTATCTTGCCGATCCTGCGCTGGCGGCCGCACAGGGGGAAACGGCGCTCCGGCACGTGCGCGAAAATTTCGCATTGGAAAAGGAAGCGACGGCAATCGCCCGGATTTACCAGGAGCTTCTCGGCGCTTAAGCCGAACTTTTGTAACAAACATTTCGGGAAGGCAGGGGCGCAAGGGATGTCGACCGCAAACAGCAATGACCTGGTCAACGTGCTCTGCATGAAGTGGGGAACGCTCTACGGCCCCGAATATGTCAACAACCTCTACCGCGGCGTCAGACGGCACCTGAAACGCCCGCACCGCTTTGTCTGCTTCACCGACAACACGGAAGGCCTCCAGGAGGGTATCGAAACCTTCCCCCTCCCCGAACTCGGCCTGCCGGCCGGCTCGAAGGACCGCCGCTGGCAGAAGCTGTCGCTCTTCCGCCGCGACCTCGCCGGTCTCGAGGGCATCGGCCTCTTCCTCGATCTCGACCTCGTCATCGTCGACGACCTGGAGCCGCTCTTCCAGCATCCGGGCAAGTTCCTCATCATCCGCGACGACGATCTCTTCCGGCCAAAGCCGCTGCGCAAGCTCAATCCGGCCCGCGACCGGTTCCTGGCCTCGGTCGGCAACAGCTCGGTCTTCCGCTACGAGATCGGCGCCCACGCCTATATTCTCGACACCTACATCGCCGATCCCGTGGCAGCCATGTCGAAATACGAGATTTCCCAGCAGTTCCAGAGCGCACAGCTCGCAGCCCATGGAAACCTGCAATACTGGCCGCGGGAATGGTGCGTGAGCTTCAAGAACGCCTGCGTGCCGCGCCACATCAAGAGCTTCTGGCGCGATCCCGAACTGCCGCCGGAAGCCAGGATCGTCGTCTTCGCCGGCAATCCGAAAATGAGCGAGGTCTTCGAAGGCGGCGGGCAGAAATGGTATCGCCGCATCGGCAATACCGATTGGCTGAGCAAGGCCTGGCGCGGCTGAAGCCTTTCAGGAAAGTCTGTTCAGAGCTCGACCAGCCCGAGCTTCTTCACCTGGCGGATCGTCAGCATGGTGCGAACGGTATCGACATGCTCGTTGGCCGTCAGCACCTCGATGACGAAATCCTGGAAGCGGGTCAGGTTCTGGGCCACGCAATGCAGCAGGAAATCGCTGTCGCCGGAAACCATCCAGGCCTGGCGCACCAGCGGCCATTCGGCGGTGGCGGCGGCAAAGGCCTTCAGATTGGCTTCGGACTGGTGCTTGAGGCCGACCATGCAGAAAGCGACGAGATCGAGCCCGAGCTTCGGGCTGTTCAGCATCGCGTGGTATCCTTCGATGACGCCGGCTTCCTCGAGCTTGCGCACCCGGCGCAGGCAGGGCGGCGCTGAAATTCCCACCCGGTCGGCAAGCTCCACATTGGTCATGCGGCCGTCTGCCTGCAGTTCCCGCAATATCTTTATGTCGATAACGTCAAGTTCAGCGCGAACCACGCCCAGGCCTTTCTTTAATTCCCCGCGGGCAGCTTCTATATAAAGCCACGGAATACGCAAGAAAGTTTCAGTCCGATGACGGAATCTTGCACAGCACCTGCATTTGCCTTGTTGGTAATGCAAGGCTGCCCTTGAATAAAAGCATTGGTCGTTCATAAATGGCGCAGGGATTGCGAAACGGCCTTATTCGCCTCTTGGCCGTCGCATCCTGCCAGTCGAAAGGAAATTCTATGTCTGCCCGCCATACCAAGGTGCTCATTATCGGTTCCGGACCTGCCGGCTATACGGCAGCGGTCTACGCCGCACGCGCCATGCTGAAACCGGTTCTGATCGCCGGTCTCGAACAGGGCGGCCAGCTCATGATTACCACCGACGTCGAGAACTATCCGGGCTTTGCCGATCCGATCCAGGGTCCCTGGCTGATGGACCAGATGCTGCAGCAGGCCCAGCATGTCGGCGCCGAAATCGTCAACGACCTCGTCACCGAGGTCGATCTCAACCAGCGCCCCTTCGTCGCCCGTACCGATAGCGGCCAGGTCTGGACCGCCGATACGCTGATCATCGCAACCGGCGCCAAGGCCAAGTGGCTCGGCATCGAGAGCGAGCAGCATTTCCAGGGCTTCGGCGTCTCTGCCTGCGCCACCTGCGACGGCTTCTTCTACCGCAACAAGGACGTGATCGTGGTCGGCGGCGGCAACAGCGCCGTCGAGGAAGCGCTCTATCTCTCCAATATCGCCAGGTCGGTTACTGTCGTGCACCGCCGCGACAGCTTCCGTGCGGAAAAGATCCTGCAGGAACGCCTCTTCTCCAAGGAGAACGTCAAGGTTCTCTGGAACACCGAGGTCGCCGAAATCACGGGCACGCCGGCAAAGCCCCCCATGCCGCCGTCCGTTTCCGGCGCCCGCCTGCGCGATACCCGCACCGGTGCCATCACCGAGGTCGCCGTCGACGGCGTCTTCGTGGCGATCGGCCACGCACCGGCAACCGAACTTTTCAAGGGCAAGCTGAAGCTGAAGGACAATGGCTATCTCTGGACCGCGCCGGATTCGACTGCGACCAGCCTGGAGGGCGTCTATGCCGCAGGTGATGTGACCGACGATACGTTCCGCCAGGCAGTCACTGCCGCAGGCATGGGATGCATGGCCGCCCTCGAGGCGGAGCGTTATCTGACGGGCCATATGCCCGTTGCCGTAGCAGCGGAGTAATCGTGGCATGAGGGGTGGGGGAATGCCGTTGGACTGGGACAAGCTGCGTATTTTCCACGCAGCTGCCGAAGCCGGATCGTTTACGCATGCGGCCGACAAGCTGCATCTGTCCCAGTCGGCCATCAGCCGCCAGGTCAGCGCGCTCGAGCAGGATGTGGGCACCAAGCTCTTCCACCGCCACGCGCGCGGCCTGATCCTCACCGAACAGGGCGAGCTTTTGTACCGCACCGCCCATGACGTGCTGCTGAAGCTCGAAACCGTGAAGATGCAGCTGACCGAGACGACGGAAACGCCGTCCGGCAAGCTGCGCGTCACCACCACGGTCGGTCTCGGCCAGGGCTGGCTGACCGACAAGATCCAGGAGTTCCTGCAGCTCTATCCCGATGTCCAGATCCAGCTCATCCTCGACAACGAGGAAGTGGATGTGAACATGCGCCATGCCGATTGCGCGATCCGCCTTCGCCAGCCGCAACAGTCGGACCTCATCCAGCGCAAGCTCTTCACCGTGCATATGCACGTCTATGCGGCCCCCTCCTACATCAACCGCCATGGCGAACCGCAGACGATCGAGGATCTCGACAATCACCGGATCATCACCTTCGGCGAACCGGCGCCGAACTACCTGCTCGACGTCAACTGGCTGGAAATCGCCGGCCGCTCGTCGGACAACAAGCGCATTCCGCACCTGCAGATCAACAGCCAGACCTCGATCAAGCGCGCCTGCCTGCTCGGTATCGGCATCGCCTGCCTGCCGGATTATATCGTCGGCCGCGACCCCGGCCTGATCCAGCTGGCGATCAATGCCGACGTTCCCTCCTTCGATACCTATTTCTGCTATCCGGACGAGATCAAGAACGCCGCCAAGCTGAAAGCCTTCCGCGATTTCATCGTCAGCAAGGCCCGTAACTGGAACTTCTGATTTCCCTTTTTGTGGAACCAATTTCAAATCATGCAACCCACGCATGACTGACATGCACAAAAAAGGGTTGCCGTTTGCTCATTAAAGCACCATATCGCACATAGCTGATGCACACGGTGGCTTTTCCTCCCAGTTCCACCGCATTAGCTGTTCCCCTCTGGAGGTTTTTGACCTTCACACTTATAAGGGCCTCGGTTTTCCGGTGGCCCTCTTTTTTTGCCTGAATTTTACCGGGAGATACCGCAGTGCGGAAAATTTTGTGCAGCGCATAGCTGGCATGCACAAAAATGTATTGAAAGCTGCACAAAGAACCACCATATCGCTCATAGCTGATGCATTTCGTGGCTTCTCTCCCAGTGCCACCGCGTTGGCTGTTCCCCTCTGGAGGTTTTTGACCTTCACACTTATAGGGCCCTGGTTTTCCAGCGGCCCTCTTTTTTTGCTTAAACTTTAGGCAGAGCGGGAAAATTACGACCTCACGCCTCCGTGACTTGCATATCGAATATCATCGATCCATATATCGAGAAAATCCGATTTATAATTCGATGAATGACGATGGACAAAGACGAGATTCTCAAGGCGCTGGCCAATCCTGCCCGGATGGACATCCTCAACTGGCTGAAGAACCCGGAAGAACACTTTCCGACGCAGGAACATCCGTTTGAAATGGGTGTCTGTGCCAGCCAGTTCGAACGCTGCGGCCTGTCTCAATCCACCGTGTCCTCGCACCTTGGCATCCTCCACCGCGCCGGCCTCGTCACCAGCAAGCGCGTCGGCCAGTGGATCTTCTACAAGCGCAACGAAGAAACGATCGCCGCCTTCCTCCAGCAACTGACGCAGGATCTCTGACCATGCCCCTTGCCCTGCTCGTGCTTGCCTTGAGCTCTTTTGCGATAGGCACCACCGAATTCGTCATCATGGGCCTTCTGCCCGAAGTCGCCGCCGACCTCTCTGTCACGATCCCGCAGGCCGGCTGGCTGGTGACGGGTTATGCGCTGGCCGTAGCACTCGGCGCGCCCGTCATGGCCGTTTCCACCGCCAGGCTGAAGCGCCGCTCGGCGCTCATCATGCTGATGGCCTTCTTCATCGCCGGCAACCTGCTCTGCGCGATTGCGCCCAACTACTGGGTGCTGATGATCGCCCGCATCGTCACCGCCCTTTGCCACGGCGCCTTTTTCGGCATCGGCTCGGTCGTTGCCGCCAATCTCGTCAGCGAGGACCGCAAGGCCCGCGCCGTCGCCCTGATGTTCACCGGCCTGACGCTCGCAAACGTGCTCGGCGTGCCGCTCGGCACCGCCATCGGCCAGGCCTTCGGCTGGCGGTCCACGTTCTGGGTGGTGACGGCAATCGGCGTCGTGACCATTGCCGGCCTGATCGCCGCCCTGCCTCGCGACAGGCAGGAAGAGCAGAGCAGTATCCTGCGCGAGATCGCGGCGTTGCGGAACGGCCGCCTGTGGATGGCGCTGTCGGTCACCGTCTTCTTCTCGGCCTCGATGTTCACGCTCTTCACCTATATCGCCCCGCTGCTGCGGGACGTGACCGGCGTCTCACCGGAAGGGGTGACCTGGACACTGTTCCTGATCGGCATCGGCCTGACGGTCGGCAACCTGATCGGCGGCAAGCTTGCCGACTGGCGCCTCGGTGCTGCCCTCGCCGCCATCTTTGCGGCGATCGCGCTGAGCTCGGCGATCTTCTTCTATACGAGCCGCTTCTTCATCCCGGCCGAGATCACCCTCTTCCTGTGGGCCGCTGCCACCTTTGCTGCGGTGCCGGCCCTGCAGGTCGGCGTGGTCGGCTTCGGCAGGGATGCGCCGAACCTCGTCTCGACCATCAATATCGGCGCCTTCAACACCGGCAACGCCCTCGGCGCCTGGGTCGGCGGCACGGTCATCGATGCCGGCCTCGATCTCGACCGCGTTCCCCTCGCGGCGGCCGCCATGGCCCTGATCGGCCTTGCCGCCACCGCTCTTACCTATCTCTCCGGCCGGGCGCAGGCCGCGCCCGCCGCCGCCGAGTGACCCCCAAGCAGAAAGGACCTTACTATGGCCAAGCTCTTTCAACCGACGCAGGCGGGCGATATTGCCCTGAAGAACCATATCGTCATGGCGCCGCTCACCCGTAACCGTTCGCCGGGCGCAATCCCGAACGACATGAATGTCGAATATTACCGCCAGCGCGCCACGGCCGGCCTCATCATCACCGAAGCGACCGCCATCACGCACCAGGGCCAGGGTTATGCCAACGTGCCCGGCCTCTACAGCAAGGAAGCGCTCGATGGCTGGAAGCGGGTGACGGATGCCGTCCATGCCGAGGGCGGCAAGATCGTCGTGCAGATGTGGCATGTCGGCCGTATCTCGCACACCGCGCTGCAGCCGAACGGCGGCAAGCCGGTCTCGTCGACCAATCGCATCGCCAAGGCCAAGACCTATCTCGTCAACGCGGACGGCACCGGCGGCTTTACCGACACCTCCGAGCCGCGCGCTCTCGAAACCTCTGAAATTCCCGGCATCGTCGAGGATTACCGCAAGGCCGCCCGCGCCGCGATCGATGCCGGCTTCGACGGCGTCGAAATCCACGGCGCCAACGGCTATCTGCTCGACCAGTTCATGCGCGACGGCGTCAACGACCGCACCGACGAATATGGCGGCCCGATCGAAAACCGCGCCCGCTTGACCTTTGAAGTCGTTGAAGCCGTGACCAGGGAAATCGGCGCCCGCCGCACCGCGATCCGCATTTCGCCGGTCACGCCGTCGGGCGAATCCTACGATTCCAATCCGCAGGCGATCTTCACCCATGTCGTCGAAGGCCTGGCCAGGTACGACCTCGCCTATATCCATGTCGTTGAAGGTCAGACCGGCGGCGAGCGCGACTATCGCCAGGGCGACAACCCCTCCTTCGACTACAAGGCGCTGCGTGCCGCCTACGAGAAGGCCGGCGGCAAGGCTGCCTGGATGGTCAACAACGGTTACAACCGCGATATGGCGCTCGAAGCCGTCGAAACCGGCGCGGCCGATCTTGTTGCCTTCGGCAAACCCTTCATCGCCAATCCGGATCTCGTCGAGCGCCTGGAAAAGAACCTGCCGCTCAACACGCCCGACCAGTCCACCTTCTACGGTGGCACCGCCAAGGGCTACATCGACTATCCGCTGCTCGAAAAGGTCGCCTGATCGTCGAAGCAGACAGAAATCCCGCCGCCCGGCGGGATTTCCATTTCAGACCATTGCCGCTAGCATGCCGCCATGTTCTCCCGCTATCTCGAACGCTGGTCGCTGTCGCCAGACGGCGAACCCATCATCACCCATTCAAGCCGCCTCCTGCCGGTCATCTGGCAGGACAAACCCGCCATGCTGAAAGTCGCAATCGACAGCAGCGAGCGCGAAGGCGCATTGCTGATGCAATGGTGGAATGGCGATGGCGCGGCCCGGGTCTATGCGCAGGAGGACGATGCCGTCCTCCTGGAGCGCGCCGCAGACAGGCAGTCCCTGCTGCACATGGCCCTGAACGGTAAGGACGACGAGGCAAGCCGTATCATGGTGCGCACTGCCGCAAGGCTGCATGCGCCCCGCCCCACCCCGCTTGAGGGGGCGCCGACGCTCGAGCGCTGGTTCCGCAGCCTGAAGCCGGCGGCGGAAACCCATGCCGGCACGTTCGCCGATTGCTGGAAGATCGCAAGCGCCCTGCTTGCGGCGCCGCAGCAGCTCGGCATTCTCCACGGCGACATCCATCACCGCAACGTCCTCGATTTCGGCGAAAGGGGCTGGCTGGCGATCGACCCCAAGCGGATCTACGGCGAGCGCGGCTACGACTTTGCCAATATCTTCGCCAACGAAGACCTGCCGACGACGGTGGATCCGAGGCGTCTGCGCCGCCAGCTTCCGATCGTCTCCGGCGAGGCAGACATCGAGCCGTCGAGACTGCTCAAATGGATCGCCGCCTATTCCGCCCTCTCCGCCGCCTGGTTCCTTGAGGATGGCGATCATGCCTCCGCCGAGAAACCTCTGACGGTTGCCCGCATCGCGCTTGCGGAGCTTGGCTAACCGGCCTTTCCAGCATGCGAAAGAAGCGCCGCCACGCCATGCGGCAGCTCCGGCAGCGAGCCTTGCGCAATGAGCGAGGCGCGCACGGCTTCGTCGATCGGCGTATGCGGCTCGGTTCCAAGCTCGGCGACCAGCCTGTCGTTCTTCATGCGCAGCGGCACTTTCCAGAGGTAACGCATCTCTTTCAGTTCCCGCATCAGCGTCATGAAGGGAGCGAGCAGCGGCACGACGAACCAGGGAAAACGACCGATCTTCGCCTTGCCGCCGGCAACCCGGCGGACCGCTTCCGCCAGCTGGCGGCCGTCGCCGTCCCAGAATCCGTTCATATGATAGCAGGCGAATGCCGGCAGGCGCTCGGCCCGCTCGACAAGCTGCGCCATCGTCTCGGCGACATCGGGCAGATAGGCCCAATGGTGCCCGATGCCCGGCAGCGCGGGGTTTCTGATCGTGCCGACCGGTTTGCCCGGCGTGGCATAGGCGGCGGAAAACCAGCTGTTGCCGGTGGCGCCCGGCCCGAAGAAATCGCCGGCGCGCACGATGATGACGCTGGCGCCCATCTCGCAAGCCGCCTTCAGGCGCTTCTCCATCTCGACGCGAATCCTGCCCTTCTTCGTCACCGGGTGCTGGGGGCTGTCCTCCCTCACGACCGGAAAGGCATCCGGCCCGAAATTGTAGACATTGCCCGGCAGCAGGATGCGCGCGCCGACCGCGCAGGCCGCGGCGATCGTATTGTCGAGCATCGGAAGCGCCAGCCTCTCCCAGTCGCGATAGCCAGGGGGATTGACGGCATGAACGATGAGATCAACACCTTCCGCGGCCCTGCGAACATCGGCGGCATTCATTGCGTCGCCCTGTACCCAGTCGAAGCCCTGCCCGCTTGCCGATGCTTTCTGGGCGTTGCGGTGGAGTGCCCTGATCGTCCAGCCGCGCGCCTGCAGTTTGCGGGCAACCGCGCCGCCGATGCCACCCGTAGCACCCAGAATAAGCGCCGATTTCCTGCGCTGATCTCCACTGCCCATGATCGTCTCCTTGTTCGACGAGACGACTATGCCTTCGGCCGGAGATAAACAAAATTGACGAAATACGTTCCGCCGCTATACATAAATACATGACCGCCGAGCCAAGCTGGGATTTCTACCGCTCTTTCCTGACTGTGCTGCGCCACGGGTCGCTTTCGGCCGCCGCCCGCGAACTCGGCCTGACGCAGCCGACGATCGGCCGCCACATCGATGCGCTGGAGGAAGCTGTCGGCGCGGAACTTTTCATCCGCTCGTCAAACGGCCTGTTGCCGACCGACATGGCGCTCGACCTGCGGCCCTACGCCGAAACGCTGGCAACGACGGCGGCCGCGCTCCTGCGCACTGCATCCAGCCAGCGCGGCAAGGTGGAAGGCACCGTGCGCATCAGCGCCAGCGAAGTGATCGGCATCGAGGTCCTGCCGCCGATCATCGCCGATCTGCAGGAAGCCTATCCCGGCCTGCAGGTGGAACTGTCGGCATCCGATGCGCTGGAAGACCTCATGAACCGGGAGGCGGATATTGCCGTGCGCATGGCCGAACCGCGGCAGGACGCGCTGCTGGTGCGGCGCGTCGGCGATATCCCGCTGGGCTTCCATGCCCATCGCCGCTATCTGGAACGGCACGGCACGCCGCAAACCATGGCCGAGCTTGCCGGCCATCGCCTCATCGGCTTCGACCGGCAGACGGCCTATATCCGCATGATGCTGAAGCTCTACCCGGTGGCCGAGCAGCTCGCCTATGCCTTCCGCACCAGCAGCCATCTGGCCCACTACACCGCTATCCGTGCCGGAATAGGCATCGGCGTCTGCCAGACGGGACTTGCCCGCCCAAACCCCGATCTCGTCCATATTCTGGCAGACGAATTCGAAATCCCCCTCGGCACGTGGGTGGTCATGCACGAGAGCCTCAAGACATCGCCGCGCTGCCGCGTCGCCTTCGACGCACTGGTCAATGGGCTGCTGAACTATATCAGGTCATGCAGGGAAACGCGCGTCTGACGGTGCGCTGAACGACGATGAGGAGCCGGCCGCAAATCAGGGCTCGGGGGAAACCTCGGGCGAACGGCTCTTGGCAAAGACGTCCACGACCTCGGTCTCGGGACGATCCCCGCCCTCGGCATATTCCTCGTGCCACTTGCCCTGAGCATCCTGCCAGCTGATCTCGGCGGAATCGCCGCCCACTTGCTGCTCTGCCGCAACGATACGGGCCGCTTCGAGCGCCTCGGAGTGACTCGGAAATGCCTCGGAATAGACGTCTCCCAGCTTGTAGGCCCAGCCGCCGTCATGCGGTACGACTTCGTAGACCACCTTGACCATGCATGTCTCTCCTCTTCTTCTCGTTGCGCATCCGTGGGCTCCCGGATCATGTCCGGTTCAGCGCGGGCCGCTTGAGAAGGTTTCGAGGACGCCGCGATCTGGGTTCCGGCTGCCGTATGAAAAGCAGTATTTCATTAATCGTCACAGACTGCAAATTTCATCCGTGACGAGTCTTCTTGCGTAGAAAAATCACCGGCTTACAGTCCCCGGGGGAATCGAAATCGGCGCTGGTGGTGGAAATGGCATTGCATCTTAAGGAAGAAAAGTTCCTGGTCGTGGCGGTCGTCGTGGCAGTCGTCGCCTATCTCATGGAACATGCCGTCATGGAGGCCGGGCAGGTGATGGCGCTTGCCGCCGCCGCTGCCCTGATCGTCACCATCGTGCTCGCCTCCATGCGCGTCGCCCACCATGCGGAACTGCTCGCCGTCAAGGTCGGCGATCCCTATGGCACGATGATCCTGACACTCTCGGCCGTCGCCGTGGAAGTCATCATTCTCGGCATCATGATGAGCGGCGAGGAAACGTCGCCGACGCTCGTGCGCGACACGATCTATTCGGCGCTCATGCTCGACATCAACGGCATTCTCGGCCTCGCAGCCCTGCTCGGCGGCCTGAAACATGGCGAGCAGCCCTATAACGACAATTCCGGCAAGACCTACGGCGTGATGATCCTGACTGCCATGGGCATTTCGATGATCGTTCCCGAATTCGTGCCCGACGACAAATGGCACTATTATTCCGGCTTCACCATCATCGCCATGATCGCCCTTTACGGCCTCTTTCTGCGCATGCAGGTCGGCCAGCACAGCTACTTCTTCTCCTACAGCTATCCGCGCTCGGAACGGCAGAAGGAACATCCGGACGAACATCACGAAGAAGGATCGGTCGCGGCCTCCATCACCATCATCCTCATCGGCGTGGTCATCATAGGCGCGCTTGCCGAGTTCATGTCGGGCTTCATGAGCGAGGGCCTGCGCGGCACCGGCGCTCCCGTGGCCGTAACCGCCATCGTGGTCGCCGCCATCTCCGCGGCTCCGGAAATTCTGACGGCCCTGAGGGCAGCGCTGCGCAACCGCATGCAGGCAACCGTCAACATCGCCATGGGCGCCTCCCTCTCGACGGTCATCCTCACCGTGCCGGTCATGGAGGGTATCGCGCTCTATACCGGCCAGCCCTTCGTCATGGCCATGTCGCCGGTCCAGACGGTGATGGTCATGGTCACGCTGATTGCCGCGGCCATCAACCTCAACGACGGCGAGACGAACGCCATCGAGGGCATGACCCACTTCATCCTCTTCGCCACCTTCATCATGCTGACGGCGATCGGACTTTGAATCTGAAATCAGTGACTTGACGCGACACGCTGATTCATCGTCGCAGCGCGTTAAATCAGAAACTCAGGGCAAACAAAAAGCCCGCCATCTCTGGCCGCCTCAGACTGCTGA
>UCFC01000030.1 GCA_900471515.1 Hyphomicrobiales bacterium | reverse complement strand
AGAGGTTTTCACACAGCCTGTTCGGGCGCCATTTTCTTGGGTAATTTCCGCCCAATTATGGATCAGCGCAGCAGCCGATACCGCCTGATTGGGCATACCCTTTCTTAACGCTGATCTGGCAAGACTTGGCCGTGCGAATGCCCTGCCCCTAGAGTTTTGCGTGTTCAGAATGGCGGTCATAGAAACAGCGGAAAAGATGCTGCCCGCAGGGCTGCGGCCGATCGCAGGCCGGGCGTTGCGTATGGCGGGCGCTGTTCTCACCGAACGGGGTGACAAGGCCGCCGCCCAGCGCATGGCGCTGATCGCCTTTTCGATCCGCATCCTGAGCGCAGCCCTCGCCTTCCTGTCGCAGATCGTGCTCGCCCGGCTGATGGGCGAATACGAATACGGCATCTTCGTCTTCGTGTGGGTGCTGGTCGTCCTCTGCGGCGATCTGTCCTGCCTCGGTTTCCACACCGCCATCGTCCGCTTCCTGCCGCAATATCGCGCGGCCGGCGCCTTTGCCGAAATCCGCGGCCTGACGGGGACGGCGCGCGTCTTTGCCATGCTCTCGGGCACGACCGTTCTCATTGCCGGCATGCTCGGTCTGCATTTCTTCGGCGACAGGATCGAGAACTATTATCTGGTGCCGATCTTCCTCGGTCTCATGGCCATGCCGATGATCGCCCTCGGCGACATTCTCGAGGGCACGTCGCGAGCCAATCACTGGCCCGTCATGGCGCTGAGCCCGGTCTATATCGTCAGGCCGGTCCTCATCATCCTCTTCATGCTGGCCGCGATCTTCTTCGGCGCGCCGCATACGGCCGTCACCGCCATGCAGGCAGCACTCGCGGCGACCTTCGTCACCGCGCTCGGCCAATATGCCGCCACGCTCTATCGGATGCGCAAGCATTATGATGCCGGTCCCCGCAAGGTGGATTTCCTGGAATGGCTTGGCGTCGCTTTCCCGATCTTCCTCATCGAGGGCGTAAGCTTCCTGCTGACCAATTCCGATGTCGTCGTCGTCGGCATCTTCCTGGAGCCGCATGACGTCGCGATCTATTTCGCAGCCGCCAAGACCATGGCGCTGGTCCATTTCATCAATTTCTCGGTGAAAGCCGCGGCAGGTCCGCGTTTTTCCTCGATCATCGCCGAGGGGAACCGGAGCGATCTTGAGATTGCGGCCATCGATGCCGCCCGCTGGACGTTCTGGCCCGCGCTTGGTGCCGGTCTTGCGGTGCTGGCCGCCGGCCATCTGCTGCTGTCGCTCTTCGGCGGCGCCTTTACGGCCGGTTATGTGCTGATGGCGATCCTGCTGGCCGGTATCCTTGCCAAGGCGCTGGTCGGCCCCGCCGAAACGCTGCTGATGATGGCAGGCAAGCAGAATCTCTGTGTGGCCCTCTATGCCGGCGCGCTCGCCGCCAATGTCGGCCTCAATCTCCTCTTGATCCCGCACTACGGCATCGTCGGAACGGCAATCGCCACGGCCTCCGCCATGGCCGTGGAAGCGCTCCTCCTGCATGTCTTCGTGCGTCGAGCCCTCGGCTTCACGCTGTTCGCCTTCGCAACCCCTTCCGCCGCAACGCCAGACATGAGAGCCCGATAGATGGTACGTGTACCACCCATCACCGAGAGCACCGACAGCAACGCGAACCGCATGGTTCACGATCTTGCCGCGCTCAAGTTCGAAGCGCCGCAGGCTGAGGCACGGATCGAAATCGGCCGGCCGGGCCGCGAGCTCTGCCTGTATCCCGGCAGGCTGGGTTACGATCTGCAGGAAGAACTGGACTTCCTCTCCAACCGCGCGATGGAGCCGAACGTCTTCTTCAGCGGCCGTTTCCTGGCGCCGGCCATGCCGCGTCTGGAAGACCGGCAGGTCAATTTCGCCATCATCAGAGACCACAACGAGAAGCGCAGCCGCATGCGCCTGCTCATGCCCTTCTCGGTCGACAAGCCCGGCTTTGCCGTCGGCCCGTCGATCATCCGCGGCTGGGCAAACAGCTTCGGTCCGCTGGGCACTCCCCTGGTCGATGCCGAGGATGCGGCGGAGACGCTGGACAATCTCTTCGAAGGTCTTGTCACTCAGGATCTCGGCCTGCCGGGCACCCTGGTCCTTCCGGACGTGCGGCTGAACGGCATCTTCGTGCGCATGGCAAAGGCGGTGGCGCTGAGCCGCAACCTGCCGCTGACCGTCGCCAATCCCTATGAGCGGCCGATGCTGCAGAGCGATGACGACGCCATGGTCTATCTCGGCCGCACCGTATCGTCCTCGCACCTGCGCGAAATGCGCCGCCAGTGGCGGCTTCTCGAAGAACTCGGCAACGTCGTCCACACCGTTGCCCGCCAGCCGCGTGAAATCCATATGCGCTTCGAGGAATTCCTGGCGCTGGAAGCCGGCGGCTGGAAGGGCAAACGCCGCAGCGCGCTGGTGACCGACCGCTACCACACCGCCTTCGCCCGCGAGGCCGTCTCCAATCTGGCGGAAATCGATGCGGTGCGCATCCATACGATCGACATCAACGGCAAGGCGATCGCCGCCGTGGTCGTGCTGATGATGGGCGGCGAAGCCTATACCTGGAAGACCGCCTATGACGAAAGCTATTCCCGCTATTCGCCCGGCAAGCTCCTGATGAGCGAACTGACCGAATGGCATCTCGACGATGCCAACGTCGTGCGCTCGGATTCCTGCGCTGTCTCCGATCATCCGATCATGAGCCGCTTCTGGCAGGAGCGCGAGGAAATGGGCACGCTGGTGATCGGTCTTACCCAGAATGGCGACCGCGACATGCGCCAGGTCGCCGCCCAGCTGCACATGTACCGCAGCACCCGCAACATGGCGAAGATGCTGCGCGAGAAGATCATGTCGCTCGCCGGCCGCGGCTAGATCTCGGCCGCAGCCTTCTCTCGCAGCAAGCGGCGAATGACCTTGCCCGTTGTCGTCAGCGACAGGTCATCGACGAATTCCACCTCGCGCGGATATTCGTGCATCGAAAGCCGCGTCTTCACCCAGTCCCTGATTTCTGCGGCAAGCCCCGCGCCGGCGGCATGGCCCGGCGCAAGCACGATATAGGCCTTGACGATTTCGGTTCTGAGCGGATCGGGTTTGCCGACGGCAGCGGCGAGCTGGACGGCCGGATGGCCGAGCAGGCAGTCTTCGATCTCCGCCGGGCCGATGCGGTATCCCGATGAGGTGATGACGTCGTCGTCGCGGCCCGCGAACGTGATGTAGCCCTCAGCATCCTGCCAGCCAATATCGCCAGTCAGCAGCCAGCCCCTGGCATATTTCCGCTCCGTCGCTTCGGGATCGTTCCAGTAACCGAGGAACATCACCGGGTCGGGGCCGGCAATGGCGATCTGCCCCTGCGCGCCGACCGGCAGCTCCTCGCCTTCATCGTCGACGATCGCCACCCTGTGGCCGGGCGACGCGCGCCCGATCGCGCCGGCCTTCGTCACGCCGAAAGCGGCGCTCGAAGACAGCACGAAATTGCACTCCGTCTGCCCGTAAAATTCACTGACGGTAATGCCGAGCGTCCGGCGCACCCATTCATAGGTCTCCCGCCCCAGCGATTCACCTGCCGAACCGATGGTGCGCAGCACGAGATCATATTTCGAGCGCGGATCCTCGACGGATTTCAGAAGCCGCAGCGCCGTTGGCGGGATGAAGGCATTGCGCACCCTCATTTCGGCCATGATGCGATAGGCCATGTCGGCATCGAACTTCTGTGCCGGCGATGACACGACAGGCACGCCGAGCAGCAAGCTCGGCAGCAGAGCGTTGAGCAGGCCGCCGGCCCACGCCCAGTCCGACGGTGTCCACATCCTGTCGCCGGCCTGCGGAAAGCCTTCGTGGGCAAATTGCATGCCGGGAATATGGCCGGCCAAGACCCGATGGCCGTGCAGCGCGCCTTTCGGCGGCCCCGTCGTGCCCGACGTGAAGATCATCAGCGCCGGCTCGTCCGGCCCCGATTGCGCAATATCGAAGACGGGCGGGTAGGCCGAAACCAGGTCGGCAAAGCCGAGTATACCGGCCGAGGCCCCTTCGATACTGATGACATGCCGGACGTCGGGCAGGCGATCGCGGATCTGGCTGATGCGCTCAAGCCCGAAGCCGTTGGTGACGACGGCTGTCGCACCCGCAGCCTTCAGCCGGTATTCCAGCGCCTCGACCCCAAAAAGCAGCGCAAGCGGCAGCGCGATCGCGCCCATCTTGTAGATCGCCACATGCGAAATGACCGTCTCGAAGGATTGCGGCAGAAGCAGCGCCACACGATTTCCTCTGCCGATGCCAAGCGCCGAAAGCGCATTGGCGAAGGCGGAGGAGCGACCGGCAAGCTCGCCATAGGTCAAGGACAAATGGTGGCCGTCAGGACTGAAATGTTCGAGGCAGACGCGATCCGGATCACGCGCGGCCCAATCGTCGCTGACGGCGCGGCCGATATTGAAATCCTCGGGGATCTGCCAGGAGAAATCGCGGTAGAGCGCGTCATATCGATCGCCGGGCGGCAGGTTCATGGGCATTGATCCGGTAAATGCTGCACCAGCTAACACCTCACCGGCCGCGCACGCAAGCGGTGTAATCCGCAAGGATAGGGCGACATTGCGCCCGCCCATCACGTATTATTGCGCTAACTGCAGAACACATTCTCCGCTAGGCTTGCTGAGACTTCGGCGATTTCTGCGCTACATCATGCGCATGCGCCTGGGGAGTCGCTGAAATTCATCACGGAGCACTTTCATGGAATATGTGAAACTCGGGAAGACCGGTCTCGAAGTCTCGAAGATCTGCCTCGGCTGCATGACCTATGGCGATCCGAACCGCGGAAATCACGCCTGGAGCCTGCCGGAAGAGGAAAGCCGCGCCCTGCTCAAGCAGGCGATCGATCTCGGCATCAATTTCCTGGATACGGCCAACACCTACTCCAACGGGTCGTCGGAGGAAATCGTCGGCCGCGCCATCAAGGATTTCGCCAAACGCGAGGACATCGTGCTCGCCACCAAGGTGTTCAACCGCATGCGCCCCGGCCCGAACGGCGCCGGCCTGTCGCGCAAGGCAATCTTCGACGAGATCGACAACAGCCTGCGCCGTCTCGGCACCGACTATGTCGACCTCTACCAGATCCACCGCTGGGACTACACGACGCCGATCGAGGAAACGCTGGAAGCCCTCCATGACGTGGTCAAGGCGGGCAAAGCTCGCTATATCGGCGCCTCGTCCATGTATTCCTGGCAATTCGTCAAGGCGCTCTACACCTCCCGCCTCCATGGCTGGACGGAATTCGTCAGCATGCAGGATCACCTCAACCTGCTCTACCGCGAGGAAGAGCGGGAAATGCTGCCGCTCTGCGAGGACCAGAAGATCGCCGTCATCCCCTGGAGCCCGCTTGCCCGCGGCCGCCTGACCCGCGACTGGGACGAGAAGACCAATCGCAGCGAGACCGACGAATTCGGCAAGACGCTCTACAAGCAGGCCGAAGATGCCGACCGCAAGATCGTCGAGAAGGTCGCCGAGATCGCCAGGGCTCACGGGGTCTCGCGCGCCCAGGTCGCAACCGCCTGGATCCTGCAGAAGAGCGCCGTCACCGCCCCGATCATCGGCGCGTCCAAGCCGCAGCATCTGACGGATGCCGTCGGTGCGCTGACGGTAAAGCTGAGCGCCGAGGATATCGCGGCGCTCGAAGCCCCATATATCCCGCACAACGTTGCCGGCTTCAAATAAACCCGTGCATCGTCCCTCCCTCCGCGTCGCCGGAGGGAGGGACATTCCGCTTCGATGACGGGCAGGCGCTGCGCATGCCCTGCCCGGAAGTGCCAATATCGGTGGATATGAATTGCCTCCGCCGGTCGCGGCCTGTTGAAGCACATCGTGCCGCTCTGGCGCTGGGTGGCCGAAAACGTGACCTCCTTCGAGGCGTCCCGAACACAAGGCGAAAAACCATCACGAGCCGGTCACACTTAGGCCTTAGCGCTTGCGGCAAACAGAGGGCCGTCCGCATGACCATCGTTCCCTTCGAAGCTCGTCGCTTCCGCACCACCGCTGCCTATTATAGTCGCTATCGTATCCCTTATCCGGACAGGCTGATCGAACGTGTCACCGAACGAACCGGGCTGAGGTCCGGCGACCGTGTGCTCGATCTCGGCTGCGGGCCGGGACCGCTCGCCGTCGCCTTCGCGCGTCTGGCCGGCGCCGACGTCACCGGAATCGATCCCGAGCCGGAAATGCTGGATGCCGCCCGCGAGAATGCGGCCGCAGCCGGCGTCAGCATCAGCCTCGTCCAAGGTTCCTCCTACGATCTAGGTCCGGATCTGGCGCCGTTGAAGCTTGCCGTCATGGGCCGCTCCTTCCACTGGATGGATCGCCCGGCAACGCTTGCGGCACTCGACGAGATCATCGCTCCGGGCGGCGCTGTCGTTCTCTTCTCCGACAGGCATATTGCCGCAACACCGGATTGGCGCGATGCGCTGCAGCAGCTCTCGCAGACCTATTCGCCGGAAAAAAGCGCCGAGCGCCAGCTGCGTCGTGCGCCGGAATTCGGCCCGCATGAAACGGTCCTGCTGCGCTCCCCCTTCCGCAATCTCGAACGCATCGGCATCGTCAACGAACGGCTCATCGGGACGGAGGATATTGTCGGCCGCGCCTTCTCCATGTCGGTCACGTCTCCACAGGCGCTGGGCGACAGGACGGAAGAATTCGAAGCGGCACTCCGCAGCGAACTCGCCGCCTTGTCACCGGACGGCACTTTTACCGAAATTGTCGAAGGTCATGCGCTGATCGCCTTCCGCGATTAAAGCCATTCCGGCAATTGCGCGAGAGTGCTTCAGGATTGCTGCGCCGGGTCGAGCTTGCGGCGCATCGTGACGAGAAACTGCTCGGCGAGCGCCCGATCCTCGACCGCGCGGGCAAGAATGACGGCGCCCATCATCGATGAAAGCGTCGTCGTCGCATTCGCGCGACGTTCTTCTTGCGTCTCACCCGGTACAACCTCCTCCAGCACATCGACCAGCGTCGACAATCCCTCGCTGAAGGTGGCCCGAACCGCACCTTCGCTGCGGCTGACTTCCTGGATAAGCGAGGCGAAGACGCAGCTTCTCCCCGGATCGTCGACCGTACGCCAATGGATGTAATGATCGAGAAGCGCCTGAAGCGGCCGGCCCGGCGCACCGGCGATCAGTTCGCGCCAGCGCTCTTCCACACGCTCGATCAGCTTGCGGCTGACCTCGAGCGCAAGATCGTCCTTCGATTCGAAATGGCCATAAAAGCCGCCATGCGTAAGGCCTGCGGCCTTCATGATATCGGCCACGCCGACACCGTCGAACCCGTTTTCGCGAAAAAGCACACTGGCCGCCGTCAGGATCTTTTCGCGGTTTTCTGCAAATTTCTCGCGGCTGACCCGCATTTTTCGTCTCCGGAAATGGTCGCTTGACAAATTATATGATGTCCATCATCAATACGCAACAAATATGATGGCCGTCATGTAAAACGGTCCTGTATGGTCCCCACGTCTCAAACGGAATTTGCCCATGGTCTCTGCAGTCCTTGCATCATCCCTTGCCCGGCGAAACATCCACTACGGATGGGTCGTCGTTGCCGCCACCTTCCTGACCATGCTGGTAACTGCCGGCGCCATGGGCGCGCCGGGCGTGCTTATCAAACCGTTGCAGGACGAATTCGGCTGGGAAACCTCCCAGATTTCCTCCGCGCTCGCCATTCGCCTGATCCTCTTCGGCCTGATGGGACCCTTTGCGGCCGCCTTCATGAACTATTTCGGCGTCCGCAAGGTCATCGTCTTTGCGTTGGCCCTGATCGGCGCGGGCTTCGTCGGCTCGCTCTTCATGACCAAGCTCTGGCATCTCCTGGCGCTCTGGGGCATCGTCGTCGGCTTCGGCACCGGCCTGACGGCCATGGTGCTGGCAGCCACGGTGTCCACACGCTGGTTCGTCAAGCATCGCGGTCTCGTCGTCGGCATGCTCTCGGCAAGTTCGGCAACCGGCCAGCTCGTCTTCCTGCCGCTGATGGCGGAGCTGACCGAGCGCTACGGCTGGCGCGCCACGGTCTTCTTCGTCTGCGCCATGATCATGGCCGCGGCCCTTATGGTGCTGCTCTTCATGCGTGACCGCCCCTCGGACGTGAACCTGCCCTCGGTCGGCGAAACCCAGGTGACGCCGGCCCCTTCCCGCGGCACGCTCGGCGCAGCGCTTGCGACGCCGATCACGGTTCTCCGCGAAATTTCAACGACGTCGACCTTCTGGATCCTGTTTGCCACCTTCTTCATCTGCGGGCTCAGCACCAACGGCCTCATCCAGACGCATTTCGTCACGCTCTGCGGCGATTTCGGCATCATGCCGGTCGCAGCCGCCAGCGTTCTTGCCGTCATGGGTATTTTCGACTTCTTCGGCACGATCGGCTCCGGCTGGCTCTCCGACCGCTTCGACAATCGCTGGCTGCTCTTCTGGTATTATGGCCTGCGCGGTCTCTCGCTGCTCTTCCTGCCGTTCAGCGATTTCTCTTTCTATGGCCTCTCGATCTTTGCCGTCTTCTACGGCCTCGACTGGATCGCCACCGTGCCGCCGACCGTCAAGATCGCCGCCGACCGTTTCGGCCGCGAAAGGGCCGGTCTCGTGTTCGGCTGGGTCTTCGCCGGCCACCAGCTTGGCGCCGCCACCGCCGCCTATGGCGCCGGCCTGTCCCGCACGGCGCTGGAAAGCTACCTGCCCGCCTTCTTCGTCGCCGGCGCCTTCTGCCTGCTGGCGTCGATCCTGGCCATCACATTGAAGAAGTCCGGCCTCACCGGCCCGAGCGAAGCGGTCGCCCACTAAAGGCAGCTTTCGCAAGAGCGAAACTTCGCCCGCCGTCTTGCACGCGCGGGCGAACGCATGTTAGACAGCCGCCTCGTATTTCGCTGCCCCATTGGCGGAATTGGTAGACGCGCTCGACTCAAAATCGAGTTTCGAAAGAAGTGCTGGTTCGACCCCGGCATGGGGCACCAAATATCCCTGAAATAATTGGATTTGAGCTTGCACCCGCGCCCCGAAGGGCGAGGGCATGAACCTTGGCGGCCAAGACCGAAGTCCGCAGCGGAATGCCGGGCCTTCGGCCCGATCTTTAATTGCAGCGGCGGACCGTTTTTGTGACGGCGCCTTCGTCGGTCTGGCGGGTCACGCTCCGGGTGACGCAGCGCTCACGGTCCCGATCGTGCCAGCGGTCACGTTCGCGCACCGCACCAAACGTAACGCCACGATCGCTGATGGTAATGCCGGGACGCACCCGGTCATGGTCGTAACGGTCGTAGCCGTCATAGGAACGCTCGCGCGTCACCGTTACGCTGTCTGCCATCGCAGGTACTGCAGCCGAGCCCAGGGCAAGGGCGGCGATTGCACAATTGATGATGATCTTTCGCATATCTCTTCTCCTTGTGATGTATGGGCAACGACACAGGAGACTAGTGGTTCCGCCAAAAAAGCCGGCGGTTTAAGCCCGATCCCTTCAAATCAACTCTTTAAATTTGGCGGCGCTTCATCCTAAAGTGCCGGCCTCCAGGCATTTTGAGAGGGCTGATGCATCAGGAAGCGGGTTTAATCGCGACGGTAGCCATAAGCTTCGTCTTTGCGGTGGTTCTTGGCTACTGCGCCGACAGGCTGCGGTTGCCGCCGCTGGTCGGCTATCTCTTCGCCGGCATTCTCATGGGACCGTTCACGCCGGGCTTTGTCGCCGACACGGAGCTTGCGAGCCAGCTCGCCGAAATGGGCGTGATCCTGCTGATGTTCGGCGTCGGCCTGCACTTCTCCGCATCCGACCTTTTGGCCGTGCGCGGCATCGCCGTGCCGGGCGCCATCGCCCAGATCCTGCTGGCCACCCTGCTCGGCGTCGGCCTCGGCGAACTCTGGGGCTGGAGCCTCGGCGCCGGCATCGTCTTCGGCCTCAGCCTTTCGGTCGCCAGCACTGTCGTGCTCCTGAAAGCGCTGGAAGAGCGCAACCTCGTCAATACTGCAGGCGGACGTGTCGCCGTCGGCTGGCTGATCGTCGAGGATCTCGCCATGGTTCTGGCGCTCGTGCTGCTGCCGGCCCTTGCCGAGCTTCTGGGCGGCCATGCGAGCGACGCCGCCTCGCATGGCCTCGACCTGCCGCTTGCGGCCACCATCGCCCTCACCTTGCTGAAGGTCGCAGCCTTCACGGCCATGGCGATCTTCCTCGGCCCCCGCATCGTGCCCTGGCTTCTGACCCTGATTGCCCGCACCGGCTCGCGCGAGCTCTTCACCCTCGCCGTGCTCGCCATCGCGCTCGGCATTGCCTTCGGCTCGGCGGCAATTTTCGGCGTTTCCTTCGCGCTCGGCGCCTTCTTTGCCGGCGTCGTCATGAGCGAATCCCATCTCAGCCATCGCGCGGCGGCCGATTCCCTGCCGCTGCAGAATGCCTTCTCGGTATTGTTCTTCGTCTCGGTCGGCATGCTGTTCGACCCGTCGATTATCGTACGTCAGCCTCTCGACATCATCGGCGCGCTGGCGCTGATCATCCTCGGTAAGGCGATCATTTCCTTTAGCATCGTCACGCTGCTGCGCTATCCGATCGGCATGGGCCTGACGGCAGCCGGCGGTCTCGCCCAGATCGGCGAATTCTCCTTCATCCTTGCCGGCCTCGGCGTTTCGCTCGGGCTGTTGCCGCATGAAGGACAGGATCTGATCCTCGCCGCCGCAATCCTTTCCATCACGCTGAACCCGCTCGTCATCTTCGCGGCGGAGAAGCTGAACCGCTACATCAAGGTGACGTGGCCGCGCGTCTACGAAAGTTACGGCCGGAAGAACCAGAACGTTCTGGCAGGCGAGCTGGAAAAGATCAGGGCGCTCGGCGAGGAGCGCGCGCGCCAGCACCATCTGCGCATCCAGCAGCTGGTCGAAACCTTCCCGCTTTTTTCCGAAGTCGGCGAGGATGCGCTTGAGGAACTGCTCCTGCTGTTCAACCCCAAACTCGCCTCGCCCGGCGAGCGCGTCATCCGCCGCGGCGACCGCGGCGACAGCATGTATTTCATCTCCTCCGGCGCAGTCGAGGTGCGCCTGGCAAGCGGCGCGGTACGGCTAGAGCCCGGTGCCTTCTTCGGCGAAATGGCGCTGCTCAGCGGCGGACGCCGCACAGCCGATGTCATCGCCGTCGATTTCTGCCAGTTCGAGGTGCTGGAGCGGCGCGACTTCAACATGTTCATGTCGCGCCACCCGAACCTTCGCGCCATCGTCAGCGAAATGGCACAGAAACGCACGGAGATGAACGTCATGCGCCAGCAGTGGGAAAAATCCATGGATCTGTCATGAAGGCGCCGCGTCGGGCCTGTCGCTCACGTAGATCGAACAGTCGTCGCAAACCCGGTCAGCCTGTTGTGACGTCATCCAGTTTCGGCCAGTAGAGATCCGAATGGAAATCGGCCGGAATGCGATCGAGACGGCAGAGTGCCTCGGCGGCAAATTCGATCTGCATGGCAAGATATCTGAGCGAAGACGGCATCGGCACGCCTGCCGCATATTCCATGGCGCGTGACCGGTGATAGCCGCTGGCGCCAAGGCGTCGCCTGGCCTCGCGCCGGACGTCCTCACGGTTTGGCCAGCCGCTCTCCGTTCCGCCGTCCCGTTCCCTGGCGGTACTGAGCCCGCCCTCTATGACCTTCAGTCGCATGACATGCCATCGCGTATCTACCCTCCCATAAATTGCCGCAGATCGGCCGCCTTGCCATCCTGCTAAATCTTGGGAGGGCAAACGGCGACAGATCACGAAAATTTTCAATGCCAAGAGCGGGAAGCCGGCGGCCGAGCATTTACAGCGTCATGATCGCCCCCTAATGCTTTGTGCGTCGCAACAGAGAAAGGAAACGGATGCTCCGCAGACTTTACGACTGGACCATGTCTCTGGCCTCGAAGAAATCGGCCGAAGTCTGGCTCGCCGTCATCGCCTTCGTCGAAAGCTCCGTCTTTCTGGTTCCCGCTGACGTGCTCTTCCTGCCGATGTCACTTGCCAGACCCGAACGTTCCTACCGCTACGCGATCGTCGCCACCGTCGCCTCGGTGCTGGGTGGCATCGCCGGTTGGGCGCTCGGCTACTACGCCTATGAAACCATTGCCCGCCCGATCCTGGAATTCTACGGAAAGCTCGACCAGTTCGAGCAGATGAAATCCTACGTCACCTACGAGACGATCCTGCTGCTGCTCGTCACCTCGGGTCTGGCCCACCTGCCCCCGATCAAGGTCGTGACGATCCTGTCTGGCGTCATCCATGTCGGCCTGCCGCTTTTCATCGTTTCGGCAATCGTCGCCCGCGGCGCCCGTTTTCTCTTCCTTGCCTGGCTGTTGCGCCGCTACGGCGAACCGATCCGCCATTTCATCGAGAAGCGCCTCGGCCAGATCGTCAGCATCGGCGCAGCGGCCGTGATCGTGCTATACATCGCCTACCGATATTTTGCCCACTGAGCCAACTTCGCGGAGTTCCGCCATGAATGCCACCACCTCGCCGCTTGCCCGCCCGGGCGTCGTCTTGCCGTTGCTGCTTGCCATCGCGATGGCGGCAGTCGTCGGAACGGCTCTCGGCTTCCAGTATATCGGCGGCTATATTCCCTGCGCGCTCTGCCTGCTGCAGCGCCAGCCCTATTATTATGGCATTCCGATCGCGATCGTCGGCGCAGTCACGGCGCTCGTTGGCCTGCCGAACTGGATGACGCGCGCCATCATTCTCGCCGTCGGCATCCTGATGCTCGTCAGCGCCGGCATGGGCGTCTACCACGCCGGCGTCGAGTGGCACTTCTGGCCGGGTCCGGCCACCTGCTCGACCACCGCCAGCAGCATGACCACCAATGCCGGCGATCTCCTGGGCGAGCTGAACTCGATCAAGGGTCCGTCCTGCACGGACGCAGCACTGCGCGTTCTCGGCCTGTCCTTTGCGGGCTGGAATGTGATCGCAAGCCTCATCCTCGCAGCCTTCGCCTTCTGGTGCGTGAAGAAGACTGCGTAAGAGCTTCGATCAGGGCTGCAGCTCGGTATCCCAATAGAGGTAATCGAGCCAGCTGTCGTGCAGATAGTTCGGCGGGAAGAGCCGGCCGTTATTGTGCAGATCCTGCACGGTCGGCTGGTACGGCTTCTGCGCCGGGAACATGCCCGCCTGCTTCGGAAGCTTGCTGCCCTTGCGAAGGTTGCAGGGCGAACAGGCTGCCACGACATTCTCCCAGGTCGTCTCGCCGCCGTGGGCACGAGGGATGACGTGGTCGAAAGTCAGGTCGTCATGAGCACCGCAATACTGGCACTCGAACCTGTCGCGCAGGAAGACGTTGAAGCGGGTGAAGGCGGGATTGCGGGACGGCTGAACGTAAGTCTTGAGGCACACGACACTCGGCAGCCGCATCGAGAAGCTCGGTGAGGAAACCTCGTGCTCATATTCCGCGATAATGTTCACACGGTCGAGAAATACCGCCTTGATCGCGTCCTGCCAGGACCAGAGCGACAAGGGGTAATAACTCAGCGGCCGGTAGTCAGCGTTCAGGACGAGCGCTGGCAGGGCCTGTGGTGAGACTGCAATCGTCAAGGAGCCCTCCTGGATCGATTCGGCATCTGCACCTGTATATTAGGCCGGTTGTTACAGGATTGTGAAGTCCAATAAATTCAGGGGATAAAGGCGAATAGACGGATGGCGTCCGTCAGCCGATCGGCAACACGTCGCGACGCATTTTTGCGGCGTAATATGCCCAGAAAAGCCGGGCTGCCACGGAGCGCCAGGGCGACCAGATTTCCGCAAGCCCTGCAAGGGCTTTGGCTTGCGGGCGTTCAGCGAGACCGAATGCCGCAGCGACCGCCGCCTGCAGCGCCACGTCGCCCGCCGGAAACACATCCACATGGCCGCCGCAGAACATCAGATAGACCTCGGCCGTCCACGGTCCGATTCCCTTCTGCGCCGTCAGTTCAGCGAGCGCTTCGGCAGGCGGTTTTTGCGCCAGCGCCTGCAGATTGATTCGCCCGGAAGCGACGGCCTGCGCAATCCGCGTCAGCGTGTCGGCCTTGGCCCGCGAAAGCCCGAATTCACGCCAGGCATCGGGGTGAAGCAGTATGTAAGTTTCCGCGCTCAGCAATCCGCTCTCGGGCTGCATCCGTCGCCAGATCGCCTCGGCGCTGGCGCGCGATACCATTTGCGAAACGATGATGTGGGCAAGCCCCGCAAAACCCGGCTCGCGCAGCCGCAGCGGGACCGGGCCGGCCTCCCTGGCGATCGCCACGAGCCGGGGATCGAGAACGAGAAGAGCGGCAAGCCCCTCTTCAATATCCTTTTCATTGCTGATGACCCGCACCTTGCCTCGCGATCGCTTCAAATCCGTGCCAGAAGAAAGCATGATCACGACTCCGCGTCAAAAACCCGTCTTCCGTTTCGCCCCGAGCCCCAACGGGCCACTGCACCTCGGCCACGCGCTGTCGGCCTTCCTGAACGAAGACATGGCGAAAGCGACGGAAGGCCGGTTGCTGCTGCGCATTGAAGACATCGACCTGACACGCTGCACACCCGAATTCGAAGCCGGCATCTATGCCGATCTCACTTGGCTCGGGATAGAATGGGAGCAGCCGGTACGCCGCCAGTCCGAACATTTTTCCGAATACCAGGCCGCCCTCCGCTCTCTGATCGAACGCAGGCTGGTCTATCCGTCGTTTCTGACACGTGGCGAGGTCAAGACCCGCGTTGCGGCCTACGAGCGCGTGAACGGTCCCTGGCCGCGCGATCCCGACGGCACGCCGCATTATCCGGCCGATGATCGTGACCGGAGCGAGGAAGAGCGCGAGGCCCTGCTGGCCTCCGGCCTGAAACATGCCTGGCGCCTCGACATGCATAGAGCGATGGACCTGCTCGCCGAGCCGCTGTTCTGGACCGAAACCGGCGACGAACGGAAGGGCGACATCCTCGCCGAGCCGGCCGCCTGGGGCGATATCGTTCTCTCGCGCTCGGATGCTCCCTCCAGCTACCATCTCTCCGTCGTCATCGACGACGCGCTGCAGGGCGTGACCCATGTCGTGCGTGGCCTCGACCTCTTTCACGCCACCTCGGTCCACCGGCTGCTGCAGACGCTGCTGGACCTGCCGCAGCCCGTCTACCACCATCACCGCCTGATTGCGGACGGAGAGGGTCGCAAGCTCTCCAAGAGCCAGGGCGACACCGGCCTTGCGGAACTGCGCGCAAGAGGCCTGTCAGCTGCCGATATTCGCCGTCTTGTCGGGCTTTGACTTGTCGGGCTTTGATTTGGCAACATGGTCGCGGCCGACCACGGAAAACGTGCGCGAGAAATTGCGCAGCACCCGAAACTTCATCAGCGCCGCATTGATCTCTGCGCCGACGATGAAAATGACGCCCACCATGTAGAGGAAAATCAGCACGATCATCACGGATGCCAGACCGGCATAGGTGGCGGTGTAATTGGCGAAGGTCGCGAGGTAGTAGGCAAAGATCAAGGCACCCGCGAGCCAAAGCAACAAGGTGAGAAGAACGCCGGGAACAACATCGAAGACGCGGCGCTTGCCGGCGGGCAACCATAGATGCACAACCAGCAGACCGAGCGTCAGAAGCAGCAGAGTGCCGTAGATACGCCAGCCGAAGACGATTTCGAGCGTATCGACCGCCGTTGGCAGCCATTGCCTTACGATTTCCGGAAGCAGTTCGAGAGTATCGGTATGCAACAGCCAGTCGCGCGCGTAATCGAGGCCGACGGGGACGGCAACAAGCAGGATGCTGATGGCCGCGACGATAATGACCGCGACAAGCACGTAGCCGAGACTGAAAAGGCGCGTCAGGTACCATGGCCTGGTTTCCTGCACGCGATAGGCGCGGTTGAGCGAGATGCGCAGGGCTTCGACGCCATTTGAAGCAAAGTATGCCGCCGCAAGCACCGAGATGGTGAGAAGACCGCCACGCGGGATTGTGAGAACCTCGACGAGCTGGTCAGAAAGCGGCTTGGCGATAGCCGCGGGCCAGGTGTCGAAGATGAAATGGATCGCGTAGTTCGAAAATTGATCTGCGCCGAGAAAATTGGCAAGCGCCGTGCCGAAGATCAGGAAGGGAAAGACCGCAAGCAGGCTGGAGAGTGCCACATGGCTTGCCATGGCAAAACCGTCATCGTCGATGAGGTGGCAGATGG
Source organism: Hyphomicrobiales bacterium (assembly GCA_900471515.1). GTDB lineage: Bacteria > Pseudomonadota > Alphaproteobacteria > Rhizobiales > Rhizobiaceae > Rhizobium. Next base: position 146,832 of record UCFC01000030.1, on the reverse strand, counting down.
CGTCGTAGACCACATCATAGAGGGTGCGCAGGACTTTCTGCATTCGGCTTCCCAATTGTATCCTTCCCGCGAATATGGGAAACGAGTCCTACTTTGTACAGGAATCATTGAATGGCGGAGTCGCGCACCATCGTCGTCACCGGATGCTCTTCCGGCATCGGCGCCTATTGCGCCCGCGCCTTGAGAGCGGATGGCTGGCGGGTCTTCGCCACAGTCCGCAAGACCGAGGATATGCCGCCGCTGGAAGCAGACGGCATCGAAGCCCTGCTGATGGACTATACTCAGCCGGAGACGATCTCGGCTCTGGTGAAGACAGTGGCCGAACGCAGCGGCGGGCGAATCGATGCGCTGTTCAACAACGGCGCCTACGGGCAGCCGGGCGCGGTCGAGGATCTCCCCACCCAGGCGCTGCGCGACCAGTTCGAGACGAATGTCTTCGGCTGGCATGAACTCACCCGGCAGGTCATTCCCCTCATGCGCCGGCGCGGTGAAGGCCGCATCGTGCAATGTTCCTCGATCCTCGGCCTTGTGCCTTATCGCTATCGCGGCGCCTACACCGCCTCGAAATTCGCCTTGGAAGGCCTGAGCGTCACCTTGCGCATGGAACTGCAGGGAAGCGGCATTCACGTGAGCCTGATCGAGCCTGGACCGATCGCCAGCCGGTTCACGGCCAACGCTTTGGCGAAGATCCGGGAGCATATCGACGTTGAAAACTCTCCGCACGCGATCGAATACCGGCGGCAGCTTGCCCGTCTCGAAGGCTCGGGTCCGATCAACAGGCACAAGCTTGGTCCCGAGGCGGTCTATGCGGTATTGACGCATGCATTGAACTCGAAAAAACCGAAGCCACATTATCCGGTAACGACTCCGGCGAAACAGGGTATGATATTGAAGAGGCTGCTTCCGGCCGACCTTTTCTACCGCCTGATGCGCTGGACGGACTGAAGAGAAAAGAGACTGCCATGTCCACGGTCACCTACGTCATCGCGATCATCGTCATGGGCCTCGTCGCCCTTGTCCTGATCCGCGGCCTGTTCAACATGATGAAGGGTGGCGATGCGAACCTTTCCAACAAGCTGATGCAGCTTCGCGTGCTCCTGCAGGCGATCGCCGTCGTCCTGATCATGCTGACGCTGTGGCTGACCGGCGGCGGACGCCCGAGCTGATCCGAGACCCGGCAATGGTCAAGCTCAACAAGATCTATACCAGAACCGGAGACGACGGCACCACGGCGCTGGTTTCCGGCCCGCGCCGCGTCAAACACGATCTGCGCGTCGAAGCCTACGGGACGATCGACGAAACCAATTCGGCAATCGGCGTTGCGAGACTGCACACGGCAGGCCTGCACCAACTCGACGCCATGCTGGTGCTGATCCAGAACGACCTGTTCGACCTCGGCGCCGACCTCGCCACTCCGGAGACAGACGAGCCACCGGCCTATGAGCCTCTGCGCATCGTCGAAAGCCAGGTTGACAGGCTGGAGCAGGATATCGACAGGCTGAATGCCGATCTGGCGCCGCTGAAATCCTTCGTGCTGCCCGCGGGCAGCCCCGCCGCCGCCCATCTGCACCTTGCCCGGACGGTTGCGCGCCGCGCCGAACGGCTGATGGTCGCCCTTGCCCGCAGCGAGGGAGAAGCGGTCAGCGCCGCAGCGCTGAAATATGTCAACCGCCTCTCCGACTTCCTGTTCGTCGCCGCCCGCCACGCCAATGACGGCGGCACGGCGGATGTGCTTTGGGTTCCCGGAAAAAACAGGTAGGGTCGCAGCCATCACGATCGCCCGGGGGCAGGCCTTCATGTTCATACCGCTGCACGATGCCAATACGCTGAAGCATATCAAGGTCCAGTGGGTCACGCTTGGCCTGATGGCGGCAAACGTCGCCGCCTGGATCTTCACCACAGTCGAAAGCGAACAGGTCGCCCAGGCCGCAACCATCGGCCTCGGTTATATCCCGGCCATCATCTTCGGCCACGCCGAACTGGCGCCGGGGCTGGAGATCGTGCCGGAGGCGGCGACCTACATTACCTATTCCTTCATTCATACGGGTTTCTGGCATCTTGCCGGCAACATGATCTTCCTCTGGGTCTTCGGCGACAATGTCGAGGATGCGATGGGGCATTTGCGCTTCCTCGTCTTTTACCTCGCCTGCGCTGCGGCCGGCGCCCTCTGCCACGGCCTGCTGTCGACGGCGTCGGAGGCGCCGCTCGTCGGCGCGTCGGGTGCGATTTCCGGCGTCGTCGCCGCCTATCTCATGCTGCATCCGCGCATACGCGTCTGGGTATTGGTCTTCTTCCGCGTGCCCCTGCCGCTGCCGGCTTTCATTCCGCTCCTCTTCTGGGTCGGTCAGCAATTTTTCATGCTGCTGGCCGATGCCAACGGCAATGTCTCCTGGGGCGCGCATGTCGGCGGCATCATAGCGGGTGCCCTGCTCGTTTTCATTTTGCGCCGGCCTGGCGTGCCGCTTTTCGACCGGCAGATCGTCACGCCGCGTGCCGTCCAGGATCGGCCGATCCCCATCCGCGTTACCGCTTCGGGCATGCCCGCACCGCCGCGCCTGCCCTGGGGGCGGGACAAGCTTTAATATTGACGTGAACGTAAACGTTAATATATTGCAATTCAAATCGACCGGCAGCGTCAGGCAAGCGTTGTATTTGGAGGAAAAACGCGTATCCATGTCGCCATTCGACAATCGGAGCGGCGCCCGAGCGCGCATTTTCCCAGAAGTCTCTGTTGAAGGCCCATCTCTGTTCGAAGGAAGGACCCCATGAAAATTCTCGTCCCAGTCAAGCGCGTTGTCGATTACAACGTGAAGATCCGCGTCAAGCCGGATGGATCGGGCGTCGACCTCGCCAACGTCAAGATGTCGATGAACCCGTTCGACGAGATTTCCGTTGAGGAAGCCCTTCGCCTGAAGGAGGCCGGCAAGGCCGAGGAAGTCGTCGTCGTCTCGATCGGCCCGGCCAAGGCAGAGGAAACGCTGCGCACCGCGCTCGCCATGGGCGCCGATCGCGCCATCCTCGTCGAGACCGACGACGCGGTCGAACCGCTCGCCGTCGCCAAGATCCTCAAGGGCGTCGCCGATGCCGAAAAGCCGGGTCTCATCATCGTCGGCAAACAGGCGATCGACGACGATTCCAACCAGACCGGCCAGATGCTCGCAGCCCTTCTCGGCTCGGCGCAGGCAACCTTCGCCTCCAAGGTCGAGATCGACGGCGACAGCGCGACCGTCACGCGCGAAATCGACGGCGGCCTGCAGACGATCAAGGTCAAGCTTCCGGCCGTCGTCACGACCGACCTGCGCCTCAACGAACCGCGTTACGCCACGCTGCCCAACATCATGAAGGCGAAGAAGAAGCCGCTCGACAAGAAGAGCCCGGCCGATTTCGGCGTTTCCACCACCCCGCGCCTCAAGGTTTTGAAGACGGAGGAGCCGTCCGGCCGCAAGGCGGGCGTCAAGGTAAAATCGGTCGCCGAGCTTGTCGACAAGCTCAAGAACGAAGCCGGCGTCCTCTAAGGTTCGAGAAAGGATTACGAATATGGCCATTCTTCTTCTGGCTGACCACGACAATGCGAGCCTTTCCGACCAGACCGCCAAGGCCCTGACGGCGGCCGCCGGGATCGGCGGCGACATCCACGTTCTCGTCGCCGGCAAGGGTGCCAAGGCTGCCGCCGACGCGGCTGCGAAACTGTCAGGCGTTTCCAAGGTGCTGCTCGCCGAAAGCGACGACCTCGCCAACAACCTTGCCGAACCGCTGGCCGACCTGATCGTCTCGCTGGCCGGCAGCTATGACACGATCGTCGCTGCCGCCACATCGACCGGCAAGAACGTCATGCCGCGCGTCGCAGCCCTCCTCGATATCGCCCAGATCTCCGAAATCGTCGAAGTGGTTTCGCCCGACACCTTCAAGCGCCCGATCTACGCCGGCAACGCCATCCAGACGGTGCAGGCAACCGACGCCAAGAAGGTCATCACCGTACGCACCGCCTCCTTCGCCTCTGCTGCCGAGGGCGGCTCCGCCGCTGTCGAGCCCGTTGCGGCCACCTCCAATCCCGGCCTTTCGACCTTCGTGTCCGACGCGTTGTCGGCCTCCGAACGGCCGGAACTGACCTCCGCCAGGATCATCATTTCCGGCGGCCGTGCGCTCGGCTCGGCCGAAAAGTTCAAGGAAGTCATTCTGCCGGTCGCCGACAAGCTCGGCGCCGCCGTCGGCGCTTCCCGCGCCGCCGTCGATGCCGGTTACGCCCCGAACGACTGGCAGGTCGGCCAGACCGGCAAGGTCGTCGCACCGCAGCTCTACATCGCCTGCGGCATCTCCGGCGCCATCCAGCATCTCGCCGGCATGAAGGATTCGAAGGTCATCGTCGCCATCAACAAGGACGAGGAAGCACCGATATTCCAGATTGCCGACTATGGACTTGTCGCCGATCTCTTCGACGTGCTGCCGGAGCTCGAAAAAGCCCTCTGATCGGGCATATTGCCTTCTTTTCGCACTTGCGAATGACTGGAAAATTGTCTTCTATCGGTCTACTACTTTTTGCCGGGCGATCTTTCGTCCGGCAATTTCATATAAAAATACCGGCAGCGCGGGGGCGTATGCCGGGCGGGGGTTGGAGATGAGCGCGGTGTTGAAGAATATTGGTATCATCGGTGCGGGCCAGATGGGCTGTGGCATCGCGCATGTTTCGGCCGCCGCAGGATACAAGGTTCACATTTACGACCTGTCGCAGGATCGCATCGAGTCCGGCCTTGCCACCATCAACGGCAATTTTGCCCGGCAGGTGACGAACGGCAAGATGACCGATGCAGAGCGCAGCGCGGCGCTTTCGCGCATCACCGGTTCGGCTGACATCAACGACCTTGCCCCCTCCGACCTCGTCATCGAAGCGGCGACCGAGGATGAAAGCGTCAAGCGCAAGATCTATGCGCAGGTCTGTCCGGTTCTGAAACCGGAAGCGATCCTTGCCACCAACACGTCCTCGCTGTCGATCACCCGTCTGGCGGCTGCGACCGACCGTGCCGAGCGCTTCATGGGCATCCATTTCATGAATCCGGTGCCGGTCATGAAACTCGTGGAACTGGTGCGCGGCATTGCCACCGAAGAAACGACCTTCTCCGCCGCCAAGGAATTCGTCGCATCGCTGGAAAAGACGGTGACGGTGGCCGAGGATTTCCCGGCCTTCATCGTCAACCGCATCCTGCTGCCGATGATCAACGAAGCGATCTATACGCTCTATGAAGGCGTCGGCACGGTCGATGCCATCGACACGGCCATGAGGCTTGGCGCCAACCACCCGATGGGACCGCTGCAGCTTGCAGATTTCATTGGCCTCGACACCTGCCTGTCGATCATGCAGGTGCTGCACGACGGCCTTGCCGACAGCAAGTACCGCCCCTGCCCGCTGCTGGTGAAATATGTCGAAGCTGGCTGGCTCGGCCGCAAATCCGGCCGCGGCTTCTATGATTATCGCGGTGAAACCCCGGTTCCGACCCGCTGAGGGATGATCGCCTGAAAAGGCGAATGGAACAAATGTCCGCGACATGCTTTCCTTGCGATCAACGGAAGGAAAACCCCATGTCGAGCGAATTGCCGATGTTCCTGCTGCAATGCTGCGTCCTGATCGGGCTTGCAGGCATCTTCCTCATTCGCGGCGCCGGCGATTCCTGACCGCCGGTCTCAAGAGCCTACGGCACCCTTGATCAGCGCCTTGGCGTCTTCGCTGTCCCAGGCGGCGGGACCGTTCATGGCCGAGATCAGGCAGCCCTTGTCATCGAGCAGCAGCGTTACCGGAAGGCCGAAGGCAAGGCCCTCTTTCTTCAGGCTGTTGAAGACACCGATCGTATTGTCTCGGTAGAGCTGCAGGGCATCGACCCCGATTTCGCTGAGGAAGGCTTTCGGCTTCTCGTCGTCGCCACTATCAATATTGACGGGCACGACCTGGAACTTGGCGCTGCCCATCTCCTTCTCCAATGCGTTGAGCGCCGGCATCTCCTCGCGGCAGGGCACGCACCATGTGGCCCAGAGATTGAGAAGCACGGTCTTGCCCGCAAAATGATCGAGCGTCATCGGCTGGCCGTCCGGACCGTTGAAGGCGACGGTCTGAAGTTTCTTCGGCTGGCTGGCAGCAACCATGGCGGCAACCTGGCCCTTCATGAGCGGGCTCAGATTGGCGGCGCGCTCCTTTGTCAGCGGGCATTCGGCCGAGGCCATATCACCGACGCCATTGCCAATGCCCGTCTCCTTCACGTATACCGCTGCCGCACCGGCAACAACGCCTGCAACGGCGGCGATTGCGATCAGTTTCACGGACGGCAGGCCGAAAGGTTTTTTCGTCGTCATTTCATTCTCCAGGACGGGCATCTTCCATGGCCGAGGACAAGACGGACACCAAATCCTCCAACCAGATGTGGGGCGGACGTTTCGCCTCCGGCCCCGATGCGATCATGGAGGAGATAAATGCCTCGATCGGTTTCGACAAGAAGCTGTTTGCCCAGGATATCCGCGGCTCGATCGCGCATGCCACGATGCTCGCCCATCAAGGCATCATTTCAGCAGACGATAAGGACAAGATCGTTCACGGGCTAAACACGATCCTGTCAGAAATCGAAAGCGGCAACTTCGAGTTTTCCCGCCAGCTCGAAGACATCCATATGAATGTCGAAGCCCGGCTGGCGACCCTGATCGGCCCGGCCGCCGGTCGTCTCCACACCGCCCGCTCGCGCAACGATCAGGTGGCGCTCGACTTCCGCCTCTGGGTCAAGGAAGAGCTGCAGAAGACCGAGGCCATGCTGACGGACCTGATCGCGGCTTTCCTCGATCGCGCCGAGGAACATGCAGACAGCGTCATGCCCGGCTTCACCCATCTGCAGACCGCCCAGCCGGTCACTTTCGGCCATCATTGCATGGCCTATGTGGAAATGTTCGGCCGCGACCGCTCGCGCGTGCGCCATGCGATCGAACATCTGGACGAAAGCCCGATCGGTGCGGCCGCACTCGCCGGCACCGGCTATCCGATCGACCGCCACATGACGGCCAAGGCGCTCGGCTTCCGCGAGCCGACCCGCAATTCGATCGACACGGTCTCGGATCGCGACTTCGCGATCGAATTCCTCGCAATTGCCGCGATCTGCGCCGTGCACCTGTCGCGCCTGGCAGAAGAGATCGTCATCTGGTCGACGCCGCAATTCGGCTTCGTGCGCCTTTCCGACGCCTTCTCGACCGGCTCCTCGATCATGCCGCAGAAGAAAAACCCGGACGCAGCCGAGCTGGTGCGCGCCAAGACCGGCCGTATCAACGGCTCGCTGATCGCCCTTTTGACGATCATGAAGGGCCTGCCGCTCGCCTATTCCAAGGACATGCAGGAAGACAAGGAACAGGTTTTCGACGCCGCCGAAAGCCTGGAACTGGCAATTGCCGCCATGACCGGCATGGTCCGCGACATGACGGTCAACACGACGAGAATGAAGGCGGCGGCCGGCTCCGGCTATTCGACCGCGACCGATCTCGCCGACTGGCTGGTACGCGAGGCAGGGCTTCCCTTCCGCGACGCGCACCATGTGACGGGCCGCGCCGTGGCCCTTGCCGAAAGCAGGGGCTGCGATCTCGCCGAACTTCCGCTCGCCGATCTTCAGGCGATCAACCCGGCCATCACCGAGAAGGTCTATGACGTGCTGACGGTCGAGGCTTCGGTTGCAAGCCGCAAGAGCTTCGGCGGAACGGCGCCTTCCGAAGTCAGGAAGCAGATCGCCTATTGGCGCGCCCGCAACTGACGCATTTCCCCGGCGGACAGCAAATGCGCCGGGGACCAGGCTTCAACAATCGGGGTGCACAAGGCTGATAAACTTCGCTATGAAAGTGCCAGTCAGTGCCCGCCCAGTGCCCGATATGAGGATATCCATGCAGACGAGCTTGCCGCATTTCATCCGCCTTACGGTGGTTTTTGCCGTCATCGGCCTTGCCGTTGCCGGATGCGGCCGCAAGGGTGATCTCGACCCGCCGAGCGCCAACGCCACGAAGGGCGGCGACATTTCCAAGCCGACGAAACAGCCGGGTACCGTCGACAAGCCTTTCGTTCTCGATCCCCTTCTCTAAGGCGCGACGTCCGTGAACCACTTTGAGTATCGTGACGGCATTCTCTACGCCGAGAACGTTCCCGTTCCCGAGATTGCCAAGGCCGTGGGCACGCCCTTCTACGTCTATTCGACAGCCACGCTCGAACGCCACTACCGGGTCTTCGCCGAAGCCTTCGGCGATGTCGATTCCATGGTCTGCTACGCAATGAAGGCGAATTCGAACCAGGCCGTGCTGAAGACGCTCGGCCGGCTCGGCGCCGGCATCGACGTGGTTTCCGAAGGCGAGCTGCGCCGCGCGCTCGCCGCGGGCGTTCCCGCCAACCGCATCATGTTTTCCGGCGTCGGCAAGACGCCGCACGAGATGGACTATGCGCTGGAAGCCGGCATCTACTGCTTCAACGTCGAATCCGAACCGGAACTCGAAGTCCTCAACCAGCGCGCCATGCGCGCCGGCAAAAAGGCGCCCGTTTCCTTCCGCATCAATCCCGATGTCGATGCCCGCACCCACGCGAAAATTTCGACGGGCAAGAAGGAAAACAAGTTCGGCATCTCCTGGGAGCGCGCCCGCGCCATCTATGCCCGCGCCGCCAGCCTGCCCGGCATCGAAGTGACCGGCATCGACATGCATATCGGCAGCCAGATCACCAAGCTGCAGCCCTTCGACGATGCCTTCAAGCTGTTGCACGATCTCGTCAACACGCTGCGTGCCGACGGCCACTCCATCCACCATGTCGATATCGGCGGCGGCCTCGGCATCCCCTATAGAGACGACAACGACCCGCCACCCCTGCCGGACGCCTATGCCGCGGTCGTCAAGAACCAGCTTCGCGCCCTCAACTGCACGATCGTTACCGAGCCGGGCCGCCTGATCGTCGGCAATGCCGGCATTCTCGTGACCGAGGTCATCTACGTGAAGGATGGTGGCGAAAAGACCTTTGTGATCGTCGACGGCGCGATGAACGACCTCATCCGCCCGACGCTGTATGAGGCCTATCATGAGATCCGCCCGGTCGTGATTTCGGCCGCCAGCGCGCCGCGCATCCGTGCCGATGTCGTCGGCCCCGTCTGCGAGACAGGCGACTATCTCGCGCTCGACCGCGAAATGGCGACCCCGAAACCGGGCGATCTTCTGGCAGTCGGCACCGCAGGCGCCTATGGCGCGGTCCAGGCCGGCACCTACAATAGCCGCCTGCTGGTGCCCGAAGTCCTGGTCAAGGGCGACGAATTCCATGTGATCCGGCCCCGCCGCACCTATTCCGAGCTGATCGGTCTCGATTCCCTCCCGGCTTGGCTGGACTAAAAGTCGCAATCACTTTTTGGCGACCACACACGAAAAACCGGTATTGACCGGTGCTCGCCCTCGCCTTCGCCACAAAGAGTGTTATCCTTTTCTTTCGTGAGCGTATTGCCCAGCAATCGCCGGAAGCGCCCTCTGTTCCCTGAACGCCAGATCGCGGAGACCGGATTGATGACAAGCCCCGCAAGGCAGAAGAAAGGCGCATTCGCGCTTCAACCCTCTCTGGCGCGGCTGGTGGCGGCAAAACGTTTCCTGGCCCGGATCGTGCTGTTTGCCGAGCAGGTTCTTCCGCTGCTGGTGCCTGCTCTTTCCGTCATCGCGATTTATCTGTCGGTTTCCTGGTTCGGCTTCTTCCGCATCGTGCCTGACTGGCTGCGCGTCATCCTCCTGGTCGCCTTTGCCGCCAGCTTCCTTGTTTGCCTGCTGCCGTTCCGCAATCTTCGCTGGCCACAGGTGGCCGATGCCGACCGTATGCTGGAAGCGCGCAACGGCCTGGCGCATCAGCCGGTCATGGTACAGGAAGATGAGCCCGCCTTCGATACGCCATTCTCCCGCGCCCTGTGGCGCGAACACCAGATGCGCATGGCACAGAAGATCGCGATATTGGATGCCGGCCTGCCGCGCCCCGATATCGCCCGGCACGACCGCTTCGCCCTGCGTGCCGTTCCGGCGCTGCTTGTCGTCACGGCTTTCGCCTATTCGCTGTCGATCAACGGCGGCACGCTCGCCGATGCGTTTCAGCCCGCGCCCGCACAGATTACGAGCAATCCGTCCGTACGCGTCGATGCATGGGTGACGCCACCGGCCTATACCGGCCGCGCGCCGATCTATCTGACAGCCGACGGCAGCGAACAGGCGCCGATCGGCGTTCCGCAGTTTTCCAGTCTGACGGTGCGTGTCAGCGGCGGCCAGTCGACCGAGAAGGTGCTGTTCAGGAAGGCCGGTGGCCAGAGCCAGGAAATCGCGGTGCAGGACGACACCCGGCCGCAGCAGGCGACGGGTACCAATACCGAACAGGCTTCGGGCACGCCGGCCGCACCGCAGCCGACGGCGCAGACGCACATCATGAAGCTCGAGGAGAATGGCGCACTGCAGGCAAACGGCCGCACCTGGAATTTTGAGGTGCTGCCCGACAAGGCGCCGGAAATTGCCTTCGACGGCATGCCCCGCCGCGCCGTCAACGGCGCTCTGGAAATCGGCTTCACGGTGAAGGACGATTACGGCGTGCAGGAAGCCCATGCCGAGATCGTGCCGGTCGAATCCGATCCCGCCGCAACGCCGCTCTATCCTCTGCCGGATTTCCGGCTGGACATTCCGCGCCGCAACGCGCGTGACGGCAAGGGCCTGACGAGCAAGAACCTGACCGAACATCCGCTGGCCGGCAAGCGTGTGCGCATCACCCTCGTCGCCAAGGATGCCGCCGGACAGACGGGCCGCAGCCCGCCTTATGAGATGGTCATGCCGTCACGCCCCTTCAGCGAACCACTGGCGGCAGCTGTCGCCGAGGAGCGCCAGACCTTTGCTCTCGATACCCGCAGGATGCCCGAGGCCATCGCACTCAACGAAGCCGTGACGATCCGGCCCGAGGAGACGATTCCCAACACCACCCACTACCTGCTGATCGAATCCGCGCTCGCGCGCATGAAGCTCGCCAGGGCCGATGAGCAGCTCAAGGATACGGCCCAATATCTCTGGGAAATCGCCCTCGGCATTGAGGAGGGCGATCTTTCGCTTGCCGAACGGCGGCTGCGCGACGCTCAGCAGAACCTCGCCGACGCGCTGAACCGCAATGCTTCGGATGCCGAAATCAAGAAGCTGATGGACGAGCTGCGCAAGGCAATGCAGGACTATATGAACGAGCTTGCGGAGCGCCTGCAGAACATGCCGATGCAGCCGAACCAGAACGCTCAGAATTTCCTGCGCCAGCAGGATCTGCAGCGCATGATGGACCAGATTGAAAACCTGGCCCGGTCGGGCAATCGCGATGCCGCCCAGCAGATGCTCTCCGAACTCCAGAGGCTGATGAACAACCTGCAGACGGCTCGCCCGCAACGCGGTCAGCAGCAGCAGGAAAACAGCCAGCTCACCCAGCAGATGAACAAGCTCGGCCAGATCCTGCGCGACCAGCAGAAACTGATGGACGAGACGTTCCGCCTCGACCAGCAGCTTCGCGACCGCATGCAGCGCGGCGACCCCGGCATGGACGACATGATGCCGGGCGAGGATGGCCAGCAGCAACAGCAGGGCCAGCAGGAGCAAGGCCAGCAGCCCGGCGACCAGATGACGGCCGAGCAACTGCGCGAAGCACTGAAACAGCTTCGTGGCCAGCAGGATGCGCTCGGCAAGCAGTTGCAGGAACTGCAGAAAAGCCTTGGCGACATGGGCATGAAGCCGGGCGAAGGCTTCGGTCAGGCACAGCGCGAAATGGAGGGCGCCGGCCGTGACCTCGGCCAGGGCAACGGCAGCAGCGCCGTTGAAGGCCAGGGACGGGCTCTCGAGGCCCTGCGCCAGGGCGCACGTGACATGATGAACCAGATGATGCAGGCCCAACAGGGCCAGCAGGGACAGCAAGGCCCGAACGGCCAGCTTGGCCAGGGCAACCAGAACGGTCGCGATCCGCTCGGCCGCCTGCGTCAGACCGACGGGGCTGACATGAACAACGATGTGAAAATACCCGACGAGATCGATGTTCAGCGCGCCCGGGAGATCCTGGACGCGATCCGTGAAAAGCTCGGCAACAATCCGACCCAGGCGATCGAGCGTCAGTATCTCGAACGGCTGCTGGATATTCAGTGATATCGAGGGAAAGTGGGCAGTTGGCGTGCCTTGAGGCACGCCGCGCCACAATGTCAGGCGACCAGCGCTCTCGCCACGGCCTTGCGGATATCCGGCAGGGCAAACGGTTTCGGCACGACATCGATGATCTTTTCAGCGAGGTCGTCGGCCCGTTCGCGCTGTTCGGCATAACCTGTCATCAGCAGGATTTTCAGCGCCGGAAAGGCGTCTTTCGCCTGATGCGCCAGTTCGATGCCGTCCATGACCGGCATGCGGATATCGGAAAGCAGCAGGTCGTAGCTGCCGCCTTTCAGCTTTTCCAGCCCTTCCGCCCCATCGGCGGCTTCATCGGTCTCATGACCGTCAAGGCGTAGTGCCCGGGCTACGAAAGTACGAAGGGAATCCTCGTCTTCCGTGATCAGAATTTTTGCCATCTGTGCATTGCTCCGTCGTCATGCCCCGCGACGGAGATCGCATGCGGTTCCCTAGCGATCGGTAAACATGTCGGGCCGATCGACGGAATGGTTAACAAGCCGTCTTGAAGCAGCACGCCTCAGGCGTCGCCGGTAACCACGCCGACGAAGGGCAGTTCGCGGAAGGCATAGGCGACATCCATGCCGTAACCGACGACGAAATAATCGGGGCATTCGAAGCCGACATAATCCGCTTCCAGTTCCTCCTTGCGCTTGACGCGCTTGTCGAGCAGCACGGCGATCGTCACGTTGCGCGCGCCGCGCTCGTAGAGCAGTTCCTTGGCAAACCGCAGCGTACGGCCGGATTCGAGGATGTCGTCGATCAGCAGGACATCGCGGTCCTTCACGTCGCTGTCGATATCCTTGACGATGCGCACGCCCTGCGAAACCGTGCCCGTACCATAGCTCGAGAGCGTGATGAACTCCACCTCGGGGGCAAGGCCCGTATCGTGCAGGGCGCGCAGCAGGTCGGCCGCAAAGATGAAGGAGCCCTTGAGCACGGCAATGACCAGCAGGTCCTTCGTCGGGCCGGCCGCGATCTGCTGCGCCATGGAATGGTTGCGCTCGGCGATCTGCTCGGCAGTAAAGAGCGGCTCGATGTTTTTTCCGCGCACGACAGGCATAAGGGCTTGCTCCGTAAAAATGAAGGGTAGCCGTTAGCACATTAATCCCGGCGAAACACCCCGGAAGGACCGGTTTTTCCGGCCGCCCACCTAAAAACGTCTCCTGACGCTCAAGGCATGAAGGAAAGCCGGACCTCCGGCACCTTGCCGCCGGCATGCTGCAGGCGCGCCGAAAAGCCACGGCTCTGGCCGGCATAAATGGCATCCGTCGGCGGCGCGATGACGATGCTCGCAGTCAGCCGCTCGTCGGCAATGAGATCGGCGCGAATGGGCCGCACAGATTGCGTGACGCCGCTGTCATTCTCGATGATGCCGTTGATCAGCAGGATGCGCATGCCGTTGGCGTCGCGCGGCGTAATCGTCACATGCGAGAAGTGCAGCGCAGCGGCCGGTGAGGCTCCGCCCTCCGAAAATCCCGAAAATCCGCCGGCAAGCCCGAAGACCAGTACGAAAAGCGAAAGAACCAGCGCCGCAAAGCTCCGCAGTGAAGCCTGCTGCAACCAGGCCTCCGCGCCACGAACGACCGCTGCCGCCATGGCAAGCAGGATCGGAGGCCGGGTCGCCGGCGGGACGCCACGACGGCGGTTGTCGTTATGATCGCGGGTACCGGCAGATGCGCCCTGTGGCCGCAGCTTGCCGACGACAACGAACTCGGCATCTGCAACATCGTCCCTGCGCGGCATGCGGCGGGGTTGGCGGATAGCCCGCTCCGGCGGCAGAAAATCATAGGCCCGTCCGGCGGCCTGTCGTCTGAAGGAGGATGCTTCCATGGTGGCGACCTCTCGGATGTCCACATGGTTTCGCTGCCCAAGACAATCTTGGCATTGAAACGAATCCAGCCCAGTCGTAAATTTCAATGGTTAATGCTTCGCAAAGATCGCCATCAAACGGGCGTTTTTCCGGCAAAATTTACCCGCTGTTAACGGTGTTGGTTAACAAGTCATGCGGTGAAACCACGAAAGACTGAGCTGCCCGTTGATCCACTTCGAAAATGTCGGTTTGCGATATGGCATGGGGCCGGAAATCCTCCGGGACCTGACTTTCGACATCCCGAAAAAGTCCTTCCAGTTTCTGACCGGTCCGTCCGGCGCCGGCAAGACGACGCTGCTGCGCCTTCTCTTCATGTCGCTGCAGCCGACCCGCGGCCTGATCCGCATGTTCGGGCGCGACATATCCGAGATCCCGCGGCCGGAACTGCCGCTGCTGCGCCGCCGCGTCGGCATCGTCTTTCAGGATTTCCGTCTTCTCGACCATCTGACCACCTATGAGAATGTGGCCCTGCCGCTTCGCGTGCGCGGCAAGGATGAAAGCACATACAAGACAGACGTGCTGGAACTTCTGAAATGGGTCGGGCTCGGCGAACGCATCAACGTTCTGCCGCCGGTGCTTTCCGGCGGCGAGAAGCAGCGCGCCGCAATCGCCCGCGCGTTGATGGACCGGCCGGAGGTGCTGCTTGCCGACGAGCCGACCGGCAATGTCGACCCGCCGATGGCCAAGCGCCTGCTGAACCTCTTCATGGAACTCAACCGCCTTGGCACAGCAGTGGTGATCGCCACACACGATCTCTCGCTGATGGACCAGGTGGAAGCCCGCCGCATGATCCTCTCGGAAGGGCATCTCGATATTTATGACTAAGACGCCCACCAGGACCCGCGCAAAGGCGCCCGCCGCTGCCCCCGCCCAGCAGCCCAAGCGGCCGGAAATGCGCGTGCGCCCGACGGCGCCGATCCTGCCGCCCTCGAACATTCAGGGCAATGCGCTGATGGTGGTCATCGCCATCATGGCCTTCCTCGCCTGCCTGACGCTCGGCGGCGTCAGCATGGTCCGCTCGACGGCGGCAAGCTGGGAGAGCCAGATCTCCCGGGAAGTCACCATCCAGATCAAGCCGGACGACAACCTCGACATGGAAAAGGCGCTCGTTCAGGCCCGCGACATAGCGCTGACCTTCGTCGGCACGAAGAGCGGCCAGATCGTCGACGAAGCCGCCACCGCCCGTCTTCTCGAGCCATGGCTCGGCAGCGGGCTCGACATCAAGGAACTTCCCGTGCCGCGCCTCGTCATCGTCACCATCGACGAGAGCCACCCGCCCGACTTTGCGGCAATGCGCGACCTTCTGAAGGAAAGCATTCCGCAAGCCTTCCTTGACGATCACCGTACCTGGGTCGACCGGCTGGTTGCCATGGCCCGCACGACGGTGATGATCGGCACCGGCATCCTGCTTCTCGTTTTCACCGCCATGGTGCTGACGGTGGTCTTTGCCACGCGCGGCGTGCTGTCGGGCAACCGCCACATCGTGGAAGTCCTGCATTTCGTTGGCGCTGAAAGTTCTTTCGTCGCCACCGAATTCCAGAAACATTTCCTGAAGATCAGCCTCAAGGGTTCGGCGATCGGCAGCGCTTTGGCTGCCCTCTTCTTCGCCGGCGCCGGTTTCTTGCAGGCCAGGACAATCGCCACGCCCGAGACCGATCAGGCAACGGCCCTCTTCGGCACTTTTTCGGTCGGCGCCTTGGGCTATCTCGGCATCTTCGCGACGATGATCGTGATCGCCCTGCTGACGACGCTGACGGCGCGGCTGACGGTCATGCGTACGATCTATGAGATCGACACGTTGCGTTCCGATCCGACGCGGGCCGACGGCATCGTGAATTAATCACAGCCATGCCGTTTTGCCATGAAAGCGTCTGTTCCGCGCCGCAATCAGCGTATAATCACGACTCATGACGATGGGCCATACGACACGCAATCCGATTCGCCCGGACCCGGAGCTTGAACGCCCCGAGAGTGTCTCGCCGCGGCGTGGCCCGATCCGTCGCATTCTGCGCTGGATGGGCTTTTCCTGCATATTGATCGCAGCACTGATTTTCGGCGGTTTTTTGCGCTTCGCAGATTCGGTGACGACCCTGAAACCGCCCGCCGAGCCGCGGGCGGACGCCATCATCGTGCTGACCGGCGGCTACCAGCGTATCGATCAGGCCGTTGAACTCCTGCAGAAGGGCGCCGGCAGGCGGCTGTTGATCTCAGGCGCGCATCCCTCCACCACGCCGACGCAGATTCGCAGGACGACACAAGGATCGGCCGATCTTTTCTCCTGCTGTGTCGACATCGGCTACGACGCGCTCGATACGATCGGCAATGCCGAGGAAGCCTCCAACTGGATTCATGCCAGAGGCTATAAGAGCATCCTCGTCGTCACCAACAACTACCACATGCCGCGCAGCCTGGCCGAACTTGCCTATGTGGATCCGGAGATCGAGTTCATCCCCTATCCTGTCGTCAATTCCGATCTGAAGACGCGCGACTGGTTCACCGACCCGAACGCCTTGCGCGTCATGCTGGCCGAATATGCCAAGGTGCTGCTGGCAGGCGCCCGCAACCTCGTGGGCCTGCGCCATACCGGCCTGCGTTCCGCCAGTCTGGCGGGCCAGAACTGAGGCTTTTGCTCAGGCCCCGGCAATCAGACGCTTTTTCTGGCCGGCAATATCGTGTAGGCCGGTCGGCGTGACCATGCCTCGGGAAAGTTTCATGATCGCCCTGCGTTCCGTTCTGTTCAACACGATCTTCTATGCCAACCTCATCCTGCGGATGATCGTGCTCTCCCCCATCTACTTCATCATCCCGCGCAAGCTCGCCTACAACGTTCCCAAGAATTGGGCGCGCTCGAACCATTGGCTGATGCGGGTGATTGTCGGCACCACATTCGAAGTCGAGGGCCTGGAGAACCTGCCGGAGGGCAGCTTCATCATTTCGCCGAAGCATCAATCCTTCTGGGATACTTATGCGCTGCTGCCCGAGCTCGACGATCCCGTCTACATCCTCAAGCGCGAACTGATGTGGATCCCGCTCTTCGGCTGGTACGCCAAGAAGCAGCGCATGATCCCGGTCGATCGCGGCGCAAGAGGCAAGGTGATGGTCGAGGTGCTGAAGCGCACCAGGGAAGAGCTTGCCACCGGCCGCCAGCTCATCATCTATCCCGAGGGCACGCGCCGCCCGCCGGGTGCCGAGCCGGTCTACAAATATGGCATCGCCCGCATGTATCGCGACCTGAAGCTGCCGGTCGTGCCCATCGTCATGCATCCCGGTCTGTTCTGGCCGCGCCGCAGCACCATGCGCTATCCTGGTCATTTCAAGGTACAGATCCTGCCGCCTATCATGCCCGGCATGGACCCTGACGCCTTCTTCGCCCACCTGATCGACGTGACCGAAAGCGCCAGCGATCAGCTTCTGATCGAAACGGTCGAACGCAACCCGCATGTGCCGCTGCCGCCGACGGCCGTGGAGCGGCTGGCCGAGTTGCGCAAGGCAAAGGCCGCCACGGCGTAATTGCGTGAAACCGAAGACGTGGACCCTCTGGGACGGGATCTATGCCGCAGCCCGCAGCCGCGTGATTTCCTCAACCACCTGCTCGAGCCACTGGTCGCGAATGCCCATCTCCTTGAGATGCGCGAGCGTGTTGAAGACATAGGCGTCGTTCGGGCCTGACTGGCCGACAGAGACGTTGACGATGCGCGCCGCAGCAGTGGCATCGAGCGCGCCGGCATATTGCTCATGGGCGCGATCGACCACATAGGCGATGGCCCGCGCGCTGCGGCCGTCCTGCAGCTGCAGCGGCAGGTGTCGTTCCAGATAGACATTGGTGACGAGTTCGCGGGCGCGCAGATAGTCGATCACCTCGTCCCATTTCTCCGCGGCGACCCGAAAGGCCATGCCACGGCAGGCGCCGCCCCTGTCGAGACCGAGGACGAGCCCGGGATTTTCGCGGCTGCCACGATGGACGAAGGAGCGCACGCAGAGCGAACGCCGGTAGCCATAAACCAGGGCTTGCGATCGCTCGACGAATTCGAAGCCCGAATTCCACATCAACGAGCCGTAGCCAAATACCCAAAATTCGTCCATATCGCACGCCAGATCAAAATCAGATTTCGCTCTCACCATTGGAGAACATCATGGCAGCGTCAAGCCAATCCGGCAGCGGCCAATATAGCAGCGGCAGGAAATTCTGGTTGCTGGGCGGCGCCATCCTTCTGGTGATCGCTCTCTACACGGGCGGCTGGTTCTATGCAGCCTCCGCGCTGAAACAGACGGTGCTGACCGCAATTGCTCCCCGCGCCGACACCGGCGTGAGCGGCGAGTGCGCCGATATCGAATTCCGCGGCTTTCCTTTCCGGATCGGCCTTTTCTGCTCCAAGGTGGACGTGGACGACAATGTGAACGGCATCTCCGCCACCTTCGGCGCGCTGCGATCTGCCGCCCAGGTCTACGCTCCCGGCCATATCGTCTGGGAACTCGACTCCCCGGCCGAAATCCGCACCGCGCAGGGCCTGACCATCAATGCCCAATGGGACAATCTGCAATCGAGCCTCGTCACCAAGGCGCAGGGCATCGACCGCACATCGACCGTCATCGACGGGCTGAAGGCCGTCGCCATCTCCTCCTTTACCGGCCAGACCATCAATTTTAATGCCGCCCGCACCGAAATCCACCTGCGGCAGAACGGGGCGGACCTTGACGGCGCGATCTCGGTCGAAAATTCCAACGCTGTTATCAAGGACTGGCCGCAGGTCTTCCCGAAATTCTCCGCGAGCGCCGACCTGACGCTGATCGGCAAGGCCGGAATGATCGACGGCACGGACGAGCAGGGCCTTCACGGTTCTCAGGGCGAGCTTCGCCGCATCGTGGCCGATATCGGCGATGGCAAGGTGATGACCGTCTCCGGCCCCTTCGCCTTCGACGAAAACGGCTTCCTGTCCGGCAAGTTCAAGCTGGAGATCGAACAGCTCGGCCCGTGGGGCAAAAGCATCAAGGAGGCCTTCCCCGACATTGCATCGACGGTCGATACTGCGACCAAGCTGTTGAAGGCGCTTGCCGGCGGCGGCGACAAGGTTTCGGTCGATCTCATCGTCGATCACGGCAACGCCACGGTGAGCGGCTTCATTCCGCTCGGCAAGATCCCGCCGGTCTAATCGAGCCTCTTGAGGAAGAAGACTTCCGGCACCGCCTGGATGCCGGGCAGCCCGATCGATCCGGTTTCAAAAAAGCCGTTGCGGCGATGCCAATCCTGCGGACGGCTTTCATCGCACTCGCTCGAGGTCATCAGCAGTCGCGCGCCACTGTCGCGCATGTCCTTCTCCCAGGCGAGAAACAGCGCCGTGCCGACGCCGGACCGGCGATGCCCCTCCAGCACGCGGATCATTTCCATATAGGGAATTCTGCCCCAGAAGCGGGAGAAGCGCAGGAAGCCGACAATCTCGCCCAGCTCGCGGGCGATCAGATATTCGCCGAGATCGATGCAGCGCGAAATCCAGGCCTCGCCGACATGATGATCTTCGCGAAGCAGCCATTCCCTATCCGTCCGGACTGGCTTCGCGATCTCCGCCATGTCTATTTCTGTTCCAGCGGATGCGGGCGGCCGAAATCAGGCGTGTCCACGTCCTGACCTGCCTGGACGATCGAGCGGCGGATGGCGCGGGTGCGGGTAAAGAGTTCGAAAATCTTGTCGCCCTCGCCCCAGCGGATCGCCCGCTGCAGATAGGCGAGGTCTTCCGAGAAGCGCGCCAGCATTTCCAGGATCGCATCACGATTATGCAGGCAGACGTCGCGCCACATTGTTGGGTCGGATGCGGCGAGGCGGGTGAAATCACGGAAGCCGGAGGCGGAATATTTGATGACTTCCGATTCCGTCACCGTCTCCAGATCGTCAGCCGTTCCGACAATATTGTAGGCGATGAGATGCGGCAGGTGTGAAACGATGGCGAGCACCTTGTCATGGTGCTGGGCATCCATTTCGTCAACCCTGGAGCCGAGCGCTTCCCAGAAACTGCGCAGTGTTTTCAGCGCCGTCGCGTCGGTTCCTTCCAGCGGCGTCAGGATGCACCAGCGTCCCTGGAACAGGCCGGGGAAGCCCGCATCCGGGCCGGATTTTTCCGTACCCGCGATCGGATGGCCGGCAATGAAATGCACATGGCTCGGCATATGCGGCTGCATCTGGGCAATCACGGACGCCTTGGTCGACCCGACATCCGTGACGATCGCACCCGGTTTCAGGCTGCCGGCAATCTCTTTCGCGACACTTTCGGAGGCGCCGACCGGCACCGACACGATCACGAGATCGGCATCCTTCACCGCCTCGGCCGAGGAGGTCGTATAACGATCGCCGAGCTTGAGCTCCTCGGCACGCTTCAACGTCTCGGCGCTGCGCGTGGCGACGACGACTTCCTTGGCAAGGCCCAAACGCTTGATGTCATGGGCAAGCGAAGAGCCGATCAGGCCGATGCCGATCAGGGTGATGCGGTTGAATTGCGCGGTCATGCCTTGCGTCCCATGAATTCGCCGAGCGCCTCGATGACGCCGCGGTTGGCCTCTTCCGGCCCGACGCTCATGCGCAGCGAATTCGGGAAGCCGTAGCCGCGCACTGCGCGCAGGATATAACCGCGGCTCGTCAGGAATTCATCGGCATCCGCCGCCCGCCTGCCGTCGGTATCCGGGAAATGAATGAGAACGAAGTTGGCGACCGACGGCGTGACCTTCAGCCCGACGCCCTCGAGGGCGCTCGTCAGCTTCTCGATCCACATCTGGTTGAAGGATACCGCCTGCTGAACAAAGGGCTGGTCGCGGATCGCCGCGGCACCGGCAGCGATTGCCGGCGCATTCATGTTGAAGGGTCCGCGCACGCGGTTCAGCGCATCGATGATCTCGGCCGGCGCATACATCCAGCCGACACGCAGCGCCGCCAGCCCGTAGACCTTCGAGAAGGTGCGGGTCATGACGACGTTGGCGTTCGAGGAGACGACCTCGATGCCCGCTTCGTAGTCGTTGCGCCGAACATATTCCGCATAGGCCGCATCGAGCACGAGGACGACATGTTTCGGCAGGCCGGCCTGCAGGCGACGGATCTCGGTGACGGGAATATAGGTGCCGGTCGGATTGCCGGGATTGGCGATGAAGACGATCTTCGTCTTGTCCGTCACGGCAGCCAGGATCGCATCCACATCGACCGTATGGTCCTTTTCCTTGACCACAACCGGCGTGGCGCCCGCGCCCATGATCTGGATCTTGTAGACGAGGAAGCCGTGCTCGGTGATGATGCCTTCGTCGCCGGCCCCGAGATAGACGTGGCAGAGCAGGCCGAGCAGCTCGTCGGAGCCGTTGCCGCACAGGATGTTTGCCGGGTTGAGGCCGTGCACGGAAGCGATCGCCTCGCGCAGCTCGTGCGCCTGGCCGTCCGGGTAGCGCTCGAGATTGCCCGCAGCTGCCTTGAACGCCTCGATCGCCTTCGGGCTTGCGCCAAGCGGCGTCTCGTTGGAGGAGAGCTTGTAGACGCGGGCCACACCCGGTGCATGCTCCTTGCCCGGCACATAGGCTGCAATATCCAGAATACCGGGACGCGGAACGGGCTTCATCATCTCAACGCTCATGGATCGACCTTGGGAACTGCCGGAAAGCCGGCGAAAGACTTGAGTGCAATTAGAACGGAACGGCAATTTTGTCGAGGGCCGCAAGCCTAGCGGCTGCGTGTGGTCGGCACGCCATGCGGCGCAAGCACGGGCACGAAGACGCGCCGCGAGGCGCGGGCGGCAACCGGCAGGCCCTGGTAGAGCCGTTTCTGCGCTTCCACGATGATGACGCCGGAAAAAGCCGGCCAGAGCGTGCGGCCGATCCGCTCGAAGCCGCGGCGCAGGCGCAGCACGGCGCGCAGTTTCGACGGCGGGAAGAACAGCGCCTCCGCCGTAGCGCCCGGCGTGAAATTGGTCTCTCGCAGCAGATGGGTCAGCTGGCCGCGCGAATAGGGCCGGCCCGAACCGAAAGGCGTGTGCTCCATGCGCGCCCAGACACCGCGGCGGTTGGGCACGACGATGACGAGCCGCCCGCCCGGAGCCAGCACCCGCCAGAGTTCCTTCAGGGTTTCACGCGGGCTTTCGGCAAATTCCAGCGAGTGCACCATCAGCACCCGGTCGATCGAGGAATCCGGCAGCGGCAATTCCTCATCGAAGATCAGCGCCGTGGAGGAAAGCGAGCCCACCGGCCAGTTCACGGCCCCCTGCCCGGCCGGCATGAAGGCGAAAGTGCGTTCCGTATCGGCCTGGAACCGGTCGAGGAAGGGCACGGAATAGCCAATGCCCACCAGCCGCTCCTGCGGCAGCCGCACCCAAAGCGACGACAATGCCATGGCAATCGACTGCTCGGCCATGCGTCCAAGCTCGGAATGATAGAATTGGCGAAGATCGACGATATCGGCGTGCATTATCCCAAATGTTATCAATGACCGGTTGGACTTCAAGGCCGGAACCTCTACATTCCCGGTCAGTTCGAGGGATAAGGGATTGTTTGAGCGATGAAACCTTTGGAATTAGACGTTTTTCTCTGCCGCAGCGATAATTTCGGCGTGCTGGTCCATGACACCGAGACCGGCCAGACTGCCTCGATCGACGCCCCCGATGCGGCAGCCGTCGAAGCTGCCGCCGCACGCCGCGGCTGGACTATCACCCATATCTTTACCACCCATCATCATATCGACCACGTGGAAGGCAATCTGGCGCTGAAGGAACAGTACGGCCTTGAAATCATCGGCCCGATCAACGAGGCCGTGGCCATTCCCGGCCTCGACAAGACGATGGGCGACGGCGACAGCTTCCTGTTCGGCGACCATACGGTCAACGTCATTGAAACGCCCGGCCATACGGCGGGCCATATCTGTTACCACTTTGCCGACGACAAGCTGCTCTTTGCCGCCGATACGCTCTTTGCGCTCGGCTGCGGCCGCCTGTTCGAGCGTCCGGCAGCCGACATGTGGCATTCGCTGCAGAAGCTTGCCGTCCTGCCGGATGAGACCGCCGTCTATTTCGGCCACGAATACACGCTCTCCAACGCCCGCTTTGCGCTCACGATCGACCCGGACAACGCGCGCCTGAAGAGCCGTGCGGCCGAAATCGAAGCGCTGCGGGCCGAAGGCAGGTTCACCATCCCGACGACCCTGGCGCTGGAGAAGGAAACCAATCCCTTCCTGCGTGCCGCCGATCCTGCCATCCGCCGCAACCTGCTGATGGAAGGCAAGACCAATGAAGAAGTCTTCGCCGAAATCCGCAAACGCAAGGACAACTTCTAGGACATGGCGGGCAGGGACCTCACTCCCGAGGACATTATCCGCGAACTCGGCATGCAGCCGCATCCCGAAGGCGGCTGGTACGTCCAGACCTTCCGCGACGGCAACGGCGGCGAGCGCGGCCATTCGACGGCGATCTACTATCTGCTTGCCAGGGGCCAGCGCTCGCACTGGCACCGCGTGCACGACGCAGCCGAGGTCTGGCACTACTATGCCGGTGCGCCGCTCGCGCTGCATCGCTCCGAAGACGGTACCGGCAGCCAGACGCTGACGCTCGGCATGGATATCGCCGGCGGTGAACGGCCGCAGGCCATCATTCCCGCCAACTGGTGGCAATCGGCCGAAACGCTCGGGGACTATACGCTGGTCGGCTGCACCGTGGCGCCCGGCTTCGAATTCTCCAAATTCGAGATGGCGCCGCCAGACTGGAAACCCGGCGATTAAGCCTGTTCCGCCGCCGGCTGCATCTGCGGCTTGCGGCGCAACATCTCCTGTGCGGCCAGCACCGCCCCGCCCGTGATCAGCAGACAGGCAAACGCAATGCGCCAGCTCGGCTCGGCAATTCCGAAGATCGTCAGGATCAGCGTCGAAAGCAGAGGCGTGGCATAGCTTGCCGCACCCAGGATCTGGATATCACCGTTCTTGACCCCGTGATCCCAGGCATAGAAGGCCGCACCGACAGGAAACAGACCGAGGCCCACGACGGCAAGCCACTCGAAGCCGCTCGCCGGCCAGACGGTCGTCTCGAGCATCACATGGCAAATCAGCGAAAGTACCGATGTCGCAAGGCAGAAGCCGGTGACGACATCGGTCGAGACGGCATCGAAGCGCCGCGTCAGCAATGAATAGCCCGACCACGTGAAGGCGCAGAGGAAGGCCGCGCCATAACCGACAGCGTAGGCACCATCGAAATCGATACCGTTGCTCCCGACGATCAGGAAGGTGCCGCACAGACCGGCCAGAGCGCCGACGATGTGATACCAGCGCAGTCTCTCGCCCGGCAGCAGCGCCGAACCGACGACGATCAGCAGCGGCCAGAGATAGGCAATCAGCCCCGCCTCGACCGCCGGCGCGTTTCTCAAGGCCGTGAAATAGAGGAAGTGATAACCGAACAGACCGGCAATTCCGGTGATCCAGACCTTTGCCGGCTGCTTCAGAAGTGCCATCCGCGACGGGTTGGAGACGAGCACGAGAATGCCGGGGATGCTGCCGATGGCAAAACAGATGGCCGAAAGCTGCAACGGCGGCATCTTGCCGGATGCCTTGGTAAAGAGCGCCAGAAACGACCACATCAAGATGGCCGCAAAACCGATCAACGTTGCCCGAAGTTTCACCCGTCCCCCTTACGGAGACCTGAGGAGCCTCCGTCAGCTATTCACGCTGCTGTATTTCACAGCCGTAATCGTCACCGTTCCGTATTCGGTGGGAATACGGACATAGACTGGTGCATATACATTTGCAGCCTCCGCCTTGGCAAACCAGATTTCCATCCGGTTGCTCTTGCTGAGGTAGACGAGGTCCTTGCGCCCCTTCTTGTAGCCCGAGCGCGGAATGAAGCGCACGCCGCAAACGGTCGCCTTGCCCTTGAAGCCATCGGTGGAGAAATCCTCGTCGCCCTTCGGCGAAAGCACGAGATCCATGCGTGTCTCGCCGTCGAAGATCGGCAGCTTCTGCGCACAGACGTTGGTATCGCCGGTAAAGATCAGGCCCGAGATCGGGTCGAGCACCGATCGCATGTCGCCCTGCGTTACCGGAATCCAGTTCTTCGGCCGGCGCGGCTCAGGCGTGGTCGTGGCCGAAACGATATTGCCGTTGCGGTAGCTGACCTCGTAGGTCCGCGCCTTCTTGCCGGTCTTGTAATAGAGAACGTATTTCGCCGCCTGCAGCCGGTCGTTGCGAACCACGCCGGTCACGCTGGTCTTGGCCAGGATATCGGTCACGAGGTCGGCGAGACCGGCCGACTTGATGTCCCCGTCAATATTGTAGCTATGGTCGTCTTCGATCCTGGTGACGAAGGCCGCCCGCGCGATCGTCAGGCCGGCAAGGGCCACCTTGTATTCCGTGCGGTGCTGAATCTCGCTCGCGCCGGCCGGCAAGGCCAGGAGTGCCGCGAATGCCGAAACCAATATCCGTCTGCCAGGATGAGCCATAGTGAGAGCCTTGTCTTGCCGGGTCGCTTGCGCCCTTGCATTGCGGTCTATACTCCTGCCGCATTCCGAAGAAAACAGCAGCTTTTTGACAGAATTGCGGGAAAGGCCAAGGTTTGGCTTGACGCGCGCGACCTGTCTGACTATAGAACCGCAACTTTCCAATCATGGCCTGTTGGATTGCGCAGCCGGTTGTTGCCGGATTGTCACCCAATGGCTCGAGAAAAACAAGAATAGGTGTTCCATGTCCCGCATGTGCGAATTGACCGGCAAGGCAGTCCTGACTGGTAACAATGTCAGCCATGCCAACAACAAGACCAAGCGCCGGTTCCTCCCGAACCTGTGCCAGGTTACGCTGATCTCCGACGCGCTCGGCCAGCGTTACCGTCTTCGCGTTTCGGCTGCTGCTCTTCGTTCCGTCGAGCATCGTGGCGGCCTTGACGCCTTCCTGCTGAAGGCAAACGAAAGCGAACTTTCGATGCGCGCCCGTCTGCTGCGTCGTCAGATCGTCAAGAAGACCGCTGAAACCGCCGCTGCCTAAGCGTCGGCCCACGTCTTTCCAAAGCTTTAAAAGGCTTGCACGGATAATATCCGGACAAGCCTTTTGCTTTGAGAGCCTTTCGGCTTAAATTTCACGCGAACTGGTGGCATCACCCAGGATAAAAAAATGCTGAAGACCCGCTATACGCTTGCCTATGTCGCCCTGATGACGCTCGTCGTCGTCGCCTCCAACTTCCTCGTCCAGTTTCCGCTGAACGCCACGATTGCCGGCATCAATCTCGCCGACATTCTCACTTGGGGCGCCTTCTCCTATCCGATCGCCTTCCTGATCACCGACCTGACGAACCGCCAGTTCGGCTCGCAGGCTGCACGCAAGGTGGTTTTCGCCGGCTTTGTCGTCGGTGTGGCATTGTCCTTCTTCACTTCGGTTCCGCGTATCGCGATCGCCTCCGGCTCGGCCTATCTCGCCGGCCAGCTTCTCGACATAGCCGTCTTCAACCGCCTGCGCCGTCAGGCCTGGTGGCGCGCGCCGCTTATCGGCTCGCTGATCGGTTCGGCGCTGGATACGGTGATGTTCTTCTCGCTGTCCTTCGCCGCCTTCTTCGTCTTCCTTGGCCCGAACGAGCCCTTCGCGCTGGAGAGCGCACCGATCCTCGGCATCCTCTCGACGGAGGCCCCGCGCTGGATCTCCTGGGCGCTCGGCGATTTCCTGGTGAAGATGCTTGTCGGCCTCGTCATGCTGCTGCCCTATGGCGCACTGATGAACGTGCTGCGCCCGATGCAGCCCGTCGCGGCACGGTAAGCGCCGGCCCGCAATCGGGCGGCGGATCGGGATATTCGCACCCCCGCCTTTGCTCCCCGCTTTGCATGAAGATCATTCGTGATCGAGCGTCCCAGGAAAACGCTTGGTCATGAATGCTGGAGGGGCTGGTTGCAGACTTTGCGGCCAGCCCACGCCCGCCAACGGCACCACCACGCGCAGATATCACGAGGATCGAGGGCGCCGCGCAATGACCGCCGGGTGGTCCAGCACTGCCGCGACGAGGTCGCCGACAGGCCGTGACGAATCGAGCCGCAGGATCGGCCTCGTCAGCGTCCCCAACCACTCCTCGTGCCCGACGAGGCTGCGCCGTTCCGGCCCGGCCGTATCGTAGCTCTCGGCCCATTCCATGAAGGCGCGGCTCTGAACCGCCATGTCGCCACCCGGCCTGATCCTCTCGCCGTAACGCTGCTCCTCGCGCCTGCGGATGCGCTCCATGCGCAGGGCCGGAACGATCCTCAGAAAGACCACCAGATCGTAAAGCGGCTCGAATTCCGCGCCCCATTTCAGCGCCGAGCCGGAAAGCACCCAGCTGCCATCGGGCTGCGCCTCCTGCCTGAGCATCGCGACACGCGCGCCGACCTCGCGCTGCGTCGTGAAGGGCGGATCGGTCGGCATCCAGAAGAAATGATCGGTATCGAGATGACGGATGCCGAGCGTTTCGGCCAGCGCCAGGCCGAGCGTGGTCGTGCCGGAGCCCGATGCTCCCGTGATATGGATGCGCATCATACGATCTCGAAAGCTGACAGCGAAAGGAATGTCCGCATAACGCAGACTTATGACAGCCGTTCAACCGCCGCTCAATCGACGAGCCGGAATTCCAGCATCAGATTGCGCTGAAGAATGGAGTGGTTGTCGTCCGACACCAGGATGACATGCGTCGTGCCGTCGGCGGCCTGGAAGGCATCGAGCCCTTCCATATTGTCGATATTGTAGTTGAAATTGCCCTCGACAAGCAGTTCGCCATTCACGACGGTACCGGGTTTGATGTCGCCTGCCTTGATGCGTCGAATGCGCATGCCGATGCCCTCGGCCATATTGAAGCGCCGCTCCAGGAGAAGCAGATCGCCACCAGGCAGGAAGGCGCCGTCGGTGACATCGAAGCTGCCGTCCCTCTCGACCGTAAACTGCCCCTTCAGAGGCCCGTCCAGAATTGCCGCAAGCCGGTTGCCGTCCTCGTCGAGGCTGCGCTCCGTCACGATCACGGGTGCGCCTTTCAGCGGGCTTGAGGCAGGGGCGACGACAACGGTTTCAATTCCCCGGTTTGCCCGCATCTCGTCGGCGGGAATGAGGATCCCGACCGTCGACAGGGATCGCGAGCCGAGGAAGCCGGGGTCCGGATAGACATCGACGCGATGGTCCTGCTCGAAGGAGACCAGAATCCGGTCGCCATCCAGCGCGAGGCCCTCGGCATCCATGCGCCCCTTGCCCTCATAGGTGCGGCCAACACGATCCCGCATCGGCGTGATTTCGACATCGGAAAGGCCGGACAGCCTGCCCTTGGCATCGCGCTCGATGCTGCCCGTCAGCCAGTGCCCGGTATCGAGCACGCCGACGAAACTCCTGCCGTCGGCACGCATACGGATGGAAGAGAGCGAGCCGAACAGGGAATTGTCCGACACCATCTCCAGCCCGCCGATAAACTGTAAAGGGCCGAAACGGGTTTCGTCGCGGCCGATATGGAAATCCGCAATCTTCCGGCTGATGATCTTCGCGGGTTCGCCTGCATGAGCGCCTGAGAAACCTGTCGCGAGGCCAAGGACAACCAGAGCCGCGCGAGACAGGTTTTCAAACGCCATGCGAACCGTTTCCCCGAAACCGTTATCAGCCGGCACGGCGCAGGCGACCGCCGTGCGGTTGCCCGGCATGATCCTCGAAAAGCGCAGCAAGCTGTTCGGTCATAGCGCCGGCAAGCTCGTCCGCATCGACGATCGTCACGGCGCGGCGATAATAGCGCGTCACGTCATGGCCGATGCCGATCGCCAGAAGCTCGACCGGAGAACGCGTCTCGATCTGTTCGATCACGGCGCGCAGGTGCCGCTCCAGGTAGTTGCCGGGATTGACCGACAGCGTGGAATCGTCGACCGGCGCACCATCCGAAATCATCATCAGGATGCGGCGCTGCTCGCGCCGGGCCAGAAGCCGGTTATGCGCCCAGATCAGCGCCTCGCCATCGATGTTTTCCTTGAGCAGCCCTTCGCGCATCATCAGGCCGAGATTGGTGCGCGCACGCCGCCACGGGGCGTCGGCCGACTTGTAGACGATGTGGCGCAGGTCGTTGAGGCGGCCCGGCGTCTGCGGCTTGCCGTTCGCAAGCCAGTTCTCGCGCGCCTGGCCGCCCTTCCAGGCCTTGGTCGTGAAGCCGAGGATCTCCACCTTGACGCCGCAGCGCTCCAGCGTGCGCGCCAGAATATCGGCGCAAGTGGCGGCAACCGTGATCGGCCGGCCGCGCATGGAGCCGGAATTGTCGATCAGGAGCGTCACGACCGTATCGCGGAACTGCGTGTCGCGCTCCATCTTGAAGGACAGCGGCTGCGTCGGATCGATGATGATGCGCTGCAGGCGGGCCGTATCGAGATAACCTTCTTCGAGATCGAAATCCCAGGAGCGGTTCTGCTGCGCCATCAGCTTGCGCTGCAGGCGGTTGGCAAGACGGCCGACAGCACCTTGCAGATGCGCGAGCTGCTTGTCGAGGAAGGCGCGCAGACGCTCGAGTTCGGAGGCATCGCACAGCTCTTCGGCCGTGATGACCTCGTCGAACTCCTCCGTATAGACGTGGTAATCGACCTTCTCGTTGAAATCGGCAAAGGGCGTGTTCGGACGGCGGGTTTCACCCGGCGTTTCCGAATCGTCCTCGCCCTCTTCCATCATGTCGTCGTCGGAGATTTCGGCGCCTTCGGTCTCGCCGTCCTCCATCTGCTCGTCGGAGACTTCGCTGTCCTCGACGGGGGCGGCATCGCTGCCGGCATCCTCGTCGACCTCGTCCTCGTTCTGCTCGTCGCCCGTCGGCTGATCGTCCTCGTTGGACTGATCGTCGGAATCCGGGTCGCTGTCGTCGTCACCGAATTCCTCGGCCATTTCCATCGCCGACAACATATTGCGGATGACCTTCGAGAAGGCCTGCTGGTCGTTGATGACGCCGGAGAGATTGTCGAGTTCGCTGCCGGCCTTCTCCTCGATGAAGGAGCGCCAGAGATCGAGAACCTTGCCGGCCGAAGCCGGCGGCTTCTGCCCGGTGAGCTTCTCGCGCACCATCATGGCAACGGCCTCGCCGATCGGCGCGTCCTCCTGCCGCTCGATGCCGGTGAAATTCGCCTTGGCGTATTTCTCTGCCGTCATGGAGCGCAGGTTTGCGGCCATGCCTTCCATGCGCAGCGAACCGATCGATTCCACGCGCGCCTGCTCGACGGCATCGAAAATCGCCCGGGCGTCGGAACCCTGCGGCGCCATGCTGGAATGGACCTTCTCGTCGTGACAGGCGATGCGCAGCGCCATGGAATCGCCAAGGCCGCGCGTGACCGCCAGCTCGTGCGCCGTCGGCCGCTTGGAAAGCTCCGGCAGGCGAATGCGTTCGCCCGTCATGCCGGGGCGCTCATTGGCAAAAGCCACCTCGACCTGATCGTCGCCGGCAATGGCGCGCACGCAACCGGTTATCGCGCGCCGCAACGGCTCGACATCGACAGGCGCGCCGGGCTTTGCTTTCGAATTGTCACCACGAGATGCCATGATCGACGGGCCTTACGCCCCCAGCACGATGTTGGCAGCGCTTTCCTTCAGTTCCACGCCGAAGGCGCGCTGATAGTGTTCGGCCACCAGCGGGCGCTCCAGCTCGTCGCACTTGTTGAGGAAGGTGACGCGGAAGGCGAAGGCGATATCGCCGAAGATCTCGGCATTCTCGGCCCAGGTGATGACGGTACGCGGGCTCATGACGGTCGAAAGATCGCCGTTCATGAACGATGCGCGCGTCAGGTCGGCGACGCGGACCATCTTGGAAACCGTCTCGCGGCCTTCCTTGTCCTTGCCGAAGCTCTTCACCTTGGCGGCGATGATGTTCACTTCGTGGTCGTGCGGCAGGTAGTTCAGCGTCGAGACGATCGACCAGCGGTCCATCTGCGCCTGGTTGATCTGCTGCGTGCCGTGATAGAGGCCGGTCGTATCGCCGAGGCCGATCGTGTTGGCGGTCGCAAACAGGCGGAAGGCCGGGTGAGGACGGATGACGCGGCTCTGGTCGAGCAGCGTCAGGCGGCCCGACGATTCCAGCACGCGCTGGATGACGAACATCACGTCCGGGCGGCCGGCATCATATTCGTCGAAGACGAGCGCGACATTGTGCTGGTAGGCCCAGGGCAGGATGCCGTCCTTGAATTCGGTGACCTGCAGCCCGTCCTTGACGACGATGGCATCCTTGCCGACGAGGTCGATACGGCTGACATGGCTGTCGAGGTTGATACGCACGCAGGGCCAGTTGAGGCGAGCGGCGACCTGCTCGATATGCGAAGACTTGCCCGTGCCGTGGTAGCCGGAAATCATCACGCGTCGGTTATGGGCGAAGCCGGCGAGGATCGCGAGCGTCGTCTCGCGGTCGAAGAGATAGTCGGGATCGAGATCCGGAACATAGGCATCGCCCTTGCTGTAGGCAGGAACGCGGATGTCGGAATCGATGCCGAAGACCTCCCGGACCGAAACGGTGGTGTCGGGCAGTTCGGAAATATCAAGGTCAATCTTGCTCATCATGTCTCCAAGGCGGGTGACGGTCACCCGGCCACACTATCTCAGCCATTGCGCAACCATGGTGCCGCAGCCTGTGTTCCGCGCTCTCCAGGGTCGGAACGTCGGCGATACTTCTCCGGGACTGAAACGAAACCTCGGCGGGATAATGACCGCTGGCGAGCATTCTTGAAAGAGTCCCGGACAAGAAACGCCGCGTCCGGAAGGTCGGCAGAGGCGGTGTCGGGAAACGCACAAATATATATGCCGCGGTTGCCTGCGGCCTCAGCCGATGTGGACCATACCCGATTGAAGCTCAAGAGCAAGGACGGGAATTAACAAAAACCGTTCTGCTTCAATAATTGATAGGCCTGGATGACCGCGCGGAAACGCTCTTCCGAGCCGCGATCCCCGCCATTCGCATCAGGGTGGTGCTTCTTGACCAGTTCCTTGTACTTGCTCTTGATCTCCGCCGAGGTGGCGTTCGCTGCAAGTCCCATCGTATCGAAAGCCTTGGCTTCCAGCGATTTCAGCTTGCGTGCCTGCGGGAAACGCGGTCCGCTGCCCTTGCCGCCACCTTCCTTGACGAAACCGAAGGGATCACGCACGCGCGAATAGGCGCCGGAGCGAATTTCGGCATGCAGCGGGCTGTTCTTCGCATCCTTGTTGACGCCCACGGTCCAGGTGGGGCGATGGCCGGTGATCGCCTCTTTCTGGTAACGGGCGATTTCGCCGTCCGAGAGGCCGGAGAAATAATTGTAGCCCTTGTTGTAGTCCTTGACGTGTTCGAAACAGAACAAAAAGAACTGGCCTTCCGCATTGCGTCCCACAGGAGCGCGATGCGTGCCTTTTTTGTCGCAGCCGTCCCACTGACAGCTCGGAGGCGCCTGTTCGGGCTCCTGCTCTCGCCTGCGGCGTGTGCGGATGCGATCGAAATATTTGGAATCAAGTCTCATGACGGCGCTAATTATGGGGCTGCTGACGGATCACAACAAGAATTGACAAACGGGAATGTTACTGGCTTGGTGGGAACCTTTTTCGTGAACTCAGAAGACCCGGCGATGACACTCCAGACCAGCATCGAAGAGAAGCTCAAGGCGACCTTCGCGCCCGAACGCCTTTCCGTCATCAACGAAAGCCATCTGCATGCCGGCCACCAGCCGGGCATGACGGGCACCGGCGAAACGCATTTGCGTATTCGCATCGTCTCGGAAAAGTTTATCGGCATGTCGCGCCTGCAGCGTCACAGGGCGATCACCGACCTGCTGAAGCCCGAACTCGATGCCGGGCTTCACGCACTGGCCGTCGAGCCGGCCGCCCCCGG
The DNA here is from genome assembly GCA_900471515.1 of Hyphomicrobiales bacterium. GTDB lineage: Bacteria > Pseudomonadota > Alphaproteobacteria > Rhizobiales > Rhizobiaceae > Rhizobium. The sequence continues at coordinate 113,997 of UCFC01000030.1, read as the reverse complement.
CGAGCCCGTTCGCTGGTAGCAATCAGCGGATAAGCAGCGCCGTTGCGTAGAGCCCGAAACCGAAAACGGTGTGCGCCAGCAGATTGAGCACGCGCGCCTTCGTCGGGTTCGGCGTCTTCGAGGCCGCCCAGCCGAGGCCGAGACCCGGCTGCATCAGGAACCAGCCCGCACCGACGGTGACGATGCCGAGAATCCAGGCCGGCAGAAAGCTCGGCGCGGCAAACCAGGCCGGGCCGACGAAGACCGCCAGCAGGATGCCATAGAGGATTCCGACCGCGTAATGGCCGATCCACCCAAGCGCCAGTTCGTTGGCATAGGGTTCGGCATCGCCGATATTGTCGTGAAAGACCTTGCCCTTGCCGAGATGCCAGAACCAGCGGCCGGCCGGCGCCCAGTTCGGCGATGGCGTCACGCCAAGCCTTGCGAGAAGGATCGCCCAGATATCCATGAGGGCGGTTGCGCCGATGCCGATGGCGACGGAGCGCCAGATGATGTCGAACATGTCAGATCCCGTGGAATGAGCCGGCATGGGGGCTGTCCCTGCCGGCGTGAAGGCCATAATCAGGCGGGTTTCGTCTCGTCTTCGTCGGCGGGACGGATGCGCAGCTTGGTGATGCGGTTTTTCTCCCGCTTCATGACGACGAAGCGCTTGCCGTAGAAGGTGAAGGCCTGCCGCTCTTCCGGAATGGTCATCGACTCATGGATGACGAGACCGGCAATCGTCGTGGCTTCGTCATCCGGCAGGTTCCAGTCCAAGGCGCGGTTGAGATCGCGGATCGGCACGCCGCCATCGACGACGATGGAGCCGTCGGCTTCCTGGCGCACGCCCTGCATGTCGATATCGTGCTCGTCCGAGATATCGCCGACGATCTCTTCCAGAATATCCTCGAGCGTCACAATGCCCTGCACTTCGCCATATTCGTCGACGACGACGGCGAAATGCTGCTTGCGGCGCAGGAAGGCGTTGAGCTGGTCTTCGAGATTGGTGCTGTCGGGCACGAACCAGGGCTTCTGGGCAATCTTGACGATATCGAGCTGCTGCGGCTCCATGTTCGGTTCGGCCAGCGCCCTCAGCAGGTCCTTGGCATGCACGACGCCGATAATGTTGTCGATCGTGCCGCGCCACAGCGGCATGCGCGTATAGGGGCTTTCGAGGATCGCCCGGACGACGGCCTCGGGCGGATCGTCGGCATTGATCGCCCGCATCGCCGTGCGGTGGACCATGATGTCGGAAAGCTCGAGCTCGCCGAGATCGAGCACGCCGCCCAGCCGGTCGCGATCGGCCTTCACGACCGAACCTTCGCGATGCAGGAGGTCGACCGCGCCGCGCAATTCCTCATGCGCAGACAGCATCGAAACCTCGCGCGACAGGTTGATGCCGAAGAGCCCAAGGATCCGGCGCACGATCGCATTGACGAAGGAGGAAATCGGACCGACCACCGCAACGAAAAGCCGCGTCGGTATGGCAACGTTGAGCGCAAAACGCTCCGGCGTCGAGATCGCCCAGCTCTTCGGCAGGACTTCCGCGAAGATGACGAGGATGACGGTCATGGCGAGCGTCGCCAGCGCCACGCCGGAATTGCCGAAAATAGCCAGAAACACGCTCGTCGCCAGCGACGAGGACAGGATGTTGGCGAGATTGTTGCCGATCAAAAGCGCGCCGATTAGCCGGTCGCGGCGCTCGATCAGCGTTCGTACCAGTCCGGCACGCTCGTCGCCATTGGCTTCCAGCGTATGGATCCGGCTTCTCGAAACGGCGGTCAGCGCCGTTTCGGACCCCGAAAAGAAGGCGGACATCAAAACAAGGGCCACGATCGAAACGATCTCCGGCCAGTAGACCGACAAAAACGCCAGGGTGCCCTCGAGTGACATCAGGGATGTTTTTCCTTGAGAAAGCTGATTACTTCGGAAGCCGGCACGTCATCGGCGACGAAGGACTGGCCGATGCCGCGCGTGAGGATGAAGGTGAGCTTGCCGCCCTTGACCTTCTTATCCTGCGCGATCGCATCCATCAGCACCTCGGCCGGCGGCAGGGTGCCGGGGATTTCCGCCATCCGGGTCGGCAGGCCGACCGCCTTCAGATGCGCCTCGACGCGGCGGGCGTCGTCGGGACTTGCAAGGTTCATGCGCGCCGAAAATTCATGCGCCAGCACCATGCCGATCGAAACGCCTTCGCCGTGGACCAGGCGGCTGCTGTCATAGCCGGTCGCCGCCTCCAGCGCGTGGCCGAACGTATGGCCAAGGTTGAGCAGCGCCCGCTGGCCGTTCTCGCGCTCGTCGGCAACCACGACATCGGCCTTGGCCTGGCAGCTGACGGCAATCGCCTCGATACGCGCCGAGCCGCCGGCAAAAACCGCCTGCCAGTTGTTCTCCAGCCAGGCGAAAAAATCCGGCTTGTCGATCAGCCCGTATTTGGCGACTTCGGCATAACCGGCGCGGAATTCACGCTCGCTCAGCGAACTCAGCACATCCGTATCGGCGAGCACCAGATCCGGCTGATGGAAGACGCCGACGAGGTTCTTGCCGTGGCGGCTGTTGATGCCGGTTTTGCCCCCGACGGAGGAATCCACCTGGGCCAGCAGCGAGGTCGGTATCTGCACGAAACGTACGCCCCGCCTGACGATGCCGGCGGCAAAACCCGAGAGATCGCCGATGACGCCGCCACCGAGCGCGATGACATAGTCGTTGCGCTCGACGCGTGCCTCCAGAACCTTGTCGCAGACATTGATCAGATGCTCGAAGCTCTTGGTCTTCTCGCCGGCCGGCATTGTGACCGCCGCCGAAACGATGCCGGCGGCATCGAGGCTTGCCTTCAAGGCGTCGAGATAAAGCGGCGCCACATGTTCGTCGGTGACGATGGCCGCCTTGCGTCCTTTCAGCCGCGAGGCGATCTCGCCGCCGGCGCTGGCGATCAGACCCGGTCCGATCAAAATATCGTAGGCGCGCTCGCCAAGCGGCACATGCACCTTGCGGACGGCGGAGGCAGGCGTGATCGCATTCATGTGACTATACTTTCTTTCTGCGCCTCGACCACCGCTCTCAGCACTTCATCGGCCATGACTTCCTTGCGCACGTCGCGCGAAAGCACCGTGAGATCGGCCTCGGCATAAACGGGGTAGCGGGCATTCATCAGGTTTTCCAGCGTCTGCTTCGGGTTTTCGGTCTTCAGCAGCGGGCGTGTGTCGCGCTTGTTGACCCGGTCCCAGAGCACGTCGAGATCGGCCTTCAGCCAGACCGAAAGGCCGCCCTTCTTGATATGCCTGCGCGTGCGGGTGTTGATGAAGGCGCCGCCGCCGGTGGAAACCACGCGCGGGCCGCCCTTCAGCAGGCGTTTCATCACCCGCGCTTCGAGCGCCCGGAACTCTTCCTCCCCGTAGGCGGCGAAAAGCTCCGTGATCGTCATGCGCGAAACGCGCTCGATCTCTATATCGCTATCGACGAAGGGAATGCCGAGCTGGTGCGCAACAAGGCGGCCGACGGAGGATTTTCCGGCCCCCATGAGGCCGACGAGGATGAGATTGCGTGAACCGAGCGCGGCGCGAGCTCTGTCTCTCAGGCTGTCTGCAACGGAAACTGGGGGTTCACTCATCGGTCCATTCACACTTTGTTTGCAAACGGTATCGACAAATGCGGGTGTAGCGTCAAGTCGCGGGCAAGGGAATCATGGCACCAATACCGCTTCTTGCGCTTGCAAACATGCTTCCTATAACAGAAGCAGAGTTCTAAGGAGTAGTCGGATGCCGACCCTGATCCGTTTCCTGTCCGTCCTGGCGGTCATCGCGGGACTGATCTATGGAGCGATGTGGGCGCTTGTCACCTTCGTCGAGCCGCAGGAGCGGGATGTGACGATCCGCATTCCCTCCGAACGGGTGAACCCGCCCTCGACCGGCACGATCAACACCACGAAGAAGTGACGCGATGAAGGATCTCGGCCGCGTCCATGTGGAATCGTTTCTCGAAATGATGAGCGCCGAACGCGGCGCCGCGGTCAACACGTTGCAATCCTACGAGCGCGACCTGGACGACCTTCGCTCCTTCCTGCACGGGCGCAGCATCCGCTTGACGGAAGCCGCCTCCAGCGACCTCGGCGCCTATCTCGCCTCTCTGTCCGCGCAGGGTTTCAAGCCCTCCTCGCAGGCCCGCCGGCTTGCCGCCATGCGTCAGTTCTACAAGTTTCTCTATGCCGAGGGCCTGCGCACGGACGATCCGACCGGCATTCTCGACGCGCCGAAAAAGGGCCGGCCCCTGCCGAAGACGATGGGTGTCGAGGACGTGACGAAGCTGCTCACCCGGGCCGAGAGCGAAGCCGCCGACCCCGCGCCCGGCCAGCTTCACCGGCTGCGCATGCTGGCACTGCTGGAATTGCTCTATGCCACCGGCATGCGTGTGAGCGAGCTGGTCTCGCTTCCGGCGCGCGTTCTCGATCAGGAAGGCCGTTTCCTGATGATCCGGGGCAAGGGCAGCAAGGAGCGGCTGGTTCCGCTCTCGCAATCGGCCATCGCCGCCGTGAAGGCCTATGGCCGCATGCTGGCGGCAGAAAGCGCCGCGTCGAAGGATCCGCACGACAGTCCCTGGCTGTTCCCGGCCGCATCGAAGGAAGGCTACCTGCCGCGCCAGGTCTTTGCCCGCGACCTCAAGAACCTCGCGATCCGTTCCGGCCTGACGCCCTCGATGATCTCGCCGCATGTCATGCGGCACGCTTTTGCGAGCCACCTTCTGGCCAACGGCGCCGACCTTCGCGTGGTGCAGGAACTCCTCGGCCATTCGGACATTTCGACAACACAAATCTACACGCATGTTCTGGAAGAACGGCTCCAGCAGCTCGTCCATACGCACCACCCCCTTGCAAAACAGGCGAAAAAGCACGAATAGGACCGGCGACAAGGGGCAGAACCAGGAAACCGCCCCGCGCACAAGGAACGGAAACGCACCTCATGCACAACTATCTCGACTTCGAAAAGCCGATCTCCGACCTCGAAGGTAAGATCATCGAGCTTAAGAAGCTGGCGACGGAAGACGAAAGCATCGACACCTCCGACGAAGTCGGCAGGCTCGAAGTCCGCGTGCGCGAGGCAATCGTCGATATCTATTCGAAGCTCAACGCCTGGCAGAAGACGCAGGTCGCGCGCCATCCGCAGCGCCCGCATTTCGTCGATTACGCCAAGACTCTCTTCCAGGAATTCACGCCGCTTGCCGGCGACCGCAAGTTTTCCGAGGACGCCGCCATCCAGGCCGGCCTTGCCCGCTTCCGCGGCCAGCCCGTCGCCGTCATCGGCCAGGAGAAGGGCAACGACACCAAGAGCCGCCTGAAGCACAATTTCGGCAGCGCCCGTCCCGAAGGCTACCGCAAGGCGATCCGCATCCTCGAAATGGCGGATCGTTTCCAGCTCCCGGTCATCACACTCGTCGATACGGCGGGCGCCTATCCGGGCGTCGGCGCCGAAGAGCGCGGCCAGGCCGAAGCCATTGCCCGTTCGACGGAAATGTGCCTCGGCGTCAAGGTGCCGCTGATCTCGATCATCATCGGCGAAGGCGGCTCGGGCGGCGCGATCGCGATTGCCACCGGCAACCGCGTCTACATGCTCGAACATTCGATCTACAGCGTCATCTCGCCGGAAGGTGCCGCCTCCATCCTCTGGCGCGATTCCACCCGCGCCAAGGAGGCCGCCACCAACATGAAGATCACCGCCGAGGACCTGAAGGCGCTCGGCGTCATCGACGGCATCATCCCCGAACCGCTCGGCGGCGCGCACCGCGATCCCGACAGCGTCATTGCCGCCACCGGCGACATGATCGCCAACGCTCTGGCCGAAATGGCCTCGCGTTCCGGCGAACAGCTGCGCAACGATCGCCGCCAGAAGTTCCTTGCCATGGGTCGAAACCTGTAAAATCCACAGGCCGGACCAGCCGATTGGGGCCAAATCTTGGCCACAATAATGTTATCTGTAACATCTGCGCTTGCAGGACATCTCTGGAAAAGTCATAGGCTGGTAAGGATTTATCAAGTATAAGCCGCCTATGATTCCGCGCTGTGCCCGGTTTCCGCAGGCGGGTTGGGTCGCATTATTGATGGGCTGATTGAATGCGCATACGTCATTTTGCCTATGTTTCGCTCATGGCACTGGCTCTGACCGGCTGCAACGACGCATTGGAATCGGCCCAGGGCATCGACCTCTCGACCGTCAAGAACAAGGTCGAGCAGCCGCTTCCGCCCCGTATCCTGGCCGATATGTCGGCCAAGGGCATGGACCGCAATTCGCCGATCATGATCCGCATCTTCAAGGAAGAAGGTTCGCTGGAGATCTGGAAGGCGAAGTCGGACAACCGTTTCGACAAGATTGCCGACTACAAGATCTGCGCCTGGTCCGGCAAGCTCGGCCCCAAGGTGAAGACGGGCGACCGCCAGGCCCCGGAAGGTTTCTACAACCTCACCCGCGCCAACCTGAACCCCAATTCCAAATATTATCTCGCCATCAACACCGGTTTCCCCAACCGCTATGACGCCGTCAACGGCCGTACCGGCAGCGACCTGATGATCCACGGCGCCTGCTCCTCGTCCGGCTGCTATTCGATGACGGACCAGCAGGTTCTGGAAATCTATGCCTTCGCCCGCGACGCCTTCAAGGGCGGTCAGCAGACGGTGCAGCTTCAGGCCTTCCCCTTCCGCATGACGGCCGAGAACATGGTCAAGCACCGCCTCGACCCGAACTACGACTTCTGGAAGATGCTGAAGGTCGGCTACGACAATTTCGAAGTCACCAAGCGCCCGCCCGAGGTCAATGTCTGCGAGAAGAAATACGTCTTCAACCAGCAGATAAGCGATGGCGGCAGCTTCAATCCCGCTGGCAAGTGCCCGGCTATGTCGACACCGCCGGCACTGACGGCAGCACTCGCCTCCTACGGCAAGACCTATGATGCCGACTACCAGGCGGCTCTGAAGAAATATGACGGCCTTGCCTGGTACGACCCGACGGAAGCCGAACGCAAGGCAGTCGTTGCCAGACTGCGCAAGGGCCGCGAACTCGCCTATGCGCCGACCGGCACGTCGCTGGAAGCCGGCCGCATGGTCAAGGTTGCCGAACTCGAAGAGTTGATGGCCAATCAGGCCGCCAAGAGCGTTGCCGCAAAGACCGCGGCGACTGCGACGCCAGTGACGCAGGCTCAGGCCACGACCGTTGCCGCAGCGCTGCCGGCCAATATTCCGGTACCGACGCAGAACCCGCTGGCCTATGCCGCACCTGAGCCTTCGCCGCAGGAAACTGCGGATGCCACCAAAAAGCCGTTCTGGAAGTTCTGGGCCAGGAACTGACCGGCTTGGACGCCGTTCTCTACGATCTGCGCGGGCTGAAATGCCCGCTTCCCGTCATCAGGACGCGCAAGAAGCTGACGGCCATGCCGAGCGGCGCACTGATCCTCGTCGATACGACTGATCCGCTCGCCGTCATCGACATCCCGCATTTCTGCAATGAAGACGGCCACGAGCTCATCAGCACCGAAAAGACCGAGCGCGGCCACCGTTTCCTGATCCGCAAGGGCTGAAGCAGCCCTGTTGATGTGGAAGGAGCCTCCCTCCGCTGTTCGATGCCGCCCTTCTTGATGATGCGGCCCGACGCAACGCTTCGAAGCGTATCGCGATCCGTCAGATCCGCATGCCCGGAATGGCGAGCGGATTGTCGCTGAGCGCAGCGCGATCCGGCGTGTCGAGCCGCGGCTTGCCGAGGAAGGCATCGAAGAGGTCCTTCACGAAAGCCTCCGGCAGATCCTTGGTGATCAGCACCATGCGGGTGCGCCGGTCCTCGGGGTTCGGCCAGGCGGCAAGCCGCACCGGCGGATGGAAAATGCTCTGGACGCCGTGCAGCACCAGCGGCCGCTCCGGCCGGTCCGAGGTGGCGATGATCGCCTTCATGCGCAGCAGTTTTTCGCCATGCGCCGAGCGCAGGAGATCGATGAACATTTCAAGCGCCATCGGATCGATCGCCTTCTCCTCGATGATCGAGAAGGAGCGGATCGACGCATCGTGACGGTTGACGTCATGCGGGTCCTGATGCTCATGGCCATGATGATGGCGGTGATGACCGTGGGCATGGCCATGATCGTGATGATGGTGATGCGCCTCATGCTCATCCTCATCATGCAGCCAGCGCCCGACATCGGCGATCTTGGTCGTGGGATCGTAGAGCCCGTTGACCAGCACGTCCACCGAGCCGGCCTCTTCGCTATCGGCATCCATGACGCTCGCGCGCGGATTGAGGCCACGCAGGCGCACCGTCAGCGCATCCGTATTGCTGGCTATGCTCTTCTTCGAGACGATCAGCCTGTCGGCGACCGCAACCTGCTTGCGAGCCTCCTCGTGATTGTCGAGCGTTTGCAGACCGTTCACGGCATCGACGACGGTGACGACGCCGTCGAGCTCGAAATTCTGCGCGATGATGGGATTGCCCATGATCGCCTGCATGACGGGCGCCGGGTCGGCAAGCCCAGTCGTTTCGATGACCACGCGCTTGACCGGCTTCACGCGGCCCGTCTGCACGGCATCCATCAGGTTTGCGAGCGTATCGACCAGCTCTCCGCGCACGGTGCAGCAGAGGCAACCGTCGGAAAGCTCGATGATGGAATCGCCGGAGCTTTCGACGAGCAGATGGTCGATGCCGACATCGCCGAATTCGTTGATGATGACGGCCGCATCCTTCATGGCAGGATCTTTGAGGATACGGTTCAGAAGCGTCGATTTACCGGCGCCGAGAAAACCGGTCAGGATCGTGACCGGAATCTTGTCGCTAAACATGCTCATGGTCTTTCCCTAGAAGGATGCCGGCCGCGGCAGCGGCACCGGCACATTGGCGAGCGCTTCCACCGCATCCCCTTTGGCGGTCTTGTCGTTCTGGGCGACCGGCTGCGGATCCTGGCCGGGAATGAGGCCGGCGAAGACGAACTGCGGCTCGTGATCCATCTCGTGAATATAGGGCGACTGCACCTTCATGCGGCCGACTTCGTCACGCGTTTCGCTGCGCACCTTGGCGCCCTTGGCGCTGCAGATATCGGCGGTAATGTCCGTCACCTGGTCCTGGCCAGGCCCGTAAGGCTTTAGTGAACCGAGCGTATCATTGGCCGTAAACTGCGTGGTAAAGCCCTTCTGCAGCAGGTTTGCCGTCGCATCGGCGCGCGCGGCCAGGCTGTCGGTGCCGAGCACGACGGAAACCAGCGTGCGGCCGTTACGGGTAGCCGAACCGATCTGGTTGAAGCCGGAGGCGCAGATGAAGCCGGTCTTCATCCCGTCGGCGCCGGCGAAGCGGCCGATCAGCATATTGATATTCGGCACGTTCTGTTTGCCGGTGGTAAAACCTTCAAGCGAGAAATAGCCGGCATATTGCGGGAAATCGCGCCGCAGGGCGACCGTCAGGATCGCAAGGTCGCGCGCCGTCGTGTATTGCCCCTTGCCCGGCAGGCCGTTCGGATTGACGAAATGCGAATCCGTCATGCCGAGCTTTGCCGCCTCGGCGTTCATGCGAAGGACAAAACCTTCCTGCGTGCCGCCGACAGCCTCGGCAACGGCCACAGCGATATCGTTGGCCGACTTGACCATCAGGATCTTCAGCGCGCTGTCGAGCGTGAACTTCTGGCCGGGCTTGAAGCCCATCTTGGCCGGCGGCGCGGCTGCCGCCCGCTTGCTCATGACGACGGGCGTATCGAGGCTGATCTGGCCGGAACGGATGGCGTCGAAGACCGTATAGACGGTCATGAGCTTGGTGAGCGAAGCCGGATACCACTTGCGGAAGGCTTCCTCATGTTCGAGCACGCGGCCGGTCTGCACGTCGACGAGAATATGCGGATTGGCCTCGGCAAGTGTAACGGACGAGACCAGAACCGCTGTTGCTGTCGCTATAAAAGAAAAAGGCCGCAAAGCGGCGAACAAACGATCGTGGCGCGTCGACAAGTGCTCGTCCTTCAGGGAATTATCTCGAAACCTTCCCCTATTTACCCTATATGGCTATGACATGGCAAAGGTCATTGACTAAGTTATTTCCAAGGCATCACGCCCTTGTGATGCTTTCAGACAGGCCCCACGCATTTCATTTACAGGAAGCCAAGAATGCCGATTCTGAATAGAGCCGCCGAACTTCAGGACGAAGTTGCAGAGTGGCGCCGTCACATCCATGCGCGTCCGGAACTTCTCTTCGCAGTCGAAAACACGGCGGCTTTCGTCGCTGAAAAGCTGAAGGAATTCGGCGTCGACGAGATCGTGACCGGGATCGGCCGCACCGGCGTCGTCGGCCTCATCAAGGGCAGGGGTGAAGGCAGCCGCACGGTCGGCTTGCGCGCCGATATGGACGCTCTTCCGCTGACCGAAATCACCGGCAAGCCCTGGGCCTCGAAAACGCCGGGAAAAATGCACGCCTGCGGCCACGACGGGCACACCGCCATGCTGCTGGGTGCCGCGAAATACCTTGCCGAGACCCGCAATTTCAACGGCAATGTCGCTGTCATCTTCCAGCCGGCCGAAGAAGGCGGCGGCGGCGGCAACCTGATGGTCAAGGACGGCATGATGGAGCGCTTCGGCATCGAAGAGGTCTACGGCATGCACAATCTGCCGGGCCTGCCTGTCGGCCAGTTCGCCACCCGCAAAGGCCCGATCATGGCGGCGACCGACGAATTCACCATCACTATCAAGGGCCGCGGCGGCCATGCCGCCCAGCCGCACCGCACGATCGACCCGATCGCCACAGGCGCGCAGATCGTCACCAACCTGCAGCTGATCGCCTCGCGCAGCGTCAATCCGCTGCGCTCGGTCGTGGTCTCCGTCACCAAGTTCAATGCCGGCTTCGCCCACAACGTCATTCCCAATGACGCCACTTTCGCCGGCACAATCCGCACGCTGGACGAAGACGTGCGTACCCAGGCCGAGGCGCGCCTGCGCGAAATCGTGAACGGCATCTGCGCGGCCCATGGCGCGGAGGCCGACATCAACTTCCACCGCAACTACCCCGTCACCTTCAATCATGCGGATGAGACAGAATATGCCGTCGCCATCGCAGCCGATATTGCCGGCGAAGACAACGTCAATCCCGAAGTCGATCCAATGATGGGCGGCGAGGATTTTTCCTACATGCTGAACGCCCGCCCCGGCGCCTTCATCTTCATCGGCAACGGCGACACCGCCGGCCTGCACAACCCCGCCTACGATTTCAACGACGAAGCCATCGCCCACGGCATTTCCTACTGGGTGCGCCTTGCCGAACAGCGCCTCGGCGCCTGAAACGAAACGGCATCCGAAACGCTGAAAAAGGCTTGGCTTCACGCCAAGCCTTTTGTATGCATGGCATCCGAGTGGTCCCGTAGCTCAGCAGGATAGAGCATCAGATTCCTAATCTGAGGGTCACGCGTTCGAATCGCGTCGGGATCACCATTCTCTCACCGATAGCCAGGTCGCCACCGCACCGCACGTTGGAATCGCTCAAAAGGTTTGTCCCCACGAGCGCTGTTTTGTCCCTGACGCTGCAATAGATTTGTCCCTGATTTTTTTCGCCAATCTGATTGTGCTGACGATCATTGATTTCATTACAAGAATCGCATTCTCCTGCGAAAGATCAACGCGGAGATGGCTCTTATCGTGATGCTGACTTCGAACGTTCTCCAACGGGCATCCACTTCCTCATCTTGATGCTCCGGTCGCGATGATGGCATGCTCGTCGTACGAGCCTCCACTCCAGTGATTCACAAATGGACGAATTGACGACGCTGTTGGACAGGAAAGTTCGGACCAGCATTCGGGTGCATGGTCTACTGGTTCCGGCCAATTCTCTACAATCACGGCTTCACGTGTTCTGCCAGAACCTGGTGAGATATACGGGCGTCGAAGCCTTTCCGGTGCAGTTGAAGGGATCGGCAACAGGACTGCTCTACCGCGGCAGGAACTTCCTCGTCTGCACTGCCCATCAATTGCGGGATGTTCGGGAGGAAGAAATCGGGGTGTTGTTCCTCGATGAAAACACCTACATCAGTTCAGCGGGCTACACGCGCTTCAAGGCATCGGTACAGCAAACCGGTAGCGATGAGGTCGACCTGTGCGTTTTCGATTTTACTGAACAGGTCGAGGTAAAGGCCTCTCTGGGCAGGCGCTTCTTCACGTTGCGCAACAATGACGTCTTGGAAGACGCAGACGAGGTCCTTGGCTACCATGCCTACGGGTGTCCGTTTGATGATCAGACCTATGATATTTTCGACAATAACCATGTCGGTACTGTCATCAGATCAATGACATGCGATCCGGAGAAGGCTCCCTCCGACCCGGCACTAGGATCGTGTCGATTAGTTGGAGCGATGGACTTCGACCCGAACGGGCTATCTGGAGGGTCGGTCTTTGCTACTGTCCTGCATGGCGATGAGATCGTTTTGAAGTTCGCGGGGATCATCAACCGTGCTGGCGGAGGAGTCATTCACTTCATCAAGGCAAAATCGGTTCAGCGTCTACTTGATCTCTCTTTCGCTTATTCAAAGCCGCCGAGGCTCTAATCGCAGCCGGATGAAACTTCAGGTCATTGACCGCCAAATCGAGACGGGCAGCTCCCACTATTTCCCCACAGAAGTAAGAGCGGGATTCCATCCCGATGATCATCGGGATGGTGATCGTCGTACTCGGTCAATCCGCGACCCTCAAACAGCACCCGTCGACGAATTGCATGATAAGCGTCCCAATGGGTACTGGTCGACGCGCGCACGACATCCAGAATTAGGTCTGCGATATCTTCCCAGAGGTACGCTATGCAAGCGTGCTCTCTCGTGAATCTAGTTCAAACCCAAACCGTCCACGAGATCGGCCCTACCGATGTGAACTAGAGCTGAGATCACCGCGTTCTTTTCGTCCGATGGAGCGTTCTGAAGCTCTGCGGCGACAGCCTCTAAAACCTCAACATCATCATCCTCAGTGGACTTCGATGAGCGTCCATCCAGATAGGACAGGGTGATTGCCAGAGCGGCAGCCAGATTATGCATATGTGCCTTTCGATAGAACTTGCCGAAGGCGACCACAGGTTGAAGCAACGCTCACAGATGCACCGCAAACGATCTGAAAGACGTCGCGTGTGTTTTCTTAGAGTAATCGTCTATGGAACGTTTTGCCAATGGCCATCTTTCGGGAACGGATCGCTCTCGCAACTACTGTTTCTGCCCGCAAAGGTCGACTGGCGGCGTCGACGCAATTAGGGAAGCCTCGGAGCGGAAAGAAAATGTCAAAATCTTGAAAGCCAACCTTATTCGTAGCGGCTATCGTCCAATTGCTCCCCAGACCGCGTAAAGTACTCAACTGACCGCAGGTGTCCTTGACGTGCCGAAAGTAGCGCTGCGTCTATGTACGGCGTGCATGTGACAATTACCGATTCAGTCATCACTCGATCTCCCTATGGAGATCATGATCGAACGGGTCTGTGCCGGCTGCAAGGGCGGCTTCGAATTTCAAAGAGGTCTGGGTCTACGTCCACTTTTCCCTGCCGCCCTGGCTTTCGAGGCCACCCCCCATGACCGCTTGATACCGAAATGATCAGCCTTCTCAAAAGTGCTGGCTGGAGTTGCGACGGAGAATCACTTTCGACCGACTGGCGGCATACCACATCATCATAATCTAAGGTTTCAAAGGTTCCGGTTTCGGGGCCTTTTTGTTGCCCGACTAACAAGAGCCGAACATTGGAGACATATCAATCAAAACCTCAGGGACATATCAAATCTATCGAGCCGAAATAACCCAATGAAATCAGTGGCTGCTTATTCCCTCTGGGACAAACCTATTAAACCGCTCCACACGTTTTGCGCCGGCCCCTAGCAGCGCCGCGACGATCCAGCCGCCGATAAAGCCCATCGCCGCCCAGACGAGGCCAGCAAGGCTGAGCGGAACGCCGGGGCTTACTTTTCCGCGCAGGAGGAACTTCGCGATTTCCCCCGCGTTTTAGCGGAAAACACGAGTAACAGGAGTATCCGTCATGCGTATCCGAATGATGTTGCTTGCCATCGGCTGTGCAATCACCTGCGGCCTGCTCGTCGCCGTCAGCTACCAGCCGCACGCCCCCGTTACCGCGCATAAGACCGATCGGCTTGTCGGCGAAAAGGCTCCCGCCGGCTTCCTGAGCGAGCGTTTCGGCTGATCAGCTGAGTGACGGCTTGCGCGCCACGACGTGGAAATATTCCTCCTCTGCCGGCGTCTGGCCGGCGAGCGGGCGACCATCGACCGAAAAGAGCAGCGGCTCGCCGCTGAAGCCGCTTTCCATGAGTTGCGAGCGTAGCTGGCCGGGCGTTGTAGCGTAAACCATGATGCCGAAATCATGGGCGCGATGCAGCAGGATAGCATGTTCGCCATCCCGCTCTTCCAGCGGCGCGAAACGACGCTCCCGCACCAGTCCCATCGCATGCTTGAGAAGCCGGAAGCTCAGCTTCACCGGATGGTTGGACCAGATGATGGACGAGCGGGCGCGGTTTGCGCCAAAACCATGCCAGTCGCGATTGAATGTCGAGAAAACGAATGTGCCGCCGGCCTTCAGCACACGCGAAACCTCGCGCAGGACCGATCTGCGCCCGTCGGCATCGACGGAATCGATGCCGTTATAGCTGAAAACGACTAGATCGAAGGTGCCGGCGGCAAAGGCCGACAGATCGCGCGCATCCATGTTTTCAAAACGAAGGCCCGGATGGTTCGACCGCGCAAGCGTCACCATTTCAGGCGTATAGTCGATACCGACATAGTGGCTGGCCTGTCTGGCGAGAAGCGCTGCCGTGCGGCCGCCGCCGACGCCAATATCGAGAACGCTGCCGCCTGCGGCATTCGCAAGGCCGATGCCAAACACCGTGCGCTCGCCTTCATTGATGAAGCCGCTGCTGTTGCGATAGTCGCGCCGCGAGAGCGGACTGCTCCATGTCCGGCGATTGATCATTTCCATCTGATGCATCGAAACACCTGACTTTCCGGGGGCTGTGGAATGATCCAAGCCTAGGTCAGGGGTCGACACGGATAAACTTACATAAAGTTAATGTTCCGTTAATGGTTAATGTCGAACGTTAACCGTCGGGTCCACGAGAAGAATACGGTTGCGAACCGTATGCACGCCCTCCACTGTTCTTGCGATAACCGTTGCCCGCTCGATTTCTTCCACCGTACCGACATGGCCGCTCAAGACGATCTCGTCGCCTTCGGCCGTAACCTCGACATCGGATGCGTCGATACCGCCGGCCACAGCCAGCGCGTTTGCGACCGAAGCTTCCAGCGTCGCGCGATTGGTGTAGTCGGCCTCGGCTTCGGGCTGACGGCCGTGAAATGTCTGTTCCTTGAAGACCATGGTTCTGTCCTCCTCTGTCGTGAGGAAGAAACGCGGCTGACCGCGCTTTGGTTTCGCTGCCAGCGAAGCCGACAGTTCAAATTGACACGTCACGTCCGCGCGGCCGAAAGCGGATCAGGCACGGATGCGCTCAGCCCGAGATTGGGCAGGTTTTTTGGCTGAAGGCGACGGTACTGGAGAAATCGCCGCTCGCAGCGCTGATGCTGCCGCCTGCCGCGCATCGACCGCCTTGTGGCCGAGGCCGACCGCGCGGATCTCTAAACCCCTCTGAGGTTGAAATTTGCTGCACCGCACACTTGCTGCCTTCCCCGATCCCCTGTAGAGCCGATGCCGGATATGCAATTTCTTGCGAAATCGACGATGATGACGAGCAAAACCGCGCTTCGGCGCCTCAGTATCTTCGGTTCGACCGGCTCGATCGGCCAAAATACGCTCAATGTCGTCGATCATCTGGGCGGCCGGGAAAATTTCGAAATTTCCGTCCTGACCGGCCATGGTAACGTGGAATTGCTGGCGCAGCAGGCAAGATCGTCGGGCGCCCGGCTCGCCGTCATCGCCGATGATCGCCATTACGAATCGCTGAAAAGCGAGCTTTCGGGCAGCGGCATCGCGGTCGCCGCCGGCAAATCCGGCCTCATGGAAGCAGCCGACCGCGAGGCGGACTGGGTGATGGCCGCCATCGTCGGCACGGCCGGCCTTGCGCCGACCCTTGCTGCGGCACGCCGCGGCGCCGATATCGCGCTCGCCAACAAGGAATGCCTCGTTTCGGCCGGCGACCTTTTCATCGAGTCGGTGAAAAACGGCGGCGGCAAGCTGTTGCCCGTGGACAGCGAACACAACGCGATCTTCCAGGTGCTTGAGGAGAACCAGCGCCATGCCGTGGAACGCGTCATCCTGACGGCATCGGGCGGCCCCTTCCGCACATCCTCGCTGGAGGAAATGGCCGATGTCACGGTGGAGAGCGCGCGCGCCCATCCGAGATGGTCGATGGGCCTGAAGATTTCCATCGATAGCGCGTCGCTGTTCAACAAGGCGCTGGAAATGATCGAGGCGAAGCACCTTTTCGGCCTGCGCCCCGAACAGGTGGAGGTGATCGTCCATCCGCAGTCTGTCATCCATTCGATGGTCGGCTATACGGACGGCTCGGTGCTGGCGCAGCTCGGTGCGCCTGACATGCGCACCGCGATCGGCTACGCGCTGTCCCACCCGCGCCGGGCAAACCTGCCGATCGAACGGCTGGATTTCGCCAAGCTGGCAAGGCTGGACTTCGAGGCACCGGACGAGAAGCGTTTCCCCGCCCTGCGGCTCGCCCGACTGGCGATGACGCGCGGCGGCGTCCAGGGCGCGGTGCTGAATGGCGCCAAGGAAGTCGCGCTCGAAGCCTTCATTGAGGGCCGCCTGCCCTTCCTCGCCATGGCCGAAATTACCGAAAAGGTGATGGACGATCTCACCGCCCTGCCGGCGGCCGCGACGATGGACGATGTCTTCGCCGCAGACAAGGAAGCCCGGCAGCGGGCTGCCGGGCTCATCCGGTAAAAAGCCGGTCCTGAAAAATCTGGCGCCGTGGTGTCAAGCGACGTGACGGGCGAGCGCGCAACGCGACCAGAGCGAATGCAGCGCGCCGACGAGATGCTCGATGTCGGCATCCGAATGCAGCGGCGTCGGCGTGATGCGCAGGCGTTCGGTCTTCTTCGGCACCGTCGGATAGTTGATCGGCTGGACATAGACGCCGAAATTGTCGAGCAGCAGATCCGAGATCCACTTGCACTTGGCGGCATCGCCAACCATGACCGGCACGATATGGCTCGGGTTCGGCATATGCGGAATGCCGCGCTGATCGAGCAGGCCGCGCAGCTTGCGGACGCGATCCTGATGGCGCGCGCGCTCGAACGGGCTGACCTTGAGATGCCGGATCGACGCGACCACGCCGGCCGCCAGCGACGGCGGCAGCGCCGTGGTGAAGATGAAGCCCGATGCAAAGGAGCGGATGAAATCGCAGAGCGCCGCGGAAGCGGCAATATAACCGCCCATGACGCCGAAAGCCTTGGCGAGCGTGCCTTCGATGACGGTGATACGGTCCATCAGGCCTTCGCGCTCGGCAATGCCGCCGCCGCGAGGACCGTACATGCCCACGGCATGCACTTCGTCGAGATAGGTCATGGCGCCATATTTGTCGGCGAGATCGCAGATTTCCTTCATCGGCGCGATATCGCCATCCATCGAATAGACGGATTCGAAGGCGATGAGCTTCGGCGCCTTGGGATCGGCAGCAGCGAGCTTCGCCTCAAGGTCTGCCACGTCATTGTGCTTCCAGATAACCTTCTCGCACTTGGCGTAGCGGATACCCTCGATCATCGAGGCATGGTTGAAAGCATCGGAGAAGATGATGAGCCCGGGAATCTTGGCGCCGAGCGTACCGAGTGCCGCCCAGTTGGAAACATAGCCGGATGTGAAAGTCAGCGCGGCTTCCTTGCCGTGCAGATCCGCGAGTTCCTGCTCGAGCAGAACATGGTAGTGGTTGGTGCCAGAAATATTCCGGGTGCCTCCCGCACCCGCGCCACAGTGATCGATGGCTTCTTTCATCGCCTCGATCACCTTGGGGTGCTGGCCCATGCCGAGATAGTCGTTAGAACACCAGACGGTTACTTCCTGCTCGCCATTGGCCGTGTGGCGCGTTGCGCGCGGAAAATTGCCGCGATGGCGTTCCAGATCGGCAAAAACGCGGTAACGGCCTTCAGTGTGAAGCCCATCCAGCTCGTTTTTGAAAAACGCTTCGAAATCCATCATATGCTCCAGTTCGTACGGCTGTTTGTTGCTGAGACGGCAACCGCACGTCAACCCTTGGTCCCTGCTTTATCATTAACTGCGGCAAAAGGCGCAGACTTTTGAATGATTCCAGATAAAAAATACGCGAGTCGCGCCCAAGGAATTTGATCGGCGTCAATTCCGCGGAAAAATCCTCGAAACTCCTGCTTTAATCGTGGAAAGAAACCCGCGCCTTACGAAAAAAGGCTTGATGACGGTAGACAAGCCCTTCTTGCGACATAGTTTCCGGGCTAGCCTGAAGAAAAAACAGGCTAGGGACGACATCCGCCCGCTGGGGCGCCAAGAACCTCGGAGAGAAGAGATGAGAAAAGTCCTCGTACTCGCACTGATCGGCCTTTCGATCGCAAGCTGTACACCCACGCAGCAAGGTGCCGGCATCGGCGCGGCTTCGGGTGCCGTCATCGGCGGCGTAGTCACCGGCGACGTGCGCGGCGCGGCCGTCGGTGCAGCGATCGGCGGCGTTTCGGGCGCGCTGATCGGCAGGGTCGCGGAGCAGCCCGGCCAATGCTATTACCGTGATCGCTACGGCCGTCGCTATATCGACGATTGCCGCTGAGATCTGCAATCAGGACGGAAAAATGGAAATCCCGGATCGTCGTCCGGGATTTTTTTGTACTAAATTAGTGCGCCGACAATTTAAATTGGTACACGTGGCGCGATTTTGCCGCTAAGCTTGCGCTCGGCTGGGCAACGCAGAGCTTCATTTTAATGTAACCCAAAAGCAGCGGATGCGGATTAGAGGGACGGGCCTGAAAACGGGTATTGCGTATAAAGCAGGCGCCATGCTGGTGGTTGCAGCAGCGGCTGCATTTTCACCGGTCCTCGTGAGCAAGGCTTACGCATTCAAGCTTTTCGGCATCACCATATTCGGCAAGGACGAGGACGAGAGCCTGCAGGTGCCCGATCCCGTGCGCTATGACGTGGTGCTCGAGACCGGGACGGCCGACAGCGTTCTCAAGAAGGCGCTGGAGGACAGTTCTCGCCTGGTCGGCGACAAGAACCTTCCGGTTTCCGGCGATCTCGGCGTCGTCGTGAAAGCGCGCGACGACCGCGACAGGCTGATCGCCACACTCTACGAAAAAGCGCGCTACGGCGGCGTCGTGACGATCACCGTCGACGGACGCAACCTGGACGACCTGCCGCCGAACCCGACTTTCGATCGCTCAAAACCCATCCCGGTCAAGGTGGATATAACGCCCGGCCCGGTCTTCACTGTGAACGAGGTGCAGTTCGGTGGCGACGCTGCGCATCGAAATCCCGCCGATTACAATCTGGCGCCGGGCGCGCAAGCCGGTTCGCTCGCCATCATCAAGGCCGGCGATACGATCGTCGACCAGCTGAAGGGCGAAGGAAGGCCGTTCGCCAAGCTGACCGAGCGGCGCGTCGTCGCCGATCACAGCCGCAACACGGTCGATATCGTCCTCGCTGCCGAAGGCGGTCCGGTTGCTCCGATCGGCGAGGTTGGCGTGACTGGCGAAGAAAGGGTCGAGCCGGAATTCATCCAGCGCTATTCGCGCCTGGAGAAGGGCGAAGCCTATTCGCCCGAGGCCCTGAGAAAGGCAGGCGAGCGCCTGCGCGCGCTCGGCGTCTTTTCAAGCGTGACAATCCACGAAGCCGACGCGCTGGCCGCCGACGGCACCCTGCCCATGACGATCGAGGTTTCCGAAGGTAAGCGGCGTTATCTCGGCATCGGTGCGCAATATTCGACGATCGACGGCTTCGGCATCAATGGCTATTGGGGCCATCGCAACCTGTTCGGCGAAGCCGAATCGCTGCGCATCGAAGGTGCCGTCTCGCGCCTCGGCGAAGCGTCCGATTTCGGCGATCTCGATTACTCCGCCGGCATCCTCTTCACAAAACCGGGCTTCATCCATCCGTCCGCCACCCTGAAGGCCGGCATCGTCGCCAAGACGCAGAATCCGGATGCCTATAATGCCAGGCTGATCACCGCCTCGCTCGGCCTCTCCTATGAATTGACCGATCAGGATACCTTGTCGGCAGCCGGCGAGCTGAGCTTCGAGAATGACGACGACGCCTTCGGCAACAACAACTACCTGACCTTCACGCTGCCGATCACCTATGATCGCGACGCCCGCGACGACAAATACAATCCGACCGGGGGCTACCACGCCACGCTATCGGCAAAGCCCGGCTACGAATTCATGAACGGCACGGTCTATTCGGCCTTCGAGGGATCGATATCGGGCTATCTCGGCCTCGGCGCGGAGGACCGCATCGTGCTCGCCGGCAAGCTTGCGGCCGGCACGCTGATCGGCGGCGGCGGTGTCGAGCAGATTCCGGCAACCCAGCGCTTCTTTGCCGGCGGCGGCGGCTCGGTGCGCGGCTACGGTTATCAGGAAATCTCGCCCTATAACGAAAACGATGAGGCCACGGGCGGCCGCTCCTATGTGACCGGCTCCTTCGAAGCGCGCATCAAGATCACCGATACGATCGGCATCGTGCCCTTCATCGATGTCGGCACGGTTTCGGACAGTATTGCGCCTGATTTCTCCGATATCAGGGCCGGTGCGGGCGCCGGGATCCGCTATGCAACGCCTTTCGGGCCTCTGCGGCTTGATTTCGCCGTGCCACTGAACAAGTACGATGGTGGGACGGATTATGGAATCTATGCCGGCATAGGCCAATCATTCTAGGCCAATCACGGAAATGGCCGATTTCGCGGTATTTTCCGGCCTGTGAGCTGTCATGAAAACGGGATAGTGTCCGCTCTATGCAAATGTTGGCGAAAATCATGAACTGGATCATGCGGCTCCTTGGCTACGGGCTCGGCGCTGCGATCATTCTCGCCGTCATTGCGCTGGCGATCTTCGGCTTCACCTCTTTCGGTGCCCGCATCGTCACCGAAAACGTCGCTTCCGCCCTTTCCAACCGCGACATGACGATATCGGTGCGCGAACCCGAAGGCCTGCTGACCGGCGGCCTGCGCGCAGCCGAAATCACGCTCTCGGATACGCGCGGCACATTCGCGGAAATCCGCGGCATCGCCATCGACTGGAACCCCTTGGCCCTGCTGACGGGCACCTTCCACGCCAGGCAGGTCTCCGTCGCCTCCATCGACGTGCGCCGCCGACCGGTCCGCACCCTGCCCTCCAGGCCGGCTGCGGCAGGGGAAGAGAGCGGCGACGGTTTTCGGCTGCCGCTGAAGGTCGATGTCGAACACATCGCCCTGCCCGATATTTCGCTCGCAGCGCCGCTGACCGGCCGCGCCTTCTCGCTGGCCGCAACGGGCAGCCTGAAGGCCGATGGCGATGGCGGCGAGGCGCTGATCAACGTCAACCGCCATCAGGTTCCCGAGGCCAAACTCTCCGCCGATGTCGCATTTACCCCGGCAAACGGCCATCTGCGGCTGAACGCCCAGCTGGCCGAGCCGCAGGGCGGCCTGCTCGCGGGTTTCCTCGGCCTGCCCGGCA
Organism: Hyphomicrobiales bacterium; assembly: GCA_900471515.1. Lineage (GTDB taxonomy): Bacteria > Pseudomonadota > Alphaproteobacteria > Rhizobiales > Rhizobiaceae > Rhizobium. The sequence continues at coordinate 92,423 of UCFC01000030.1, read as the reverse complement.
GCCCGGCGGTCAATATCGCGCTTAACGGCGAAGGGCCGATCTCGGACTGGAACGGCAAGCTGCAGGCCGCCCTCGACGGCCAGCAGCGCGCCTCGCTTGAAGGCAAGCACGCGATCACGCCCGACGGCCTGCATCATCTCGACCTCAAGGGCGGCGGCGACGTGAGCTCGCTGCTTCCCATGGCATTCCGGCCGCTTTTTGCCGGCCAGACGAACGTCGATGTCTCCGCGACCTTCGACAATCACGGCAAGATCGACATTCAGACCGGCAATATCGCAACCGGCAGCGTCGTCATCGCCGCATCCGGCACGCTCGATCCTGCCGGCAACAACAGCCTGAATGCCAATGTGCTCGGCACTTCGGGTCCGGTCGATTTCCGCTGGCCGCTTGCCGATGACGAAGCCCGCTTCATGATTTCAGGCCTCAATCTGGCGATGACCGGACAGGCCCAGGCCGTGCGCATCAACGCCAGCGGCTCGCTGGATTCGGCGACAATGCCGCAGGCCGATATCGGCAACGTCAAGCTGACGGCTAAGAGCGATGCCTTCAATCTGGCCAACGGCGCCGGCGATATCCAGCTGCGCCTTGTCGCCGGAGACGCGACATTCACCGAGCCCAACCTCAACCGTGCGGTTCGCGGACCGATCACGCTCGTCGCTCCGCTTCAGATTTCGCGCAACGGCATCGGCTTCAACGGCACGACCATCGAAAGCGCCAATATCGGCGCCGATCTCAACGGCTCCTACGGCCTGGCCGACAATACGCTGACCGGCAATGCGAAATTTACCGTCCAGCCCGCCGCCCTGCCGCCGGCCATCGCCGAGAAATTCGATGCGCCGATCAGCCTCGAAACCCAGGTTGCCGGCACCATCCCGTCGAAGGTCACGCTCTCCAACATCACGCTCGCATCGCCGACCGTCGAGGCAACCGGCAATGTCGCCCTCGAAGAAGGCGCGCTGACGGCCGACCTTGCCGGCAGACTTCCCGATATCGGCAAGCTTCTGTCGGGCACGAGCGGAGAAGCCGACTACAGCGTCAAGGCAAGCGGAACGCTTCCCGCACTTGCGCTCACCGCCAACGTGAAAGCCGCCACCCTGCAGATGGCCGACCGCACGGTCGGCAATCTCAACATCGACCTGACGGGTTCCGCCGATCCTGCCGCGCCGAAGGGCCGGATCGCGGCGACCGGCACGATCGACGGTCAGCCGATCGGCATCAATGGCGACGTGAAGTCGGAGAACGGCACGATTTCCATTCCCGCGCTGACAGCGGAGGTCGGCAGCAACCGCCTGGCTGGCAACCTCACGCTCTCGTCAGGCATGACGCCGGCAGGGACCCTGACTTTCGACTTCCCGGACATCAGCCTGCTTGCCGCCCTCGGCGGCCAGAAGGCGGAAGGCGACCTCAAGGGCTCCGTCGACATTGCCGGCAGCGACGGCAGGATCGCGCTCACGGTCGCCGCCAACGGCAGCGGCATCCACCGCGACACGCTGGCGATCGCCAGACCGACCATCGACATAACCGTCAGCGATCTCCAGGCTTTTGCCGCCAACGGCACGATACGGGCCGACGAATTCAGCGCCGGTAGCAACAAGCTTACTGGCATTGCGCTTGATTTCGTTCAGCAACAGACCCGCACCGACTTCAAGCTGGACGCAGGTTATGACGGCAATCCGCTGGAAGCGGCTGGCAGCGTGCAGTCTGCAGGCGGCATGATCGACCTCAGCCTCGATCGTTTCGCCGCAAAACCGCGCAACATTCCCGTCGAACTGGCGTCGCCCGCACAGGTCAACATCACCAGGGGAGTTGCCAGCCTGAACGGCTTGACCGTGAAGACCGGCAAGGGTTCGGTCGCGGTTACGGGCTCTGCCGGCGAGACGCTGAAACTCGATGCCGTCATCACCGACCTGCCGGCAAGCCTCGCCAACAGTTTCGTTCCCAACCTTGCCGCCGATGGCACGATTTCCGGGACGGTCAATGTGACGGGGACACCGGCCGCCCCGACAGTCAATTTCAAGCTCGACTGGAAGGATGCCGCCACCAGCCACACGAAAGGCGCCGGCCTCGACCCTCTCGGCATCTCGACATCGGGTATTTTCGCCGACAACAGGCTGAATTTCGATGGCGACGTGAGCGGCGCTGACGGGCTTTCCCTGAAGGCGGCGGGCGACATTGGCCTGGCAGATCCGAACGGCCCGACCCTGAATGTCAACGCCGATATCGTCCGCCTGCCGGCCAGGATCGCCAATGGCTTCGTTCCCGGCCTTGCGGCCGAAGGTACGGTTTCAGGAACGGTCACGGCAACGGGCACGCCCGCAAAGCCGGCAGCTGATTTCAAGCTGACCTGGAAAGGGGCCGCGACGAGCCAGACAAAGACGGCGGGACTTTCCGGTCTGTCGCTCGATGCATCCGGCAGGTTTGCCGACAGCAGGCTCGATTTCGACACGGCGCTCGCCGGCAAGGGCGGATTGTCGCTGAAAGCCCGGGGCAACGTCGCTGTTACCGGAACGACGATCGGCAATATCAAGGTCGATGCCGAACTTGCGAATGTGCCCGCCAATATCGCCAACGGTTTCGTGCAGGATCTCGATGCCGGCGGAACGATTTCCGGCACGGCCTCGGCATCCGGCACGCCGGCCGCGCCGGCGGCGGATTTCAAACTCGCCTGGCAGGATGCTACGACGCGGCACATCAAGACAGCCCGCCTGACCGGGCTCGACCTTGCCGCCACCGGCCATTTTGCCGACCGCAAGCTCGATTTCGATGCCAGCCTCGCCGGACCGAAGGCCCTAACGCTGAAGGCGACGGGCAATGTCGAGCTTGCGGGGACCGCCGTGCGCAATCTCAAGGTCGATGCCGATCTCGCAAACCTTCCGGCCAGCCTTGCCAACGGCTTCGTCCCCGATCTCGGCGCCGAAGGCACGATCTCCGGCAAAGCGTCGGCCTCCGGCTCGCTGCCGACACCGGCCGTCACCTTCGACCTTGCCTGGGCGAATGCGGCGACACGTCAGACCAGGAGCAACGGGCTCACCGACCTCTCCGCCAGGGCCACCGGCAAATACGAAAACAACCGGGTCGATTTCGACGCCAATCTCGGCAGCGGCAACGGCGCCCTTCTGAAGGCGAACGGCGGCGTAACGATCGACGGCACCGCCATTCGCGACCTCGCCGTCAACGCAGACATTGCCGGCCTGCCCGCAAACCTGGCCAACGGCTTTGTGCCCGGCCTTGGCGCCGAAGGCACGATCTCCGGCAGCGCCATTACCTCAGGCACGCCGGCAGAGCCGGTGGTCGATTTCAAGCTTGACTGGACGAATGCTGCCACGCGCCAAACGAGGACCGCCGGTCTTTCCGGCCTGGCGCTTGCCGCATCGGGCAAATATGTCAGCAACCGTCTCGATTTCGACGCCAGTTTGAATGGCAGGGGTGGCGTCTCGCTGAAAACCGCAGGCAATCTCGCATTGGCGGGCACCACGGTCCAGGCTATCGATGCCAGGGCCGACATTGCCAATCTGCCGGCAGCGGTGGCGAATGGCTTCGTCCCGGACCTCGGCGCCGAAGGCATCGTCACGGCAACGGCAACTGCCTCAGGTGCGCTTACGGCGCCGTCGGCCGATTTCAAGATCGATTGGAAAAACGCCGGGACGAGACACACAAGAACGGCCGGGCTCTCCGGCCTGACGCTTGCCGCCTCCGGCAAGCTCAGCAGGCAACGGCTGGATTTCGACGCCAATCTCAACGGCAACGGCGGCGTCTCGCTGAAGGCAACGGGCAATCTCGCGATCGCCGGCACGACCGTCAGGGGGATGAACGTCAAGGCCGATATTGCCAATCTGCCGGCGGCCGTCGCCAACGGTTTTGTCCCGAACCTTGGCGCATCGGGCGCCATCTCGGCAACGGCCACCGCCTCCGGATCGCTTCCGCTGCCCGCAGTCGATTTCAAGGTCGACTGGAAAAACGCCGAAACCAGCCAGACCAGGAGCGCCGGCCTTGCCCCGTTTACGATCGGTGCGAACGGCAGGCTCGCCGACAGCCGCCTGACGGTCGATACCAGCCTTGCCGGCGACGGCGGGCTGTCGCTGAAGGGAGGCGGCAATCTGGCGATGACGGGCAATCGTGCCATGTCGATGCGTTTCAACGGCAATCTCCCCTTTGCCGTTCTCGGTGCGCAGCTCGCCCAACAGGGGCTCGTCGCCGAAGGCATCGCGAACGTCAATCTCGAGGTCAGCGGCACGACGGCAGCACCCATCCTCCGGGGAACGGTGACGACAGATGGCGCAAAACTGATCGACGTGCGTCGTAACCTTGCCCTTGAAGGCCTGGGAGCAACCATTACGTTCAATGGACAGCAGGCTGTCATTTCGCGGCTGAACGGCCGTCTGGCAAGCGGCGGCTCGATCTCGGCAAGCGGCTCGGTCGGTATCAGCGGCAACTTCCCGGCCGACCTTTCCATCCGCCTGGACCGTGCCGTCTATGTCGACGGCACGCTGGTTGTCGCAACCGTGGACGGCGCGCTCGGCCTGAAGGGGCCGCTGCTTTCCAATCCAACGCTCAGTGGCAAGATTCACGTCGACAAGGCGTCGATCACAGTGCCGGAGAGGCTTCCGACATCGCTGCGTGAAATCGATATCCGCCACATCCACGCGCCGCCTGCGGTGCTCGCCCAGCTCAGGGACAATGCACAACGGCAGCCACGCGAAAGGTCCTCGACCATCATGCTGGATATCCAGCTCGACGCGCCCTCGCAGATCTTCGTGCGCGGCCGAGGCATCGATGCGGAAGTCGGCGGCAACATCACGATCCGCGGCTCGGCTGCCGCACCGCAGGTCGCCGGCGCCTTCACCATGCGGCGCGGCCGTCTGACCATCCTCAACCGCCGTCTCGATTTCTCCGACCGCAGCCGCATCACCTTTGCCGGCGACCTGACGCCGGCCCTCGACATGGAGGCCACGTCCACGTCAGGCACGACGACGCTGACGGTCGATGTCACCGGCCTCGCAACCGATCCGGCCATCACCTTCTCCTCCTCACCTGCCCTGCCGCAGGACGAGGTGCTGGCCCAGCTGATCTTCGGCCAATCCATGTCGCGCCTGTCGCCGGTCCAGATCGCCCAGCTTGCCGATGCCGTCAGCCAGCTCGCCGGCAATCGCTCCACCTCGCTCTTCGAGGGTTTGCGCAACCAGCTCGGCGTCGACGACCTCGACATCAGCACCGACGAGAAGGGCCAGACCAGCGTCAGCGTCGGCCGTTATCTCAACGAGCGGACCTATTTCGAGCTGCAGCAGGGCGGAGAATCGGGCGCCAAGGCGATCATCAATCTCGATGTCGGGCGCGGCGTGAAGCTGCGGGGTGCTGCCGGCGGCAAGGGCGACGGCGAGGCCGGTATCGTCTATGAACACGAATACTGAGGCCGGCCTGGAAATGAGGCAGGGCTAGAAGCTCGCCTTGCTGGTCTTCAACAGGATGTTGGTTTCGGTCGTGTTGATGCCGTCGATGAGCCGTATGCGGCGCAGGGTTTCATCGAAGGATACGAGGTCACGATCCTCAAGTTCGGCGACGAAATCCCACTTGCCGTTGGTGCTGTGCAGCGCGCGCACCTGCGGCAGGCCGCGGAGTTGGGTGGCGACCTTGTCGGCAAGTTTGCCATGCACTTCGATCATGACGATCGCCCGCACGCCGGCCGAACGGGTCTCATGGCCGGTGCGGATCGTGAAACCGGCAATCGTGCCGTTTTCGACCAGCCGGTCGATGCGCGCGGCAACCGTCGCCCGCGATGCGCCGGTCATGGCGGCAAGCGAGGAGACGGAGATTCGCGCATTGTGGCGAAGTGCGCTCAGAAGCTCGTGGTCGAGATCGTCCATGGTTTCGCTTTGTCAAATTAGCTTTATCAATTTGCGCAATCATATTCCATTTCTGACACTTTTCCATCTATTTGCCGCCGCCACTTTATCCCACTATCGGCCGAAACAGGCCTCACAACGGAGCCCTCGGAATGGAAGCACAATCTCGATCTGTCACCCTCATCGGCGTTCCCCTTGAGGAAGGTTCCGGCCGCAGGGGCGCCGGCATGGGGCCGACGGCATTGCGCATTGCAGGCGTCGACAAGGCGCTGATCGATCTCGGGCATGACGTCGTCGATGCCGGCGACCTCGATGTCGTGCCGGCAAGGGACCTGCCCAACCATCCGAAGGCACACAATCTTCGCACCGTCGGCGCCTACACGCGCGCGCTTGAAGCCGCCACCTACGACGCTGCCAGGTCCGGCCGCTTCCCGCTGATCCTTGGCGGCGACCACAGCCTTTCGATGGGCAGTGTCTCCGGCATGGCGCGCTATGCGGCCGAGAAGGGGCGTCCGCTCTTCGTTCTCTGGCTCGACGCGCATTCGGATTTCAATTCGCCGGATACCTCGCCGTCAGGCAATATTCATGGCATGCCGGTCGCCTTTTTCTGCGGGCTCGCCGATCTTGCCGAGATCCTGCCCGGGGATCGTCCGCTGGTCGACCCGAAGAAGGTTTTCCAGGTCGGCATCCGTTCGGTCGATGCCTCGGAACGGCAGGAAATCCGCAAGCACGGCGTCAATGTCTTCGACATGCGTTCGATCGACGAGACCGGCGTGGCGGCGATCATCCGCCAGATTCTCGAAACGGTCGAGAAGGCGAACGGCCTGCTGCATGTCAGCTTCGACGTCGATTTCCTCGATCCCGATTTTGCGCCCGGCGTCGGCACCACCGTCCCCGGCGGCGCCACCTTCCGCGAGGCGCATCTGATCATGGAGATGCTGTCCGACAGCGGTCTCGTCTCCTCGCTCGACCTCGTCGAACTCAATCCTTTCCTTGATGACCGCGGCAAGAGCGCCCGCATCATGGTGGAGATGACGGCAAGCCTCTTCGGCCGCCGCATCTTCGATCGTCCTACACGCGCCGCATAAGGGAGCACCGGCCATGAACATCTCGTCGAACCTCATTGCTACCGAACAGCGTCTTGGTGCCAACAACTACAAGCCGCTTGATGTGGTGCTGACGCGGGGGGAAGGTGTTCATGTCTGGGATACGGACGGCAAGCGCTACCTCGATTGCCTCTCTGCCTATTCCGCCGTCAACCAGGGCCATTGCCATCCGAAGATCCTGGCCGCCATGGTCGAGCAGGCCGGCCGCCTGACGCTCACCTCGCGCGCCTTCCGCAACGACCAGCTCGCCTATCTCTATGAGGAGCTTGCCGCACTGACCGGCTCCCACAAGATCCTGCCGATGAATTCGGGCGCGGAAGCCGTGGAGACCGCCATCAAGGCGGTTCGCAAATGGGGTTACGAGGTGAAGGGCGTGCCGGAAGGCCAGGCCGAGATCATCGTCTGCGCCAACAATTTCCACGGCCGCACGCTCAGCATCATCAGCTTCTCGACCGATCCTGACGCGCGTGCCGGCTTCGGACCCTATACGCCGGGCTTCCGCATTGTTCCCTTCGGTGATGCCGAAGCCTTCGCGGCCGCCATCAATGCCAACACCGTTGCGGCATTGATCGAGCCGATCCAGGGCGAAGCCGGCGTCATCATCCCGCCGGCCGGTTATTTCACCCGCGTGCGAGAACTTTGCACGGCAAACAACGTCACCCTCATCCTCGATGAGATCCAGACCGGCCTCGGCCGCACCGGCAAGCTGCTCGCCGAAGAACACGAGGGTATCGAGGCCGACGTGACGCTTATCGGCAAGGCGCTTTCCGGCGGCTTCTATCCGGTCTCGGCCGTGCTCTCGAATTCCGAAGTCCTCGGCGTGCTCAAGCCCGGCCAGCACGGCTCGACCTTCGGCGGCAATCCGCTCGCCTGCGCGGTCGCCCGCGCGGCCCTGAAAGTGCTGACCGAAGAAGGCATGATCGAAAACGCCGAGACGATGGGCGCCTATTTCCTCGAAGGCCTGCGCTCCATCCGCTCCAATATCGTCAGGGACGTGCGCGGCCGCGGCCTTATGCTAGCGGTCGAACTGGAGCCGGAAGCCGGCGGTGCCCGGCAATATTGTTACGCTCTCAAGGATCGCGGCCTTCTTGCCAAGGATACGCATGACCACACGATTCGCCTGGCGCCGCCGCTGGTCATCACCAGGCAACAGGTCGATTGGGCGATTTCACAAATTGAAAAGACAATAACCTAAAGTAAAATTTCCGATCATCTTGCAACCAGCGCTGATTAATCTCGGGAGATCTCGGGTTTAATCTGCAAAAATCCGTGAAAACCTGCCGAAATTCGGCAGAAATTGGATATGGTTACTCATTATTAACGAAGAAATTATACCTAAATCATGCGATTAGATTTCAGTTCCGCATCTAGGGCCACGGGGCGGGTTTCGCAAATGCATTGAACCGATCCGCCGCACTTGCGAAGCAGGACGGATTTTCAAGTATTGCCGGATATACTGCAGTTTTACTGTGGCCCCGTCATGCCCGAAATCCGAACCATTCTCCGAGACATCGGCTGGTCGCCATCACGTATCGGAGAATTGAAATGTCATTGTTTTCGCTGGGCGCGACATCGGATTCGCGCGCGATCGTCGTCGCTCTCATGAAATCGCAGGCGACGATCGAATTCGACCTGCAGGGAAAGATCCTGAACGCGAACGAGAATTTCTGCCGAGCGTTGGGCTACAAGCTCAGCGACATTGTCGGCAAGCATCACAGCATTTTCTGCGAACCGGATTACGTCGCCTCCCCCGCCTACCGGGAATTCTGGCAGAAGCTCGGCAGGGGCGAATTCGATGCCGGCGAATATAAGCGCATCGGCAAGGATGGCCGCGAGGTCTGGATCCAGGCGAGCTACAACCCGCTGATGTCGGGCGGCAAGCCCTACAAGATCGTCAAGCTGGCAAGCGACGTCACCGCCGCCAAGCTGAAAGCCGCCGACGCCGAAGGCAAAATCACGGCCCTTTCGCGGGCTCAGGCTGTCATCGAATTCACACCGGATGGCGAGATCCTGGAGGCGAACGACAACTTCCTCTCGGTCATGGGGTACCGGATGGAAGAAATCCGCGGCAAGCATCACAGCATTTTCTGCGAGCCGGCCTATGTGCGCTCCGAAGCCTATAAGGAATTCTGGAAGACGCTTGCCGCCGGCCGGTTCGTCGCAGAGGAATTTCTGCGGATCGGCAAGGGCGGCAAGGTCGTCTGGATCCAGGCGTCCTACAATCCCATCTTCGACATGAGCGGCCGCATCTTCAAGGTGGTCAAGTTCGCGACCGACGTCACCGCACGCGTGCGTGCCGTCGACGATCTGGCAACCGGCCTGACGGCGCTTGCCGAGGGCGACCTGACGAAACGGATCGAAAATCCTTTCCCGCCCGCGCTCGAGAAGGTCCGGACCGACTTCAATGCCGCGATCGACAGGCTCGGCGACGCCATGCGCACGGTCCTCGACAACGCCGAGGCGATCGCCAGCGGTGCCCGCGAGACCAAGGAAGCTGCCGACGTACTGTCCAAACGCACCGAGCAGCAGGCGGCAACCGTCGAAGAAACCGCTGCCGCACTGGATCAGATCACCCAGACCGTCACCGACAGCGCCGGCCGGGCTGCCGAAGCAGGCGGCCTTGTCGCGGAAACGAAGCGCGGCGCCGAGCATTCCGGCAATATCGTCCGCAGGGCGGTCGACGCCATGGGCCAGATCGAGAAATCCTCGCACGAGATCAGCAACATTATCGGCGTGATCGACGAGATCGCCTTCCAGACCAACCTGCTGGCGCTGAACGCCGGCGTCGAGGCCGCCCGCGCCGGTGAAGCCGGCAAGGGTTTTGCCGTCGTCGCTCAGGAGGTTCGTGAACTCGCGCAGCGCTCGGCGAGCGCCGCCAAGGAGATCAAGGCGCTCATCACCACCTCCTCGGAGCACGTAAAAAGCGGTGTCGATCTTGTCGGCCAGACCGGCCAGGAACTGGAACGGATCGTCGTCCAGGTCGGCAATATCGACGTTAACGTGACGGCGATCGTCGAGTCCTCCCGCGAACAATCGACCGGGCTTGCCGAAATCAACAAGGCTGTCAACATCATGGACCAGGGCACGCAGCAGAACGCCGCCATGGTGGAAGAGACGACGGCGGCAAGCGCCCGGCTTTCGTCCGAAACCGAAAACCTTCGCAATCTCGTCTCACAGTTTAGATTTGGGCAACACTCTTCCGCTAAAGTCATCGATAACCGCAACGATGCTTCGCCAGGTGCAAAGCCATCGCATGGTGGGAAGGCAAAGCTCGTCCGCGCCAATGGTGGCGCATCCGCTTCTGCCCTGGCTTACGATAGTTGGGAAGAATTTTAATGGCCACGATCAACTCTACTAGCTTCAGCGGCGACACGCTCGAAATCATTGCCTTCCGCCTGCACGATCAGGAATTCTGCGTGAAGACCACGACCATCCGCGAAATCCGCGGCTGGGCGCCTTCGACGCCGATCCCGCACTCTCCGGCGGACGTCATCGGGGTCATGAACCTGCGCGGTTCGGTCATCCCGATCATCGACCTGGCCTACAAGCTCGGCATGAAGAGCACCGTCGCCAATGAACGCAGCGCCATTGTCGTCGCCGAAGTGCACAACATGGTCATCGGCATGCTGGTTGACCGCGTTTCGGACATTCTGACGATCTCTTCCAGCCAGGTACAACCCGTTCCGGAAGTTACCGCGTCCTTCGACCGTGCCTTCTGCGAAGGCATCATCGCTTCCGAAAACGGCATGATCTGCTTCCTGAACCTCGCAAAGATGTTCAAGGAAAACGAGACAGACGAACTGGCCGCCTAAAAGCCAATTGCACGGCATGAACGAGAAACCGCCCCCGCAAGGGCGGTTTTTTGCTGGTCGGGGTCTCGTTGCGCGCCGGCATAAGGTCCGCCGTCAGATCTCGTTGAGAAGGCGGCCCCGACACCAGTCTTGGCAGGCATTGCACGATTGCTGCTGCAATGAAGCGATCCTCTGAAAAACCGGGCGGGAGACATGTCTCCCGCCCGGTCCTCTCCAACTCCAGCCTTTCAGGAACTCCCCGCGAGGAATTCCTTCTAGCCGAACAATGCCAGGGTTGCCTGCAGCGTCACCCAGACGCCCCAGAGAAGGGGAATTCCGACCACGGCCCAGGCAAGCGCCGCCTTGGCGTCGAGGCCGCCTGTACCGATGCCGAAGGAACCGGTCGGCCCGGCATTGGCAGCCGCAGTCTTCGCCTGAAGAGCGGCGACCTCCTCGTCCGACATGAACCATTTGTCGGTGAGCGGCCGGACAAAGGCATTGGCGATCAGGCCGAGCGCCAGCATGCAGGCAAGAATATACATCGTGCCTGTATAGAGCGCCGGACCGGGTGCTACGCCGGCGGCGATCTGCGCCTCGCGGATATAGTTGACGACGACAGGGCCGACGATACCCGCCGTTGCCCAGGCCGTCAGCAGCCGGCCATGGATGGCGCCGACGAACTGCGTGCCGAAAATATCGGCGAGATAGGCGGGAATGGTCGAGAAGCCGCCGCCATACATCGACAGGATGACGGCGAAGGCCAGCACGAAGAGGGCCTTGTTGCCCATATCTGCGAGCGTTGGAGCCGCAGCATAGAGAACGATGCCGAGAATGAAGAAAGTATAGTAGGTGTTCTTGCGGCCGATCTTGTCGGACAGGGAGGCCCAGAAGAACCGTCCGCCGATGTTGAAGAGCGACAGCAGGCCGGCAAAGCCGGCAGCAATCGTCGCAATCGACGCCTTCTGGCCCGCATCAAGCTGCGCAAAACCGACATCCGGCAAGCCGATCAGCGAGCCGGCGAAGATTTCCTGCAGCATGGGCGACGCCATGCCGATGACGCCGATGCCGGCCGACACGTTGAGGCAGAGCACCGCCCAGATCAGCCAGAATTGCTTCGTCTTGTGCGCATCGCGCAGGTGCACGTGCTTGGTGGTGATCATGGTGCTCTTGGCGGCGGGCGGCGTCCAGCCTTCCGGACGCCAGCCGGCCGGCGGAATGCGGTAGCCGAATGCTCCGCCGAGCATGAACACGAAATAGATGATCGCCATGGCGATGAAGGTCTGCCAGACGCCGACGGACGTGTCCGTCTTGAACGTGTTCATCAGGATATTGGCAAGCGGAGCGCCGATCATCGCGCCGCCGCCGAAACCCATGATCGCCATGCCGGTTGCCATGCCGCGCCGGTCCGGGAACCATTTGATCAGCGTCGAAACCGGCGAGATATAACCGAGACCAAGGCCGACGCCGCCGATCACGCCGGCGCCGATCCACATGATCCAGAGCTGGTGGGAAATGACCCCGAAAGCAGCGATGATGATGCCGCCGCACCAGCAGCAGGCCGAGACGACGCCCGCCTTGCGCGGCCCGACCCGCTCCAGCCAGCCACCCCATATGGCAGCGGACGAACCGAGCAGCACGAAGAAGAGCGTATAGATCCAGCCAAGATCGGCAACGCGCCAGTCGCAGGTGGTGGTAAAGAGTGCCGAGGCAAGCGTCAGGTCCGGGCAGACGGTCGATGCCGCAATGCCGAGAGATTTCGACAGCGGCAGCCAGAACACGCTGAAGCCGTAGGCCATGCCGATGCAAAGATGGATGGCAAGTGCGGCCGGCGGCACGAGCCACCGGTTGAAGCCGGGTCTTGCAATGATTCTTTCGCGATCCAGCAGGCCCACGCCTGCCAATACGTCGCCTGAACTTGTATCCGCTGCAGTCATGAACAACTCCTCCTTGTTTCAGACCTTGTTGCCACAGGCGTATGTGCAAGCGGGTTGATCCCACTTCCCCTCATTCACACGCCGATGTTGATTTATCGAAGCTGGTTTTGTGCCGGCTCCGGTTTGCGGATCAGAGGTACGGCCTGCAGCACGAGTGCATCGAGGCCGTTATCTTCCTTCTCCAGAATTTCGAAGAGTTGCCGCCGCATGCGCGGCTCCCAGAATTTGTTGATATGGGTCGCAACTCCCTGCACAGCCTCGCTTTCGGGCTGGGTTTTGAAGAAGGTTGCGATCTGGTTTGCCATATAGACGAGCTTGGTCTTGGTATCATGCGACATCGGCGATGCTTCCGGGCGACAGACGATGCGGGTGGGTGAAAATCTCGAAATCCTGGCGGCGCACGAGGGCAACCAGCGTCATGCCGGCCTCTTCGGCCGTGCGGATGGCAAGTGCGGTTGGCGCGGAAATGGCGATCAGCACGGGTGCGCCGAGAATTGCCGTCTTCTGGACCATTTCGACCGACAGGCGACTGGTGACGACGACGGCGCCGGAAGCGCCGGCCGTCCCCGCCCTGATGACCGCGCCGCACAATTTGTCGAGCGCATTGTGTCGGCCGACATCCTCACGCACCGCGACCAATCCCTTGCCGGGAACATAGAAGCCGGCCCCATGCACTGCCCGCGTCTCGCGATGCAGCGGCTGGGAATCGTTGAGCAGCGCGGTCGCCTTGACGATATCGGCATGCGACAGCGATAGCCCGGCCCGGGAAAGATCCGGCACGGCGCGGACCGCCTGCTCGATCGATTCGATGCCGCACAGGCCGCAGCCGACAGGTCCCGCCATGCTGCGCCGCCGTTTCCTCAGCGCATCCTCGACATCGTCGAGAAGCGTCACCTGGACATCGATACCCTTCTCGTCCTCGAGCAGCTCAATACCGGCAACCTGGCTGCGATCCGTGATGATGCCTTCCGTCAGGCTGAAACCGACGGCGAAATCCTCCAGATCGTCGGGCGTGCCCATCATCACCGCATGTGTGCTGCCGCCATAGGAAAAGGCGATCGGCACTTCTTCGGGCACGATACGTTCGCCCCGCATCATGACGCCGCCCTTGCGGGCGACCTCCTTCACGGCGATCCGGGTCGGCCTTTCCGTCATTATTCGGCGGCCTCCATCTTGCCGGCGATGCGGCGGGACTGGCGGGCCTGCTCATCATATTCGATCTGCCAGTCGGACGGCCCGTTGGAAGGCGATACCTGCACCGCCGTCACCTTGTATTCCGGGCAGTTCGTCGCCCAGTCGGAGAAATCGGTGGTGATGACGTTTGCCTGCGTATCCGGATGATGGAAGGTCGTGTAGACGACGCCGGGCGCCACGCGATCGGTGATCAGCGCGCGAAGCGTCGTATCGCCGGAACGGCTGCCGAGCTTGACCCAGTCGCCGTCACGAATGCCGCGCTGTTCGGCATCGTGCGGGTGGATTTCCAGTCGGTCTTCCGAGTGCCAGACGACGTTATCGGTACGGCGCGTCTGCGCGCCGACATTATACTGGCTGAGAATGCGGCCGGTGGTCAGAAGCAGCGGGAAGCGCGGCCCGGTGCGTTCGTCGGTCGCCACATATTCCGTGCGGATGAACTTGCCCTTGCCGCGCACGAATCCGTCAACATGCATGATCGGCGAGCCGAGCGGATGCGCTTCGTTGCAGGGCCACTGAACCGAGCCCATTTTTTCGAGATAGTCGTAGGAAACGGAAGCGAAACTCGGCGTCGTCGCGGCAATCTCGTCCATGATTTCGGAAGGATGCGCATAGTGCCAGTCGAGACCCATGGCCTGTGCGAGATTCTGCGTCACTTCCCAGTCGGCATAGCCGTTGCGCGGGGTCATGACCTTGCGCACCCGGTTGATGCGGCGCTCGGCATTGGTGAAAGTGCCGTCCTTTTCCAGGAAGGTCGAACCCGGCAGGAAGACATGGGCATAATTTGCCGTCTCGTTGAGGAAGAGATCCTGCACGACCACGCATTCCATGGCGGCGAGGCCGGCGGCGACATGCTTGGTGTCCGGATCGGACTGGAGGATGTCTTCGCCCTGGATATAGATGCCCTTGAACGAACCGTCGACGGCAGCATCCAGCATGTTCGGGATGCGCAGACCCGGCTCGTTGTTGATCTTCACGCCCCAGAGTTTCTCGAAAATATCGCGCGTCGCATCGTCGGAGATGTGGCGATACCCCGGCAGCTCGTGCGGGAAGGATCCCATGTCGCACGAGCCTTGCACATTGTTCTGGCCGCGCAGCGGGTTCACGCCGACGCCAGGACGGCCGATATTGCCGGTCGCCATGGCAAGATTGGCGATCGCCATGACGGTCGTCGAGCCCTGGCTGTGTTCGGTTACGCCAAGGCCGTAATAGATGGCGCCGTTGCCGCCGGTCGCATAGAGCCGGGCGGCACCGCGCACGTCTTCCGGCTTGACGCCGGTGAATTTCTCCACGGCCTCCGGGCTGTGCTGCGGCTCGGCCACGAACGCCGCCCAGTCCTCGAATTCCGACCAGTCGCAACGCTCGCGGATGAATTTCTCATCGCAGAGACCCTCGGTCACGATCACATGCGCCAAAGCGGTCAGGATCGCGACATTGGTGCCGGGCTTCAGCGGCAGATGGAAGGATGCCTCGACATGCGGCGAGCGCACGATATCTGTGCGGCGCGGATCGATGACGATGAGCTTGGCGCCCTGCCGCAGCCGCTTCTTGAGACGCGAACCGAAAACCGGGTGGCCGTCGGTCGGGTTGGCACCGATGATAACGACGACATCCGACTGTTCGACGCTGTCGAAATTCTGCGTGCCGGCCGAGGTGCCGAAGGCCTGACCGAGACCGTAGCCCGTCGGCGAATGGCAGACACGTGCGCAGGTATCGACATTGTTGTTGCCGAAGCCGGCTCGGACCAGCTTCTGGACAAGATAGGTCTCTTCATTGGTGCAGCGGGACGATGTGATGCCGCCGATCGCTTCGCGGCCATATTGGTACTGGATACGGCGGAACTCCGAAGCGACATGCGCATAGGCCTCATCCCAGCTCACTTCGCGCCAGGGATCCGTCACCTTCTCGCGGATCATCGGATTGAGGATGCGGTCCTTGTGGGTCGAATATCCATAGGCAAAGCGGCCCTTGACGCAGGAATGGCCGCGGTTGGCCTGACCGTCCTTCCACGGCACCATGCGCACCAGTTCCTCGCCGCGCATTTCCGCCTTGAAGGAACAGCCGACGCCGCAATAGGCGCAGGTCGTGACCGCCGAGTGTTCCGGCTGGCCGATGCGGATGACCGATTTTTCCGTCAGCGTCGCCGTCGGGCAAGCCTGCACGCAGGCCCCGCAGGAAACGCATTCGGACTCCACGAAATGCTCGTGCATGCCGGGCGAGACGCGCGAACCGAAGCCGCGCCCCTCGATCGTCAAGGCGAACGTGCCCTGCACTTCCTCGCAGGCGCGCACGCAGCGTGAGCAGACGATGCATTTCGACGGATCATAGGTGAAATAGGGATTGGATTCGTCCTTCGGCATCCATTTCAGGTTGATCTCACCGCCATTGCGTGCCCTGACGTGGTTGTCGCCCTCGTAGCCGTAGCGCACGTCGCGCAGACCGACGGCACCCGCCATGTCCTGCAGCTCGCAATCGCCGTTGGCAGCACAGGTCAGACAGTCGAGCGGATGGTCGGAAATATAAAGCTCCATCACGCCACGGCGGATGTTCTTCAGCCGCTCCGTCTGCGTATGGACGACGATGCCTGGAGCCACCGGCGTGGTGCAGGAGGCCGGCGTTCCGTTGCGGCCGTCGATCTCGATGAGACAGAGGCGGCAGGAGCCGAAGGCATCGACCATATCGGTCGCGCAGAGCTTCGGCACCTGAATGCCGGCCTCCATCGAGGCCCGCATGATCGAGGTACCCTCGGGAACTGTCACCTGCCTGCCGTCGATGGTCAGCGTCACCATCGTTTCGGATTTGGACGCCGGCGTTCCGTAGTCGATTTCGTGAACAAGAGACATGATCTATTCCGCCGCTTCGATGAGAGGGACCGGGGCAAAATCCTCGGGGAAGTGCGTCATCGCGCTCATGACGGGATAGGGCGTGAAACCGCCGAGCGCGCAGAGCGAGCCGAATTTCATCGTATTGCAGAGATCGGCCAGCAGCTCGCGGTTCTTTTCTGGTTCGATGCCCTGAGCGATCTTGTCCGCCGTTTCGACGCCGCGCGTCGAGCCGATGCGACAGGGCGTGCACTTGCCGCAGCTTTCCACCGCGCAGAATTCCATGGCGAACCGCGCCTGCTTGAGCATATCTGCCGTATCGTCGAAGACGACGAGGCCGGCATGGCCGATCAGCCCGTCCCTGGCGGCAAAGGCCTCGTAGTCGAACGGCGTATCGAAGAGCGACCGCGGAAAATAGGCGCCGAGCGGCCCGCCCACCTGTACCGCCTTCACCGGCCGGCCTGACGCCGTGCCGCCGCCGATCTTCTCGACGATATCGCCGAGCGACAGGCCGAAGGCGGTTTCATAAAGGCCGCCATATTTCACGTTGCCGGCGATCTGCAGCGGGATGGTGCCGCGTGACCGGCCCATGCCGAAATCACGATAGAAGGCCGCCCCCCTCTCCATGATCACAGGCACCGAGGCGAGCGAGATGACGTTGTTGATGACCGTCGGACAGTTAAACAGGCCCTTGTGCGCCGGCAGCGGCGGCTTGGCGCGCACGATGCCCCGCTTGCCTTCGAGGCTGTTGAGCAACGCGGTTTCCTCGCCGCAGACGTAAGCGCCCGCACCGGTGCGGATTTCCATGTCGAATGCCTTGCCGGAACCGAGCACCGAACTGCCGAGGACGCCGGCCTTGCGGGCAATCTCCACCGCCTCCGTCATCGTGGCGATGGCGTGCGGATATTCCGAACGCGTGTAGACGAAGCCTTTCGTGGCACCTGTCGCAAGCCCGGCAATCGCCATGCCTTCGATGAGCACGAAAGGATCGCCTTCCATGATCATCCGATCGGCAAAGGTGCCGCTGTCGCCCTCATCTGCATTGCAGACGATATATTTGCGCGACCCGGCCGCATCGAGCACCGTCTTCCACTTGATGCCGGTCGGAAAGCCCGCCCCGCCGCGGCCGCGAAGGCCGGAATCGGTCACTTCCCTGACGATATCGGCAGCCTGCATCGCCACTGCGCGGCGAAGGCCCGCAAGCCCGCCATGGGCTTCGTAATCCGCAAGCGAAAGCGGATCGGTAATGCCGCAACGGGAAAAGGTGAGGCGGGTCTGGCCCTTCAGGAATGGGAGGTCCTCGACTTCCCCAAGACAGAGCCCATGCCCCCTGCCATCCATCAATCCCGCCTCGAAGAGGCCTGCGACATCCTTCGCCCCGACCGGCCCGTAGCCGATCCGTTTGCCGGAAACCTCGACCTCGACCAGCGGTTCGAGCCAGAGCATTCCGCGCGAGCCGTTGCGCACGACGACCGCATCGAGGCCGCGGGCGGCGATCTCCTGGTTAATCGCCTTTGCCACCTTCTCGGCCCCGAGCGAGAGCGCTGCGGCATCGCGCGGAATATAGATTCTTACGGTCATCGGCGCGCCTCCTCGACGAGTTCGGCCGCAAGCGCGTCATCGACCCGGCCATGCACTTCGCCGTCGAACATGGCGGCCGGCGCACAGGCGCAGAGACCGAGACAATAGACCGGCTCCAGCGTCACGCTGCCGTCCAGTGTCGTCTGATGAAAATCGATGCCGAGCAGGCTCTTGATACGCTCGGCCAGCGCGTCGCCGCCCATCGACTGGCAGGCTTCGGCGCGACAGAGCTTCAGCACGTGCCGACCGGCAGGGTGATCGCGATAATCGTGGTAGAAGGTCACGACGCCGTGGACCTCGGCGCGGGAAAGATTGAGTTCGTCGGCGATGACCGGCAGGGCCTCCTGCGGCACGTAACCGAACTCGTCCTGAACCTCATGCAGAATGGGGAGCAACGGGCCTTCGAGGGATCGAAGATCGGCAACGATCGAGCGCACGCGCCCGGCAATATCGCCCTCGGCGATACGTATGTTCATCAGCAGCCCTCCCTCGGCTTGCGAATTCCGCGAAATGCGCAAAAACCTCCCCATGTCCTTGCGATTTCTAGGGAACTGTCTCAGGGAAGCGGGCCGCGATCAATAAAGCAGTCTCGTTGCTTGATAGTTTTTTTCTATCAAAGTTCCGCATCTTCCACGAGTGTTCTTGCCTCATGCAACAAAGCAGAAACAAGGGGCGTGAACGGTTCCCGGTAGGGGGCGACAAGACCCACGAGATGGTGCGCCTCTGGCTCGACGATCGGGATCATTCGGATCTCAACAGGAAAACCGAATGATTTCGCTACGTTACGCGGCATGATGCTCGCCCAGCGCCCGGTCCGAACATGCGAAAACAGCACGATCATCGAGTTTGATTCGAGCGTCGGATGCACCGTCGCGCCCGCCTCGGTCAAATGTCGGTTGATGATACGGCGGTTCTGCATGTCGGCCGTCAATAGACAAAGTCGAAGATCGCCGACTTCACGCCATGTCACACTCTCGCGATCCGAGAGCGGGCTGCCGGCGGCAGTGATGAGATTGTAACGCTCCGCGTAGAGCGGCACCGAGGTGACACGCCCGAGCGGCTCGTTTTCCAGATAGGTGACGCCGGCATCGATCTCGAGATTTTCGAGCATTCCCAGCACCTGCAGCGAATTGCGCGAGACGATGGAGAAGGTGACGTCGGGGTGTCGCTCCTGAAAGGGCGTCGTGATTCGCGACAGCATGGCGAGCGCGGTCGGAATGGAAGCCAGCCGCAGATGGCCGGAGAGACCTTTGCGGGCGGCGCGCATTTCCTCGCGCATCGTGCGTGTGTCGCCGACGATGCGCCGCGCCCATTCGAGGACGCGCTGCCCTTCCGGCGTCAATCCCTGAAAACGGGAGCCGCGCTGCACCAGCATGACGCCGAGCTGGTCCTCGAGCTGGCGAATGGCGGCAGACAGCGTGGGTTGGGAAACGCCGCATTCCTCCGCCGCACGACCGAAATGTTTCTCGTTGGCGAGTGCGATGAAGAATTCCAGCTTGTCGATCATCCGGCCCCCCTGCCGAATTCGGGATGAGGCCTATCTTCGCGGCTTGCCGGCCGCTTCGCAAGAGCTGCAGCCTCAGCCCTTCTCGGCAACCGGGAAGAGACTGAAAAGTGATTCGAGGAAAGCCAGAACGCTTTCATTGCCCATGCTGTAATAGACGAGCCGGCCGTCGCGCCGCGTATTGACGAGGCCTTCGAGCCGCAGCCGGGCAAGCTGCTGCGACACCATAGCCTGCTGTATACCAAGGATATCCTCGATCTCGCCCACCGTCTTTTCGCCTTCCGAAAGGATACAGAGGATGAGCAACCGGGTCTGATGGGCTAGCGCCTTCAGGAGATCACTCGCCTCGTGGGCTTTGTCAGCAAGCTTCTGCAAGTCCTGGCCGGTCATGCCCGGCTTCGGTTTAGGCAATGGCATCTGCTTCTCGGAAGGAGGTAATAAGGTAGATCAGTACAATATCATATTCGCAGAAGCGAATTGGTCAAATGTCGCGAAATACCAAAAAAAGTCCAACCAAATCAGCAGATAAGCTGGCCGCCATTGATCTCGAGAACCTGGCCTGTGATGTAGCCGGAGAGCGAAGGCGCCGCCAGAAAGAGATAGGCCGGGGCGCAATCTTCCGATGTTCCGAGCCGCTGCAGCGGGATCGACTTGCGTGTCTGCTCCAGTTTTTCGCGAGATGAATAGCGTGCATGGAAATCAGTATCGATCGTGCCCGGCGACACGCAATTGACCCGGATACCGTCAGGCGCGAGTTCGCGGGCGAGCGCCTTGGAATAGGTCGCAACGAAGGCTTTCGATGCGGAATAGATCGCCGAACCCGGACTGCCGCCCGTCAGCGCCGATATCGAGACCGTGTTGACGATGGCTGCACCCTGCGCTGCCCGAAGAGCAGGAAGCAGTGCGCGTGTAAGTTCTACCACCGACGTCTGGTTGAGGCGCACGACAGTCTCGTAGTCGGCATCGGTCAGCTCGCCGGCGGGAAAACGTCCATGCATCGTACCGGCATTGTTGACCAGAACATGGATTTTGTCGAAGAAATCGAGCGCTTCCTGCGCAAACTTCGCAGCCCCGCCCGGATGCAGGAAATCGGCCGGCAGCAGCAGCGCCCGGCGCTCCGATTCGGCCGTCAGAAGAAAATCCGGCAGTTCGCGTTCCCCCTTGCGCCCGGTATGCACAAGCACGCGCGCTCCGCAATCCAGAAACTGCCGGGCAACTTCAAGGCCGATGCCCCGCCCGGCACCCGTCACGACGACATTGCGGTTTTCGAACAGTTTGGGATGAAACACGAAGCTCTCCTCTTGGCGGGCTGGCCCCGCCGCTTGCGCTATCAGGCCTAACATATGCGGCCACCGGCCAAAAGAAAGCCCGCAGGCCTACGCATCCGGATCGAGAAGCCGCGCACCGGTGCCCTGACTGCCGAGCACGTCGAAGGGATTGCGCAGCGGACAGGCATCAATGGAGAGACAGCCGCAGCCGATACAGCTCGTCAGATGGTCGCGCAGCAGGCTGAGCCGCCTGATGCGAGCATCGAGATCATCCTTCCAGAGCGCAGACAGCCTCTGCCAATCCTCCACTGTCGGTGTGCGGCCTTGCGGCAGGGTCTCGAAGGCGGTCTGGATTTCAGCAAGAGGGATGCCGACGCGTTGCGCCACCTTGATGATGCCGAGACGCCGCAGCACGTCGCGACCATAGCGGCGCTGATTGCCACGGGTGCGAATGCTGGAAATCAGTCCTTTCGCCTCGTAGAAATGCAGGGCGGAAACCGCAAGTCCGCTGCGTTCTGCCACCTCCCCCACCGTCAGAAGCCTGCTCAGGGAGAATGTCGGGTTCTGCTGCATGGCCTATTGACCTCAATATTGGTTGAGGTTTTATAGACTGCGCTCCCGAGGCCGTAAAGCCGACAAAGAAGGAGCAATGCATGCAGAAAGCCATGAGGCTTGCCGTCATCTACGGCAGCACGCGCGACGGGCGCATCTGCGACAGGGTCGTAAAATGGCTGGCAAGAGAGCTTGTCGGCTTCCCGCAATTCGAAATCGACATCATCGACCCGCTGGCCTTTTCGCTGCCGCGGGAACATGCGCCGCATCATCCCGAGGCAAGACGGCTTGCCGACAGGCTCCATCAGGCCGATGGCTTCATTCTCGTCACGCCGGAATATAATCACAGCTTCACCGCTTCCCTGAAATTCCTCATCGACCTCTTTGCCGAGCCCTGGCACGGCAAGCCGGTCGCCTTCGTTTCCTATGGCGGCGTATCCGGCGGATTGCGGGCGGTCGAACAACTGCGCCTCGTCTTTGCGGAGCTTCACGCCGTCACGATCTGCGATGCGGTGAGCTTCAGCTCCCCCTGGCGTCGTTTCGACGATGAAGGCCGGCTGCACGATCCCCAGGATGCGCTGCGCCGGCTTTCGCGAATGACAGCCCAGCTGCAATGGTGGACCGAAGCACTGATTGCCGCGCGCAGCGACAGCCCCTATGCCGGCGCAGCCGCCTGAGACAGCGACATCCGGTTCCGTTTCTGGCAGGTACGAAACCGGCTGGACACCCGGACAGGACCTCCGTCCGGGTGTTTCCTCCTTTCCCGACAGATGGCGGATGCGCCCGGCCTGCCATCCTCGGCCTGCCGACCGTGTAGCCGGATAGCAATTTTGCGGTTGCGGTATCGCCGAGCCGGTGCTAGCTTCCGCCACAATTTCACGGGGGAGCTCCATATTGCTGGGGCTGAGATGTGAGGCGCATGCCTCCGGACCCTTCAAAGCTGATCTGGGTAATGCCAGCGGAGCGAGGTCCAAATGTTTTCCGGCGCGCAAGTATCCCTGTATCCGATGTCCGGCAATTTCGTCGGCATCATCCTTGATGCGATCAAGGCGCTTGAGCCCTATCGTGACCGGCTCCGCATCGAAACCGACGATATTTCCACGCTGATGGTGGGCCCGCCCGACGTACTGTTTGCCGCCATGCGCGACCTCTTCGTTGCGGCCTCGGCAAGCGGCGAACATTGCGTTTTATCCGCTGCCGTCTCGCGCGGCTGCCCCGGCGAGCCGGATGACGCCATCTGCGGCACCGGCCTGGCCACGAGCCGCTCCGAACCATTGGCCGAGCGTCTGGAGGCGGCGATGGCAGCGGTTAGGGAGACGCCAAGGACCGGCCAGCCGACTGCCGCCCAGTTTTCTCTCTATGTCATGGGAACCGGCACCCATATGGACGAGATCTATGGCTGTATCGATTTCCTGAAGCGCTCCGGCACTTTCGACCGATCCAAGAATTTCTGTACCAAGCTGCGCGGCGATGCCGGTGCGATCTTCGCGACCATCCATGAAGCCTTCTACCGCTTCGGCGATCCCGAGGGCCATGTGACGCTGGATATTACGGTCTCGGCAAACAGCCCGAGCAAAGCCTGAGACGCCTGACGGCAATGACCTTATCGAAACCGGATTCGACATTTGCGCCACTGCGGCGGGCCCTGCCAGCCATTCTTGCCGTATGCGCCTTCCTGGCCGCCTGGGAGTTCTATGTCGATCTCTCCGGCATCAAGCCCTCCATCCTGCCCTCGCCTTCGCGCATCCTCACACAAGGCTGGCTGAACAGGCAGGCGCTGCTCGACAATACCTGGCCCACGCTTGGCGCGACGCTCGGCGGTTTCGCCCTGTCGTTGCTCTTTGCCTTCGCCTCCTCGGTGCTGATGGATTTCATACCCTTCATGCGCCGCGCGCTGCTGCCGCTCTTCATCGTCAGCCAGACATTGCCGCTGGTCGCAATCGCCCCTCTGGTCGTGCTCTGGTTCGGTTTCGGGCTGTTGCCGAAGCTTCTGCTCGTCGCCCTCGTCACCTTCTTTCCCCTGCTTGTCGCCCTGCTGCAGGGCTATGAAGCGACGGATCGGGATATTGCCGAGCTTCTGAGTTCCATGAAGGCAAGCCGCTGGCGTATCTTCTGCCTGGCAAGGCTTCCCTCCGCCATGCCGTTCTTCTTTGCCGGCCTGCGCATAGCGATCACCTATGCCGTGGTCGGTGCAATCTTTGCCGAATATGCAGGCGCCGCACGCGGCCTCGGGATCTACATCCTCAATGCCAAGAACAATTTCCGGCCGGACCTCGTGCTTGCCGCCGTCGTCGTCAGCGCCCTCCTGACCCTGTGCCTCTTCGCTCTCACGCTGGCGGTGCAGCGCCTGGTCATGCCCTGGCAATCTCCTGCGGAGAAACGCCGATGAGCGGGATGCTTGAGCTGAAGAACGTCTCGAAATCCTTCGCCGGCATGGACGTGCTGAAGGATATTTCCCTTCATGTCGCCAGAGGCGAATTCGTCTCGATCGTCGGCCCCTCCGGCTCCGGCAAATCGACGATCCTTCGCCTTCTGACACAGGCGCTGCAGGCCGATGGCGGCGACATTTTCTTTGACGGCATGCCGCTTTCGCAAGCCGCACACGCCTTTGCCTTCATGCCGCAACGCGATGCGCTGATGCCGTGGCGAAGCGTCATCGACAATGCGATCCTCGGCCTCGAAGTGCACGGCATGCGCCGCAGCCAGGCGCGCTCCGTTGCCGCCCCTCTTTTCGAACGCTTCGGCCTTGCCGGTTTTGAAGATCACTATCCTGCCGCCCTTTCTGGCGGCATGCGCCAGCGTGCGGCCCTGCTGCGCACCGTAATTCAGCGGCAGGACATGCTGCTGCTCGATGAGCCCTTCGGGGCACTCGACGCGCTCACCCGCACCCAGATGCAGGAATGGCTGCAGGGCATGTGGACCGACCACCGCTGGACGGCCCTGCTGATCACGCATGATGTGCGGGAAGCGGTTTTCCTGTCCGATCGCATCTACGTGCTTTCCGCCCGTCCGTCGGCGGTGATCCGGGAATTCGACGTGCCGCTGAAAAGACCCCGCACGCTTGCCGATCTCGGCTCCCCGGCCGCCCAGGCGATCGAAACCGAAATTCTTCAAACATTGCTGCATCCGCAAAGAACCTGAGGAGGTCCCGATGCTTCTCACCCGCCGACAGACCCTTTTTGCCGCCATGGCTGCAAGCCTCGCCGCCCGCACTGCCTTCGCCCAATCCAGAGCCACGGTTCGCATTGCGCTCGACTGGACGCCGAACACCAATCACATCGGCATCTATGTCGCCAAGGCCAAGGGCTTCTACGAGGCGGCCGGCCTCGACGTCGAGATCCTGCCCTATGCCGATACGAGCGCCGGCACACTTGTCGCCAACGGCGTCGCCGATTTCGGCATCTGCGGAGAGATTGAAGCCTTCACCCAACGCGCCGCCGGCGCGGATGTGAAGCTCGTTTATGCCGTCGTACAGACGGAAACCGGCAGGCTGATCTTCAAGGGCGGCCGCGACGATATCAAGAGCCCGAGGGATCTGGACGGGAAAACCTACGGCGGCTTCGGCGGCGCATGGGAGGAGGCGCTCGTCTCCGCAATGATCCGCAACGACGGCGGCAAGGGCGCATTCCAGAATGTCACGCTCGGCACCTCCGCCTATGAGGCACTCGATAATGGCGCAGTGGATTTCACGCTGGAAATCTATACCTGGGAGGGTATCGCCGCGCAGCTGGAGAACCGGCAGGTCGGCCGCTGGCGCTATAGCGACTACGGCATTCCCGACGAGCAGACGACGGCAATCGCATCCAGCGACGCCTATCTGTCGGCCAATCCGCAAAACGCCCGCGCCTTCATCCAGGCCACGCTCAAGGGTTACGCCTATTCGGTCGACAATCCGGACGAGGCCTGTGATCTCCTCATTGCCGGCAGCAACGGCGCGCTGCTGAACACCGATCTGGTCAAGGCATCGCAAAAAGCGCTGGTCGAGGGCCATTTCCTCAAGAGTACCGACGGCGCGATCGGCCTCATCGATCCGGCCAAGGCAGAAGCGATCGGAGCTTTCCTCTTCGACCACGGCATCCTGCTGGATGCCAATGGCGCGGTGCTGAAGGAAAAGCCCGACTTTTCCACCTATTACACCAACGATCTGCTTGGCTGAGATAATCCCGCTCTTGCCGGCGGCAGCTTTCCGCTGCAAAGTCCGGCCAGGAGCGAGGAGTGACATGCAGCAGCAGGACCGGGTGGCCGGAGCGGATTTCTTGCGTGCGGCCGCCTGCCTGCTGGTCCTCATCCACCATCTTATCCTGCGCGTCGACCTCAACAGGACTGAAGGCTTGCAGCCGGTGCTGACCGCTCTGCGCTTCGGCAATTTCGGCGTCGCCATCTTCTTCATCCTCAGCGGTTTCCTGCTGGCCCTGCCGTTC
Source organism: Hyphomicrobiales bacterium (assembly GCA_900471515.1). Lineage (GTDB taxonomy): Bacteria > Pseudomonadota > Alphaproteobacteria > Rhizobiales > Rhizobiaceae > Rhizobium. The sequence goes on along the minus strand of UCFC01000030.1, from coordinate 66,413 downwards.
TGGCGCAGCCTGGATGCCGGCCGCGCCATGCCTGGCCTGCGCACCTATGTCCTGCGACGCGCAGCCCGCATCGTGCCCGGTTACTGGGTGGCCTTGACGGCAGGCTTCGTCCTCAGCATCACGCTGCTTGAGCACAGGCTGACCCCGGAACTCGTTCTGCGTTATGCCAGTGGCCTCTTCTTCATGAGCCAGTGGCACTGGCGCACCTTCTTTCCTGTCGAGGGCAACGGTCCGCTCTGGTCCATATCCTTTGAGGTCACGAGTTATGCGCTGCTGCCGCTTGGCTTCCTCTGGCTTTTCGCGATACCGCAAGGCCGCCGTTCTGCGCTCGTCACGCGGCTTGCCTGGCTTGGCATCATTGCGGTGACGCTGCTTACCCACGAAACCTTCCGCATGCTCGTCCCGCCCAATGAGATTGAGCGCGGCTGGCAGTACGGCATGCAGGGCGGCGCGAAGGAGTGGATTCCGAACTACAATCCCTTCGGTTTCTTCGCCGTTTTTGCGCTGGGTGCCTTCGCGGCCGGCATCCAGGTCATGCTGCCGCGCAAACGCCGGATCCGGTTCGACATCGCCGCACTCGCCTGTCTGGTCGCTGCCGGCCTCCAGCTGCCGCTATCGGCGGGCGGACCATGGGAAGCCTATGGATGGCTGGGCATCCCCTACGCCTTTCCGCTGTTCCCGGTTATGGTCGCCGCGGCGCTCGTGGCCCTGTCGCGCTCCGTGCTGCTTGCGACTGTGCTCGACAATGCCCTCATGCGCTTCACGGCAACCGTGTCATTCGGCATCTATATCTGGCAGGACATCGTTCTGACCTCGATGCAGACGATCTCGCCGGCCATATTCGGGATCGGTGAAGAAAAGCCTTTACGGGACTGGTTTATCGGCTGCACCTTTGCGACAGCGATCGTTTTTCTTCTCGCGAGCCTCAGTTATTTCGCTCTCGAGCGAGCGGCAATACGATGGGCCGCACGCATAACGCGCAAGAATTAGCCTTTACTCAATATAGTTAATTCCCAACCCATCAAAAATATCAGGGACATATTTCGAAATACTCCCAAATTTGGTTCGATTAAGGTTATGGAAACCTTAAAGAAGCGGGTGACAAATCGATCTTGCCCATGTATTTGTGCCAGCGCGACGCAATATGCGAGTATTTCCACGGACGTTGCTTAATGAACGTGTTTACTTCAAATAAGCTTCAAGACACGGCTTTCTTTACGAAAACAGTGAAGATGCCGGCTCTCGACGCAGCGAATTCCAATATTCGTCAGCCGGAGAGCTTTACCGCGCTGGAAGGCCGGAACAGGCTTCAGCTTGGCTTGAAGAGGGCTTTCGATATTTTCGGTGCGGCAAGCGCACTGATCATCCTGTTTCCTGTTTTTCTGACGATTGCGCTGCTCATCGTGATCGATGACGGCGGCCCGGTGTTTTTCCGGCAGGTTCGCTGGGGCCTGAAAGGTAGCAAGATCACGGTCTACAAGTTCCGCTCCATGCGGGCGGATCTCTGCGATCCCACCGGCGTCGAACAGACCGTCAGGGGCGATCGGCGCGTGACGCGGATCGGCTCCTTCCTGCGCAAGACCAACATTGATGAGCTGCCGCAGCTCCTCAATGTCCTCAAGGGCGATATGTCGCTCGTTGGCCCGCGCTGCCACGCCATCAACATGCGCGCGGCCGGCATGCTCTACGAGGAGCTGGTACCCGAATATCACTATCGTCACCTGATGCGGCCTGGCATTACCGGCCTTGCCCAGACTCGCGGCTGGCGTGGCCCGACAGAGCGTCCGACGGAGGCGCGCGCCCGCATTGCCAGCGATATCTACTACATCAGAAATTTCAGCCTCTGGCTGGATATCAAAATCCTGTTCGGCACGTTGCTGTCCGAACTGCGCGGCGGCACCGGCTTCTAGGAAGCTTCCTCCAAAGAAACGCTCCGGATACAGGCGGTCAGAAGCCGCCTTTTGTTTCTGCGCTCTCCGCGTGGATTGCAGAACCTCCGCCGCAACGGAAAGCCTGCCTTAGCGTGGCAAACCTTCCGGGGTGCGGTTTCCCACCGCGATGCCGTTGCGGATGCAGCCCGTGACGCATGCCTGCCCGCGGATATCCACGCCGCAAAAGAAAAGCGGCCCCGAAGGACCGCCTTGCACTCTGTCTTGTCGCTGGTTGCAGCGATCAATCCTGCTGGACGACGCCACGCAGATGGGTCAGTTCCATGATGAAATGCTCAAGCCTGGACTTGTGCTCGTGATGCTCGGCATCCTCGAGTTCCTTCTTCGCGGCCTCGATGCGGCGCGTCAGCTCGTCCTTGTTGAGTTCTTCGACCGGAACAGCCGATTCTGCCAGCAGCGTGCAGCCGGTTGGCAGGATATCGGCGAAACCGCCGAACACGACGTAGTCCTGCTTGGAACCGGAGGCGGAACGAACGCTCACAATACCCGGCTTGACGGTCGTCATCGTCGGAGCATGGTTGGCCATGACCGTCATTTCGCCTTCGGTCGCGGGAATGACGACCTCAGTCACCATCTGCGACAGCAGCAGACGCTCCGGCGAAACGAGCTCAAAGTTGAAATTGTCAGCCATCAGTGACTTACCTTCTCGGCTATGGCTTTTGCATCTTGCAGTTTGGTCCCGCAGAACGGGCAGTGCATTATCGCATGGTCGAGATAGCCGAGGCCTTCCTCGGTCTGAGCCAGCCCCACGACCATCATCATCACGCCGTTATCGGCACGGTAGAGGGTCGGCGCGGCCGGTTCAGGAAGCTCGGCCACGACACTCCGGAGAGTGTCGCAGCAGAAAATCTCGTCCAAATCGTCGCTCATTAAGCAGCAGCGAGCTTCTTGGCCTTCTCGACAGCTTCTTCCATCGAGCCGACCATGTAGAAGGCAGCTTCCGGCAGGTGGTCGTACTCGCCGTTGACGAGGCCCTTGAAGCCCTTGATCGTGTCTTCGAGAGCAACCAGCTTGCCCGGCGAACCGGTGAAGACTTCGGCAACGAAGAACGGCTGCGACAGGAAGCGCTCGATCTTGCGGGCGCGGGCAACCGACAGCTTGTCCTCTTCGGACAGTTCGTCCATGCCGAGGATCGCGATGATGTCCTGCAGGGCCTTGTAGCGCTGCAGCGTCGACTGGACCTTACGAGCAACTTCGTAGTGCTCTTCGCCGACGACCATCGGGTCGAGCATGCGCGAGGTGGAGTCGAGCGGGTCAACGGCCGGGTAGATGCCCTTTTCAGCGATCGAACGCGACAGAACCGTCGTTGCGTCCAGGTGGGCGAACGAGGTTGCCGGTGCCGGGTCGGTCAAGTCGTCGGCCGGAACGTAAATGGCCTGGACCGAGGTGATCGAGCCCGTCGTGGTCGTGGTGATGCGTTCCTGCATCTGGCCCATGTCGGTGGCAAGCGTCGGCTGATAACCCACGGCCGAAGGAATACGGCCGAGCAGAGCCGACACTTCCGAGCCAGCCTGCGTGAAGCGGAAGATATTGTCGACGAAGAACAGAACGTCCTGGCCCTGGTCGCGGAAGTGTTCGGCAACCGTCAGACCGGTCAGGGCGACACGAGCGCGCGCACCCGGCGGTTCGTTCATCTGGCCGTAAACCAGCGCAGCCTTGGAGCCTTCGCCGCCGCCATGCTTGTTGACGCCCGATTCGATCATTTCGTGGTAAAGGTCGTTGCCCTCGCGGGTACGTTCACCCACGCCTGCGAAGACCGAGTAACCACCGTGTGCCTTGGCGACGTTGTTGATCAGTTCCATGATGAGAACGGTCTTGCCGACGCCTGCGCCGCCGAACAGACCGATCTTGCCGCCCTTGGCGTAGGGAGCGAGAAGGTCGACAACCTTGATGCCGGTAACGAGGATCTGCGCTTCCGTGGACTGCTCGACGTAAGCCGGAGCATCCTGGTGGATGGCGCGCTTGTGAGCGGTGTTCAGCGGACCTGCTTCATCGACCGGCTCGCCGATGACGTTCATGATACGGCCGAGCGTTTCGTCACCAACCGGAACCGAGATCGGCGCGCCGGTATCGGTGACCTGCTGGCCGCGAACGAGACCTTCGGTCGAGTCCATAGCGATCGTGCGGACTTCGTTTTCACCCAGATGCTGAGCGACTTCGAGAACCAGACGGTTGCCGTTGTTGTCGGTTTCGAGCGCGTTCAAAATCGCCGGCAGTTCGCCTTCGAAAGCAACGTCGACGACGGCGCCGATAACCTGGGTGACTTTGCCGACAGAGCGGGTAGCTGCCTCAGCCATTTTCTTACCCTCTTTTCCCTAACTCAGAGCGCTTCCGCGCCCGAAATGATTTCAATCAGTTCCTTGGTGATCTGCGCCTGACGCTGACGGTTGTAGCTCAGCGTCAGCTTGTTGATCATCTCACCAGCATTGCGCGTCGCATTGTCCATCGCACTCATCTTGGCGCCCATTTCGCCGGCAACGTTCTCGAGGAGAGCGCGGAAGACCTGAACGGAGATGTTGCGCGGGATCAGCTCGTCGAGGATCGACGCCGGATCCGGCTCGTATTCGTAGACCGCGCCGGCGTGGTCTGCATCCTCGGCGCTGGCTTCCGGGGCCTTGGCCGGGATGAGCTGCTGCGCGGTCGGAACCTGGCTGATCACCGACTTGAATTCCGAGTAGAACAGCGTGCAGACGTCGAATTCGCCGGCCTCGAACATCTCGATGATACGCTTGCCGATCTGGTCGGCATTCTCGAACCCGATTTTCTTGACTTCGCGCAGTTCCTTGCGCTCGACAATCATCGACGCGAATTCGCGGCGCAGGATGTCGTAGCCCTTCTTGCCGACGGTGAAGATCTTCACCGTCTTGCCTTCGGCCACCAGCTTGCGAACGTGGTCGCGCGCGAAGCGGGCGATCTGCGAGTTGAAGCCGCCGCACAGGCCGCGTTCGGCCGTGCAGACGACGAGCAGGTGAACCTGGTCCTTGCCCGTGCCGGTCATCAGGACCGGCGCGCCGTCCGCATCGGTGACGGCCTTGGCGATGTTCGCCAGGACCGCATTCATGCGCTGCGAGTAAGGCCGGGCGGCCTCGGCCGCCTCCTGGGCGCGCCGAAGCTTCGCCGCAGCGACCATTTTCATCGCCTTGGTGATCTTCTGCGTCGCCTTGACGGAGGCGATCCGGTTTTTCAGATCCTTAAGTGAAGGCATCCGTTATCCGTCCTAACCTAAGGTCCGATTACTGGAAAGACTTGGCGAAGCTGTCGAGAGCAGCGGTGAGCTTGCCCTTCGTCGCGTCGCTGATAGCCTTTTCCGTGCGGATCGCATCGAGGATGGCGGAGCCTTCCGAACGCAGGTAGGACAACAGGCCCTGTTCGAACTTGCCAACCTGAGCAACCGGCAGCTTGTCGAGGTAGCCGTTGACGCCGGCGAAGATCACGGCGACCTGCTCTTCCGTCTTCAGCGGCGAGAACTGCGGCTGCTTCAGGAGTTCGGTCAGGCGCGCACCGCGGTTCAGCAGGCGCTGCGTCGCAGCGTCGAGATCCGAACCGAACTGGGCGAAGGCGGCCATTTCACGATACTGGGCGAGTTCGCCCTTGATCGAACCGGCAACCTGCTTCATCGCCTTGATCTGAGCCGAGGAACCGACGCGGGAAACCGACAGGCCGACGTTAACGGCCGGACGGATACCCTGGTAGAACAGGTCGGTTTCGAGGAAGATCTGACCGTCGGTGATCGAGATCACGTTGGTCGGAATGAAGGCCGAAACGTCATTGCCCTGCGTTTCGATGACCGGCAGAGCGGTGAGCGAACCAGCGCCCTTGTCGTCGTTCATCTTTGCAGCGCGCTCGAGGAGACGCGAATGCAGGTAGAAAACGTCGCCCGGATAGGCTTCGCGGCCCGGCGGGCGGCGCAGCAGCAGCGACATCTGGCGGTAAGCGACAGCCTGTTTGGACAGGTCGTCGTAGCCGATCAGCGCGTGCTGGGCGTTGTCACGGAAGTATTCGCCCATTGCGCAGCCTGCGAACGGAGCGAGGAACTGCATCGGAGCCGGATCGGAAGCGGTCGCGGCAACGACGATCGAGTACTTCAGCGCACCGCGCTCTTCCAGAACCTTGACGAACTGGGCGACAGTGGAGCGCTTCTGGCCGACGGCGACGTAGACGCAGAACAGCTTGTCCTGATCCGGGCCGTTGTCATGGATCGGCTTCTGGTTCAGGAACGTATCGAGAATGATGGCGGTCTTGCCGGTCTGGCGGTCGCCGATGACGAGCTCGCGCTGGCCGCGGCCAACCGGAATGAGCGCGTCGATAGCCTTGAGGCCGGTCGACATCGGCTCATGAACCGACTTGCGCGGGATGATGCCCGGAGCCTTGACGTCGACGCGCGCACGGCGGGTCGCATTGATCGGGCCTTTGCCGTCGATCGGGTTGCCGAGAGCGTCGACAACGCGGCCGAGCAGTTCCGGACCGACCGGAACGTCGACGATCGCGCCGGTACGCTTTACGGTGTCGCCTTCCTTGATGTCGCGGTCGGAGCCGAAAATAACGACACCGACATTGTCGGACTCAAGGTTGAGCGCCATGCCGCGGATGCCGCCGGGAAACTCGACCATTTCACCAGCCTGAACATTGTCCAGGCCATAAACGCGAGCGATACCGTCACCAACGGAGAGAACCTGGCCGACTTCCGAGACTTCTGCCTCTTTGCCGAAGTTCTTGATCTGGTCTTTAAGAATTGCGGAAATTTCCGCAGCGCGGATATCCATCAGCCGACCTCTTTCAATGCAAGCTTAAGGGTAGAGAGTTTGGTACGAAGAGACGTATCAATCTGACGGGACCCGACCTTGACGATCAGACCACCAAGAATTGACGGATCAACCGTGACAGCAATTGCCACGTCTTTGCCGGTGACGCCCTTCAGCGCCGCCTTCAATTCATTTTCCTGCTCTGCAGAAAGAGCATGAGCCGAAGTGACTTCGGCAGAAATTTCGCCGCGATGGTTGGCAGCGATCACCCGGAAGGCCTTGATCATGCCCGGCAGGGCAAACAGGCGGCGGTTACGCGCCACGACCTTCAGGAAATTGGCGAAGAAGCCAGAAATGCCAGCCTTTTCGCTGATCGCCACGATACCCTTGAGTTGGTCTTCCGCAGAGAAAACCGGGCTGAGGACAAAGCGCTTCAGGTCGTCGCTTTCATCCAGCATGGCCTGGAACCGGTCGAGATCGGCGGTAACGCTGTCGACGGCGCCCTCTTCGAGCGCCAGCTCGAAAAGCGACGAGGCATAGCGCTCTGCAACACCAGAAGTAAGCTGGGACGTGTCTGCCACGGGCACAAATTTCCCTGATTTCAATTCAAAATCGGACTTTCGGCGGGCGCCGAACCTATGACTTTGAATTCGTTTTGATTTCCCCCAGAAATCGCAAGAGAAGCCTCTTGCTTCTTCCGAAATTCGGGGTCCGTCTAACATAGGATGTTCGGACTCGCAACACGCGTAACGTCCGAATACGTGTTTCGCATGATTTTCTGTCAGCAAAATTACGGAAACACCAGAAAGCGGCCTGCGAAACGCTTTAATTTCAGCTCTGGATCAGCCTTGCAGGAAGCCGAACACATAGAGCAGCGGCAGCGCCGCGACGATCGCCTGCACAACCAGAAGTAAATAGTTGAGGAGCGTGCTCCCCTCATCAGACAGGATCGAGATAATGCGTGCAAAAGCAGCCATCGCGAAGGCTGCCCCGAGGGCCAAATAAGTCCAGTCTTGCGCGAGCATGATCGCGGCAATACCGAGACCGAGATAGAGGCCGCCCATGGAGCGGACTTCGCTGAAGCCTTCGCGCCGCTCGCCGCGCGGCGCCAGGCCGAGGGTCCGCATGGCGAGACCGGGCGCGAACATGATGACGAAGCCGGCGAGTGCGGTGAAGGCCGCCGCACCAAAGGCAAGCTGCTCGCCAAATTCCGTCGGAAAGTAGAACTCCATGCCTCGCCCCCGATTCATCGCCTGATTCTGCGTTTATGCCATGATCGGCGGCATCCGGAAACGTCGAGATGTCAATGATCTACAGGAAGCTCTGCGGATCGATATCGAGCTGCACCTGAACCGAACCGCGCTCTTTCGGCGATTGCGACAGCAATGCGCGAAGATAGGCCTGCATGTCGGAATTGCGGCGCCCGTGCACCAGCAGGCGGAAGCGATGGCGCCCGCGCACCAGCGCCAGCGGCGCCTCCGCCGGCCCGAGAACGGAAATGCCCGCCACCTGCGGTGCGGCGTTGCGCATGCCACGCGCATGGTTTTCCGCATCGTGGCGCGTGTCGGCCGAAACGATGATGGAGGCGAGCCTGCCGAACGGCGGCAGCGCCGCACGCTCGCGTTCGCTGATTTCGCGGTCGTAAAAGGCCTGCGCATCGCCGGAAACGATCGCCTGCATGACAGGGTGCTGCGGCTGGTAGGTCTGCAGCAGGCCGTGGCTCTTCAGGCCCGTTCGGCCGGCACGGCCGGTAACCTGCGACAGAAGCTGGTAGGTCCGCTCTGCCGCGCGGGGATCGCCGTTTGCGAGACCGAGGTCGGCATCGACGATGCCGACCAGCGTCATCAGCGGAAAGTTGTGCCCCTTGGCGACGAGCTGCGTGCCGATGACGATATCCGCCTCCCCCTTGGCGATGGCATCCAGCTCCAGCCGCAGCCGTTTCACGCCGCCCATGATGTCGGAAGAAAGCACGATAGTGCGTGCGTCGGGAAAATGCCGTTCCACCTCTTCGGCGATACGCTCCACGCCCGGCCCGCAAGCGACGAGATGGTCGAGCGTCCCGCATTCCGGGCAGGCCTCCGGTGTCGGCTCGTTATGGCCGCACTGATGGCATTGCAGCTGCCGGCGGAAGCGATGCTCCACCAGCCAGCTGGAACATTGCGGGCACTGGAACCGGTGGCCGCAGACACGGCAGAGCGTCAACGGCGCATAGCCGCGGCGGTTGAGGAAGAGCAGCGCCTGCTGACCCTTTTCCACCGTTTTGCCAATCGCCCGGATCAGCACCGGCGAGAGGAAGCCGCCGCGCTCCGGCGCATGGCGCCGCATGTCGATCAGATGCAGGTCGGGTAGTGCCGCATCGCCGAAACGCGTCGGCAGATGGATCGTGCTGTAGCGTCCGCTCTGGCCATTGACCTGGCTTTCGACCGAAGGCGTCGCCGAAACGAGCACGACCGGAAAATCGCCGATCCGTGCGCGGACGACCGCCATGTCGCGCGCGTTGTAATAGACGCGATCCTCCTGCTTGTAGGCAGGATCATGCTCTTCGTCGACAATGATGAGGCCGAGATCTTCGAAGGGCAGGAACAGCGCCGAGCGCGCGCCGGCAACGACCCGTACCTCGCCCGTTACCGCCTGCCGCCAGACCTTTTCGCGCATACGCGGCGCAAGATCGGAATGCCATTCGGCAGGTTTCGCACCGAAACGATCCTGAAAGCGTTCGAGGAAGCTTGCCGTCAGCGCGATTTCCGGCAGCAGGATCAGCACCTGCTTGCCGCGTCTCAACGTCTCGGCAATCGCCTCGAAATAGACCTCGGTCTTGCCCGAACCGGTCACGCCGTCGATCAGCGAGACCGCGAATTCGCCCCTGCGCACTTCGTCCAGAATTTCCTCTGCCGCCTCCTTCTGCGGGCCTTCGAGGCGGGAAGCGACAAAGTCCGGATCGGGCCTGGCGACGACGGGCGGCGGCGGCAGGAAGATCGTCTCGAATATGCCCTGCGCGACCAGCCCGTCGACGACGCTGGTGGAGACCCCGGCAGCATGGGCAAGGCCGATGCGCGTCCAGGATGGCGCGTCGGCGGCTGCATCGAGCACGCGGGCGCGCGCCGGCGTCATCCTTTCCGGCTCGCCGCCGACGAAACGCAATCCTTCCACCATCGGCTCGGGCTCGAAGGCGTTCGGCGCCCTCAGTGCCATGCGCGCCACCAGTCCCGGCGGCGAAAGCGTGTAGGCAGCCACCCAGTCGATAAAATCCCGCATCTCCTTGTTGAGCGGCGGGCAATCGAAGACATGGGTGATCGGCCGGAGCTTCTTGGGATCGACACCGTCCTCGCCGCCATCCCAGACGACGCCGATCACCTGGCGCGGCCCGAGCGGCACCTGCACGACCGAGCCGGGCTCGACAGCCATGCCTTCAGGCACCGAATAGGAATAGGCTTTCGGCGCCGGCATCGGCACCAGCACCGGAACCGTACGGTTCGCGGGCGGAGCCTCGAAAAGCGCGCCAAAGAGATCGGACGAATCTGTGCTCATTGCGCCAGACCATGCCCGCAACGGCGGCAAAATGGAACCATAAAGAGGTCAGACGGCCACGGATTCAGCCGGTTGCGCAGACGGATCGGAGACCGGCACGAACTGCGCATCTCCATCTGTAGCCATATCGCGGATTGTGTGCTTTTCCAGCGCCTTCGTCACTTCGTTCAGGTCGCCGTCGAGCTGTTCGGCGGGAATGAGATTGCCGATCACGAAATCGAAACGATCGCCCTTCTTGTTCAGAAGCTCGTGGAAGACCGTCATGTCGCGCAGCTCGGTCGACCATTTGGCGAACCAGTAGAACAGGCCGGAATTGCGTGCCGTCATGTGAACGGGAAGGATCGGCAGACCGTATTTGCGGGCAAGGCCGACCGCAGAGGTTTTCCAGGGCCGCTCGTTCAGCCGCCCGTTCGCCCAATAGGCGATGCGACCTGAAGGGAATAGCACGGTCGCCTTGCCTTCCTTCACCGCATGGTTGGTCAGCTGCAGCGTCTCGCGCGTCTTGAGCTTGCTCTTGAACTCCTCGCGCCACTCGACCGGAATGATCATTTCCGCAAAGCGCGGATTGACACGTACCGCATCACGATTGGCAAAGAACATCATGTCCGGTCGGCGCGTCTTCAGGAGATCGAAGACGGCCACGCCGTCGGCAATGCCGGTCGGGTGATTGCTGACGAGGATGAAGCCGCCGGAGGCAGGAATGCGCTCGGCATTGGTAACGTTGATATCCAGCTTCAGCAGGTTGCTCATATATTCGAACGACTGGAAGCCCGGCATGTTGGCCACATCGTTGGCGAATTCGATCGCCTTGTTGTAGCGCAGCAGCGTGTAGAGAAACGGCCGCATGACAGGCCAGAGCGGATGGCGGACGATCTTCTGCCCTCGCTCGGCGATCAACGTATCGACGATATGGCCGGGTTTTCCATGAGAGACCAGGGCGATCGCTTCCGCAAGCTGTCCGAAAGCCGTCATGGTGTCGCGCCGTGCCATAAAAATTCCTGTCTTATGGAAGCTATAAGCTATCTCAGTGAATTATGATCGATACATGACAAGGGCTTGGCAAGCATTAGCAATTCCATAACGCCACTGTTTCAGAATTGGCGTCAGGGAAATCAAATTCAAGAGCCACGTCCGTGAATGAACTTCTGATCATCGCCGATCCACAACTGATCGCGGAGCGCAGCGCGTGGCTCGAAAATCTCGCGCGCGAACGCCGCCTCTCCGGACATACGCTCGATGCCTATGAGCGCGATACACGCCAGTTCCTGACCTTTTTGACCGGCCATCTCGGCGGTCCGGCGACGCTGCGCGACATCGAGACGCTGCGCCCGGCTGATTTTCGCGCCTTTCTGGCCGCCCGCCGACGGGACGGAGCCGGCGCCCGCTCGCTCGGCCGTAACCTTGCCGGCCTTCGCTCGCTCCTGCGGCACCTGGAACGCAAGGGCCTGGTCAACGCGGCGGGCGCCGCTGCGATCCGCTCGCCGAAGCAGCCGAAATCTCTTCCGAAGCCCCTGTCGGACAGGCAGGCGATTGCCGTCGTCAGCAGCGATGCGCAGCTTCACGACGAACCGTGGATTGCCGCCCGTGATGCGGCGGTCATGACGCTGCTCTATGGCTGCGGCATGCGCATTTCCGAAGCGCTCGACCTGACCCCCGCCGATATCAGGGCCGGGACAACGACGCTGCGCATGACCGGAAAAGGCGACAAGACGCGCCTCGTTCCGTTGCTGCCTATCGTTTTCGAAGCCGTCGACAAATACAGGCAGCTCTGCCCCTTCGATCTTGACGAGGGCGAGCCGCTGTTTCGCGGCGCCCGTGGGGGCAAGCTGCAGCCTGCCATCATCCAGCGCGCCATGCAGAAGTTGCGCAGTGCCTTTGGCTTGCCGGAGAGCGCCACCCCGCACGCGCTGCGTCACTCCTTCGCCACGCATCTGCTGGCCGGTGGCGGCGACCTGCGCACCATTCAGGAACTGCTCGGCCATGCCAGCCTCTCCACCACGCAGGTCTATACCGGCGTCGATGCATCCCGGCTTCTTGAAGTGTATGATAAGGCGCATCCTCGCGCGTAATCCTTCGTTAACACTGTCTCTTAAAGGAATATGCGCAAGCCCGGCGTAGAGCATGAGACTTGAAGCACTTGTGACCGGATTACCAGCATGACCATTTCCATCGGCCACCGGACCTTTCACATCGTCCAGCCGGGCAATATCCTGCTCTGGCTCGCGGCGGCCTTTCATGTGCTGCTCGCCGCCGCATTGCTCGCCGCCGTCTTTTCCGTCACGCCGGCCGATGCTGCGGAAGACGGCTGCACCGGGAAAAACCTGCTCACCGAACTGCAGCAGAACGATCCTGCCCGCTATGCCGAAGCCGTGAAGGAAGCGGATGCGACGCCCAACGGCAAAGGTATTTTCTGGAAGATCGAAAAACCGGGCGTCAGGCCGTCCTGGCTGCTCGGCACCATGCATGTTACCGATCCGCGTGTCCTGAACCTGCCGACACGTGCGCAGCTTGCCCATGACGGCGCCGACACGATCGTCATCGAATCCGACGAAATCCTCGACGAGAAGAAAGCAACGGCCGCCCTTCTGATGAAGCCCGACCTGATGATGTTCACGGACGGGACCACCATCGACAAGCTTCTCTCACCTGAAGATTACAGCCGTCTCGAAGCCGGCCTGAAGCAGCGTGGCATCCCGCTCTCCGCCGTGTCCCGCATGCGCCCCTGGATGATTTCGAGCGCCGTGGCGCTGCCCGCCTGCGAGATCTCCCGCAAGGCAAAGGGCGTCCAGTTCCTGGACCAGAAGATCGCCGCCGATGCGGCTGCCGAAGGCAAACAGGTCAAGGGCCTGGAAACCCTGGCCGAGCAGCTGCAGGCCATGGCCGAACTGCCGGTCGAATTTCATCTGAAGTCGCTGATCGAGACGCTGGAGCTTGGAGCCAAGATGAACGACGTCGTCGAGACCATGACCGATATCTATCTCTCCGGCGACATCGGCATGACCATGCCGATGCTGAAGACCGTGACGCCCGAAGGCAGCGACGAGGACAGCGACTACGCTGCCTTCGAGCAGCGCATCATCCTCGACCGCAACAAGGTAATGGCCGAGCGCGCCGCCCCCATTCTCGCCAACGGCAATGTCTTCATGGCCGTCGGCGCCCTGCACCTGCCGGGCAAGGATGGCGTCGTCGAACTGCTGCGCCGGCAGGGTTTCACGGTAACGGCGGTCAATTGATCACCTGAAGCCTTAACCGACTGTCATCCGCCGCAAGACATCCGTCTTCCAGTAAAACTGGTGGGCCAGAGCACCGAGGACATGCGCGGCGATAACGATCCACAGGATGAGCTTCAGCACATCGGCATGCAGCGAACCCGCCGCATCGACACCGAAATAATAGGTGGCAATGCCTGAAACCGGCAGGGCAAGCAGCAGCAGATAGAGGCTCGCATGCACAAGCCGCGCAGCGAGCCGAAGTGTCGCCGGCTCGTCTGCGGCTTCCGACGGCACGCCCTGCACGAAACGCAGGCCGAGCCTGATGATCGTCACGAGCAGGATTGCGATCCCGACATAGGCGTGGATATTGGCTGAGGCAATCTGCTCCGGCGAAGGCATGCCGCCACGGCGGACAATCCGGTACCAGGCATTCATGCCATCGGGCAAAAGAAGATTGAAGAGAACCAGGAGCACGGTTGCCCAGTGAAGGAAACGCTGGGAGAGACTATAGCCGACGACAACGCGATCATTCATTTTCTTGGCTTTCGTCAAAGAGTTAGCGAAGCTTGCCCACCAAATAAAAATGCCGCTGGCTCGAAAGCAAGCGGCATTATGAATGATTGCTGATATTTAATCTTACATATGGATCGGCTTGAAGAAGGCGGCGAGCGCCGCTTCCTTCACGGCTTCCGACATGGTCGGATGCGCATGGCACGTACGGCCGAGGTCTTCGGCCGAGCCGCCGAACTCCATCAATACGGCGATCTCGTGGATCATCTCGCCGGCGCCGAAGCCGACGATGTGGCCGCCAAGCACGCGATCGGTTTCCTTGTCCGACAGGATCTTCACGAAACCGTCCGTTGCCAGCATGGCGCGGGCGCGGCCATTGGCCGAGAACGGGAACTTGCCGACCTTGTAGGCGATGCCTGCAGCCTTCAGCTCTTCCTCGGTCTTGCCGACGGACGCGACTTCCGGCTGCGTGTAGACGACGCTCGGAATGACGTCATAGTTCACATGGCCGTGCTGGCCGGCGAGGATTTCGGCAAGCGCCACGCCTTCGTCTTCAGCCTTGTGCGCCAGCATCGGACCCTTCACGACGTCGCCGATCGCATAGATGCCCTCGACATTGGTCTTGAAGTGACCATCGATTTCGACGCGGCCGCGATTGTCGAGCTTGACGCCGGCTTCTTCCAGGCCGAGGCCGGCCGTGTAGGGGATGCGGCCCGTGGAGATGAGGACGACATCGGCTTCGAGCGTCTGGGCAGCACCGCCTGCTACCGGTTCAAACGTTACCTTGGCACCCTTGCCGCCCTTTTCGACGCCCGTCACCTTGGAGCTGAGGTTGATGTCGATGCCCTGCTTGCCGAGCATGCGCTGGAACTGCTTGGAAACGTCGGCATCCATGGCGCCGAGGATTTTGTCGAGGAATTCGATGACCGTGACCTTGGCGCCGAGGCGCGACCAGACCGAGCCGAGTTCCAGGCCGATGACACCGCCGCCGACGACGATCATCGTTTCCGGCACCTTCTCCAGCGCGATGGCGCCGGTCGAGGAGACGATGACCTTCTCGTCGATATCGACCTTGACGCCCGGAATGCCGGCGACGTCAGAGCCCGTGGCAATGACGATGTTCTTGCCTTCGATCTGCTGAACCGTGCCGTCTTCGGCAGTCACGGAAACCTTGCCGGCGGAAACGATCTTGCCGGTGCCGTGGAAGGCATCGATCTTGTTCTTCTTGAAGAGGAAGGCAACGCCGTCGACGTTGGACTTCACCGTCGCGTCCTTGTGCGCCAGCATCTTGTCGAGGTTGAGCTTCGGAGCCGCGACCTCGATGCCGAGTTCTTCCATATGATGCGTCGCATGGAACATTTCGGAAGCATGCAGCAGCGCCTTGGAGGGGATGCAGCCGACATTCAGGCAGGTGCCGCCGTAAGTGGCGCGCTTTTCCACGACCGCGACCTTGAGGCCGAGCTGGGCGGCCTTGATTGCCGCGACATAGCCGCCGGGGCCGGTTCCGATAACAATCACATCATAGGACATTGCTTTTTCCCTTTGCGTTATTGACTAGCGCCCGCCGCTCACATTGAGGATCGCGCCTGTTATGTAGGATGCCGAAGGCGAGAGCAGATAGACGATCGCGTCGGCCACCTCTTGCGCCTGTCCGGTTCGCCTCATCGGGATCGATGAAGCCATTTCTTTCGGCCTGTCCGGCTGTCCGCCGGAGGCATGAATATCCGTTTCGATGATGCCGGGCCGGATCGCATTCACCCTGATGCCTTCGGCCGCGACTTCCTTGGAAAGCCCGATCGTGAAACTGTCGATGGCGGCCTTGGATGCGGCGTAATCGACATATTGCGCCGGTCCGCCGATGACGGCCGCCATGGACGAGATGTTGACGATCGCGCCGCCCTTGCCGCCATGGGCGGTCGACATGCGCCGCACCGCCTCGCCGGCGCAAAGGATCGAGCCGGTGACGTTGATCCGCATCATCCGTTCGAGGCGCTCGGCCGACATTTCATCGACACGCGCAACGCGGTCGACGACACCGGCATTGTTCACAAGCCCGTCCAGACGCCCGAAATGACTGTCGACTGCCGCAAACATCGAGACGATATCGCCGGCATTGCCGACATCGCCCTTGATGGCGATCGCATCACCACCGGCCTTCTTGATCTCGGAAACGACGGAGTTCGCCGCCGCCTCGTTCAAAGCGTAGTTCACCGCAACGCGCCAGCCATGACGCGCAGCGACAAGGCAGGCAGCCGCGCCAATGCCACGACTGCCGCCGGTAACAAGCAGGACGGGACCGTCGGTCATTGTGCGCATCCCTTCAAATCGAGGACATCCCAGGGTGCAACCTCTGCCTTGCCCTCACCCCAGGCAGACGACTGGCGGACCGCCGGACCGAGACCCGGAAAGACGATTCTGTCGGCTGCCGGACTGTCACCGGACTGGAGGTTATCGAGCCCACCTTCGCTCGTGCGATAGATAAATCCCTGCCAGACCGTGCAGGCGTCGAGATCGGCCCCGGTAACGTCGCCGTCCGGACAATTGAACAGCACCATGCCCATGGTCCGCGCCGGGTCGTCTGACGCCATGACATAACCATCCATGACGACAGGGGTTTTGAGCGCGCTGAGCCTGAACCGGTGGCTCGACGTCATGGCTTCGGAGGTAATCGGCGAGAACCGCAGTTCATAAGCGTCGTCACGGTCTCCGTAAATCGCCTGAGCCTGCTTGCACTCGGCGGCGATCGCAGAAACCGGCGCACAGGAAAGCGTGGCGATCGCAATCGCGGCCAGCCCCTTCCTTTTTGTCCGCCTCAGTCCTGCCGCGTTCATTGGTGGCTCGGCTCTCTGCGCCCGTCGGCATGCTCGATGACCTGGAAGTCCGTGAGCAGCACCAGCGGATGCTCGTCTCTGTCCATCCCCCAGAAGACCGGATAGAAGCCGTCGCCCCAGCCGCTCCAGAAGATCGCGACGTTGCCCTTCTTGCCGGCGACCGGGCGGTGCAGGTCATAGGCGCCCTTGTTGGCGTCGAGTTCCGATGCGAGCACGTCGTCGTAATAGTTCACGTCGGAATCCGGCTTTTGCGCCTGCTGCTCGCGTTCCTCGATGAGGGCAAGCGTATCGGCATCCATGTAACTGCCGAGGCCGGCATCGACGGGATAGCCGAAAATCTCGTCATCCTTCAGCGTGGCGACATCCTGGCCTGGAAGAGTGGCAAGCTCCCAGTGATCGGGCCTCCCCTCGCCGAAGCGCATGCTGGCCGCGGCTACCCGCCCGGCAGCCTCATAGAGCCGCACCGGGTAGTCCCCGGCAGGAACCGTTCTTGCCAGGGCCTGCCGGTCTGGCTGCGCCAGCGGATCGGCAGCAACGATACGGCCCGAGGTGAGTTCGACATTGCCTATGTCGACGGTCTTGACGGAGCGTGCGGAAAGCTCCGCATCGCTGAGCGACACGAGGTCGAAATTGCTGCTCGCCTTGTTCACGTCGAAGGCAAGAGCCGAGACCGGCATGAAGGTAGCCGTGGCGCAGAGTGCCGCGCCTGCCGCTCGCATGATCCGGTCTCGCATGGCAGATCGCTCCGCTTAGAGGTCCAGAACCAGACGTTCCGGATCTTCCAGGCTTTCCTTGACGCGCACGAGGAAGGTCACGGCTTCCTTGCCGTCGACGATGCGGTGATCGTAGGAGAGCGCCAGATACATCATCGGGCGGATGACGACCTGACCGCCGATGGCGACCGGACGCTCCTGGATCTTGTGCATGCCGAGAATGCCCGACTGCGGTGCGTTGAGGATCGGCGAGGACATGAGCGAACCGTAGACGCCGCCGTTGGTGATGGTGAAGGTGCCGCCCTGCATTTCGGCCATGGAGAGCGAGCCGTCACGGGCTGCCTTGGCGAGGCGGCCGAGTTCCTTCTCGATTTCGGCGATCGACATCTGGTCAGCGTCACGGATGACCGGGACGACGAGGCCCTTGTCCGTGCCGACGGCCATGCCGACATGGCAGTAGTTCTTGTAGATGATGTCGGTGCCGTCGATCTCGGCGTTGACGGCCGGCAGTTCCTTGAGCGCGTGCGTGACGGCCTTGGTGAAGAAGCCCATGAAGCCGAGCTTCACGCCATGCTTCTTCTCGAAGACATCCTTGTACTTGTTGCGCAGGTCCATGACGGCCTTCATGTCCACCTCGTTATAGGTGGTCAGCATGGCAGCCGTGTTCTGTGCATCCTTCAGGCGCTTGGCGATCGTCTGGCGCAGGCGGGTCATCTTCACGCGCTCTTCGCGAGCGGCATCCTCGACGGTCGACGGGCCGCGCGCCGCAACAGGTGCCGCCGGGGCAGCAGCCGGAGCGGCCGCAGCCTTGGCGACGGCGGCGATGACATCGCCCTTCAGGACCTGGCCACGCTTGCCGGAGCCGTCGACCTGATCGGCCGAGAGATTGTTTTCTGCGAGCATCTTTGCCGCTGCCGGAGCCGGCGGCATGGACGATACGGAGGCGGCCGGAACAGCCGCGGCAGCGGCCGGGGCTGCAGGCGTCGGAGCCGGAGCGGCGGGTGCAGCGGCCGGGGCTGCGGCGGCAGGAGCGGCAGCGGCGGCCGCACCTGCAGCGATCTGGCCGAGAAGCGCGCCAAGGCCCACGGTCTCGCCAGCCTGGGCGACGATTTCCGAAAGCGTGCCGGAGGTCGGAGCCGGAACTTCGATGGTCACCTTGTCGGTTTCAAGCTCGAGAATGGGCTCGTCGGCCTTCACGGCGTCGCCGACCTTCTTGAACCAGGTGCCGACGGTTGCCTCGCTGACGGATTCACCGAGTGTTGGAACGCGGATTTCTGTGGCCATTGTTCAAATCCTGATTGTGCTTGTTATCGTGTTAGGTAGCGGTACCGGCCTGCGGCCGGAAAATGATTGAGGGCATTGGCAAGACATCGAAACGGAAACCGAAGCCGGAAGTGATGATCGGGTCCGCATCGGCAAGCGCCTGCGCTGCCGCCTGATCCGCAACCTCGACGATCGCGATGCCGAAAGCCCCTTCACCCTCGAAGACGGGACCGACGACAGCCGCCGATCCCGCAAGAGCGTTCTGGTGCCAATATTCGGCATGGCGCTTCATCGCCGCCATCTCCTCCCCGGTCCCGTCATGCGGGAAAGTGGGGCGCGGCGGTACAAGTCTCATGAAGAAATATGCCATCGCGCCTCTCCTTTTTGTTAGCCGCCCAGCGCATCCTCGAGGAACGCGGCAAGCTGCGACAGATGCTTGGACATCAGGCCCGTTGCCGGCGAGGCGGCTGCCGGGCGACCGGTGTAACGAACGCGCTGGTACTTTGCATCGATATGGGCCAGCACCCATTCCAGATACGGGTCGATGAACGACCAGGCGCCCATGTTCTTCGGCTCTTCCTGGCACCAGACCATCTCTGCATTCCGGAAGCGGGACAGCTCGTTGATGAGCGCCTTGGCCGGGAACGGATAGAGCTGCTCGATGCGCAGCAGGTAGATGTCGTCGATGCCGCGCTTTTCGCGCTCTTCCAGCAGGTCGTAATAGACCTTGCCGGTGCAGATGACGACGCGACGGATCTTGGCATCCTTCTGCAGCTTGATCGGACCGTCCTTGATGACCTCCGCATCGTCCCACAGGAGACGGTGGAAGGAGGATTCGCCGGCCAGTTCGGCAAGCGTCGAGACAGCGCGCTTGTGGCGCAGCAGCGACTTCGGCGTCATCAGGATCAGCGGCTTGCGGAAGTCGCGCTTCAGCTGGCGGCGCAGGATGTGGAAGTAGTTCGCCGGCGTCGTAACATTGGCGACCTGCATGTTATCCTCGGCGCAGAGCTGAAGATAACGCTCCAGACGGGCCGACGAATGTTCCGGACCCTGTCCTTCGTAGCCGTGCGGCAGCAGGCAGACGAGACCCGACATGCGCAGCCACTTGCGTTCGCCCGACGAGATGAACTGGTCGAAGACGACCTGCGCACCGTTCGCGAAATCGCCGAACTGGGCTTCCCAGAGCGTCAGCGCGTTCGGGCGAGCCAGCGAATAGCCGTATTCGAAGCCGAGAACGGCTTCTTCCGAAAGCATCGAGTTGATGACTTCGTAACGAGCCTGAGTCGGCGACAGGTTGGCGAGCGGGATGTAACGTTCTTCGGTTTCCTGATCGTAGAGAACCGAATGGCGCTGCGAGAAGGTGCCGCGCTCGCAATCCTGGCCGGACAGGCGGATCTTGTGGCCCTCGACCACGAGCGAACCGAAAGCAAGCGCTTCCGCCATCGCCCAGTCCAGGCCTTCGCCGCTCTGGATCATATTGGCGCGGTTTTCCATGAAGCGCTGGATCGTGCGGTGCGCGTTGAAGCCCTCGGGGATCTCCGACAGCTTGCGGCCGATATCCTTGAGCGTCTTCATCGGCACGGCGGTCTTGCCGCGGCGCTGTTCGTCGCCATTGTCTGCCGTGCGCAGGCCGGACCACTCACCGTCCAGCCAGTCGGCCTTGTTCGGCTTGTAATGCTGGCCGGCCTCGAATTCCTGCTCGAGATGGGCGCGCCAGTCGGCCTTCATCTTCTCGACTTCGCCGTCGGTAAGAAGGCCTTCGCGAACGAGACGTTCCGCATAGAGCTGCAGAACCGTCTTGTGGCCGCGGATGACCTTGTACATCTTCGGCTGGGTGAAGGACGGCTCGTCGCCCTCGTTGTGGCCGTAGCGGCGATAGCAGAACATGTCGACCACAACAGGCTTGTGGAACTTCATGCGGAATTCGGTCGCGATCTTGGCTGCATAGACGACGGCTTCCGGATCGTCGCCGTTGACGTGCAGGATCGGCGCCTCGATCATCTTGGCGACGTCGGACGGATAGGGCGACGAGCGCGAGAAGGCCGGGTTCGTGGTGAAGCCGATCTGGTTGTTGATGATGACGTGCATCGTGCCGGCGACGCGATGGCCGCGCAGACCCGAGAGACCGAGGATTTCGGCGATGACGCCCTGGCCGGCAAAGGCCGCGTCGCCGTGGATCAGCAGCGGCAGAACCTTGGCGCGTTCGGACAGCGGAATGATGTCGCCGTCCCAGACGGTGGCGCTCATATCCTGCTTGGCGCGCGCCTTGCCCATGACGACGGGGTCGACGATTTCGAGATGCGACGGGTTGGCCGTCAGCGAGACGTGCACCTTGTTGCCGTCGAATTCACGGTCGGAGGAAGCACCGAGATGGTACTTCACGTCGCCGGAACCTTCGACTTCGTCCGGTGCGTAGGAGCCGCCCTTGAATTCGTGGAAGATGGCGCGGTGCGGCTTGCCCATGACCTGGGAGAGCACGTTCAGGCGGCCGCGATGGGCCATGCCGAACACGGCTTCCTTGAGGCCGAGAGAACCGCCGCGCTTCAGGATCTGTTCCAGCGCCGGGATCAGCGATTCACCGCCGTCGAGGCCGAAACGCTTGGTGCCCTTGAACTTGACGTCGAGGAACTGTTCGTAGCCCTCGGCTTCGACGAGCTTGGCGAGGATCGCCTTCTTGCCTTCGGCCGAAAAGGCAACGCCCTTGTCCGGACCTTCGATACGTTCCTGGATCCATGCCTTTTCTTCCGGATTGGAGATGTGCATGAATTCGACGCCGAGCGTCGAGCAATAGGTGCGCTCGAGGATCTCGATCATCTCGCGGATGGTCGCGTATTCGAGGCCGAGCACGTTGTCGATGAAGATCTTGCGATCGTAGTCGGCCTCCGTGAAGCCGTAATTTTCAGGCGAAAGCTCGTGATAGTCCTCGACCGGAGCGGCGATGCCGAGCGGATCGAGCTTGGCATGAAGGTGGCCGCGCATACGATAGGCGCGGATCATCATGATGGCGCGGACGGAATCGCGCGTCGCCTGCAGCACGTCGGTCGTGCTGGCCGGCTGGCCGGCAGCTTCGGCCTTGGCCTTCACCTTGGTCTCGATGACCTTTTCGACGATGCCCCAGTCGCCGTCGAGCGCCGAGACGAGATCGCCGCTTGCCTGCAGCGGCCAGTTCCTCTTGCGCCAGGAAGCGCCCTTGGCCGCCTTCTTCACATCGTTCGGATCGTCCTCCAGCGCCTTGAAGAAGGACCGCCACTGGTCGTCGACCGAGTTGGGATCGTCTTCATAGCGGGCGTAAAGCTGCTCGATATAGGCAGCATTGGCGCCATCCAGAAACGAAGTGATCTGAAATTGCTCGTTGGCTTCTTGCCGTGCCATGGTGATATGCGGACGCTTCCGCCCGCCTCCTGACTTAGATGAATTTGCCGGCTTCATCGCCGGCTGCCGCATTCCGATTGCCGCCTGTCCGCGGCGCATCCGCATTAAAATGGAGAGCCGGGCGGAGGCCGGGATGCCATTCCTCCGCCCGGGATATATAGGTTGGCTCAGCCCTTGAGGACTTCAACCAGCGTCTTGCCGAGGCGCGCCGGAGAGGGCGACACCTTGATGCCAGCCGCTTCCATCGCCGCGATCTTCGATTCCGCATCGCCCTTGCCGCCGGAAACCACAGCGCCGGCATGGCCCATGGTGCGGCCCTTCGGCGCGGTGCGGCCGGCGATGAAGCCGGCCATCGGCTTCTTGCGGCCCTTCTTGGCTTCGTCCTTGAGGAACTGGGCAGCGTCTTCTTCAGCCGAACCGCCGATTTCGCCGATCATGATGATCGAGGTCGTGGCTTCGTCGGCCAGGAACATTTCGAGCACGTCGATGAATTCGGTGCCCTTGACCGGGTCGCCGCCGATACCGACTGCCGTCGTCTGGCCGAGACCTTCGTTGGAGGTCTGGAAGACGGCTTCGTAGGTCAGCGTGCCCGAACGGGAAACAATGCCGACCGAACCCTTGCGGAAGATCGAGCCCGGCATGATGCCGATCTTGCATTCTTCCGGCGTCAGGATACCCGGGCAGTTCGGTCCGAGCAGGCGCGACTTGGAACGGTCGAGGCGAGCCTTGACGCGAACCATGTCCATGACCGGAATGCCTTCGGTGATGCAGGTGATGAACGGGATCTCGGCGTCGATCGCTTCGATGATCGCATCGGCTGCGCCTGCCGGCGGAACGTAGATGACGGTCGCGTCTGCGCCGGTCTTTTCCTTGCCCTCGGCAACGGTAGCGAAGATCGGCAGGCTTTCGCCCTTGGCGCCGGTCCAGGTTTCGCCGCCCTTCTTCGGGTGGATGCCGCCGACCATCTGCGTGCCGTAATAGGCGAGCGCCTGTTCGGTATGGAAAGTGCCGGTCTTGCCGGTCAGACCCTGAACGAGGATCTTGGTGTCTTTGTTGACGAGAATAGACATTCTTTCAGATCCTTCAAATTAGCCGTTGATCGCTGCGACGATCTTCTTGGCCGCGTCGTCCAGGTCGTCGGCCGCAGTGATGGCCAGGCCCGACTCGTTCAGGATCTTCTTGCCGAGCTCGACATTGGTGCCTTCAAGGCGAACCACGAGCGGAACCTTGAGGCCGACTTCCTTGACCGCGGCAATGACGCCCTCGGCAATGACATCGCACTTCATGATGCCGCCGAAGATGTTGACGAGAATGCCTTCGACCTTGGGATCGGCCGTGATGATCTTGAAGGCCGCAGCAACCTTCTCCTTGCCGGCGCCGCCGCCGACGTCGCAGAAGTTCGCCGGCTCCTTGCCGTAGAGCTTGATGATGTCCATCGTCGCCATGGCAAGGCCTGCGCCGTTGACCATGCAGCCGATGTTGCCGTCGAGCGCCACATAGGCGAGATCCCACTTGGAGGCCTCGATTTCCTTGGTGTCTTCCTCGGTCTCGTCGCGCAGCGCCTTGACGTCGTCATGGCGGAAGAGCGCGTTGCCGTCGAAGGAAACCTTGGCGTCGAGAACGCGCAGGTGGCCGTTGGTCATGACGATCAGCGGGTTGATTTCGAGAAGCGACATGTCCTTCTCGTCGAAGGCCTTGTAGAGGATCGGGAAGAGCGACTTGGCATCTTCGGCGGCAGCGCCGTCGAGAGCCAGCGCCTTGCAGATCTTCTCGACATCGGCAGCGGTGACGCCTGCAGCCGGATCGATGGCGATCGTGTGGATCTTCTCCGGCGTGTCATGGGCAACCGCCTCGATATCCATGCCGCCTTCGGTCGAAACGACGAAAGCGACCTTGCCGACCGAGCGGTCGACCAGCAGCGAGCAATAGAGTTCGCGAGCGATGTCGGCGCCGTCTTCGATGTAGAGGCGGTTGACCTGCTTGCCGGCCGGGCCGGTCTGGGCCGTTACCAGCGTGTTGCCGAGCATTTCCTTGGCATTGGCAACGACGTCTTCGATGGAGCGGGCGAGACGCACGCCGCCCTTGGCTTCGGGCGACAGCTCCTTGAACTTGCCCTTGCCGCGGCCGCCGGCATGGATCTGGCTCTTGACCACGTAGAGCGGACCGGGAAGCGACTTGGCGGCAGCCTCGGCTTCGTCAGCCTTGAGGATAGCAACGCCTTCCGCAACCGGCGCACCGTAGCTCTTCAGCAGAGCCTTGGCCTGATATTCATGGATATTCATGGGTTTGTCCCTATTTCGATTGGGTCAGCGCGCCGATTACTTGAGGGCAGGCGCGATGTTGATGCAGGCTTCGCAAAGACCGGCAACGGCGCCGACGGACTTGTCGAAGGCTTCCTTCTCGGTCTTGTTGAGATCGATCTCGATAATGCGCTCGACACCGCCGGCACCGATGACGGTGGGAACGCCGACATACATGTCCTTGACACCGTACTGGCCCGAGAGATGGGCCGCGCAGGGCAGAACGCGCTTCTTGTCCTTGAGGTAGGATTCAGCCATTTCGATCGCCGAAGCGGCCGGAGCGTAATAGGCCGAACCGGTCTTCAGCAGGCCGACGATTTCGGCGCCGCCGTCACGGGTGCGCTGGATGATCTCTTCGAGGCGCTCCTTGGTGACCCAGCCCATGGTGACGAGGTCGGTCAGCGGAATGCCGGCAACGGTCGAATAGCGGGCAAGCGGCACCATCGTGTCGCCGTGGCCGCCAAGAACGAAGGCCGTGACGTCCTGGACGGAAACGTTGAATTCCTTGGCGAGGAAAAGGCGGAAGCGCGAGGAGTCGAGAACGCCGGCCATGCCGACGACCTTGTTGGCCGGAAGGCCGGAGAACTTCTGCAGCGCCCAGACCATGGCGTCGAGCGGGTTGGTGATGCAGATGACGAAAGCGTTCGGGGCATATTTCTTGATGCCCGCGCCGACCTGCTCCATGACCTTCAGGTTGATGCCGAGAAGGTCGTCGCGGCTCATGCCCGGCTTGCGCGGAACGCCGGCGGTGACGATGCAGACGTCGGCACCTTCGATCGCGGAATAGTCGCTGGCGCCCGTCAGATTGGCGTCGAAGCCTTCGACCGGGGAGGACTGTGCGATATCGAGGCCCTTGCCCTGGGGAATGCCGTCGGCAATGTCGAAGAGGACGATATCGCCCAGCTCCTTCAGGCCGGCGAGATGCGCCAGCGTGCCACCAATCATGCCAGAACCGATGAGTGCGATCTTGTTACGCGCCATTTCGCTTTTCCTTTGCGATCAAAATCCGTCGGGCGACGCGCGGGCATCGCCCAATGCCGCAATCGCATAGACCTAAAGCCAAAAAATGGCAATCCATTATTTTTGGTGCAGCAATTTCAATCGTTTAGATACTAAAATTCTTACGTAAACGTAAGATAAATTGTCACCAAACTGTTACTCGGCAGCCCGCCGCTCATGGTGCGCCGCCAGATATTCCGCGCTTCTCATCTCGAACAGGCGCGATGCCGTGCGGTCGAATTCGAAGCCTTCCGTGCCGCGTCTTTCGACAAGCAGGTCTTCGGGCATGGCGGCGGCGGAGACGCAAAGGCGGACGCCGTGATCGTAGAGCGTATCGATGAGAATGATAAAACGCTTGATCTGGTTCCGCTTTTCCGGGCCAAGCAAGGGAACGTGATCGACGAAGACCGTGTCGAACCTTTCGGCGATGGCCAGAAAGTCGGCCGCACCCAGCGGCTTGTCGCAGAGATCGGAGAAGGAAAAGCGCGCCATGCGATCGACGGCGAGCGGCACATGGATCGCCCGCCCTTTCATCGCAATCTCAATCGGCTGCGCCTTGCGGCCATGCAGCGCCTGCGTCCAGGAGGCATCCATGGCCATGTCGGTGCGCTCGTCGATCGGGACGAGATAGACCGGCTGGCTGTCCAGTTTTTCCATCCGGTAGTCGGTGGGCGAATCGAGTGTGACGATCTCGACATGTTTCTTGAGGAGGCTGACAAAGGGCAGGAAAAGCCCACGATTGAGACCATCCTTGTAGAGATTGTCAGGCTCGACATTCGACGTTGCCACCAGCACGCAGCCGCGCGCGAAAAGCTCGGAAAACAGCCGCGACAGGATCATCGCATCGGCAATGTCGGTGACGGTGAATTCGTCGAAGCAGAGCAGTTCCGCTTCCTCGAAAAGCTGGGCGGCAACCGGCGGCATCGGATCGGCCTGCTTCGCCTCGCCGTTCTTGAGCTTCTGGCGGTGGGCAGCGATGCGGTTATGCACGTCGGCCATGAATTCATGGAAATGCGCCCGTCGTTTTTTCCGGCAGGGCGCCATCTGGAAGAACATGTCCATGAGCATCGTCTTGCCGCGCCCGACGCTGCCGTGAATATAGAGGCCCCTGATGCCGGCCTCGTTCTTCTTCTTGGAGGCAAACAGCCAGCCGAGCGCGCTGCTCTTGGCGGCCGGCCGCTTCTGTTTAAGGGAAGCGAGCACCCGGTCGAGGCATTTGGCCACATCCATCTGGGCGGAATCGACCTGCAACGTCCCCGAAACCGTCAGCGATTTGAGCTGCTCGGTGACGCTGAGCGAATAGTCTGGCATTGGCTGCATGAGGGCTTGTCCGCCTATGCGTAACCGGCGGGAACCCGCCGGATTGTCTTACCGGCTGAGGTTGATCGGTTGCCCGGTCGAAGTCTGGCCGCTGAAGCTGTTGTCGGCGACCTTGTAGACGGAACCGATCTGGTTGCCGCTGCGGTCCTTGAGCAGAACCTGCTTGCCGGACACTTCCCAGGAGCCCATCGCCGTCAATTCGCCGACACAGCCGCGCGTACCGCCGCGCGAGCCGCTGCCGAGATTGGTCAGCGTCAGGAACATGTCGCAGCTGCCGTTGACGCGCCAGCTGCCGACCATCGATTCCTTGGTGACGTCCATGGCGGTCGCAGGTGCAGCACCGCCCGGCTGGACACCGGCCATCGGCGCTGTCGAGGTCGGGGCGGCAGGAAACTGCCCGGTCGGAGGCGGAAGCTGGCCGCCCTGCACGGAAGGTACGGGCTGCGCGGTGAGCGGTGGAGGTGCGCTGTTACTGCTGTAATCATATGAGGTGCGTTGGCATCCCGCCAGGGCCAGAGCGGCCGTTAGACCCGTCACCACATATCGAAACTGCATCATCAAGCTCCCGAATGTCCGCCTCAACCGCAGAGATATTTCAATTCTGGGTTCGAATTACCGTATTTCACTTTGGTTAATCAAGTCAGCACAATGCAAATCGGCCTTCGTGACACCTATGGCGAAACCGGCACAATTCAACCAAGCGCGCGCTGGACTTCTTGCTGATAAAATATGTCAGCACGGTGATGTGCCCGACTGTCCGCATCCTGATCAGGTTTGATACGCTCGGCAAGATCTGCATGGCGTTCAATCGACGCGGCCAGAAAGGACTGGATGCGCTTGGGCGGCAGGCCCTCGCCCATCTCCCGCGTCCGGCCCTTGACGATCACCAGATCGTGGATTGCCTCGCGCAATGCCTCATCGATAACGACAGCCGACAGACATTCCATCATGTTCATCGGCGGCAATCTCTGAAAGTCAGTTGCCCGCATCCATTCCAGCGCAATTGCCGGGCGAATCGCATAGAGCAGCTTCTTGAGCTTGATCGGCCCGTCTCCATGCGCTTGCCAATGGCTGCGCAGGAGGCCGACATAATGCATTGCAACCTTCTGCGGCACCATGATCGCGTCGAGCACCTCGGAGAGACGGCTGCGAAACCCCGGCTCTTCCTCATAGGCGATGGGCGATTTCACCCATTCTACCACGACCGCATTGCCTTTGAGCGCAAGCAGCAGCGCCTTGCGCAGATCCCAGCCGCCGGTGTCGATATCGCCGACGATTGGAAACTCGATCACGTCCCGATGCGAGACAAGTGCGAGATGATCGGCAAGCGGGCGGACATAGATGAACCGGCAGTCGTAATCGCTGTCGGGCGAGGGAAAGCCCCAGGCACGGCTTCCGCTTTCGATCGCGAAACCGATGCGGATGCCCTGCTGTTTGACCGAGGCGAGCAGCGAACGAATTTCGGCGACCGCCTCGGGATCAAAACCATCGATGCCGGCTGATATGGCGGCACTCACACGCGGCGCTCGACCATCATCTTCTTGATTTCGGCGATTGCCTTGGCCGGGTTCAGACCCTTCGGGCAGGTCTGGGCGCAGTTCATGATCGTGTGGCAACGATAAAGGCGGAACGGATCCTCTAGATTGTCGAGACGCTCACCCGTGGCTTCGTCTCTGGAATCGATCAGCCAGCGATAGGCCTGCAACAGCACGGCCGGACCGAGGTAACGGTCACCGTTCCACCAGTAGCTCGGACAGGAGGTCGAGCAGCAGGCGCAGAGAATGCACTCGTAGAGGCCGTCGAGCTTCTGACGGTCCTCATGGCTCTGCTTCCATTCCTTGGCCGGCGTCGGCGAAACCGTCTTCAGCCAGGGCTCGATCGAGCGATGCTGGGCATAGAAATTGCTGAGATCCGGCACCAGGTCCTTGACGACGGGCATGTGCGGCAGCGGGTAGATCTTCACCGTGCCCTTGATGTCGTCCATGCCCTTGGTGCAGGCAAGCGTGTTCGTGCCGTCGATATTCATCGCGCAGGAACCGCAGATACCTTCACGACAGGAACGGCGCAGCGTCAGTGTCGGGTCGATCTTGTTCTTGATGTAGAGGAGAGCGTCGAGAACCATCGGCCCGCAATCGTCGACATCGACATAAAACGTGTCGATCGACGGGTTCTGGCCGTCATCCGGGCTCCAGCGATAGACGCGGAACTCGCGGGTGTTCTTGGCACCCGCCGGTTTCGGCCACACCTTGCCTTCGCGCATCTGGGAATTCTTGGGGAGAGCGAGTTCAACCATGTCAGGTTCCTCTGATCAGTATACGCGCGCCTTCGGCTCGATCTTGTGAGGATCGATGCCGTCTGCGATGAGGTCGGTGTGGACAGGCCGGTAGTCGAGCTTCACGTCGCCTGCCTCGTTTACCCAGGCGAGCGTGTGCTTGCGCCAGTTGACGTCGTCGCGGCCGGCGAACGGACCGGACGTATAGTCTTCGCGGGCATGCGAACCGCGGCTTTCCTTGCGCGCCTCGGCGCCGTAGATCGTCGTGATGGCATTGGCCATCAGGTTCTGCAGTTCCAGCGTCTCGACAAGGTCGGAATTCCAGATCATCGAGCGGTCGGTGACCTTGATGTCCTTGAGCTCGCCCCAGATTTCCGAAAGGCGGCGGCAGCCGGATTCCAGCGATTCCTGCGTGCGGAACACGGCGGCGTCTTCCTGCATGGCGCGCTGCATCTTCTCGCGCAGCACCGCCGTCGGCGTACCGCCATTGGCGTAGCGCAGGCCGTCGAAACGGTCCATGATCTTGTCGCAGGCAGCAACATTCAGCGCCGGCACGGGCTCGTTGCGGTCGATGATCTCGCCGGCGCGGATAGCGGCGGCGCGTCCAAAGACCACGAGGTCGATCAGCGAGTTGGAGCCGAGGCGGTTTGCGCCGTGAACCGAGGCGCAGCCGGCTTCGCCGACGGCCATCAGGCCGGGAATGACGCGTTCCGGGTTGGCGCCGTCGGCATTCAGGACCTCGCCCCAGTAATTCGTCGGAATGCCGCCCATATTATAGTGGACGGTCGGCAGGACCGGGATCGGCTCGCGGGTCACATCGACGCCGGCGAAGATCTTGGCGCTCTCCGAAATGCCCGGCAGGCGCTCGTGCAGAACGGCCGGATCGAGATGGTCGAGATGCAGGAAGATGTGGTCCTTGTTCTTGCCGACACCGCGGCCTTCGCGAATTTCCAGCGTCATGCAGCGCGAAACGACGTCGCGCGACGCCAGATCCTTGGCCGACGGCGCATAGCGCTCCATGAAGCGCTCGCCCTCGGAATTGACGAGGTAGCCACCTTCGCCGCGGGCGCCCTCCGTGATCAGACAGCCGGAGCCGTAGATGCCGGTCGGATGGAACTGCACGAACTCCATGTCCTGCAGCGGCAGGCCGGCACGTGCGATCATGCCGCCGCCGTCGCCGGTGCAGGTATGGGCCGACGTTGCCGAGAAATAGGCGCGGCCGTAACCGCCGGTCGCAAGCACCACCATCTTGGCGGCGAAGCGATGGATCGTGCCGTCGTCGAGGCACCAGGCAACGACGCCGGTGCAGCGGCTGCCATCGTCGGACATGATGAGGTCGAGCGCGAAATATTCGACGAAGAATTCGGCGTTGTTGCGCAGCGACTGGCCATAGAGCGTGTGCAGGATCGCGTGGCCGGTACGGTCGGCGACAGCGCAGGTGCGCTGCACCGGCGGACCTTCACCGTAATTCTGCATGTGACCGCCGAACGGGCGCTGGTAGATCTTGCCTTCCTCGTTGCGCGAGAAGGGCACGCCGTAATGCTCCAGCTCATAGACCGCCTTCGGCGCTTCCATGGTGAGATACTGCATGGCATCGACATCGCCGAGCCAGTCGGAACCCTTGACGGTGTCGTAGAGGTGCCACTGCCAGCTGTCTGGCGTCATGTTCTGCAGCGAGGCGGCAATGCCGCCCTGGGCGGCAACCGTGTGCGAACGGGTCGGGAACACCTTGGTGATGCAGGCGGTGCGGAAGCCCTGTTCGGCCATGCCGAGCGTGGCGCGCAGGCCGGCGCCGCCGGCGCCGACGACGATGACGTCATAGGAATGGTCGACATAGGTGTAGGCCTTCCCATTCTGAGCGGGTGAAGACGGTGCCATGATACGGTTATCCTACGAATGCAATTTTCAGAATGGCGAAGAGACAGAGGCCGGCGACGAGAACCGCAAAGAACGCGTTCAGCATCAGGAGCAGCAGCTTGCCGATCTCGCCGTGAACGTAGTCTTCGATGATGACCTGCATGCCGAGCTTCATGTGAATGGTGCCGGAGATGACCACCAGACCCATGACGACGGCAACGAACGGGTTCGAAAGCGCTCGAACCACATCGGCATAAGGCGCGCCGGCATAGACGATCATGAAGATCGCGAAGAAGATGATGAGGGGCACGTTGGCGACGGCCGTCAGGCGCTGGCGCCAGAAATGGTCCGTCCCTTCCTTGGCGGAGCCGAGGCCGCGAACCTTGCCCAGAGGAGTGCGCATATCCATGAGTGCGACCTTCAGAAGCGAATGATGAAGCCGATCACCCAGACCAGCACGGTCAGACAGAGCGATCCGATGATATTGGCGATGGCGAGCTTGGTCGAGAATTCCTTCTCGAAGCCATATCCGAGGTCCCACATGAAGTGACGGAAGCCGCCGAGCAGGTGGTGGATCAGCGCCCAGGTATAACCGAGCAGGACAAGCTTCCCGATAAGGCTGCCAAGCACCCAGTTGGCCCAGTCGTAATAGGCCTGGCCGGTGGCGGCCGCGATCAGCCACCAGGCGACCAGCAGCGTACCGAAGTACAAAGCGCCACCGGTGATACGGTGAACGATGGACATGACCATGGTGGGAATTGGCTTGTAAATTTGCAGATGCGGCGACAGGGGCCGGTTTGTCACATTCGCCATCAGAACCTCGCGGCGTCTTCTCTTTGCCCTTGATGTCAGGGGCTTTTCTCTGTCAACCACACGAATGACAAAATTCTGTGTGCGTTGCATCAATCTCGACGTTTAATCACCGAAATCCCTGACGACAAGCATAATTGCTGCCTGCTTTTAATTTAATCGATTCGCGTTACCGGGAAGTTTTCATGACCGCGAAACTCGTCTCTTTCGCTCAATTTTTAAGCTGACCACACGCCTGCGTGGACAAGATCAGGCTTTTGGCGCAATCTGGCGTTAACGATTTGTTAGCGTTTCGGAGTTTGGCCCATGTTTCGCAGTCTGTCCAAGACCGCCCTTGTTGTCCTTGCGGTGCTGACGGCACTGCCTGCCGCGGCCGGAGAGCGCAATGCCGATCATCGTTTTCCGCACCATCGCGGCTTTAACGACGGCGTGTTCCTTGGCAGGCGTACCCATTGGGAGAATGGCCTGCACTTCACCCGCAACCACGTCGTCCGCTATCGCCCCCGAACGCCTTTTCTGAAGCAGTTCAACTATCCGGGGGTAAGCCGTTACGGCCGCGGCAATATCGTCGTCATCGCGTCCCCGTCTGCGAACTATGATCGGAATACCCCAGGCAACGGTCTCTACGCCGGTTCCTCCTATGCCTATCAGACGGATGGCGGAACCTATGTCGGGGGCGACGGGTACTATCGTGCGGCCGCGCCCGCACGGGAGCTTGTGCCGAGAGCCAAGGTCATCGATGTCGGGATTGCCGACGATCCCTGCTCTTATGAAGCCAATGTCTGCGTCATCAGGCCCTGAGGCCTGAACCGCCAGACACTCGTCTTCTTGATCTCGCTGTCTTCCAGCGCTCGTGTGACCGGCACTTCATAGACTGCCCGCAATTCCAGCCTGTCTTTCGGCAGATAGGCTCGCCCCGGATCGCCGACAAGCACGTCCTTGCCAGCGTCTGCCAGCGCCTCGAACCACGGTATCAGCGCGGCGGCGAAAGCCTTGTCGTAAAAGACATCGCCCGCAAGCACGACATCCGCGCCTAAGTTCTGGCCGATGAGATCGGAGCCGGTGAAATCCAGCGAAACTGAATTGGCCGCCGCATTCAGCCGCACCGCCGTCTGCGCCCACGGATCGATATCGGCCGCCAGCACCTTTGCGGCTCCTGCCTTGCCCGCGGCAATTCCCACCAGTCCGGAACCGCTCGCAAAATCGAGGACATGCTTGCCGCGAACCGTTTCGGGATGATCGAGAACATAGCGGGCCAGCCCCTGCCCGCCCGCCCAGGCGAAGGCCCAGAAAGGCGGTGGCAGGCCGATTGCCTCCAGCTCCTCTTCCGTCTTCAGCCAGAGCTCATGAGCTTCGCTCGCCAGGTAGAGCCGGATTTCCGGCACATGCGGCGGCGCAAGCAGGCTGGTATTGGCGCGGATGAAGATTTCCGGATCGGTTTTCACGGCTGCTCAGCGCGGCGGGTTGTCGAGGCCGCCCATGCGGCAGACTTCAACCCATTCCTCGTCCGTCACCGGCTGCACGGAAAGCCGCATCGAGGTGACCAGCGACATCTTGGACAGCTTCTCGTTTGCCTTGATGTCCTTCAGCGTCACCGGCTTCGGCACATCCATGACCGCGCGGATATCGACGCAATCCCAGCGGTCGTCGCCCTTGGCCGTCGAATCCGGATGCGACAGCGCGCAGACCTCGACGATACCGACGATCTCCAGCCCGTCATTGGAATGATAGAAGAAACCCTTGTCGCCGATCTGCATGGCCCGCATATTGTTGCGTGCCAGGTAGTTGCGTACGCCGGTCCATTCGGTGCCCTTCTCGCCCGCCGCCTTCTGCTGTTCCCAGGACCAGGCCGAAGGCTCGGATTTGTAAAGCCAGTGCGCCATCCCGCTCAAGCCTCCGGCTTGTTGAAGACCCAGTTGAAGGGCTTCACTTCGACGCTTTCGAAAAGACCGGCCAGCGCGTAAGGGTCGGCCGCGCCGAGCGCCTTGGCCTCGTCAGCCGTTTCGGCATGGACGATCACGAGGCTGCCGTTCGGCTTGACTTCCGCGTCGAGAAACGGGCCGGCCATGGCAAGCTTGCCCTCGGCATTCAGCCTGTTGAGATAATCGAGATGGGTCGGGCGCGTTTCCATACGCACGTTGAGATGGCCGGGCTTGTCCTTGCAGAGAAGGGCAAAAAGCATGTCTGTCTCCTATTCGGTCGTAATCGGACGTGTCATCAATTGTTCGATGGCTTCGGAAATGCCGAGCTTGCCCTCGATGATCGCCGAAACCGCATCGGTGATCGGCATCTCGACACCGAGTTCTCCGGCAAGCCGCGAGGCAACCGCCGCTGCAAAAGCGCCTTCCACCAGCTCGCCACGGGACGGATCGACCTTTTCGCCGCGCCCGAGCGCAATGCCGAAACGCAGGTTGCGCGACTGATGGCTGGTTGCCGTCAGCACCAGATCGCCGAGGCCGGAAAGCCCCCGCGCCGTATCGGCATGGCCGCCCTTGGCAACGATGAGGCGCGACATCTCGGCAAGCCCGCGGGCAATCAGTGCGGCACGTGCCGAATCGCCAATGCCGCTGCCTTCGACGATACCACACGCGATCGCCAGAACGTTCTTCAAAGCGCCGCCAAGCTGCACGCCGATACGGTCCGCCGAAGCATAGAGCCGGAACGTGCGGCCGGAGATCGCCTGCGCCAGCCGCTCGGCCACCTGCATGTCGGCGGCGGCAATCGCCATGGCCGTCGGCAGCCCCTTGGCGATATCGGCGGCAAAGCCCGGACCCGACAGCACGCCGACAGGATGATCGGGCAGTTCCTGCTCCAGCATGTCCGTCAAAAGCGCGCCGGTCTTGCGTTCGATGCCTTTGGCGCAGGTGACGACAACCGCATCCTTAGCCAGATAAGGACCATACTGCCGTGCGGCATCCGCCTGTGCCTGCGAGGGCATGGCAAAAAGCACAATGCCGGCCCTTCCGATCGCGTCCGCATCGGCGGAAAATTCCAATGCTTCAGGCAGCGGAATGCCGGGCAGCACAGCCTCGTGCAGTCGTTCGGTCTTCAGATCTTCCATCAGCGCGGGATTGCGGCCGACGAGAACGGCCGAATTTCGCCCGGTCAGGGCGATGACGGCGGCAAGCGCCGTGCCGAAAGCCCCCGATCCGACGACCGCGATGCGCTCGCTCATGCCTTGGCTCCTCGCTTCCCGAAGCCGATCAGCGTCTCGGCCCTGGAATCGAGCGGCCAGCGCGAGCGCGGCTGCACGTCGAGATCGTCAGGCGCAACTCCCTTGGCCATACGCTCCAGTCCCGCCCAGGCGATCATCACGGCATTGTCGGTGCAGAGCCTGAGCGGCGGCGCGATGAAGCGGAAACCGTTCTTGTTGCACAGCGCCTGCAAGGTGCTGCGGATTTCCTGATTGGCGGCGACACCGCCGGCAACCACCAGCGCCGGCTTTTGCGGCAGATTGGCGAATTGCGCCTTGAACCGCTGCAGACCGCGGCCGATACGATCCTTCATCGTGCGGGAGATCGCCTTCTGGAAAGAGGCGCAGATATCGGCGACATCCTGATCGGTCAGCGGCGCGATTTCGGTCGCCGCCTGCCGCACGGCCGTCTTCAGGCCGGAGAAGGAAAAGTCGAGCCGTGCTTCGCCGACCAGCGGCCGCGGGAAATTGAAACGATCGGCATTGCCTGCCTGCGCCATCCGCTCCACCGCCGGACCGCCGGGATAGGGAAGGCCCAGCAGTTTTGCCGTCTTGTCGAAGGCCTCGCCCAGCGCATCGTCGATCGTCGTGCCCCAGCGTTCATAATCGCCGATACCCCGCACGAGGATGAGCTGCGTATGGCCGCCGGAGACGAGCAGCATCAGATAGGGAAAGGAAAGCCCGTCCGTCAGCCGCGCCGTCAGCGCATGGCCTTCCAGATGGTTGACGGCATAAAGCGGCTTGCCGGCCGCCCTGGCGATCGCCTTGCCGGTCATAAGCCCCACAAGCAGGCCACCGATCAGGCCGGGACCTGAGGTCGCCGCGATCGCATCGACATCCGAGAGCGACACATTGGCGCGCTTCAGCGCCTCGTCGATGAGCTCGTCCAGCGCCTCGACATGGGCGCGTGCGGCGATCTCCGGCACCACGCCGCCATAGGCGCTGTGCTCGTCCAGCTGGGAAAGAACGACATCCGACAGCACGTTGGAGCGGCCTTCCGCATCGCGCTCGACGACTGCGGCGGCCGTCTCGTCGCAGCTTGTCTCGATGCCGAGAATGCGCAGAAAGGGAGCCATGAAACCTGTTCGTTGATTGCGATAGGGATTAAACCCGTTTACGAGAACTCCGGTAACAACGGATCAAAGCGGATGCAAACAAAACCTTTCCGGATCGGCACGCGCGGCAGCCCGCTGGCGCTGGCACAGGCACACGAAGCCCGCGATCGGCTGATGGCAGCCCACAACCTGCCGGAGGAGATGTTCGAAATCGTCGTGCTGACGACCAAGGGCGACCGCATCACCGATCGTTCGCTGGCCGAGATCGGCGGCAAGGGACTTTTCACCCAGGAACTGGAGCAGCAGCTCGTCGCCGGTGATCTCGATTTCGCCGTGCATTCCAGCAAGGACATGCCGACGGTCCTTCCGGAAGGCCTCTACCTCTCCGCCTACCTTCCGCGCGAAGACATCCGCGACGCCGTCGTCGGGCGCACGGCACCGAAGCTGATCGACCTGCCGCATGGCGCAACCGTCGGCTCGTCCTCGCTTCGCCGTCAGGCCCTCATCCGCCGCATGCGGCCCGATATCAACGTCATCACCTTCCGCGGCCTTGTCGACACACGCTTGCGCAAGCTACGGGAAGGCGAGGTTGACGCGACGCTTCTGGCGCTTGCCGGTCTCAAGCGTCTCGGCAAGGTCGAGGTCATCACCGACATTCTCGATCCGGACAGTTTCCCGCCCGCCCCGGCACAGGGCGCCATCTGTCTCGAAAGCCGCATCGGCGATGCCAGGATCGATGAGCTGCTGGCGC
The DNA here is from genome assembly GCA_900471515.1 of Hyphomicrobiales bacterium. Lineage (GTDB taxonomy): Bacteria > Pseudomonadota > Alphaproteobacteria > Rhizobiales > Rhizobiaceae > Rhizobium. Next base: position 29,736 of record UCFC01000030.1, on the reverse strand, counting down.
CGATCAACGATGCGCCGACCTTCGACACCGTCTCCTGCGAGCGCGCTTTCCTTGCCGCTCTTGACGGATCCTGTCGCACGCCGATCGGCGGTTATGCCGTTTGCGAGGGCGATCAGATCCGCTTCTCTGGCCTCATCCTCACGCCGGACGGCCGCCACCAGCATGCGATCACCGTCGACGGTCATCGCCGCGATGCGGCTGCACTCGGCACGCGCGCCGGACAGGATGTGCGTGCAAGGGCCGGCAGCAGCTTCTTCGAGGACTGGAGCTAGTCCTTATGCGCGTGCTCGTCACCCGTCCGGCGCATTCGGGCGAGCGAACCGCTCAACGTTTACGCGAGCTGGGCCACGAACCGCTCTTGCTGCCGCTTACCCGCCCCGTGCACGACATGGCAGCCGCGCGCCAGGCTCTGGAAACAACCGCCGGACCGGTCGCCGTAACGAGCGCCGAAGCGGTGCGCAGCTTGGAGCCCCTGGGCGAGGCACTTTCACGCCACCTTTCGCGCCATGTCTTTGCCGTCGGCGAAACGACAGCCGACGAGGCCCGCAGGCTGGGGTTCCGCTTGGTCACGGCGTCATCCGGCAGCGGCCGCGAACTGGCCGATTTGATCGCGGCAGACAATATCGACGGACTCGTCTATCTCGCCGGCAATCCCCGCGCCGAAACCTTCGAGGCGCGACTGAAGGAGCTCGGGCGGCATTTCTCCGTGGCCGAATGTTACCGGATGGAGCCGCTTGCTCCCAACCCGGAAACCGTGACGGCTCTTCTGACGGACAACCCTCCCGATGCGGTTCTTTTCTACTCGCGTCAGACGGCCGGAAATCTGTTTAATATCCCGCAGGTGGAACCCCTTCTGCTGCGGCTGCCGAAAATCCGTCTCATCTGCCTCAGCAACACTGTTGCGGAAGCTGTTCCACCGCTTTTGAGGAGAGCCCTGGAGATTTCGCCGATGCCGGATGAAAAAAGCCTTTTGTCGCTGCTTTGAAGGCTTTAGCCGCCCAAATTTGATCTAACCTCTTCCCTTAATTGCCATCCCTGTCTAGTTTCGTTGCAATGCAGGATAATGAGGACCTCATGGTATCGGGAAATCCGCCACGCCACTCGAAGAGCTCCGACGAACCGGTCACGATCGACCTGGACGCGCAGGACTTCGCCTCGGCGAACGATCCTGGGACACCTGCCGACGAAGCCCCGCAAGCAGCCGAAAGTGCCCCTGCCGCCGAAGCCGTAACCACCGCGCAAGCCCAGGGGGAACCACTGTCGGAACATGAGAGCGAGCGAGCGGCAGGTGCATCGGAAGATTCCGCATCCAAGGAGCCGCCACCATCGGAAGCGGCGCAGTCGCTTGCACCACAAAGGGGCGCGGTGACATCAGGCCTGATCGCCGCGGGCATCTTCGGCGGCCTCGTCGCGCTGGTTGGCGCCGGCGCCATTCAGTACGCCGGTTATCTGCCGGGCTCCTCCACCCGGCCGGACAACGCGGCCGAGATGGCCGATCTTTCCGGCGAGATCGAGGGCCTCAAGCAATCCGTCGCAAGCCTTGCCGCCAATCCGCCGGCTGCCGATAACAGCGTCCTCGAAAGGCGTATCGCGGCCCTCGAAACGGCCCCTCCGGCATCGGTGCCCGGGGCATCGCCCGGCTCGGCCGATGTCGAAGCACTCAACCGGAAGATTGCAGATCTAACCGCTCAGATCGACCAGTTGAAGACGAGCCTTGCGCAGACCACCGAGCAGCAGGCCTCCAGCGGTGCCGATATTTCCAGCCGTCTTGCCGAAGCCGAAAAGAAGCTGAACGAGCCGCGCGAGGATGTTGCGGTCGCCCGCGCCATCGCGGCCGCGGCCCTCAAGGCCGCAATCGACCGCGGCGGGCCCTTCATCGCCGAACTCGATACGTTCGCCGGCGTCGCACCGGATGATCCGGCCGCGACCGATCTGCGCGGCTTTGCCGAAACCGGCGTGCCCTCACGCGCCGAACTGATCCGCCAGGTGCCCGATGTCGCCACTGCCATCGTCGAATCCGTCAACCAGCCCGATCCCAACCAGAGCTGGTCGGATCGGTTGATGTCGAGCGCCAAATCCCTGGTGTCGGTCCGCCCCGTCGGCAATGTCGAAGGTGAAAGCGTGGAGGCGATTGCAGCGCGCATGGAGGACAAGGTGAAGAACGGCGATCTGCCCGGTGCAGCCACCGAATGGAACAGCCTGCCCGCCGCCGCCAAACAGGCGTCCGCGGCCTTCAAACAGTCGCTCGAGGCCCGCATCCGCGTCGAGGATCTCGTCGGCGGCGCACTCTCCAAGGCCGTTTCCGGCACCGGCAAGGAAGGATGAGCATGGTCCGCCTGGTTGTCTTTGCGCTCCTCGTCCTCATTCTCGCCTATGGCTTCTCCTGGCTTGCCGATCGCCCCGGCGATCTGTCGCTGATCTGGGAGGGCCAGATCTATCAGACCAAGCTGATCGTCGCGGCAAGCGCCATCATTGCGCTGGTCGCAGCCGTCATGGTGGCCTGGTGGCTCGTTCGACTGATCTGGACCTCGCCGCATTCCGTGACGCGCTATTTCCGCGCCCGCAAACGTGATCGCGGCTATCAGGCCCTGTCGACCGGCCTCATTGCCGCCGGCGCCGGCAATGCGCTGCTCGCCCGCAAGATGGCGGCCCGCTCGCGCAGCCTCATCCGCGCCGATCAGGAGCCTCTGATCAATCTCCTGGAAGCGCAGGCCGCCCTTATCGAAGGCCGCCACGACGAGGCGCGCTCCAAGTTCGAGGCCATGGCCAACGACCCGGAGACCCGGGAGCTCGGGCTGCGCGGCCTCTATCTTGAAGCCAAGCGCCTCGGCGCCAACGAGGCCGCCCGCCAATATGCGGAAAAGGCCGCCGACAATGCGCCCTATCTGCCTTGGGCCGCGCAGGCGACGCTCGAATATCGCAGCCAGTCCGGCCGCTGGGACGATGCCATCCGCCTGCTGGAACAGCAGAAGGCTGCCAAGGTGATCGAAAAGGCCGAGGCAAACCGTCTCCATGCGGTGCTATTGACTGCACGCGCCGATGACCAGCTGGAAAGCAATCCCGCCGGCGCCCGTGATGACGCCTTGCAAGCGCTGAAACTGTCCGCGGATTTCGTACCCGCCGCCCTTATCGCCGCAAAGGCGCTGTTTCGCGAAGGCGGCATCCGCAAGGCCGCCTCCATCCTCGAGCAGGCGTGGAAGGCCGGACCGCATCCGGAGATCGGCCGCGTCTATGTCCGCGCCCGCAGCGGCGATTCCACGCTCGATCGACTGAAGCGCGCCGAGCGGCTGGAAGGCATGCGGCCGAACAATGTCGACGCCCTTCTCGTTGTTGCCCAAGCCGCGCTCGACGCACAGGAATTCGCCAAGGCCCGCGCCAAGGCAGAGGCCGCTGCCCGCATCGAACCGCGCGAAGCCGCTTTCCTTCTGCTTGCCGATATCGAGGAAGCCGAAACCGGCGATCAGGGCCGCGTGCGCCACTGGCTGGCACAGGCGCTGAAGGCGCCGCGCGATCCGGCCTGGGTTGCCGATGGTTTTGTTTCCGACAAATGGCTGCCGGTTTCGCCAGTGACCGGGCGCCTCGACGCATTCGAATGGAGGGCACCTTTCGGCCAGCTCGAAGGCCCCGTCGAGGAAGGGTCGGCCGTTTCGATCGAGACGGCACTGAAGACCTTGCCACCGCTGCGTGAAACCCGCCCGGAAAGCGTGGTCAACGACCACCGCATCATCGAGCTCGAACGGGCCGCGACGATCGCCGAAGCCGTTCGCCCCGCAGCACCGACGCCGGCATCGGCAAAGGCTTCCGAACCGTCCACCTCCCGGCCGGCTCCCGCCGCGCCCGAACCGAAACCTTTCTTTGGCGGCCTGCCGGATGACCCTGGCGTCCGCGACCCCAAGATGGAACCGGAACCCAGGACGCGGCTCCGCCTCTTCTGAATTGGAACGAAAAACCATATGTTCGAACGCTTTCAGGCATTCTTCCAGAATCTGACCGCAGACCGTCCGAAATCAGGCTTTGCCCCCGATGATCCGCGTATCGCGGTCGCCGCGCTCTGCATGCAGGTCATGGAGGCCGACGGCCAGATCAAGGACAGCGAGAAGAAACGGCTGCGCAAGCTGCTCAAGGAGCAATATGCGCTCGACGGCAAACAGCTCGACGCCTTGATGGCCGCCGGACTGGAAGCCGAAAGCACGGCGGTCGACTATTTCCGTTTCACGTCCGATCTGAAGAGACATCTCGATACCGAACAGCGGCTGGAACTGATCGGCATTCTCTGGGATATCGTCTATGCCGATGGCGAGCGCAGCGAAATGGAAGACCATGTGATCTGGCGGATCGCCGATCTCCTGGGCGTTTCCTCGCGCGAGCGTATCCAGAAGCGGCAGGAGGCTGCCGCGCGGGTCACGGATGCACAGGTGGTGCAGGACGATGCCGACTGACAGGATCGTAAGGGGCGACAGGCGCCCCATTCTCATCATTCTTCATCAGGAGCGCTCCAGCCCCGGTCGTGTTGGCCAGCTTCTCGTCCAGAAAGGCTACGATCTCGATATCCGCCGTCCGGTCCTCGGCGACAGCCTGCCCTCCACGCTCGACGACCATGCCGGCGCGGTGATTTTCGGCGGCCCGATGAGCGCCAACGATCCCGATGAATTCGTCAAGGCCGAGATCGACTGGCTGGAGGTGCCGCTCAAGGAAAACCGTCCCTATCTGGGCATCTGCCTCGGCGCACAGATGCTGGCGCGCCAGCTCGGCAGCAAGGTCGCGGCCAATCGTGACGGATCGACCGAAATCGGCTGGTATCCGCTGCATTCCACCGAGAAGGGCCGGCTTTTAATGCGCTGGCCGAAAATGGTCTACCACTTCCACCGGGAAGGTTTCGAGCTGCCGCATGGCGCCGAGCTGCTGGCATCCGGCGACGCCTATCCCAATCAGGCTTTCCGCTACAATGGCAATGCCTGGGGTCTGCAATTCCACGCAGAGCTGACGCGGGCAATGATGCACCGCTGGGTCGTCCACGGCGCCCACCGCTTCATCCTGCCGAACGCGCAACAGGGACGCGAACACCTTGAAGGCCGCATGCTGTTCGATGCGCCGCTGAAGGCCTGGCTCGACGATTTCCTGGATATCGTTTTCGAGAGCAGGACTGCAGCGGCTACGCCGCTTCTCGTATAGGCGCGTCGAGAGTATCGATCTTCCTGAGCTTGGGAAAACTGCTTGCCCAGATGGCGGCCACGGCAAGCGTGCCGATGCCGCCGATGATGACGGCCGGGACGGCGCCGAAGACCGAGGCCATGGTACCCGCCCGGAATTCACCAAGCTCGTTAGACGCGCCGACGAAGACCGTATTGACGGCATTGACGCGTCCCCGCAGATGATCCGGTGTCCAGAGCGCGATCAGGCTCTCGCGGACATAAACGGAAATCATATCTGCAGCGCCCATGATGGCGAGTGCCGCGATGGAAACCTCGGTATCGGTCGACAGCCCGAACACGATCGTACCCAGGCCGAAAATCGCCACGCCGATGAACATATATAGGCCGGCTTTGTGCTTGAGCGGATAGGCTGCAAGGAAGATCGCCATGATGATGGCACCGACACCCGGCGCCGAGCGCAGCAGGCCGAGGCCCCAGGGACCGAGCGTCAGGATATCGCGCGCAAAGATCGGCATCAATGCGGTCGCGCCGCCCAGCAGGACGGCGAAGAGATCGAGCGAGATGGCGCCAAGCACCACCTTCTCCTCCCTGATATAACGGAAGCCGCCGAGGATCATGTCCCAGCTCTTGGCCTCACCCGTCGTCTTCTGCGGCGGCTTGGGGATCATAGAGAGCAGGATCGCGCCGAGCGCGGAGAAGATGACGGCAACCCAATAAGCCGTCGAAGCGCTGACGCCGTAGAGCAGGCCGCCGAGCACGGGGCCGGTGATCGCCGCCAGTTGCCAGGACGACGAATTCCAGGCGATCGCGTTGGAGAGATCCTTTTCCGGCACCAGGTTCGGCGCAAGCGACTGCACCGCCGGCGTCATGAAGGCGCGTTCGACACCGAAGATCAAGAGCACGACGAAGACTGGGATCGGTGAAAAGCTGCCAGTGATCGTCATCCCCAGGAGCGCCAGCGTGCAGAGCGCGCTGACGAGCGAGCAGATCGAAGCGATGGCACGCCGATTATGCCGATCGGCCACCGAACCGGTGACAAGGATCAGCACCAGCGACGGCAGGAACTGCACGAGCCCGATCAGGCCGAGATAGATGGCGCTCCCCGTCTGGTCATACATTTGCCAGCCCACCGCAACGCTGACGATCTGCTGCGAGAAGGAAAGCAGGAACCGCGCGAAGAAAAAGCGGGTGTAGGACGGATGCCGGAACGCGGCAAAACGATCTCCGGAGGACGAAAGCGGCATGAAGCTTTTTCCGAGGAAACGGGCGCCAAAAGCCATGCAAAAGCGGCCGTTAAACATGATTCACCGTGGGCTTCCACACGGCACTTGCTCGTTTAGTCGCCAATGTCTACATGTCTGTCAACAACGAATTGGAGACGACGATGATTGCGCTGTTTCAAACCATTGATTTGGCTTTGCAAATTTATACCTGGATCCTGATCGCCAGCGCTATCTTCTCCTGGCTCTATGCATTCAACGTCATCAATTCCAGCAACCAGTTCGTCAATCAGGTCGGGACGTTCCTCTATAATGTCACCGAACCTGTACTGCGCCCGATCCGTCGCCTGCTGCCCAATCTCGGCGGCATCGACATCTCGCCGATCATCCTGTTGCTGATCATCTTCTTCCTGCGCTCCTTCCTCTGGACGACAATCTATCCGCTGGTCGTTTGAGCCCGCCCTGGAAGAAATTTGACGATCATATCCGCCTCGCCGTCCGGCTGACGCCGAACGGCGGGCGGGATGCCATCGACGGTATCGAATCCGATGGCGAAGGCGGAATGCTGCTAAAGGCGCGCGTCACCGCCGCTCCGGAAAAGGGGAAAGCCAACAAGGCGCTCATCGCATTCATCGCCAAGTCGCTCGGCATCGCCAAATCCTCCGTCGAGCTCATCTCCGGCGACACGTCGCGTAAAAAAATCCTCCGGATCGATGGCGACCCGGAGGATTTGATCAGAAAGCTCGAAGCACTCTCAGCCTGAAGATCAGGCTTTTTCCTTCTTGGCCCGCTCGATCGCTTCCAGGATGAGCGCGCCGGCTTCCTTGGAATCGCCCCAGCCGTAGATCTTCACCCACTTGCCGGGTTCCAGATCCTTGTAGTGCTCGAAGAAGTGTTCGATCTGCTTCAGCGTGATTTCCGGAAGGTCGGTGTAATCCTTGACCTTCTCGTAGCGCAGCGTCAGCTTCGGCGAGGGAACGGCAATGATCTTCTCGTCCTTGCCGGAATTGTCTTCCATCTTCAGAACGCCGATCGGGCGGACGTTGATCACACAGCCCGGGACCAGCGGACGGGTGCTGGCGATGAGAACGTCGATCGGGTCGCCGTCTTCGGAAAGCGTGTGCGGAACGAAGCCGTAGTTGCCCGGATAGGTCATCGGCGTGTAGAGGAAACGGTCAACAACCAGCGTGCCGGCTTCCTTGTCCATTTCATACTTGATCGGATGACCGCCGACCGGAACCTCGACGATAACGTTGACGTCTTCAGGTGGATTCTTACCGATTGAAACGGCGTCGATGCGCATAGGAAACTCCCGGGAGGTTGAATTGCTCGAAGCCAGTTAATCGGTTTCATGACGCAACGCAACATACCTCGCAAGCAATGCTTAATATGCGAGGGGCTATAATATCTATATTTTCTAATGGAAGATGCAGTGACCGCGCCGTCCGCAATCAGTTCCAGATGAAGCCGATCTTTTTGATCTGCTTATGGTCGAAATTTTCCATGCCTTCGCAGAAATCGATTCCGCCATGGTCGCGATAAAAGCTGGCGGCATTTTCGTTTTCTTCCAGGCACCAGACGACCAGGCCATTGCAGCCGAGGGACTTCAACAGCCTGCGGGCCTCACCGAAAAGCAGCTTGCCGAGGCCAATGCCCTGATATTCCGGGCGTAGATAAAGCTCGTAGATTTCGCCTTCCTGAGGCAATGCGCGTGCGCGATTGAGGCCGAGGGTGGCATAACCGGCAACGGTTCCCGCCACATCCAGAACGAGCAGCGTCGCCGGGCCGCGCGTGGCTTTGCGCCACCAGTTCTCCCCGCGCCGCTCGATCATCTGGGTCAGAGCGCGATGCGGAATGATACCCGCATAAGTATGCTGCCAGGAAAGCCGGTGAGCTTCCGAAATGGCTCGGGCATCGTGCGGTTCAGCCCGCCGGACATCGATCGACAACGTCTTCATAACGCTTACTCTGGTCCTGCCGGAGGCAATTAACCATATGCGGCGAGCGCATCGTGATCGATTGCCCACAGACTTGATATGTGGACGACAGGCAAATTTTAACGCTTTTTTAACGATTGTCACAAGCCGGAATCGACGCAGCGCACAATAAAAAACCCCGGCGCAAAGGCCGGGGTTTTCGAAGGATATGACGAGAGACGCTTAGAGGGCGGCCTTCGACTTTTCGAAGCGCTTGCGGTCGTTGGCGTCGAGATACATCTTGCGCAGGCGGATGGACTTCGGCGTCACTTCCACCAGCTCGTCCTCCTGGATCCAGGAGAGCGCGCGCTCGAGCGTCATGCGGATCGGCGGTGTCAGCTTCACGGCTTCATCCTTGCCGGCAGCGCGGATGTTGGTGAGCTTCTTGCCCTTCAGCACGTTGACCTCGAGGTCGTTGTCGCGCGAATGGATGCCGATGATCATGCCCATATAGACCTTCTCGCCGGCGTCGATGATCATCGGGCCGCGGTCCTCCAGGTTGAACAGGGCATAGGCGACGGCTTCGCCGGCTTCGTTGGCGAGCAGCACGCCGTTCACACGGCCGCCGATCTCGCCCTTGTAGGGCTGGTAGCTGTGGAACAGACGGTTCATGATCGCCGTGCCGCGCGTATCGGTCAGCAGTTCCGACTGGTAGCCGATGAGGCCGCGGGTCGGCGCGTAGAAGACGAGACGGACACGGTTGCCGCCCGACGGACGAAGCTCGACCATCTCGGCCTTGCGCTCCGACATCTTCTGGACGACGACACCGGAATGTTCTTCGTCAACGTCGATCAGGACTTCTTCGATCGGCTCCAGCAGCTGGCCGGCCTCGTCCTTGTGCATGACGACGCGCGGACGCGAAACGGCAAGCTCGAAGCCTTCGCGGCGCATGTTTTCGATCAGAACCGCCAGCTGAAGTTCGCCGCGGCCGGAAACGAAGAACGAGTCCTTGTCGGCGCTTTCCTCGATCTTCAGGGCGACGTTGCCTTCGGCTTCCTTCATGAGACGGTCGCGGATGACGCGGCTCGTGACCTTGTCGCCTTCCGTGCCGGCAAGCGGCGAGTCGTTGACGATGAAGGACATGGTGACGGTCGGCGGATCGATCGGCTGCGCCTTCATGGCTTCGGCAACGGAGGGATCGCAGAACGTGTCGGCGACCGTACCCTTGGAGAGGCCGGCGATCGCGACGATGTCGCCCGCATGGGCTTCTTCGATCGGCTGACGCTCGATACCGCGGAAGGCGAGGATCTTGGAGATACGGCCCTGTTCGATCAGCTTGCCGTCCTGGCCGAGAACCTTGACGGCCTGGTTCGGCTTGATCGAGCCGGAGGCGATACGGCCGGTAATGATGCGGCCGAGGAAGTTGTTGGCCTCGAGGATCGTGCCGATCATGCGGAACGGACCTTCTTCGACCGTCGGCGCCGGAACGTGCTTGACGACGAGGTCGAGCAGCGGTGCCAGACCTTCATCGGTCGGGCCTGCCGGGTCGAAATTCATCCAGCCGGCACGGCCGGAGCCGTAAAGGATCGGGAAGTCGAGCTGTTCGTCGGTTGCGTCGAGCGCGGCAAAAAGGTCGAAGACTTCGTTGACGACTTCTTCGGCGCGTGCGTCCGGACGGTCGATCTTGTTGATCGCAACGATCGGGCGCAGGCCGACCTTCAGCGCCTTGCCGACGACGAACTTGGTCTGCGGCATCGGGCCTTCGGCAGCGTCGACGAGAACGATTGCGCCATCCACCATCGAGAGGATGCGCTCGACTTCACCGCCGAAGTCGGCGTGGCCGGGCGTGTCGACGATGTTGATGCGCGTGTCTTTCCACTCGATCGAGGTCGCCTTGGCGAGAATGGTGATGCCGCGCTCTTTTTCGATGTCGTTGGAGTCCATGACGCGTTCCATGACGCGCTGGTTCTCGCGGAACGAACCGGACTGTTTCAGAAGCTCGTCGACGAGGGTGGTTTTGCCATGGTCAACGTGCGCGATGATCGCGATGTTGCGAAGTGCCATATGTCATAATCTCTGAGGCTGGGGCGCTACGCCAAGTGGACGCGCCATTTACGTTTGGCGCGCTCTTACCGTTTTTTTCGCGCTTGCGAAAGGGGGTGGCACGCGAAAGCTGCGGCATGGCGTCCACCATGCCGCTTGGCTCCATGTCATCAAACTGTCTTAAGCGTCGCTGCCTGTCAATTCCTCAAAGGTCGCAAGCCCCTTCTTGACCAGCATCGCATCCGGGCTCGGCAGCTTGCCGCGGAACGCCTTGTAGGCGTCTTCAGGATCGATGGAACCGCCGGTCGAATAGATATTCTCCCGAAGCTTCCTTGCCATTTCCCCATTGAAGGCGTCACCGGTTTCCTCGAAGGCGGCGAAGGCATCGGCATCGAGCACTTCCGACCACATGTAGGAATAGTAGCCGGCCGAATAACCGCCGGAGAAGATATGCTGGAAGTGCGGCGTGGCATGGCGCATGACGATCGATTTCGGCATACCGATTTCGGAGAGAACCTCGGCCTGGACGGCCATCGGATCGTCCACCGTATTACGCGTGTGGAAGGCCATGTCGACCAGCGCCGAGGAGGTAAACTCCACCGTGTTGAAGCCGGAATTGAAGGTGCGGGCGGCCAGCACCTTGTCGAGCAGCGCCTGCGGCATCGGCGCCCCGGTCTCGAAATGCACCGCATATTCCTTCAGGATATCGGGAACCGTCAGCCAGTGTTCGTAAAGCTGCGAGGGCAGTTCCACGAAATCGCGAGAGACGGCCGTTCCCGACACCGAGGGATAGGTGACGTTGGAGAGCATGCCGTGCAGCGCATGGCCGAACTCGTGGAACAGCGTGCGCGCATCGTCGAGCGAAAGCAACGCTGGCTTGCCTTCGGCGGGTTTGGCGAAATTGCAGACATTGTAGATGATCGGCAACTCGCCATGATGGCCGTTCTTCAACGCGAGCTTGTGCTGCGACTGGAAGGCGCTCATCCAGGCGCCTGAACGCTTCGAACTGCGGGCGAAATAATCGCCAAGGAAAAGCGCGACCAGCTTGTCGTCCCGGTCACGGATCTCGAAGACCCGCACATCCGGGTGATAGGCGGCGATGCCTTTCTTCTCGACGGCGCGAATGCCGAACAGCCGGCCGGCAACGTCAAAGCAGGCGGCGATAATCTTTTCGAGCTGCAGATAGGGCTTGAGCTCCGCTTCGGAGAAACTGAACCGCTGTGCCCGGATCTTCTCCGCATAGTGGCGCCAGTCCCAAGGCATGACCTCATGGTTCTTGCCCTCGGCGGCAATCAATCCGGCAATATCGGCTTCCTCCTCACGGGCGCGCTTCACCGCCCTGGCCCAGACCGCGCGCAGCAGGTCGTTCACGGCCTCGGGCGTCTTTGCCATCGTGTTGTCGAGCTTCAGCTCTGCGAAATTGCCGTATCCGAGGAGCTTTGCCACTTCGTCACGCAGGGCAAGCGTTTCACGGATAATGCCGCGGTTATCGGTAGCCCCGGCATTTTCACCGCGCGCCACCCAGGCCTTGAAAGCCTGCTCGCGAAGATCCCGGCGTTCGGAGAAAGTCAGGAAGGGCTCGATGATCGAGCGTGAAAGCGTCACCGCATATTTGCCGTCCTCGCCGCGTTCGCGGGCGGCCGCTGCCATGGCGTCGCGCAGGAAATCGGGAATGCCGGCAAGCTCCTCTTCTGCGGAGAGGATCAGCGACCAGCCCTTTTCGTCGGCAAGCACATTCTGCCCGAAGCTGGTGCTGAGGCCGGCAAGCTTTTCATTGATCGCCGCAAGCTTCTCCTGCTCCGCCTTCGGCAGCTTTGCGCCCGATCTGACGAAACCTTTCCAGTGCCGCTCCAGCACGCGCGTCTGCTCCAGTGTCAGGCCAAGCGTTTCGCGCGCCTCCCAGAGCGCGTCGATGCGCTTGAAGAGATCGGCATTCATGCCGATCTTCGAATAGTGCCGCGACATCTTCGGCGAGATGTCCCGCTCCAGCGCCTGAATGACCTCGTTGGTGTGAGCGCCCGCCCGGTTCCAGAAGAGCGCCGAAACACGGGACAGCTCGTCTCCCGCAATTTCGAGCGCAACGATGGTATTCTCGAATGTCGGCTCTTGCCCGTTGCCGGCGATCTCGTCGATCTCCCGTTCGTGCGCGGCAAGGGCAGCTTCAAAGGCGGCGGCAAAATCGCTATCGGCGACCGCATCGAAACGCGGCAGGCCGTGAAGGCCATTCCAGTTGACAAGTGCCTGATTAAATGGAGTGGGAGAAGACATATGAGAGTCCTTTATGCCGGCAAGTGGATCGGTAATATAGGAAGGTCGCCACAGAATTGATATGTGGTTGGCTTGGACTTTTGCTCGCCCCGCTAAATCTTGTGGGCAAGAATTGATACATAAAAATTAACCAATCGTTAACGATTGACGCGAATCAGCCCAAGACGCTAGTTTCCCCTTAATCTTCAAGTAAGAGGACATGCGCATGGAAATTTTTTCCCTGCGGTCTTCTCAGAGTTTGCTATTCAAAAATAATACAAACAATAACGCAAAAAGTTCGAAGACCGCTGATATTACCATCGAGCCCAAACAGACTGTCGCTCAGGGCTCATTTCAGATCGAAGATTTCGACAGCCGCAAGACGATCGATTTCACAGCCGTCAGCGCGGGTGAATTGCGCAGTTATGCGCGCCAGAGCTTTGACAACGGCCTGATCGATCAGAATACTTTTGCAGCGATATCCGAGCCCCTGCCCATGCACGCGATCGATCCGCGCGGCAATGTCATCGATCTCTCCAATGTCACGGACGGCACGAGCTTCAACTTCCTGGACTACTACAAGAACCAGCTTCAGATCGCCATGTCGATCGGCGACCCGAACGAGGTTCAGACGTTGAAATCGGTCGTCGGCTTCCTTGCCAGCGAGGCCTGATCAGGCTTTGCGCCAGCCGAGCAGGCCGGGTGTGGCGTGCCACAGCGCCTGCACGGCGAAGCCCATGAAGAGCACCCCCGAGCAGCGCACGATCAGCCGTTCATGGGCGCGGTAGAAACGGCGAACGACACCGGCGCCGATGATGCCGATCAGGATGACGTCAGCGGTGACGAAGCCCACGAAGGAAATGCTGAGCAACATCGGCAGGGCTTCAAAATCGAGCGCGCTTGCCGAACCCGCGACCAGCGCGGTGAAAGTGGCAAGCGCCACCGGATAGCCCTTCGGATTGGTGACGCCGAAAATCAGCCCGCGCCGGAACGGCCGCTCCACGACCAGCAGCGCCTGCCCTTCGGCTTTCGGCCTGGCGTTGACGGCGCTCCAGCCGATCCAGGCGAGGTAGAAACCGCAGGCGAGCCCAAGCAGGTCGAAGACGAAGGTGCCGATCGTCTTGGCCCCGACAATCGCAACCAGCGCCAGTCCGGACCAGACGAGATCGCCGACGAGATGCCCCATCATGAAGAAAGCGCCCGCCTTGCGGCCCTGCCCGGCGCCGATGCCGAGGAGCTGCAGGAAGGCCGGACCGGGGATGAGCACATAGAAAAGCGCCGCCAGAAAGGCGCCGAGAAGCAGGGAAAGCGGCATGGAGAGGCTCCAGTGATGACAGGTCCAGCTTATGCAATGCCCCTGCCGCGTCAAGCCGTGCGTCGGCAGCGCATCAAACGGCAAGAAAAGGCCCGCGCGGCAATTCAAACCGGCGGGCCTTTATGGATGATCAATCCGAGGAGGCTTACTTCTTCAGGTTACGCTTGCCGAGCGTGCGCAGCCGCAACGCGTTGAGCTTGATGAAGCCGGCGGCATCCTTCTGGTCGTAAGCGCCCTGGTCGTCTTCGAAGGTAACAAGCTTGTCGGAATAGAGCGACTTTTCGCTCTCGCGGCCGATGACCATGACATTGCCCTTGTAGAGCTTCAGCGTCACTTCGCCTTCGACATGCTCCTGGCTCTTGTCGATGAGGGCCTGCAGCATTTCGCGTTCGGGCGAGAACCAGAAGCCGTAATAGATCAGTTCGGCATAACGCGGCATCAGCTCGTCCTTGAGGTGGGCAGCGCCGCGGTCGAGCGTGATCGACTCGATGGCGCGGTGCGCCGCCAGCAGGATCGTGCCGCCGGGGGTTTCATAGACGCCGCGCGACTTCATGCCGACAAAGCGGTTTTCAACGAGGTCGAGGCGGCCGATGCCGTTGTCGCGGCCGTAATTGTTGAGCGTCGCGAGCAGCGTGGCCGGAGACATTTCGACGCCATTGATGGAGACGGCATCGCCCTTGCGGAAACCGACCTTGATGATGGTCGCCTTGTCGGGCGCAGCTTCCGGCGAGATCGTGCGCATATGCACGTATTCAGGCGCTTCCTGCGCCGGATCTTCCAGAACCTTGCCCTCGGAAGAGGAGTGCAGCAGGTTGGCATCGACCGAGAAGGGGGCCTCGCCCTTCTTGTCCTTGGCAACCGGGATCTGGTGCTTCTCGGCAAATTCGAGCAGTTCGGTACGGCTCTTGAAGGCCCAGTCGCGCCACGGCGCAATGATCTTGATATCGGGGTTCAGCGCATAGGCCGAAAGCTCGAAACGAACCTGGTCGTTACCCTTGCCGGTCGCGCCGTGCGCGATCGCATCGGCGCCGGTTTTCTTGGCGATGTCGATGAGGTGCTTGGAAATCAGCGGGCGGGCGATCGAGGTACCGAGCAGATAGACGCCCTCGTAGACGGCATTGGCACGGAACATCGGGAAGACGAAATCGCGCACGAATTCTTCGCGCACGTCCTCGATATAGATCTCCTTGATGCCGAGCATCTCGGCCTTCTTGCGCGCCGGCTCCAGCTCTTCGCCCTGGCCGAGATCGGCCGTGAAGGTGACGACTTCAGCGCCGAGCTCGGTCTGCAGCCACTTCAGGATGATCGAGGTATCGAGGCCGCCCGAATAGGCGAGCACGACTTTCTTCACGTCTTTGTATGATGCCATGATGATGAGATCCGTTGCATAGAGGCCGCGGCAAACCCGCAAGGCCCGGTATCGCGGCACTTTTAGCGAGATTGGCGCGTGACGCAAGGGCAACGAGGACAGCAACCGGCCCGATAAGGGCCGATAGGGTTTGACAGCGGCAAACAGCAGCCCATATTCGGCATCGTCCGAACAATGCTGAGAGGAGAGGCGAGTCCCGTGACGAATATTCAAGCCATTTTCAAGAAATCCAATGTTGCCGTCATCACCGGGGGCGCTTCCGGCATCGGCCTTGCCGCCGCAAAGTACTTTGCCAGGGCCGGCATGAGCGTTGTCATTGCCGATCTCGGCGGCAACAGGCTGGCAGATGCCCGCGCCGAGCTGGAGGCGATCGCCGGTCAGGAACATGTGATGGCCGTTGAAACCGACGTCTCCCAGAAAGAACAGATCGAGGCACTTGAGCGCGCCGTCATCCAGCGCTTCGGCCGCGTGCATGTGCTGATGAACAACGCCGGTATCGGCCCGGAAACCTCGATCTTCAGCGCCCAGGCCAATTGGGACAATATCTTCGCCGTCAATCTCCTCGGCGTCATCAACGGCACCAGAGTTTTCGGCCCCGGCATGATCGCTCATGGCGAACCCGGCCTCATCATCAATACCGGTTCCAAACAGGGTATCACGACGCCGCCCGGAAACCCCGCCTACAATGTCTCCAAGGCCGGCGTGAAGGTCTTCACCGAAGCGCTCGAACACGAGTTGCGCAACACCGATCGCTCGCAGATATCGGCGCATCTGCTGATTCCCGGCTTCGTCTTCACCGGCCTCACCAAGGGCGACCGCCTCGAAAAGCCTGCCGGCGCCTGGACGCCGGAACAGACCGTCGACTTCATGGTCGAAAGCCTGGAGCGCGGCGATTTCTACATCCTCTGCCCGGACAACGACGTCGCCCGTCCCGTGGACGAGCGCCGCATGGCCTGGGCAATCGGCGATATCATCGAGAACCGCCCGCCCCTGTCGCGCTGGCACAAGGATTATGCCGACAAGTTCAAGGCCTTCCTCGAGCAGAAGTAATCGGCGCCATCAGAAGGTTTGATTGGTAATTTTCTGAAAGCCGGGTAAGACATCGTCAGATCTTTTCCGGCTTTCAGAGTAGACCATGGATTTCCTGCCGAGCTTTCCGACGCTTGTCGCCTTCGCCGCCGCCACGCTGCTGCTGGCGGCAACTCCCGGCCCCGACATGACGCTGTCGATCAGCCGTGCCCTGGCGCAGGGCAAGAAGGCGGCCCTCTTCGTCGTCCTCGGCACCAGCCTTGGTATCGTCGTGCACACGATGCTGGTCGCTTTCGGCATCTCTGCGCTGATCACCGCCTCGCCGACCGCCTTCCTCATCCTGAAAACCGGTGGTGCGGCCTATCTTTTCTGGCTGGCCGTGCAGGCGATCCGCTACGGCTCGAAGCTGACCGTCGCCAAGGTGGAAGGCCCGAAGGGCACGATCCTGTCGAACATTTCCTCGGGCTTCTGGGTCAACCTCCTGAACCCGAAGGTCATCATCTTCTTCATGACCTTTCTGCCGCAGTTCGTCAGCGCTAACGATCCCGCCGTCACTCACAAGCTGCTGTTCCTCGGCTTCTGCTTCATCGTCATCGGCATGCCGGTTAACGCAGCCGTCGTCATGGCGGCCGACTGGCTGTCGAGCTGGCTGCAGAACAACAGGAAGGTGCTGCGCGGCATGGATTATACGTTTGCCGGCGTCTTTTCGGTCTTCGCCGCCAAGATCCTGCTTACCCAGGCACGCTAGGCATGTCGCGCAGAAATGCGCGGCGGTTCTGCACGACATGGGTGAAACGAAGACCTGAAGCGCGTCGCGATCCGAAGATTGCGACGCGGCCCGGTTAGCCGATCAGCAGGGCGTCGTCGTCAAGCGTCTGGCCGCGCATCTTGCGGAACATGGCGATCAGATCCTCGACCTGCAGGTTCTTCCTGCTGTCGCCGGCAACGTCGAGAACGATCTCGCCGCCATGCAGCATGATCGTGCGGTGGCCGTAGTCCAGCGCCTGGCGCATCGAGTGCGTGACCATCATCGTCGTCAGCTTGCGCTCGGAAACGATCTTCTGCGTGAGGTTCATCACGAATTCCGCCATGCCCGGATCGAGTGCCGCCGTGTGCTCGTCGAGCAGCAGCACCTCCGAACTGGCGAGCGTCGCCATGACGAGCGAAACCGCCTGCCGCTGGCCGCCGGACAGAAGATCCATACGGTCCTTCAGCCGGTTTTCCAAACCGAGATTCAGCTCGGCAATCCGTTCCCGGAAATAATCGCGCCTGTTGCCGCCGAGCGCCGGAGCAAGGCCGCGCTTCTCCCCGCGGCGGGCGGCAAGCGCAAGGTTTTCCTCGATCGACAGCGCGCCGCAGCTTCCCGTCAGCGGGTCCTGGAAGACGCGGGCGACCAGACCGGCGCGTGCCGACGTGGACTTGCGCGTAACATCGGTCTTGCCGATCAGCACCGAGCCTTCGCTCGGCAGGACATCGCCTGCGAGCACGCCGAGCAATGTCGATTTTCCCGCGCCGTTGGAACCGATGACGGTGACGAAGGAACCTTCCTCGATCGTCAGGCTGACGCCGTTCAGCGCCTGTTTCTGCAGCGGCGTGCCGCGACCGAAAACGACCTTGATGTCCTTGACGCTGATCATGATGCGGCACCTCCGCGAAGGCGGGGAAGAATGAGCGCGACGGTCACGAGAACCGCCGTCACAAAATTAAGGTCGGAGGCCTGCAGGCCGATGACATCGCTCGACAGCGCCAGCTGAATGGCGATGCGATAGATGATCGAGCCGAACACGCATCCGACAAGCGCAATCAGCAGCCCGCGGCGGCCAAGCAATGTCTCGCCGATAATGACGGCGGCAAGGCCGACGACGATGGTACCGACGCCCGAGGTGACATCGGCAAACCCGTTGGTCTGCGCAAAGAGCGCGCCGCCAAACGCCACCAGCGCATTGGAAATCGCCATGCCCAGATAGATCTGCCGGCTGGTATCGACCCCCTGGGCTCGTGCCATGCGGGCGTTGGCACCCGTTGCACGCATCGCAAGCCCGGCATCGCTCTCAAGGAAACGCCAGACGACGATGACGGCCGCGACCACCAGAACCCCGACGAAAAGGGGCCGGACATAGAAGTCCCGGAGCCCATGACCAAAGAAAGGGCTGATCATCGTATCGGCGTTGATAAGCGCAACGTTCGGCTTGCCCATGACCCGCAGATTGACGGAGAAGAGTGCGATCATCGTCAGGATCGAGGCGAGAAGATTGAGGATCCTGAAGCGCACGTTGAGGAGCGCCGTCACCATGCCGGCTGCAGCCCCTGCGCCCATCGCAATCAGCGCTGCGAGCCACGCGTTGACGCCGGCGATGATCAGCACGGCGGTCACGGCTGCTCCGAGCGGGAAGGAACCGTCCACCGTCAGATCCGGAAAATCGAGGACGCGGAAGGCAAGATAGACGCCGAGAGCGACGAAGGAATAGACCAGGCCGAGCTCGACGGCCCCCCAGAATGCGATTTGGCTCAAGGCTTTCAGCCCCTTTTTGTTTCCGTTCCGCCCGTCGCGAAACCGCAGCCTTTTAATATATTCAGCCGCCCCCGTGCAAACGGGAGCGGCTGATCCTGACTAAGACCTTGGAACGACAGCCGATTATTCGATGACCTTGTTGGCGCGCGAAACGACGCTCTCCGGCAGGGTGACACCCATCTTGGCCGCAGCGGCCTTGTTGATGACGAGGTCGCTGCCGGCCGCAGTCTTCACCGCGATATCGCCGGGATTTTCACCCTTCAGCACGCGAACGACGATCTCGCCGGTCTGCTTGCCGACATCGTAGTAGTTGAAGCCGAGGGCTGCGATCGAACCGCGCGAGACGGAATCCGTATCCGCGGTGAAAAGCGGCAGCTTGCTTTCCTCGGCAACCGCGACGGCACCTTCAAGCGCCGAAATGATCGTATTGTCGGTCGGAATGTAGACGGCATCGGCGCGGCCGACGAGCGCACGGGCAGCACCCTGCACTTCGGCGGATTTCGTCGCGGCCGATTCGACGATCGTGACACCGGCCTTTTCGGCTTCGGCCTTCAGCGCAGCCAACAGCGAGACCGAATTCGCCTCGCCGGAATTGTAGAGGTAGCCGATCGTCTTCACGTTCGGGAGGATTTCCTTGATGAGCGCGATATGCTCGCCAACCGGCGACATGTCCGAAAGGCCGGTCACGTTGCCGCCAGGCTTGTCCATGTTCTTGACGAGCTGCGCGCCGAGCGGATCGGACACGGCCGTGAAGACGACGGGGATATCGCGGGTCGCCGAAACGACGGCCTGCGCCGACGGTGTCGAGATCGGCACGATGACATTGGGCTCGTCGCCGGCGAACTGGCGGGCGATCTGGGCGGCCGTTGCGGGATTGCCCTGCGCGGATTCGAAAACGAACTTGAGGTTTTCGCCTTCCTTGTAGCCGGCAGCCGCCAGCGCATCGCGCACGCCGTTGCGCGCCGCGTCGAGGGCCGGATGCTCGACGATCGCGGTTACGGCAACCGTGACGTCATCGGCCCTGGCCGGCAGCGTCAGAGCCAGAGTTGCGGCAAAGGCCAGAAGAATTGAGCGCATGGGTGTCCTCCAGGATGATTTTGGCGGCACTTTTAGGAAAAGCGCCCCCGTTAATCAATCGCGCGGAGTTGTAATGAGGATCAAACTTGCTGATCAGTCGTCGGCGCCGTGGTTGGCGATCATCATCGCCTCGAAGGCCAGTCGCTCGGTCTTGCGCATGCGCTCGGATTCCGACTTGAGCTGGCCGCAGGCCGCAAGAATGTCGCGACCGCGCGGCGTGCGGATCGGCGAAGCGTAACCGGCCGAATTGATGAAATCGGCAAACTTCTCGATCTGCGCCCAGTCGGAGCACTGGTAGTTTGTTCCCGGCCACGGGTTGAAGGGGATGAGGTTGATCTTCGCCGGCACGCCCTTCAGAAGCTGGATCAGCCCCTTGGCGTCCTCCAGGCTGTCATTGACGTCCTTCAGCATCACATATTCGAAGGTGATGCGCCGCGCGTTCGACAGCCCCGGATAGTTCCGGCAGGCTTCGATCAGTTCCTTCAGCGGATATTTCTTGTTGATCGGCACGAGGATATCGCGCAGGTCGTCTCGTACCGCATGCAGCGAGATCGCCAGCATGACGCCGATTTCCTCGCCGGTGCGAAGAATCTCGGGCACGACGCCGGACGTCGAAAGCGTGACCCGGCGCTTGGACAAGGACAGGCCGTCGCCATCCGTGGCGATCAGCAGGGCCTGCTTGACGGCATCGAAATTGTAGAGCGGCTCGCCCATGCCCATCATTACGATATTGCTGACCTTGCGGCCTTCGGCGGGTACGACGGCACCGACCGGCACGTCGCGATCCGGGAAGTCGCCCAGCCGGTCGCGGGCGAGCAGAAGCTGGGAGAGGATTTCCTCGGCCGTCAGGTTACGCACCAGCCGCTGCGTGCCGGTGTGACAGAAGGAGCAGGTGAGCGTGCAGCCGACCTGGCTGGAAATGCACAGCGTGCCGCGGCCTTCCTCGGGAATATAGACGGCCTCGATTTCGACCGGCCGGCCGGCGCCGCGCGGCGGGAAGCGCAACAGCCATTTGCGCGTGCCGTCGTTGGAAATCTGCTCTTCGACGATCTCCGGCCGGGCAATGGTGAAATGCTGCTTCAGCATCTCGCGCATGTCCTTGGCGACATTCGTCATGTGGTCGAAGTCGGAGACACCGCGCACATAGATCCAGTTCCACAGCTGCGAAACGCGCATCTTGATCTGCTTGTCCGGCACACCCTTCTCGCGCAGCGCCGCACCCATTTCCTCCCGCGTCAGGCCGATCAGCGACGGTTTCGGCGAAAGCTCAACGCCGAGAGGCGCCCGCTGAGCAGGCTTGGTGACGGTCATCGCATCCATGACGGACATAGTTTTCTAATCCCGAACTCAACATGGCAACCATCCCGGAAAGCCGGAAGACTTACGGGCCGGTGACGCATGATTGCAGAAAATGAATGGCGGAGCGGCGACAGATCGCGATCCTTCCGCAGTTGCGCGCCGCTTTAGCATCATTTTTGTCGCGCGTCACTATAGATGGAAACGGCAAAGGCCGGCACAAGGCCGGCCTTCGAAACATTGCCTTCATGGCGTCGGCTTACTTGCAGCTTTCGATCTGCTTCAGCGCCGCCGAGATGCCGGACAGCGAATAGCTGTAGGAGGTGCCGGTGCCCTTGCGCGACGTGGCGCTGACGGTCATCGAATGGCCGCTCTTCATCGCCGCGACGAGTGCCGGCTCCTGAGCTGCATTCTCGACCCAGCCGGCCTTGTCCTTGGTGAACATCACGAAGGTCTTGTTGTCGATGGTGACGTTGATCTTGGAATTTTCCTGGACCGTGTAACCCATCATCGCCTGCGGCTCATAGGAGATGTTCTGCCCCGGACGCTGGGAAACGATGAAAAAATTGTCGCCGTGGTCGACATTGGCCGGCTGCTTGGTGGTCGGAACAGACAGCACATAGCAGACGGTCGCATTGCCGGACTTGTAAGAATAAGCGCCCCATGCCTGGAACTGCTGAATGCGGGTCGGAGCCGCCTGCTGTGCTTCCGCCACTCCAGCCGTGACAATGGTGAGGGCGAGAGCGGATACGATACTTTTTACAAACATGGAATTCCTGCCGGTTCTTGCGGTTCAAGGCCCGAAGCGATCATTGCGGGCGGCGCATAATCACGATCTGCTTTATTTTGACTTAATTCAGGTTACCAAATGGTCAACAATAGCTGCGAATTGTATCTGCCTGTTTCATTTTCGCCCGACTGTCAACTTTCCGAACCCGGCAGCGACGCGGGTGCCGCGTTCTGCCGTGATGGGCTGAGCCATCGGTTCGGGTGAATTTAAGACACAAAGATTCAGGCAAGAGTTTGACCTTTCTCAAATCCGTTGTACCTCATTAAAGTGTGGAAATTCAGGACAAAATCTTCGCCGTAGGGAGTGCGTGAGGGGATATGGATGCCGAGGAAAGACAGCGTTTCGCTGCCCTCGCAAAGGCTGTCGCCGATCAGCGCGACGAGTCCGCATTCTCCGTCCTGTTCGACTATTTCGCGCCGCGCCTGAAATCCTGGCTGATGCGCCAGAAGATGACATCAGGCGAGGCCGAGGAACTCGTCCAGGAAATCATGATCGTTCTCTGGCACAAGGCCGCTCTCTACGATCCTGCCCGCTCCTCGCTTTCCACCTGGCTTTTCCGCATCGCCCGCAACCGGCGCATCGACCAGCAGCGCCGTGCCCAGGTCCGTATTCTCGACGGCGAGGACCCGACGCTGCAGCCGCCCGAGGAGATGCGCGCCGATGAGATCGTCGCCAACGACGACCGCGATGCGCAGGTGCGCGATGCCGTCAGCCAGTTGCCCGAGGAGCAGCGGGCGCTACTGCAGGCTGCCTTTTTCCTCGGCCAGTCCCATTCCGAAATCGCCGATGCGACCGGCCTTCCGCTGGGCACGGTGAAGTCGCGTATCAGGCTTGCCTTTGGCAAGCTCCGAAACCTGCTGGAGCGGGAAGAGGTCTAAACCACGTCGCGCAAAACTGTCAGGCCGCTCTGCGATAAAGACATGCGCAAGTGCAAAGGCCTCCACCGCAACGAGCGGATCTGAAGAATCGCGACGCGCGTCAGATCGTCTTCATGCCGTCTTCGAAACGGTCAGCGAGAACGCGGTCGGCTGCCTCGTAGTGGCTGGGCCGGATATTGCCCCTCACCATCGCGAAGGCTGCCGACAGGACGGCGACATCGTCCGAAAAGCCGATGACGGCAAAGATATCGGGCACGATATCGACCGGCAGGACGAAGTAGGCAAGGGCCGCCAGAAGAACACCTCGCACTCGGGCTGGCGTTTGCGGATCGAGCGCGCAATAGAATCCGGCAACGACATCGCGGGAGAAGGGAATCTGCCGCACGGCGCGGCGAAAGGTCGGCCAGAATTTCTGCCGCACCGTCTTCTCGCGACGATTCTGCGTATCCTCGTCGCCCGGCAACAGGATTTCTCCGTATTTGACCTCGTCCATCCCGATATCCCTTTTGGTCGCTCCGAACATATGGTGACGGCCAAGGCCGTTTCAATCGGCCGTTTCAGCCAGCCCGCCGCGCCGCGGCTTTCTCCATGGCTTTTGCAAGCTTGAAATCCAGCTCGGTCAGCCCGCCGGCATCATGCGTGTTGAGCTTCACCTCGACCCGGGAATAGACGTTGAACCATTCCGGATGATGGTTGAGCTTCTCGGCCGCAAGCGCCGACTCCGCCATGAAACCGAAAGCTTCCACGAAATTCGCGAATTTGAACGTCTTCGAAATCGAGCCTGCCGCATCATCGAGCGTCCAGCCCGCAATCTCGCCAAGCAACCGGTCGATCGCCGGCCTTTCCAGCTTTTCCATTTTCATGCCATGTTCCTTTCAGCCTTCCACCGGATCTTCAGATGAAACGTATCAGCATCCTCTTTGTTTGCATGGGCAATATCTGCCGCTCTCCGCTGGCCGAAGGAATATTCGGCCACGTGGCGGACAAGGCGGGGCTTGGCGATGCTTTTCGCATCGATTCCGCCGGTCTCGGCGGCTGGCATCAGGGAGAACGGCCCGATCGACGCTCGATCGCCACCGCAGTCGCCCACGGCATCGACATTGCCGGGCAGAGCGCCCGGAAGATACGGCCCGAGGATTTTGACGATTTCGATCTGATCCTCGCCATGGACCGCTCGAATGTCGCTGAACTGCGCCGACGTTCACCGCACGCAGACAAGGTCCATCTCTTCGGCGATTTCGCGCTCGGCACCGGCGAAGACATTCCCGATCCCTATTATGGCGACCGGGAAGACTTCGAGTTCGTTTATGCCAGGCTCTTCAGCGGCTGCAGCAAGCTGCTCGAGAGGCTCGGCACCGTCAGCGGCTCGTGGAGCGGGAAGACCTCTTCGGTCAGGTAAGGTCCGCCGCCAACCGATTCACGCGACGACAGAAGCACGAAGCGCGGCACGCTGAAGGTCGAGGTCTGGAAGTTGCCGCGGCCGGCGAGGTAGTGAACGACATCGTCGACGCGGGAATATTTCAGCCGGGCAAGCGTCACATGCGGGGTGAACTTGCGCGGGTCCGGCGGCAGGCCGATGCGCTGGCAGATCCGCTCGATCTCGCCCTGAAGGGCATACATTTCCGGAGAGGGAGAAACCCCGGCCCAGATCGAATGCGGTTTCTTGGAGCCAAAGGAGCCGATGCCTTCAAGCCGAAGCTGGAATTCCGGCCGGTCGATACGATCGAGACGCTCGACGATTTCGTCTGCCGTGCGTCCGTCGACATCGCCGATGAAGCGAAGTGTGATGTGGTAGTTCTCCACATCGATCCATCGTGCTCCGGGAAGACCACCGCGCAACAATGACAGGCTCATCGCCGCATTGCGCGGAATTTCGAGGGCGGTAAATAGTCTCGGCATAACGAGCACTCCCCGAATCTTTTGCAGGTGCTCACACGGAATCACGCATTACCAACCTGTGCAAGCCCCTATTTCTTCACAGAAGAAATCGTCTCGACGAATTTTGTGACAGCCGGCTCCATCCTGTCCACCATCACGTCCACGCCTCTGGCATTCGGATGCATGCCATCGTCAAGCTTCAGACCGGCATCCAGAACCACCCCGTCGAGGAAAAACGGATAGAGTTCAACGCCATGTTTTTCCGCAAGTTTCTGGTAAATCGGGTTAAAGCGTTCGGCATAGTCCGCGCCCATGTTCGGCGGCGCCATCATGCCGGCAAGCAGCACCGCAATGCCGCGCTCTTTTAACCGGCTTATCATCTGATCGAGATTTTTTTCACTCTGCTCCGGCGGGATGCCGCGAAGGGCATCATTGGCGCCCAGTTCGAGGATGACGCCGTCGGTGCCGTCGGGAATGGACCAGTCGATTCGCGCAAGCCCGCCCGTGGTAGTGTCGCCCGAAACGCCGGCATTGGTAATCGAAACGTCGATCCCCTTGGCCTTCAGCGCCGCCTGCAGCTTCTCGGGAAAGCCGTCTCCCGGCGACAATTGATAGCCCGCCATCAGGCTGTCGCCGAATCCGACCAGATTGATCGTGCGTGCCTGCGCAACCGTCGAGAAAACCAGAGAGAAGACGATGACAGCGAAGTGAAGGGCGGCAACTTTAAATCTCATAATGCTTTCCCTAGATTGGCTAGGTGCCGTTATGCGGCCATTCGGTTACGGAACTATATAGGGCGATTTCTGTTGGCCAAAACCATTATCGATCTGAAACACGCCGATTTGACGCTCGGGAATGCGGCGGCCTCCGTGCATGTGCTGAAGGGCATCGATCTCCAGATCGCCGCCGGCGAATCCGTCGGCATCGTCGGCCCCTCCGGCTCGGGCAAGTCCACGCTGCTGATGGTGCTTGCCGGCCTGGAGAAACTCGATAGCGGCGAGATCAATATCAACGACACGCCCCTGCATGCTCTGAGCGAAGATCAGGTCGCCGATTTCCGCGGCCGCAACATCGGCATCGTCTTCCAGTCCTTCCACCTGATCGCCAATATGACGGCGCTGGAAAACGTCGCCGTCCCGCTCGAGCTCGCCAATATTCCCAATCCCTTCGAGATTGCCCAGCGCGAGCTGACATCCGTCGGGCTTGGCGAGCGCCTGAAACACTATCCCGGCCAGCTTTCGGGTGGCGAACAGCAGCGTGTGGCGATCGCCCGCGCCCTTGCGCCCTCGCCTGCACTGCTGATTGCCGACGAACCGACCGGCAATCTCGATACCGATACGGGCCGGCAGATCGCCGACCTCCTGTTTTCCAAACAGGCCGAACGCGGCATGACCCTGCTGCTGGTGACTCACGACATCGGCCTTGCCAACCGCTGCTCGCGCCAGATCCGCGTCCGCTCGGGCCGCATCGAAGGCGACAGTGCCGTCCGCCAGTCGGAGGCGGCGATTGCATGACGATCGTCAGCCCGCGCATCTCGCTCGCCTTCCGACTGGCCTTGCGCGAGCTGCGCGGTGGTCTGAAAGGTTTCTATATCTTCCTCGCCTGCATCGCACTCGGCACTGCCGCGATTGCCGCGGTCAATTCCGTGTCGCAGTCGATCACCGATACGATCGCTTCGCAGGGACAGGAGCTTCTGGCCGGCGACGTCCGCTTCGAACTGAACAACCGCGAGGCCACGCCGCAGGAGATGAATTTCCTCCGCGGCCTGGGCGAGGTTTCCGTTTCCACCGGTCTGCGCTCCATGGCCCGCAAGCCCGACGGTTCGGACCAGGCCCTGGTCGAAGTCAAGGCTGTCGACGACGCCTATCCGCTTTACGGCACTTTTGAAGCAGAGCCGAATTATCCGCTCTCCTCCCTGCTATCAGGAGAAGGCGGCACTTACGGCGCGGTCGTCGCGCCGCTGCTGCTGGAGCGGCTGGGGTTGCAGATCGGCGACGAGTTGCTGCTCGGCAACGTCAAGCTCAGCATCACAGGCACGGTCAAGACCGAGCCGGATGCGCTGTCGGAAGGCTTCGGCTTCGCGCCCCGCATGCTTGTCAGCCGGAAGGCACTTCAGGCCTCCGGCCTGATCCAGACCGGCAGCCTTGTCGAGCATGCCTACAAGATCAAGCTGGAAGACCGCAGCACGATGGACGGCATCCAGGCGCGCGCCTCCAGGGAATTTCCCGCGGCCGGCTGGTCGATCCGCACGAGCGATCGCGCCGCGCCCTCGCTGACGGAGAACATCACCCGCTTCACCCAATTCCTGACCCTGGTCGGCCTGACGGCGCTGATCGTGGGCGGTGTCGGCGTCGCCAACGCGGTGCGCG
Source organism: Hyphomicrobiales bacterium (assembly GCA_900471515.1). Lineage (GTDB taxonomy): Bacteria > Pseudomonadota > Alphaproteobacteria > Rhizobiales > Rhizobiaceae > Rhizobium. Next base: position 2,644 of record UCFC01000030.1, on the reverse strand, counting down.
CCTTCCTCGATGCCAAACGGACAACGATCGCAACCTTCAAATGCCTGGGCGCTCCGGCAGCCGTCGTCGTCTGGATCTATCTGTTCCAGATTGCCATTATCGCGGCGGGCGGCATTCTGACCGGCCTCGTATTCGGCGCCCTGTCCCCGATGCTGGCGGCGCAGTTCCTCGCCCAGTTCCTGCCGGTTTCCACCGACCCGACGCTCTATCCCGACGCGCTGCTGCTTGCCGCCCTCTTCGGCATGCTGACGACGCTTGCCTTCGCCATCCTGCCGCTTGGCCATGCGCGCGAAGTGCCTGCCACCGCGCTCTTTCGCGAACAGGGTTTCGAGGCTCGCCATCTGCCTTCCTGGCCCTATGTGCTGCTGGCCGCGCTCTTCATGGCAGCCCTCGCCGGCCTTGCCGTTCTGACCGCCTATGACCGCTTCATCGCCGTGGTCTTCGTCGGCGCGATCATCTTCGCCTTCGTCATCCTGCGCCTCGTCGCGGCCCTGATCGCCTGGCTCGCGCGCAGAAGCCCGCGCGTCAACTCGCCGGCGCTGAGGCTTGCGATCGGCAATATCCACCGCCCTGGTGCGCTCACGCCCTCCGTCGTGCTCTCGCTCGGCCTCGGTCTTGCACTGCTCGTGACACTGACGCTGATCGACGGCAATCTCCGTCGGCAGCTCACGGGTCGCATGAGTGAGGGCGCCCCGAACTTTTTCTTCGTCGATATCCAGAGCGCCGAGGTCGATGCCTTCCGTGACCTGATCCGTACACGGTCGCCGAACGGCAAGCTGGTGGAAGTGCCGATGCTGCGTGGCCGCATTCTCGCCTTCAATGGCCAGGACGTGACGAAGATGAACGTGCCGGCCGCCGGCCGCTGGGTGTTGAACGGTGACCGCGGCATCACCTATGAGGACAGCCTGCCCGAGAGTTCGGCCCTCGTCGAGGGTCAATGGTGGGCGAAGGATTACAGCGGCGAGCCGCTTGTCTCCTTCTCGGCCGAGGAGGCCCATGAATTGGGTCTCAAGATCGGCGATACCGTCACCGTCAATGTGCTCGGCCGCAACATCACCGCCAGGATCGCCAATCTGCGGCGGGTCGAGTGGGAATCGCTCTCCATCAATTTTGTCATGGTCTTCTCGCCCAACACCTTCCGCGGCGCGCCGCACGCATGGCTGGCGACCTTGACAGATCCGGCATCCACCGAAGCCGAGGACGCTGCGATCCTGAAATCCGTGACCAACACCTATCCGACGATCACCAGTGTGCGCGTCAAGGATGCGATCGATATCGTCAACCAGTTGGTCGGCGAACTTGCGACCGCCATCCGGGCCGCGGCCTCCGTTGCCCTGATCGCCTCGGTACTCGTGCTGGCGGGAGCGCTCGCCGCCGGCAACCGGGCACGCACCCATGATGCTGTCGTGCTGAAGACGCTCGGCGCGACCCGCGCCATGCTCATCCGCGCCTTCAGCTACGAATACCTGATCCTTGGTGCCGCCACCGCCGTCTTCGCGCTCTTTGCGGGCAGTATCGCGGCCTGGTTCATCGTCAGCCGCATCATGCGCCTGCCCAACACCTTCATGCCCGACGTCGCGGGCCTGACCCTTGTGACCGCCCTTGTCCTGACGGTCGGCATCGGCCTCATCGGCACCTGGCGCATCCTCGGGCAGAAGGCAGCACCCGTTTTACGCGAGCTGTGAGGGCGGGAGGCTCAAATCCTCTCACCTTACGGCGATTTAACCGAACGACTGATTGCAAAGGCCTTGTTTGAAAAGGGCGAAAGCCTCATATTGTCAGCAGGCATGCTGGAGCTCCGCAGCGGCGCCCGGGTCGTGAACCCGACACCGTATTTTCATCGGAGCTTGTAAGAGGAAACTATGGCTGATCTTCGTAACTACCAAAGCCGCGTGCAAACCGGCGAAGTGATTGATCAAGGCCTCCGCGCTTATATGCTCAAGGTCTACAACCTGATGGCGCTGGGTCTGGCGATCACTGGTTTGGCCGCTTATTTCGCATTCACCTTCGCCGTTCAGGACGGCCGTCTGACGCAGTTCGGCAACCTGCTGTTCCAGTCGCCGCTGCGCTGGGTCGTCATTCTTGCGCCCCTCGCGGTTGTCTTCTTCCTGAGCTTCCGCATCGGCCGCATGAGCGTGGCAGCCGCGCAGACGACCTTCTGGGTCTACGCTGCGCTGGTCGGCCTGTCCCTGTCGTCGATCTTCCTGGTCTACACGCAGTCGAGCATCACGCAGACCTTCTTCGTGACAGCTGCCTCCTTCGGCGCGCTGTCGCTGTTCGGCTACACGACCAAGCGTGACCTGTCGGCGATGGGATCGTTCCTGATCATGGGTCTCTTCGGCCTGATCATCGCCTCGCTGGTCAACATCTTCCTGGCCTCGTCCGCCCTGCAGTTCGCGATCTCCGTGATCGGCGTGCTGATTTTCGCGGGCCTTACCGCCTACGATACGCAGCGCATCAAGGAAATGTACTACGAGGCAGACGGTTATGACGTCGCCGGCCGCAAGGCCATCATGGGCGCGCTCACGCTCTACCTCGACTTCATCAACCTCTTCATGTTCCTGCTGCAGTTCATGGGCAACCGGAAATAAGCGGCTTGCATTGAAAACGGAAAGGCGACTTCGCAGGCTGTGTGAAAACCTCT